>JBGPGH010000019.1:0-68106 GCA_041483735.1 Gemmatimonadaceae bacterium | reverse complement strand
CGGATGCGGAGCCGGCTGGGCCACTACTCGCCGGCGCCCAAGTCACCCCCGGTCGCGGATGGCGCGGAGTCGGACGGACCTCCGGGCCAGGCGACCGCCGAGATCGCGATCAGCCGGCGGCACATCGTGCGCCACGGCTGGGACGAGGCGCTGGCGACACTCCTTCACGAGATGGTCCACCAGTGGCAGGACGAAACCGGCCGGCCGATCGATCACGGGCGCGACTTCCGCGCCCGGGCGCGGGCCGTGGGAATCGCGCCCCGCAGCGGCCGGGAGGTGGGCCCGCGCCGCCCGGGCGTCTGACAGGCCCGTCGCCCGCGGATTCAGCGCGGGGCCGCTCTCGTTCGTAGATCACTGGCACGATCGCCACCTCACCTGTTCGGACCTCTTCCGGGTGCACCGCATGCCGTCGCTTCGTTCGCTCTCCATTGCCTCTCTCGCCGCCGGCGCCATGCTGGCCGCCACGCCGGCCCCAACGCTGCGCGCGCAGTCGTTCCCGACCGATGACCCGGTGATCAAGCGCATCTGGGCGCTCGGGATGGACAGCACCCAGACCTTCGTTCTCGCGGGACAACTGTTCGATTCGCTGGGCCCGCGCCTCATGGGCACCGACAACATCAAGGGCGCCCAGGACTGGCTGGTGAAGACGTACGGTGGCTGGGGGATCCCGGCGAAGAACGAGCAGTATGGCACCTGGCGCGGCTAGCGGCGCGGCTACTCCCACATCGACCTCATCTCGCCGCGGGTGCGCTCGCTGGAGGGAACGATGGTGGGCTACAGCCCGGGCACCGGCCGCAAGGACCGCGACGCCGGCACGATCGCCCTCCCGCTGTTCACGGACAGCACCGGGTTCGTGGCCTGGCTGCCGGCGGTGAAGGGGAAGCTGGTCCTGGTCGCGGAACCGCAGCTGAGCTGCCGGCCGCCTGACGACTGGCACCAGAACGCGACGCCGGCGTCGGACACGGCGATGATGTTGCAGCGCGCCGCTTCGGCGCGCGACTGGCAGGCGCGCATCCGGGCCACCGGGTACAGCATGGCGCTGGGGGGCGGCACCCTGGGCATACGCCTGGAGCAGGCCGGGGCGGCCGGGATCGTCACGTCGCGCCCCAAGCTGAGCTCGTTCGCCGGCGGCTGGGGGACGATGGAGATCTTCGAGACGTACAACACCAGGGCGCCGGCGATCGCGCTGAGCTGCGAGGACTACGGGCTGGTGTTCCGGCTCACCGAAGCGAAGCAGAACCCCCGGCTGCGTCTGAACCTCGACGCCGACCTCACCGGCGAGCGGCCGGTGTTCAACACGGTCGCGACCATTCCCGGGACCGAAAAGCCTGACGAGTACGTGGTCCTGTCGTCGCACTTCGACTCGTGGGACGGGTCGTCGGGCGCCACCGACAACGGCACCGGCACCCTGACGATGCTCGAGGCGATGCGGATCCTGAAGCTGGTCCTCCCGCACCCGAAACGGACGATCATCGCCGGCCACTGGAGCGGCGAGGAGGAGGGCGAGGTCGGCTCCAAGGCGTTCACCGAAGACCACCCCGAGGTGATCACGGGGTTGCAGGCCCTGTTCAACCAGGACAACGGGACCGGGCGCGTCGTCCAGATCAACGCCGGCGGGCTGCCGAGCTCGGCTGTCCACCTCACCCGGTGGCTGAGCCGGATCCCGAAGGAGCTGCAGGACCAGGTGAACTACAGCGGCAGCCCCGGCCGGCCGGCGGGCGGCGGCAGCGACGATTTCTCGTTCACCTGCTACGGCGCGCCGATCTTCGGCATGGGGTCGCTGGACTTCGACTACTTCGCGTACACCTGGCACACCGACCGGGACACGTACGACAAGGTCGTGTTCGACGACCTCAAGGCGAACGCGACCCTGACCGCGATGCTGGCGTACCAGGCGGCCGAGGACTCGACGACTATCACCCGGGAGCGGGTGGACCTGGTGGCCCTGGCGGTGGCCGACTCGATCCGGGCCGCGCAGGCCGCCGCGGCCGCCGGCCCCGGCGCACGGGGCGGGCGGGGCAACCGGTTTGGCCGGTTCCGCCCCCCGACGACGTGGCCGGTGTGCGAAAAGGCCGCGCGGACGACCAATCCCCGGCTCCGCTGACGGTGACTTTCCGGTTGGTGCCTCGCGACGTACATTCCTGTCCCCGACGAACGGAGATCAGCAATGGCTGAGACTTTCCCTCGTGGCCGCTTCGTGTGGCACGAGCTCATGGCAAACGACACCGGCGCCGCCGCCGCCTTCTACAAGAGCGTGATCGGCTGGACCACGGTGGCCTACGAGAACGATCCCAGCTACCGCATCTGGATGTCCGGCAGCACGCAGGTCGGCGGCCTCATGCGCCTGCCCGACGAGGCCAGGAACATGGGTTCGCCGCCCCACTGGCTCCCCTACGTCGGCGTCCCGGACGTCGATGCCACGGTGCGCCAGGCGGCCTCGCTGGGCGCCCGCACCTACGTCGCGCCGCAGGACATCCCGGTGGGCCGCTTCGCGGTGCTCGCCGATCCGTGGGGAGCCACCTTCGCGGTCTACCGGGCGAACGGCGATCCCGGCGGCCACGACGGACCGGCCAAGGTGGGCGAGTTCTCGTGGCATGAGCTCACCACCGGTGACGTGAACGCGGCGTGGGAGTTCTACCGGGCGCTGTTCGGCTGGGAGAAGACCGAGGCGATGGACATGGGGCCGGCCGGCGTCTACCAGATGTTCCGCCGCGGCGGGACGAGTGGCCCGCCGTTGGGCGGGATATACCGGAAGCCGCCCGAGATGCCGGTGTCGCACTGGCTGTGCTACGCGAGCGTGCCCAGCGCCGACACGACCGCCGCCGCGGTCACGAAGAATGGCGGCAAGGTGCTGAACGGTCCCATGGAGGTTCCGGGCGGCGACCGGATCGCCATGTGCATGGACGCGCAGGGCGTGGCGTTCGCGGTCCACTCGGCGAAGGCGGCGGCCAAGCCGGCCGCCAAGCCGGCCGCCAAGCCGGCGAAGAAGAAGACGGCGAAAAAGGCGGTGAAGAAGGCGGCGAAGAAGAGAGTGGCCGCGAAGAAGAAGCCGGTGAAGAAGGCGTCGAAGGCGAAGAAGGCCGCCCGGAAAGCGCCGAAGAAGCGCGCCGCCGCGAAACGCCGCGCCGCGCCGAAGAAGAAGCGCGGAGGCTCGAAGAAGAAGAAAGCCGGGCGTCGCTAGACGCCCGGCTCTCCCCGCCACCGGCCACCGGACCGCGCGGCTCAGGTCACAGCCTGATCCGCGCGCGCTCCAGGTGTGAACCGGTGGCGTCGCGGGCCGTGAGGTACAGGACGCCGCCGGCTCCGAAGCCGGCGAGCGCCCGGCCGGCCGGCAGCCGCACCCGCTGCACGATCTCCCCCTTCCGGTCGACGATGTCGTAGAGCAGGCCGTTCCCCGCCTGCACCGACGTCGTGGGCAGGATCCAGATGTTGCCCTCCGGATCCGACTTCACGTTCCCCTGGTTCGGCCGGATGGGCGGCATGTAGTCCGGGAGGTCGCTCGCCGGCACCACTTCCACCTGCGGCATCCCGGCGATCCCCTGCGACGAACCGGGGCCGTTGCGCGTGGGCGGGCCATCGTCGCCGCCGCGGATGATCGTCATCGTCATGGCCGTGCCGCCGGCCGCCGGCGGGGGAGTGGCCGCGCCACCGCCGCCGCCCAGCACCGTGCCGCCGCCCGCCGATCCGGTCGCCACCATCCGGTCGTAGGCCTTCCTGGTCGAGTCGATGATCGCCGACTTGTCCTCGTCGGTGAGGCGCTTCCAGTCGAACGGCATCTTGGGCGTCGTCGACTTCGTGCCATCGGGGCCGAACCAGTCAATGTGGTAGTCGCGCCCACGCACGATCGCCAGGGAGCCGTCGGGGAGGAGCGTCCAGTCATCGATCACCGACACCGGGTTGATCATCGTCCGGAAGGCCATGCCGCCGTTGGGCAGGGCGCCGCCGGTGAGCTTGACCTTGGGGACCTTGATCCACGCGAGGGTGTCGGCGGCGCGCGTGTCGAAGTCGCTCCGGACGATCGGCGCGGAGTCGGCCGGGTCGGGCGGCATGAACGGCTTACCCGGCTCCGGGCGGCGGAACTGTGGACGCAGCACACCGCGATAGATGAGGCGGCCCTGGGCGTCGAAGCCCGGTACGCCGAACGCCGGGTTGCCGAGGAAGGCGACGTCCTGCGGGCGCGGCGGCGACATGACGCGCGCCACCTTGCCGGCGGGATCGATCACCAGGAAGGCCTGCGACGCGACGTCCACGAACAGGGTGGAGTCGCCCAGGTAGCGGATGATCCCGGTGGGGCGCGGGCCGTACTGGTTCATCGCCCCGCTGGTGGAGTCGGCGAGCACGCTGAAGCTGGAGAGCGTGCTGTCGAAGAGGAGGAGGCGCCGGTTGCCGGCGTCATCGACCAGGAGGCGCGCGCCGGGCAGCTCGCGCACTCCATACAGGAAGCCGACGGTGTCCTTCGAGACCGACTCGGCGGGTCCGACCTGGCGAATCGGGATCTGCGGCTGCTGGGCGCCGGCCGCGGCCGGCAGCAGGGCGAGCGCGAGGAGAGCGGTGCGTCTCATGGCCTGGGGGGAGGAAGAAAGGGGAATGACGGGAAGGGGCAATGCCTGACGAGAGCCGGATGGGCCCGGGTTACTGGCGAATGATGACGGTCTGGCTGCCGCCGCCGCCGCCGAGCTGGACCGCGCCGCCCAGCGCGCCGAGCGCCGCGAGGCCGGCCAGCGGGCCGGAGCCGACGTTGCCGGCCGTGCCCGACCGGATCGAGGCGAGGTAGCGCGTGTCGAGCGAGCTGGTGATGAAGGCGGGAAGGAGGCGGTACTGCGCCGGCGTGAGCAGCCGCTGGACGTTCGGCGCGATGCCGATCAGGATGTCGACCGATGCCTCACGAGCCTGGCGGTAGCGGTCATAGGCCGCGTCGTGATCGTAGTTGGCGGGGAGCGCGCCGAGGAACCTCACCACCGGCGTCCAGATGGAGTCGAGCTTGAGCGTGTACATGCGGTTCAGCATCGACAGGCTGTCCGCCTGGCGGCGGGTCAGCTTGAGGGTGTCCGCCTGCCGGAGGATCGTCGCCATCGGGTTCAGCGTGACGTTGCCGAACATCGCCTTCAGGTTCTGGTCGGGCGTCCTCGGCACATCGTTCCGGCGCCCCCGGTCGAGCTGCTGGGTGAGCAGCTGGCGCTCGCGGGTGTAGCCGATGTCGAGGCGGAACATCGCGGTCAGCGACACCGGCGTGCGGCTGATCGTCTGCCCCACCCGCGTCGAGCCGAAGCGCGGGTTCACGTCGTACTTGTAGCGATTGGTGGCCGGATCGAAGCCGCGCACGAACAGGAGCGTCTGGTCCGGGAAGAACGTCTGCCCCCAGCCGTGCTGCCCCTTCTCGCCGTGCAGCAGCAGGTCGGCGGCGCCGATCGGATTGCTGATCGAGAACGAGAGCGACGTCCGCTGCGGAAGCCGGAACTTGATCGGGTTGATCCCGATGTTGAGCGCCGACTGCATCGTCCACGGCCCCTGGCAGCTGTTCCGCGCCGCCAGCCGGTTGACCTGCCTGGCGAGGCAATCGCGCGCGCCCGGCGAGCCGTCGGCCAGCAGGCGCTGCATCGCCGAGGTCACCGCCGGATCGGCCGCGGTGGCGGGATCGAAGACGAACGCGCGGTCGTTCGAGTAGCCGTCGCCGTTGATGTCGCCGGCGATCAGCGGCGTGTACGGCGTCCCCGACCGGAAGGAGCCGGAGAAGCTGGTGGGGAACCAGTTGAAGAAGTTGTACGACAGCGACATCGTCACCTGGTGGCGGGAATCGAACGACGAACGCCCCCACGCCTGCTCGAGCGGGCTCCCGCCGGTGCTGCTGAATCCGCGGGCGAGGTCGCGGGTGTTGGCGTAGACGTACGACACGCGCCAGCTCCAGGTGCTGCTGAACGACAGCGGCGACAGGCTGACGGTCAGCTGCCGGCTCATCGACCGCAGGTCCGACCGCAGGTCGGTGACGTGCGAGTAGTTCTGCGACACGCGGGCATCCTGCGACGCGATCGCGCCGGTGGCCGGCACGATGCTCGTGTTCTGCACGAACACCGGCCGTCCGGCCTCGTCAGGCAGGGTGAATCGCGTGACCGGGTTGAAGTTCAGGTCGACGAACGCGCCCTGCGACTGGTTCATGTTCAGCGAATACGTCCCGTCGATCGTCGTCGCGAACCGGTTCCCGAACACCGCCCCGCTCCACTGCAGGTTGGACCGCAGGCTCCTCGGCGCCGCGTACGACGGATCGAACAGCGTCACGCCCGGCGCGCTGTTGGAGAAGACGCCCCCGCCGGTGGTGCTGTCGGCGCACTGGGTGGGAATGCTCAACGGGTCGCCCAGGTAGGAATTCCAGTCCGGCGTCGGCACCGCGCTGCCCACGCAGGTCAGCTGCTGCAGCGCCGCCGGCAGGCCGGTGGCGTCCATCGCCGGCGCGATCGTCTGCGTGGCCGGCACGTTCTGGAACAGCCCCACGCCGCCGCGCACCACCGCGCGCGGCCCGCGCAAAAAGCCGTCGGCCACCGAGATCTGGGCCGCGGTGCCGTACGTCCACGAGAAGCCGGCGCGCGGGCTGGCGTACACGCGGCTGGGCACCCGGTCGTTCCGCAGCCCGAACGTCCGCACCACGTCGGGGTTGGCGTCCGGCACCGAGAGGAAGCGGTTGCCGTCGAGCCGCACGCCGTACTGCAGCTGCAGGTCGGAGCTGGGACGGTACGAGTCGCCCAGCGACAGCCCGCCGATCAGCTGGCTCCCGCTGCTCACCCGCGGCGCGAGCTGCCGGCGGAAACTCGCCGGCGTTCCGGCCTCGATGTCGGCGAGCGAATTGTACGAGAAGTTGCCGAGCGGGTTGGTGGTCAGGTCGCGCTGGAAGGCGTCGTCGCGGAACTCGCTGGTGAGCTTGATCCGGTGGCGGTTGTCGGCGCTGAACCACGAGAGCTGATTCTGGGCGCTGAACGACGTGCTGGTGCTGCTGGTGGCCTGGAGCGGACTGCCGCCGAACGACAGCGTGTTCACCGCCGAGCTGCCGTCGTCGAGCGTCGAGGTGACGCGCACGATGCCGCCCGGCAGGCGGAGGTACGGCGCGGTCCACATGCTGCTGTGGTTCAGTCCCACCGACGTCTCGGTGAGGACCCCGACCCCGAAGTAGTTGGTATGCCGCCCCTGCACGCCGCCGTTCCAGCTCGTCCGCTGCCCGTCGTAGGTGGGTAACGCGGTGAGCTGGGCGGTCTGCGAGTTCAACCGGTTCCAGCTGCCGTTCACCGTCACGTTGAACGACTGGCCGCTGTTCACGGTGGGCGGCGAGAAGTCGAAGCTCCCCAGCAGCGAGCCGTGGTCGGTGACGCGCGTCGACGGCAGGCCGCCAACCACCGTGGGAACGCCCAGCGTACCGAGAACGCCCCGCAGCCGCGCCACGGAATCGGGCGCGACCCCGGCCGTCCTGAGCGCCAGGGGGCCGGCGCCGAGCAGCGACTGGAGGTCGCTGTACCGGCCGTCGAACTGGTACGAGAGGTTGTAGAAACTCTTGTCGAGCTGGAGCGGCCCGCCGGCACTGCCGCCCACCGACAGGTACGAATACTCCTGGCCGGCGGCCTGCGCGGCGCGGTCCGTCCATTCGAGCTGCGGCGCGATCCCCACTCCGCTCAGCCCGCGCGAACTGAAGTTGGACCCCGACCGGGTGCGAATCGAATACTGCGCGCCGCTGAATCCGCCGCGCGACACATCGTACGGCGTCGAGGCCAGCGACTGGCTCACGCCGGCGTCGCGCGGCAGGTCCGATCCGCCGAACCCCATCCCGTTGAGCGTGGCGTTGTTCTGGTCGCCCCCCAGCCCGAAGACCGAGAACTGGTCCGGGTTGCCGTCGGCGCCGGGGATGAGCTGCACGCCGGGAAGCATCGCCGCGGCGGCGGCCAGGTTGCCCAGCTGGTCGGGGGACATGGCGGGATTGCCGAGGTTCCGCTCCGTGCCGCTGATGTCGGCGGTGTTGTCGTTGCGCGCCGGCCGGTTCCGCTCCGCCTGGATCTTCACCGCGTCGAGCATCACCGCCCGCGAGAGCCGGGCATCGGCGATCAGGATGTCCTGGTCGGCGGTGCGCTTGACCTCGAACTTCCGCGGCGCGAATCCGATCGCCGTGTACGAGAGCCAGTAGTCGCCGTCGCCGGTGGGGTAGGTGATGGTGAAGCGGCCGTTGGCGTCGGTGCGGGCGACCTTGCTGACGTTGTTCGGGATCGATGTCGCGGTGACGGTGGCGTTCTCGAGCGGCTGGCCATCGGGGCCGGTGACCTGTCCGCGAATGATGTCCGCCTGCTGGGCGCGGAGGGGTGTGGCCGCGGCGGCCGACACGACGACGGCCAGGGCCACGAGGGCGGCGCGGAGGGTGCGCGCCAGGGCCGGATGAGTGGGTGGAGAGAGAGGATTCAGCATGGATTCGGACATGGGTACCAAATGTAGCGCGCCATGAGCAGGGGCACGCGCCGCCGGCGGCCGTTGGTCGGCGGAGACGGCGCCATCACCCGGGTTTCCGCGTGACGTTAGTCGGACCCGCCAAGCGGGGCGTAGGGTTTCCTCTCTCCCTGGGCGGCATACCTATGGTATGGCGCCGGCCCTTCCCGAAGGGGGGGTCGGGGGGCCACTATCCCCGCCGCCAAACGACCTCCACCGGGAGTACCGCTGACGGATTCCGGCACGTTGCGGGTGGCCACGGGAGCCGCACCCATCGCCTGGTACCGGACGATCACGCGCGAGCAGTGGCGCGCCCTGATCGCGGCCAAGGCCGGCTGGATGCTCGACGCCATGGACTTCCTGCTGTACGTCATGGCGATCGGGCGGCTCAAGACCTACTTCGGTTTCGACGACGCGACCGCCGGCCTTCTGGGGACGGTCACGCTGGTGACGTCGGCGGGGGGCGGGATTTTGTTCGGCGTGCTCGCCGACCGGATGGGACGGGCGCGGGCGCTGCGGGGGACGATCCTGATCTTTTCGCTCTGCTCGCTGGGGGCGGCCACGTCGCAGAGCGTCGCGCAGCTGATGATCTGGCGCATCCTGCTCGGGATCGGGATGGGCGGGGAGTGGGCGTCGGGGGCGGTGCTGGTGAGCGAGACCTGGCCGGCGGAGCACCGCACCAAGGCGGTGAGCATCATGCAGTCGGGGTGGGCGCTGGGCTACATCCTGGCGGCGCTGGTGGCGGCCCTGGTGCTGGACATCCTGCCGCTGGGCAACGAATCGTGGCGGTGGCTGTTCGCGGCCGGCGTGCTCCCGGCGCTGTTCACCCTCTGGATCCGTCGGAGCGTGCGGGAGCCCGAAGCGTGGCTGCGTCGGGCACGGGCGAGAAACGCGCCGGGCGGTGCGGCGGCTGGCGGCGCGACTACCGGCGAGGCAACGATCGGCGGCGCCGGCGGCGGCCAGGCGAATCCGTTCGCGGTGCTGTTTGGGCCCGCCTATCGACGCCGCACGATCCTCGCGACGCTCCTCTCGGCCTCGGTCCAGTTCGCGAGCTGGGGACTCTTCTTCTGGCTGCCGGGATTTCTCGCCTCGCCGGTTGAGCGCGGCGGCGCCGGGATGTCGATCGTGAAGTCGGCGGCCTGGATCATCCCCATGCAGTTGGGCGCCTATCTCGGCTACCTCTCGTTCGGGTTTATCGCCGACCGGGTGGGACGGCGGCGGACCTTCGCCCTGTATGTGATCGCCGCCGCGGTGCTCGTCCCCATCTACGGGCAGATGGCGCGCAGCCCGGCCGTGCTGATGATGCTCGGCCCCGCGCTCGGCTTCGTCGGCTACGGCTACTACAGCCTGTTCGGCTCGTTCCTGGCCGAGTTGTTCCCGACCGCCGTGCGCGCATCGGGGCAGGGGCTGACGTACAACCTGGGGCGCGGGCTGGGCGCGTTGGCGCCGTACACGGTGGGATTCCTGGCGACGATACCGCGCATCGGCATCGGTTCGGCGCTGGGCCTGACGTCGGGGTTCTTCCTGGTGGGGGCGGTGCTCATTTTCCAGTTCCCGGACACCAGCGGGGCGCGGCTGGAGGAGTGAGGTGTCAGGCCGCGCCCGGCTGGGGAGTCTCGTCGGGCGCGGGGTCGGAGTACCCCAGCTCCCGGCCCAGCCGGCCGTAGCTGATGCCGGCGGTGATGTCGTAGGCGATGTGCACTGCCATGGCGACGTAGAGCGAGCCGGCGAGCGCCACCAGCGCCTGGAAGCCGAACGCGAACACGACGATCACCACCACCGACCGCCAGCCCTGGACGATGTGGCCGAACCCGAACATCGCCGCGCTCAGCAGCACCGCGATCCAGTAGCTGCCGGTGACCACGCCCAGGAACGCGACCTGGGCGCCGCGCCAGGTGATCTCCTCGCCGACGCCGGCCAGGACCGCGACCGCGACCCACCAGGCGCGCTCGCTCGCGTTGGCGGGCATGAAGAGCCTGACGATTTCGACGCGCTTTTCCACGGCCCGCCGCCACCGCGGCCGCATGTACGCCACGACGATCACGTACATGAGCGCACCGGCGAGCAGCGCCACGGCGGTCGGAGCCGTCCGTGGAAAGAGCTGGACGCGCTCCACGGTCACTACCAGGATCGACAGGAGCGGCAGCATCACCAGCGAGACGGTCTGCGCGCGGAAGTGTCGCAGGCGATTGGCCGCGGCGCGCTGCAGGGCCGGTCGGTTCTTCGCGCTGCGGAGCGCGGCGAGCGGGATGAAGAGGCCGAAAAAGGCCAGGTGCACCCAGCCCGGGGCGTGGATCGCGTCGGCGACGGGGAACATGAGCCTCGTCAGTCGGTTGGCGTGAGCATGTGTCCGGCCAGCTCCTTCACCAGCTTGGCCGCGACCACCGCGGTGATCTCCGAGACATCGCGCGCCGGATTGTACTCCACCACGTCGGCGCCGACGAGAGATGGCGGCAACCCCTGAATCAGCCCGATCAGGTCGCGCACCGACAGCCCGCCCGGCTCGCGGTGCGACACGCCGGGCGCGAACGCCGGGTCGAGCGCGTCGAGGTCGATCGACAGGTACGCGGGACCGGAGACCTCGGGCCGCGCGCCGAGGGCCCAGGCGCGCATGTCGATGACCTCCACGCCGAACCGCTTCGCCTGCTCGCGCTGGTGACCGTTCATGGTGCGGATGCCCACCTGCACCAGCCGCCGGGCCAGCCCCTCCTCCATGATCCGGGCGAACGGGCAGGCGTGCGAGAAGCGGTCGCCCTCGAACTCCTCGTAGAGGTCCGGGTGCGCGTCCACGTGGAGGATGGTCAGGCCGGGATGCGCGGGGCCCAGCGCGCGGAGAACGGGATACGTGACCGAATGATCGCCGCCGAGCGCGATCGGGCGGGCGCCGTCGGCCAGCAGGCGGCCGATGCCGTCCTCGATCAGCGCCCGGGCCGTCTCGTCAGGCGGCAGCGCCAGGTCGCCGGCGTCGCCGAGCGCGCCGGCCACGCCGAGGTCGACCAGCGCTTCCGTCCACGAATTGCCGGCCGGCGAGCGCAGCGCCCGCCGGATGAGCGGCGGCGCGGCGGCGGCGCCGCGCAGGAACGACGAGCTGGCGTCGTACGGCAGGCCGATGAGTCGGGGCGGCGGTGTCGGCATCGAGGCTGGACGGGAGCCTGCCTAACCCTTCGCCCGGTGGCGCTCGAGCACGGCCCGCACCGGCTCTGTCGCATCGGCGGCGACGGCGGCCGGCGGCACCACGGCACCCGCGTCGAGCAGCAGCTGCACCACCCCGGCATGGTCTCCGGCGGCGCGGTTCCAGCCGAAGCGGGAGCCGTGGAATGCCCAGCCCAGCGGCGTCGCGTCGTACTCCTCATCGCGGAGCTCCAGCGGGGGACGACGCGCCAGGATCGCCCGGGCCATGTCGACGTTCCCGTGCCAGGCCGCGAAGTGAAGCGGCGTCGCGCCAGAAGAGCCCCGGACGTCGACCGGCCAGCCCGCGTCGAGCATCAGGCGCACCGCGCGGCCGTCGTTGCTCTCGGCGGCGTCGGCGACGCGCCGGCGGGCGGCGGCGGTCAGGCCGCGGGCGCCATCCGGCGACCGCGCCAGCAGCTCGCGGACCGCGGTCTCATCTCCGAGCTCGCAGGCCTGCGCAAGGTGCAGCTCCGCCGGACTCCGCTCCCTCAGCAGTGCCAGCACGTCCTCGTGCCCGAACTCCCGCGCCACCAGCCAAGGCGTCTTCCGCGCGCCAAGGGTCCAGATGCAGATCGTGCCGCCGGCGCGCGGGTCGCGCATCGGAAAGAACTCGGCGCTCACGTTCATGTAGATGCACGCCGGATCGGCGTCGAGGTGGCGCCTCACGAGCGCCAGGTCGCCGAGCGCGGCCGCGAGGAGGATGTCGGTGCGGCACCCGCGCTCGACGAGGCGACGCGCCACCTCCGGGTGACGACGCACCAGGTACTGCGCGGCCGTCGACTCGTGGTCGACGTCGACCGCGTCGATGTCAGCCCCGCGATCGAGCAGCAGGTCGGCGATCTCCACCGTGGCCGCGACGTGGAGGGGCGTCTGGCCATCGCCGCCGCGCGCCCCCACCCGCGACGGATCCGCCTCCAGCAGCGCCTCCAGCCGGTCGCGCATCCCGAGCCTGGCTGCGGCGTGGACGTCCACCACCGCCCCGCGATCGATCAGGAAGGGCGCGAGCTCGCCGTCATGGTCGAGCACGCCGAACCCGCCCGCCCACCAGTGGCTGCGCTGGTTGATGTCGGCGCCGGCGCGGAGCAGGACGTCGATCATCTCCCGGTTCCCCGATGGCAGGGCCCCGAGCAGCGCGGTGGCGCCGAACGACAGGCCGGCCAGCGGGTCGTTGAGCCGCTGCCGGAGGCCGGGGTGGCCCTCCAGCAGCTGCCTCACGACGGCGACGTCGTTCGCCGAGATCGCCGCCACCAGCGCGGCGGCCGGATCGCCGCCCTCGCCGGGGCGCTCCGTACCTCCCTCCGCCATGCTCGTGCCCGCGACGCCGCTACGGGAACTTGCTGTCCTTCGCCCAGGTCGGGAACGCCGGCCGTTTGGCCGGCACCGGCGGCGACTTCGCCAGCTGGTCCATCACGATCGCCACCGCCCGCTCCAGCTGCGGGTCGTGGCCGGCGCGCCACGCGGCCGGGTCGAACTCCACCTCGACGTCCGGCGGCACGCCCTTGTTCTCCACCGCGTACTCGCCCTCCGCCGACCAGAGCCCGATCCGCGGCGCGGTCACGAAGCCGCCATCCATGAGGTCGGGGTAGCCGCCGATCCCCACCAGCCCGCCCCACGTCCGCGTCCCCACCAGCGTCCCGACCTTGAAGCGCCGGAAGAGCCACGGCAGCTCATCGCCGCCGGAGCCCGAATACTCGTTGATCAGCATCGCCTTGGGGCCGTAGATCGCGCCCGCCGGGATCGGCGTGTCGTCGCCATAACGGGACGTCACCCAGTTGAAGGGCGCCGACCGACGCAGGTACTCGATCATGTAGTCGGCGATGTTGCCGCCGCCGTTGAACCGCTCGTCGACGATCGCGCCCAGCCGGTCCTGCTGGGCGAAGAAGTACCGGTTGAAGCGCGTGTAGCCCTCGTTGGCGGTGTTGGGCACGTAGATGTAGGCGAGCTTGCCGCCCGACAGCCGGTCCACCGTGCGGCGGTTGGCGTCGATCCAGGCGAGGTGCCGCAGCGGGATGTCGCTGGTGAGCGGCGTCACCGTCACGTCGCGCGCGCCGGTGCCGTTGGCGTTCTGGCCTACCTTGAGCACCACCGTCCTGCCCGCCGTCCCCTCGAGGGCGTGGTCGACGTTGTCCGCGGACGTCACGTCGCGTCCGTTCACGGCCAGCAGATACTCGCCGGCCACCACGTTCACGCCCGGCTGGGTGAGCGGCGCGCGCAGTCCCGGGTTCCAGTTCTCCCCCGCGTACACCTTCGCGAAGCGCCACCGCCCGTTCTCGGCCGCGTAGTCCGCGCCGAGCAACCCGTTGTGGGGTGCGCTGCCGGATCCGCCGCCATCCGAGCCGACGAAGAGGTGTCCCACCGTGAGGTTGCCGTAGACCTCCTTCAGCAGGTAGTCGAGGTCGGCGCGGTCGCCCAGCCCGTCGAGGTACTTCGCGTAGAACTTCTCGGTCGCGGCCAGGTCCAGGCCGTGGTAGTTCGGGTCGTAGAAGAAGGCGCGCTGCAGCCGGAACGACTCGTGATACATGTCCGTCCACTCGGCGCGCGGGTCGGTGGCCACCTGGATGTCGCCGGTCTTGAGCGCGCCGTCGCCGACCTTGACCGGCGCCGTGAGCGCGGTGATCGCCCAGCTGTTCTGCTGCTTGTAGAGGAGCTTCTCTCCGTCGCGCGAGACATCGAACTCGCTCACGTTGTCGATCAGCTGCTCGGTCTTGCGCTCACCGAGGTCGAACTTCCAGAGCGTGGCGCCGCCGCCCGGCCCCTGCAGGTCCACCGGGACCAGCGGTGCCTCGGCGAGGACGACGATCCCCGTCTTGCCGGCGACCACGCCAAAGTAGTTGCGCGGCGGCGGCGGGAGGGCGATGGTGCGCTGGTCGATCGCATCGAAGTCGATCTTCACCGGCTCGGGCGCGGCCGCCGAATCGGCGCCGGACTTGCCGGCCTTCGCGTCCTTGGCACCGCCACCGCCGGCGGCGCCCTTCGCGTCGCCACCGGCCGGCTTCTTCGTGCTGTCCTTCGCGGCGCTGTCACCCTTGGCCTTCTCCTCGTCGCTCTCGGGTGCCAGCGGCGACGGCAGGTCCTTGCGCAGCACGATCGCGTACAGGTTCCGCGTCACCGGGTGGTCGTACGTCATCATGCTGAAGTCCGACGCCGGGCCGGCGTCGGTGCTGGCGACGAAGTAGAGGTACTTCCCGCCGGGGTCGAACGCCGGGCTGCGCGCGTCGCTCATCCCGTCGGTCACCTGGGTGAATGCGGCTTTCTGCACGTCGTACACGAACACGGCGCCCAGCCGGTTGCGGATGGAGCGCGAGTAGGCGATCCACTTCGAGTCGGACGACCACGACAGCGTGAACCCGCCATCGCCCTGCGGCCCCTGGGGGTCGGTGTCCACCTTGGTGGTCTTCCCCGAGGCGACGTCGGCGTACCAGACCTCGCCGCGCGAATTGCTGTAACCGATTTTCTTCCCGTCAGGCGACCAGCTGGGGCTGTAGTAGTAGGTGTCGTCGCCGCCGAGGGCGATGCTCCGGGCGGCGCCCAACCCGTTCTGGCCGCGCAGCTCGAGGTGATAGGCGCCGCCGTTGTCGGAGAAGTACGCGACCGTCTGTCCGTCGGGCGACCACGAGGGAATCCGCTCGGTGGCGCCGGTGGTGCGGGTGATGTCGCGCGCCTCGCCCTTCTTGGCGGGGACGGTGATGATTTCGCCGCGCGCCTCGAACGCCGCCCGCGCGCCGGTGGGGGAAATGGCGCCGTGACTGAGCCGGTCGCCCACCCCCACGAAGTGCGGGAGGGTGGCGGTGAGCTCGCCGCCCAGCCGGATCGACACCGCGGCATCCTTCCCGGTGGTGAGGTCGTAGAGGCGGATCCCGCCGAACTGCTCGTAGACGATGCCGCCCGGGCCGGCCGACGCGCTCTTCACGTCGAGACCGCGGTTGTCGACGCGGCGGGCGACCTTCTTCGAGTGCGTGTCCCAGGAGAAGATCGTGGCCGGTCCATCGCGGTCGGAGACGAAGAAGACCGTGTCGCCGACCCACATCGGGAACTGGTCGGTGGAGTTGTCGCGCGGCACTTTCTCGATGGTTGCGTCGGCGAGGGTGGCGATCCAGACCGGCGTGGTGCGGCCGCCGCGATAGCGCTTCCAGGCCGCGTTGGCGGCCGGGAAGGGGAGGTAGGCGAGCCGCTTGCCGTCGGGGCTGTACGAGCCCTGCCAGGCGCCCGGCAGGTCGACCACGGTGGCCGTCACCTCGTCGACGCCCTGCACGAACAGCCGCGGCGCGCCGTTCTCGATGTGGCGCGCGAAACCTAACCGCGGCGACTCGAACAGGACCTTGCCGCCCGGCGTCCAGCCGCGGACGATGTCGTCGTCCGGGTGCCAGGTGAGGCGCCGGGGCACGCCGCCGGCCACCGGCACCGCGTACACGTCGATGTTCCCGTCGTGGTCGTTGGACCAGGCCACCCACTTGCCGTCCGGCGAGAACGCGCAGGCGAAGTCGGTGCCGGCCGCGGCGGTCAGCCGGTGCGCCACGCCGCCGGCGCGCGGCACCAGCCAGATGTCGCCCGCGAAGGTGAAGCAGATGTCGGTGGCGCTCAGCGCCGGTTCCTGCAGCAGATACGGCGCTTCGCCCTGCGCCCTGGTGGCGGCCGGCACGGCCAGCGTGAGCAGGGACAGGGCGAGCGCGGCGGCACGCCGGACGGGGCCGGCGGGCGCGGGAACGGTGCGGGACATGACTGGCTCCGTCTGGGAGATGTGCGCGCCCCGCCGGCCGGGCCGGCAGGGCGGGCGGCGGACTGCGGCCGCGGGGCAAATGTAGCCCCGGCGGCGCGGACCGCTACTCCTGCCGCAGCACTTCCATCGGGGCGATCCGGAGGGCGGCCAGCCCGGGCAGCACGGTCGCGGCCAGCGCCACCAGGAGGAGCACCGCGGTGAGCAGCACCCAGCCGCCGGCGGTCAGCGCCGACAGCGGCAGCACCATGCTCGACAGGAGCCGGGCTTCGCCGGCCGCCATCAGCAGGCCGGCGGCCAGGCCGATCGCCACCAGGCCCATTTCCCGCCGCAGCACCAGGCGCAGCACGTCCCGGGTCGCCGCACCTAACGCGATGTGGACCGCCACGTCCCGGCGCCGCTGCGCCACCGTGAACGCCACCACGCCGTACAGCCCGATCACCGCCAGCCCCACTCCCAGCAGGCCCACCGCGCTGGCGATCATCGCCAGGAAGCGGAACGGCACGATCTGCGTCTCGAACAACCGGGTGAGCGGGTCGACGAGGAGCGGCGCGTCACGATCGATCTCCGACGCCAGCTCCTCCAGCGCGCGCGCCGGATCGGGCGCGCCCGCCACCGACCGGACGAGCAGCGGCATCTCGTACAGCGACAGCTCGCGCGAGGTGGCCGGCAGGTAGATGTACCCGCTGCCATCCCAGTCCCAGACCATCGCGCTGTGGGCGTCGGCGGCGACGCCCACCACCCGATAGATGCGGTCGGCCGAATCGGACACCGCCACCCGCAGCGACTGGCCCAGCGGCGCCTGACGAGGCCAGAGCCACTGGGCCGCCGCACGAGTGACGATCGCCACCCGGTCGCCGCCCGGCGCGGCGGCGGTGCCGGCGATGCTGTCGTCGGCCGTGAAGTCCCGGCCGGCCACGATCCGCTGGCCGATCACGTCGAAGTAGCCGGGCGTGACGACGTTGTACGGCAGTCCCTGAAGCGGCGGCCGCCCGGACTTCGGGCCGGCGCCTTCGACGGCGACGTGCAGCAGGGGCCACGAACTGGCCAGCGGCGGCACCATCGCGCGCGCCACGGTCGCCACGCCCGGCAGGCCGGCGGCGCGCGCGGCCAACCGCGCGCGCTCGGCGACCTCGCCCGGCCGCGCGTTCCCGTTCGCCGACATGCCGAGCGTCGCGACCAGCACGCGACGCGGCTCGAGACCAATGCTGACGTTGGCGACGTCCCGCAGGCTCTGCACCAGCGTCCCGGCCGCGACCAGCAGGACGACGGACGCCGCGACCTGGACGGAGACCAGTGCGTCGCGGAAGCGCGACCGGCGGATGCGCGACCCGAACGCCGCGTCCTCTCCTTTCAGCGCCGCCGTGAGGCGCGGGGTGGTGGCCTGGAGCGCCGGCGTGAGGCCGAAGGTGAGCACGCTCAGCAGGGCCAGGGCGGCGGTATAGGCGAAGACCCGCCAGCTGGGCCGCAGGTCCAGCGCCACGGTGCCCAGCCCGGCCGGCACGAAGCTGAAGAACGACCGCGAGGTCGCGGTCACCGTCCAGTCCGCCAGGACCAGGCCGGCCGCCGCGCCGAGTACCGCGATCAGCAGGCTTTCGGTGAGGAGCTGGCGCAGCAGGCGGCGGCGCGACGCCCCCAGGGCCAGCCGGACCGCGATCTCCTTCTGCCTCACGAGTGCGCGGGCGAGCAGCAGGGTGGCGAGGTTGGCGCAGGCGATCACCAGGATCAGGCCGACCACCAGGAGGCCGGGGGCCGCCACCATCGTCGTCTCGGCGTTGAGCGGGGCGAGCGACTCGCTCGACATCACCTTCACGGAGGCCAGCCGGGTCAGCTCGGCCCGCGTCCCCGGCGCCGCCGGCGGATCGCGAACCAGCCCGCTCAGCTCGGCGCTCGCCTGCGCGAGCGATGTGCCGCGGCGCAGGCGCGCGTGGATCACCAGGAAGCGGTTGGACGGATCGAGCAGCCGCCCGGGCGTCGCGCCCACCTGCGCGGCGAGCGAAAACGGCATCCAGATGTACGGCACCAGCGGGTTGACCCCGATGAACTCCGGCCGCGCGACGCCGACGATCGTCAGGTGCGCGCCGTTGACCAGCAGGTCCTGGCCCACCGCCGCCGGGGACCGGGCGTAGGCCTGCTGCCAGAAGGCATCGCTGAGCACGGCCACCGGCGGCGCGCCGGGCCGGTCATCGTCAGGCAGGAGCGTGCGACCCACCGCCGCCGAGCCGCCCAGCGCCACAAAGTAGTTCCCCGAGACGCAGCCGGCGCTGCCGGCGATCGCGCCGCCGCCGGCCGGCGACCAGCGCAGGGCCACCCGCTCGGCGTCGTAGCCGACGGCGTCCTGGAGCGTGGCGGCGTGCTCCGTGATCGTCCGGAGCTCGGGCCAGGAGAAGCGAATGTTCTCCCAGCCCCGCCCGTCGACGGCCAGCGGCCGCACCAGCCGCGACGCGTCGGCGACCGGGTACGGCCGCCAGATGAAGAAGTCGATCAGCGTGAAGAAGCCGGCGTTGATGCCGATCGCGATCGCGATCGCGCCGACCGCGACCAGGGTGAAGGCCGGGCTGTGCCGCAGCATCCGCGCGCCGTAGCGCAGGTCCTGGCCGAAGCCTTCGAGAGAGGGGAAGCCCCACCAGGCGGCGCTCCGCTCGCGCAGCGACAGCGGGCTGCCCAGCCGGCGGCGAGCGGCGCCGGCGGCTTCGCGGGGCGTGAGGCCGTCCTGTTCGAAGTCGCGGGTGAGCATCTCGCGGTGGAAAGCGAGTTCGTCGTCGAGCTCCCGGCGCACCCGGTCGCGGCGGAAGCCCGTCGTCAGGCGGAACCAGAGCTCGCGCAGCAGGTCGACGCCGGGCGTCATGGGGTTCCGGTCGCGCGCAGGACGCGGGCGATCGCCTCCATGGAGCGCGCGAAGCTCGAGGTCTCGAGGCCGAGCTGTTTCCGGCCGGCGGCGGTGAGGCGGTAGTAGCGGGCGCGCCGGCGGGTTGGGGTCGCCTTCCAGGCGGCGGCGACCCACCCCTTGGCGAGCATCCGCTGCAGGGCGGGGTAGAGCGAGCCCTCTTCGACCTTGAGGGCGTCGCCGGAGAGGCGCTGGATGTGCTGGGCGATGCCGTAGCCGTGGAGGGCGCCGAGGCTGAGCGTCTTGAGGACGAGCATCTCGAGCGTGCCGGGGACGAGGTCGTTCCGGTCCGTCGCCATATACATAGACCGCCTAGGGATCCAGTGTCTATGTATATGGCGCCCGGATCGGCCCGTCAAGAGCCCGGCTTGCCGGCGGCCGGGTACTCGGCTGGATCCTGCCGGAAGAAGGTGCGCAGCTGCTCGTACAGCCGGGGCCGTTTCGCCCGCAATTCCACCGGACGCTCGAAGAAGAACTCGGTCGCCACCGCGAAGAACTCCGCCTCGTCGGTGGCGCCGTACTCGTCGAGCAGGGGCTCGCGCCCGGCCTTCACATCGGCACGCAGCCGCCTGAACTCAGCACCTAACACCCGCGCCCAGGCCAGGTACTGGCGCCGCGACTCGAGGAGCGGCGTCCCGTCGGTGACGTGGTCCTCGAAGTCCAATTGGTGGGCGAACTCGTGCAGCACCACGTTGGCGCCATCGTCGGCGTCACGGGCGCCACGGCGGCTGTCGTCCCACGACAGCAGGAGCGCCCCCAGCCGCCGGCCCGTGTGCCCGAGCAGGCTCTCCGGGCCGTCCTCCCAGATGCCATCGCCCACGTGGCGCGGACCGTCCACGACGTAGCTGTCGGGATAGACCAGGACCGAGGTCAGCGAGGGATAGTAGTCGGTATCCCGGTGGAGGAGCAGGATGCAGGCCTGCGCCGCGATCGTGACGCGAATCTCGTCCGTCAATTCGAGGCCGCCACACCCCTCGAAGTGCTTCTCGGCGAGAAACACCTGCACGTGGCCGAGCAGCTCATCCTGATCCGCGGGCGGCAGGGCGTGGAAGAGTGCCACATTCCGCTCGATGATGCGCCGCCAGTCCGCGGGAAAGGGTTGGGCGCGAAGGCGCGCCCGGCGCCTCGTCCTGAAGAAGTCGAACATACGGCCCGGAGCGCGCCCTACTTCACCTTCTGCATCGCCAGCGGCCGCGAGAACGCGCCGGTGGGGTTGTGGATGTTCAGCGCCAAAACCTTCCGCCAGTACGCCATCCCCTGCGCGGCGTCGCCGGTCTTCTCGTACGCCTGCGCCAGGAGGCTCAGGATGAATGGGTCGTTCTGGTTGGCCCGCTGCAGCTCGGCGATCGCGGTCTTCATGTCGCCACCATAGAAGGCGACGTAGCCGGTGAGGTACGGGAAGAACGGCTCCTGCTGCGGGTTGGTCCCCTTGTCGAGCGCCGCCCGCGCCATCGCCACGTGCTGCTGCGCTTCGGCGGCCTTGCCGCGCCGGGCGGCGACCCGCGCCTGGGCGTGATGCCAGCGGAAGTCCCACAGGTCGCGCTCGGCGGGCTTGAGGTCGGGGGCTTTGGACGCCGTTTCATGGCCGCTGCGATACCAGGCCGCGGCGCCGTCGAGGTCGCCGGACTCGAGCAGGATGCGGGCGAGCTCGTTGGCGATCTCGGCCGCTTCGATGAACTTGCCGGCGGCCAGCGCCTCATCGAACACGGGCTTCTCGAGGGCGAGCGCCTGGCGCGCGTTGCGCTCGAACGCGAAGGAGATCGCCATCGTCCGGCGCCCGCGCCCCTTGAGGCTGTCCGGCGACAGGTCGATCGCCTCCTGCAGGTGCTTTCGCGCCTCGGCGTAATCCCCCATGAGGTCGAGGGAGACCCCCATGGCGGTGTGCGCATCGGCCAGCGCCGGGTCGAGGGCCAGCGCCTGGCGATAGAGAGCCATCGCCGAATCCTGCCGGCCATCGGTGCTCAGGCGGCGCCCCTGCCTCACGAGCTGCATCGCCGGGCTCACCGGCTGCGAATCGCGCGCTTGAGGCTGGGGCGGCGGGGCCTGTGCGGTGAGCGGTGCGGAGAGCGCGATCAGCGCGGCGAGGAGCGCCGAGCCGGGAATCCTGCGCGGGAGTGGGGACATGGGGCTCTTCCGGGGGGTGCGGTGGGGGGCAAACAGGGGAGCGGGCCGGGCCGTAGGGCCGACGGGAGGATGGCGACAGGCCGGTAACATAGCGAACTTTCCCGGACTTCAAGGAGGATGATTCATGACGCCGTGGGTGCGACGGCTGCTGATCGCGAACATCGCCGTGTTCTTCGTCCAGTGGACGATGCCGGAGCTGGCCTACCAGTTCCGGTTCGTGCCGGCGCTCATTCTGTCGCGCCCCTGGACGATCGTCACCTACATGTTCCTGCATGGCGGCTTCATGCACATCCTGTTCAACATGATGACGCTCTTCTTCTTCGGGCCCAGGGTGGAGCAGCGGCTGGGCCCCAGCCGATTCGCGCAACTGTACTTCGTGAGCGGGATTTCGGGGGCGCTGCTGTCGTTCGTGTTCGCGCCGTACGCGTCGATCATCGGCGCGTCGGGGGCGATCTTCGGCGTGACGCTGGCGTTCGCCCAATTCTGGCCGGATGCGCAGATCCTGGTGTGGGGGATCATTCCCGTCCGGGCGCGGATGATGGTGGTCCTCACCACCGTCATGTCGCTCTGGTTCGGCCTCTCGGGGATGAGCGGCGGCATCGCCCACTTCGCGCACCTGGGCGGCTACGCCGGCGGCTGGCTCTACCTGCGCTGGCTGAAGCTGCGGGCCGACCGCCGCAAGCAGCAGTGGATCGGCGCCAACACGCCGCCGCCGGCCGGGCTCCTGAACTGGCAGAAGATCGATCCGCGTTCGGTGCACGAGATCAACCGGGACGAGGTCAACCGGATCCTCGACAAGATCAGCGCGTCGGGGCTGGCCTCGCTCAAGCCGGAGGAGAAGCTGTTCCTCTCGAACTTTGTCCCGCCGGACGATCGGGTGCCGCCGAGCACCTAACCGTAGCTGGCGCCGGGATGGACGAGGTTCACCGCGAACAGCCAGATCGGGTGGAAGATCGGGCCGAAGATCTGCCAGGCGATGACGATCCCCACCAGCCGCAGCGCCGGATGCCCTAACACCGCCACCTGGTAGCGCTCGGCGTTGGCCGGGCTCAGGAAGAGCGGCACCGCGCCGCTCCCGTCCAGCGGCGGCAGCGGCAGCAGGTTGAACGTCGCCAGCAGCAGGTTCAGCGAGAAGAAGACGCTGAGCAGGAACGCCGCCGCCTCCCACGGCCCCGACGTGCCGGCCGCGCGGATGATGTGCCCGAACGACACCTCCGGCGGCGCCGAGAAGACACCGGTCACCAGCCCGATCCGGATCGCGACCGCCGCCACCGACAGGAGCAGCAGGTTGGCACCGGGGCCGGCCAGCGACATCCACGCCGCCCGCCGCGGATGCCGCAGCGCCCACATCGGATCGTACGGCGCGCTGGCGAATCCCAGCGGCCACCCCGAGACCAGCACCGACACCAGCGGCAGAAACACCATGCCCACCGGCTCGCGCTTGATGTGCGGCCGCGGGTCGAGCGTGACCTGTCCGCCGTGGTACGCCGTCAGGTCGCCGCCCCGCATGGCCGCCCAGGCATGGGCCGCCTCGTGCAGCGTCGTCGAAAAGAGGAAGACCGCGTAGTAGACGAGCCCCGAGGCAATGTCAGGCATAGTCAGGAAACCGATGATAGACGTTGGCAATGGAGAGCGGAAGGATCACCGGCGATCGTCGCGGCCTGTACTTGCCCCGAACGCCGGGGCCGGTATGCTATTGATCTACACGCATTCCGCATTCCGCATTCCGCATTCCGCATTCCGCATTCCGTCGTCTCCAAGGAGGTCGACAATGGTCAGCCGCCGGCAATTCCTCACTACGGGCGCCGCCGCCGCGGCCGCCGGCGCCGGACTGCCAAGCGTCAATCTCCTCGACGCGCTGGCTCGCGACGCCGCGACGTCACCGTCCCCCGACCTGACCACCTGGCCCGCGGTCCGCGCCCTCTTCCCGCTTTCGCGCGACTACCTCCACTTCGCGAGCTTCTACTTCGTCTCGCACCCCAAACCGGTGCAGGAGGCGATCGACGGGTTCCGCCGCACCATCGACCGCGAGCCCTTCCTGGTGGTCGAAGGGCGGATGTTCTCGAGTCCGACCGACAACCTGCAGCTCACGATCCGCGACGGCCTGTCCGGCTACCTCGGCGTGAAGCGCGACGACATCGCGATCACCGGCAACACCACCACCGGACTGGCGCTCGTCTACGCGGGGCTGCGTGTGGGTGCGGGCGACGAGATCCTCAGCACCACCCACGACCACTACTCGCACCAGGAATCGATCCGCTTCGCCGCCGAGAAGAGCGGCGCCAGCGTCCGCCGCATCGCGCTGTACGACAAGGCGGCCGAGGCCAATGAGGCGCAGATCGTCGACCGGGTGCGGGCCGCGATTCGCCCCGAGACGCGCGCCCTCGGCGTCACCTGGGTCCACTCCGGTACCGGGGTCCGCCTTCCCGTCCGCGCCATCGCCGATGTCGTGCAGGAGGCCAACCGCGGGCGCGACGAGGCGCATCGCGTGCTGCTGATCGTCGACGGCGTCCACGGCCTGGGCGCCGTGGAGGACGTGGCCGCCCAGCTGGGCGCCGACTTCTTCTGCGCCGGCACCCACAAGTGGATGTTCGCGCCGCGTGGCACCGGCGTGATTGTCGGGCGCAGCGAGAGCTGGCCGCGTCTGCGCCAGACGATCCCCAACTTCAGCAACCTCGAAGGCTTTGACGCGTGGCTGAAGGGGGACACGACGCCCCGGGCGACCAACGCGTACGACATGACGCCCGGCGGCTTTCACGCCTACGAGCACCAGTGGGCGATGACGGCCGCGTTCACGCTGCACGAGACGATCGGCCGGAAGCGCATCGCCGAGCGGATCCGGGCGCTCAACGACCAGTGCAAGAGCGGCCTGGCGGCGATGAAGCACGTGACGCTCCATACGCCGCGCGCCGCGGCGCTCTCGGCGGGGATCATCTGCTTCGAGGTCGACGGGGTTGCGCCTGACGAGGTGGTGAAGCGGCTGCTCGACCGCCGGATCGTGGCCAGCACAACGCCCTACCACACGACCTACGCGCGGCTGGCGCCGAGCCTGATGAACGATCCGGGCGAGGTGGACGCGGCGCTGCGGGCCGTGCGGACGATCGCCGGCGCATAGGGCCGCGCGGGCCCGGTCGGATGGGCGGGCCCGGGCCGCCGGCCCGGGCCCGCGGCATTGGAATCCCTCCATCCTTTGGCCCGTATGGAGTGTCCAACTCCATGTTCGTCCGCGCCCACCACCCTCGGGGATCCACATGGTCAACGTGAAGCTTGCCGTCCGGACGCTGTTCAAGGCGCCCGTGATCACCGCCGTGGCCGTCGTGTCGCTGGCGCTCGGGATCGGCGCCAACGCGGCGATCTTCTCGCTCTTCGACCAGCTGCTGCTGCGTCCTTTGCCGGTGCCCAACGCCGAGCGGCTGGTCGACCTGTCGTCGCCGGGCCCCAAGCCGGGTTCGCAATCGTGCGGGCAGGCGGGTGAGTGCGACGAGGTGTTCAGCTACCCGATGTTCCGGGACCTCGAAGCGTCGGACGCGGCGCGCAGAGTGTTCAGCGGGATCGCCGCCCACGTCCTGTTCGGCGCCAACGTCGCCTATCAGCGGCAGACGCTGAACGGCGAGGGGGTGATGGTGTCGGGGTCGTACTTCCCGGTGCTGGGGCTGCGGCCGGCGCTGGGGCGGCTGTTCACGCCCGAGGATGACAAGACGATCGGCGGCCACTACGTGGCGGTGCTCAGCTACGGCTACTGGGCGTCGAAGCTCGGCGCCGATCCGTCGGTGCTGAACCAGCAGATCGTGGTGAACGGCCAGTCGCTGACGGTGATCGGGGTGGCGCCGCGCGGCTTCGAGGGAACGACGATCGGCGCGCTCCCCATGGTGTTCGTCCCGATGACGATGCGGGCGGTGATGCGCCCGGGCTTCACCGGGTTCACCAACCGGCGCAGCTACTGGGCGTACCTGTTCGCGCGGCTCGCGCCCGGCGTGTCGATGGCGCAGGCGGCCACCGCGATCAACTCGGCCTACCGGCCGATCATCACCGACGTCGAGGCGCCGCTCCAGCAGGGGATGAGCGACCAGACGATGGGGCGCTTCAAGGCCAAGCTGGTGACGCTCGCGGACGGCCGGACGGGACAGAGCTCGATGCACAGCGGGTCGAAGATCCCGCTGATCTTCCTGTTCTCGATCACCGGGATCGTGCTGCTGATCGCCTGCGCGAACATCGCCAACCTGCTGCTGGCGCGGGCGGCCAGCCGGTCGATGGAGATGGCGGTGCGTCTCTCGCTGGGCGCCACCCGCCGGCAGCTGCTGGGCCAGCTGCTCACCGAGAGCTGCCTGCTGGCGCTGATGGGGGGCGTGGCGGGGCTGCTGGTGGCCAGGTGGACGATCGGCCTGATCGTGGCGTTGCTGCCGTCCGAGGTCACGACGATCGTGCATTTCGCGTTGAGCCTGTCGGCGGTGTGGTTCACGGGGCTGCTGTCGCTCGGCACGGGGCTGATGTTCGGGCTCTTCCCGGCGCTCCACAGCACCAGTCCGGACCTGATCTCCACGCTGCGGGCCGGCACCGGGAAGCACTCCGGCGCCCGCTCTGCCTCACGATTCCGCACCTCGCTGGTCACCGCCCAGATCGCGCTGTCGATGGCGCTGCTGATCAGCGCCGGGCTGTTCATCAAGAGCCTGAGCAAGGTCAGCCGGGTGGAGCTGGGGATCAAAGTCGACAACCTGATCCTGTTCGGGCTGTCGCCGGAGCTCAACGGCTACAACGGGGCGCGGTCGGCGGTGTTCCTTGAGCGCGTGACGGAGGAATTGCGGGCCCTGCCCGGGGTGAGCGGCGTGACCTCCGGGATGGTACCGTTGCTGGCCGGCGACAACTGGGGGAACGTCGTCTCGGTGGAAGGCTTCAAGAAGGGCCCCGACACGGATGCCAACGCCCGGTTCAACGCCATCGGGCCGGACTATTTCAAGACGGTGGGCGTGCCGATCCTGAGCGGGCGCGAATTCACGATGGCCGACGGGAACGGGTCACCGAAGGTGGCGGTCGTGAACGAGGCGTTCGCGAAGAAGTTCGGTCTGGGGCGCGACGCGGTGGGGAAGCGCATTGCCACCGGCGACGGCCCGCTCGACATCGAGATCGTCGGGCTGGTGAAGGACGCCAAGTACAGCTCGGTGAAGCAGGAGATTCCGCCACAGTTTTTCCTTCCCTGGCGCCAGGACTCGACGGTGGGCTCGCTGGCGTTCTACGCACGGACATCGGGCAGCATGGACTTGCTGCTGCGGAGCGTGCCTGGCGTGATCGCCCGGCTCGATCCCAACCTGCCGGTGGAGAGACTCAAGTCGATGCCGCAGGAGGCACGCGAGAGCGTCTTCCTGGACCGGATGATCGGCACGCTGTCGGCGGCGTTCGCGGCGCTGGCGACGCTGCTGGCGGCGGTGGGGCTGTACGGGGTGCTGGCGTTCTCGGTGGCGCAGCGCACCCGGGAGATCGGGGTGCGGATCGCGTTGGGGGCGGACATTTGGAGGGTGCGCGGGCTGGTGCTGCGCCAGGTGGGGCTCATGACGCTGGTCGGCGGGACGATCGGGATTGCCGCCGCGCTGGGGCTGGCGCGGGTGGCGCGGTCGCTGCTCTACGAACTGAAGGGACACGACCCGATGGTCCTGTCGCTGGCCGCGCTGCTGCTCACCGCGGTCGCGTTAGGGTCAGGGTACATCCCGGCGGTGCGGGCGTCGAGGATCGATCCAATGCAGGCGCTGAGGTACGAGTAGAACGTACTGCGTACTGCGTACTGAGTACGGAGTACTGAGTATCGGGAAGTACCGGAGGGCCGGGCCCTGCCCGCGCGGGACGGGCCCTGCGTCTGCGAGCCGTTGGAGATCCAGCCCTAACGTTCAGTAGAGCGATACTCAGTACGCAGTACTCAGTACTCAGTTGTGAGTATTCTGGCTCCGGATGCGGACGGTCCGCTCCAGCTCGTCGGCGTTCTGGAGGACCTTCTGCCGCAGGTCGGCGGGCAGGTGGGGGTGGTCGGCGAGCCAGCTCCGCACCACGGCCAGCGCGGCCGGGCTGGTCTGTCCGTTCAGGAACGCGCCCAGCCAGGCGCCGAGGAAGAAGATCCGGCGGTTGGCCTGGATGAAGGGAAGCGAGTCGAGCGCCGGCCGCAGGTACGCCAGCGTCAGGCGCTCGTGCTCCGGGGCGTTGAAGCCGCCCAGGCTGCCGCTCGCCCAGTCCTCGTTGAGTGCGCTGTCGGCGAACCAGCGGCGGAAGTACTCCCGCTTGGCGGCCGCGCTCCGGCGGGCGGCGCCGGCGGTGAAGGTCCGGCGCCGGCCATCCGGGCTGGTGTCGCGCGCCGACTGGGCGGCCAGCGCTCGTGAGGCGCCGGCGTCGTCCAGGACCAGCAGGCGGTCGACCACGCTCCAGCGCGTCGGATCGCGCACCGGCTCGCCGGCGGCCGAGTCGGCGGTCAGGAGCGAGGTCATCCGCGCGATCCCTTCGGGCGTCGCCGCCAGGGCGATGAACGCGTCGAGGTGGCCGCGCCGGATGCCGTACGGGCGCGACGGGTCTCGGGCGCCCTCCCAGAGCACGCGTTCGGCGGCCGGCCGCACCCGGGCGGCGCGCGCCGGATCGAGGTAGGCGCGCAGGTCGCGCTCCAGCCTGCCGAGCAGCGCCGGCACGATCTGCTCGTCCTTCTCGTTGGGCAGCTCGCGCAGCACCAGCCTGGCGAACCGCTCCGGGTCCATGCGGGCGGCGCGGACCTGGTCCCAGAGCGCGCCCCAGAGCATGGCGCGGAGGAAGTTGTCTTCGATCCGGCCGACGGCGCCGTGCTCGAGGGCGGCGACGCTGGCCGGGTCGAGGAGGGTGAGGAAATAGCCGTAGTCGCCGGCGTTGGGGAACGCCCAGAGTGGCGCGGGCCGGCCGCGCGCGGCGGCGACCTCGGTGACCGTGCCGGCGAGGGTAACGGGGATGGTGACGGGCGGCGCGCCGGCATACGCGAGCAGGAGCCGGGTGCGCATTGGCCAGGGCGCGGCGCCGGAGACGGCCGGCTGAGCCGGCCGCTGCACGAGCTGGAGGCGGGCGATCCTCCCATCGCGCACGGTCAGGCGGGTCTCGACCACCGGCATCCCGGGGCGGAGCATGAAGTTCGCGCCGAATGCGCCGGCCCCAGACGAGTCGGCGACACCTAACGAACCAAGCAGTTCCTGCCAGGTGGCGTTGCCGTAAGCGTGGGCCGCGAGGAAGCTCCGCACGCCGCCCCGGAACGCCGAGTCGCCGACCAGGAACTCGAGCTGCTTGAGGACGGCCGGCGCCTTGTTGTAGACGATCGCGCCGTAGGCGCTCTTGGCCTGGTCCAGGTTCCCCATCGCCTGCCAGAGCGGGGTGGTGCCGGCGGTCTGGTCCACGCCGTAGGCCGCCGGCTTGTTCGACTGGTAGAACGTCTTCCAGGCGTCGCTCGCCGGCTCGAGGTCGGACAGGGCCTTGGCCGCCATGTAGGTGGCGAAGCCCTCCTTGAGCCAGAGGTCGTCGAACCAGCGCATCGTGACCAGGTCGCCGAACCACTGGTGGGCGGTCTCGTGGAGGATCGTCGAGAAGCGCCCCAGCCGGCGGGTGAGCGTGGGACGCTCGCGGAAGATGAACCGGTCCTCGCTGTACATGACCACGCCGGGGTGCTCCATGCCGCCGAAGGGGAAGGCGGGGGCGAGCACCAGGTCGAACTTCTCGAACGGGTACGGCATCCCGAAGTAGCCCTCCATCCAGCGCAGGGCGCGGTGCTGGAGGGCGAGCAGGGTGTCGGCGTCCGCCTCACGAGCGCGCGAGCGGCGCACGTAGAGGGTGACGGCGCGTCCGTTCTCGACGGACGAGACGGCCGTCCACGGGCCGGCGGCGAACGCGATCAGGTAGGTCGGCAGCGGCCGGGTCTCGGCGAACCGGTCGGTGACGCGATCGCCGGTGGTGTCGGCGCGCTGCAGCGACCCGTTGGCGAGCGCGGTCCAGGCGCGCGGGATGGTCAGCGTGAGGGTGACGCGCGCCTTGAGGTCGGGCTGGTCGAAGCAGGGGAAGAGCTGGTTGGCATCGGCCGGCACGAGCAGCGTGTAGAGGTAGTCGCCCGGACTCGAGGGCGACGGGTCGTGGACGCGAATGATGCTCGCCCCGGTGGGCGCGATCGCGGCGACGAAGGCGATGTGGACGGCGTTCTCGCCGTCGACGAGCAGCGCCGCGGGGACGCGGAGGTGGTTGCCGTTGAACGCCGGCTCGGCCGGTGCGGCGGCGGTCGCCGGCAGCGGCGCGCCGTTGACGGACACCGCGCCCAGTCGGCGGCCGCGGAAGTCGAGGACCACGTCACCGGTGCCGGAGCGGGTGAAGCGGACCGTGACCTCGCCGACGGCGCTGTCGGGCGCGGTGACGTCGAGGGCGAGGTCGTAGCGGACGTCGCGGATGGTTTGAGCGCGCCACGCCGCGAGCTCGTGCGAGATGCCGTGGCCGTTGAGCGCGGCCGTCTGCGCGGGGAGCGACGGCGCGAGCGCGAGAACCGCCCCGGCCACGAGCAGCGCGGCCGGGGCGAGTCTTGGCGCTGGGCTCACGCTACGGCTTCTGCCCAATGTTGAGCAGGCGGCCTCGCGCCTCGTTGTTGGTGGTGTCGCGCTTTACCGCCTCACGGTACGCGGCCGCCGCCGAGCTCGTGTCGCCACGCATCAGCAGGATGTTGCCGCGGAAGACGTACATCCCCGACGAGCCCGGGAACATCTCTTCGTTGAGCTTGAGCAGGGCGAGCGCGTCGTCGTACTTGCCCGCCTGGCCCAGCCGGAAGGCCGCGATGTTCAGCGATGGCTCGCCAAAATCGTAGGCGTCGCGGCCGTAGTAGCGCTGCCGCAGCCCTCGATAGGCGCGGATGCCGGAATCGGCGCCGGCGGCCATCGTCGCGTCCATTATCTGCGTGAAGAGCGGCACCGGCCGGCTGATCCCGCGGTGACAGGTGACGCAGCTGACCTGGATGCCGGGCGTCGGCCGCTCGGGGATGGTGTCGAGGCGCGCATTGATTTCGGCGACCATCCGCATCATCTGCCGCGCCACCAGCTTGGTCCGCTTCTCGTCGCTGGGGAAATTGAACTCGGCCAGCGGCTTCCCCTCCTCGCCGATGTGGCAGAACTGGCAGCGGACCCCCAGCCCCTGGGCGAAGTTCCGCATCATACCGACCACCTGGATCACCGGCGTCGCGTGCGGGATCACCTTGGTGTTGACGAGCGAATCGGGGGGCCAGTGGCCGGACGGCTGGGCGGTGGCGGATGCGGACAACAGGGCGACGAACGCCAGACTCACGAAACAGCGCATGGGTACCTCCGGAAAACGTGGCACGGCTCCGTTCCTGCTTCCTGCTTCCTGCTTCGCCACCTCACCCCTCTCCCGCCCGCCCCCGATACGCCAGCACCAGCATGATGCCGCTGATGACCACGTGCGGTAGATTCAGCAGAATGTTCGACCCGATCGCGCGGCCCTGGATGACGCCGGTGATCAGGTAGATGCTCGCGTCCGCCGCGTAGTACCACCCCCACGCCGTGAGGGCCAGTCGCGACCAGCGCGCCGAGGCAATCGAGGCGGCCAGCAGCACCGCCGACGTGAGGCCGTGCGTCACGTCGTCGGCGGCGCCGATCATGTACAGGCCCATCATCTGGTGCTCGCCCGACGCGCTCATGGCGATGTGATCCATGTTCCCGTTCAGGGCGGGGATGTAGCCCAGTATCACGACCGCGGCGAAGAAGACGGCGAACCCGAAGGCGCTCCAGCGCAAGGTCTTTTCCGATGTCATGGTTTCGCTCCTCCCCGGAGGTGGGCGTGACGTCCGGAGCAGAGAATTACGGGCCGTCCGGCGCTTCCACAACCCGGCGTGCCTGGCGCCGGCTGCGGCGGGGCCTGGGATGGCTGGCGTTCGGCGTCGCGGCCCTGCTCCTGTTCGGCATCGCCGTGAGCCTGTTCGGTTTCCTCGCCGCTCCCGACGTGAGGCTCACGGTCGCGGCCGCCGGCGACTCGGCCGGCAGCGCCGGCGCCGGCGTGCGGGTGCGGGAGGTGACCGGGCTCTACCCGGTGACGGTGGATCGCGTCGTCAGGCCCCGCACGGTGGACGAGATCTCGCGCGCCGTGGCGGCCTCGCCCGGCCCCATCTCGATCGGCGGCGGGCGCTACAGCATGGGCGGGCAGACCGCGACCCCCGGCGGCCTGCAGCTCGACCTGCGCGACTTTCGCGGCGTGGTCGCGTTCGACTCGGCGGCCCGGACGATCACCGTCCACTCCGGCACGCGCTGGCGCGAGGTCCAGGAGGCGATCGACCCCGCCGGCCTGTCGGTCAAGATCATGCAGACCTACAACACCTTCACCGTGGGCGGGGCGCTGAGCGTCAACGCCCACGGCCGGTACATCGGGCAGGGGCCGCTGATCCGGTCGGTGCGGGCGATCACGCTGGTGCTGGCCGACGGACGGGTGGTGCGCGCCGGCGCCGGCGAACACCCGGAGCTCTTCTACGGCGCGGTGGGCGGCTACGGCGCGCTGGGCGTCATCGCCGACGTGACGCTCGACCTCGCGACCGACACCCGCGTGAGGCGCGTGGACGAGACGATGCCCGTGTCGTACTACCTCGACTGGTTCCGGAAACGGGTCGAGCCCGACACCGGCGTGATCTTCCATAACGCCGACATCTATCCGCCCGACTACCGCGTCGTCCACGCCGTGAGCTTCGTCCAGACCACGCTCCCGGTGACGATCCCTGAGCGGATCCAGCCGCGCGACCAGGCGAGCTGGGTCCACCGTGCCGCCTACGCGTCCATCACCAGCGGGAACGGCGGCAAATGGTTCCGCCGCTACGTCCTGGATCCGTGGGTCTTCCGCGCCCACCCGGTCACCTGGCGGAATTTCGAGGCGAGCTACGACGTCAGCGAGCTGGAGCCCGCCTCACGCGAGCGCAGCACGTACGTCCTGCAGGAATACTTCGTGCCGGCCGACAGCCTGCCGGTCTGGCTGCCGCGGATGCGCGCGATCCTCCGCGCGCATAACGTGAACGCGGTCAACATCTCCATCCGCCACGCCCTCCCCGATCCCGGGGCGTACCTTGCCTGGGCGCCGCCGCCCGCCGACGTCTTCGCCTACGTCCTCTACTACAGGCAGGAGACGGATCCCGATGCCCGCCGCGAGGTGGGCCGGTGGACGCGCGAGCTGATCGAGGCGGCGGTCCGCACCGGCGGGCGCTACTACCTGCCGTACCAGCCGCTGGCGACGCGCGACCAGTTCGCACGCGCCTATCCCGGCTCGGCGACGCTCTTCGCGGTCAAGCGCCGGGTGGATCCGACCGGCAAGTTCACCAACACGCTCTGGGACATCTATGCGCCCGGCCCCGACGGACGCCCGCCGGCGGTGACCGCCGCCCGGATGCCGGCGGTGCTGCAGGCGGAGGCGAGCACGGTGCTCGACACCACCCCGGGCTACGCGCGCCCGGAGGGCGCCGAGTACCTGACGCATCCGGAGTGGGACCTGGTCTACGGGAGCGAGGCGTACGCGCGGTGGCTCGCGGCCGGCCGTCCGCCCAGCCGCTTCCCGTTCGTGGTGAGCGTGGGGACGTTCTGGCGGAGCTACTACGCCACCTGGCGGGCCACCCGCGAGCGCGAGCCGATGGAGATCGGCACGCACGTCATGCTCTGGGTGATCGGGATCAGCACGGCGGTGGAGTACGGCCTCAAGGGGAGCTACGAGGCGACGATGGGCCGGCTGTCCGAGTTCGCCATGCCGGCCGGCGGCACCGCCGAAGATCGTTATGCGGCCACGGTCGCCGACGACTACGCGCACCTGATCGCCCTCGAGGGGTGGTACGAGTTCCCATTCGGGCGGGCCCTGCGCGGCCTCTGGGTCGATGTGCCGCTGACCGGCCCCGGTTTCCTCCGGAAGTGGGAGCGGCGCCTCGCCCTCACGGCCGAGTACGGGATCAAGGGGATCTACGCGACGCTGATCGGCATCGGCACCGCGGGCGCGTACACGCCTGACGAGGTGCACCGAGAGCTGGTGGTGGCCGGCTGGAACGATTCCCTGGCGACCGATCCTGCCGTGGCGCCCACGACGCTGCACCGGGCGGCGTGGCTGGACCGCGGCTACGCGCTGCTCACCGTGCCGCGCTACTCGCCGTACCGCGACGCGCTGCTGGCCCTGTCGGCCCATTCGGCGCGGCTGCGCATCGCCGAGCTCTCCGGGAACCGGGTGGTCACGCTCACCGGCACCGCGCCGGCCGGGTGGCGCGCGCCGGCCCGCGCGACGGTGGTGACGGCCTACGCCCAGCCCGATGATCCGGCGCGGGTGCGAGTCCTGCTCGCCGTGGAGACGCGCGACCTGCTCGATGTGCTGGCGGAGATGCGGGCCGGCGGACAGCTTCTCGTCGACCATATCTACGATTACTGACGGCCGCCTTCGCGGCGGGCGCCGCACCCGATTCACAGGGACGAATGGCCCGGCTCGCCCTCTCCGCGCTCGCGCTCGCCGTCACGCTGGTCGCTTCGCCGCCGGCGCCTGCCCAGCAGCCGGCCGGCCCGCGCCACACCTTCGCGGTCGGCGACTCCGCTTTTCTTCTTGACGGGCGGCCGTTCCTCATCCGCTCTGGGGAGATGCACGTCTCGCGCATCCCGCGCGCCTACTGGCGCCAGCGCATCCAGATGGCGCACGCGATGGGGCTCAACGCGATCGCGACCTACATCTTCTGGAACGTCCACGAGCCGGCGCCCGGCCACTACGACTTCTCCGGCGAGGAGGACCTGGCCGCGTTCGTGAAGATGGTTCAGGAGGAGGGGATGTGGGTCATCCTCCGCCCGGGCCCGTACGCCTGCGCCGAGTGGGACTTCGGCGGCTATCCGGCGTGGCTGCTCCGTTCGCCGCCGGTGGCGGTCCGGTCGCGCGACCCGCGCTTTCTCGCCGCCTCGGCGCGCTGGCTCACGCGGTTAGGCATGGAGCTGGCGCCGCTCCAGGTGACTCACGGCGGCCCGATCCTCATGGTCCAGGTGGAGAACGAGTACGGCTCCTACGGCAACGACCACCGGTTCATGGCCGCGGCCCGCGACCAGCTCCGGCAGGCCGGCTTCGACGTCCCGCTCTTCACCGCCGACGGGCCGTCGCAGATGCCCAACGGCCGGGTCGACGGCGCCCTGCCGGCCATCAACGGCGCCACCGACTCCACGATCTTCACCACCATCGGACAGTACCGGCCCCACGGCCCGTACTTCGTCGCCGAGTTCTATCCCGGCTGGCTGGACCACTGGGGCGAGCCGCACCAGCGCGTGCCGGCCGCCGGCACCGCCCGCGACTACGAGTGGATGCTGTCGCGCGGCGTGTCGGTGAACCTCTACGTCTTCCATGGCGGCACGAACTTCGGGTTCAGCAGCGGCGCCAACTACTCCGACCACTTCCAGCCGCAGCCCACCAGCTACGACTACGACGCGCCGCTCGATGAGTCGGGCCGGCCGACGGCCAAGTACTTCGCCCTCCGCGATGTCGCGATCGAGCACCTGAACCGGGGCGAGACGGTGCCGGAGGTGCCGGACCAGCCGGAGCCGATCTCGATCATGCGCTTCGGGTTCACCGAGCGCGCCGAGCTGCTGACGGCGGCCGAGAAGCCGGTGAAGAGCGCCCGGCCCCTGGCGATGGAGGACCTCGGGCCGGCCGATGCGGGCGGACAGTCGTCAGGCTACGCGCTCTACCGCACCACGATCGCGGGCGCAGGCCGGACGGGCGCGGCCGCCGCGAGCACCGCGATGGCGGAAACGGCCCGGCGCGCCATGCTCGCCATCCCGGGTCTCCGCGATTACGCGGTGGTGTTCGTCGATGGGCGGCGGGCGGCCGAGCTCGACCGTCGGCACCACCAGGACTCGACGGCGATCGCCCTCCCGGCCGGCCGCGCCACGCTCGACATCCTCGTCGAGAACAGCGGCCGCATCAACTACGGGCGGCTCCTCCCCGACAACCGGAAGGGCATCACCGGGCCCGTGACGCTCGACGGCCGCCCCCTCACCGGGTGGACGATCTACCCGCTTCCCCTGCGCGACCCGGACCGCGCCAGCTTCGCGCGGACCCGGTCGATGCCGGCCGGCGGGCCGGGACCCGCGCTCTTTCGCGGCACCTTCATCGTGAACAGCGTGGGGGACACTTTTCTCGACCTGCGCGGCTGGGGGAAGGGGGCGGTCTGGGTGAACGGGCACAACCTGGGACGCTACTGGTACATCGGTCCGCAGCAGACGCTGTACCTCCCGGGCGCGTGGCTGCGCGCGGGTCCGAACCAGATCGTCGTGCTCGACCTGGGCGCCGGAGGTCTGAGGTCGGAGGTCGGAGGTCGGACGGCTGACCTCGGGTGGCCCCGGCAGCTGCAGGGGCTCAAGTCGCCGATTCTCGATCAACTCGCTCCGGACCGGCTGGCGCCGCCCCGGCCACGGGGCGATGCGCCCTGACGGGCCGGCCGGCGCCGGAGCCGCCCGGTGGCGGGCGGCGCGCCCGACTCATTAAACTCGTCGGTCATGGATCTGTCACGCGGATGGGACCGGCTTCGCGCCCTGCTCGGACCGGTGGACACCAGTTCCTCCCGCGGCCGCATAACGCTGTTGATGGGCGCGACGGCGCTGTCGCAGGTCATCGCGCTGGCGGTGGCGCCGCTGCTGACGCGCCTCACGGGGCCGGCGCCGTTCGGCGTGTTCGGCGTCTACCTGGCGGCGCTCGGCGTGCTGGGGGCGGCGGCTTCGTGGCGGTCGGGACTGGCCGTGCCGCTGCCGGAGGCCGACGAGGACGCCACCGCGCTGGTGGTGGCCGGCGTCCTCGGCTCGGTGGGGATGGCGACGCTGGCGGGGATCGCGGTGGTGCTCTGGGGCGGGTGGATCGCGCGGGTGGTGCTGCACACGCCGGCCATCGAGCCGCTCCTCTGGCTGGTCCCGGTCGGGATGCTGGGGGTGGGGTTGACCGATGTGCTGTCGGGGTGGTGCCTGCGGTACCAGCAGTTCCGTCCGCTGGTGCGGATCCGGATCGAGCGCGCGGTGGGGACCAGCGTCTGGCAGGTGGTGGCGGCCTTCCTGGTGCGCGCCTCGGCGCTGGGGCTCGTGACCGGCGACGTGGCGGGGCGCCTGTTCAGCGTGATGGCGATGGCGTGGAATATCGCGCACGCCGAGCGGGGCCGGCGCGGCGAGGTCTCGCGGGCGCGGCTCAAGGCGGTGATCGCGCGGTACAAGGCGTTCGCGCTGATCTCGACGCCGTCGACGTTCGTGAACGCGGCCGGCGCGTGGGCGCCGGTGCTGCTGCTGACGTTGTGGTGGGGGCCGGTGGCGGGCGGTCTGTACACGATCGGACAGCGGGTGATCGGCGTGCCGATCGGCCTGCTGGGCGACTCGGCGGGGCAGGTGTACGCGAGCGAGCTGGCGAAGCGCGCGCGAGGGACGCGGGCGACGATGACGCCGCTGTTCGTGAAGACCGCGCGGGGACTGTTCCTGATCGGCATTCCGGCGGCGCTGGGGATGCTGGTGCTGGCGCCGCTCACGTTCCGGTTCGCGTTCGGGGCGCAGTGGAACGACGCCGGCGTGATGCTGCAGTGGCAGTCGGCGTCGCTGCTCTGCCAGCTGGTGGCGGTTCCACTGGCGCAGACGCTGAACGTATTGTCGTATCAGCGCCAGCAGTTCGCGTGGGATGCGATGCGGCTGGTGCTGACGGTGGCCGGCTTCGCGTGGGCGCATCGCGCGGGGCTGAGCGCGGTGTCGTCGATCGCCGTATACGGCGCGATCACGGCGCTGACGTACCTGGTGCTGATCGGGCTGGGCTGGCGGGCGGTGCGGGAGCGCGCGGCCGAGAACGAGATGACATTGGATCCGGCGGTCGGCTGATCCGGGTGCGGGAGGGTATTTCGTGAGGCGGGACAGCGGTGGGACATACATCAGAGAGGCGGAATGACGAGTACACTCCGGCGCTGGCTGACGCACCCGGCGGTCCTGTTCGCCCTGGCCTGGGCGGGGCTGCTGGCCGTGCTGTTCGCGCCGCTGCTGGCCGGTGGCGTGTTCGCGAACCCGCAGAGCGACATGTCGGACGGGTATGTCACGCGTCGCTTCGCCGCCGAAGTGATTCGCCGGTGGGGGGAAATTCCGCGCTGGGACCCGTACATCTTCGGCGGCATGCCCTTTCTGGGCGCGATGCACGGCGACCAGGCGTATCCGATCTCGATCGCGCTGCGGGCGATCTTTCCGCCGGCGCTGGGGATCGGGCTGGGGATGGTCCTCCATCTCTGGCTGGGCGCGGTGGGGCTGCTCGTCTTCCTGCGGCGGCTGGGGCAGAGCTGGGGCGCGGCGATCGTCGGGGCCACGGCATATGGACTGGGCGGTCCGCTGATCGGCCTGCTTTACCCGGGCCACGACGGCAAGATCTTCGTGCTGGGGCTGCTGCCGTGGGGGATGATCGCGGTGCTGTCGGCGGCGCGGACCGCGCGCCTGACGAGCTTCGCGGGGTGGGGGACGGTGCTCGGCCTGATGCTCCTGTCGCCCCACTTCCAGATGGCCTACTACTCGTCGCTGCTGCTGGGGGCGTTCCTGCTGCTGCTGCTGTTCACCGAGACGCCGGCCCGGCTGCGGTGGCGGGTGGTGGGTGGCATGGCGTTAGGTAGCGTGGGCGGGCTGCTGCTCGCCGGCGCCCAGCTCTTCCCGTTCGCCGAGTACCTGCCGTACAGCCCGCGCGCGGCCGCCGGCTCCACGTCGACGGGCTGGCAGTACGCGACCAGTTTCTCGCTGCCGGCCAACGAGCTGATCGGGACGCTGTGGGGCGGCTTCAACGGATGGCACGACACCTACTGGGGGACGAACGTCTTCAAGCTGCACTCCGACTACCTGGGACTGCTGGGCCCCGTCCTGGCGCTCACGGCGCTGGTCGCGCTCTGGCGCCTGCCGCGCGGTCGGCAACGCCGGATCACCTGGTTCTGGTTCGGCGCCGCGCTCTTCGGGATGCTCTGGGCGCTGGGCGGCCAGACGCCGTTCTACTACCTGCCGTACACGCTCCTGCCCTTCATCTCCAAGACGCGCGCGCCGGGGATGATCTGGGGGCAGGTCTCGATGCTCGTCGCGATCCTCGCGTCGATGGGCTTTGCCCGCCTCGAGTCGATGGAGCCTGACGAGCGCGCCGGCTGGGCGAAGCGTGCCCTGTTCATCGGCGGCGCGGCGACGCTCCTGCTGGCGCTCGGCAGTGGCGGCCTGCTGCCGTCGATGGCCAAGGTGTTTCGGCAGGAAGCGGCCTTTTCGGCGGTCAGCGGCGCACGGCTCGGCATCGTGTTGGGCGGCCTGACGGTGGTGGCCTTCGCCGCGGTGGCCTGGAAGGCGCCACGGTGGATGGTGCCCGCGGCGGTCGCGCTGATCGCCACCGACCTGGTCATCGAGGACCGCCGATTCATCACCATCGATCCGCGCGGCGATGCGGCGTTTGCCGCCGACGCCGCGGTCCAGGCGATGGAGCAGGATGCGGCCAGCGTATCGCAACCCTGGCGCGTGCTCCCGTACCACGCGTACTCGCACGACTACCTGATCGGGCACAAGATCCGCTCGGTGCTCGGCTACCATGGCAACGAGCTGCACCGGTACGACGAGCTGCTCGGCGGCAAGAATCAGTGGCCGCTGGCCCTGAGTCCACAGCTGTGGCGGCTGCTCGCGCTCCGCTACATCCTGTCGCGGGACTCGATCGACGTCCCGGGGCTGGTGAAGGTCGCGGGCCCGGTGATCGACATGTGGGGGGAGCCGGCCTGGGTCTGGCGCGTGCCGAATGCGACCCCGTGGGCGTGGGTGGCGCCGATCGCCATCGGCGTGCCTGACGAGCAGGCGGAGCAGATCGTGATCAACCCGGGCTTCGATCCCGCGCGCGCCGTGCTGGTGTCGCCGGACGCCCCGTTCGCGTCGAAGGCCGTGCCGCCGCAGCTCCCGCCGGCGGTCACGCCGGCGCCGTCGATCGCGGTCACCGAGGGCCGGCCCGGCGAGTACACGTTGAAGATCGACGGCCTCACCAGCGATGCGGTGCTGGTGGTCAGCGAGAACTGGTTCCCGAGCTGGACCGCCAAGGTCGACGGGCGGCCGGCCCCGCTGGCGCGCGCCAACTTCACCTTCATGGCGGTGCCGCTGCCGGCGGGTGCGAAGGAAGTCGTGCTCACGGAGGCGTCGGTCGCGGACCGGCGCGGCCGGTATGCCTCGTTCGCCGGCGCGGGCTTCCTGCTCGTGCTGGGACTGGCCGGAGTCCGGCGGCGCGGGCCGGCCGCCGGCCAGCCGCCGGCCGCCTGACGAGGAACGGAGCGTGACTTCCGGAAAGCCACAGGTGGACGTTCAGGTCATCCCCTTCGACGAGAAATACCTCGACGAAACGCTGTCCATGATGCGGCGGTGGAGCCCCGACCACCCCGAGCTCGGCGAACGGTCGCTCTACGACTGGCAGCGATGCGCGCGCTTCGTGGCGTTGTCGGGCGGAAAGGTGGTGGGGCAGATCGGGCAGGTGTCGCACCAGTTCCGGTACGGCGACGGACGGCCCCCGGTCCAGCTGGGGTGGGGGATCACGCTGGTGCTCGACATGTCCGACGACCCGGTGCGCAAGGCGGCCGGCCGCCAGCTGCTCAAGGCGTGCGAGGACGCGCCGGGGCTCAAGTACGCCGCGGTGGGCGTGGTGCCGGCGATCGAGCCGGCCTACGAGCGGCGCGGCCACCAGGTGAAGCGGGACTCGAGCGCCTACTACGCGCGCTTTTTCGAGCCGGCGAAGGTCCTCGCCTATTGGAACAAGCCGGTCGCGCTGGCGCCGTTGGTGCGCGTCGCCAACGCCGTGATGCGGCCGCGCACCGCGCCGCGCCACGGGACGCTGGAGCGGATCACGAAATTCCTGCCGGAGTGGGACGCCACCTGGGACGCGCTGCTCAAGGGGCGCTACGAGTTCTACGGGTACCGCGACGCCGCCTTCCTGAACTACAAGCTGGCACAGCCTAACCGGCAGTACTCCGCCTTCCTGCACCGCGACCGCGCCGGTACGATCGACGGGTTCGTCGTCTACCGCCGCGCCCGGCACCGGGTGAAGGACCTGGACCTGGTGAAGGTCTGCGCCCTGGCCGGCACCGGCACCGCCCTGCGCGACCTGCTCGCCGAGTCGATGCGCTTCGCGCTCGAGGAGGCGTCAGGCACCTACGGGATCGTGGGGCTGAGCGCCGCGTCCGACGCCCCGGAGTTCCGCTCGGCCGGCATGTATGTCGCCCGGCCGTACCCGGTGGTGGTCGCGGCCGGCGTGGAAGGAAAGATCCGCGTCGACTTCTTCGATTCCGACCTCGACAATCTCTGGTAAGGCACGGGCCCCGCGTGCGCACGGTCTCGATCGTCATCTGCTGCGACACCGATCCCGATCGCCAGGGATACCTCGACGGCGTGCCCCCGGCCACCGATGGTCTCACCTGGCGTGGGATGCTCGAGGGGATCCCGGCGCTCAAGCAGTCGCTGGCCGGCGTCACCGACAGCCGCGGGCGAGAGCCGGTGTTCACCTGGTTGCTCCGCGCCGACGAGCAGGTGAGGCAGATGCAGGGCTCATACGCGTGGGTGCCGCGCGCGCATGGGGCGTTTCTCCGCACCCTGGAACAGAGCGGCGACGAGCTGGGGTGGCACCCCCACTTCTGGCGGCGCGAGGGCGAACGCGGGGCGTGGTTCCAGGAGACGGAGGACCTCGACTGGCAGGTGGACATGCTCGAGCGGGCGCACGCCGAGCTGAAGGCGGCGCTGCCCGGGCCGGTGCGGAGTGTCCGGATGGGGTGGGACTACCATAACGACAGAACCTACGCCGCCCTCGAAGACCTCGGCGTCTCCGTCGAGCTCTCGGCGCTGCCGGGGATGCGGACGTTCCGCGGCAAGCCGCCCAGGCGGAGCGAGAACCTGTTCGACTGGCACTCCACGCCGCGTGCTCCCTACCGGCCGTCGCGCGCCGACTACCGGCGACCGCCGCGCCCGGGAGAGGGCGCCAGCCGGTTGCTGGAGGTGCCTAACTGGATGTCGACTTCGCCCCTCTGGGGGCTGGTGAGCGGGCTGCAGCTGGCGCGGAAGTCGCGCCAGGCGTGGCAGCTCTGGCAGGCCGTGCGCCGGCCGACGTACTGGATCGGTGTCACCGCCCGGCCGGCGCTGTTCGCGCCGCTGGCGGCCGAGCTGGGCCGGATGCTGCGCCGTGGCGGGACCGGCCCGCTGGTCTTCGCCACCTACTTCCACCCCGATGAGGTCCTGCCGAACAAGAGCGCGATGTACAGCCGGGAGAGCGTCCGGGCGAATCTCGAGGCGGTTCTGCGCGCCTGCCGTGAGGCGGGCGTGGCGGCCGAGTTCACGCCGGCGGGGCAGCTGCCGGCGCTCTGGCCGGCGACGGGGTCCCCGACATGAATCGACGCCACTTTCTCGGAGCGGCCGGCGCGGCGGCCGTCGGTGCCTGGACGCCTCGCGGGCTGACTGGTGTCGCGGCACCCGGTGCGGCCGCTCGGCGCCTGACGAGTCCCTGCCTTGGCGCGGCCCGCGTGCCGACGGACCTCCCGGTGCCCTCGGCCGCCCAGCTCTCCTGGCAGCGCGACGAGACGGCGATGTTCGTCCACTTCGGCGTCAACACCTTCACCAACCGCGAGTGGGGCGACGGCACCGAGTCGCCGGCGCTGTTCGATCCCCGCGGGCTGGACGCGCGGCAGTGGGCGCGGGAGGCAAAGGCCGGCGGCTTCCGGGCGATGATCCTCACCGCGAAACATCATGATGGCTTCTGCCTCTGGCCCAGCGCGCTCACCGACCACTCGGTGGCGCGGTCGCCGTGGCGCGACGGCAAGGGCGACGTGGTGCATGATCTCGTCGAAGCCTGCCGGGCCGAGGGGCTCAGGGCGGGACTCTATCTTTCGCCCTGGGATCGGCACGAACCGAGCTATGGCGACTCGCCGCGCTACATGGACTACTACGTCGGCCAGCTCACCGAGCTGCTCACCCGATACGGGCCGGTGAGCGAGGTCTGGTTCGACGGCGCCAACGGCGAAGGCCCTAACGGGAAGCGGCAGGTCTACCACTGGGAACGGATCCACCGGACGGTGCGCACGCTCCAGCCCGGCGCGGTCATGTTCTCGGATGCCGGCCCCGATGTCCGCTGGATCGGCAACGAGGACGGCGCCGCCGGCGATCCCAACTGGTCGATGGTCAATCCCGCGCTCGTCCCGTATGCCGGCTTCTCGGGCCCCGGCGTGGAGCGGGCGCTGCAGCACGGCGACCGCGACGGCACCGTCTGGCGGCCTGGCGAGGCCGACGTCTCCATCCGGCCGGGCTGGTTCTGGCACCCGGCCGAGAGCGATCGGGTGAAGAGCGCCGCGGCGCTGGTGGAGCTGTACGGCGCGTCGGTGGGACGGAACAGCAAGCTCCTGCTCAACGTGCCGCCGACGACCGACGGCCTGCTCCACGATGTCGACGTGAGGCGGCTGGCGGAGTTCCGCGCCAGGCTTGATGCGATCTTCGCGACCGACCTCTCGGCCGGCGCGTCGGCGAGCGCGATCGCGGGCCGCTCCGATGGCGGCGGCCCCGCCGCGGTGCTCGACGCCGATCCCGATACGTACTGGGCAGCGCCTGACGACGCGCCGCAGCCGTGGGTCGAGGTCGACCTGGGCCGGCCGGTCACCTTCGACACCGTCGTGCTGCAGGAGGCGATCCAGCTCGGCCAGCGCGTGGAGAGCTACCGGCTCCAGTGCTGGGACGGGGCGCGGCTGGTGACCGTCGCTCGCGGCACGACAATCGGGCACAAGAAGCTGGACCGGTTCGCGCCGGTCACCGCCCGCCGCGTGCGCCTGACGATCGACGCGGCGATGGCCGCTGCGCGGATTGGCCGGCTGGCGCTGTACCGCACGCCGCCCGATGCCTGACGAGCCCGCCCCTCGCCGGCGCCGGCACGCGGAACCCTTCGACGCGTGTCGCCGTCATGTCGCGCGCGCGTTCGCGTGAGTGTCCGTAGGGGGCGCGACGCTGACCTTACAGCGCCCGGAATGTGAGCCGCACCTTCACGGTGTCGCCGTGGCCCTTGGCGCCGCGCGCCCGCCTGGGAACCGCCAGCACCACGCGCCCGTTCTTGCCGCGCCAGACACTCGTCTTCCAGGCGTAGCCGTCGACGACGGCGTCCACCGGCGTCCGTCCCCAGCCGTGGGTGACCGGCGGCGCCAGTGTCAGCGGCACCGGCGCGAAGTGCCATCCGCCCTTGCCGGGATAGCGTTCGAGCCGGGAGCGGAACTCGACCTGGTGCTGCCCGGTCATCATCGGCTGCCTGACGACGCCTGACCGGCGGCTTCCCCGGCGCGCTGCGCCAGCAGGCTGAGCTCCGCGGCGTACGCTCTCTTCAGGTAACCGGGCACCATCAACCTCTCGACCCAGCCACGAACTCCCTTCGCGGGGTAGTCGGTGGCGAACGTCACCCGGGATGCGTTCCCCGGTGCCGGGTCGACCGTGAACGTCGTGACGATGCCGCGGCCCTCGACCGTCTCCACCAGCACGCGGCCCGGCTCCGGCTCGGTGACGCGCGCTCGGGATACCTCGCGGCCGCCGAAGGCGATCATGGTGAAGCGGAACGTCGTGCCCGCGCCTCGTCCCCCCTCCTCGACGACCAGGTCCGCGAAGTACTCCGGTGGGAGAATGCTCGGATGTCCGCGGTGATAATCGGCGATCAGGCCGTAGACGATGGACGGCGGGGCGGGGATGTCGGCGGAGGTCGTGACGCGCAGGATCGGCATGCGTCGAAAAATGTCACTGGAGGCGTTCGCCGCGCCACCGGTGGCGGCCCGGTCAGCGCTCTCCCAGGTCCGGATTCTTCAGGCTCTTGTACGCCCAGTAGAGGTCGCGCGCCCGCCGCAGGTCCGAGAACTCGAGGTCGTGCCGGACCACCACGCCCGTACAGAACGTCGCCACTTCCCCAGCCAGCACTGCTTCGGCCGGAGGCGAATCCTGCTGGGGCCGGCCGGGCAGGAACTCGTGAACGCTGTATGCATGCGGATCACGCGCGTCCGCGCTGTCGTCCAGGGTGACCCAGAACGCGGTCTCATGGTCCCGGCCGACGAGGAACCAGCTGAAGCCGGCGACGGAGCTGTGACCGGTGCCCAGCGAAAGAAATGAGCTCACGGTTCGCTGGGCGCGGTCCGGTGGACGTACACCCAGGCTGACCGGCCTGACGCGAGCGTGGCGGCCACCCGCGCATACGAGAAGGCGGCCTCATACGCATCGACGCCGCCGAGCTCGGCGTCGCTGATCTCGAACGCCATGCCTAACACTCGGCTGTCCGCGTTCCCCGTGAAGCTTACGTTGGCGTGGTGCGTCCGGCCCAGCCGGGCCGCGACCCGCGGGTCTTCGATCCTCACCAGCGAGGGCTCGAAGCCGGGGAGCTCCTCCCGCCGGCCATCGAGCCGCCGGCCGAAGGTCGCGAGCTGGACGTCGTCCTGTTGCAGGGTGCCGTAGGAGAAGAGCAGGGCCATGCGCGGTGCTCAGCGCGGTTGAGCCGGAGGGGCATTCGCGCCGACCACGCACAGCCACCCCTTCCGGTACTCCTCGAAGACCGACACGTCAGCAAAACCCGCCGCCAGGAACGCATCGCGATGCTGGTCGACGGTGAGCAGCGTCGAGCCGAGCAGCCGCATCGCGACGACGTCCGCCGTGCCGAACCGCTTCCCTCGATAGGTCTCGGCGATGATCGCGACACGGCCACCAGGCTTCAGGACGCGCCGCACCTCACGGAGGTCGGACACGAGGTCGGGCCAGTAGTAGTGCGTCTCCACCGCGGTCACCGCGTCGAAGGTGCCGGCAGAGAAGGGGAGGCTGGAGACCGAGCCGCGCTGGATGTCGACGCGCCCGGACGCGATCAGTGCCGCGTTGGTCCGCCTGGCGACGGCCACGCTCGCCGCCGAGTAGTCGATGCCGTAGACCTTGCCCTCCGGGGCGAGACCGGCCAGCTCCAGAATGGTGCGCCCGCCGCCGCAGCCGACGTCGAGGATGATGCCGTCCTTCGCGAGCGGCAGGTGGCCCAGCCCCCACGCGGTCACCGTGCGGTGGCTCCCGTTCATCAGATATGCGAACAGCCGGCCCGGCCACCAGCGCGGCTTCCGGCACTGCCTGACGAGCACCAGCATCAGCACGACGGCGACGCTCAGTCGCAGGGCGTGGGCGACGAGGGGAGCGATCACGGGCCTCAAATGTCCGGGTGAAGGATCGCGCCCGCTCTCACGTCCCCGGCGGACGTCCGGGCGGCGTCAGCCGGCATCGGCCACGCCATCGAAGAAGGTCACGACCCCCGACTCGAGCGAGTACTCCGCGCCAACCACCATCAGCCCCTCGTCGCGAATGAGCTGCTCCAGCAGCTCCGAGCCGTGGCGGAGGTGATCCGCGGACGCGCGCACATTCGCCCGGACCGCCTCACGCATCAGCGCATCCGGGTCAGCGTCGAGCCTTCCGGCCAGAGCCGACTCCACCGCGGGGCGAACCCGGTCCACGATCGAGCGCAGGTTCTTCGACTGCGTAGTCGCGCGCCCCGAGATCTCCTCCATCGTCGCCAGCACCGCGCCGCACTGCGAGTGCCCCATGACCACCACCAGACGCGTGGCGTAGCGCGACGCCGCGAACTCCACGCTGCCCACCTGCGACGGCGCGACGATGTTCCCCGCCACGCGAATGACGAACAGGTCGCCGAACCCCTGGTCGAAGACCAGCTCGGCCGGCACGCGGGAGTCGGAACAGCCCAACACGATCGCGAACGGCTCCTGGCCGGCGACCAGCGCCGCTCGTCGCACGTGATCCACGCTCGGCGCCGCGGTCGACCGGTTGGCGACGAAGCGGCGGTTGCCGTCGCGCAGGCGCGCCAGCGCGTCAATGGCGGGAATCATCTCGCAGCGCCTACGCTCCGCGCTCCAGAATGAGTTCGCAAGAGCCGTCCTCGAGGCAGCTGGACGCGTCGAGGTGAACATGGGAACCGGCCGGCACGTTGTCGCCGGCCAGTACCAGAAGGTGGCGCGCCAGCGAGCGGAGGCCGGCGGGATTGGCGACGATGTGTGCGGCACCTCCATTGATCTGCGCGTCAATGGCGAACCCGTCGTCCCACTCGGTGCGGATACCCTCAGCGGGGTCGTAGTCAGGCACGTAAAGAAGGACACGCATCATTGCGCACCGGGCAGAGGTCCCACGTGGTTTCAGGAGCAAGCGACAACCCCTGCTTTCTCGCGTGCGCCCCCGTCCAGACCGACATCCTGGCTCGCGCAAGGCCGACGCGGAGGGCCCCGAATGCCACACGCAGGGCGAACGGGTGGCGACGCAGGAGCCCTTTCTAGAGAGTCACCGTCCCAGGTGACGAAACCCCCGGAAGACGGCGACCGCGGCTGAGGAGAGCATGACAACATAGAGTACGGCGAGGAACGAAGCCTGCGTCCAGCGAGCTCGCCGCACGGCATCGTCTTCCATCGTCCGGCGCACCAGCGGGTCCGACAGGTCGCCCTGCGACTCTTCCCTCATCTCTCCGCTCCGCCATCGGCGTGACAATCAGGCTCACCGCCAGGCGAATGATATGAGACCGCCGCCAACGCCGCCACGGCTGGCGCAGGCCGTGCTTCAGCGGACCATGGGACGGCCCTGCCCTTGGACATAGAGCGCCGGTGTGAGCTCATACACGACCCGCTCCTGCCCGTTCGTATCGGTCGTCGCGCCGGCGCGCACGCCGCCAATCTTCTCCACGGCCCGCTGCGACCGGCGATTGTCCGGACCGATGACGAAGATCACGCGCCGCACCGACCGGAACGCATGCTCGAGCATCAGCCGCTTCATCTCGCCATTGTAACGGCCGCCCCAGCAGGCACGGGCCAGAAACGTCCAGCCAATCTCGACGACGCTCCGCTCCGCGTCGTAGCCGTGGTAGCGTGAGGCGCCGATGACCTCGCCGCTGGCCCGGTCCAGGGCGACCAGCGCCCCGCCGGAGGCGATGGCCTCGTCGAAGTAGGTCCGGAACGTCGCCTCCTGGTAGCGGGTGCGCTCCGGATGCTGCTCCCAGATGAGGGGATCGGCCGCGACCCGGAAGAGCGCATCGAAATCGTTCGCGCGCAGCGGGCGCAGCTCGAGCAGCTCTCCAACGAGATACGGCTGTCGATCGAAGAACACGATACAGGCTCCGGGAACAACGTGCTGAGGCCTTACGACGACGCCAGCCGGAGGTGACCGGGATTCGCCGCCTTCATTTCCTCGTTGGGCGGTGTTATGCTGTAATGTACAAGGTCGACCGTCCCACGACGCACCAGGACGTTGACCGAAGCCCAAGGAAGACTCGTGTCTTCGCCCCCCTCGCCCCCCTCGCCTCACGCGGAGCCTCTGCCGCGGCACTTCCTGCCCGCGCTCGGCGCCGCGGTGTTGGCGACAGGCGTGTTCGCCGCCTGGATGGGGTGGCATGTTGGCGGCGAAAAATCCGTACTCTACGTCTCGGACGCGGGCACGGTCCTGGCTCCGCTCCTTGCCAGCGCGGCCTGCCTCCGGGCGGGCATGCGACACGCGGGGCGGCGGCGCGTCTTCTGGTGGCTGCTGGCCGCGGCGTGCGGCGCGTGGATGCTCGGCGAGATGGTCTGGACCGGCTACGACCTCGCCGGTACCGGCGGACCGCCGACCCCGTCCTGGGCCGACGTCGGCTACCTCACGTTCATTCCCCTGGCCGTCGCGGCACTCCTCCGCCACCCGGGGTTGCGCAGCAGTGGATTGGGAAAGGCGCGATCCTTACTCGACGGCCTCGGGATCGCCGTGGCGCTGCTCTTCCTGAGCTGGACGTCCGTCCTCGGACCAATGTGGCGGAACAGCGACCTCACCGCGTTGGGCGACGTCGTGACTCTTGCCTATCCGTTCGGGGACGTGGTCATCGCCTTCTTCGTCTTGCTCGCCCTGCGACGGATGGGGACGGCGGATCGCCTGGAGCTCTGGTGCCTCCTTGCCGGCTTGATCGCCCTGTCGCTCGCCGACAGTGCTTTCGCGTATGTCGTGCAGGTGAAGGGCTATTCGACGGGAGAGTTGCTCGATACCGGGTGGTTCGCGGGATTCCTCGGCATCGCGCTCGGCGCGCTCGCCTCGCATGCGCACGTCCATCCCGCGCGGGGCGAGTCTTCCGTGCTCGCCCTCCCATCGCTCGTCGCCCCACTCCTGCCGATGCTGGTTGCCCTCAGCGCGGCCGCCATCAGCATCAACCTCGGGTATCGTCCGGACCGGATCGCGGTGGCGATGGTGTTCGCGCTCATCCTGCTCGCGCTGGTGCGCCAGGCGCTGCTTGTGCTGGACCTCGTCAAGTCGGGCCGAGGTGAGCAACAAGGGAGTATCATCGACAGAATGGCGCGCGCGGTGCTCGGTCGCGCCAACGTCGAAGAGGACACGGCCGAGCCGTCCCAGGTCCGGCCGCCGGAGCAATCATGAGCATCATCCCACCGGATGGCAGCCGTGGTCGTGTCTCGAGGATCACGGGCCGGGTTTACGTACGGCCGTCGAGGGCGATGGAGAGCCACGGGAGCGAGCGCTTCTCGGCGGCGGTCGTCGCGATCCTGACCTGCGTGGGCGCCGCGCTTTCCATGTACGACCTGCATCTGCTCCTCACGCGCATGGTCCGGTGACGTCCGGGTCGGCGCCGGAGACGGAAGGTCGTCCGGTGACGGCTCGCCGGTCGCTCAGCTCCCGCCGTGACCCAGCACCCTGGCGATGGCGGTGATGGTATTCCAGTTGCGCGTGGTGGCCGGCACCCCGAACAGCCGGTCGAGCGTGCCGAGGTAGCCGATGACCTTCATGTGGCGCCGGTACACTCCGAAGACGAACCGGTTGTCCCTCGCGAGAATTTTCAGCAGCCACGTGCCGCGGGCAGGAAAGCGCATGGGCGTCCGCGGCGCCGAGCGGGGGCGTTGAGACAGGACGCTCACGAAGCGGACGATGTCGGGGCGCCCGGGCTGGCCCGCGAAGTAATTCTGGGCCATCAGCCTGACGATCTCGCGCCCCTCGCAGATCACGATCTCGGTATCAAAGGGAAGCCGGCTCGCCAATTCGGCGCGGAGTCGCGCCCGGGTGACCGGCTGCCGGATCACGAAGGTGCCCGCCGCGCCGATGTTGACGGCATCGAGATGCTTCAGCTGTTCGGCGAGCGTGGTCGGTCGGAAGGTCCGGTGACCACCGACGTTGACCCCGCGTAGCAGCACCACGAGTGCCACGAGCTTCCTCCCGCTCTTCAGGGCCCGCGGCGCCTTCGATGAGAAGTCTCACCATCGCTCATGGGCAGACTGCCGGGAGCGTCAGCCTGACGGACACCGGGGCCGGATGATGATAGTCGACAGCGTCGTGGCGGCCAGTATCCCGGCGCCCGCGCTGTTGGCCCGGACATCAGGCCGCAAGCGACGCCGGTGGCGCGGCCGGTCCGCGCAGTCCCTTGAACAGGAGCCAGAAGCTCAGCGCGACATCGAAGATCGCCAGGGGAAAGTCGAACCACCACAGGTTCACGAAGTGGGAGAACGCGGGGCTGATGAGGTAGGCGAACGCGCACAGGGTGCACCACGCGGCCGTCACCAGGCCGAAGAGGGCCAGGGCCTTCGGGATGTAGCGCGACTTGAGCCAGAGCCAGCCGATCACGGTCGCCGACAGCGCCCAGAACGCGAGGCCCACGTAGTACTCGTCCGTGGTCGCGGACATGTTGAGCTTGACCAGCGCCTGCAGGGGCTCGGCACCTAACGCCTGGGCGTAGAACGGCGTGGTGATGAGCCGGGCGATCGTGAGCAAGCTGAGCACCATCATCATCGCGGTCGCGGCGTAGACGAACTTCCACAGCGCCGCCAGCAGCGCGAGGTACCGGTTGACCGGGCGGAGCACGACGTACAGCGCCGACAGGAGCACGACCACGCCGACCGTGTACGCCACGTCGAAGGCGACGCTGAGGCGGTACACCGGCAGGGCCGCCGCGATGCGTCGCACCGTTTCCGCGACGTCGCCGGCGACGAAGAGCGGGCCGCGCAGGCCGAAATTGGCGGAGACGATGAGCGCGACCGGGATGAGGTAGGCAACGCCCGCGACTTTGGCGGCCGTCTGCTGCGATGCGTCGATCACGCTGGCTCTGTCGGCCATGACTCGCTCCGATGGGGGGTTGTCCTATTGGATTCCCATACGGCAGCTTGCCGGGAAGGTTTCCGCCCTCAGCTGCCCGTCGCCGTTCGAAATCGGACAACGCGTTCCGGAATCGAACAGCCTCACACCGCTGACGGGAAAACCCCTACTGACGATGCATCAACCACGGCAAAGACTTGTCGCGTTGGGCGCAGCCGGTGGCTCTGGCGCGCTTGATGCAAGCGTTGGGCAAGTGCCAACCAAAGGAACTCGTGATGCGTGACCTCCTGGTCGATGTTCGCTACGCCGCCCGCGCCCTGCTCGCCCGCCGCTCCTTCACCGCCGCCGCCATCCTCACCCTCGGGATCGGCATCGGCCTGACGACGGCGATCTTCACGGTCCTCCACGCGGTGGTGCTCAGCCCCCTGCCGCTGCGCAACGCCGACCGGCTCATCACCCTCTGCGAGCAGTTCCCGGGCTCCGCACCCGACTGGTGCACCGTGGCGCCGCCCAACTACGTCGATATCGCCGAGCGCGCCCGTTCCATCGAGGCGATCGGAATCGGACGCGGCTGGGGCTTTACGATGTCGACCCCCCAGGCCAGCGAGAATGTCCGCGGCGGCCTGGCCTCGAACGGCATGTTCGAGGCGCTCGGGATTCGCGCCGAGCTCGGCCGTCTCATCGAACCGGCGGACCTCCTGGGCCGGCCCAGCACGGTCGCCGTCATCTCGCACGAGATGTGGCAGACGCAGTTCGGCTCGGCGCGCGACATCATCGGCCGGACGATCATCCTCGATGGCGCACCGGTGACCATCGTCGGCGTGCTGGAGCCGGGGGCCCAGGTCCCGATGTTCGGGGCGGTGGCGCTCTGGCGTCCGCTGCACATCGACCCGCGCGACGAGCAGAACCGTGAATGGCGGGGTTTCGTCCCGTACGCCCGGCTCCGCGAGGGCGTGTCGCTGGCCACCGCCCGCGCCGAGCTCGCCCAGATCACGCGCGAGCTGCGCCCGAAGTACTTCAAGTCGACCGCCGGGTGGGACATCACGGCCCGGTCGCTGCAGGACCTCGTGGTGGGCGATGTCCGCAATCCGTTGCTCCTCTTCTTCGGCGCGGTCGTGCTGGTGCTGCTCATCGCCTGCGCCAACGTGGCCAACCTGCTGCTCGCGCGCGGCGCGGCCCGCGGCCGGGAGATGGGCGTCCGGGCCGCGCTCGGCGCGAGTCGCGCGCGGATCGTGCGCGCGCTGCTCGTCGAGAGCCTGCTGCTCGCGCTGGTGGGCGCCGGCCTCGGCCTCGGCATCTCGTTATGGACCACCGACGCGTTCAAGGCGCTCGCGCCGGCCGGCATCCCGCGGATCGATCAGGTGGGCGCCGACGCGACGGTGCTGGGCTTCACGATCGGGCTCGCGATCGTGACCTCCCTGGTCTTCGGGTTCGCCCCCGCCCTGAGCATGTCGCGGGTCGATCTCGCCCAGTCGCTGCGCGAGGGGGGACGGGCCTCGTCGGGACGGCAGGGCCGCCTGGGACGGCTGCTGGTGGTGGCCGAGCTGGCGATCGCGCTGCCGCTGGTGACTGGCGCCGCCCTCCTGTCCCGGAGTTTCGTGGCGCAAATGCGCTGGCAGCCGGGCTTCGAGCGCGATCACCTGCTCTCGTTCTCCCTGTTCATTCCCGCGACCTCGTACGGCAAACGCGCCGAGATCGGCGACATCTGGAATCGTCTCGAGCGGGAGATCGCGAGCGTGCCGGGTGTCAGTGGGGTCGGCACCGCGTCGGCGGGGCCGCTGTTCGGCGGCCGCGAGACCTCGGAGCTGGAGATCGAGGGACGGCCGGCCGACGAGCGCCCATCGATTCGCTGGTCCGACGTCAGCCCCGGCTACTTCGCGGCGCTCGGCGTGTCGTTCGTGCGCGGCGCCGACTTCGACGCCACCGACGTCCATGGCGCACCCGCCGCCGGACTCGTGAACGAGACCCTGGCGAACCGCTATTGGCCCGGGGAGAATCCGATCGGCAAGCACCTGGTGTTCCCGCACGGCACCGACCGCGAGACGTACACAGTGAAGGGTGTCGTGCGCGATGTGCCGTCCCTCCGTCCCGGCGCCGCGACCGAGCCGCAGCTCTACTGGTCGAATCGTCAGGCCCCGCGCCCGTTCACCTACTTCGTCGTGCGCACCAGCGTCCCGCCGGCCACGGTCACCGCGGCGATTCGCGCGCGACTCAAGGGCGTGAACCCGGACTTCAAGCCGAACGAGCTCGTCACGATGTCGGCGCTCGTGGACAAGGAGCTGCGCGCGCCCCGCTTCAGCATGACGCTGCTCATCACCTTCGGACTGTCGGCGCTCCTGCTCGCCGGGATCGGCACGTACGGGCTGCTGGCGCACTACGTCGAGCGGCGGCGGAAGGACATCGGCATTCGGATGGCCCTGGGCGCGCAGCGCACGAACGTGGTGTGGAGCGTGGTGCGCAGCGGTCTCGCCCTCGCCGTGCCGGGCATCATCATCGGCGTGGCCGGCGCATTGCTGCTCACGCGCACGATCCGCGGTCTGGTCAGCGGCGTCTCGCCGTTCGACGCGCCGAGCTTCGGCGCCAGCGTGGTGGTCGTGTTCGCCGTGGCGGTCGCGTCGTGCCTGATCCCGGCACTGCGCGCCAGCCGGGTGGATCCGTCGGCGACGCTGGCCGCCGACTAGCAAGGCGCCGGCGACCATCGGCTCGCCCGTCGATCGTGGTTCCGCCCCGGTGCCTGTTAGGCGGCGCCCTGGGGCGGCAGCAGGTCGGCGATCGTGTCGAAGATGCTGAGCGATGGCTCGGCGCCCGCGGCCTCGAAGATCCGCACGCCTCGGGGTTTGCCAAGCTGCCGCATCGCGGCAAGGGCTTCGTGAGATCGCCAGGTGGTTTCGATGCGCCACTGGGTCGGATCGCGGGCATTCCGCAGCAGCACGCTGCGGACCAGGCCGGCCGGGGGCGCGTCGCGCGCCGCCTCGGCGTAGGCGGCCTGCAGGTCGCCGGCGCGTTCCGCGGCGACGACGGCTTCGAGCACGGTGACGACCAGGCTCATGGCAGGTCCCTCGGTAAGGTCAGGCAGTCGCCGGGGTGAGGTCGACGATCAGGGGCATGTGATCGCTCCTCGTCGCCCACTCCCCGTGCGCGCCCACGGTGACTCCGGTAATCCTCCCCGTCCATTCCCGCGGGAGGAAGCAGTAGTCAATGTGGTACGGGCGATGCGCGTGGCGATACTCGAAGAACGTCGGCCGGGTCTCTTTGCCCTGGTCCTCGCGATAATGCGAGTGGTATGAGCTGGCGAGGCCAAGGGCCTCGAGCTTGCGAACCAGCGCCGAGTGCCCGCGCTCCGCCGGGTGCTCACGATCCCAGATCGTATTGGAGTTGAAGTCGCCGAGCATCACGCTGGGGCCGGATCCGAGCAGCTGCCGGGATGAATCGATCGCCCGATGGATTCCCCGGACGTACCGGTTCTCCGCGCCATCGTTGCACGCCCAGACCGCCCAGAGGATGAACGATTCCGGGCCCGACACCCGCAGGGGCTGGACATACCGCGGCAGGTTGCGCCGCCGGGTGGCTCGCGCGATGCGCCACGGAGGCTTCGCGACGACGCCGAGTCCCTTGTGGGGGTTGGTTCCGATCCAGAAGGTCGATCCGGGGGACCTCGTCAGGCGGGGGCACTCGGGGATGACCGCGATGTCCGCGGCGAGCGTCTCCAGGGCGGCGAGCTTCCGCTCGAGCGGGCCCATGCAGCAGTTCCAGGCGACCAGGCGCAACAGAGGCTCCACGCGGCTCAGGTCGGTCTCAGGGGCTACTCAACCCTGCAATGTGGCGCTACTCTCATCGTAGCAGAACGACGACGGAGGAGATCGATGCAGAAGCGCACACTCGGAAAGAGCAACCTGGAAGTCTCGGCCCTGGGACTCGGCTGCATGGGCATGAGCTCCGGCTACGGGCCGGCCGCGGACAAGCGCGAGATGATCGCGCTGCTCCGCTCGGCCGTCGAACGCGGCGTCACTTTCTTCGACACCGCTGAAGCGTACGGCCCGTTCGCGAATGAAGAGCTGGTCGGCGAGGGGCTCGCCCCGTTCCGCGATCGGGTCGTGATCGCGACGAAGTTCGGATTTACCTTCGAACCCAATGGGCAGCAAGGGCTGGACAGCCGGCCGGCGCACATCAAGGAAGTCGCCGAGGCCTCGCTCAAGCGGCTCAAGATCGACGCCATCGACCTGCTCTATCAGCACCGGGTCGACCCGGCGGTGCCTATCGAAGACGTCGCCGGTGCGGTGAAGGAGCTGATTCAGGCAGGCAAGGTCAAGCACTTCGGCATGTCCGAAGCCGGCGTGCAGACGATCCGTCGCGCCCATGCCGTCCAGCCGGTCACGGCGGTCCAGAGCGAATACTCGCTGTGGTGGAGACAGCCCGAGGCGGAGCTGTTGCCAACGCTCGAGGAACTCGGCATCGGGTTCGTGCCATTCAGTCCGCTTGGCAGGGGCTTCCTCACCGGGAAGATCGACGAGAAGACGACGTTCGACAGCACCGACTTCCGCAACGGCCTCCCGCGCTTCTCGGCCGAGAATCGAAAAGCGAACCAGGCGCTGGTCGACCTGATGGCGGGGATCGCGGCGGCGAAGCAGGCGACGCCCGCGCAGGTCGCGCTCGCGTGGCTGTTGGCCCGGAAGCCGTGGATCGTTCCCATCCCGGGCACCACCAAGCAGCGCCGGCTCGAGGAGAACCTCGGCGCCGCGTCGATGGAGCTGACCTCCGACGATCTCCGGGAGATCGAGCGCGCCGCGTCGCAGGTCGCAGTGCACGGGGCGCGGTACCCGGAACGGCTGGAGCAAATGACCGGTCGCTGAGGGGGCGGGCGCGACGCGGGCCGACATGACGCGGGGCGGTTGCGCAACCCGGCGCGCCCGCCAAGAATATGTGTCCACCCCTTGCCATCTTCACGGAGAAGACATGAAGACCTCGTATGCAGCGATGCTTGCGCTGGCCCTGCCGGTAAGCCTCGCCGCCCAGCAGCCGCCCGCCGGCCCGCCCGCCGCCCCGCCGGCGAATCCGATCACGACGGTGTTTCGGGGCCGCACTCTCAACCTCCAGCGCATCGTTGCGCAGGCATTCGATTCCATCCCCGAGGCGAAGTTCGGATTCAAACCGACGCCCGCGCAACTCACCATCGGGTACATCGCCCAGCACGTGGCGAGCGACAACTATTTCTTCTGCAACAACTTTGGATCGCTGAAGGCCACGCTGTCGGCGAAGGATTCCACCACCGCCGATTCCATCAAGGCGACGTGGCCCAAGGACACGCTGGTGGCAAAGCTCAAGGCGTCGTTGACCTTCTGCGAGAGCGCGTTCGCCCAGCTCGATGACGCGAAACTGGCCGACCAGATTCCGATCACCTTCAACAACAACACACGGACCGTGACGCGCGCGGGCATGGTACTCGGACATGCCCTCGACCTGGCGGATCACTACAGTCAATTGGCGAACTACATGCGGCTGAACAACATCTTGCCGCCCACCGCGCTTCCGCGGCCCGCTCGCGGCAGCGACTAGCTGTCGGATCCAGGGAGGTTGTTCACTGAGGCGCATGCGAGTTCGCACGCGCGTCAGGCGTCGGCCTCACGAGGCACGTACGCCGCGTCAGGCGTCGCTCAGCCACCACTCCAACAGTTTGCCGGACTCGGGATCGTAGATGTTGTTGTATGACCACGTCATTCCCGGATGGGAGCGAACGAAGTCGTCGAAGAACCCCGCGATGACGGGGAGACCCGTCGAAACGGGAACGGTGAAGACCAGGCCTCGCTCGATGCCGCCATCCACGCGGCCGGACAACCGGGCCCGAACCTCCCGGTCGAGTTGCGCACGCACGGGCGCTATCGGCGACTCGGAGAAGAGATGGATGGCGACGTTCCCGCCCCGACGAAGAATCCGGAAGCTGCCGGCGCTATCGAGCAACTCGATCTCATCCCCGGCCGCCACCCCATCCACGAAGCCGGGTGAGTGGAGAAGACGCCAGCGCCGCTCCCCGAGGGGCTCCACGTGAACCGGTTCGGTCCCGCTGCCATCGAGGACGATCAGGTCGATGTGCATCGTTCGGCACGCCAAACGCATGGCATGGCGTGATTCGCGGCGGTCACGCCAGCGCCGCCACCGATGCGCCCGTCGCCTCCGCCGGCGGCCTGGCGCCCCGGATCACCAGCCAGAGCATGATCGCGACCTCCCCGAAGAAGGCGGGCTGACCGTAGTTGAACACCGTCGCCTGGTACTGCGGCACCAGTTCCCCCGTGAGGCTCAGGATCACATAGGCGATGCCGCAGATCGCGAGCCAGACGCCCAGGAACCGCGGCAGGAAGCGCGACCGGTACACCAGCGCGGCCAGTGGCAGCAGCCAGACTCCCCACAGAATCTCGGCGGCCGTGTTCTGATGATCGCGCAGGCGGAGAAAGACGATGGCCAGCGCGTCCCGCTGCGGCTTGTCGAAGGCGGCAAGGAAGTCGCCCCCGCGCACGACCATCAGGGCGGCCGCGTCGCTCACCACACCAACGAAGATGATGAGGGACGGCATCACGCCGCCGAAGATCACCACCTGCACCGCGAGGTTCTGGTCCACTCCCTTGAACAGCCGGTAGAAGGCCAGCGCGAGGAAGATCGCGATCACCCCGCCGGCCAGGTCGCTCACGATCCCGAACCGGAAGAGCCACTCGTGCGCGGCGATGTTGCTGACCGTCGCGGCCGCGTCTCCGTGCACGAACAGTTTGGCGGGGATGTAGATGAGGCGCAGGGGGCCGAGGACGACCAGGAGCAGGTACCAGAGCCCGGCCACTCTGCCGGGATCGCGAGTCGCATTCATATGTCCCACCTCGTTGAGCGAGCCTTGTATTGGCACCCCATACGTGGGACCGCTCATTGAGTTTCTGCCATCGCCAGCTCGCAGCGCCGCTGGAAGTGGCCGCGCGCTCGCTCCGATCTTGAGCCGCGGCCACCCCCGCCCGCTGCACCTGCCAGGAACCCACCCCCACCTTGATGGAGACCGAACGCACCGCCGCCAGGCCGTACTCGGCGGCGATCCCCAACCGGCGCGAACCTCCATCCACCCTTGCCGGGATATTGTTCGAGCCGCGGAATTCACCACCGTAGCGCGTGGTCATGGCTCCGCTTCCCTCCCGCGCAGCCGTCATGTGCGGCCGACCCGAGAGGGTCGCTTTGCTGGCTGGAGTGCCTTCGCGAACCAATGGTGCGCATAGGGTTCATCATTGAACGGGCTGACTTCGCGATAGCCGCTGCTCCGGTAGAGCGCCTGCGCCTCGGTAAGTGTCTTGTTGGTTTCCAGACGGAGCAGCCGGAGGCGCCGCTGCCGAGCCAGGTCCTCCAGACGAAGCAGGATGCGCTTGGCGATGCCGAGCCCGCGCGAGGATGGCGCCACCCACATCCGCTTGATTTCGCCGTAGCCTGCCTGGCACTTCAGCGCGCCGCAGCCGACCGGCTCCCCGTTGAGTGTCGCCAGGATCAGGAACCCATGCGGCGGCGTCAGGTCCTGGGCGGCGGCAGGCATGCTGCGCGCCGGATCGAAGCCTCCCTCGAAGCGCTCGGCGAGCTCCTGGAAGTAGCACCCGATGCAGTATCGGGCCGCACGGCTGCCCGGATCCTCCACGCGGAGCTGGACAGCGCTGGCCACCAGCAGACGCTCAACGGCCTGCATGGCCGTGATGAGCGACGCGCGTTGTCCTTCGGTGAGCCGGCCGAGCAGAGACGCGGCGGTCTTGTCGGAGAGACGATTCAACACCGCCAGTTCCCGGCGGCCTGCCTTCGTCAGCTTCACGACGCGCACGCGGGCGTCCGGCGAGGATTCGACGGTGCGAACCAGCCCCCCGGCTTCCAGCTCACGCAACAGACGGCTGGTGTACCCGGAGTCCAGACTCAAGCGGGCGCGGAGTTGTCGGACCTCGATGCCATCGCGGCCGATCTCGAACAGCAGGCGAGACGCGCCGAGGGTGCGGTCGCGGCCAAGGAACTGGTCCGCCAGTGCTCCGATCTGCTGGGTGACGGTGCGATTGAAGCGTCGCACCTGGGCGATCGCGTCCATTTGTCTGACATTAGTCAGAGACCGGTTCGGCCGCCAGGGGCGTCCTGAGTCCGGCCGACGGCGCGACCCTGCGAGCGCTCCTGCGTCGTCAACTCCACCGCGGCGTCAAGGACATCAGGGGGAGCGGACGATAGGCGCGGGTAGCCGCTAAATGGGATCCGCAGTTCTCATCGCGTCAGCCCGGGCCTTCCATCGCTCGGCGTCCACGGCCTTGACGAGCAGCCACAGCGCGAACAACGCCTCTCCCACGGCGAACGGCAGAATCCAGTAGAAATACTTCGCGGCGAACAGCGGTGACAGGAACGTCAGCCAACTCAGGCCGGACAACATCATCAACGCGCCGATCAGGCGAGGCAGGAAGGTCGACTTGAACGCGAGGTACCCGGTCAACAGGCAATAGAACGCGAAGAAGACGAGCGCGATGCCGTACACCTGCGAATAGAGTTTCAGCGACAGGTACGCCAGCGCCTGCAGCTGTTCCACCGTGAAGACGCCCAGGTAATGTGCGCCTCCGAGGAGCGTCAGCGGCGCGAGATAGAAGGTGAGCGCCACCGCCTGGACCGCGCAGGCCGTGAGGCTGCAGAACGCGGCGGTCAACGAGAGGCTTCTGCTCACCGGCTTGAGCATGCGATAGAAGAAAGCCGTCACGGCGAGATAGGATGCGACGACGAGGAGCTCGCCGGCGAAACCCAGGATGTACTTGGGCTGGTGCGCCTGGATGTTGGCCGCGGTCGTCGCGGCGTCCCCGGCGACAATGAGCCCGCGGCGGGCGAAGGTGGCGAGCCCTCCACTCATGGTCATGACGACGTAGAACACACCGCCCATCCTGGCCGTGAAACGCGGTGACGGTGCGGTCGACTCCATGGACGCGGCTCCCGTGCTGTGGTTGGGCCACACCGTACGTCCGCGGGGCCGCGATGACCATGATTCCTGGTATCAAGAGCGTGACAGCTCGTTTCATCACTCGCTCCGCAGTGCCTCTGCGGGGTCGATGCGGGATGCCCGGTGCGCCGGGGCCCAACTCGCCAGCGCCGCCACCACCAGCAGCGCCACCGGCACCGCCGCCAGCGTCAGCGGATCGCTCGGCCGCACGCCGAACAGGAGCGCGCTCAACGCCCGCGTCGCCCCCCACGCGCCTGCCACGCCGACGCCGAGGCCCACCGCGGCCAGTGCCAGCGATTGGCGCAGCACCAGCGACGTTACCTGCGCCCCGCGCGCCCCCAGCGCGATCCGCACCCCGATCTCGCCGCGCCGCTGCGTCACGATGTACGTGATGACCCCGTAGATCCCCACCGCGCTCAGCAGCATCGCGCTCCCCGCTGAAACCAGCAGCAGGACCATCGTGAACGACTGCCTGGCCATCGACTTCGCCAGCAGCGTTTCCTCGGTGGCGACGTTGGCCACCGCCGCCTGCGGTTCGATCTCCTGCACGATCCGCGTCACCGTACTCGTGAGGCTCAGCGGATCGACGGCGCCGGTCCTGAGAACCAGGTGCATGTAGGTCGCCGGTCCCCACAGCGGCGAGTCGGGAATGGGCAGCACCGGGAAGTAGATGTACTCCGGCGGCGGCGCGTCGACGCCCATCCCCCGGACGTCGGCGGCCTCACCGACAACCGTGTAGTACGGCGGCTTCGTCCCGCGGAAGCTCACGTGCTTGCCGATCGGGCTCTCGGTGGGCCAGTGGTGATCGGCGAACGCCTTGCTCACCACCACCGCGCCGTCGTGGGCGTCCATGCCCGCCCAGTCGAGCGTCCGGCCCGTCACCGGTATCCCCATCGTCTCGAAGTAGCCCGGCGAGACCGTGGTCGACGGCGGACAGGTGCCGGTCGTCGACTCCGGCGTTTCGCCGATGATGTTGATCCCCGTGCACCAGTCGCCGCTCGCCAGCGGCAGCCGGTCGGTGAACCCGACCCGGCTCACCCCCGGCACGGCGCGCAGCCGGGTGGCGACCTGTTCGTAGAAGCCGCTCGTGAGGGCGACCGCCTGGTTGTACGGCGTGCCCGACGTGCCGTATCGCTGCTCCGGCAGGGCGATGTCCATGGTCAGGACGCCGGTCGCGTCGAACCCGGGCTGCACCGCCCGCAGGTTCCGGAACGTCCGCACCATCAGGGTCGCTCCCGCCAACAGCACCACCGCCAGCGCCATCTGCGACGCCACCAGCACCCGTCGCGCGGCCATCCCGCGCTTCGACGTCGTGAGGCCGCGCCCGGCGTCGCGCAGCATCGTGAGGCTCAGGCCGCGGCCGAAGAGCGGCAGCACGCCGAAGGCGAGCCCCGACGCCAGCGCCGCGCACACCGCGAACCCCACCCCCGCCGCGCCAAGGCGCACTTCCGACAGCCTTGGCAGCGAGCTCGGCGCCGCCGCCAGCAGCATCCGCAGCAGTCCCCAGGCGACCGCCACCGCCGCCGTCCCCGCCGCTACCGCCAGCAGCATGCTCTCCGACAGGTAGTGCCACGCCAGATGCGCGCGATCGGCGCCGAGCGCGGTGCGGAGGGCGCGCTCCCGGCGGCGGGCGTCCAGCCTCACGAGAAAGAGGTTGGCGACGTTGGCGGCGGCCATCAGCAGCACCAGTGCCACCGCGCCGAACAGCGTCCAGAGCGCCCGCGTCAGCACGTTCCCGACCACGTCGTCGCGCAGCGACACGACCCGGGTGCTGAATCCGGTGCTGGCGTTCCAGGTCGGCCCGTAGACCTTCGGAAACACCTCCGGCAGACGCATCGTGAGGGGCGTGAGGTCGCGCTGCGCGGCCTTGGCGGTCCAGCCCGGCTTGAGCAGCCCGATCGCGCTCCAGGTGTGGTTGTTATAGACGGTGGTGGAGTCGACGTGGGCCGGCGCCCAGACGTCGATCGTGAGGTCCGGCAGGTCGGCGCCCGGTGGCAGCACGCCGACGATCGTCATCGGGAAGCCCTCGATGTCGATCGTCTTCCCCACCACATCCGGGTCCGACCCGAACCGCCGCGCCCAGTAGCCGTGGCTCAGCATCACCACCGTCGGCGCGGCACCGCGGTTGTCGTCGGCGGTGAGGAGCCGCCCGCGCTCGGGGCGGAAGCCGAGCACGCTGAGGAGACTGGCGCTGGCCTGCACCCAGTGCACCCGCTCCGGCCGGGTGCCGGCGCCCCCACCGCCCAGCACGGTGATGTCGGACATCTGGTAGACGCCGAGCTTGGTGAGGCTGTGGCCCTGTTCGAGGAAGTAGTACATCTCGTGCCGGGCCAGTCCCCAGACCGTCTGGCCCTTGAGCTTCGGCACGGGCGACGACAGCGCGACGAGCCGGTCCGCGTTGGGGTACGGCAGCGGCCGGATGACGACGGCGTCGAGGAGGGTGAAGATCGCCGTGGCGGCGCCGATCCCGAGGGCGAGGGTCACGAGCGTCATGGCCGAGAAGGAGGGCGTCCGGCGCAGCGCGCGCGCGGCATGACGGGTCTCGCGGATGAGGGTGTCGCGGATCTGCATGGCGGTCTCCTGGACCTGACCGGGTCGTTGTGGCGGGCTGTGGAGTCAGACGTGCCGAAGGAGCGGGGGTGCGACGTCGACGCTCGTGCGGCCGCTACGGCGGAAACATCGCGTCCAACGCCCGGCGGAAGGACGGCGGGTCGATCGCCGGAAAGCGGTAGAGTTCGCCCTCGATGCGCGCGAACTGCGCTCGCACGTCCGCCCCGCCAATGAGGCCTCGCCCGACCATGGCCCGCACGTCGTCCAGATCGCGGGCGTGCCCGCGCTCGATCTTGGCCAGCGCCTGGGCGACGAAGTCATAGTGCCGGAAGGTGACGCGTCCGATCCGCCTGACGAGCGGGCTGCGCTGCTCCCATCCCGGAGGAACGGGGATGAAGTGATCGGGGGCGGCCAGCTCCACGTTCAGGTTCAGCCGCTCCTTGAGCGCCGGAATCGCCCGGAGCATCGCGTCGCTCTCGGGGCGCATGACGAGATCGACGTCGACGGTCGACGCGCGCCAACCGATCAGCACCGCGCACGTTCCTCCGACCAGAAACACCTCGGTGTCGGCGGTCGCCGCGTCGGCGAGGGCGGCGAGAAACGCCTCGATGCGAGCCCGGTCCGCTACTTCACGCACGCCGCGGCCCGCTCATAGCTCACGAGCAGCCGGACGAGCGCGTTGTACCGGCTGTGCGCGGCGTTTCCGTGTTCGCGGGCGAGCCGGCGGTACAGTCGGAGGTCCGCGTCCGGGATCGGATCCGCCACCCGCAGGCCGAGCGAGCGCAGCCGGGGCGCGCCAATCGACACCAGCAGCGACGGGCCGGTCTCGGCGCCACGGGCGAGGTCGGAGAGTCCCTGCTCGATGATTTCCGCCGCAGGCAGCTGTGACACGGTCATCGGGACAAGACTACACGTCCGGCGACGGCCGGGCCAGCGCCGCCGGTTCGCGCCCGGACGCCGCTGGGCCAGGTCACGATCGGAGGGTCGAGTCACCGAGGGTAAAGACCGGCGGGTCGTCTTTGGCATGACTCCATCCTCTCATGAAATGGAGTCTCCGGCAATCCCGGGGCGATTCAGGAGCTGGCCGCGCCCGGGGGCCCGCCATCGGCCGCCCATACGACGTGCGAAACCCTGTTGCGCCCTCGACGTATGGGCAACCAACAGGAGGCCGCCGTTGAGGACACGGGACGTTCAGCCGGCAGTGTCGGCATGAGATCGATTCGCGGGGCGCTGGCGCGCCTGGAGACGATCTTCCGGGGCCACCAGGGTGCCGCCGAGGATCTCCGTGCGGAAATGGAGGCCCATCTCGCCATGGCGATCGAGGAGAACATCCGCCGCGGCATGCACCCTGACGCGGCGCGTCGCCATGCCCTGCGTGAATCGGGCGGACTCACCCAGGCGGCGGAGAGCGTACGCGCGCAACGCGGTCTTCCCTGGATCGAGAGCCTGGCGGCCGACCTCCGGTATGCGGTCCGACACCTCCGCCGCACTCCCCTGTCGACGATCACGATGGTCCTGGTGCTGTCGCTCGGGATCGGCACGAACGTGGTGCTCTTCACGGTGTTGAATTCGCTCGCGACGTTGCCGGCGCCGGGCATCGCGCGCGACGAATCGCTGGTGCGCATCCGCGGCACCATGCGCATGAAGCGGACGGCGGGCGTGCAGGCGCGCCTGCTGTCGTGGCCGGAAGTGCGGGAGTATGCAGGCCGAGCGGACCTGTTCAGCGGTGTGGCCGCTCATGCCGATGAGACCGGGGTCGTCAGCACGGGTGATGCGACGTCGACGCCCACTCCCGTGCGCCTGATCTACACGACGTCCAACTACTTCAGCATCCTCAATGTCCACCCGGCGCTGGGCCGCGCGCCGGCGGAACCGGACGACACCCGGATGACGACGTCGCCGACCGCGATGATCAGCCACGCCTTGTGGCAGCAGCGGTTCGGCGGCGCACGCGATGTGATCGGCCGGACACTCCGGGTCAACGACACCCCGGTCGAGATCGTGGGCGTGGCGCCACCGCGTTTCATCGGGACGGACGGTGGTGGCGGCCTGACGATCTGGGTTCCGCTGGCGGCGTACCCTCTGCTCCAGAAGCGCACCTCGGCGGCGTTCATCAGCTACGACAGCGTGTTCCTGAGCGCGGAAGCCCGGCTGCGCCCGGGTATCACGCGACAGGCGGCGACGCCGATCGTGGCCGGTATCGCCGGGCGTGCGCTCCAGTCCGGAAACGATCGGGTTGCGACGCGGGCCGCGGGCGCCGGCGTCCTGCCCGGGCGGGATGAGACGGGAAGCGCCGATGTCGTGCCGATGCTGGCGAGCAACAGTCGGGTCAGCGAGCGGACCGACCTGCTCATCTCGGGGGCGGCATCCATCGGGCTCGCGCTGCTCGTGCTGCTCATCACCTGCACGAACGTCAGCGCGCTCATGGTCGGGCTGGCCGTCGCGCGCCGGCGCGAGATCGGTGTGCGGCTGTCGCTGGGCGCGCCCCGCCGGCGACTGATCCGGCAACTCCTCACCGAGAGCGTGCTGCTGGCGCTCATCGCGGCGTCGGTGGGCCTGTTCGTGACGATGGTCGGGATCGGCCTGGGAGGTGCGGCGCTCGAGGATGTCCAGCTCGTCGTGGACTGGCGTGTCACGATCGCGACGTGCGCGGTGGCCATCGTCACGGGCATCCTGTTCGGCCTCTCGCCGGCGCTGCACGCCACGCGCGTTTCGGTGAGCGAGGTGCTGAAGAACTCGGCGTCGACGGTTGCCGCGACCCGGTCGCGGCTGCAGCGCGCGCTGGTGGTCGCGCAGATCGCGTTGACCCAGCCGCTGCTCGTTGGCCTCGGTGTCGTGATCGTCACGATGGTGACCGACACGGGCAGCGGGGCCAGGTCCGGTGCACCCGAAGCGATCGCGGAGATCGAGCTCGACACGTGGGCCGGCAGGGTGTCCACGGCGGAACGGGCAGCCCGGATTGCCGCGGTCGTCGAGCGTGTGGCCGCGATGCCCGGCGTCACCGCGGCGATGCCCATGCAGATGGGCACGGTCACGGCGCCGCTCACCGTGCATCCGGCCGACCGCATCGCCGGCATCGCGTACGCTCCCGCCATGGCAACGCGCCTGATGGCCGCGCCCAAGGGGTACTTCAAGGCGTTCGCCATCCCGATCGTCCGCGGGCGCGATTTCGAAGGCCGGGAATACGCGTATTCCCCCGACGATGCCGGTCGCGCCCCGTCGTTTGATGCGGTGATCGTCGGCAGCGACCTCGCCCGCCGGCTGTGGGGCAACGCCAATCCGTTAGGCCGGCGCCTCGCCATGGCGCTGTCGGACAGTGCCAGGGCCGCCGCCATGGTCGTGGTCGGCGTCGTGAATGAGGCAGTTGTGGGGCCGAGCGATGTCAACGACCGTTTCCGCGTGTTCGTGCCGTATGCGGTGATGAACACGGGAGTGATCGCGCGGACGGCGGGACCCGCGTTGCCGATGCTGAACGCGATGCGAACGGTCGTCGCGGTGGAAGCGCCCCAAATGCCGATCGTCAGGGTGCAAACGATGGAGCAACGCGAAGCGGAGTCCCGTCGCAGCGTCCTGCGCGCCAGCGGCGCCGTGGCGGGAGGCGGACTGCTCGCCCTGCTGCTGTCCGCGATCGGACTCTACGCGGTGTTGTCGTTCGCGGTGGGGCAGCGCACGCGCGAGATCGGGATCCGTACGGCGCTCGGCGCGCAGCGCGGCCAGGTGGTTCGGATGTTCTTCGCGAAGGGTCTCGCCTTGAGCGCGCTCGGCCTCTTCCTCGGGTTGCCGCTGAGCCTGATCGCCACGCGGCTCATCGTGACGACGCTGAACTGGCCGCTGGCGAGTTCGCCGCTGCTGGGCGTCGCGATCGGGGCGGTGGTGCTCGTGGTGGCGTCGGTGGCGGTGTGGATTCCGGCGCGTCGCGCCAGCACGATCGATCCGATCGTGGCGTTGCGGACCGAGTGAGGGTAAGTCGGTCGAACGCGGCGAGACTGGAGGGGGAGGGCGGCCAGGCTGCTTCCGCGGCCGTCAGCGGTCGATGGCCGTCCCCACGAAGGCGCCCGATCTGTACGTGAAGCGCGTGGACGCATCGGGATAGTTGATCACCTCGAACGATCCCTTTGGGCCGCCGGTGGGCTGAGACAGGTAGATGCCCACCGCGTCGGCGTCGTAGAGGGAATAGGCCGTCACTTCGAAGGCGTGCGGCTTCGCGCCGTTCATGATCGCGATCACGTGGAGCGCCGAATCGCCCGGTGCCGCGCCCTCGACGATGACGTCCTGCGCGCCGTCGCCGTCGAAGTCGCCGATGGTGGCGAAGAGCGCCTGCAGTCCGCCTCCGGAAAGTGCCGCGGCCTGGCTGACGTCGGCGCGGAACGACGTGGTGCGCACGGCCCGGAATCCCGGAGCGGCGGCATCGAGCGCCCCCTGCATGGCGTCTGGGAGATGCAGGATGAACCCGACGGTGGCGAACTGGAGTCGCGGGTCTTCGGGCCGCGCGGAGCAGGCGGCGAGGCCGAGCACCAGCGCGAACCAACGCAGCGTCTGCTTCACGATGTCTCCGGGGTGTGCGGAGCGGTCAGCGGGCGGTCATTGCCCTCCGCCAAGCCGCGTGGAGATCACATATACTTCCACGCCGCTGCCGGAACCATCCTCGTTCGTAGCATCGTTGACGGTGATGGCTTCTAGCGTGCCGCCCGATTTATCACGAAAGGCTGCGTCATGCACCTGAAGGACGCGGTCGCTCGCGATCTTTTCGGACGCCAACAGTGGGGAGGGCGGCGAGGAGGCAGGAGGGTGAGGTGCGCGCATGGGGGTCCGAGATGGGTGAACGGCGGGCGGTCGGTTGGCAGGCGCACGTGGCCCGATGAGGTGCAGGCCAAACGGGGCGCGCAATGGAGCGCAACCTCGCGATTGGAAGCACTCCGCACACACCGGGGCAAACACTGAGCACAGCACCGCTCCAATACGGCTCCCCGCTGGGAGTCTCCAAGCCGGTCGCAGCCAAGCGTAGTCAATTTGTCGTCTCCGGCCACTGCATCCTCGACCAAGCCTCACGAGGATCGACCCCAGGCCGGAGTTCCCCATGTCCGCCCGAGTCGAAAACAACCTGATCAAGCGGTGTCAAGTCCGCAGCGGGCACTCGGACCGCGTCGACGGCGAAAGGGTTGTGAACCCCATAGAGGCGCACGCCGGGCAATTCGTCGCCACCGTACACCATTCCGCCGGCAAAACCCAAGCGGCGGTGCTTGGTTCCATGGACGAACATGTCGCGCAATGAGGGTCCCATCCTCACCTTGCTGTCGTCAAGGTTATCTATCGGGAAGGTGACCTGCAGCTGGCCAAATAGTGCCTGAAACAAATCTCCGTGGATCACTCCAAACGGAATTTTCAACGCCTCGTCGCCGACAAGTACGACTAGTGTGGAACGTCCGTCATCCGGCAGCTGTGCGTAGGCCTCTTTCAAGACGGTACGGATTCGCGGGCTCTTGCTTGATCGACTATAGACACCGGTGGCCCGGGGATCCGGCTCCGCAAGACTCTTGACCTCGACGAACACACGTGTGCCTGATGTCGACGCGAACTCCCAGTCACCCCGCCGCGTCTTATTGCCGCGCGGTTCGTGATGGACAAACGTCCAACTCAGCACACGCTCAAGGTATTGAGCGACGATCAGCTCATTGACTATTTCCCAAACTGGAAAGAGCACCGCGCGATTCTCTCGATCAGCCGCACTGGAACTAAGCCGCGGGAGATGGATTCCGCCCAGCCTTGCCCGGAAATGGTCGCGAAGTCCGTGATGTTCAGAAAAGCAAAACGCGGCATTGAGGAGCGGCAGCCACCACGCGGGTTCGTCCGACTTCAGCACACGCCACGCCGCCCATGTCGCGGCCGCTTGCCCGTCAAGGGTCGCGTACCATGACGTTCTCGAGAAATAGGCCGGACGAAGATCAGTGGAGATTCTCATGTCCTCTGTCTGGGGCTGCGAGGCGCTACCCGGGACCAATAGGTGGCGCTCTGACGTTACCCCCGACAACAGGCCGGGATAGAATCGGAGGGTCCCACCAGGCCGAGAGGCCGAGAGGACCCGATGAAGGCACGGCGGAAATACACGGATGAGCAGATCGTCACCATCCTGCAGGAGCACCAGGGCGGCGTG
>JBGPGH010000018.1:0-68481 GCA_041483735.1 Gemmatimonadaceae bacterium | reverse complement strand
GGCGTGAGAACCACCGCGGGCGAGGCGCCGAAATCGGGCGCTGCGGCAAGCAGAGACGGAGGCGATCGCTCGTCACGCCCCTATTCCGCACCACCCGGCTGCCCCCCGTTCCAGTACTTCACTTATTCAGAGTTTCCCTAGCGGATGGAGCCGGTCGGGAGTGCGTAGAGGAGGAGGACGGTTCGCCGGTCGCTCTCGGAGAGCGGGCGGATGCGCGCGTACGGGACCATGATGCTGGTCGTATCGGTGGTGTGGGGGAGGCCGAGGAGGTGCCCCACCTCGTGGGCGACCGTGGCCTTGATCATGTCGGAGCGGAGGGCGAAGCCCTGCTGGGTGTGGAGGGCGACGGTGATCGCGGCGTGATCGATGACGCCGTTCAGTCCCGAGATGTGGGTGTTGCCGACGCGGGCATCCTTCCCGAACCGGTCGATCCAGACCAGCGGCACGTCGGAGCTGGCGGAGTCGACGACGAAGCTGAAGCGCACCGGCACGCCGGTGGCGGTCCAGTCCCCGAACGCTTCGGTGGCCTGCCGGACGAAGTCGTCCTTCCAGCCGGGGACGCCCGCGCCGTACTGGATCCAGATCCTCAGCGGGTCGGTGTCGCGGCCGTCCCAGCGCACCAGCACGGAATCGGCGTCACGAATCACCTCGCCGATGTACGTGCCTGGCGAGTCGAGCGCGATCCGCCGCCGGATGTCGTCGAGGTCGCGGCGCGGGGCGCCGGAGGTGAGCCGCATGTCGCGGGAGACCGACGCGGCGGCCGGCTCGGCGGCGACCGTGGACTCGGCGGACTGGGAGTCGGCGGCGGGCACGGCGGCGGTCGCGGCACGTCGCGGCGGCACGGACCGGGCCTGCACGACGACGAATGTGACGAGCGCGACGGCCAGGCCGGCGAGGATCAGCTCGGGGCGCTTCACCCGGCTAACGTACGGCGCCGGCGGGGAGAGTGTAAAGGAGACGGGCGGTGGCGAGGTCGGCGGTGGACAGGTCGCGGACGCTGACGCGGGCGCACATGATGTTGCGCGGGTCGGCGGAGTGGTCCAGGCCCAGCAGGTGTCCGATCTCGTGCAGGGCGATGGCGTGGATCGAGGCGTCGTCCAGCGGCTGGCTGCCGGTGTTGCGGACGGCGATCTCGATGTTGGCATCGACGATCCACCACTGGTCGTCGCGCGACCAGATGGTGCGGCCGCTGATCGGTTCGTCGAACTGATCGCGCCAGGTGACGTGGACGTCGGCGCCGGCGGAGTCGGAGACGAACGCGAACGGCACCGGGAGTCCGACATCGTCCCAGTCGGCGAACGCTTCCCGGACGCGGGCGACGAACGCCGGCGTCCACCCGGCGATGCGGGCATCGCGCTGGATCCAGACACGCAGCGGGTTGCCGGTGCGATCGGGCCAGCGGGCCAGCGACGAGTCGTGTGCCTGCAGGATTTCGCCGATGTAGGTGGCGCCGCCGGCGGACCGGATGCGGCGGCCGGCTTCCTCGGCGGACTTCGCGGCCAGCGTCACGGTGCCAAGGGAGCGCGTGGTGCCATCGCCGCGGGCGTCGCCATCGGCGAGCGGGGAGCGGGAGAGCGCGCCACCGGCCGCGTTCACCGACTCGCCGTCCGGGCCACCGGCACGCGCCTCACCGCGCCGCACGTGGAGCGCGACGGCGGCCATGAGGCCGAGTGCGAGAGTGGCATTGGCGATCGAACGCGGCATGCGACAGCTCACTGAGAGGACGACTCCGACAGGAACGTCTCCACGGTTTCGAAGAATCGCTGCGGCGCTTCCCAGAAGGGCATGTGTCCGGAGCCCGGGATCAGCTCCAGCCGAACGTTGGGCAGCACCGACGCGGTGTTCCGCGCGACCGAAACGGGGAGGAGATCTTCGACCCCGTGTATGACCAGTGTCGGCACGCGCAGCCCGCGCATTAACGACACCCAGTCGTACCCCTCGCGCCGGAGTCGCGCCGCGACGGCGGCGCCGGCGAGGCTGACGGAGCGTGGTGGAGCGAACAGGGATGCAAGATCACTGCCAGGGGCGAACCATGCCGGATAGAGCGCCCTTGCATATGCGGAATGGGCACTTACGTCGCCGGTGAGAAGCGCCTCAGGGTCGAGGGCACGCAACACCGCGCGGTCGGCCGGGCCCAGCCTGGCCACCGCGTCCGCATGAAGCGCCCCTAACCAGTTGCCGGTGAGTCCCACCGCATCGACGAGCACCAGGCGCCGGATGGCGGCCTGGTCGCGCTCGGCGGCGAGCATCGCGATCCCGCCGCCCCACGAGTGGCCGAGCAGATCCCAGCGGGCGATGCCGAGGGCGGCACGGAGCGCCGGGATGTCGTCGGCGTCGTGCTCGATGCGCGCGGCGCGCGCTTCGGGCGGCACCTGGCTGCGCCCGCGCCCGCGCTGGTCGTAGAGAACGAGCTGGCGGCGTGCGGCGAGGGGCGAGAGCGCGGGCCAGAGCAGGGCGTGGTCGAAGAGGAGCCCGCCGTTGATGCAGAGCAGCGGTGGCGCGGTGACGCCCTCCGGCTCCGGCGTGCGATAGACCGCGAAGTCGAGTCCACGGGCACGCACCACGTCGTGCCGCAGGCGTGGCGGACGCGGCAGGGACCGGCGGAAGGCGATGAACGCCTGGTGGCCGCTCACCGCGGTGTCACGGTCACGCCGGTGCGCCGATCCGGTGGAGAGCCCACGCGGCGTGCTCGCGCACCAGCGGCTCAGAATCGTCGAGGGCGGCGGTCAGCGCCTCCACGTCCTCCGTGCTGCCGACATTGCCCAGGACCACGGCGGCGTTGCGCTTGAGCCCCCGCAGTTTCGCGCGCCGCATCGCCGAATCGGCGAACGCGGACCGATAGTCCTGCTCGGTCATCGCCAGGATGTCGAGCGCCAGCGCGCGGGCGTCCTTTCCCGCGAGTGATGCGCGTGGCGTCAGCGCCGGCTCCGCCGCTTCACGCGAGAAGCGGATGTTCCAGGGACAGACATCCTGGCAGATGTCGCACCCGTAGAGCAGCTCACCGACCTGCTCGCGCAACGGCTCGGGGATGGCGCCGCGCAGCTCGATGGTGAGGTAGGAGATGCAGCGGGTGGCGTCGAGGACGCGCGGCGCGGGGAAGGCCTGCGTGGGGCAGGCCTCCAGGCAGCGGGTGCAGGTGCCGCAGCGGTCGGCCTCGAACGGCGCATCGGGCTCGAAGTCGAGCTCGGTGAAGAGCGCGCCGATGAAGAAGAACGAACCGAGCTGTGGGTGGATCAGGTTGGTGTTCTTGCCGAACCATCCGAGTCCGGCGCGGCGGGCGAGATCGCGCTCGAGGATGGGTCCCGTGTCGACGTACGCCTTGCCTCGCACCGGCCGACCAACGCGCGCATCGAGCCAGCGGTGGAGCTCGCGCAGGCGGTTCAGCATGACGTCGTGGTAGTCGTCGCCGCGGGCGTAGCGGGCGACGGGGCCCGGCGGCTGGCGGCCGCCGTAGTTCATCGCGACGACGATCGCGCTCACCGCGCCGGGGAGAGGGAGACGCGAGTCGCGCCGCTCGGCGGCGCGGTGGGGCAGGTACGCCATATCGCCCGCGTAGCCCTCCGCCAGCCAGTCGTCGAACGCGGCGGCGGTATCGACGGGCCCGAGTCTCGTGAGGCCCACCAGGTCGAATCCCAGTCCGAACGCCTGGGCGCGGACCGCACGCCCCAGCTCGTCAGGCGATGCGCCCGGGTCCGGCTCGGCGTCAGGCAGCGGCGCGGAGGGCGCGCTCACGGGGACCGGACTGCCCAGCGGGCGTAGCGTTCGACGTCGCCCGCGGGCGGGACGGCGCCCTCATCGCCGTAGGCGGTGTACATGCGCCAGCGGACGTAGTCACGGTCGGGAAGCGGGAGGAAGGGGAAGCGGCGGTACCATCCGCGGCGGCGGAATCGCCAGGCGACGCGGAGGAGCGCGACGGCGAGCGGCGGGCGGACGGCCGCACGCGCGGTGAGCGCGAGGATCAGGCGAAGCCAAGGCATCGACTGGAATGTCGCGGCGCGTCGCCCGCGCGGCAACGCCATTGCCGGGGGAACGCCCGGCGACCCGGATCACATCGCCTTCGCCGATCCGGGTGATGCTCAGAGGATGCGCAGACCCCAGAGCAGCGCGGCGATGAGGAGGACGCCGATCACCGCGTAGAGCACCGCGTTCGACGTCCGCGGCGACGGGACCGGCTGGCCGGAGAGCCCGCCGCCCTGCACGGGGGGTCCGGTGGGCGCGCCGGCCGAGACGGTCACCGAGTCCACGGGCGCGGCGTGGCCGCCGCCCGCGCCGTGTGACCGCTCGCCCACCGGCCGTCCTGTCCCGCGCCCGGCGCGCGCGCCCGTGGGCGTGGCGTGGCGCGACGGCTCAATCCCGCCGGATCCGGAGGAAGGCGGAATCTCGGGCATGGTGCTGCACGTTTGGGTTTCCCGCCTGCGCCGTCAAGAGCCTCGGCGTGACGTCCCATTGATTGGTCTCGCGTGTAGACCGAGTGGAGAGCACCGGGTCGGGCGCGCCGGGGGGGGGTGTGCGGGAGGGGCGCAGCAGGCGTTGGCGTGCCAGCCGACGTGAAGGTCGGCGCTTGCGCCGAACCCGCGGAGCATGCAATCGTGAGGCGTTAGACAGATTGGTACTTGACAGGAAGTTGGGGGGGGGTAGCCTGGAATCGCCACCGGCATCCGGCCGGCGGGACTTCCGGGGGGACGATGCGGACTCGTGAGGCAGGAGGGCGGATCATGCTCATCGCGGCGGCCTGTGCACTCGTGCTGGGGATCGGCTGTCAGGACCGGGATCCGGCCGCGCCGCGGCAGAAGCCGCGCGCCGACGTGGCGACCGGGCCACTCGTCTTCCCGCGCTCGGTGGGGATCGACTGCCGCCGGGCCGGCGTGGGCAACTTCGTGTGCACCGTGAGCGGGGCCGCGGTCGCCTCACCCGACAAGGCCCGGCCGGCGGTGGTGATTCCCCCAGTGTGGCCCAACGGCTACTTGAGCCTCAGCGTCCGGAACAAGCGCTTCGACGGCGACACGCTGAGTGTCGAGATCGGGGTCGTGAACCTGCTGGGGCAGCCGATGGGGACGCTGGACGGGGCGACGGCGCTGGGGATGAAGGTCTTTCTCTGGGAGCCGCCGCAGGCGCTGGATGGGTCGGGGGTGGTGACGATGGTGGGGGCCGAGGGGAGTGAGGCGTTCCGGACCGACACCACGGGGGTGGAGCCGTACCTCACCTATGGGGGGATGGTGGCGCCGCAGGACACGTCGGCGGAGCGCACCTGGCGGTTCCTGATGCCGCCGGGATTGCACTCGATGCACTTCGCGCTCGGGGTGAGCGCGGCGATCCCGGCGGAGGCGAACGTGACGCTGGCGCCACCTGATACGACGCCAGCATGGGTATATGCTGATTCCAATACGTCGGGCCCGACTACCTACGTGGGCGCGCGACACACCCGACAGATCGTAATAGTTGAGTTCAAGCCGGGCGTGACGCTAGCGGATCGCCAACTTGCGGTAGCGTTGGTTGGGGGAAGCGTGGTGGGTGGAGAGGTCGCCGGAAGCGAGGGTTACTACGTGGTCCGCATATCAGATCCCGACGGGTCGGGCAAGGCGCTGTTGGCGGCTGTGCTAAGGCTGCAGCGACTCGCTCAGGTCAGAGTTGCGCTTGTCCGATCATACCTGGAGCCAAGGTACCTGAAGCCCGTAGACGGGGCGGCGTGGCGGCAGTGGAAAGCGAATCCGGACGGCGTTGACACAACGCAAGAGACTTGGGCGGCCGAGATGGTCGACGCGCCGATGGCGTGGGGATGCAGCACGGGAGACGTCAACGCGCGGATTGGCGTCATAGACCAAGGCTTTCATCATCCTGCGGACCTAGCCTCGAACTTTCTGGACACAGCGAGCTACGTCTTCAGCAACGACCAAGAGATGAGGCACGCGACCGCTGTGAGCAGCGTCATCGCTGCCAGGGGCAACAACGCCACCGGGATGACGGGCATCATGTGGAGGGCCAAGTTGGACGTAGAGGACCCGGGCCTCTTCAGGAATGCGCCGCAGTTCAGGAGGCCCGGGCCAGACGCGATCGAGATAGGAAAGAGCATCCTGATTCTGGCCTCACGAGGGAGCCGAGTCGTTAATATCTCGATCGGCCTGCCGTTTGTGGACTCGTCAAACGTCTATCGCTCGCCAAGGGCAGACTCGGCCGACACCAACCTCGCCGTCGGCATGATGAACGGCGTCCTACTGGGACTCCGACTCCAGCGGGCGGTCAATTCTGCATCGCTGCCACTGGTCGTCATCGCTGCGGGCAATTTCGGTGGCCCGACCGATTCGTGGTGGAGCGGGCTGCCCCAGCTTCGCGATTCGCTTGGTGACAGCGTATTGGTAGTCGGCGCGAGCACCAGGCGGCGTACCGTAGCGTCGTTCTCAGGTGTCAACATCACTCACAACTACGTACAGATAGTGGCGCCCGGCGATGGAGTATTCTTGCTCGATCCGTCGGGAGCAGTGTACAAGGATTCGGGTACTTCGTACGCCGCTCCGGTCGTGACCGGCGTCGCTGGACTCGTCCTAGCATTCGACCCCGGCTTCACCGGCGGAGCACCGGAGCTCAAGCGCCTGATCCTCGCCGGCGCGGACAGCAACAGGGGACCGAACGGCCAGCCGCGCCGGGCCGGGACCTATCGCTTCTTGAATGCATACGAGACTCTGAAGCAAGCAGCGCACCGCAAAGGCGGCCCGCTGTGCGGCAACCGCGTCTGGACGGCGAATGGGTTAGTACTCACGCAACGCGGGGCGGTCCTGGACACGCTCGGGCAGCTCCCGCTCTTTTCTCCCGTTGAGGTGATCACGGTGGCGCACGGCGGCCGCAGAGTCGACATCGGCCAGGGCGATAGCGTCGCAACGTACAAGTACAGCGCTGGAAGCGGCTGGGCTCGTGACAACGGTGGCAGCGGGCCAGGCGACATCGGCGGCGCAACGCTGTCCGCGTTTGGCTACTCCCACGATGCGGACACCTCGGCCACCGTGCGGGTCCTGACATCCGCCGACGACCCGGGGGTACCGTCCGGGGTTCAGCGAATCCGCGTTACGCGGGACGATTCTCTGGTGATCGGGTCGCGGGATGAGGCCGTTGGTCCGGCGGGCCCAACGGGGGTTTGCGCCGTCCGGGTGATATCGTCGGGGACGTGCACTGACACCCTGCCTGCTCAGCCGCCGACCGAAATGATCCGCTCGGTTGTCCTCGCATACCCGCAAAACGGCGGCGATATCGTGGTCGCCGTCAATCGGTATTCGGCGACAACACGACTGGACAGCGTCACAGCCTACAACGATCTCGGGATCCTGATCCGCCGAACTGGTGTCGTCTACCAGTGGGTTCCGAACAAATCCGAGGTGTTGACGATTCCTCCTGGGGGTTCTGTCTTCACACCGTCGCAGACCATCTACGATTCGGCAACCTTTCAACTCGCGCTCGCGGAGGCCGGTGACGAAGCGGCTGTAACCGTTGGACGAGACTCCATCGCCATCGGTGGCGTCTTAGCCGTATACTCTCGCTCGGTCGGCGACTGCCATGCCGAGTTCCGACCGATGCCTTACGGTTCTCCCGGCGCGTGGGGCGCCCCCGCGTTCACCGCGCTTGATGCGAGCATGTGCCCGGATCTCGATTTTGCGACAAAGGTGTTCGGCGGGACGTTCTCACCAGTGATCGCCGTCGGTCCGGTTGGCAGCGGTGCGCGCGCGTCCCTGGCTGACCGCGGCAAGCGAACGCTCGTCCGCCGCGTGCTGAAGAGCAGGCAGGGGCGGCGCTAACGGCGACAGGCAGTTTCACGAGAGCGCACACAACCTAGCGGTTCCCCGTCCACCCCGGCCCGCGCAGCGCGCGCCCCGGCCGGGCGCCGGTGTGTTTCCCCTCGCTGAGCACCGCGACGCCGTTCACGAACACGTCGCGCACGCCCACCGACAGCTGGTGCGGCTGGTCGTAGGTGGCGCGGTCGGCGATGGTGGCGGGGTCGAAGACGACGACGTCGGCGAACATGCCGGCGCGCAACAGCCCGCGGTCGCGGAGCGAGAGGCGGTCGGCCACCGCCGACGTCATCTTCCGCACCGCATCCTCGAGGCGCAGGACGTGGGTGTCGCGCACGTAGGTGCCGAGGATGCGCGGGTAGCTGCCGTAGGCGCGGGGGTGCACCAGTCCGCGGGCGCTGTCGGGGTCGAAGCCGCCGGCGTCGGTCCCGATGACGACCCACGGCTGGGCGATCTGCATCCGGACGTTGTCCTCGGACATGGTGAAGTTGATCTTGCTCAGCCGGCCGCGCTCGGCGAGGGCGAGGTCGACCACCGCTTCGGCCCACGGCTTGCCCATCGCCTCGGCGATCTCGGCAAGGCGCTTCCCCTCGTACTTCTTCAGAGTGGAGTCGCGGAAGCCGACGACCATGTAGGCGGCCGGCCCTTCCACCTGGCAGAGGGGGGTGCCGGCCGGGTCGGTCATGTCGCGGACGATGCGGGCGCGGACAACGGGATCCTGGAGGTTGGCCATCAGCTTGCCGTCGGCGCTGGCCCAGTCGGGGATGCAGGCGTCGAGGCCGTTGCCGGAGGCGGGGTACGGGTACATGGTGGCGCCGACATCGAGCCCTGCCTGACGAGCGGAGTCGATCTTGGCCACCATGTGGGCGGCCTTGCCCCAGTTGCGGTGGAGCGATGCCTTGAGGTGGTAGATGTCGACGCGGACGCCGCCCTCGCGGCCGATCCGGAAGGCCTCGTCCATGGCCTCGAACAATTGGTCGTCTTCCGACCGCATGTGGGTGATGTAGCCGCCGTGGAAGGGCGCCATGGCCTTCGCCTCCTCGACGAGCTCATTGGTGGTGGCGAAGCTGCCCGGCGGGTAGATCAGGGCGCTCGAGATGCCGAAGGCGCCGTCGGCCATGGAATGCCTCACGACTGCGCGCATGGTGTCGAGCTCGGCGGCGGTCGGGGCGCCGGCGCGCTGCCCCATGGTGTAGGCGCGGACGGTGGCGGCGCCCAGGTACGACCCGAAGTTCACCGAGTTGCCGTGGCGCTCCATGGCGTCGAGCCAGCTGCCGAAGCCGTGGTCGCCGCGGAAGAGCGGCTGCAGTTTCGCCTGCGCCGAGTCCGAGGGCCCGATCACCAGCGCCTCGAGATTGGCGTTGCTGGGGGCCGGCGTGGTGGCCTCGCCGAGGATCTCGCTGGTCACGCCCTGCGTCACCTTGCTCACCACCCGGCCGTCGGCCCAGAGGAGCGGGTCCCACGAGTGGCTCTGGATGTCGATGAAGCCCGGCGCCACCACCATGTTGGTGGCGTCGATTCGGCGCGCCGCGCGGGCCGACGCGAGCGCGCCGGCGGGAGCGATGCGCGCGATCCGGTCGCCGCGGATGGCGACGTCGCCGTAGAACCAGGGATTGCCGGTGCCGTCGACGACGCGGCCGCCCGTGATGACGACGTCGTACGGTTCACCGGCCGGACCCGGCGCGCCGCCGGCCGGGCCGGCGCCGGCGCAGGAGGACGAGATCAGGGCCAGGGTCAGGGTCAGGGCCAGGGAGCGGACGGCCGACATGGGCGGGACTCCGGTTACAGGAAGGAGGCGCCGTCGAGCGCGGAGGGCATCGTCAGGCCCAGCGCCTGGACGGCGCTCGGCATGATGTCGACGGTGCGGCGGGCCGGCCGGTGGATGGGCCGGTTGCCGAGGAGGGGGACGAGCATGTGCTCGCGGTGCAGGGCGCCGTGCGAGGAGACGTGGGGAATGGGCTCGTACTTCGCGCGGAAGTCCCAATCGCGGGCGGCGGAGAGAATGATGTCACCGGAGCGGGGCGAGCCGGCGAGGTGGGCGATCTGGACGAGCGAGTCCGGGTAGTCGCCGTCGAGCGTGGCCTGGTGGGCGGCATCGCGGTCGAGCGGGCCGGGCTCGCCGACGCCTAACGGATCGCCGGAGCACGGGCGATAGGTGTACCGGGCGTCCGCCCCCGTCCCCGACACGGAGAGCTGCGCCATGCCGCGCCCCGGAGCCCGGATCTCGACTTCGGCCGGCGAGTGCGGGAGCAGCAGGAGATCCACCGAGGGGCGCTCGCCGAGCGCCTGGGCGAGGTGCGCCCACCGGCGGCCGAGCTCCGGCCACCACGGGCGCGTCCGCGAGGCGAGGTCGAGATAGATGTGCGCCATCGCGTTGCCGCTCACCATGACGGCGACGTCGACCCGGCGGGGGCGGTGCACCCAGGGGTGCGCGATCGCGCGGTGTCCCCACTCGTCCACGAGACCCGAGAGGTCTTCGTGCCGGGTGACCGGCGAGTGGCCGTGATCGCTCACCACCCAGAGATGCATCCCCGCCCACCGACCGTCCTGCTCGGCGTCGTGCCGGATCTCGGCGACCGTCTCGTCGACGATCCGCATCGCGTCGACCACCACCGCCGCGTCGTGTCCCTGGGAGTGCGACGTCTTGTCGATTCCAATGAGGGCGGCGAACACCACCCGGGGGCGGCGCTCGCGGATGCGGGCGGCGAGCAGGTGGCCGATGTCGCGGTCGATCGCGAGCCAGCCGCGGACGTTGCCGGCGAAGTGGGTGCGCGCGGCGCGGAGCGCGAAGCCCAGGCTGTTCCCCAGGCGGTCGCGGCGCGACAGGCCGCGGGCGATGACGCTGAGCGCGGCGACGCTGCGGCCCGGACCGGCGAGCTCGAAGAGCGTGGGCGCATCGGGCGAGAGGTCCCGGTCGACCTTCCGCATCTCCGAACCCACGTAGCTGCGCGTGTAGTGCGGGAACGACGTCGCGGTGTGCGCTCGATCGTACCAGCGCAACCCGGGCAATCCCACCGGCCCGGGATAGCGGCCCATCAGGAAGGGCGTGTAGGCCGGCCCGGTCACCGACGGGAAGACCGAGGTGACGGTGCGCAGCGCCCCCTCCGTGCGCAGCCGGGCGAGCGCCGGGAGCGCGCCGCGATCGAGCGCGGCGGCGAGCGTGTCCGGGCGCGCCCCGTCGGCGACGAGGATGACGACGGACGCGGAGGCGGGTGAGGCGGCGGCGTGGGGCATGCGGGTTGGGGGAATAAACCGTGAATCGGGCGGTGGCGGCAGGCCGGTTGCTGGCGGGGGGAGGGGGCGAGCGGGCAGATTCATGGCCTGTGTGCCGTGGCGGGCGCGCGCGAAGCGGCGCCCGCGGTTCCTCACACCTGGCAGGCGCGAACATGGCGACGCGAAAGAAACCGCGGGTCAAGGCGCCGCGGAGCGCGACCGGCAAGCCGATGGACCCGGCGATGCGGGCGACCGCGGAGATGCGGGCGCTGGAAGGGCTCAAGGAGCGGACGGAGGCCGGCCACCTGAAGGCAGGCCGCACGCCGCCCTCGGCCGGTCACGAAGCGCGGCGCTCGGGGGCGCTGACGCAGCCGATGATCGACGATGCGATTCGTGACTTCGAGCTGCCGCAGACGGAGGACGAGAAGCTGCTGCGCCAGTCGGGGCCGCGCGGCGACTTCACCCGCACCGATCCGTGGCGGGTGCTGCGCATCATGGGCGAGTTCATCGAGGGGTTCGACAAGCTGGCGGCGGTGGACCGGGGCGTGACGATCTTCGGGTCGGCGCGCACCGGGCCGGACGATCCGCAGTACATCGCGGCGCAGGAGACGGCGCAGCTCCTGGCGCAGGCGGGGTTCGCGATTCTCACCGGGGCGGGCCCGGGGATCATGGAGGCCGCCAACAAGGGAGCGCGCCTGGGGAAGGGGCACTCGATCGGGTGCAACATCGAGCTGCCGTTCGAGCAGGGCGCGAACCCCTACGTCGATACGCTGATCAACTTCCGGTACTTCTTCGTGCGGAAGACGATGTTCATCAAGTACTCGTCGGCGTTCATTATCTTTCCCGGCGGTTTCGGGACGCTGGACGAGTTGTTCGAGGCGCTGACGCTGATCCAGACGGGGAAGATCTCGCAGTTCCCGGTGATCCTGTTCGGACGGCACTACTGGGCGGGGTTGGTGCGGTGGCTGCACACGCGGGTAGCGGGCGAGAAGAAGATCGCGCCCGGCGACATGGACCTGCTGCTGATGACGGACGACCCGGCGGAAGCGGCGGCGGCGGTGATCGCGGCGGCGCGGGCCTCGGACGACTCGCGGGCCCGGGCGGACATCGGGGGATAAGACATGGCCAAGGGCGGCACGACGAAGAAGAAGCCGGCGGATCGGGCGCGCGGCGGGTTCAAGGCGTCGCGGCATGGCGCGGCCCGCGCGTCGGCGGCGGGCCCCAAGGCGCAGCAGAAGAAGGCGGCCGAGGCGCGCGAGCAGGCGGGCGTGGCGCACGTGGCGCGCGAGCGGAGCCGGTACCTGCGCGGCGAGCGGATCGATCCGCGGCGCATCGATGGCACCGAGACCGCGGCCGACCTGATCGACACGACCTTCCTGGCGTACAACGCGGCAAGGCTTCGTGAGGCGTGCGCGCTGTTCACCAAGAAGATGCTCGCCCCCGATGCGACGGTCGGGATGACGCTCACCGGCGCACTGACGCCGGCCGGCCTGGGGATGGCGGCGCTGATTCCGCTGATCGAGGCCGGGTTCGTCGACTGGATCATCTCGACCGGCGCGAACCTGTATCACGACACGCATTTCGGGCTGGGGTTGTCGATGCACCGCGGCTCGCACGACACGTCGGACGTGGTGCTGCGCGAGGAAGGGGTGGTCCGGATCTACGACATCTTCTTCGACTACGACGTCCTGCTGTCGACCGATGCGTTCTTCCGGCAGATGATCCGGGCGCCCGAGTTCCAGCGGGCGATGTCGAGCGCCGAGTTCCACCACCTGTGCGGCCGGTACGTGCGGGAGCGCGAGCGGGCGCTGGGGATCGGGCAGAAGTCACTGCTGTCGGCGGCCCACGCCTGCGGCGTGCCGATCTACACGTCGTCGCCGGGTGACTCGTCGATCGGGATGAATGTGGCGGCGATGGCGCTCGAGGGCGGGCGCTGCGTGATCGACCCGAACCTGGACGTGAACGAGACGGCGGCGATCGTCCTGGCGGCCAAGCGCGGATCGGGGGGGGGGGGACGCAACGGCCGTGGCAGGTCGCGCGGGCGGAGCGGGGTGTTGATCTGCGGCGGCGGGTCGCCGAAGAATTTCGCGCTCCAGACCGAGCCGCAGATCCAGGAAGTGCTGGGGATCGACGAGAAGGGGCACGACTACTTCCTGCAGATCACGGACGCGAGGCCCGACACCGGCGGCCTGTCGGGGGCGACGCCGGCCGAGGCGGTGAGCTGGGGGAAGATCGACCCGGACCGGCTGCCGGACGCGGTGGTGTGCTACGCGGACTCGACGATCGCGCTGCCGCTGCTGACGGCGTACGCGCTGGCGCGGCATCCGCGGCGGCCGTTGAAGCGGCTGTACGACCGGCGCGCCGACATGATGGCGGTGCTGCGGCGGGAGTTCGAGAAGAGCCGTCAGGCGTAAGGCGTGCGACGCCTGGCGGGCAACCTCACGGTCCGGGTCCTGGTGGCGATCGCCGCCGGCGTGGCGCTGGGCGTCCTGGCCCCGGGGCCGGCCAGGGCGATGCGGCCGATCGGCGACACCTTCGTGAACCTGGTGAAGATGGTCATTCCGCCGATCATCTTCCTCACGATCGTGCTGGGGATCGCCAACATCGGCGACCTGAAGAAGCTCGGGAAGGTCGGGCTGAAGGCGCTGGTCTACTTCGAGGTCGTGACGACGCTGGCGCTGGCGATCGGGCTGGTGGTGGTGAACGTGATCAAGCCGGGCGCCGGTCTCGATGCGTCGCTGCTGCCCAGGGGGGACGTCGCCCGCTACACGACCAACGCGCAGCCGATGCGATTCGGCGACTTCGCGGCGCACATCATCCCGACGAACATCTTCGCGGCGTTCGCCGAGGGCGACGTGGTGCAGATCGTGTTCGTGGCGGTGCTGTTCGGGGTGGCGCTGTCGGCCACCGGCGGCATGGGGGCGATCGTGATCGACTTCTGCGACCGGCTGTCGAAGGTGTTCTTCAAGATCGTGTCGTTCATCATGATCGTCGCGCCGCTCGGGGCGTTCGGGGCGATGGCGTACACGATCGGCAACTTCGGGCTCTCGGCGCTGCTGCCGCTGGGGAAGCTGATGCTGTCGGTCTACCTGACGATGGCGCTGTTCATCTTCGGCGTGCTGAACCTGATCGCCCGGTGGTGGGGCTTCTCGCTCTGGCGCTACCTGGTGTTCATCAAGGACGAGATCCTGATCGTCCTGGGGACGTCGAGCAGCGAGGCGGTGCTGCCGCGGATGATGGACCGGATGGAGCAGTTCGGGTGCGCCCGGCCGATCGTCGGGCTGGTGATCCCGGCGGGCTATTCGTTCAACCTCGACGGGACGTCGATCTACCTGTCGATGGCGGTGGTCTTCCTGGCGCAGGTCTTCAAGGTGGACCTGTCGATCGGGCAGCAGCTGAGCGTGCTGGCGATGCTGATGCTGACGTCGAAGGGAGCGGCGGGGGTGACCGGGTCGGGGTTCATCGTGCTGGCGTCGACGCTGGCGGCGATGAAGGTGGTGCCGATCGAGGGGCTGGCGCTGCTGCTGGGCGTCGACCGGTTCATGTCGGAGGCGCGGGCGATCACGAACTTGATCGGGAACGGGGTGGCGACGGTGGTGGTGGCGAAGAGCGAGGACGCTTTCGACGGGGAGGGAGGGAGGAAGGGAGGGAGGGAGGGAGGAGGTGGGGAGGAAGGCGGAGGGAGGGGAACTACCTAACTACCTCACCTCCAGCTCCGGGCCTTCCCGCGTCAGCCCGGCTCAACCGGTCGCCTTCCAGGTCGCCCGCAGAGCGCGGACGAAGTTGGCCTTGCACAGGTCGCCGCGCGACACCAGCGCCACCGCGTCCTCGCGACCCAGTACCTCGGCGCTGATCGCCGCGTCGCTCCACCCCTCGGCCAGCCGACGGTCGACCGCCGCTATGGTCTCGTCCAGCCAGCCCGCCTTGGCGAGCAGCGCGCCGGCGCCGTCGGGGACCAGGCCGCGATGCGAGTCGAAGAACACCCGGGGACGGAGCGCGGCCGCGCGCCGCAGGCTCACGACGAGCGCCCGCGGATCCTCCATCGGCCGGGCCACCCGCACCTTCACGCCGAGAAAGAGGTCGCCGCCGAACATCACCTCCCGCTCCGCGTCCCACACCAGATGGTGATCGGTGGAATGCCCCGGCGCGTACACCAGCTCCAGTCCGGGCGCCTGGAACGGGGTGGTGGTCGAGCGCACCGGGCCCATCCGTCCCCAGCAGAACTGCCGGTAGAGTCCCACGCGCTCGGGCTCGCGCACGGCGGCGAGCGTCGCGGCCGCCGCCTGGACCGGCAGACCGCGCCGCGCCACGTACTCCAGGTTGCCGGCGTGATCTTCGTGCTGGTGGGTGAGGACGATCCCCGCCGGCCGCCACTCGTCGAGCAGGCGCCCCACCTCCGCCTCGACCGCCGGGAATCCGGTGTCGATCACCACGCCGCGCACCCGGAAGACGTTCACCGAGTAGCCGATGATGCGGCTGCGCGAGTTGCTGAGGCGGGCGAGGGTGACGTCGCCATGCTGTTCGAGCTCGACCATGTGCTGAAATGAAGTGGGCGCACAGGCCGGCTCAAGCCACGCCGGCGTGTGGACGGGCGCGCCGGCACGTCATATAGTTGTGTCGCCATGTCCAGACGCGTCTCCCACGCCCTGCGCTACGCCGTCACGACCCTCGCCGCCGTCTACGTGATGGGGGTGGCGTGGGAGTTGTTCGACGTCTTCGTCCGCGGCGATGTGGCCGAGGGGCTGACCGCGGCCGACACCTTCCGGTTCAACGAGCAGGTGTGGCGGGTGCTGGCGGTGATCGAGACGCTGGTGGTCTTCCTGTCGCGGCTGAGCGACCTGGCGCGGACGCCGCCGACCTGGAGCTTCGCGTGGATCACGGCCGGCACGCTGGCGGTGGCGACGGTGGTAGCGGGGAACGCGGTGGAGGAGCGCGAGTGGCTGCTGGCGGTGCTGACCGCGCTGGCGGCGGTGGCGGCCTGGTTCCTGGTCTTGCGCCGCCTGCCGGGCCGTCCGCAGCGTGATGGGAGAATTGCCGTCGAGAGCGAAGCCCTGTAGCTTGCGTTGAGATCTGTCATCAGCGCCCGGCCCTCACCCACCCAGGGCCGGGCGCTCCACTTTTGCCGTTCAGCCCCCCGCCGCGCCAATGATCGAGGAGCTCAAGCAGAAGCTGTCGGAGGAAGTCGGGAAGTTGCAGCACGAGTTGACCATCGTGCTGCCGGCCGAGATCCGGCGCGCCGTGGAGCTGGGCGACCTGCGCGAGAACAGCGAGTACAAGGCGGCGCTGGAGCGCCAGCAGTTCGTGCAGGCGCGGCTGGGTCACCTGCGCCAGCGGCTCAGCAAGCTGTCGCAGATCGACGTGTCGCAGATCTCGGCCGACAAGGTGGGGCTGGGATCGCGGGTCCGTGTCGAGGACCAACACACGATGGAGGTCGAGAGCTACTCGCTGGTGTTCGGCGACTCGATCGACTTCGAGGATGGGCACGTGAGCATGTCGAGCCCGATCGGGAAGGCGCTGGTGGGGAAGGGGGTGGGGGAGATCGCCCTGCTCAAGCTCCCGGCCAAGACGCGGCGCCTGAAGATCCTGGAGCTGGTGACGATCCACGCCACGCTCACCGACGGCGACGAGAGTTAGGTCTCGCGCCGGTTGTCCCCGCCGGCGTGGCCCGGTCCCCGCGCCGCGGTGTCAGGCGCGGTCGCCGAAGATGCGCCGGCTCTCCGCCTGGAACGCGGTCACCTGCGCGTCGCGCTCCTCGTCGCTCCAGCCCAGCCGGGGGGCGACGATCCGGGCGATGATGTGCGACGCTTCCAGCCCGTGGTCGGGCGTCTCGAAAGCGACCGGAATCCGCCGGATGAGGAGGTCGCCGAGCGTGCTCGCCATCTCGTGGATGACGGCGTAGACGAACTCGGCCGCGAGATAGGGAAGGCCGGACAAAGGCTCGGCGGCCAGCGGCGGCTCGCGTTCGGCGAACGCCCAGACGCCGCGCCAGCGGTTGCCGTGCGCCTGCACCAGGCGGGTGGCGATCGCCTCGATCGGACTGCCGCTCCGCAGCGACGGGGCGAGGCGCAGGGCGCCGATGGCGGAGGTGATCTCGTCGGTGAGCGAGGCGAGGTCGCCGCCGGGAAGCGGGCGCTGGGCCGTTTCGCAGCGGATGCGGGGGCGGCCCAGCGCCTCCACCACCTGGTCCACCACCGTCGCGGCCATCGCCCGGTAGGTGGTGAGCTTGCCGCCGGTGACCGAGATCATTCCGTGCCCGTCGCGCACGATCACGTGCTCGCGTGAGGCGTGCGACGGGTCGTCGGCGAAGCGCGGATCGGCGAGGGGGCGGATGCCGGCCCAGGCGCTGATGACGTCGGCCGTCGTGAGGCGGGCGTCGGCGAAGAAGGCGTTGGCCGAGCGGAGGAGGTAGTCGATGTCATCGGCGGAGGCGCGCACCGCGTCCGGGTGTTCGGTGGTGACGGTGTCGGTGGTGCCGATGATGGTGTGGGCCCCCGCCGGCAGCGCGAACATGACGCGGCCATCCACCGGCGAGAGCAGAGTGACGGCGTCCCGGTTTCCGACGCGCTCACGCGGGAGCAGGATGTGGACGCCCTTGGTGCCGGCGGCCGATGCGCGGGGCGGGATGACGTCGCCGGTGAGGCGACGAACGTCCTCGCTGTACGGACCGGCGGCATTCACCACCACCCGCGCGCGCACGTCGACCTGGCGCCCGCCGAGCGTGTCGCGGACGATGGCGCGCGTCGTGGGCCGCCCATCGCGGCCGCCGTCCTCGTTCGCCAGGCCGGTGACCGCGGCGTGGTTGAGGAGGGTGGCGCCGGCGGCACGGGCGGCGACGGCGTTGGCCAGCGTGAGGCGGGCGTCGTCGGTGGCGGCATCATAGTAGAGCGCGCCGCCGGTGAGTCCGTCGTGGCGGAGCGCCGGTTCGTGCTCGAGCACGTCGGCGGCCGACAGCCGCCGGTGCCGGTGCACGTTGCGGAAGATCGCCAGCACATCATATAGAAGGAGGCCGGCGCCCAGCTTCCAGAGCGGGATCCGGGCGCCCAGATAGACCGGCCAGGTGAACGCGAGCGGCCGGACCAGGTGCGGGGCGGCGCGCAGCAGCGTGCGGCGCTCGCGGCTGGACTCGAAGACCAGGTGGAGGTATCCGTGCTCGAGGTAGCGCACGCCGCCGTGGATCAGGCGGCTGGAGCGGCTGGAAGTGCCGCTGGCAAAGTCCTCGCGCTCCACGAGGGCGGTGCGGAGTCCGCGGAGTGCGGCGTCGCGAGCGATGCCGCAGCCGTTGATCCCGCCGCCGACGATCAGGACGTCGAAGACCTCCGCGCCGAGGGTGTCGAATGACCGGTCGCGCATCAGAGCCGGACCGTGCCCGCTGGGACCGCCGGTACGCCGAGTCGGCCGGAGACACGCGGGGGCCGTCGGCGTGGGTCGTGGAGCGATGCCTGGCGCTGCCTCACGAGTGGCTGATCGTCGACCTGGCCTGCGGTTCCGGGCGGCTGGCGGTGCCGCTGGCACGCGCGGGCCGGAGCGTGGTGGCCGTGGACTTCGTCGAACGGGCGGTGCGCACCGCGGCGGAGGGTGATGCCGGTGCAGTGGGCGTGGTGGCGGACGTCTGGGCGCTCCCGTTCCGCGACGGATCGCTTGGCGCGATCGTGACGGTCAACTTCCTGGAGCGGGGGCTCTTTCCGGCGCTCATCCGGCTGCTGCGGCCGGGCGGGCACCTGGTGGTGGAGACGTACACGGTGCGGCAGTTGGCGCTGGCCGAGCGGGGCGCGGCCCGTTCGCCCACGAACCCGGCCTACCTGCTCCAGCCCGGAGAGTTGGCCTCGCTGGTCGCGACCCTGGAGGTGGTGGCCGCGCGCGAAGGACTGGTGGAGGACGAGGCGGGGGTCCGCGATGTCGCCGGCGTCGACGCGGTGCGGCGCGGGGCGGCGGACCGGGGCGCCCTTGCCGGCACCGGCGTACCCTAACGCTTCGCCCACGCCAGCCGCAGGCCGAAGCCGATGAGGAGCACCCCGGTCGCCTGCTCGAGACGCCGCTTCACGACCGGACGCGACATCACCTGCCCCAGCCGCCCGAAGAACCACGCCACCGCCGACAGCCAGACGAGCCCGAGCACGTTGTGGATGCCGGCGAGCAGCAGCGACTTGCGGAGCACGGGATCGCCCGGGGCGATGAACTGCGGCAGGAAGGTGAGATAGAAGATCGCGACCTTCGGGTTGAGCAGGTTGGTGAACAGCCCCTGCCGGAAGTAGCGGGAGAGGGCGCCGGGTGCGGCGGCGCCGGTCCGCGCCCCCTGCGCCGCGAGCGGCGCGTTCCCGGCCGCGGCCGGCGGCGCGGTGCGGGCCTCGCGGATCGCCCGCGCTCCGAGCCAGACGAGATAGGCGGCGCCCGCGAACTTCATGATGCTGAACGCGGTGACCGAGCGCGCGAGGATGGCCGAGATGCCCAACGCCGACGCGGTGGCGTGCATCAGGACGCCAGCGTTGATGCCGAGCGTGGCCGCGATCGCCGCGCGACGGCCCGAACCGATGGCGGTCCTGGTGACCAGCGCGGTGTCGGCGCCGGGGAGGATCGTCAGGATGGACGAGACGCCGATGAAGGCGAGGATCTGCGGATCCATGGCCGACGATGGCACCGGGGGCGCGCGCCGTCAATCCGAATGCGGAATGCGGAATACGGAATGCGGAATGTGGAAGCCGAACCACGAAACGCGGAACATCCGTCCCGGAATCCCACGCCGGTGGCGGGCTGCCATCGCCCGGTCTAACTTCCCGCCATGCCTACGTTCGGGAACGGGCGACGGGTGGCGATCGTGGCCGGCGTGCGGACGCCGTTCGCGAAAGCCGGAACGGTGCTCAAGTCGCTGACCGCGATCGAGCTGGGCAAGCTCGCCGTGTCCGAGCTGATGCAGCGCACGAACCTGAGCGGCGCCGACGTCGACGGGCTGATCTTCGGGACGGTGGTGCCCAATGTCCTGGCGCCGAACATCGCGCGCGAGGTCTCGTTGCTGCCGCACCTGCCGAAGAGCGTCGATGCCTACAGCGTGAGCCGGGCGTGCGCGTCGGCCAACCAGGCGATCACCGATGCGGCCGACCAGATCGCGCTGCGGCATGCCGATGTCATCATCGCCGGCGGAGCGGAGTCGCTGTCGCAGGTACCGATCCTCCACTCGCGGGCGTTCGCCGACATTCTCGTCTCGGCGTCGCGCGCCAAGTCGCTGCCGCAGCGCCTGGCGACGCTGGCGCGGACCCGGCCGCGCGACCTGGTGCCGGTGACGCCGGCGATCGCCGAGCCGACCACCGGCGAGACGATGGGGCAGAGCGCCGACAAGATGGCGAAGATCAACCACATCCCGCGCGAGGAACAGGACCAGTTGGCGCTGCGGTCGCACCGGATGGCGGCCGCCGGCACCACCGATGGCCGCCTGACGGCGGAGATGGCGCCGGTCTACGTCCCACCGCGATACGACACGGTGGTGACGGCCGACAACGGGATCCGGAGCGACACCAACTATGACCAGCTGGCGGCGCTGCGGCCGGTGTTCGACCGGAAGTACGGCACGGTCACGGCCGGGAACGCGTCGCCGCTGACCGATGGCGGCGCGGCGGTGCTCGTGATGGGCGAGGATACGGCCCGCGCGCTCGGCTACCAACCGCTGGCGTTCATCCGCAGTTATGCCTACGCGGCGCTGGACCCCGGCGAGCAGCTGCTCCAGGCGCCGGTGCTGGCGGCGCCGGTGGCGCTGCAGCGGGCCGGCCTCACCCTCCGCGACATCGACCTGGTGGAAATGCACGAGGCATTCGCCGCCCAGGTGCTGTCGAACCTCCGCGGATTCGAATCGCAGAGCTGGGCCGAGCGGGCCGGCTTCTCGCACCCGGTAGGCGAGGTGGACCGGTCGAAGCTCAACGTGATGGGCGGCTCGATCGCGATCGGGCACCCGTTCGGCGCGACCGGAGCACGGATCACGACCACACTGGTGAACGAGCTCAAGCGACGGGGCGGACAGTTCGGGTTGATGACAGTGTGTGCAGCGGGGGGGCTGGGGTTCGCGATGGTGGTGGAGCGGGGGTAGGGCTGCTGAGTACTGAGTACTGAGTACTGAGTACTGAGTACTGAGTACTGAGTACTGAGTACTGAGTACTGAGTACTGAGTACTGAGTACTGAGTACTGAGTATCGCTCAGTGGCGATGGACGGTTCAGAGGCGTACTGGCTGTATTCCGCATTCCGCATTCCGCATTCCGCATTCCGCATTCCGCATTCCTGCTTCTCATTCCCCCATGTCCTCACCCTACGCGCTGACGCTCACCGCTGAATCCGGCGTGGCGGTGATCACGTTCGATCTGCCCGGTTCACCGGTCAACACGTTCAACCGGCGCGTGAAGGACGAGTTCCTGTCGACGTTCGACCGGATCGAGAAGGACGAGAGCATCCGGGCGGTGGTGCTGATCAGCGGGAAGCCCGAAGCGTTCATCGCCGGCGCCGACATCGAGGAGTTCCTCGAGCTCAAGACCGCCACCGACGCCGAGCGCCTGTCGCGGGACGGCCAGCTGATGCTCGACCGGCTGGAGCGGATGCGGACGCCGCTGGTGGCCGCGATCCACGGCGCCTGCCTGGGCGGTGGGCTGGAGACCGCGCTGGCGAGCAGCTACCGGATCGCGACCGACCACCCGAAGACGGTGCTGGGGCAGCCGGAGACGCAGTTAGGACTGATTCCCGGTGCGGGCGGCACGCAGCGGCTGCCGCGACTGGTGGGGCTGCGGAACGCGCTCGACATGATCCTGACCGGCAAGAACGTGCGGGCCCGCAAGGCGCTCCAGATGGGCCTGGTGGATGAGGCGGTCCACCCGGCGATCCTGCTCGAGATCGCGGTCAAGCGGGCGCGCGAGCTGGCCGACGGCACGCGTCCGCGGCGGCATGGCGCACCGATGGGCGGACTGGCCGGGGCGGTACTCGACCACACGTCGCCGGGACGGGCGCTGGTCTTCCGCCAGGCGCGGGCGCAAACGCTCGCCAAGTCGAAGGGCCACTACCCGGCGCTGCTCGCGGCAATGGACGCGGTGGCCGCCGGCTTCTCGGGCGGCACGGAGCATGGCTTCCGCGAGGAGGCCCGCCTGTTCGGTGAGATGGCGGCCACCGAGGTCTCGAAGCAGCTGATCTTCCTCTTCTTCGCGAGCTCGGCGGTCAAGAAGGACGCCGGCGTGCCGGAGCCGGCGCCGCCGCCCGCCCCGGTCCGGAGGCTCGGCATCCTCGGCGCCGGCTTCATGGGCGCGGGAATCGCGTCGATCGCCGCAGCGCAGGGCACCATCGTCAGGCTGAAGGACGCGGAACACGGCCGCGTGGCGAAGGGGCTGGCGGGTGTCCGCGAGGTGCTCAAGGAACGCCTCACGAGAAAGCAGGTCACCCGGCAGCAGTTCGACGACATGATGTCGCTGGTCAGCGGGACGATCGACTACTCGGGATTCGGCGGGGTGGACCTGGTGATCGAGGCGGTGTTCGAGGAGCTGGCCGTCAAGCAGCAGGTGCTGCGCGAGACCGAGGCGGTCATTCCGGCCACGGCCATCTTCGCGACGAACACCAGCACCATCCCGATCGGCCGCATCGCCCAGGCCGCCGCCCGCCCCGACCGGGTGATCGGGATGCACTTCTTCTCGCCGGTGCACAAGATGCCGCTGCTCGAGGTCATCACCACGCCGCAGACGCAGGCCGAGGTGGTGACCACGGTGGTGTCGTACGGGCGCGCGCTGGGCAAGACGGTGATCGTGGTGAACGACGGGCCGGGCTTCTACGCCAACCGCATCCTGGCGCCGTACATCAACGAGGCCGGCAAGATGCTCGACCAGGGCGCCGCGATCGATGCGGTCGACCAGGCCCTGGTTGCGTTCGGGTTCCCGGTGGGCCCGATCACCCTGATCGATGAAGTGGGACTCGACGTGGCGGGCAAGGCCGGGAACATCGTCGCCGACGCGTTCGGGGCGCGCATGTCGCCATCGGTTTCGTTGCAGAAGGTGGTGTCCGCCGGCCGGTACGGACGGAAGGGGAAGAAGGGCTTCTACCAGTACGACGCCGAGGGCAGAAAGGGCGGCGTCGACACCGGCGTCTACGACCTGCTCCCCACGGGATCGCAGCGCAGCGAGATCCCCCGCGACGAGATCCAGCAGCGGGCGGTGCTGGCGATGGTGAACGAGGCGGTCCGGTGTCTCGAAGAGGGAGTGCTGCGCGCGGCCCGCGACGGCGACATCGGGGCCGTGTTCGGGATCGGCTTCCCGCCCTTCCGCGGCGGGCCCTTCCGCTACATCGACAGCGTGGGCGCCGACGAGATCGTGCGGCGGCTGGAGGAGCTGAACGGACGCTTCCCGCCGCGATTCCAGCCCGCCGACCTCCTGGTGCAGATGGCGCGGAAGAAGTCCCGGTTCTATCCGGCGGAGGGGAAGCCCGTCTAGGGGGCTTTGGCGTGGCTGGCGGGTATAGGCGAGAATGAGGAACGAGGAACGAGGAACGAGAAAAGGACACCACGATCCGGGTGCTGTGTTCTCGTTTCTCATTTCTCGTTTGACCGTCGCGCCGACACCCCTCGGGAGCCGGTGACCCATGCCCGCACCCCGGGGTCTTTCCAACGTGGACCACAGCGACGGCGCGCTGGTACGCCGCGTACTCGCGGGCGAGACCGACGCGTTTGCCGGCCTCGTGGCGCGCCATCGCGACCGGTGCGCCCGGTTCGCGGTCCACATGCTGGGCAACCGGGAGGACGCCGAGGACGCGATGCAGGAGGCGTTCCTCCGCGCGTTCCGGGCGTTGCGGCGGTGTGAAGACCCGGAGCAGTTCGGATCGTGGCTGTTCCGCATCCTGGTGAACCGCTGCCGGACGATCGCGGCGCGGCGCGGGCGGCGGCAGCGGACGATCGTGTTCGACGACGAGGCGGTGGAGCGGGCGAGCGTGGCCCACCCGGAGGACCGGGATGCCTGGCGCGAGGAAATCGCCCAGGCGCTCGCACGGATCGACCCCCTTCAGCGTGAGGCGTTTCTGTTGCGGTATGTCGAGGACCTGGGGTACGAGGAGATGTCGCGCCTGACGGGCACGGGCATCTCGGCCCTGAAGATGCGCGCCAAGCGCGCTTGTGACCGGCTGCGCGACCTGCTCGCGGAGGTATACCATGCCTGAGCCAGGGGAAGGGGGAGGGGAGCGCGACGCACTGGCGGACGTGATCCGGACGCTGCGCGAACCGCCGCCGATCGGCGCGGAGTTCGACGCCCGCGTGATGAACGCGGTGCGACGGGACCGGCCGCCCGGCGTGTGGGCGCGCGCCTGGGAATGGCTCGGCGAGCCACGCACGGTCGCGTTCTCGCCTGCGGCCGGCCTGGCGATGGCCGCGGGGCTGCTGCTCGTGGTGGCGGCGACGCTGCGCCTGATCGACCAGCCGACCGGCGGCGGGGCGGTGGCCGGGTCCGCGGAGACGCAGGATGTGGTGAACGGAGCGGCGCGCCCGGTGGCGATGCCCGCCCCGGCATCCGCGCAGCGCATCCGGTTCGTGCTCTATGCCCGGGACGCGGGACGGGTGGCGCTGGTGGGCGACTTCAACGGCTGGGACGCGTCGGCCACGCCGCTGCGTCGCGCGGCCACCGCCGGCGTCTGGACCGTCGAAGTCCCGCTGGTCCCGGGCCGGTACACGTACGCATTTCTCGTCGACGGCACGCGATGGGTGGCCGACCCGGCTGCTCCGCGCGCGGTCGGTGACGACTTCGGCACTCCCAGCTCCGCCATCCAGGTTCCGGCGACATCGCCGGGAGGATCATCGTTATGAAAACGTCCGGTTCGTGGACGGTCCATGCCGGTCTCGCCGGCCGGAGCGGCGCCGGCGCGCTGGCCCTGCGCCTGGCCCTGCTGATCGCGGCGGTGCCGGCGGCCGGTGCCGCACAGGACGCGCGGTTGGCCGCGCGGCTCGACCCGGCGACGCGCACGGCGGTCGAGGCCACGATCGACACGGCCCGGTCGCGCGGGCTGCCGGTGGAGCCGCTGGCCGCCAAGGCGCTGGAGGGCGCGAGCAAGCGCGCCGAGGGCGCGCGGATCGTGGCCGCGGTCCGGGCGCTGGCCGGCGAGCTGGCGACCGCGCGCGACGCGCTCGGCCCGTCGGCGACGCCGGCCGAGATCGTGAGCGGCGCCTCGGCGCTGCGGGCCGGCGTGTCGGCGGCGACGCTGCGGCGGCTGCGGGCGACGCGGCCGGCGGGGCCGGTGACGACGCACCTGGCGATGCTGGTCGACCTGATCGGGCGGGGCGTACCGGCCGAGAGCGCGTCGGTGGCGACGCTGGTCCTGGCCGGTTCGACGATCGGCGATGCGGACCTGATGGCGGTGCGCCGGCTGGTGGAGCGCGACATCGCGCTCGGTACGCCACCGGCGGCCGCGACATCGGTGCGGGTGAGCGCCGCGATCCAGGACGCGCTCAGGGCCACGACCAACGTACCGGGCGTTTCCCGCGCTCCCAAGCGGCCATAGCGATGGGTGTGCTGGCGCACCGCCGAGGGCGCGCGCGCGGGTACAGCCTGGGCGCGCTGCTCGCATGCGCCACTGGCGCGATCGGGCCGGCGTCCGCGGGGGCCCAGCTCTCGGGGAGCGCCGAGGCGGGGGCCTCGGTGGTGCACTACGATGGTTTTCTGGCGAGCACGGCGGCGTCGTTCGCGCCGGAATTCCGGTTCGACTCGCGCCGGACTGCGTTGCGCGCGTTCGGCTCGCTGCTCGAGTACCAGAGCGGACGGCGCACGGTTCAGGGGAGCCTGTCGGGCGATGTCTTCCTGCCGGCGCTCGGGCCGGTGCTGCCGCAGCTCGATGCCGAGACCGGCACGAGCTCGTACGACACCGTGGCGCGGTTCACGCACGCACTGGCGCGCCTGCGGCTGCACGTCGCCGGCGTGGAGCGTGGCGGCTGGCTGGGGGTGAGCGCCGGGGAGCACGCGTTCGCGGGCGTGCGGCGTCCGGTGAGCGAGCTGTCGCTGGGCGGCTGGATGCGCACGCCGCTGGGAACGGCCGCGCTCAGCCTGACGAGTGCCCGGGCCGGCGACACGTCCTTCACCGACGCCGAGGCGGGAGCGCGGTGGGTGCGCGGGCGGCAGGAGCTGATGGTCTCCGGCGGCACGCGGTTTGGCGGGCGGGGCGGCGGGAGCGGCGTGTTTACGGAGGCCAGCGCCCTGCGCTGGCTGTCGCCCCGGCTGGCGGTGGTGCTCGCCGGGGGCCGCTACCCGAGCGATCCGGTGCGGGGGAGCATCGCCGGCCGGTACCTGGCGCTGTCGCTGCGGGTCACGAGCTCGGCGCGGGACGTGGTCGCGGCGCTCCGGCCGCGGGGCGCGGACGAGCGGTCGGCGTCGCTGCGGGATCCGGTCGAGCCCGCCGGCCACGATGGCAACGGGGGGCCGGCGCCCGGGCTGGCGGTCGATGCCCGTGGCGATGGCGTGTACGTGCTGCGGGTGTTCACCGACAGTGCGTCGCGGGTGGAGATCATGGCCGATTTCACCGGCTGGGAGCCGGTGGCCCTGGCGCCCGACGGCGTGGGGATGTGGGTCCGCGAATTCCGGCTGGATCCCTCGACCTACCGGTTCAACGTCCGCTACGACGGCGGCCCGTGGACGGTGCCGGCCGGCGTGGCGTCGGTCACCGACGACTTCGGCGGGCACGCCGGCCTGCTGGTGGTTCGTTAGGTAAGCTCCCGCCTCACGGGTGCAGCGTCACCCGCAGATCCACAAACAGCGGGGCCTCCTGCGGCAGTCGCACCGAGATCGTCGACACCCGCAGGGCGACGCGCGGCTTGACCGTGTAGACATCCTCGTCGGACACGGAGTCGCCCGGCGACAACGGGATCAGCCGGTCGGCGACGAGACACAGGATCTGGTAGCCGAGCAGGTCGTCGGGATCGACGGTGGAGAAGTTCGCGCACGTCGACTCCCAGACCATCACCGGGGCGGTGCCGGTATTGACCGCGCTCACCCGCACCCGCACGGAGTCGCCGGTACCCGCCAGCACCGGGCGCACGCTCGCGGTCTGCACCAGGCCGTCGGGCCGGCGCACCACCACCACGCCCACGGGATCCCCGGTGCCGGCGACCGTGCGGTCGCCGCAGCCGAGCGCGGCCAGCGCCAGCACGGCGACGGCCGGCCCCGCATGGCGCGCGAGCCTGGTGCACCACTCCGGCCAATCGACGATCATCGTGGTTCCTCGCTCGTGAACGTGCCCAGCACACCGGACCCCGGCGGCGGGGCGCCGGTCACTCCCGGGACAGCCCCGCGCTCCGTGAGTATGTTATCCCGTCCTCAACCGAATGGAACACTCATGCGCCGAACGTTGAGCGCGGCCGCCCTCTGCGCCGCCGTCCTGCTGCCGTCCCGCTCCTTTGCCCAGGCCGACGCCGCGCGCCTCTCGGTGGACCGGATCTTCAAGCGCGGCGAGTTCCGGGGTGATCCCGTCTCGCCCCCGCAGTGGATGCGTGACGGGGTATCGTACCTCGAGACGCGCGCCAATCCCTCGGGCGGGACGGACCTGGTCCGGATCGACGCCGCAACGGGGACGGCCACCGTGCTGGTGGCGGCGGAGTCGATCGTCGGCGAAGACGGCAAACGGATCGCGGTCTCCGCGGTCACGCTTTCGTCGGACGAGAGCAAGGCGCTCCTCTTCCACGATGTGAAGCCGGTCTGGCCGCGGCACCGGCGCGGCACCTACCACGTGCTCGACCTGGCCTTGAAGAAGGTCACCGCGGTCTCGACGCGCCCGGGGCTGCAGATGTTCGCCAAGTTCTCCCCCGACGGCCGGATGGTGTCGTTCTTCCGCGACGACAACCTGTTCGTGACCGACCTCGCCACCGGCGCCGAGCGGGCGCTGACCACCGACGGCGACGGCGAAATCCTGAACGGCGTCACCGACTGGGTCTACGAGGAGGAGCTCGGGTTCGCCGATGCCTATCGATGGAGCCCGGACTCGCGGCGGATCGCCTGGTGGCGATTCGACCAGCACGACGTCCCGATCTACACGGTGCTCGACGAGCTGCCGCTCTATCCGGTGGTGAAGCGCCTGCACTATCCCAAGGCGGGGCAGGCCAACGCCCGGGTCACGATCGGGGTACTCGACGTGTCGGATGGCCAGCGCCGCTGGCTGGACGTGGGCGGCGACACCGGGATCTACATCGCCCGGATGGAGTGGGCGAACGCGGACAGCCTGGTGATCCTGCGGCTGCCGCGCCGGCAGAACCGGCTCGACGTCCTGATGGCGAGCGCCACCGGCGGCGGCAGCCGCCTGGTGCTGGCCGAGCGTGACTCGGCGTACGTGGACGTGGAGGAGCCGGTCTGGATCAACGGCGGGCGGCAGTTCCTCTGGCTGAGCGACCGGACCGGGTGGCGCCAGCTGTTCCTCTACAACCGTGACGGCACACTCGTCAGGCAGCTCTCGGCGGACGGGAGCGACGTGCTGGGCGTGGCGGGAGTGGACGAGAAGCGCGGCGATGTGTACGCGACGCTGGCCGCGCCGACCCCCATCCAGCGGCAGGTCTGGCGCTACTCAGTCGACGGCAAGCGCTCGGCGCGGGCCACGACGGCGCCGGGGAGCCATGCCCTGTCGCTCGCGCCGGGCGGGCGGTTCGCGGTGGACCTCTTCTCGTCGGCCGCCAGCCCGCCGGCCACGACGCTGCTCGAGCTGCCGGCGCTCAAGCCCGTCCGGGCGCTGGTGGAGAACAAGGCGCTGCAGGCGAGGGTGGCGGCGCTGGCCATTCGCGCGCCGCAGTTCTTCCGCATTCCCATGCCCGATGGCCTGCAGCTCGATGCCTGGCGACTGGTGCCGGCCAACTTCGACAGCACGAAGAAGTACCCGGTGCTGATGTACGTCTACGGCGGGCCGGCCTCGCCCACCGTGCTCGACGCCTGGGGCGGCGAGCGGTACCTGTGGCACCAGATGCTGACCCAGCTCGGCTACGTGGTGGTGAGCGTCGACAATCGCGGCGCGGCCTGGCGCGGGCGCGCCTTCCGGAAGGTCACCCAGCTCCGGATGGGCACGCTGGAGTCGCGCGACCAGATCGACGCGGCCAGCTGGCTGGGCGCGCAGCCGTGGGTGGACGCGGGGCGCATCGGGATCTGGGGGAAGAGCTACGGCGGGTTCATGACCACCCTCACCGCGGCGCTGGGCGGGCCGGTGTTCCGGGTGGCGATCGCCGCCGCGCCGGTCACCGACTGGCGGCTCTACGACACGATCTATACCGAGCGCTACATGTGGGTGCCGGCGGAGAACGCCGAGAACTACCGCGCCACCGCGCCGCTCAATCACCTCGAGGGCCTCACCGCCCGCTACCTGGTGGTCCACGGCACCGGCGACGACAACGTCCACCAGCAGAACACGCTGCAGCTGGCCGACAAGCTGGAGGCGCTGGGCACGCCGTTCAGCATGGTGCCGTACCCCAACCGGAACCACGCGATCGCCGGGGGCAACACCCAGGTGCACTGGTACGCGACCATGACGCAGTTCGTGCTGGACCACCTGTGAGCGCGCGCGCCGCGGGGTGGCGCCTTACGCGGGGCACGTTCGCGCGCGTCGCGTGCGGGGCCGGGCTGGCACTGGGCCTGACGGGCTGCGGCGGGTTCTGGAAGGCGGCCGGCGCGGCGATCGCCGCGGCGGCCGCGGAGCCGGCGACACCGGCCGCTCGGCTCCCCCGGACCCGGGCCGAGCTCAGCGGCTACCGCGAGACGTCGCACTACGACGACGTGGCCGGGTTCCTCGACTCCCTGCAGGCGCTGGGCGGCGGGTCCGGGATGCGGATCGGCTCCCTCGGCACCAGCACCGAGGGGCGCGACATCCCGTACGTCATTGCCTCACGACCGCTGGTGTCGACGCCGGCGCAGGCCCGCCGGCTGGGACGGCCGGTGGTCTACGTGCAGGGGAACATCCACGCCGGCGAAGTGGAGGGGAAGGAGGCGCTGCTGGCACTGCTGCGCGACCTCCTGTTCGATCCGCGCCCCAACGCGCTCGACTCGATCGTGCTGATCGCGGTGCCGATCTACAACATCGATGGCAACGAGCGGTTCGGCCCGCAGGCGCGCAACCGCGGCGAGCAGAACGGGCCCGAGGTCGTGGGCGAGCGCGCCAACGGACAGCGGCTGGACCTGAACCGCGACTACGTGAAGGCCGAGGCGCCCGAGACGCGCGGCTCGCTGGCGATGTTCAACGCCTGGGATCCCGACATCTTCGTGGACCTCCACACCACCGACGGCAGCTTCCACGGCTATGCCCTCACCTACGCGCCGTCCCTCCATCCGGCGGCCGGCCTGTACCCGGCGTTCGCGGGCGGTGCCTGGGCGCGCGACTCGCTCCTCCCCGAGCTGCGCCGCCGCGTCCGCGTGAGGCACGGCGTGGAGGTCTACGACTACGGCAACTTCGCGTACGAGGAAGGGCTGAAGGCCAAGGATGACACCACGACCCAGGGCTGGTTCAGCTACGACCATCGCCCGCGCTTCGGCACCAACTACACGGGGCTGCGCGGCCGGATCGCGATCCTGAGCGAGGCGTACTCGCACGACCCGTTCGAGCGGCGGGTGCGGGCGACGCGGGCGTTCGTGCGCGAGATCCTGTCGCTGGCCGCCGAGCGGGGACCGGAGATCGTCGCCCGGTCGCGCGCGGCCGACGCGGCGCCGGCGGAGTGGCTGGCCGCGCGATCCGGGGCCGTGCCGGAGGTGCCGGTGCGCGCCCGGCTCAGCCGCGCACCGCGCCAGGACGATGTGGTGGTCGAACCGCTCGAGCGCCTGCGCGACTCGACGGTCACCGAGCCGGGGGTGCCGGCCGGCGTGAGGCGGAGCGGCCGGCTCATCCCGATGCGGATGCCGGTCTACGATCGCTTCGAGCCGACGCTCTCGCGCCGGCCGCCGGTGGCGTACGCGCTCGGCCCCACCGAGCTGGAGGCGGTGCGCCTGCTGCGCGAGCACGGCGTGGTGGTGGAGCGCCTGACGGAGGATGCCCGGGCCGCGGGGGAAGTGTTCGACATCGACAGCGCGGTGGCCGCGCCGCGCCTCTTCCAGGGGCACCACGAGATGACGGTGGGCGGCCGGTGGCGCCGCGGTGAGCGGATCCTGCCCGGGGGCAGCTTCGTGGTCCCGGTGGCGCAGCCGCTTGGCGTGCTGGCGATGGTGCTGCTGGAACCGGAGAGCGACGACGGCCTGACGACGTGGAACGTCTTCGACCGGGAGCTGCAGCGCGGTGCCTCACACCCGGTGATCCGCATCCTCGAACCGATCGGGCGAGGGGGAGGGGGAGGGGGAGCGCGCCGCCTCGTTCCGTAGTACGCGGGCGGCGCGTCAGGACGATTCGATCAACCGGCGCAGGACGGTGAGGCGCTCCTGCAGCTTCTCGCGCCCTTCGCCATCGACGCGTAGCGCGACCTGGGCGGTGAGGAACTGGCGGTCGGTGCACTCGAGGATGGCGGCGATCTCCTGCATCTCCTTCTCCAGTCCCTGGGTGGACGGCAGGAACTGCTTCACCACCGCGCTCAGGTGCTCGCGGGTGATCTTGTCGTGGCCCGCCAGGAGCGAGGCCCGCAGCGCGCGGCCCACCAGCCCTTCGATGTCCGCTCCGGAGAGGAAGCCGATGTGCGGCACCTCGGGGATGTCCTCGGGGGCGATCTCGCTCTGGAACTTGCGAGCGAACGAGACGAACATCGCGCGGATTTCCTTCTCGTCGCTCGGATAGAAGAGCGGGATGTGGACCTCGGCGCGCCCCTGCCGCTTGAGGTCGATGGGCAGCAGGTCGGGTCGCGCGGTGAGCAGCATCCAGAGGATCTGGCCGCGGTAGCGCGTGTCGCCCATCTGGGTGGCGATCATGCCGAAGATCCGGCTGGACGTCCCCGAGTCGCCCTCGGCTTCGCGGTCGCCGAGCGCGGCGTCGGCCTCGTCGATCACGACCATCACCGGCCCCATGGCGCGGAGCAACGAGAGGACGCGCTCGAGGTTGCCCTCGGTCTCGCCGACGTACTTGGAGCGGAAGTTCTTCAGGACGACGCAGGGGATGCCGATCTCGCCGGCCGCGCACTGGGCGATGAACGTCTTGCCCGTCCCCACCGGCCCGCAGAGGAGGTAGCCCATCGGCATCGTCTCGAGGCGCCCCTGCTGCAGCAGCCTGGCGTCCTCGCGCAGCCGGCTCTTGGCCGCCTCGTGACCGATCACCGTGTCGAGGGTCCACTTCGGCTCGATGAACTCGAGCAGTCCCTGGGCGTTCTTCTCGATCAGTCGCTTCTTCAGGTCGCGGAAGGTGTTGGCATCGAGCCGATGCCCGGTCTCGAACGCGAACTGGACGAGCACCGTGATGTCGGCGAGGGTGATGCCCGCCGTGAGGCGGGCCAGCGCCGGCACGTCGAAGTCCGAGAACGTCGCCGGATCGCGGCCGGCCAGGGTGTAGCGGATGAAGCGTTCGCGTTCGGGGGCGCCGGGCAGCGGCACCTCGATCGATGCGACGTGCGGGTTCGTCGTCAGGCGGTCGCTCAGGTCCACACGGCGCTCGTCGATGAGCACGAACGCCATCTGCATCTTCTTGATGTGCGGACTGGAGGCCCAGTTGAGCAGCGTGACCAGCATCGCCGAGGCCGGAAAGCTCATCCGGCCCGGCTCGCTGGCCGGGAAGAGGAACGATGCCTGGTCGATGATCACCGCGGCGCTGAGCGGCTTGTCTCCCGATGCGATGATGTTCGCGCGGACGAACCGGTCGAGCGCGGCGAGGACGATGCCGGGATCGGTCTTGAGCGTGGCGAGGTCGGCGATCTGGGCGTTGGCCAGGGCGATCATCTTCTGCAGCCGCTTCTCGTCGCGGCCGGCGAAGGCACGCAGTCCCCGGCCCAGGTCGTAGTGGAGCACCAGGTCCCACTTGCCGAACATCTGCTCGGCGAGGAACTGCGGAATGGTGCCGTAGCCGCCGGGCTCGGCATCGCCCAGTCGCACCAGGTCGTAGGTGTTCCCGTGGAGGATGAACACCGACGTCGTGCCCGAGAAGCTCAGCTCGGCGAGCCGGGTGGCCCACCCGGGAAACCACTCGGGCAGGGCCAGCGCGGGGCGGCGCGCCTCGGGGCGCGGAGCGTCAGGCGGTGTCACGCTGGCCGGGAGCGGTGATGGGATCGAGGATCGGCGGGACGTCATCGAGCGTCTCGCTCCCGCCGATGATCTGCTGCAGCTGGTTCAGCGTCGCCTCGGTGTGGTGCATGCTGTCGGCGGCGGCATCGACCTGGACGCTGAGCGCGTCCGGGTCCTGGCGGTTGACTGAGAGCTCGGCGAGCGACCGGATCTTGGCCTCCACCCGGTCGAGCTCGGTGGCCGCGAATTCGGCGTTCTTCATCGCCTTGCGATAGTTGTCGAGACGCTGCTCGGCGATGGTCACCGAGTCCTGGAGCGACCGGGCCATGCGATCGTCCTGCGCCGTCTGCGACTGCGCGAGCCGCGCCTTCACGGCATCGAGCCCCTTGCTCAGCTCGCCCTCGCTGGTGGTGCGGAGGAAGCGCAGCAGGCGCCCCTGCTGATCGAGGAGGCGCAGGAATCCGTAGAGCAGGCGGTCGAGGGCCGGCGTCCAGAGATCGGTCGCGCCGTCGCCAACGCCGGCCGGCTGGCCGCCCTGCGCGATCGCCCGCATCTCGAGGCAGCGCTGGCGCAGCACCGTGAAGCGCTGCCGCGCGTCGGCGGGGAGCGCCACCAGCAGCGCGGTGAGCGAGGTGGCGGTTCCGCGGGTCGCGCCGGCCCTGGCCCGGTCGGCCACGTCGGCGTCCACCGCCTGACGAAAGCGCGGCACGGAGACCAGTGCGCCGAGGAAGAGGAGCTCTCCCGCGCCCACCAGCGGCAGCAGGGCATCGGGCCACGGCGACAGGACGGCGGCGAGGCCGGCGCCCAGCAGGGCGAGCAGGTTCCAGCGCCAGAGGAATGCCCGCTTGAGATAGTCGAGCATACCCGCGCCGGCGCGGCCCGCGGCCGGCATCAGCGACCGCTCCCGGTGCCGGGCACGCGCCGGGTCGGCATCAGTCGCCGGCCCTGGTCGACGATTCGAGATTCTCCATGGTGTCGCGCAGGCTGAAGACGATCTCGAGGAAGGACTTTTCGCGCTGCATTTCGCGGGCGGGCCGGTCGGGAGGCGGCACCTTCACCTCGCGCATGATCGTACCCGGCGCCGACGAGATGAGGTAGGTGCGGTCGCCCAGGTAGACCGCCTCTTCGATGGAGTGGGTCACGAAGAAGACCGTCGCCTGCTGCTCGCGCCAGAGCGAGACCAGCAGGTCCTGCATGTGCATGCGGGTGCTGGGGTCGAGCGCGCCGAACGGTTCATCCATGAGGATGATTCTCGGGTTCAGCGTGAGGGTGCGCGCGATCGCGACCCGCTGCCGCATCCCGCCCGACAGCTGGTACGGATACTTGATCGCGTCCCGGTCGACGTCGAGCCCCACCTTGCGGATCCACTCCCGGGCGCGCTCATGACGCTCGCCCCTGGCGACGCCGCGGCATTCGAGGCCGAAGGCGACGTTGTCGGCGACGGTGCGGTTGTCGAAGAGGGTGTAGTCCTGGAACACCATCCCGCGGTCGGCACCGGGCGCGGTGACCGGCAGGCCGCCGACCAGGACCTCGCCGACGGTGGCGGGATGCTGCGGCCGGAGGCCGGCGATGAGCCGGAGAATAGTCGACTTCCCGCACCCCGATGGGCCGAGGATGGTCACGAACTCGCCTTTGGCCGGCAGGTCCTCGACCAGGAAGGTGATGTCGCGGATCGCGGTGAAGCCGTCTTCGTACGTCTTGGTGACTTTGCGGAATTCCACGACCGGCGGCGGCGCGGCGGGCGCGGCGCCTTCCGGCGCCGCCGCCGCCGCGCCGCCGGCGATCGGGCTGTCGCCGCGCGTCACGACCGCTCCCCGCCGGCGAGGTGGGGGAAGAGGCTCAGCTGGAACCAGTAGAGGAGCCGGTCGATGCCGTACGCCAGCAGCCCGATCACGATCAGGATGAGGATGATGTGCTCGGGCAGGCCGCGCCGCTGGCTGGTGCTGAGCAGGTAGCCCAGTCCGTACTTCGCGTTGATCAGCTCGGCGAGCATGATGTAGCCGAAGGCGAGCCCGAACAGGTTGCGGAGGCTGTTGTAGATGTCGGGCATCGCCAGCGGGATGAGCACCTTCCCGATCACCTGGACGCGGCTCGCGCCCAGCGTCTGCGCCGACTCCACGTACCGGTCGTGGACGGCGGTCACCGCGTTGACCGTGTCGGAGAAGACGAACGGCACCGTGGCCAGGAAGATGAACATGATCTTCTGCGACTCATCGATACCGAACCAGAGGATCGTGAGGGGGATGAGCGCGGCGATCGGGATGTTGCGGCCGAAGAGGGCGAGCGGAGCGGTGGCGGCATCGAGGATCCGCCAGGAGCCGGCCAGCACGCCCAGCGGCACGCCGATCACGACCGACAGGAGGAACCCGCCGATCACGCGCTGGAGGGTGGCGGCGATGCTCTCCAGCAGCGCCCGCTCGGACCAGAGCGTGGGGAAGCTGCGCAGCACTTCGCCGGGGCTGGGGAGCACCACCGGCGAGATGAAGCGCGTCTCCGCCGAGGAACCGGCGGTGACCGCCCACCAGATGACGATCGACAGGAGGATGCCGCCGGCCCCCACCGCCCGCCGGACGCGGGGCGGCGGGGCCTCGCGCAGGGCGAACAGCGATGGGCGCTCCCTGACAGGGGTGGCCACGCTACTTGTTGGCCTCCAGCGGATAGACCTTGATCTCGACCCGTCGGTTCTTGGCGCTGTTGTACGGATCGTTCGGATCCGCCGGCATGTCCCAACCCACACCGGAGGTCACGAACTGGTTAGGCTGCAGCCCCTTGAACTTCTTGAGGAGCGCCTCCTTCACCGAATTGGCGCGATTCAGCGAGAGCTCCTTCACCGCCGACGGATCGATCTGCCCCTTCATGGAGGCGTCGGTGTGCCCCTCGATCACCACCCGGGCGGCCCCGTACTGGCCGGCCAGCCGCCCGACTTCCTCGACCACGAAGTCGACGTTCGGGTCGTACATCACCTCGGTCTGCTTCCCGTTCTCGTCCTTGGTCACCGTCTTGTAGAGGTCCCACGAGTTGGGGAAGAACTGCACCACCACCGTCTTGGTGAGGATCTCGTTGCTCTCGGCCTGTACCGTGCTGGCGGTGGTCGGCACGAACTGGACGTCGTACTCGTTCTTCTGGTTCGCGTATTTCGGTTCGGCGCCCAGCTTCTGGATCACCGAGAAGTCCATCACCTGCTCGAACGGGACCTTCTCGTTCACCGCGCCGATCTTCTTGTACAGGAAGTAGGCGGTGTTCCAGGTGCGCTCGAAGTTCGCGGGGTTGTTCTGGTTGAGGAAGAACTCGCGGTTTTCGGCGTAGTTCGTGGCGTGCGCATCGCCGAGCATCGACAGCGCGTCGGTGGCCGGGATGGAGTAGCCCTCGGCCATCAGCCTGGCGGCCTGCTGCTTGGCCTCCGTCCCCTTCAGCGCCTCCATGGCGTCGAAGATGCCGCGCACCATCCCTTCAATGATGTCGGGGTGGTCCTTGGCGAAGTCGGCGCGCGCGAACCAGACGTCGGCGATCAGCTTGTTCGCCGTCTGGGTGCTCACCAGCATCCGGTTGCCGGCCACCTTCGAGAGGTTGTAGATGTCCGGCGACCAGCTCACCGCCGCGGCGATCGACTTGTCGGCGTTGAACGCGGCCGCGGCCTGGAAGGCATCCTGGGTGAACTTGAACTCCACGTCACCGGGCTGCAGGCCGCCGTTGAGCAGTGAATTCAGCGCGAAGTAGTGCGACGGAGAATTCTGCGCGAGCACGATGGTCTTGCCGCGCAGGTCGCCGACCGACTTGATGCCCTGGCGGACGACGATACCGTCGCCGCCGTTGGAAAAGTCGATCTGCTGGTAGACGCGCGGCATGGTCCGCGAATCGCGCCGCAGCTGCTCGACGAACAGCGGCAGCATGTCGAGCGTCGCCCAGCCCACGTGGATGTCGCCGGAAGCGTAGGCGTCGCGCATCGCCACCGGGTCGTCGATCAGCACCAGCTCGACCTTGAAGTCCTTGCCGCCGGGCGTCTTCCACAGCTTGCCCGCCTTGAAGCCGTTGTTCGCGAGGATCACCGGCGCCCAGCCCGCCCAGACGTTGAGCGCCATCCGGATGGTCCGGTCGGGCGGCAGCGTCTTGTACTTCGAGATACCCTTGACCGGCGGGAGCTTGGCCGAGGCGACGTAGGTGTATTCCTTGGCAGTGGTGACGCTGGTGGTGTCGGGCGACTCGATGCCGGCCGCGACCTGGGCCGCGCCTGACGAGGAACCGCCGCCGGCGCCGAGCTTTCCGCCGTACCGGTGGAAGCCGAGCCACCCGAGGCCGGCCACGACCAGCAGGAGGACGATGTAGAAGGGGGCCTTCGGTTTGCCGTTCGACACGGGTGGGGAGTCCATAAGGGTACCTTGCCGTCAGGCGCCGGCGGTGGAGTCGGTGGCGGGGCCGAGTTCCTTCTTCGTCTCGACCACGGGGGTGGTGTCGGGCGACTTGAGCCCGAGCTCCACCTCGTACTGCTTCAGAGTGTCCTCGGCGAGCTGGGACTCCATGCGTTCCTGGGCCTTGATGTCGGCCACGCCGCGCGACGAGAGATCGGTGGCCACCCGCACCTTGCCGCGGTTGGTGTCGATCTGCTGCTGGATGACCTGCTCGATCTGCCCGAAGTCGGTGGTCACGTCCATGTTCAGGTCGCCGGCGATCTTCGCGATCTCGGCTTCGGCGGCGCTCATCTTGAGGTCCGCGTTGTACCGCTGGATCTTCTCGCGCACGTCGCCCAGCTGCTTGTTCGCGAACTGGATTTTCTTGAGGTTGTTCGCGTACGCGTCCTCGTGCATCCGGAGCTGTTCGTCGTTGGCGGCCAGGTCGGTCTCGGCCTTCTTCAGCTGCAGGGCGAACTTGCCAGCGGTCTCCCGCTCGCCGGCCTTGAGGTACGACTTGACCTCCGCTTTCAGGCGCTCGACCTGCGCCTTGCCGGTCGCGACCTGGCGCGACACCCGCTCGACCAGGCCGCGGTAGAGCTCGAGGCCCTTGCGACCCTCCTGCAGCTGCTCGACCGACTTGTCGTATTCGAGCTGCATGATCGCGATCGGGTTGCGCTCCCACATGGCGTTCGCGATGCTGTTGAAAAAGGCCCGGAAGGCCGTGAACATCTTTTCGAGGATCATGACGACGTCCTGATGGGGGGAACGGGCGAGCGGAACAAAATACCCCGTGTCCGTTCCGCTCGCCAATGCCGCGAGGCCCCGGGTATATTCCCCGCGGTTGGCCGGCGGCTCCCCAGCGGGCGGCAGCATGCTCAGGATCGTCCCGCCACTCAGGTCGTTCCACCCGTTCCACCCACGCGCGACCGCCTCGACGCGGCCGCCGCCGGGGATGGGGCGTGTCCCGAGGATTCATGCTCCGTTCGCTCCTGTTCTACCTCTCGAACCAGCCACAGGTGTTCCGGTTCGTCCGTCACAATCGCCTGGCCCAACGGTTCGCCCAGCGGTTTGTCGCGGGCGAGACGCTCGAGACCGCCCTGGCCGCGGTGGCCGAGCTCAACGCCCGGGGGATCTCGGCGTCGCTCGACCTCCTGGGCGAGAGCGTCACCAACGAGGCGGAGGCCCGCGCCGCCGGCCGCGACTACGTCCGGATGCTGGACCGGATCCACGAGCGGAAGCTCGACGCCAATGTCTCGATCAAGCTCACCGCGATGGGGCTCGACATCTCCGAGGACCTGTGCGTCGCGATCATGCAGGAGATCCTCGACCGGGCCCGGCAGTACGGCACCTTCGTCCGGCTGGACATGGAGTCGAGCGCCTACACCGAGCGCACCCTCCGGCTGTTCTACGACCGGCTGTACCCGTCGTACGCGGCCCACGTCGGCATCGTCCTGCAGAGCTACCTGCGCCGCACCGGCGCGGACGTCGAGGCGGCGATCGCCGCCGGTTGCCGGGTGCGCATCTGCAAGGGCGCCTATCAGGAGCCGGCGTCGGTCGCCTTCCCGGACAAGCGGGACGTGGACGCGAACTACGTCCGCGCCATGCAGGAGCTCATGCGGCGCGGCACCTTCCCGGGACTGGCCACACACGATCCGCGGATCATCGCCGAGGCCCGGCGGTGCGCGTCCGCCGGCGACATCGCGCCGTCGCGCTTCGAGTTCCAGATGCTGTACGGCGTCCGGCGCGACCTGCAGGACCAGCTGGTGCGGGACGGGTTCCGCATGCGCGTCTACGTTCCGTTCGGGACGCAATGGTACCCGTACCTGATGCGGCGTCTCGCCGAGCGCCCCGCCAACGTCATGTTCCTCACCGGCAACGTCGTGCGCGAAGCGGTGAGTTTCCGACGGCGCTAGGGCGATGACTCCGCCCCCCGGACAGCACCTCCCCGCCGATCACTCCAAAGGTGATGAGGGCACGCTGGGGGGGTACATGGCCGTCCATGCCAGGCCGGCGGCCTTCGAGGGTGCCGATGGGTTGTCGTACAGCGCCGACATCGCCACCGATGCCACCGGCGAGCACGGGCCCGGCCGCCGCGCCGGCGCCTACCTGCTCTTTGTCCGGTGGACCGGCGACGACCCGAAGATCGGCGGACACGTCGAGTCGGGGTTCCTGACCTTCGCGGACACCGACGCCGAAGCTCGTGAGGCGCTGGGCCGTTGGCGGCTGGCCGATGTGAAGCAGCTGCTCGACCGGCTGATCGCGGCGCCGGAGCCCCCCGCGCCGGCGCCACCCGCGGCGCCGGAGGCCGCTCCCGCCCCGGCACGGGCTGCCGTGGACCCGGCTGCATCGGGCGAGCGGGGGGTGGTGCTGAGCGGCACCGGCGGCATCTGGGTGGTCCGGACCGCCGCCGGCGAGACGCGCGAGGTGTCGCTGCGCGGGCGCCTGAAGCAGGCGGGGACGCTCAAGCTCGCGGTGGGGGACGAGGTGGTGCTCGAGTCCGGGGAGCGGGGCGACGGGTGGGTGATCCGCGAGATTCTGCCGCGCCGCTCGACGCTGGCGCGCCAGTCGCCGGCGGGGGCCCGCGGCGAGCGGCTGGTGGCCGCCAACGTGGACCAGGTGGTGGCGGTGTTCGCGGCCGCCAATCCCGAGCCGCACACGCGGATGCTCGACCGGTTCCTGATCATCGCCGAGGGCAACTCGCTGGCGGCGCGGATCATCATCAACAAGATCGAGCTGGTTCAGCCTGACGAGGTGCGCGCCCGGTTCGATGCCTATCAACGCGCCGGTTACCCGGTCCACTACACCAGCGTCAAGCGCGGGATCGGCATCGAGGAGCTGCACGCGGTGCTCGATGGGCGGACGTCGGTGTTCTCGGGGCCGTCGGGGGTGGGCAAGTCCTCGCTCCTCAACACGCTGTACCCGGGGCTGAACCTGCGGGTGGGCGAAATCAGCGCGTCGGTCAACAAGGGGCGCCACACCACGGTGGGGGCGCTCATGCACCCGCTGCCGCGCGGCGGGTTCGTGGTCGACACCCCGGGACTGCGGGAGGTGGGGATGTGGGGGCTCCCGCCCGAACACCTCGACCGCTGCTTCCCGGAGTTCCGGCCGATGCTGGGCGAGTGCAAGTTCCGCGACTGCGCCCATACGGTGGAGCCGGGGTGCGCGGTGCTGGCCGGGGTGCGCGCCGGCACGATCAGCGCGGCGCGCCACGACAGTTATGCGAAGCTCCACGCCGAGCTGGTGAGCGGGACGCCGGCGTGGTAGTGGGTCGCGGGCTGATGGTGGCGGTGGTGCTGGGTGGCGGCGCCGCGCGGGCCCTCGCCCAGGAGGTCCCCCTCCCGGACAGCGGCCAGCTGGGCGCGGCGGTGCGGATGTTTCGCGAGATCCGGTACGCCGACGCGGCCGTCGCGCTGGAGACGTACTCGCGCATCAATACCGTCGACCCCATCGCGCCGTACCTGCTGGGGCGCATCAATATCTACGAGCGAGAGCCGGATCGGGCGGTGGACTGGCTGGAGCTGGCGGTGCAGCTGTCGCCGAAGACGTCGGTGTTCCACCAGTGGCTGGGCCGCGCCTACGCCCTCCGCCTGTCGATGGTCAACAAGGCGCGGGCGCTCTTTCTGGCACGCAAGGTCCGGCCGGAGTTCGCGCGGGCCGTGTCGCTCGACCCGGGCAACGTGCTCGCCCGGATGGACCTGGTGCAGTACGATGTGACGGCCGGGACGATGCTCGGCGGCGATCAGAACGCGCTGGAGCGTGCCCGGATGCAGGCGGACGAAATCGTCAGGCTGAACCCGATGCGGGGACAGCTCGCGCAGGGGATGATCCACGAGGCGGAGAAGCGGTTCTCCGATGCCGAAGGACACTACCGCGGCGCGGCCGAAGCGTACCCGGACAGCGCGACGCCGTACCAGAACCTGGGCGCGCTCTACCTGAAGCTCGAGCGGTATCCGGAAGCGGCCGATGTGTACGAGCACCTGGTGGGGCGCGATCCGCGGGACTGGTCCGCCTATCTGCAGATCGGCCGGACGGCGGCGCTCTCCGGCCGCGACCTGGGGCGCGGCGAGGAGGCGCTCAAGACCTACCTCGACGCGCTCCCCGGCGAGGCCCGGCCCACGCTCGCCGGCGCGCACCTGGCGTTGGGCCAGGTGTACGAACAGCGCGGGCAGCGCGAGCTCGCGGTCCGCGAATACACGCTGGCCGTGGAGCTGAACCCGCGCCTGGACGAGGCGCGCGACGCGCTGGCCCGGGTCCGCGCGCCGGGCGCGACGTGATCGCGACGGCGGCGCCCGCGTCACCCCCAAACCATTCACTCCGAGCCCCATGCCCGTGACCGCGATCGACTCCCTCCGGTGGCCCCAACTCGTCAGGCGCTGGAGACGGGCCCCGCTGGCGGCCGGCGCGGCCCTGCTGGCGGCCTGCGCCGCCCGGGGCGGCCGGCCGGCGCCGCCGGCCCCGACCGCCCCCTGGGACATCGCCTATCGCATCGCCATGCCCGACCCGGCATCGCACTACTATGAGGTCCAGGTCGACCTCGCCGGCGTGGACCGCGATACCGTCCGCCTGCAGATGCCGGTGTGGTCGCCCGGCCGCTACGCCCGGATGGAGTTCGCCCGCAACGTCCAGCGCTTCTCGGCCCTGACCGCCGACGGCACGCCGCTGGGCTGGGACAAGGAGAACGGTTCGCTCTGGCGGGTGGCGACCGGCGGGGCGCGGGCGGTCCGGGTGAAGTACCGGGTATTCGCGAACACGCTGTCGGGGACGTTCAGCGTGCTCGACACCGCCCACGCGAACTGGAACGGCGCGTCGCTCTTCCTGTACGCCGAGGGACACAAGGCCGATCCGGCGCGCCTGACGATCGCGCCGCCGGCGGGCTGGCACGTGATCAACGGCGCCAGCGAGCACCTGGACCAGCTGGCGTTCTCGTTTCCCAACTATGATGAGCTGATCGACACGCCCACCGAGGTGGCGCCGACGCTGGCGGTGGATTCGTTCCGCGTGGACGGACGGCTCTACCGGGTGGCGGTGCACCACAACGGGCCCGATGACGGGCTGCGGTCGCGGTTCACCGCCGACGTCGAGAAGATCGTCCGCGCCGAGAACCGGATCGTCGCGCCGCCGCCGCTGGAGCGCTACACGTTCCTGTTCAACATCGGCTACCCGGGCGGCGACGGAATGGAGCACCTGCTGTCCACCCAGATCATCGACTCCCGGCGCTGGTCGGACACGCTGGCGATCCTGCCGGGGATCGGGACGGCCGCGCACGAGTACGTCCACACCTGGAACGTGAAGCGCATTCGGCCGGTGGCGCTGGGGCCGTTCGACTACACGCGCGAGCAGTACCAGCCCAGCCTCTGGGTGGCCGAGGGGTGGACGTCGTACTACGCGGCGATGACGCTGGGGCGCACCGGGATCGAGACGAAGGAGGAGATGTACGCCGAGCTTGCGTCGATCATTCAGACCACCACCGAGCTGCCGGCGCGGACCGAGCTGTCGGCACGCGGCGCGAGTTTCCACGCGCCCTTCTGGGACGGGGCGGTGTCGCCGATGTCGACCGACCGGAACCATTCGTTCATCTCGTACTACACGAAGGGCGCGGCGCTGGCGATGCTGCTCGACCTCGAGATCCGCTCCCGCACCGGGGGCGCGAAGTCGCTCGACGTCGTACTCCGCGAGCTGAAGGCGCGCACCTGGGACGCACCGAACGCGAGCTACTACCTGCGCGGACGCGGCTACACGGAGCGCGATGTGGAGGAGTGCGCGAGCGCGGTGGCCGGCGCCGACCTGCACCCCTGGTTCGAGCGGTACGTGGGCGGCGTGGAGGAACTCCCGTGGCGGGAGACGCTGGCGCTGCTGGGGCTGACGGTCAGCGCGAGCGACACGCCCACCGGCCGCCAGTACCGGCTGGGCGAATCGCCGGACGCCACCTCCGCCCAGCGGGCGCTCCGCGAGGGGTGGCTCAAGGGCTCGTGAGGCGGCGCCTCATGGCGTGATCGCGTCCCTCTTCTTCCTCATGCCCGAGAGCACCGCGGCTTCGTCCGGGGTGCGGTGGACGCCGACGATCTCGAGCGCCTTGGCCATCACGACGTCCCGCCTGGCGGCGATGTCGGCGCCGGTGGGGATCACCAGCGAGTCGGGGGTCACGCCGATCCCCTCGAGGCGGTTCCCGTCGGACATGATGACGTCGGAGATGGAAACCTGCAGTCCGTACTCCAGCACCCGTTCGAACCCGACCGTGTGGTTGTAGGACATGCTGGTTTCCACGGCGCCCATGCTGCGGTCGCCGACGATCACGGCGCGCCGCTCGAGCTGCATCACCCGGGCGAAGATCTCAGCGGCCGACGCCGACCAGCTGTCGATGAGCACGACGAGAAAGCCGCGGTAGGGATCATCGCCATGGACCGGTTTGGCGATGAACACTTCCTTCCTGCCGCGAGTGACCATCGTCCCGATTCGCACATCGTGATCGAAGAACTGTCCCAGGAGGTACTGCTCGGTGAGGACCGCGCCACCGCGGTCGCGGCGCAGGTCGAAGATCACCGCCCGATGCTTCTTCGCCAGCTCGATCATGTCGTCGATCGGCCCCTCGTTGCCGTACACGAACGACGGCATCTTCCAGATCAGAACCGAGTCGCCGATCTCGCGGTAGATGTGCGTGGGCCTGTTCTGGTCATCCTCGATCTCGCCGATCAGCCGGCCCACATCGTCCATGTTGGTCCAGTCGAAGGTCTTCTGTCCCTTGATGATCCTGGCGAGGGCGAGAATCGTGTCGCGGCCGCCGTCGGGATGATCGACGATCAGCCGCTCGCCCGCGCGCGGATTGAGCTGGCCGTAGACGTAGTCGAGCGTCCAGAATCCGGCGCGGTTGAGCGCGAAGTTGTCGATCGCCAGCACCCGGTCGCCCCGCTTGAGGCCCTTGGTGGCGGCGTCGCTCTTCGGGTCCACCTTGGTCACGAAGCAGTCCTCGCCGTAGCACTGCGAGCTGTATCCATAGTCGACGCGGTTCATCCGGCCGGGCGGGAAGAAGCGCGTGTGCGAGCTGTGCAGGTCCTGGGCAACCTGCGCCAGGACGGCGAGCATGTAGTTCGCGTTCTGGGCGTGCTGGAGGTTCGAGTCCGCCAGCTGGATCCTGCGATCCAGGTCCACGCCATGGAAGGTGCTGTCGTAGTAGTACTTCTTCAGGTCTTCCTGGATCTGCAGGAGCATCCTGTGCCCGCGTTCGTACATCTCGCGGTCGAGCCCGCCTGTCTGCGCGGCAGCGGGGTGCGCGACGCCGGCCATGGTGACAGCAACGAACGCTGCGAGGCGGCGGAGTCGGATGAGTGGTTTCATGGTACTCTCCGAGGTGGTGGTTCGACCTACAGCGCGCTGAGCGCCCCCGCGATCGTCAGCGCCAGCGCCATCGTCGCCAGCGCGCCGGCCACCACGTGCTGCGCGTCAGGCACGGGGTGGTCCTTGATTGGGGGGAGGATCTTCCGGGTGCGCAGATAACGTCGCTCGTAGCGGGACCGCTGCCGCTCGGTGGCGCCCACCAGGTACGGCCGCCACCAGAAGTCGATGTGCATGGCGAGGGCGATGATGTAGAAGAGCATCGCCGCCAGCAGCACCGGCCGCAGCCCGCGGAGAAAGGCCCACGCGAACAGGAAGTGCGGCATCGAGTTCAGACCCAGGCGCAGGAGCCGCTCGCGCAGCGTGATCCCGGTGAGGTCGTTCCAGGGGAAGAGATCGACGTGGTCGATCACCGTGAGATAGAGGCCCAGCGCGATCTGCGCCGAAGCCGCGGCTATGAGCCATGGCATCGCCGACAAACTTAGCGGGACCGGGGCTAAAAGGTCAGCCACGGTCCCGCTCGCTCCTTGGGGACCCGGAAGTCCCCGCTTCACACGGCGCCCGGGCAGGTGCGCCCGCCCGGGCCGGCGGCTCCCCGCCGGGGCGTCAGGTCGACGCGCGCCGCGCTGTCGCGCAGGTCGAGAGCCCGAACATGGCGTACAGCGGGCACCACGAGAATGCCGCCGTCGCGATCGGGATCAGACCCAGATATCCCCACGGGGTCTGCGGACCCCAGAACACCAGCGAAACGATCACAAGCCCCACGATCGCGCGAACCCAGCGATCCAGCGATCCGACGTTCTGCAGCATCCCTTCCTCCCTCCGATACATGGGCGGTCATTCTCCCACTCGATGATGCCCCCCACATGGGTCGAACGCAGTCGGGTATTGGAGGAAGTCACGTCATGGAATCCCGGACTGCGGAGGTCGGAGGTCGGAGGTTGGCGGTCGGCGGTCCGGGGTCAGGGGGCCGGTTTCGCGAACATGCGGCCGGCGAAGAGCTCGGTGCACGCGATCGTGAAGAAATACAATGTGCCAAAGGCCATCACCCGCCACGGCTGATCGATCCAGATGCCGGAGCTGGTGAAATGCTGGGCGCTGACCACCTCCGGGGTGATTCCCAGGCGCGGGATGGGGATGAACAGCGTGAGGAAGGTGAAGCCGAGGTAACTCGCCGCCCCGATCCCCCAGCCCGCCATCACCGCGGCCTTCTCGCGACCCTCAGGCGCCTGGCCGATCAGGACGCCCAGCAGCCGGTTGAGCGTCAGCGCCCAGAACGCCAGGATGGGCCACCAGGAATGGAAGGCGAGCGAGAAGGCGCCCGCGAACAGGGAGTAGAGCGCGCCCAGTCCGAGGATGGCGACGGCCTTGGCGCCGCGCGGCCCATCGCTCACCACCACCGTGCCCATGAAGGCGGATGAATGCACGACGATGAACTCGAGCAGCATGACCATCAGCAGGCGCGTCACCATCAGGTCGCCCAGCGCGGTCGGCGCCACCCAGGTGATGACGAAAGTGGCGGCGATGGCGAAGTCCGGCAGCGCCGCGCCGAGATCGGCGAATGAGATGCCGCGCGCGGCCGGCCGCCGATCGGCGCCACCGCCGGCGAGGGCGGGCCCGGGCGACGCCGCGCCCGGCGGCAGCCAGGTCGACACTAGAACGCCGTGCGGCCGGGTGGGAGGCGCGGGATCAATGCCGGCACCGCGGCGGCGTAGCGGTCGAACTTCTCACCGAACGTCGCGCGCAGCAGCCGCTCCTCGGCGCGGGTTCTGACGAGAGTGCCGGCGAGGAAGACGGCGGTGGCGGCCAGCACCACCCACCAGGCCGAGAGCGCGATCCCGGTCGCCACGAGCATCCCGAGCATCCCGGTGTAGATCGGGTGCCTGACGATGGCGTACGGACCGCTGGTGACCAGCTCGTGCTCCTCGACCACCCGCGCGGCGAAGCTCCACTGCTTGCCGAGGACCTGCACGGCGCCCCGGACCAGCCAGAGCGAGCCGATCACCAGCGCCACCTCGACCAGGGTCACCAGCGACTGGGCGATCTCGCCGCTGCCGGTGAAGGGCGCGTCGAATCCGCGCCGCAGCGTCCAGACTGACGCGTACGCGATCATCTGGACGATGATGCCGGCGATCGACGCCCGGTCGCGGGTGCGCTCGGTGGTCCTGGGCGGCCGCGGCCGGGTGGCGAAGATCACGATGAACGCGATCCAGCCGAGCATCATGACCGTGATGTGGACGAAGGTGAACGACGGGATGGTCAGTGTCATGCGACAGATGTACGCGGCGCGGCGCGGGAGTGAAAGCCCTCGCCGCGCCCCGGTGACATCGGCCCCTTCCCGCGCCCGTCGTCAGCGGCCGCCGCCCGTGCCGTCGGCCACGTCCTCCGCCTCCGGCTCCCGCGCCGAAGACACGACCGCGATCACCGTGCCGAGGACCGCCGACGCGATGGTCAGGAGGTACGCGAAGTGAGCCCAGGCGTCGGCGAACGCGCCGCGCGCCAGGAGGTCGGATGCCGCGCCTGACGCGACGGCCGCGAGCATCAGCGCGATCCAGACCCAGGTCCATCCCCGCAGGCCGGCATTGCTCCTCAGCCGGACGGCGAGCGCGTGTCGCATGGAAGTTGACGATTCGTTCATGGAAGTCTCTCCGGTGAAGTGGTCGAGGCGCGCGGTCACGGACCCTTGGGCCGCACGCCGATCTGGGCGACGCAATCGTCGAGGGTGAGCTGGGCGCGATCCATCTTCTGATAGGCCGCGTTCGTGACGACGATGGCCGCCGCGATGGCGAAGGGATTTTCGGACTCGAGCGCCCGGGCGAAGTTCGCCAGCGAGGCGATGTACCCATCGATCGTGTCGAAGGCGTAGTTGACCTCCTGGCCGCACGCGGCGCTGGACTGCGCCTGGAGCGTGGCCGGGAGCAGCAGGCCGGCGGCGCCGGTGAGGATCGGACGGAGCGCGTCGGCGGCGGCCTCGGTCATCGCCACGAGCACGGCGCGACGCGGGGTGGTCGCGGCCAGGAGCTGCAGGTCGGTCTCGAAGGTGGTCTCGATCCGGCCCACTTCCAGCCCCTGTCGATAGGCAATGATTTCGCGCTCCTGCAGCAGCCATCCGCCCCGGGCACGCAGCCAGTGGTCGACGGTGCGGGAGACGATCTCGCCGCCCACGCGCGCCACCACTTCGCTCGCCGGCGCGCCGTTCACGGACCGGAACTCGAGATCCACCGCCGCCCCCGACCGCGGCCGGCCGGCGTGCCGCCAGCTCCCGCCGCGCGCGATGGCGCCGAGCGTCGCGATCGGAAATTCGAGGCTCCCGGCGCGGGTCTCGACGGCGACGCTGGTGCGGGCGCCCGCCAGGGTGGTGCGATACCGCGAGGTGTCGACGAACAGGGTGCGCGGCAGCAGGGCGCCGGGCTGCGAACCGCGCACGACGGTGATCGCCCGGCCGGTGATCACCGAGCCGCCGGCGAGCCGGATGTCGGGCCGGTTGGCGGGGGCGCCGGGCCCGGTGCCGAAGGCGGCATCGCGCGCGCAGGCGGCGAGCGCGATGGCGGCGCCCACGGCCGCGACCCTGATGGTTGCGGCGCGAGGCCGCGGGAGCGTTGCGAACATGACGGTACCCTCCAGGTGCGCCGCTGAAGCGTGGGTGAGGCCCCGGACGAGTCCATGGCGTGGATCGGCGGCGCCTGACGATCGGGCACGCGGGCGGTCCGGGGTGGCGCCGAGGATAGCGTGGAGAGGCCCGACCTCCGTCTACGTTTCATTGCGTCGCGCATCATTCCATCCCGCGACGGGGGCGGCGGCTGACGTCGCGTGACGGAGAGGGCTGTGACGGGCATCACCCGCGGATCGGAGTGGACCGGGCCCGCTCGCCGTCTGGCGCGTGCCGCGACCGCCCGATACGTTGCGGATGCAGCCCTCGGTCGACGGTCCCATGCGCCACGCCCACCATCCATTCGTCATCGCGCTCCTGTCCGGGCCGCTCGCGCTCGGAGCGCTGGGGTGCGGCCATGACGGCCCCACGGGCCCCACCACCGGCTCGCTGGCGCTGGCCGTGACCGGACTGCCCAATGGGACGGCGGCCGGCATCGCGGTGAACGGCCCCAACGGGTTCGCGGCCACCGTCGACGCCTCACAGACGCTCACCGCGCTCAAGCCGGGCGACTACTCGATCGTGGCGGCGAACATCGCGGCGGCCGGCGGCACCTGGGCGGCGACGCCGGCGGTGCAGACGGTGCCGGTGAAGGCGGGGACGACGCCGGCCGCCGGCCCGGTATCGTTCGCGATCATTACCGGAAGCCTCACGGTGACCATCGCCGGCCTACCTGACGGCCTGTCAGGATCGGTGGCCGTGGCCGGACCCGGCGGTTTCAACCGCCAGCTCACCGCCACCGAGGCGATCTCCGGGCTCGTGCCCGGCACCTACACGCTGACCGCCGGCGAGGTGGTGGGGGCGGCCGCGGCCTACGGGCCGGACACGCTGGTGCGGACGGCGACGGTCGCCGCGTCCACGTCGCCCTCGACGGCGCTGGTGACCTACGCCGACAACAGCGGATCGCTCACCGTCACCGTCACCGGCCTGTCGGCCGGCACGAGCGCGGCGGTCACGGTGCAGGGGCCGCTCGGCGTCTCGCGCTTCGTCACCGCGACGCAGGTGCTGGGCGGGCTGCCGCCGGGGACGTACACGGTGTCGCCGGCCCGGGTGACCGATGCCGGCGGGACGTGGGCGCCGTCGAATCCGGCGCCGCCCGGCGTCGTGCTGGCTGCCGGCGGCGCCGCCGGCGCGGCCGTGCAGTACGTGTCCGTCCCGCCGGGCACGCTCAACCTCGCGATCGACGGCCTGTACATCACCCAGAGCGTCCAGCGCTACAACGGTTCGGTGCCGCTGGCCCGCGGCCGGCCGGGCCTGTTGCGGGTGTTCGTGAAGGGGAGCGAGCCGAACGGGGTGGCGCCGGCGGTCCGCGTGCGCCTCTTCCAGAACGGCGTCCCGAAGGCCGTCCTGACGCTCGCCGCGCCGGCCGGCGGCGGGGGCGCGCCAACGGTCATCGACGAGGGGTCGATCTTCGGCTCGTGGAACGTCGTGATCCCGGACACGTTGATGCAAATCGGGCTGTCGCTCCTGGCCGACGTCGACCCGGGGAGCGTGGTGGCCGAGCCTGACGAGACGGACAACCAGTACCCCGCGTCAGGCACGCCGCAGGCGCTGGACGTGCGCGCGGCGCCGGCGTTCAGCGTACGCCTGGTACCGGTGATGCAGACCGCCAATTCGCTGCAGGGGCTGGTGAACGACGGGAACCGGGACCAGTTCCTGTCGGTGGCGATGAAGATCCACCCCCTGCCGGGGTACTCGGCGGACGTCCGGCTGCCGTACACCACCAGCGCGCCGGCGCTGGACGCGAACAACACCAACGGCGCGTGGGGGACGATCCTGAGCGAGCTGAGCTCGCTGCGGCTGGCCGACGGCAGCTCGCGCTCGTATTACGGCGTGGTGAAGACCACGTACAGCAGCGGCGTGGCCGGGATCGGCTACGTGGGCGCGCCGATTGCGATGGGGTGGGACTACCAGCCGAGCGGCGCGAGCGTGGCGGCCCACGAGTGGGGACATAACTGGGGGCGGTACCATGCGCCGTGCGGCAACCCCGGCAACCCCGACCAGAGCTATCCGTATCCCGGCGGCGTCACCGGCGCGTGGGGGTACGACCTCAACACCGGCGCGCTCAAGCCGCCGTCGATGACCGACGTGATGGGCTACTGCGGAAACCAGTGGATCAGCGACTACACCTACAGCGGCGTGCTGAACTTCCGCAGCACCCAGGCGTCGGCGTCGGCCGCCCGGGCGGCGGCCCGGATCCAGCCGGTGCTGCTGGTGTGGGGGCGGATGAGCGACAGCGGCGTGGTGCTCGAGCCCGCGTTCCGCATCGATGCCCCGCCGTCGATGCCGCGGACGGCCGGCGCCGACCTGCTGGAAGGGATCGATGCCGGGGGCGGGGTGCTCTTCTCGCTGCCGTTCACCGCCGACGCCGTGGCCGACTCGCCGCTCCACGAGCGGACGTTCGCGTTCGCGATCCCGGAGTCGATGGCCGCGACCGGGTCGCTGGCGACGCTGCGCCTGACGAGCGCGCCCCTCCCGGGCGGGGCGGCGCGGGTGGCCCTGGCGACGGCGGCGGTGGCGCCGCCCGATGCCGGCGTGGAGGCGCGGCCGGCCGGAACCGGCCTGGCCCGGATCACCTGGAACGCGGCCGCGTACCCGATGGTCCTGGTGCGCGATGCGGCCACCGGCGCGGTCCTGTCGTTCGCGCGCGGCGGTGACGCGACCATCCGCGTCCCCGGCCCCGAGCTGGCGCTGACGCTGTCCGACCGGGTGCGGAGCGTGGGGCGGCGGGTGCGCGTGCCGGCGCAGTGACCGCCGCGCCGCTCAGCGCCTGACGGCTCCGCTGTCGGGCCGCACGGTGGGATAGCGGATCCCGAGCTGCTCCAGATAGGTCGGGTACTTCGCCGGATCGTAGTAGAACTTCCTCATCGCCGGCCGGTACTTCTCCAGGATCGCGCGGTTCATCTCGATCGCCGGGCGGTCGGTCGCGCCGATGAACGGCGTGTAGTGGACGTCCTTCGTCTCGACGTCGCGGAAGAACGCCTTCGCGCTGTCGACGAGCGACGGCCGGGTGAGCAGGTCGAGGAGCGTCATCGCCGTCACCTTGGCGCCGGCGGTCGCGCCCTTGTGGGCGATCGGCGTGGCCATCGCGATCGCGTTGGACCAGTGGTGGCCCGGCAGGCCGGGGATGTTCGACGGGTAGTTGAGCGTCACGGTCGGCACCACCCACGACACATCACCGATGTCGTCCGAGCCGCCGCCGCGGTTGTTCTCCTCGGAGACGCCGGTGTCGAGCTTCGCCAGCACGGTGTCCAGACCGTTCGGCTTCGAGCCCTGCTCCTTCTGCACCGCCCGGGCGAGCGTCTGGTCGGCGTCGCTCCAGGTGGGGAGTCCCACGCGCCGGATGTTGTCCTGCATCGCTTCGGCGATGGGGCGGTTGAAAAAGCGCGGCCAGGCCGAGCCGAGGATACGCGCCGAGGCGAGCCGGGTGCCGGTCATGGTCGCCGCCGCCTGGGCCATGGTGCCGCCCAGGTCGTACAGCTCCTTGATGTGCGGGTAGTCGATTTCGCGGAAGTAGTACCAGACCGACGCCGAGCGCGGCACGACGTTAGGTTGGTCGCCTCCGTCCCGGATCACGTAGTGCAGCCGGTGCTGCGGGCGGAGGTGCTCGCGGCGGAAGTTCCAGGCGACGTCGAGGATCTCCACGGCATCGAGCGCGCTCCGGCCGCGCCACGGCGCACCGGCCGCGTGCGCCGTCTCGCCCAGGAACGAGTACTCGACGCTCACCAGCCCCGTCCCGCCCCCCGCGCCGTACGACGTCTGCAGGTTGCTCCCGACGTGCGTGAAGATGCAGGCGTCGACATCGGCGAACAGGCCCTCTCGGACGAAGTAGGCCTTGGAGCCCACCAGCTCCTCGGCGACGCCCGGCCAGATCCTGATCGTGCCCGGCAGGTGGTCGCGCTCCATGATCTTCTTCACCGCGACCGCCGCGGTGATGATCACCGCCTGGCCCGAGTTGTGCCCCTCGCCATGTCCGGGCGCGCCGTCCACGAGCGGATCGCGCCACGAGACGCCCGGCTTCTGCGACGCCTGCGGAATGCCGTCGATGTCCGAGCCCAGCGCGATCACCGGCTTGCCCGACCCCCAGGTGGCGACCCAGGCGGTGGGAATCCCCGCGTACCCTTCCTGGACCGTGAAGCCGTTGCGCCGCAGCACGTCCACCAGGTAGCGCGACGACTCGAACTCCTGGAAGCCCAGCTCGCCGAACGAAAACAGCTGGTCGACCATCTGCTGGGTCATCACCGCCCGGTTGTCGACGTCGCGCGCGGCTTCGGCCTTGAGCACGGCCAGCCGCGTGGAGTCGATCCGGGTAGCCGCGCCGGTGGGAGACTGCGCGGCGAGGGGGGCGGCGGCCATAACGGCCGCCAGCGCGCACGCGAGAGTCGGGGCCGGAGTCAGCCGGCCTCGCGGGATTCGGACGGACATGGATGGATTCCTCAGCGGGCGTTCAACAGACCGGCATTCCTGACGCGGAAGGTGGAGCCGGTCCGGGCATCGAAGGGGTGTACGCCGGGCTGCCCCGGAGGGTTGAACAGGTCGGCGATGGAGGCGGCGCCGCCCCGCGTCCAGCCGATCAGCTCGCAGGTGTAGCGATTGGCGCGCTCGGGGACCACGCTGACGTGCGTCACCTGCACGTGCACGGACACCATCCCCGCGAAGCTCAATCCGGTGAACCGGGCCGCGGACATGCCCTGGCCGATGGTGATGCCGTTGAGGAAGACCGAGCAGGAGACGTAGAGGTGGCCCACGTCGCGCGGCAGGTCGGTCACGCGGACCGGTGTACGGAAGGTGTAGTGGCGGACCACCGGCTCTTCGCGCACCGGGAGGTCGAGGGCGACGTAGCGGATCTGACCCGGCCCGAGCGGCCGCGGCTTGGCGTCGGGGTAGCCGGCGATGACCAGTGCCTCCGTCGTGACGACGACGGGGAAGTGGACGATTGGTCGGGCCTCGGCGGCCTTCTGGATGACGGGCGGCGCCAATGCAATGCTGGCGATGATCGGCAGCAGTACGGGACCGAGGACCACGCCGCGGGCACGTCGTCGTGGACGCACGCGTTCGCTCCGGTGACCGAACACGTGTCAGAGTACGACCGGCGCCCCCGCATTGCAAGGGTTCGGGGGCGATTCCGACTGGTCAGGCGTGGGGACCGCGCTCCCGTTCGCGGGCCACCAGTACGCGCCGGAGGATCTTTCCCGACGGCGACTTGGGGACCTGGTCGATGAACTCAAGGAGGCGGAGGCGCTTGTACGAAGCCACCTTGCCGGCGACGTACGCCATCAGGTCGTCAGGCGTCGGGAGGCCGGCGCCATCGCCGCCGGCCGGCATGCTCTTCAGCACCACGAACGCCTTGGGTACCTCGCCGCACTCCTCGTCAGGCGCGGGGATCACGGCGGCGTCAGCCACCGCCGGGTGGGTGAGGAGGACCGCCTCGAGCTCGGCCGGCGGCACCTGGTAGCCCTTGCACTTGATGAGCTCCTTGAGGCGGTCGACGATGAAGAAGTGGCCATCGTGGTCGGCGTAGCCGATGTCGCCGGTGTGCAGCCAGCCGTCGGCGTCCACCGTCAGGGCGGTGGCCTCCGGGCGGTTGAGGTACCCTTTCATGACCTGGGGCCCGCGGACCCAGAGCTCGCCATCCTGCATCGGTCCGCACGGCGCCCCGGTGTCGACGTGCACCACCTGGCACTCGGTGCCCGCGATCACCGGGCCCACCGAGCCGGACTTGATCTTCGCGGGATCCTCGGGGCTGAGGTGCGTGCCGGGGCTGGCCTCGGTCATTCCGTAGCCCTGCCTCACGACGACGCCCAGTCGCTCCGCGCAGGCGCGCGACAGGCTGTCGGAGAGGGGCGCGGCGCCCGAAAAGAGGGTCCGCAACGACGAGAGGTCGTACCGCGACACCAGCGGGTGCTTGGCCAGCGCCAGCATCACCGGCGGCACCACGTGGGCGAAGGTGACGCGGTGCCTGGCGATGAGCTGCAGGTACTGCTCCAGGTCGAACCGCGGCATGGTGACCAGGGTGGCGCCGCGGTACAACCCGAGGTTCATGATCACCACCATACCATAGATGTGGAAGAACGGGAGCACCGCCAGCAGCGTGTCGTGCTCGTAGACCTGTCCGGTCGCGTCCACCTGCAGCAGGTTGGCCACCAGGTTCCGGTGCGTGAGCATCACGCCTTTCGAGACGCCGGTGGTGCCGCTGGAGTAGGGGAGCGCCACCACGTCGGTGGCCGGGTCGATCTGCACCCGGGGCGGGTCGCCGCCGTGTTCGAGGAGCGCCGCGAACGGCACCGCGCCCCCGCCGCCGGCCGCGGCCGCCCCCGCCTCGCCGATCACGTACAACTGCTCCGCCGCCGTGGCGCGGGCCGCGGCCCCGGCCTTCTCGAGCAACTCCGGCACGGTGATCATCACCCGGGCCCGCGAGTCGGCGAGCTGCGACTCCATGTCCTGTTCGGTACAGAGCGGATTGAGCGTGGTCACCATCGCGCCGATCGATGCCGCGCCGTGGAAGGCGATCACGTACTCGGGAATGTTCGGGGCGCAGATCGCGACCACGTCGCCCTTGCGGATTCCGGCGGCCGCCAGGCCGGCCGCCGCCCGCCGGACGCGCGAGGCGAGCTGGTGGTAGGTGATCGTCCGCCCGGTGGGCCCCTCGACCAGCGCCGGCTTGTCGCCGCGCGCCTCGGCCCCCCGGAGCACCAGCTCGCTGAGCGAGACGTCGGGGATGTCCACCGGCGGCCACGGGCTGCGGTAAATCATCGTCAGGCAAAGACCCGGCGGCCGAGCGCCCGGCCGATGAACCGCAGGCGGTCGCTCCACGGCAGCCGTCCCAGGTTGGTCCGCACCACGCCGCGCGTGAAGTACGTCTTGTTCGAGTAGTCGATGGCCACGTCGACGGCCACCGGCCGTCCGCCGCCGGTCACCTGCTTCACGCGCTCCACCACCGCGTCGATCCCGTCATCCGTGTCCAGCCGCAGGCACTCGACGCCCACCGCCTCGCAGAGCTTCGACAGGTCGTAGTCAGGCAGCACGCTCGACGTCTTGCGATTCATCGCCACACTCTGGAACTGGGCGATCTGGGCGAGCTCCCGGTCGCGCAGCGCGAACACCGCCACTCCCACCCCTTCGTGCGCGGCGGTCAGCAGCTCCAGCCCGGTCATGAGCAGGGCCCCGTCTCCGGCCAGCGCCACCACCGGCGTGTCTGGGCATGCCAGTCGCGCGCCGATCGCGGCCGGGATCGCGTAGCCCATGCACGAGTAGTCGACCGGCGCCAGCAGCCGCCCGGGCGCGTTCAGCATCAGGCACTCCACCGCGAGGAAGGTCCCGTTGCCGCTGTCGCTGGTGAAGATCGTCTCGTCACCCAGCCGCTCCTGCAGGGCGTGCAGCAACCGGTACGGCGTGACCCGCGCCGTGCCCGCCTGCGACAGCCAGCCGGCGCGCACCTCGTCGTGTCCGGCGCGAATTCGCGCCCGGAGCTTCTCGTCGGGCATGCCACCGGACGCGTTCCCTCCCACTCCGCCGGTGAGGTGCGGCAGCCGGGCAAGCAGCGCGGTCACGAACGCCGCCGCGTCGGCGGCGATCGCCACCTTGGCGGGGAAGTTGCGCCCCAGCACCGCCCGCTCGATGTCGACGTGGACCAGCGGCCCGCGCGGCGACAGGCCGTAGCTGCCGGTGGCCACCTCGCCGAACCGGCACCCGATCGCGATCGTCAGGTCGCGGTCGCCGGCCACCGCCCGCGCGAACGGCGGCGCCGCGTCGCCGAACCCGGGCCAGAGCGCCAGCGGGTGCGACTCGGGGAAGACGCCCTTCCCCTGGAAGGTCGTCGCGACCGGCGCCTCGAGGCGTTCGGCGAGCCTGACGAGATCCTTCCCCGCGCCGGCCGCGCCCAGTCCGAGGTAGAGCAGCGGCCGTCGTGAGGCGGTGAGGAGCGCCACCACCCGGTCGAGGTCGGCGGGATCCGGCGCCGCCGGAGCGGCCGGCGCGGGCGTGTACGACGTATCTCCGCCGCCCTTCAGGAGGTACAGGTCCGCCGGCACCTCGACGAACACCGGGCCCGGCGCCCCGGAGCGTGCCACGCGGCAGGCCTCGCGCACGGTGCGGTACAGCTCCCGGCTGTCGCGCACCAGGAACTGCGCCTTGGTCACCGGCTTGACCATCGCGATCTGGTCGACGTCGTGCAGTTGATAGGCACGTCCCGAGTCGCGCCGGATCCCGCACCCCAACACCAGCATCGGCACGGTGTCCATGTACGCTTCGGCGATCCCCGACATCGCGTGGGTGAGGCCGGCGCCCGGCACGATGTTGGCGCAGCCAATGGTGCGGCCGCGCGTCGATCGCCACACCGCGTCGGCCATGAAGCCGGCGCTCTGCTCGTCGGTGACCAGGATGGGTCGCACCGACTTCGACGTCGCCAGCGCGTCGTAGAGTTCGATGTTGTGCGTGCCCGGAATGCCGAAGGTGAACGGGACGCCCTCGTCCTCCAGCGCCCGGACCACGAGCTCGCCGCCGGAAAGACTCACGCCGCCACCGCTCCCAGCAGCTCGCCGGCATCCGAACGGATCGCCTCGGCGGCCCGGTCGGCAAGCGCCATCACCGTGAGGTACGGGTTGATCTGCAGGGCGTCCGGAAAGAGGCCCGAGTCGGCGACGCGCAGCCACGGGACGCCGAACACGCGGCCACTGGAGTCGGTGACGCCGTCGGCCGCCGAGCGGCCCATCCCGCATCCTCCCATGAGGTGCGCGGCCGAGACGGAGATGCGGCCGGCCTTGAAGTGGCGCGCGTCGATCAGCTCGTCCACGCGCGTGGCATCGGCGCGATCGATCAGCGGCGGGTGAGCCGAGGGCGCGTGCACGCGGCGGGCGCCGGCGGCGAAGAAGATCCGGGCCGAGGCCCGCGTCGCCCGCACCAGCGCGCCGATGGTCTCGCCCGAGAAGGCGTAGTGCACCACCGGCCGGCCGGCGTCGTCCACCGCGATCCGGTTGCCGTCGGCGGCGCGGTCGCAGGCGAGCACCAGGATCATCTGCAGCCGCGGGAAGGCGCGCATCAGGCGGCTGTGGTCCGCGCCGAACCCGGTGAGGTTCTTGGCGGTGATGAACGGGAAGTACATGCACGTTTCCAGCACGAACCCCTCTTCCTCGGCGCGGTCCAGGTAGAAGCTCTTGGGGTGGCCCACGTCGTTGGTGATCTCGCGGTCGTGCTCGGCGACCAGGATGTGCGCGGGGTGGCAGGTGAAGCCCGCGCCCAGGCGCGGCAGGCGCGCGCCGAATCCGGATCGCAGCAGCAGGGCCGACGATCCAATGGAGCCGCCGGCGGCGACGACGATCTTCGCGGTGACGCGGTAGTCGCCGGCCGCCCACTCGGATGGCGCGCCCTTGCCGCCGGCCGGCTTGTCGCTCACCCGGACGATCACCGCCCGCTCCTCGATGCGGAGGGCCTCGGCACGGGTCACCACCTGCACCCCGTCGCGCTCGGCGGCCGGCAGCTGCACCCGGTTGGTCCCCTGCTTGGCCGCGTTCGGGCATCCCAAATTGCATAACGATGAGCCGAGGCAGCCCTTGAGGTTGAGCGGGAATTGTTCGGCGTGGTAGCCGGCCGCGCGGCACCCCGCCTGGAACAGGGTGTTGTTCTCGTTCAGGTCGGCCGCTTCCAGGAAGTGGACGTTGTTCCTGGCCATGTACTTCTTCGACCGGCGCTCGAGGTCGGCGTGCGCCAGGCCGGGCACGCTCCACGACTGGATCACCCGCTCCGGCGCGACCAGCGAGGTGCCGGTGTACACCACCGTCGAGCCGCCGTACACCCGCCCGAAGGCGAGCGTCATGGTGCCGTCGGCGGTGAGGAAGCCGCCGGCGTCCTCGTACAGCGAGCCCGCCATCTCCAGCTCGCGGCCGGTGAACTCGTGGTCGGCCAGCCGCGCGCCCTGCTCCAGCACCAGTACCCGGCGTCCGTCGCGGGCCAGCGCGCCCAGCTCGGCGGCGACGGTGCCGCCGCCGGCCCCCGAGCCGATGATCACGACGTCGTAGTCGCGGGCGATCACGGCCGCGCCTCCGCGGCCGATGCCGCCGACCACTCCGCGCCCAGCCGCGCCATCGCCATCGCGTAGATCCCGATCCCGTCCCAGAGGTGGCCCAGCCGCAGGTTCTCGTCGGACGAGTGCTGGTTGTTGTCGTAGTTCACCACCGCCAGGATGATCAGCGGCACGTGGAGCGCCGCGTCGAACTCGTGCATCGGCAGGCTGCCGCCCAGTATCGGGACGGCCAGCGTCCGGCCGGGCAGCGCCTGGTCCGCCACCCGCGCCATGGCGCGCGAGACGGGAAGAGACATCGGCGTGCGCAGCGCCGGATAGCCGGCGCCCCACTGCAGCCTGACGAGTTTCGGGTGCGCCATCCGGATAGCGCTGTCGGGCGCGTCGTAAGAGATGAAGTACCCGAGCCCGCGCAGGTGCGACTCGAGCAGGGCGCGGATGTGCTCCGGGGTCTGGTCTGGCACCAGGCGAAAGTCGATCGAGGCGGTGGCTTCGGTGGGGATCGAGTTGGTCACCAGCGCGCCGGTGGCGCCACCCCGGATGCCACGCAGGTTGAGCGCCGGCAGGGCGATCCGCTCTGCCAGCAGCGCGGGCTCTCCTTCGGTACCACCCAACTGCAACTCGGCGCGCAGCGCGGCATCCACCGGCGGGAGGGCGGCGATCGCGGCCCGGTCCGCGGCCGAGAGGGGGCGCACATCATCATGGAAGCCGGCGATCAGGATGCTGCCGTTCTCGTCGCGCAGCGCGGTGATCAGCGCCGCCAGCCTGACGATGGGGTTGGGCGCCCAGTTCCCGTAGTGCCCGCTGTGGAGCGCGCGGCTGGGGCCGTACACCGTCATCTCGAGGTCGAACACGCCACGGACCCCGTACACCACCTGCGGCCGCCCCGACGGGTGCGCCGGTCCGTCGCAGAACACCCAGGCATCGGCGCCGAGCAGCGCGGCGTGCCGCCGGAGCAGCGCCGCCACGTGCGGCGACCCGGCCTCCTCCTCCCCGTCGAAGAAGAACTTCAGGTTGACCGACGGAGACAGGCCGGCCTCGCGCAGCGCGTCGAGCGCGGCCAGCAGGCCGATCACCGGCGCCTTGTCGTCGCTGGCCGAGCGGGCGAACAGCCGCCAGTCGGGATCGAGCGGACGGGTGGTGTCGGGCGGGGGGAGGGGCGCGCCGCGCGCATCGCCGCCGGCGCGCAGCACCGGCGTCCACGGCGCGGAGTGCCAGCGCGCGGTGTCCACCGGCTGGCCGTCGTAGTGCGCGTAGAACACCACCGTGCGGGTGGCGCCCGGCACTCGCAGCTCGCCGAACACCGCCGGCGCACCGCCGTCCACCTCGAGCAGGCGCGGCGCCAGCCCCCGCCGCTCGAGCAGCGCCATGACGGCTGCCGCGTTGCGGCGGATGTTGGCGCTGTCGCGCGCCACGTTGGGGATGGCGAGCAGGGCGGTGAGCTCGCCGAGAATCGCGTGCTGGTGCCTGGCGAGGTGCGCCGACACCGCCTGCCTCACGACTTCCGGACGCGGCGCGGCCGACTGCGCGGCGCCGGCCGCCGGCGCGAACAGCGCCAGCGCGCACGCGAGACGGGTTGCCTGGATCATCGCGCCGGCTGCCGGGGCCGGGCCTGCCAGCCACGCAGATGCGCGCGGTACCCGATCGCCTCGGCGGCCGCGGGTCGCGCGTAGTAGCCCATGAAGACCAGCGTCCGCAGTCCCCAGAATCCGCGCCGCAGGAGCAGCAGCGGCGCGCTCTCCATGGCGGAGAGAAAGCGGGCGCGCGGGCCGGGGTCGAGGGCGGTGAACGGCCGGCCGTAGCGGAACACCGGCAGTACCCCCAGCAGGCGGATAAAGACGAGCAGCTGGCGCCGCACCGCCGCCGGCCGCAGCGCGAGCGCGGCTTCCACGATTCCTTCGAGCTCGGCCCACCCGCCCGCGTCCAGCGCCTCCGCCTCGGGCACGACGGTGCGCGCGATCGCGCGAAAGAGGGTGCGCACCGGAGCAAGCAGCGAATCGGCCACGAGAGTCGGCTTGAGGGACCGGCGCATTCGGGAATGCGTCCGGGAGGGCGAAGGTATCCCGGGCCCGCGCGGGCGGCAATAGAACCGCCCGCGCGGTGTGCACGCGGACCAGCGGCCGGCGTCTCCACCGGTAGCGGGGATGGCGCCGGCGGGTGTGCGGCGGCGCCTGAACCCCACGACCTACCGCGCACGGACCCAGTGGAGGAAAAACCCATGATGCGCCGATCCCTCGGAGCCCTGCTCCTCACGGCCTGGATAGTCAGCTGCCGCCACCAGACTCCCGCCGACCGCGATCCGGTTGTGGTGGCGGCTCCGGTCACGGTCATCGCACCCGACTCGCTCGCGCGCGCCGACTCGGCCGCGGCCGGCCTGGACAAGCGGCTGGGCGGTGCGCTGGCCCCGGCCTCGCTGTCCGGTCAGCACGGCGCCGTGAACGTGATTGGTGGCGCCGCCGGTGGGGTGAAGCCCGGCGCGCCGGTTCCGCTCCTGATGGCGCCCATGGCGCAGAGCGCCGCCGTAGACCGCGAGCTCACGACCGCCGACGAGCTGGTGGTCTACGCCGAGCCGGCACAGTCGGGGACTGTGAACGGCGCCTCCATCACGTCGCGGATCGACCTGGCTCAGCGCAAGGAGGCGTACTACCGCGCGAATGGGGCCCGGGGCAAGGACGGCCGGCGCGAGTTCGATGCATCGCGGGGCGGCGGGTCGCTCACCGGAGAGCCGGTGACCCAGGGGACGCTGCGCGCCCGCGACGACTCGGGTTCGGTGGTCGGCGAGTTCCCGCTGCGGCACACGCAGGTGGCCGCCGAGGTGAGCGGATACCTCGCGCGCACGGTGGTGGAGCAGAAGTACACCAACCCGTTCGCCCAGCCGATCGAGGCGGTGTACATCTTCCCGCTGCCGGCGATGGCGGCGGTGAACGACTTCGTCATGGAAGTGGGCGCGCGCCGGATCGTCGGCATCGTCAGGCCGCGCGAGGAAGCCGAGCGCATCTACGCCGACGCACGGGCGCGCGGCCAGGTGGCCTCGCTGCTCACGCAGGAGCGGCCCAACATCTTCACGCAGAGCGTCGCCAACATCGCCCCCGGCGCGTCGGTGACCATCCGCCTGGGCTACGTGGAGCGGCTGGTGTACGACCACGGGGAGTACAGCTATATCTTCCCGATGGTCGTGGGGCCGCGGTACGTGGGCGGCGGTACGCCGGTGATCGCGTCGTCGAACGGCGGCGCCACGGTGCAGCCGGCCTCGACCCGCCCGGTCATTCCCTCGTGCATGCCGCCCGGCCTGCGTCCGCGCGACATCCGGACGGAGATCAATCCGCCGGTGCTGCCGCCGGGCACGCGGAGCGGGAACGACATCGGCCTCACGATAACCCTGAACGCCGCGGTGCCGGTTCGAAAAGTCGCGTCGGTGGCGCACCACGTCGCGATCGACGCCCCTTCGCCGGAACGGCGGGTGATCACCCTCGCCCACGACGACTCGCTGCCCAACCGCGATTTCGTCCTGCGCTGGTCGGTGGGCGGCTCCGCGACCGAGTTTGGGGTGCTGTCGCACCGCGACCGGACCGGCGGGTTCTTCACCCTGGCCATGCAGCCGCCGGCCGCCCCGCGCGACGACCAGGTGACGCCGCGCGAGATCACTTTCATCATGGACGTCTCGGGGAGCATGATGGGCTGGCCGATCGAAACCGCCAAGGGCGTCGTGAGGCAGACGCTCGACCGCCTGCGCCCGGACGACCGGTTCAACCTCGTCTACTTCGCGAGCGGCAACGCCCAGCTGTGGGACCGCGCGCGGAGCAACACCCCGGAGAACATCGCCGAAGCGCGGCGCTTCCTGGAGTCGGTGCAGGCGGGCGGCGGCACCGAGATGATGGCCGGCGTGCGCCGGGCGCTGTCCGCCCCGCACGACCCCCGCTACCTCCAGATGTACGTCTTCGCCACCGACGGCTACGTCGGCGAGGACCAGGACATCCTCAAGGCGGTCCGCACCGAGCGCGGCGACGCGCGTTTCTTCGCCTTCGGGATCGGCTCGAGCGTCAACCGCTTTCTGATCGATGGCGTCGGCGAGTACGGCGGCGGTGCGTCGTTCGTCGTCATGCCGCGCGACAGCGGCTCGGTGGAGACTTCGGTGGGTCGGCTCTTCGCCGCCATCGACTCCCCCGTCCTGGTCGACATCGCCATCGACTGGAACGGTCTCCCCGTGCAGGATGTCTACCCGGCAGCCACCCGCGACCTGTTCGCGGGACAGACCATCAACGTGGTGGGACGGTTCACCCGTGCCGCCCGCGGCACCGCGTACGTCACGGGACGAGTGGGCGCGCGAAACGTCCGCTACCCGGTGGCCGTCGACTTCCCGGACTCGATGCCCGCCAACGCCGCGCTCGCTCCCACCTGGGCCCGCTGGCGGATCGAGGAGCTCAGCGGCCGCCTGATGACCGCCGACTCGGACGCACAGGCCGGGATCCGCGACGAGATCACCGCCCTGGCGGTGGAGTTCAGGCTGGTGAGCCAGTACACGGCCTTCGTGGCGGTCGACGACTCGACCGTGGTTGGAGAGGGCCGGCCGGTGCGGATCGATCAGCCCGTGACGCTCCCCGAGAGCGTGAGCTGGAAGGGTGTGTTCGGCGAGCGGCACCCGCGCCCGCAGTCCACGGTCGGCGCGCGGCCCGACAAGCCGTCGCCCCCCAAGCCCTGAAACGCGGACCGCGCGGGACGCCGTGAGGCGCCCCGCGCGGTCGCGCGTGCGTGTGCTATGGGCCGGCCGCGTTGCCGCGGCGGCCTCTTAACGCTCGCCGGAAGCCGGCGCCGCGAGTTGAATCGATTCCTGCAACGTCTGGTCGGCGGTCTTCGCGACCCGAATGGCGGCCACGAACATCCGCTGCGCAATCATGATCTGCACCATGTTGTCCGTGAGCGCGTCGCCCGTCGGCAGCGCCGCACCCGCGGCCTGCGCGAGCTGATCGGACACGCTGGCGCCGGCGCCGGCCGAAACGGCCGGATCCTCGAGCCCACTCTGCGCAATCCGCTCGGCCGCGCGATCCATGGCGCGTTCCTGTGCCCGGATCCCGGACAGAGCGGACGACAAGCTGCTGATCCCGTACGACATACTGCCTCCAATAGGGAGACATCAGCGACCATCCGTTTGCACGAGCTCGGATATGTGGCCTCCCTTGGTTCCCAGTATCGGCGGGGGGGGCTAAAACTGAAGGACTCCCGGGCACGGACTTACAAGTCATGGATGCGCCTCAGGTTGGGATGCACCGGACGGTTCAAACCTTGGAGCCGTCTCACACATCCAAACCATGTCGCGATTTTCCACGGCACGGGCGCGCCCCGGACACGATGACGGCGGTTCAGCGCGCAGAGATCGCCAGCTCTCCCTTCCCTTTCGGAGTCGTCTCCATGGTCTCGCACTTCCCGTCCGCCCGGATCCGGCCGGTGGCCGCCGCGCTGATGCTCTCGTCTCTTGCCCTGCTCCCCACGGGAGCGCGCGCGCAGGAAGTGGAACGGCGCACGATCCCGGCCGGCGATGCCGCGATCTATAACCTCGCCGGCGTGCTGCGCGTGGAGGGGACCACCGGCACCGACCTCACCGTCGAGGTGAAGCGGGGCGGCCGCGATGGCTCCAAGCTCCAGCTCGAGACGGGTCCCATCAACGGCATCCAGACGCTGCGCGTGATCTATCCCGATGACGACATCGTCTACCCGCAGCTGGGCCGGTGGTCCAACACGCGGCTCCACGTGCGCGACGACGGGACGTTCGGCGACTCGCACTGGCTGGGCGGACATTCGGTGAAGATCAGTGGGCGCGGTGACGGCATCGAGGCCAGCGCCGACTTGGTGGTGAAGGTCCCCAAGGGGCGGCGGGTCGCGGTGCACCTCGCCGTCGGCGAGGCGCACATCTACAACGTCGACGGCGACCTGGTGGTGGACGTCTCGTCCGCGTCGCTGACGTCGGAGAAGACGACCGGCAAGCTGAAGCTCGACACCGGTTCGGGTGACGTGCACGTCACCGACGCCGAGGGCGACCTCGACTTCGACACCGGGTCGGGCGACGTGACCGTGGCCCGCCTGAAGGGGACCAAATTGCGGATCGATGCCGGCTCCGGCGAGTTCACCGGGTCGGACATCAATGTCCGCGACCTGGACCTCGACCTCGGCTCCGGCGGCGCGCGGCTGTCCAACGTACGCGCCGGCGGGATCAAGCTCGACAGCGGCAGCGGCAACGTGGACCTCGACCTGCGCAGCGACGTCGACGACGTGCTGATCGACTCGGGCTCGGGCGACGTGACCATCCACATCCCCGATGCGCTGGGGGCCGAGCTGGACATCGACACGGGGAGCGGCGGCGTCGACTCGGAGATTCCGATCACCCTCACCCACCGGAGCAAGGACCACCTGACCGGCCGGATTGGCGATGGCCGCGGCCGCATCCGGATCGATTCCGGCTCCGGCGAAGTCCGGCTGGTTCGGGCGGCCACGTCGGCGGAGAAGCCCTGATCCGGTCCGCCTGACCTGCCGATACTCATATGGATGGAAGCGGGGCCGGCGACGAGCGTCGCCGGCCCCGCCCGCATCTGACCGGGAGTTCAGTGACCGGCGCCGGCAGCCGACACTGACAAGGAATGATCCTCCCGGTCCTCTCTCCCTCGAAGCCCGCCGCATGACGGGCCGCTACGACTACCTGGCGTTCGCGCTGGCGTCGCTCGCCCTGTTCGCCATTCCCCGCCTCTGGCGCAAGCGCCGGAGGCGGGACTGGCATTCGGTATTCGCGCCGGTGCCGGTCGCGACGCTGGTGATCATCCTCATCGGCGGGTGGTTCGCGGTGGAAGGGGCGGGCGCGCGCGCCCGCGATCGCGTCCAGGCGATGGTGACCGGCTATGCGCCGACGTACGCGCACATGCTCCAGCGCATGGGTCATGCCCGCGTGGGTCTGCGGACACCACCCGACGACCCGGCGTATCTGGCCATGATCCGCTCGGAGATCGAGTGGCAGAAGGTGAATCCATCGATCGACGACATCTACACCATGCGGCGGCTGCCGGACGGGCGGATCGTGTTCGTCGTCGACGCCGAAACGGACTACGACCGCAACGGGAAATACGAAGGCGACCGCGAGTCGCGGACGGAGATCGGCGAGGAGATGGAGACTCCCGATCCCGATCTCTTTCGTGCGTTCGAGGGGACGCCCGGTTTCAGCCCCGATATCACCACCGACCGGTGGGGAAGCTGGGTGAGCGCCTACGCGCCGATGTTCGACTCCTCCGGCCGGGTGGAGGCCGTGCTGGGTGTGGATTTCGCCGCCTCACGATTCGTGAGCGCCAGGGCCAACGCCCGGCGGCAGGTGATCGGATACCTGGCCGCCCTGGTGGTGCTGATCACGGTCGGCACGGCGCTGATCGAGGCGCTGCGGGCGAGCGAGGAGCGATTCCGGGCGATGAACGAGTCGTCGCCGATGGGCATCTTCGTGACCGACTCGCGGGGCGAGTGCCGGTACGCCAACGCGGCCTTCCAGCGGATCGCCGGCCGGACGTCGGACGAGATCGAGGGCCAGAGTTTCATCGCCGTGGTCCATCCCGACGACGTCGCCGGACTGGCCGGCGCCTGGCAGGCGCACGCGGTGGAGCGCGGGCCGTTCACCACCGAGACGCGCATCCGCACCCCCGACGGACGCGACCTCTGGGTGTCGCTGCACGCCTCACGACTGACGGCCGGCGGCCGCCTGTCCGGCTACATCGCGACCGTCGAGGACATCACCGAGCGCAAGCACGCCGAGGCCCAGCTCGCCCGGTACACGCGCGAGCTGGAAGAGGCCAAGCGCGCGCTCGAGCAGCAGCGCGAGGGGATGCGCCGGTCGAACGAGGCGCTGCAGGAGGCGCGCGAGAACGCCGAAGCCGCGGTGCGCGCCAAGTCCGAGTTCCTCGCCAACATGAGCCACGAGATCCGCACGCCGATGAACGGCGTGCTCGGGATGACCGAGCTCCTGCTCACCACCGGCCTCTCGGCGCACCAGCTCGACTACGCGCAGACGATCCGCTCGTCAGGCGAGGCGCTGCTGGCGATCATCAACGACATCCTCGACCTCTCGAAGATCGAGGCCGGACGGATGACCATCGAGCCGGTGCCCTTCGACCTGCAGCGCGCGCTGGAGGACATCGAGGAGCTGCTCGCGACCCGGGCCGAGGAGAAGAAGCTCGACCTGCTGCTCCGGTATTCGCCCGACGCGCCCACCCGGGTGATCGGCGATCCGGGCCGCATCCGGCAGATCGTCATGAACCTGGCGGGGAACGCGGTGAAGTTCACGGCCAGCGGACACGTGCTGATCGACGTCGCCGTCGAGGAGCGCGGCGCCGGCGACGTCCTGCTCCGGATCGCGGTCGAGGACAGCGGGATCGGGATCTCCGAGGAAGTCCAGAACCAGCTCTTCCAGAAGTTCAGCCAGGCCGACGCCTCCACCACGCGGAAGTTCGGCGGCACCGGACTGGGGTTGGCGATCAGCCGCCAGCTGGCCGAGCAGATGGGTGGGTCGATCGACGTGACCAGCGTGCCCGGCGAGGGCTCGACTTTCTGGCTCACGCTGCGGCTGCCGGTCGATGGCGCCGAACCCGTCCGGGCGCCGGCGCCGGCGACGTCGCTCGCGGGCGCGCGGGTGCTGATCGTCGACGACCAGGCGGTGAACCGGCGGATCCTGCGCGAGCAGTTCACGGCGTGGCGGATGCGGCCGTCGGAGTCGACCGGCGGCGCCGACGCGCTGTCGCAGCTGCGCCGCGCGCGGGCCGGGGGCGACCCGTTCGCCGTGGCGGTGGTCGACCTGCACATGCCGGAGATGGACGGCGAGCAGCTGGGGCGGGCGATCTCCGCCGACCCCGGGCTGCGCGACACGCGCCTGGTGCTGCTGACGTCGTTCGGCCGCCAGCGCGACGCCGGCCGGTACCAGGCGGCCGGCTTCCTCGCCTACCTGCTGCGCCCGGTGCGGGCGGCGATGCTGCGCGACGTGCTCGGCGCGCTGTGCGCGAAATCACCGGAGGCGGCGCGGCTGGGCGGGATGATCACCCGCCACTCGGCGCTGGAGGCGGAGGCGAAGGCCGCCGCACCGAAGCCGGCGCCGGCGGCGGCGCCCGCCACGCGGGGGAGCGCGACGCGAGCGCGGATCCTGCTCGCCGAAGACAACATCGTGAACCAGAAGGTGGCGGCGAAGATGCTGGAGAAGATGGGCCACCAGGTGGACGTGGCGTCGGATGGGCAGGCGGCGGCGCAGATGGCGGAGAGCACGGCCTACGACGTGATCCTGATGGACTGTCAGATGCCGGAGGTCGACGGCTACGAGGCGACGGCGCAGATCCGCGCTCGTGAGGCAGCCGAGGGCGGCGCATCGACGCCGATCATCGCGGTGACGGCCCACGCCATGCCCGGCGACCGGGAGCGGTGCCTGGCGGCGGGCATGGACGACTACCTGAGCAAGCCGCTCAACCCCGACGAGCTGGTCGCCGTGCTCGGCCGCTGGCTCCGGCCGGTGGCGGCGGCGTAGAGTTGACCGCTGACCGCTGACCGCTGACCGCTGACCGCCGACCGCCGACCGCCGACCGCCGACCGCGCCCTTGCGCCGTGGCCGCCCGCCAACAATCGTGAGGCGTTAGACGAATTGGGCCTTGACAGCGAGCCGGGGGGGGGTAGCCTGGAATCGCCGCCGGCATCCGGCCGGCGGGACTCCCGGGGGGACGATGCGGACTCGTGAGGCAGGAGGGCGGATCATGCTCATCGTCGCGACCTGTACACTCGTGTTGGGGATCGGCTGTCAGGACCGGGAGCCGGCGGCGCCGCGGCAGAAGCCGCGCGCCGACGTCGCGACCGGCCCGCTCGTCTTCCCGCGCTCGGTGGGGATCGACTGCAAGCGGGCCGGGGTGGGCAACTTCGTGTGCACCGTGAGCGGGGCCGCGGTCGCCTCGCCCGACAGGGCCCGGCCGGCGGTGGTGATTCCCCCAGTGTGGCCCAACGGCTACCTGAGCCTCAGCGTCCGGAACAAGCGCTTCGATGGC
>JBGPGH010000017.1:0-70741 GCA_041483735.1 Gemmatimonadaceae bacterium | reverse complement strand
CCGCCCCCCCCCCCCCCCGCCCCCGCCGCAACAACCGTCGTCAGGCACCTCGATCTGTCCCTCGCTGACCAGCACGCTCGCCCCGCCCACCCGGACCGCGGTCACCGCGTTGCCGGCCTTGTCGGCCTCGACCTCGAGGATGCTCGGGCGTCCCATCTCGAAGCCCTGCTCGATCACCCAGCGCAGCGTGCCGTCGGCGGCGCCATCGCGCATCGCCAGGTAGCCACCTAACGCCGCGGCCGCGCTGCCGGTGGCCGGATCCTCGCTCACCCCCGCGCCGGGCCCGAACATCCGGGCACGCAGGTCCGAGCCCTGCCGCTCGGGATCGAGCGCGATGATGAACACCTCGGTCGCCCAGTAGCGCTGGAGCAGCGCCTCCCACCGGTCCATGCGCAGGCGCGCGCGGGCCACCGCGTCGCGGTTGCGGAGCGGCACGATCAGGTACGGCAGGCCGCACGACACCGCCTGCGGGGTCATGCTGCCGCTCTGCAGGTCGTTGATGTCCAGCGACAGCAGCTCGGCGATCGCCGACCGCGAGGGTGGCGGCGGGCCCACCTCCGGCAACTTGGCCACCGACAGTTGCGCGAACACCGGCTTTCCACCCTCGGCGCGGATGGAGACCGGGACGGGGCCAACGCCCTCCTCGAGGATGATGCGGGTGACCGCGCCGGTGAGCGGGATCTCGCCGATCGCGGCCAGGACGTGGGCGCTTCCCACCGTGGGATGGCCCGCGAACGGCAGCTCCTTCGCCGGAGTGAAGATCCGGACGCGCCGCGTGTGCGCCGGCGACTCCGGCGGGAGGATGAACGTCGTTTCGGAAAAGTTGAACTCCTGCGCCAGCTGCTGCATGCGCGCGTCGGACAGGCCGCGGGCGTCGGGGAGGACGGCGAGCTGGTTGCCGCCGAACGGCGAGTCGGTGAACACGTCGGCGGTGACGAAACGGTATTTCATGCCGGGACCGGAAGTCGAGGGGATGCTGCGGAGCGCGCCCGGCGGTGCATCAGGTGACCGCCCCACGCGCCTCACGAATGAAGCCGGATACCAGCGATTCATCAAGGCGCCCATCCACCCGCAGGCCGCTGCAGGCGTCGACGCCGAATGGGCGCACCTCGCGGATGGCCTCCGCGACGTTGCCGGGACGCAGGCCGCCGGCCAGGAAGACCGGCACGTTCACCGCCTCACGAATGCGCCGGCTGATCGACCAGTCGTGCCGGCGTCCCGTCCCGCCCAATTCCTTCACCGGCGCCGCCGGGTTGCCGGAATCGAGCAGGATGCCATCCACGTCGGCCGCGACCCGCCGCGCCTCGTCCACGGCCGCGTCGCCCATCACGTGCACCACCTGCACGATCGCGACCCCCGGCAACAGGGACCGCAGGCGGCGGTGCGCGCCGGCCGGGAGCTCGTCCACCAGCTGGAGGGTGTTGGTTCCCGCGCGCCGCTGCTGGTCGGCGATCAGGTCGACGTCGGTCTCGCAGGTGAGCAGGAACGAGCTCACCCCGGGCGGGACGCGCGCGGCGATCTCGGCGATCCGCGCGTCGTCGATGGGACCGGGGCCGCTCGGCATGCGCGACACCAGCCCGATCGCCGACGCGCCGAGGTGGATGGCGAGCCACGCCTCCTCGACCGATGCGATGCAGCAGACCTTGACCCGGGGAACGGCCCCGGCGCGCGGCGCGGAGAACACCGAAGCCGGTGGCCGCCCTACTCCTCGGCCATGAACGGATAGCGGTAGTCGGTGGGCGGGACGAATGTCTCCTTGATCGTGCGGGCGCTGACCCATCGCACCAGGTTGAGCTTCGAGCCCGCCTTGTCGTTGGTGCCCGAGCCGCGCGCGCCGCCGAACGGCTGCTGCCCCACCACCGCGCCGGTGGGTTTGTCGTTGATGTAGAAGTTGCCGGCGGCGTGCCGCAGTGCCGTCGATGCCTCACGAATCGCCGCCCGGTCGCGGGCGAACACCGATCCGGTCAGCGCGTACGGCGACGTCCGGTCCACCGTGGTGAGCGTGTCGGACCAGGCCTGGTCGGCATAGACGCACGCGGTCACCACCGGGCCGAAGATCTCCTCGCACATCAGCTTGTAGCCGGGGTCGGCCGTCTGGATCAGCGTCGGCTCGATGAACCATCCCGTCTCGCTCCGCGTCCCGCCGCCGGCCAGCACCGTGGCGTGCTGCTTCGCGTCCGCGAGGTACTCGCCGATCTTGGCGAACGCCTTCTGGTCGATCACCGCGCCCATGAAGTTGCGGAAGTCGCGGGTGTCGCCCATCCGGATGTCCTTGATGATCGCCACCGTGCGGTCGCGCACTTCGGGCCAGAGCGACTGCGGGACGTACACGCGGCTGGCCGCCGAGCACTTCTGTCCCTGGTACTCGTAGCCGCCGCGGGCGATCGCCACCGCCACCGACTGCGGGTCGGCCGACGGATGCGCGACGATGAAGTCCTTCCCCCCGGTCTCGCCGACGATCCGCGGATAGCTGCGGTAGCGCGCCATGTTCGCGCCGATCGTCTGCCACATGCTGTTGAACACGCCGGTGCTGCCGGTGAAGTGTACGCCGGCCAGGTCGCGGTGGCTCAGGGCGACCTCGGAGATCGTCGCGGCATCGCCAGGCACGAAGTTGATCACGCCCGGCGGCAGCCCCGCCGCCTCGAGGAGCTTCATGATGTAGTAACCGGAGAGGAGCGCGCTCGACGCCGGCTTCCAGAGCACCGTGTTCCCCATCAGCGCCGGCGCGGTGGGGAGGTTGCCGCCGATGGCGGTGAAGTTGAACGGCGTGACCGCGTACACGAACCCTTCCAGCGGCCGGTACTCGAGCTGGTTCCAGGCGCCGGCGCCCGATAGCGGCTGCTCGCCGTACAACTCCTGCACGTACGACGGATTGAACCGCCAGAAGTCGATCAGCTCGCAGGCCGAATCGATCTCGGCCTGGTAGACGGTCTTCGACTGGCCGAGCATGGTGGCGGCGTTGAGCGTCGGACGCCAGGTGGTGGCGAGCAGCTCGGCCGCCCGCAGGAACACCGCCGCCCGGTCCTCCCAGGCCCAGCCCGACCAGTCGCGCGCCGCCTCACGAGCGGCATCGATCGCGGCCAGCACGTGCTCCCGGCCGGCCTTGTGCCAGTCGGCGAGGACGTGTCGGTGATCGTGCGGCATCGTCGCCTGGGCGGTGACGCCGGTGCGCACCTCGCGCCCGCCGATGATCAGCGGGATGTCGATCTTCTCGCCGGACATCGAGCGGAGCCGGTCCTTGAGGGCCGCCTTCTCGGGCGACCCGGGGGCGTACTGCCGCACCGGCTCGTTGACGGGTGCCGGCACGTTGCGGATGCCGTTGAACGCGACCGGCGGCACCGGGGACGCGGAGCTGGAGGACGCCGGCGCGGTGGAGGGGGCCGGACGGTCGGACGCTCGCGCGGCCGGAGCGGCGGGCGAGGCGGTGGCGGGGGAGGCGGACATGGCGGGGCGACCGGGATGCGGGAAAGGCACGGGGAAGCTGCCCGGGAAAGATACCAGCGGCGGAGTGATGTACCAACCGGTCTGCCCCGGCTTCACGCGCCGATCGGCGCGCGCTATTCTCCGGCCATGCCTGCCCGCGGACGACTTGCGCTGGCGGCGGTCCTGCTCGCCGCGGCCGCCTGTCAGCCCGCCGGCCCGATCGCGTGGGACGATCCGCGCCCGCTGCCGCGTGGGCCCATCGACACCGAGCGCCTGACGATTGGCTCCGATGGCGGGCCTGCGTGGACCGCGCCGGCGCTCGCGCCGCCGACGGGCGTTCCCGCGTGTCCCGGCTCCGTGAGCGTGGCCGACGCCGGGAGCGGCGTGGGATACGCCGTCTGGTGGCAGGTGAGGCCCGACAGCGGCGCCGTGCTCTGGTCGTCGCGGACCGCCACCGCCGGCGCGACGTGGAGCGCGCCGGTCGCGGTCGACACCGCCGACCGGAGCGGACTCGGCTGTTCCCGCCCGCCGCCGTCGGTGGCGGCGATGACTGGCGACGCGGCCCTCCACGTCGCGTACTGGATGCAGGCGCCGGAGGGGCCGGGCGTGTTCTACGCGCACTCCATGGAGCACGGCGCCATGTTCCACGCCCCGGTGGCGATCGTGTACGGAGAGCGGCCGTCCCGGACCAGTGTCGCGGCGTCGGGCGACACGGTGGTGGTCGCCTACGAGGACCCGAACTCGGCGCGGCCCCAGATCGCCCTCGCGCTCTCGCGACTGGCGGGACATATCTATGAGGAGCGCACGCCGGTCTCGGGCGATCTCGGTCCCGCGGTGGAGCCGCGCGTCGCGCTGCGCGGACGGCGGGTGGCCGTGGCGTGGACGGCGCTGGGCGCCGCCGGTGACCGGTCGCCGGCGGTCCGACGTCCGCTGCTGCGGCTCGGCACGCTGCGCTGACCGGAATTGCCCGTCACGTCCTTCGCGAGTATCCGCTCCCGACGATGCGAGTCCTGCTGGCCGAAGACGACGACTTCATGCGCCTCCTGGTCGAGGCGGTGCTGCGCGCGGTCGGCCACGACGTGCTCGCGACCACCAACGGCGAGGAAGCGTGGGAGGCGTTCCAGCGCGAGCGCCCGCGGATGGCGATCCTCGACTGGCAGATGCCGGTGCTCGACGGGCTGGAGGTCTGCCGGCGCATCCGCGAGGTGGACCCCGACCGCATGACGACGATCATCGTGGTGACCGCGCGCGACGCCAACGAGGACCTGTTCCGGGCGCTCGACGCGGGCGTCGACGACTACGTCGTGAAGCCGGTGACGCCCGAGCAGCTGCAGGCCCGCCTCACGATCGCCGAGCGGCGCATGGGCCAGGACGACCTGCGCCGCGAGATGGAGCGGCGGCTGGCCGAGGCGCAGCGGCTGGCGGGAATCGGCGAGACGACGCTGGCGCTGCAGCACGAGATCAACAACCCGCTGGCGGCGCTGCTCGGCAACGCCGCCCTGATCAGCTCGGGCCTGGTGCGCGATGACGAGGCGACCGCCTGCCTGCAGGTCATTGTCGAGCAGGCGCAGCGGATCGGCGCGGTGGTGAAGAAGCTGGCCACGATGCGGAACCTGCAGTCGGTGGAGTACGTGCAGGGGTCGCGGATGATCGACCTGTCGGTCACGCCGCTGCCGGGACCGGCGCCGCCGCCGCCGCCGGATGGCCTTCCGGATACTTAGCTCATTGGCTAATTTATCGACGCCGGCCGCGGACCGCGGCCGGCGCCTCACTCCTGACTCCGGCCGACCCCAATGATCGACCTCCGTTCCCGCGTCCTGCTCCCCCGCCGCCCGGGCCTCGCCATCGCGGCGCTGACTCTGCTGGCCGCGCGCGCCGCGCTGGCGCAGTCCGACACCAGCTATATCACGTTGCAGGTCGGCAACGACACGATCGCGGTGGAGCGGGTGGTGCGCGCGCCGGGGCGGATGGACGGCGAGCTCGTCTTCCGGTCGATGAACGCGCGCTGGAACTACGGCGCGGCCCTGGGAGCCGACGGGCTGGTGACCCGGCTGGACAACGCCTTCCGCTACGCGACCAGCGCGCCCGACTCGCCGCCGGCGCAGAGCGCCGTGCTGGCGTTCACCGGCGACAGCGTGATCGTCGACATCTTCAATCCCGGGGCGGCGAAGATCACCCAGCGGCTGGCGAGCAAGGCCGGCGCGATGCCGTTCATCAATCCGTCGTTCGCGCTGATCGAGCTGGCGGTGATGCGGGCGCGGTCGGTGGGCTGGGGGAGCGGGGGCCCGGACTCGGTCACGATTCCGCTGTTCGCGGTGAGCGGCGGGCAGACGTTTGGCACCACGGTCACGCGGCTGGGCGCGGACTCGGTGGTGGTGAACCTGGCCAACGCGGTGTCGCGGCTGAAGGTGGACGCGAGCGGGCAGATCCTGGGCGGGTCGGTGCCGTCGCAGGGGCTGGCGATCGTCCGCACCCACGCCGCGCCGGCGGCGGCGCTGCTGGTGGCGAAGCCGGACTATTCGGCGCCGGTCGACGCGCCGTACACGGCGCAGGACGTGACGATCCCCACGCCGCGCGGCTACGCGCTGGCCGGCACCCTGACGATGCCGAAGGGCGCGCGCGGGCCGGTGCCGGCGGTGGTGACGATCACCGGGTCGGGGCAGGAGGACCGGGACGAGTCGATCCCGATGTTCAAGGGGTACCGTCCCTTCCGGCAGGTCGCCGACACGTTAGGCCGTCGGGGGATCGCGGTGCTCCGCATGGACGATCGCGGCTACGGCGCCTCGCAGGGCGATGCCCGCCGCGCCACCAGTGCCGACTTCGCCGACGACATCCGCGCCGGCCTGGCGTGGCTGCGGACGCGCCCGGACATCGACGCCCGCCGTCTCGGCCTGATCGGCCACAGCGAGGGCGGCCTCATCGGCCCGATGGTCGCCGCCGACGACCGCGCCCTGCGGGCGCTGGTGATCCTCGCCGGACCCGCCTACAGCGGCCGGCGGATCCTCGAATACCAGAATCGCAACCTGCTCGACCACGACACGTCGCTCACCAGGCCGCAGCGCGACTCCGCCTATCGGGTGGCGATCCGGCAGATGGACTCGCTGGCGACCGCCCAGCCGTGGATGAAGTTCTTCTTTGCCTACGACCCGCTCCCCACCGCCCGTCGGGTGGGACAGCCGGTGCTGATCCTGCAGGGCGCGACCGACCAGCAGGTGACGCCGGAGCAGGCGCCGCTGCTCGCCGACGCGATCCGGGCCGGTGGCAACCGCGACGTGACGATGCGCGTGTTCCCGGGCGCGAACCACCTGTTCGTGGAGGACCCGAGCGGTGTGCCCAGCGCGTACGGGCAGCTCGCCAGCTTCCGCGTGCGCGCCGATGTCCTGGGCGCGCTCGCCGACTGGGTCGCCGCGAAGCTGGGTCCGGCGGCCGCCGACGCCGATCGATCGCCGCATCCCGCGGGCCGGCGCTGAGGCGCTCGCCGGCGCCGTCTCCGAGGGAGAAGGTCCGGTTTTCAGAGGGAACGGCCGCGGTCGGCTCCCTATTGCGTCTCCGGCGTTCCGTTGTAGCTTGTGGCGCGACGGATTCGTGTTCGCTGGGCAGAACGCGCTCCTTTCATTCACCAGGAGAGGGAATCGATGGCCACAAAGAAGAAGGCCGCCAAAAAGCCGAAGAAGGCCGCCAAGAAGAAATCGGGGCGGAAGCCGAACGCGGCGTTCATGAAGCCGATGATGCCGGACGCCGCCCTCGGCGCCGTCGTCGGCAACAAGGCCATGCCGCGCACCGAAATCACCAAGAAGCTCTGGCAGTACATCAAGAAGCACGGCCTGCAGGACAAGAAGAACCGCCGCAACATCAACGGCGATGCGGCACTCCGGGCCGTCTTCAACGGACGCGGCACGGTCAACATGTTCGAGATGACCAAGCTCGCGTCGAAGCACATGAAGTAATCGGGCGGCCGCTGGCCGACGAATGCGGGGGGGCGCGCCGGATGGCGCGCCCCCCCGTCGCATCGAAACCCTTGCCGGAGCGCGCCCGTCAGGGAGATTTCATCCACTTCGCTCCCGTCTCACCTCCGCACGTCTCTGGCCGTGGCCACTCGCAAACACACCGGCTCCTCGGGCAGCACGAAGAACGTCGTCGCCGACGCACGCGGCAAAGGCGGCCGGAAGCGCTCCGGCGGCCGCGCCACCGCCTCGTGGGAATTCTTCAAGTCGCTGGCCGGCATGGTGGCGATTTTCCTGTTCATCCGCGCGTTCTTCGTCGAAGCCTACCGCATCCCCTCGGGCAGCATGATCCCGGCGATGCTGGTGGGCGACTGGCTGTTCGTGAACAAGCTCGTCTACGGTCCGCACATCCCGTTCACCGGGCGGCACCTGCCGGGCTACGCGCAGCCGCGGCGGTGGGAGATCATCGTCTTCGTGTCGCCGCCGCAGATCGATCAGCCCGAGGACCCGACACCGACGCTCGTCAAGCGGCTGGTCGGGATGCCGGGCGACACGCTCTCCATGCGTGACGGCGTCCTCTACGTGAACGGGATCGCGCAGCGCCAGGGCTACGGCGCCGGCAGCCAGCCCGGCAGCGACCCCAACGAGTCGAGCTTCCTGTTCGACTGGCAGAAGCGCATCGCGCTGCCGGCTTCCCGCTTCGGACCGGCGCCGGCGCAGCCGACGCACGACAACTGGGGCCCGCTCCTGATCCCGGCCGGCCACTACTTCATGATGGGCGACAGCCGGTACAATTCGAAGGACAGCCGCTACTGGGGGATCGTGCCGCGGGAGAACATCCGGGGCCGCCCGCTGTTCGTCTACTACTCCTACAACGCGGACGACAGCGACCGTCCGCTCCCCGCCATCACCGACATCCGGTGGCGCCGGATCGGACACTGGATCCGGTGACGGCGGGAGCGACCGCCGCCGGCGCGCCGGCGCGTGTCGATGTCCGCGGTGGCGCCGCCTCACGACGCACCATCCTTCGATGCCTGCCGGCGCTGCTCTGGGCGTCGGTCGCGGCCGCCCAGGCGCGGCCGGCTCCGCCCGCCGGCGCCGAGTCGCTGCGCGACAGCGCCCGCGCCCGGCTCTCGCAGCGCGACGGGACGATCGCGGTGGCCGGGCTGGACAGCGCGGTGGAGGTGCGCCGCGACCGCTGGGGCGTGCCGCACATCTACGCCCGCACCGCCCACGACCTGTTCTTCGCGCAGGGGCTGGTCGCGGCCCAGGACCGCCTCTGGCAGATGGACATGTGGCGCCGCATCGGCGAGGGGCGGCTGGCCGAGGTACTCGGCCCGTCGATGGTGGAGCGCGACCGGTTCGCGCGGCTGCTCCGCTATCGCGGCGACCTGGACGCCGAGTTCGCGAGCTACGCGCCCGATGCCCGTCCGATCGTCCGCGCCTTCGTGGACGGCGTGAACGCCTGGATCGCGGCGGCGCGGGACAGGCCGCCTATCGAGTACACGCTGCTCGGGTTCCGCCCGGAGCCGTTCGCCGAGGATGTCCCGATCAACCGCATGGCGGCGCTGGCCATGACCGGAAACGCCCTCGACGAGATCGCGATGGCGCGGCTGGTGCGGCGACTCGGGCCGGCGCGCGCCGCGGCGCTGCGGCCGCTCGAGCCGTGGCGGGCGCTCGACCCGGCGCGCGGCCTCGACCTCGGCGGGATCGATTTCGACGTGCTGGGCGCGGCCGCCGAGGCGTACGGACCGGTGCGCTATGCGCGGGAAGGATCGAACAACTGGGTGGTGTCGGGCGCGAAGACGGCCAGCGGCAAGCCGCTGCTCGCCAGCGACCCGCACCGCGCCCTGGGCGTGCCATCATTGCGCTACCTCACCCACCTGGTGGGCCCGGGCTGGAACGTGATCGGCGCCGGCGAGCCCGCGCAGCCGGGCGTGGCCGCCGGACATAACGAGCGGGTGGGGTTCGGGTTCACGATCGTCGGCATGGACCAGCAGGACGTCTACGTCGAGACGGTCCGCGCCTGCGACACCGGTCGCTGCTACCTCAACCACGGGGAATGGAAGCCGGTGCGCGCGGTCACCGACACCATCCCGGTGCGGGGCGAGGCGCCGCGCGTCGTCAGGCTCGAATTCACCGAGCACGGCCCGATCGTCGGCGAGGACACCACCCGCCACCGCGCGTTCGCCATCCGGTTCGTCGGCAGCGAGCCGGGCACCGCCGGCTACCTCGCCTCCCTGTCGGTCGACCGCGCCACCGACTGGGCGAGCTTCCAGCGGGCGGGGGCGCGGTGGAAGCTCCCCACCGAAAACCTCATCTACGCCGACGTCGACGGCCACATCGGCTGGGTGGCGGCGGGATTGATGCCGGTGCGAAGCTGGACGGGCGTCCTCCCGGTGCCGGGCGACGGGCGGTTCGAATGGCGCGGCTTCCTGCGGTTCGAGGAGCTGCCGCAGGCGCTCGATCCGGCCGCCGGGTTCATCGCCACCGCCAACAACAACATCCTGCCGGCCGGCTACACCAGGCCGCTCGCCTACGACTGGGCGCCGCCGTTCCGCGCCGAGCGGCTCGCGGCGGTGCTGCGCGCCGGCTCGCGCCTTACGGTGTCCGACTTCCAGCGGCTGCAGCACGACGAGTTCTCCATCCCGGCCGCGCGGACGGTGCCGCTCCTGCTGGCGGCGGCCGCCCGCCGCGACCTGCTCGGCCGGCCCGAGCTCCAGCGGCTGAGCCGCTGGAACCTGGTGATGTCCCGCGATGCGGTGGCGCCGGCGATCTGGGAGTCGTGGCAGCGCGCCATGATCCATCGCCTGAGCCGCATCCGGCTCGGGCCGGCGGCCGACTCGCTGGCGCCGGGCGAGGGAGAGCTCGGCGTGGTCGAGGCGATCCGGCTGTTCACGGCGCCTGACGCCGCGCTGGGCGCGAACCCGGCGGCGACGCGCGATTCGATCGCGCTGCTCGCGCTCGACGATGCGACGCGGGAGCTGACGGCCGCCCGCGGCGCCGACCGTGAGGCGTGGACGTGGGGATCGCTGCACCAGGCGCCGTTCCGGCATCCACTGCATGGCGCGTTCGACCTGCCGGCGGCGCCGCGCGGCGGCGACGCGAACACCGTGAACGCCACCGCCGGCCCGGGCTGGCTCCAGACCAGCGGCGCGTCGTTCCGCGAAGTGCTCGACTTCGCCGACTGGGACAACTCGGTGGCGACCAGCGTCCCCGGCCAGTCGGGCCAGCCGGAGAGCGACGACTACGGCAGGCTGCTCCCCATGTGGCGCGAGGGGGAGTACTTTCCGCTCGTCTTTTCCCGGGAGCGGGTCGTGCGCGAGACCATCCACCTGCTGATGCTGACGCCCGCGCCGGCGGGCGGGCGGTGACCGCACCGCGGCGTCCCGGGGCGGGGCCGGCGCCGCTGGGCGCGCCTGCGCTGGTGCGCGGCGTGACGCTGATCGGCGTGGTGGCGCTGATCGTCGGCAACATGGTGGGGACGTCGGTCTACACGCTGCCGGCATCGCTGGCGCAGACCACCGGCCCGCTCAGCATCCTCGCCTGGCTGTTCACCGCCGGCGGCTACTGGCTGGTGGCGCTCGTCTACGCCTCGCTGGGGACGCGCTACCCGCGCACGGGCGGCCCGTACGTGTTCGCTCGTGAGGCATTCGGCGACTTCGCGGGGTTCCAGACCGTCTGGGCGTACTGGTTCAGCGCGGTGATCGGAAACGCCGCGATCGTGACCGGCGTGGTGGGCTACGCCGCCGGATTCAGTCTCACGCTCTACGGCAGCCCGCTGCTGCAGTTCGGGCTGGCGCTGGCGCTGCTCTGGGGACTGTGCCTGCTGAACATCATCGGCATTGCCCAGACCGCCCGCGTCCAGATCGTGATCATGTTCCTCAACGTGATCCCGCTGCTCTGCCTGTCGGCGGCCGCGCTGGGCCATTTCTCGGCCGCGAACCTCCACCCGTTCGCGCCCAAGGGCTACGGGTCGTTCGCGGCCGGCGCGGCACTGGTGGTCTGGGCGTACTCGGGCATCGAATCCGCGACCGTACCCGCCGAAGAGGTGCAGGGACCGGAGCGCACCATCCGCCGCGGCACCATGATCGGGTACGCGGTAGGCACGCTCGTCTTCCTGGCGCTCGCCCTCGCCATCGCCGGCGCCCTGCCCAACGAGACGATCGCCGGCTCGGCGCGCCCGATCGCCGTGCTCGCCGGCCGGACCTTCGGGCCGTGGGCCGAGACCTGGATCGGCCTCACCGCGGTCATCGCCGGCACCGGCACCCTCAACGGGTGGATCCTGATGACCGGCCGCATCCCGCTCAGCGCCGCGGCCGACGGGATCTTCTTCGAGCGCCTGGCGCGCCTCCACCCGCGTTTCGGCACCCCGCACTTCTCGCTGGTGATCGCGACCGCGATCGGCAGCGCCATGCTCCTCATGTACTTCGTGCGGACCCTGCTGGGCGTCTTCAACTTCATCGTCCTTCTTTCCGTCCTCACGACGCTCTTCCCGCACCTGTACGCGTCGGCCGCCGAGCTCATGCTCGCCCGGCGCGAGCCCCAACGCTACACGCCCGCCGAGCGGCGCCGGGCGCACCTCGTCGCACCGCTGGCCTTCGCCTTCGTCCTCTACACGATGTACGGGGTAGGACCGGAGGTCGCGATGTGGGGATTTCTCGTCGTACTCGCCGGCACGCCCCTCTACATCTGGTTCGCGACGAGAAAGAGAGCGTGACCGGGGTGCGGGACATGGCGGCCGGAGAGGAGTCGAAGGCGGCTGGCCACTGGCGCGATGCCGCCGGCATGCTGATCGTTCTGCGGGCGGAGGGGCTCCAGGGTCGCCACAACCCGGAGGGCGGCATCCAGCTTCGTGAGGCATTTCCCGGCGTTCCCATCGCGCGCGGCCGGTACCGAGCCGCCGCCGCGCGACGGATCCATCGCCCGCGCCCGGTGTGGAGCGGCCGGCCGACGTGACCGCCACGCCCGCCGGCGGAACGCTCCACGTCCGCACCCCGCCGGGCGGGGTGCGCTGGACACTGCCGCGCGACCGGGCGACCTGGCTCGCGGTCCTCGCCCAGGCCGTCAGCTTCACCGTCCTGCTGATGGCCTGGATCGAGCCGTTCGGACGAACGCTGTCGTCGTTTGTTGCGCGCACGCTGCTGGCCGTCGCGCTCACGCTCCTGGCGCCGGCCTGCGTCTTCGCCGCCCGCCGGTCGTTCGGTCCGCGCCGGGCGTTCGTAGTGGGCCTGGCGGCGTCGGCCGCGTTCGGCGCGCTGGGACAGTGGTACACCGTGCTGAGGCTGGGCCTCGCCGGCCACACCGACTATCCCCTCGGCCAGCCGGTCACCCGGGTGGTGGCGATCTTCCTCACCCACCCGGCGCTGATGCTCGGCCTGGCGGCCGCGGTGGGATGGCGCCGCAACGCGATCCGCCTCGAGGTCCTCCTCGACACGCTGCTGGTGGCGCTCGCCGCCGCGATCGTCGGTGTGCAGGCGGCATACTTCACCGCTCCTCCGTTCGAGGTGGCGACGGCGCTGTCGCGGGCGCTGTACCTGTTCGCGAGCGGCATCCCGATCGCCGAAATCCTGCTGGTCGCGCTGCTGCTGCTGACCCGCGCCGAAGCGCTCACTTCGCGCGCCGCGCGCGGGATCGCACTCGGCACGCTGTTCATGTCCCTCGCGATCATGATGCAGGGTCGCGTGCCGGTAGTCGGCGACTGGTCGGCGATGCAGCTGAACGGGCAGCTGGGCGCGCTGGCGGTGTTCAGCTTCGCCTCCGGCCTGCACGCCGGCCCGACGATCGCCCGCTTCTACGACACGGATGGGGCGAGCTGGATCCCGTACGTGCGCGGCCGGTTTATCCTCCTCGCCACGGTGGTCGCGTCGGCGTCGATGGTGGTGCTGGGCTTCCGCGAGCGGCGCAGCCCCGAGCTGGCGATCGCCCTCGCGCTGTTCGTGCTGTTGCTCGCGGTGCGCGCCGGCCGCGTCCTGGTGCTCCAGGAGCGCCAGGCGCAGCTGCTGGCGAGCAGCGTCCAGGTCGAGCGCGCGCTGTCCACCACGCTCGAGCAGCGGGTGGCCGAGCGCACCTCGGAGCTGGCCGAGGCGCAGCGGGTGCTGCAGCGGATGTGGATCCTGGGGCAGCAGGTGACGCTGGAGCTGCAGCCCACGAGAGTGCTGCAGCGGTTCATGGAAGCGGTGGCCGACATCGCCCAGGCCGATGGCGGCGCGCTGGGGCTGCTGTCGGGAGATGCCGGTCCAGGGTCCCGGATCCGCATCGCGGCGACGATCGGCGCCGGCACGTCGCTCGCCGACGCCGAGCTGCCGCTCGACGGGTCGGCGATGGGCTCCGCGATCCGCGGCCGGCAGCCGTGGACGCGCGAGGACCTGACGAAGGACTCGACCGGCGTGCACCCGCTGGAGCGGGTCGTCATGACGCGCGGCCAGGCGCGCGGTGCGGCGGTGATTCCGGTGGAGCAGCGCGGCGAGCTGGCCGGCGCCCTGCTGCTCGTGTCGCGAAAGCCGCGCCGCTTCAGCGACGACGATCTCGCCCGGATCCAGTCGATGACCGACATGCTGAGCGTGGCGCTGGCCAACGCCGAGCTGGTCGAGACGATTCGCCGCGCGGAGTCGCGCTTCCGGGCGCTCTTCCGCGCCGCGCCCGATACCGTCCTCACGGTGCTTGGCGACGGGCGCATTCGCGAGGCAAACGACCAGGTGCGCGAACTCACCGGGCTCACCCCGGAGCAGGCCGTCGGCCTGCCCCTCGCCGACCTGGTGGCCGAAGACGATCGCGATCCGCTCCAGGCGCTGCTCGACGCGGCCTTCCGCGGTTGGGCGGGGCGCACCGAGCTCCGGGTGCTGCGCAACGCCGAGACGCGCACGGTCTCGCTGGCGGCCAGCCACCTGCCGGAGGCCGATCCGCCCACGGTGCTGCTGGTGGCGCGCGACATCACCGGCGAGCGCGAGCTCATGGCGCACGTCGCCGCGTCGCAGCGCCGGGTGGCGGTGGGCGAGCTGATCTCCGGCGTGGCCCACCAGGTGAACAACCCGCTGAGCAGTATCAGCGCGTACGGCCAGTTGCTCGCCGCCGACGGCAAGCTCACCGCCGAGCAGCGTGAGGCAGCCGAGGTGATCGTCTCCGAGGCCAGGCGCGCCGGCCAGGTGGTGCGCGACCTGCTGATCTTCGCCGGCCGCAGCGAGCCGGAGCGGCGCCCGCTGGACGCCGGCGAGCTGCTGGAACGGACGCTGCGGCTGAACGCCACCGAGCTCGACGCGGCCGGCGTCGAGGTCGAAGCCCGGTTTACCGCCGGCCTGCCGCCGGTGATGGTGGACGAGCGCCAGATGCAGCACGCGCTGCTCCACCTGGTGACCAACGCGGCGCAGGCGATGGCGCCGGGCGGCGGCGGGACGCTGCGGGTGGAGACGCGCCTCAGCGACGGCCGGGTGTGCATCGAGATCGCCGACACCGGGCCCGGCATCCCGGCGGCGGCGCGGGAACGGATCTTCGAGCCGTTCTACACCACCCGCAGCGCAGGAGAGGGGCAGGGCCTGGGACTGAGCGTGTGCTATGGGATCGTGGAGGCGCACGGGGGCGGGCTGGAGCTCGCCGACTCCGACGGGATCGGCGCCCGCTTCATCATCTCGTTGCCGCCGGCCGCGGCGGCGAGCGGCGCCGCGGCGGCGCCGGCCCCTCCCTCCGAGCCGGCCGGCCGTCCTCGCAAGGCGCGCGGCGACCGGCCGGCGCGGACCCGCACGGCGCGCTCGCCGCTGGCCGGACTCCGGCTGCTGTTCGTCGATGACGAGCCGCTCCTGCGGTCGGGGATGGAGGCGTTCGGCCGGGCCCGGGGCGTGGAAGTCGTCACCGCCGAAAGCGGGCCGGCGGCGCTGGAGATCATCCGGGCGCGGGAGGTCGACGCGGTGGTGTGCGACGTGCGCATGCCCGGGATGGATGGCGTCGCCTTCCATCAGACCCTGCAGCGCGAGCAGCCGACCCTGGCGGCGCGGACGGTGTTCGTGACCGGCGACGTGATCGGCACCGACGGGCGTTATGCGGTGACCGGACACCAGCCGACCCTCGTCAAACCGTTCTCGTTCGACCGGCTGGAGCAGCTGCTGCTCGAGGTGCTGCGCGACCAGGCGGCCGGCGACACCGCGCCGGTCCGCCGGTGAGCCGTGGGCGTCACGGCAGCCGGGATGCATAACGACAATTCAGGAGGCACCATGCGCGACTCCACGATCCGGCGGGCGTTCACCACCGGCATGCTGATCGGCGCGGGGGCGATGCTGGGCCTGGCCGGTGCGCCGGTCGCGGCCCGTGCCCAGGCGGCCGAGTACCTGACGCCCTATGGCCCGCCCACGCGGCCATTCTCGCCGGCGGTGAGGGTGGGACACCTGCTCTTCCTGTCCGGGCAGATCGGCGCGACACCGGGCGCCGGCGGCGGCGTGGTGCCGGGCGGCATCACCGCCGAAACGCGCCAGACGATGGACAACATCAAGGACGTGCTGGAGAAGACCGGCTCGTCACTGGACCGGGTGGTGAAGTGCACGGTCATGCTGGCGGACATGAAGGAGTGGGACGCGATGAACGCCGTCTACACGACGTACTTCCCCACGCACAAGCCGGCGCGCAGCGCATTCGGCGCCACCGGCCTGGCCCTTGGCGCCCGCGTCGAGATCGAGTGCATCGCCACCGTGGACTGACCGCCGGCATCTCCGGCGGGGTGCCGGCATCGTGAGGCTCGCCGCCGCGGCGGCCCTGGCCGCGATGGTGCTCTCGGCCGGCGCGCGCGGCCAGGCACCGCCCGCCGCCGGGCGCCATGGACGGGTGATCGCGGACACCCTGTGGTCGCAGTCGCTGGGCGTCCGCAAGCAGGCGCTCGTCTACCTGCCGCCTGACTACGACCGCGACGCCTCCCGCCGCTTCGCGGTCGCCTACTATCTCCACGGGCTGTGGGGGAACGAAACGGACTGGGTGAAGCTCGCCCGGCTGGACGCGGCCATGGACTCGCTGATCGCGGCCGGCGGGCCGGCGATGATCGTCGTCATGCCGGACGGCGATGACGGGTGGTACACCACCTGGAATTCGCTCGGCGACTGGCGCGGGTGCCTCGCGCATCCGCCGGCGAAGGAGCCGGCCGCGTCGTACTGCGTCCCGTGGCCACACTACGATGACTACGTCGCCCGAGACCTGGTGGCGCACGTCGACGCCACCTTCCGGACTCGCGCGGAACGGGCGCATCGCGCGATCGCCGGGCTCAGCATGGGCGGGCTCGGCGCGGTCGCGCTGGCACTTGCCTATCCGGACGTGTTCTCGGCGGCCGCCAGCCACTCCGGCGTGCTGTCGCCGCTCTACCAGGGGCCGCATCCGTTTGCCGGGACGCCGGTCTACGCGTCCGATGAACGGGCGTTGCGCGCCGGTTGGGGCGAGCGATTCTGGCCGTTGATGGTGCCGGTCTTCGGCCGCGACACGGCAGGGTGGTGGGCGCGCGACCCGTCGCGGCTGGCACGGCGGCTCAAGGAGAGCCGTGGTGGACCGATGCCGGCGCTGTTCCTGGACGTGGGGCGCGACGATGGGCTCGCGGATCAGAGCCGCGCGTTTCACGCGTCGCTCACCGCGCTCGGCCTGCCGCACGCGTACGCCGAGTGGCCGGGGAAGCACGACTGGGCGTACTGGCGCGCGCACGTAGGGGAAAGTCTGGCGTGGCTGGCGGAGCGGATCGCACGCTGAATCGGTGACGGCTGGCCCGCGCGGGCCACTATCGTGCGCGCGCGCTTACTCCTACCTTGCGAGTGTATGGCCCGACACGACACGCCGTTCTTCCCCCGAAAGACGGTTGCGTGGACCGCGGAGGAGCCACCCCCCCTGCGACGGCTCTCGCTGTCGCTGGTGCAGATGGCGGTGCTGGCCGGAATCCTCCTGCGATGCTACCGGGCCCTCATCTACGGGCCGGGCTCGACCAGCTTCTTCTACCTGTTCAGCACGGTCGCGGTGGGCGCGATCTTCCTGTTCGGTATGGTCACGCTCCACCTCGCCAACTACACGATCCGTCATTGGCTGTGGCGCGCCCCCGCGTTCGCGGCGCTCGCGTCCGCCGCCGAGATGCTCACCAGCCTGGCGCTGATCACGCTGAACCGGGAATGGTACGGGAGCGCCCACGCCACGTTCGACAACTGGCTGTCGCTCTCGATCACGATCCTGCAGCGCAACCTGATCGCGATCTCCCTGTTCGCGCTCGTCCTGGCGGGCGTGGTCCAGGTGGTCCGCTTCGCCCTCCTCAAGCAGGAGCATCGCGATTCGATGGCGACCGCGATCCACGCGGAGCACGAACGCGCGGAGTGACCGCGCCGTCCCCGCCACTCCGCTCCACCCGAACCCGTCCCGCCCCATGAACCGCCTGATGCGTCCGGCCCTGCTGGCCCTGGCCGGCGGCGCGCTCGCCGCCGCGCCCCTGTCGCACCCGCTGTCCGCGCAGGAAGGCGCGGTCCGCCGCCCGTTCGGGACGCTGCGCGACCAGGCCGGGCGCCAGCAGCGATGGCTCGACGCGCGGATGCAGACCGTGTTGCCGGCGCTGATGCGCAAGTACGGCGTCGACATGTGGGTCGTGCCGATGCGTGAGTACAACGAGGACCCGGTGTTCTCGTCACTGGTGTCGGCGACGACCTTCGCCGCCCGCCGCCGCACGATCTACGTCTTCTTCGACCGCGGAGAGGCCCGGGGCGTGGAGCGCATCGCCCTCGGCGGGTCGTCGCAGGGGGGCGTCTTCACCGCCGTGCGATCCACGAAGCCGGTGGCCGCCGCGGTCGCGGGTCGTCAGGCGGAACTGTGGGGAGACGAGCAGTGGCAGGTGCGCAGGAAGGTCGTCGAGGAGCGGCTTCCGAAGGTGATCGCGATCGACGTCTCGAAGACGTTCGCCTTCTCCGATGGCCTGTCCGCCGGCGAGCTGCAGGGGATGAGCGAGGCGCTGGGCCCCATCGAGCTGCAGGCCACCACCCCCGTGCCGGAGTGGGGAGGACAGAAGGTGCGGTCGGCGCAGGAGGAGGACGTCTGGCTCGGCGGCGACGGCATCCCGCACTGGGCGCTGCGCCGGCAGACGGAATTCCATCTTGTGCGGTAGGATCATCGCCGCGGCATCGCTGATCGCCGCGGCAGGCGCCATCGCGGGATGCGCCACCACCGGACGCGTAACCGTTCCACAGCGGGTGTGGGAGCGCGGCGAGTACGCGCCTGGTCGCTTCCGTTCTGTTCAGGACACGACCTCGCATGACCGCCTCTGCTACCTCGAGACCGCGGAGGCGATCGACGTCGCGCCGGCCGCGGCCCGGGACAGCGCGCTGCTCATCCGGTCGAATTCGCCGGCGATACTCGGATCCGTGCTGGAGGAGCTCCAGTCCTTCTTCTACGGCCCCACGCACGGCTCCATGCAACGGGCCGTCGCCCGGATCTCGTTTACCGCCGACGGATTTGTGGCCCACTGGGAGATACTGCAGCATTCCGTGGACGACACCTTCGACCTCGCCGTGGTCCGGTCGCTGGAGATGGTGCGTCTCCTCCATCGCCAGGACGCGGCGTTCCGGTTCGGCGGCGACTCCCTGGCGCTCGTCGTCGGCTTTGGCCGGACCGCCAGCGAGGACGCTCCGCTCGAGGAACGCCACCATGTCTGCGACGTGCGAATGGAGCGCTGGTCCCAGGGCCCCAGGTATCCGGACCGGGCACGGCGCGCGGAAGTGAGCGGAGCGGTTCTCGTCGCGTTCGTCGTGGACACAACCGGCAAGCCCGACATGCGACTGGTCCGCGTGCTCGGCTCCACCGACCTCCTGTTCACCGATGCGGTGCTCTCCGCTCTGCCCCGGATGCGGTTTGTGCCCGCGGAGGTCGACGGCCGGAAGGTGCGCAGGCTCGTGGAGCAGCCGTTCGTCTTCACGATTCAGCCCTGACGCGATGACGCCGGGTGTCGCGCCCATGGCGCCACCGGTTGGCCCCGTCTAGTTTTCGCCGGAGCGACACGTGGCGCGAGGGCCGCCACCGGGCAGGCGAGGACATGATGGACAGCAAGGGCAAGCGACTGATCGTGGTCGGCGACCGGGTGCTCGTCAAAATCGAGCAGGGCGAGGAGCGCTCCAAGGTGGGCCTCTACCTCCCGCCGAGCGCGGTCGACAACCAGGCGGTGCAGGGCGGGACGATCGTCGCCACCGGGCCCGGCCTGCCCATGCCGGATCTCGCCGACAACGGCGACGAGCCGTGGCGCACCACCGGCCCACGCGAGACCCGGTTCGTGCCCATGCAGGCCCGCCCGGGCGACTACGCGCTCTTCTTCCGCAAGGCGGCCGTCGAGATCACGTTCGAGGCCGAGCGCTACATCGTGGTGCCGCAAGCGGCGATCCTGGCGCTGGTGCGCGACGGCGAATCGGTCGCCGCGGACGAAGACAATTGAACGGTGACGGGCGCGACCCGGCGGTGCCGCGGCCAGCGCGCGATCTGACTCAGACGAGAGGAGTGTACCACCATGTACGATGAACGAATGGTCGCACCGATGCGCCGCGAGCTGACGCAGCTCGGGGTTCGCGAACTGCGGACTCCCGAGGAGGTCGACGCGACCCTGCGCGCCGGCACCGGCACCACGCTGGTGGTGGTGAACTCCATCTGCGGATGCGCCGCGCGCAACGCGCGCCCCGCTGTGAGCCGGGCGCTCGCGCACGCGACCAAACCTGACGTGCTCACCACCGTGTTCGCCGGCCAGGACATCGAAGCCACCCAGCGGGCGCGTTCGTACTTCACCGGCTACCCGCCGTCATCGCCGCAAATCGGCCTGCTGAAGGATGGGCGGCTCGTGTTCATGCTCGAGCGGCACCAGATCGAGGGGCGCTCGGCCGATGACATTGCCCTGGACCTGGTCGGGGCGTTCGACCGGTACTGCGCGCCGGCGCAGCGCGCGGCCAGCTGAAGCGCGCCCAGGCCGGATGTCCGGCCGGGCGTACCCCACTCGTTCCGGGGCTATTGCGTGTCGCCCCGGCGACACCCGGTGTGGCGGCTCAACAGCTATCGGGGCGGAACGGGGTCTGAACCGCTGGAACTGACCGATTCAGCGGTTCCGGTGTAGGAGATCGCGGCCGATCCTTGGCTGGCTAGTTGTCAAAGATTAACCCGCTATAATATATTGTGTTACGGGTGCGGCTCCCCCCGTTCGGCCGAAGCCATCCGGCCGGAGTGGGCTGGTCCGCGGTGACGGCTTGTGTCGTGGCGCACGGTCGAGCCGGGGCCGCGCCCGTAGACTCCGGTCGGCGTTCATCTTGCTGCTCGTAGTCTCACGCCCAACATCCGGTTTCGGCAGGCTCCGGATGCGCTTGCCGGGCGTGTGTGTCCGGCGCACATTCCGAGTCTGGCCTGGACGTGCCGGGATCACTTTCTCGTCCTCCTGCAGGAGAAGACAATGAACCGCATCACCAAGCTGGTCCGCGATTTCGTCAGAGAGGATGACGGAGCGGCCATCGCCGAGTACGGATTGCTGCTGGCAATCGTGGCGGTGGGCTTCATCACCGTGCTGACGGCGTTCCGCGACGAGCTCCGGAACTGGTGGACCAACCTGCGCAACAACATCACCAACACGCCGGCGCCGTAGGTCGGCTGGGGGCGGGCGCGGCGTCGTCATAACGAGTCGCTGCGGCGATGTTCTCGGGCTCACCGGCCCGACTCGCGGCGGGAGGAGTGTTCACACTCCTCCTGCTTTTCGCCTGTGTAGTCGATGTCCGCGAGCGGCGGCTGCCGAACGCGCTGGTAGCGGTGCTGGGCGTCGCGGGGCTGGCGTTCTCCGGCTTGGCTTGGCCGGCGCCGGCGGGTCTGTGGCGCGGGCTCGAGGGGCTGGCCGTGGGGTTGGCGATCTGGCTTCCGTGCTATCTGCTGGGGATGATCGGCGCCGGCGACGTCAAGCTGTTCGCGGCCGCCGGCGCGTGGCTTGGACCGTGGAGCGCGGTGGTGGCGTCGATGCTGGCGGCGCTGGCCGGTGGGGTGCTGGCGCTGGGCTGGATGGTTGCCGAGCAGGGCGTTGCCGGGACGTCGCGGTCGCTGTGGCTCTGGCTGGCGTCGGTGGGAGCGGCCCGGTCGCTCAGGCCGGCGGCGGCGGCGCACTCGACGCACCGCGTGCCGTACGGTATCGCCCTGGCCACTGGAGCCGTCATCGTCGGTTGGCTCCCCGGCGTCGTTCCATGAAGCTTCCGGAGTGCACCATGCGAAGTCGGAGACTGGTCGGTGATCGGCGCGGCGCGGCGGTGGTCGAATTCGCGCTCGTGTTCCCGATCCTCATGCTGCTGGTCTTCGCGATCATCGACTTCGCGCGCGCCTACTACACGGTCAACGTCCTGGCATCGGCGGCGCGCGAGGGGGCCCGGTTCGCGTCGGCGATGGACTTGCGTCTGGACTGCATTCCCAAGGCGTGCGACGACGACATCACGCCCATCCGGCAGCGCGTGGACACGGTCATCGCGCGGGCCGCGATCACCCTCCCCGCCGATGACCGGATCTTCGTCAAGTTCGACGGTCAGAACGTATCGGTCGAGTTGCATTCGTACCCGTACCAGCCCATGACGCCGATCGTGAACCTGATCGGCACCGGGGTGTGGTACATGGATCGCAAGGCGGTCTTCCGCTGGGAACGTGCCCCCTGAGCGTTGCCCGGTGGGACCGCGGAAAGTCGTAGATTGATGGATCCGTCCGTCGCTTTTTCGAGTCGAGTCGTATGGCCGAGAAACGTTACAAAGTCGTTTTCTACGCCGCGGTCGTGGTCGCTCTGATGGCCACGTACGGCGTCTATCGCGCCCTCGAGGCATCCAAGGCGAGCGGCCGCATTGAGACACGCCCCGTCGTGATCGCGGTGGCCGATCTCCCCGAGGGCGGGCGGATCGACCGCAAACAGGTCGGCACCAGTCCGTGGCCGGTGCAGACGATCCCGGCATCCGCGTTCTCCAGTGTCGATTCGGTCGTCGGGCGCGTCACGCGCGTGCCGGTGTTCAAGGGCGAGCCGCTGGTACCCGGCCGGCTCGCCCCGGTGGGGACCGGCCCCGGCATCGAGGTTAAGATCGCCCCGGGCAGGCGGGCGATGGTGGTGCGGATCAACGACGTCTCGGGGATCAACGGGCTGATTCAGCCGAACGCGCGGGTCGACGTGCTGGTCACCACGCGCGAGGGCGTCGACGCCTCGGCCAAACTGTTCATGCAGAACCTGAAGGTGCTCGCCGTGGGCAACCGCGTGGAACGCCTCGACAGCGGCGAGGGGATGAACGCGGCAACGGCGACGCTCGAGGTATGGCCGGAGGAGGCGGAGCGGATCGCGGTGGCGCAGCGACAGGGCTCGATCCAGCTGGTGCTGCGCGGCTATGGCGACCCGGACAGCGTGAAGACGAACGGCGCGACGATGGCCGACGTCCAGAACCAGATCAAGGAAATGCAGAAGCAGGTGGCGGCGGTGGAGCCTCCGCGGCGATCCAGGCGGACGCCCGCGCCGGTGGCGCCGGCGCCGACGGTGGCGACGACTCCGGTGGAGGCGCCGACCAAGCCGGAGTCGCTGACCGTCAAGGTGTATCGCGGCGGGAAGGAGGAGCGACAGAAGTTCGACACGGCGAAGGGCCCCACCAAGAATCCATGACCGAGCGCCGGATACTGGCCGCGCTGGTTCGTTTTTCGGCAACTCACAGGAGCCATCGCTTGACTCGGAAGACGCAGGGGATTCGGTGGGTGCTGGTGACCGCGGCCGCCCTGACGCTGGGCGCGTGGCCGGCCGGCGCGGCGGCGCAGGAGACCGGCGTCATCCGGCTCGACCTCCCGATCGGCCGCTCGTATCCCATCAACACCACGGTGCCGATCACCAAGCTGTCGATCGCCTCGCCGGAAATCGCCGACGTCATTCTCGTCGGCGAGAAGGAGCTGGTGATCAACGCCAAGGCCGCCGGCGAAACCGACGCGATCTTCTGGCAGCAGAACGGCGTGCGGCAGCACTACCGCGTGTCGGTCCACTCGCCCTCCGACCGCATGCAGATCGCGCTGGCCGTGAAGTTCGCCGAGGTGCGGCGCGACGTGCTCCGCGACCTGGAGGCCTCGGGGCTGTACAAGGCGAGCGGACGCGCCGGCAGCGTTGCCGCCGGCTCCGGCGCACTGAGCCAGGGCAACAACTTCCGCAGCTTTCTGCCCGATACGGCGTTATTCACCTTGGGCAGCCGCTTCCTGACGGTGCTCACCGACTTCGACACGAAGAACCTGCTCGTCTTTCTCGAAGCGCAGGAACAGCTGGGCAACGGCCGGGTGCTCGCCGAACCGACGATCCTGGCGGCGAACAAGGAGGACGCGAAGTTCCTGGCCGGCGGCCAGCTGCCGGTGCCGGTGGTGCAGGGCGCGGGCACCGGCGACGCCGGCAACAGCCGCGTGACCATCGAATACAAGGACTTCGGCGTGGCGCTCAAGTTCAACGCCGAGATCATCAGCGACAGCCTCATCAAGCTCAAGGTGAGCCCGGAGGTCTCGAGCCTGGACTTCGGCAACGCGGTGATCATCTCCGGATTCCGGATTCCCGCGCTGCGCACGCGAAAGCTCGAGACCACCGTCGACGTCCGTCGCGACCAGAGCCTGGTCATCTCCGGCTTCTTCGACACCGAAGAGGAGAAGGTGCGCACCGGCGTGCCCCTGCTCATGAATGTGCCGATTCTCGGCCAGTTGTTCTCCAGCACCCGGTTCCAGCGCAACGAGAGCGAGCTGGTGGTGGTGGTGACGCCGGTGGTGATCGACCCGCTCAAGCCGCGGGCCAGCGATGTGCTGCGGTTCGCGCCGGACACCACGCTGCCCGCGAAGGACGCCTTGAAGAAGCGACTGCCCGAGCCGCCGGCCGGCGGCTCGCCGCGGCAGGAACGCTGACGGGACGGATGGCCGGATGCCACGGAAGGCGCTGATTGTCGATGGCGCGGCGGGACCGCACGACGTCGTCACCGACGTGCTCACGCGCTTCGGCTTCGGGACGGCGGAGGAGCTGCCGTCGCTCGACGCCGCCCTGAAGCGGCTGCACGGCGAGCACTTTGACATCGTCATCGTGCCCGTGCAGGAGGCCGAGTCGCTGCAGCTGGCCGCGCTGGAGCGGGAGATCCGGTCGGGGCGCTCCTCGTTCGTCATCGGGACCGCGCCGTCGGCCGATCCCCAGCTCATTCTCCGCGCGATGCGGGCGGGGATCCAGGAGTTCCTCGTCTTTCCGCCGGAGCCCAAGGACCTGGCCTCGGCCATCGACCGGCTGGTGCGCCGCAGCCACTCGGAGCACGCCCGCGGCCAGGTGATCGCCGTCTACAGCAGCAAGGGCGGGCTCGGCAACACCAGCATCGCGGTCAACCTGTCGTACGGCTTCGCGCGCAACCGGCCCGAGTCGCGGGTGGCGGTGGTGGACCTGGTGGTGGCCGACGGCGACGTGCGGGTGCTGCTCAACCTGCGGCCGGCGTACGACATGGGCGACCTGGTGCGCAAACTGGACCGAGTGGACGCCGAGCTGCTGAACTCGCTCCTGACGCCGTGCGCCGGCGGGGTGTGGGCGCTCCCGGGGCCCGACAGTCCGGAGGCCGACGAGATCCTCGACGCCACCACGCTGGGGACGATCGTCGAGCACCTCCGCGCCAACTTCGCGGTGACCGTGCTCGACTGCGAGCATCACCTGAGCGAGCGAACGCTCACCGCGCTCGACTCCGCCGACCGGATCCTGCTGGTCACGCAGCTCAGCGTGGCGGCGCTGCGCAGCACGCAGCGCACCCTCACGCTCTGCCGGCGGCTCGGGTATCCCGACGAGAAACTCTGCGTGGTGATCAACCGGTATCAGTCGGGTGAAGTGCTGTCGCTGAACGACGCCACGGAAGTCCTGAAGACGGAGATATTCTGGAAGCTCCCGAACGACTACCGGACGTCGGCGGCGGCACAGACCAAGGGGGTTCCGGTGGGACAGCTCTCGGGCGAATCGAAGCTGGCGTGGAGCTACGCCCAGATGGCGGCCAAGCTCGGCGGCACCAGCGCCGAACTGGGCGGCAACGGCGCGGAAGCCGCCCGCACCAGCAGCTCGCGGTTGAAGCAGATGTTCGGGATCACCAAGAAGGGCGCCCGCTGATGTCGCTCCGCGACCGCCTGGCCGGCATCAAGCCCAACGGTCCCAGGCCGGCCGGCAGCGCCGCACCCGCGGCACCGGCTCCGCCGCAGACGGTCGATCCGTCCGATCCCATGGCGGGCACCGGCGCGCGCGCCGGCGTGACGCCGGCCAGCGCGCGGACCTCGGGCATGTACGCGCGGCGCGGCGAAGAATCCGTGCTCAGCGCGGTCGACCAGCTCAAGGTCGACCTGCACCGGCGCCTGATCGAGCGGCTGGACCTCGAGGCGCTGGAGCAGGTGAAGGATGAGACCGAGCTGACGGCGCAGATCCGGGACGCGGTGGTCGAGTTCCTGCGCGGCGAGAACGTGCCCCTCAGCCAGAGCGAGCGCGACGAGATCGTCGAGCAGATCGTGTACGAGATCATCGGCCTGGGACCGATCGAGCCGTTGTTCCGCGACCTGACGATCAGCGACATCCTGGTCAACGGCGCGATGCAGATCTACATCGAGCGCCATGGAAAGCTGGTCCGCGTCCCGGCTCAATTCCGCAACGATGCGCACCTGCTGTCGGTGATCGACCGGATCGTGAGCCGGGTGGGCCGGCGCGTGGACGAGTCGTCGCCGATGGTCGATGCCCGCCTGCCCGATGGCTCGCGTGTCAACGCGATCATCCCGCCGCTGGCGCTGGACGGGCCGGTCCTCTCGATCCGTCGGTTCGAGGCCGACCTGGCCGTGCAGCAGCTGGTGGGCAACCACACGCTCACCGAGGAAATGGTCCGGCTGCTCGCCGGGTGCGTGCACGCGCGGCTGAACGTGGTCATCTCGGGCGGCACCGGCTCGGGCAAGACCACCCTGCTGAACGCGCTGAGCTCGTTCATTCCCGCCGACGAGCGGATCATCACGATCGAAGATGCGGCCGAGCTCCGGCTCCGCCAGGAACACGTGGTGCGGCTGGAGACGCGCCCGCCCAACGCCGAAGGACGCGGCGAGGTGCTGGCGCGGGACCTCGTCAAGAACGCGCTCCGTATGCGTCCCGACCGGATCATCGTCGGCGAGGTGCGCTCCTCCGAAGCGCTCGACATGCTCCAGGCCATGAACACCGGCCATGAGGGCTCGCTGACGACGATTCACGCGAACTCGCCGCGCGACGCCATGGCCCGCCTCGAGACCATGATCCTGATGGCGGGGACGAACCTCCCCGACCGCGCCATGCGTGAGCAGATCGCCTCGGCGATCGACGTGATCATCCAGGTCTCGCGACTGGCCGACGGAACGCGCCGCGTCCTGAGCATCACCGAGGTCACCGGCATGGAAGGCGATGTCATGACCTCGCAGGAAGTGTATCGCTTCCGGCGTCGCGGCATCTCTCCCGAGGGCCGGGTGATCGGGACGTTCGAGGCGACCGGCGTGCGGCCGCTGTTCACCGAGCGGCTCAAGGTCGCCGGGATCGATCTGCCACCGAACCTGTTCGACGGTGTCTGATCGTGCAACAGCTGCTGATCCTCCTGTTCGTGTTCGTCGCCGCCGTCTGCCTCACGGTGGCGACCTACCTCTACCTCAACCGGACGCGACTCTCGGCCGCCGACGCCGCGCGCGCCCGGTTGCAGATGGCGGAGGAAACGCGCCGCACCGCGCCGAGCATCCTGCTCAAGGACGAGAGCCGCGCGGGGCTCACGCTGCTGGGGCGGCTGCTCGGCGGGCGGGCGTACAACGAGCGGGTGTCGCTGCAGCTCCGCCGCGCCGGTTCCGAGGCCACGCCGGGCAGCCTCATCCTGTTCGCGGTGGGGCTCGCCTCCACGGGGCTGGTGCTCGGCCTGCTGCTGACCAGCCTGGTGCTGGCGGCGGCGCTGGCCATCGTCGGCGCGATCGGGCCGTTCTTCTGGCTGCGCCGGAAGGAGCGCCGCCGGCTGGATGCGTTCCAGGGCCAGCTGCCGGATGCGATCGATATGCTCGTCAGCGCGATGCGCGCCGGCTACTCGTTCCAGGCGGCGATGCGGTTCATCTCGGAAGAAGTGGCCGATCCGCTGGGCCCGGAGTTCGCGCGGTTCTACGACGAGCAGCGCCTGGGGGTGGACGTCCGCACGGCGCTCACCTCGCTGCAGGACCGGATCGACAGCATGGACCTGAAGATGTTCGTCACCGCCGTGCTGGTGCAGCGCGAGTCGGGCGGCAACCTGTCGGAGGTGCTGGCGAACATCAGCGACATCATGCGCGAGCGGTTCGCGATGCAGGGCGAGATCGAGACGCTGACCGCCGAGTCCCGGCTCTCGGCGCGGATCCTGGGGCTGCTGCCGGTCCTGGTGTTCATCGGGATCTCGATCGTCAATCCGGCCTTCATGCGCCCCATGCTCCAGCAGCCGGTGGGCCAGCTGATGCTGGCGCTGGCGGCGCTGTCGGTACTTCTGGGGTACATTGTCATGATGTCCATCGCCGACATCGACCTGTGAGCGAAGGCCAATGACGTTCACGCTCCTCTTCCTGGTCGCCCTGTTCATCGGCGCACTGGGCGTCGCCGGTGTGGCCTGGGTGGCCGGCGAACGCCGCGAGGAGATCGTCACGCGCACGCTCGGCGGCACCGACCGCGAGCGGGGGCGGCGCAGCGCCCTGCTCGGGCGCGAAGGGGCGCGGAAGGAGCCGTTGTTCGACCGGATGGTGAAGCGGTTCCCGGCGTTCAAGCTCAGCGAATCCAAGTTCCAGGAAAAGCTCATCCACGCGGGCTTCGACGGCGCGGCCGCGCCCTTCGTATACGCCGCGGCCCGCGTGGCGGTGCTGGTGACGATCCCGATGGTCGCGCTGGCCTGGGGCGCCAAGCGCGGGCCCGCGGAAGCGGTCCTGATTGCCTCGCTCTGGCTGGTGGTCGCGTGGATCCTCCCCCGCGCCCTGCTGGAGCGCTCGATCCGGCACCGGCAGGAGCGCGTCCGGCGCGCCCTCCCCGACGCGCTGGACCTGCTGGTGGTCTGCGTCGAGGCGGGAATCAGCCTGGACGCCGCGATCCTGCGCGTGGCGCGGGAAATGGCGTTCACCTACGAAGACCTGGGCCGCGAGCTCCTGACGGTGAACCGGAAGACGAACGCCGGCATCACCCGGGAGGAAGCGTTGCGCGGCCTGTTCGTGCGCACCGGGGTGGAGGAGCTGCGGGCGCTGGCGTCGAGCCTCATCCAGTGTGAGAAATGGGGGACGAGCATCAGCAAGGTGCTCCGGGTGTCGGCCGCCACGTTCCGCCGCCGGCGCCGGCAGTACGCGGAAAAGCAGGTGGCGATGGCGCCGGTCAAGATGACCATTCCGCTGGTGAGCATGATCCTGCCGGCGCTGTTTATCATTATTCTCGGACCGGCGATGCTGCAGGTGATCGCATCGCTGCGGGGCCTCGGGCAGTGATCGGGCCGGGGCAGGGACAGGATCCGGCCGACGCCGGAGAGGAGGAGACGGTGCTGGCGCTGCGGAATCGACGTGGAGCGGTGGTGGTGCTGGTGGGCGTGATGATCGTGCTGCTCATGACGCTGGGCGCGATCACGATCGACGCCAGCCGCCTGTTCGCGACCAAGGGCGAATTGCAGACCGCCGCCGATGCGGCTGCCCTGGCGGGCGCCATCGAGCTGCTGCGCCGCCCCGCGGAGGCGACCGACAGTGCGGTCGCGTTCGGGAAACGGAACATCGCCGCCAATGCCTACATCACCGATCTCACCGCCACCACCGGCGTCTGGAGCGCGACGACCTCCAGCTGGAGCCCGGCGTCGCCGCTCTCCGCGGATGCGGTGAGGGTGGAGGCGCGCCAACAGGTGGGCTCGATCTTCGCGCGGCTGCTCGGCGATACCACGATCACCATGCGCGCGTACGCGATCGCGTGGTCGTCGGCGCCGGTCGTCGAGACGAACTGCGTGAAGCCGTTGGCCGTTCCCTTCCAGGTGATCCGGGACATTCTCGGCCCGTCCGGACCGACCCTCACCGACGACGACTTCCGCAAGCTGGACGACCTGACGCAGAACAACCAGGACGCGACGCGCTTCAGCCTGAAGTATGGCCAGGACTGGGTGACCGACACGACCAGTGCCGGCGCGCGCGACCGGTACTACGCGATCGACATGCCGCCGACGTGGCTCGGCGCCACGGGTTCGGCGCAGTCGGTGCCGGGCGACCCCGGCAGCGATGCCTTCAAGACGAACGTCGAGAAGTGCAGCAAGTCGCAGATCTCGATCGGCGACTCGGTGCGGACGGTCCCGGGCGGAAACCGGGTGGACAAGATGATCGACGGCCTGCCCGCGTTCTGCGCCGACTATGTGAGCAACGCCTGCTTCAGTTCGTTCGGCGGCCCGGGCGTCATGGCGAAGGCGGTGTTCTACGATGGCGATCCGGCGTGGGATGGGAGCGGCCTCCAGGGGTCGCTGGGCGTGAAGATGGTCGGTTCCTTCGCGATCGACAGCGTCATCTCCAGCGGTCCGAACAAGGGGCGCATCGCCGCGCGCCTCCGGACCATGCGCGACTACGGCAAGATCGGCAAGACGGCGACGTCGCTGCGCAGGCCGGTACTCGTCCAATGAGGGCGATGCGCGCGCCGGCCGCCGGCGGCGCGCGCCTCGTGGAGTGTTGAGTGCACCGGCCCATCACTCCACGTGGCTCCCGCGGTGTCGCCGGGCCGGGCGAATTCTCGCCGCAGCCCATGCCGATCGACCGGAGCCTGCGCTGGATTCCGGTCAAGGATTCGTATCACCTGCTGGCGGCGATGCTGCGCGATCCACGGGAGGAGTATCTCCTGTTCATCACGCAGGCGGCCTGGCGCCGGCTTGCCGAGCTGACCCACGCGGCCGCCGAACGCCCGGAGCCGGAGGCCGGGGACCCGGGCGCCGCCTGCGCGGGGTTCCTCGTCGGGCAGCTGTGCACGGACCCGTCGACCCAGACCCGCTACGGGATCATCACCACGATCGTCGCGCTCCCCGCGGGCGCGGTCGCGGTGGAGCAGGATGAGTTGACCGACGAGAGCTGGCGCGTCATGGCGGATGAGCTGTCGCGCGCGCCGCGGTCGGTGCTGGGGTGGTATCGCACCCGCCTGGGCCTCGAGAGCCAGCTGGCGGGGCGCGACGCCGACGCCCACCTCGCCCTCTTCCCGAATCCCTGGCAGGTCTGCGCGGTGGTCGACCCGGAGGCGGACGCGCCGGTGGGTGCGTTCTTCATCTTCGAGTCGAAGGTGCACCGCAGCTACGCGGTCCCGTTCCACGAAGTGTTCGAGATCCAGCCGCGGGGCGGCGGCTCGTCGCACAGCGTGGTGAACTGGCGGAACTACTCGCCCGAGCATGCCGCGCTGCCCACCGACGACCTCGCCGACGATGAGGTCGACGAGCCGCCGGTCCGTACCGCCTCCACATCGCGGCGCTCGCAGCCGGTGGCGTTGCGCCCGTCGCAACGCCAGCAGTCGAGGGAGTCGCACGAGGCGCCGGCAGGCGGGAAGGGGACGGATGGTCGGAGGCGCACTCCCTCGGAATCGCCGCCGGTGGTGACCGCGATCAAGGGGGCGGTGTCCGACGCGCGGAAGTGGTTGAGCGAGCGGCCGTCGTCGCACCGGGCGGCGCCGCGCGACTACGCGCCCGAGGATGTCCCGGTCGCACCGGACCTGAAGGATCCGCTCGCGGTGGTGCTGCCGCCGGCCTTCCATCGTTCCGCGCGACGGACGCCCAGCCGCAGCACGATCGGGCTGTTCGCGGCGATCGCGCTGTTCGCGATCGTCTCCGGTGTCGGCTTCGTGGCGCGGTGGGGGATCGCCGCCACCCGCGGCGCCCCGCCGCCCGTCGTCAGGCGGGATCCGGCGGTGCCGGCGCCGGTCGTCCCCGCGCCGGTGCCGGATACTTCCGCGTCGGCGACTCCGACCGTGCGGGAGCCGCGGGTCGCGGTCGCCGACTCACCGGTGGCCGCGCCGTCCACGGCGGCCGCGCCGTCGTCGACACTGGCCGCGCCGGCGCCGCCGGACACCGCGTCACCGAGCGATCCGGCCCGTCCCATGTCGGCGTTCGACGCGCACAGCGATTCGCTGGAGATCGCGCTGACGCTCTACCGCGGGGCGGCGGAATCGGTCGCGATGCGCAATCCGTCGTGCGAGGCCTATCTGCGCTGGTACGACGTGGCCACGACGCAGTTCGTCTCGATGTCCGATGCCTACCGACTGGCGGGCGCCGGCGTGGACGTCGAACGCAGTATGCGGTTCAACAAGCTCGCATCCGACGTGAGCGACATGGACCGGGACTACCGCCGCTCGCCCTGCCGCCGGCGTTAGCCGGCCCCGGCCGTTCATCCGCGATAGGCAATCCACCGGGCCAGCTCGCGATAGCTCGGCCGCTTGCCGTACATCAGCAGGCCCACGCGATAGATCCGCGCCGCCAGCCAGATGGTGAGCACGCAGGTCAGCACCAGCCCGGCCACCGAGGCGGCGATCTCGAGGCTGGAGACCTGGATCAGGCTCATCCGCAGCGGCATGAGGATCGGCGCCGAGAACGGGATCAGCGACACGGCGTGCGACAGCGGGCTGGACGGGTTGAGCATCACCGGCTGGATGAGGATCACGCTGGAGATGATCAGCAGCAGCACCGGGGTCAGCGCCTGCTGGGCTTCCTGCTCGCTGTTGACGGTCGAGCCCATCGCCGCGTAGAGCGACGAATAGAGGGTGTAGCCGAGCAGGAAGAATCCGAGGATCAGGGCGATCGTGCCGATCGAGATGTCGGGAAGCGTGGAAGCGATCGCCGCGCCCGCGCCGCCGCCGGCGCCGGCCGGCAGTCCCTCCGCCTCGGGCCTGAGCAGCGGCGCCGCGTACGAGCCGATGTACATCGTGGCGATCACCCAGACCACCTGCTGGGTGAGACCCACCGCGCCCACGCCGATGACCTTGCCGGCGAGCAGCGTGGAGGGCTTGATGCTCGACAGGACCACCTCGGCCACACGGGATGACTTCTCCTCGAGGACGCCGCGCAGCACCGCCTGCCCGTAGAGCACGATCGACATGTAGAGCAGGAAGGCGATCGCGAACGCGAAGATGATCGTCGACCGGCCGGAACCCCCCCGCCCGCGCTCGTCCATCCGCTCGGTGCTCAGCGTCAGGCGCTGCCGGGTGAGGGAGTCGATGCGCGCCGGATTCAGCCCCTCGCGCTCGAGGCGCATCGCGAGTACGGTCTCGCGCAGCGCCGAGGTCATCCGGTCGACGTCGCCGATGGAGGAGGCGTTCCGGCCGACGTACCGGGCGCTGTTCCCCGAGACGGCCCCGGAGTCGAGCACCAGGTACCCCTGGACCTGCTTGCGGATGATCCGGCCGGCGGCGGCGCTCTCGGCCGCCGGCACCTCGAGCACCGACAGGACGCGGACGTCGGTATTGCCGGTGGGCGGCACCTTCGCATCCATCAGCCGCTGGCGCAGGGCGGTGCGAAACCGCGCCCCCAGCCCCCGCCCGGTGGCATCGAGGACCTCGATGTTGGCGATCTGCGCCGACGGCGCCTCACGACGCGCCAGCCACGGGGGGACGAACAGCAGGCCGCTGAAGAAGATCGGGCCGAGGACCGTGCCGATGACGAACCACCGGGTCCGCACGCGCTCGAGGTACTCGCGCTTGATCACCACCATCAGCTTACCCATGGCCCGTCATCCCCTCTTCGACGCCCGTGGCGCCGACGGTCTGGAGGAAGATCTGGTGCAGCGACGGCTGCACCTGCTCGAAGCGCCGGATGGCCGCGCCGGCATCTACCAACCGCCGCAGCAGCGCCTGGGGATCGGAGCCATCCGTCATCTCGACTTCGAAGAAGCGGTTGGAATCGTCCACGCGGCGCACCAGCGCCCGGTCGGCCAGCACCGCGCCCACCGCCGTGGGGACGGCGCCGTCCAGCGCCAGCGCCACGTGGACGCCGCCACGGGTCTGCTTCACACCCTCCACCGAGCCATCGAGGACCTTTTCGCCGCGGGCGATGATGCAGACCGAATCGCAGAGCCGCTCGGCGCTGTCCATGAGGTGGGTGCTGAAGATCACCGTGCGGCCACGGCGCTTGAGCTCCACCACCGTGTCCTTGAGTGCCTGGGCGTTGATCGGGTCCAGGCCGCTGAACGGTTCGTCGAGAATGACCAGCTCCGGGTCGTGCAGCAGCGTGCCGATGAACTGCACCTTCTGCTGCATGCCGCGTGAGAGGTCGTCGACCTTGGCCAGCCCCCAGTCCTTCTCGGGAGTCCGCAGGCCGAATCGCTCCATCCACTCGGTGATCCGGCGCTCCGCAACCGGGCCGGACACGCCCTTGAGCTCGGCCAGGAATCGAAGCACCCGCCGCACCTGCATCTTCCGGTAGAGCCCCCGCTCCTCCGGCAGGTACCCGATGCGGTCGGTGATCTTCTCGCCGACGTTGGGCTGGCCGAAGATGCGGATCGTCCCCTCGTCGGGGGCGAGGATGTCGAGGATCATCCGGATCGTCGTCGTCTTGCCGGCACCGTTGGGCCCGAGCAGTCCGTACACCGAGCCGGCGGGCACCGACAGCGACAGGTCGCGGACGGCGACGTGATCGGCGAAGCGCTTGAAGACGTTGCGGATCTCTACGGCGGAGTCGGGCATGGCGATCCGGTGAGCAGGGCTGGCGGGCGAATCGCGAATAGTAACGCGGGGGTTGCGGGTGATCCACCCGAGACGGAACTTCCGGCCGCCCAGTTTCGGAGACCGCTGATGTCGCGCATCCGGGCGCGCCTTGTCGCGCTGCCCCTTCTGCTCCTTGCCGCCACGCCCCTGGCGGCGCAGTACCCCGCGCTCCCGTCGCCGGTGCTCGACCTCCCGCGACTCTCCAGGGAGGTGCGGCTGTCGGGGTACCTGGCCGTCCGGCTCACGCGCCGCAACGATTCCCTGGCATTCCTCATCAATCGCGCGCGCCTCACGGCGATGGTGGCGCCGCAGCCGTACCTGGCGATCCGCGTCCAGGGCGACCTGTCGGCCTCGGGCCGCCTGTCCACCGACAGCACGGTGGCCGCGTTCACGCTGACCGATGCCTATCTGCAGCTGTCACCGCCCGACAGCCTGTCGTTCGCCGGCCGCCACCAGGCCGCCCTGATCGTCGGGCAGTTCCGCACGCCGTTCAGCGCCGAGTACCTGTCGTCGCTGTCGCTCCTGCAGTCGGCCAACCGGTCGCTGGTCGTGGACCGGGCGAGTACGCGGCGGGACATCGGCGCCTTCGGCCAGGTCCGGATGCACCGGTACCTCACCCTGGCCGCGGCGCTGGTGAACGGCGGCGGGCCCAACGTCGCGCGCAACCTCGACGGCCGCGAGATGGCGCTGGCGCGACTGACGCTGACGCCGCGCCCCGACCTGGCGTTCGCCGTCAAGCTGGCGGACGAGGGCGGCGACCACCTCCGCGGCTACGATGCGCGCTGGGTTTCGACGCGCTGGATCGTCGAGGGGGAGGCGCTCCACCGCAACCGGCCGCCGGTCGCGGGCTCGACGTCCGACGCCGGCGGCGGCTACGTTCTCGCCTCCTGGCGGGCGCGGCCGTGGCTGCAGCCGAAGGTGAAATGGGAACAGTACCAGGAGATGGCGGCCGCCCGGACCAGCGCCACCTGGGTCACCGCGGGCGTCAACCTGTTGTCGCCTCACGAGTCGCTGCGCGTTCAGCTTGAATGGATCCGGAAAACGGAGCATCCCATCGACGGACCGGACAATGAGCTCGTCGCCCAGTTCATCGCCATCTACTAGTGGACGGCGGCGCCGGCGCGTTGCCGCCGGGGTGGTCCTGGCCGCCGCCGCCGTCCTTGGCGCGACGCCCGCCCGGGCGCGACAGGCCGACGACCGCACCCTGGTCGCGTTCAACGCCGGGAGCCTGGCGCGGCCGCTTCGCGCCGCGCTCGATTCCTTCGCCGCCCGGCGGAACGTCACCATCCAGCAGGAAAACGCCGGCAGCCTGGAGACCGCCCGCAAGCTCACCGAGCTGGGCAAGGTCCCCGACGTCATCGCCCTCGCCGACTACGAGGTCTTTCCCCAGCTCCTGATGCCGCGCCAGGTGACCTGGTACGCCCGGTTCGCGCGCAACCGGATGGTGATCGCCTACACGGCCAGGTCGCGCCACGCGTCGGAACTGAGCGAGTCCACCTGGACCCGGATCCTCTCGCGGCCGGATGTGGAGGTGGGTCGGGCCAACCCCAACCTCGATCCGAACGGCTACCGGACGCTGCTTTCGCTGCAGCTCGCCGAGCGCCACTACCATGATCCCGGGCTGTCCGACCGGATGTTGCGCGCGGCCGCCGATCGCAACGTGCGCCCGAAAGAAGCCGACCTCGTCGGACTGCTCCAGGCCGGCGAGCTCGACTACATCTGGTCGTACGAATCGCTGGCGCAGGCCGCCGGCCTGTCGTATCTCCGCCTTCCCGCCCGCATCGACCTGAGCGAGCCGGCGGAATCCGCCTTCTACGCCATGGCGTCGGTTCGCGTCACCGGGAACACGCCCCGCGACACGATCGAGCTCCGTGGCCAGGCGATCGTCTACGCGGTGTCGATCCCCACGCATGCGCCGCATCCGGCGCTGGCCGCCGAGTTCCTCGGGTTCCTCCTCTCCGCCGACGGCCGACGGATTCTTCGCCAGGCGAAGCTCGACGCGCTCGACCGCCCGACGTTCGTGGGGACCGGGGCGCCGGCGGCGCTCCTCGCGCCCCCGCGCTGAGCGCGTCGCCCATGACCTCCGAAGGCGGGCCGTCACGTTCCGCCCCCGCGCCGCCCTCGCCCGCCGCCGGCCGGCCCGCGACCTACGCGGGTCATCGCGTGGCCAGCGTCATCGTAGCGCTCTGCGGCTCGCTGCTCCTCCTCTTCCTCGTCCTGCCGCTCACCCGGCTGGTTGCGTCGGGGGGCGGCGCCGGCTTCGGCAAGCTCGCGACCGACCCGGAGCTGCGCGGCGCGCTGTCGCTCACCGCGGCCACCGCCACCGCCGCGATGTTGCTGGGGGTGATGGGCGGGACGCCGCTCGCCTACCTGCTCGCGCGCCGCAGCTTCCGCGGCCGCGCGATCGTGTCGGCGCTGCTCGACCTGCCGCTGCTGATCCCGCACCCGGTGGCCGGCATCGCCCTGCTGCTGGTGCTGGGGCGGCAGTCCATGCTGGGGTCGGCCGCGCTGGCGCTGGGCGTCCGGGTGGTGGGCACGCCGGTGGGGATCGTCTGCGCGATGCTGTTCGTGTCGGCGCCGCTGTTCCTGAGCGGTGCTCGTGAGGCATTCGCCCGCGTCGACCGGCGCTACGAAGCGGTGGCGCGTACCCTCGGGGATCCCCCGTGGCGGGTCTTCCGCCGGATCACCCTCCCGCTGGCGCTGCGGGGCCTGGTGGCGGCCGCGGTGGTCATGTGGGCGCGGGCGGTGAGCGAGTTCGGCGCGATCGTCATCCTCACCTACAATCCGAAGGTGGCCAGCGTCCTCTCCTACGACCGCTTCACCAGCTACGGCCTCACCGAGGCGTTGCCGGTGGCGGCCGTGCTGGCAGTGCTGGCGCTCGTTCCGCTCACCGTCCTGCGCGCCCTCCGCTACGAGCGCGGCCTGGAGATGGGGCCGTGATCGACGTCCGCGGCCTGTCGGCGAGCGTCGGCACCTTCCGGCTGGACCGGGTCAGCTTCACGGTGCCTCACGGCGGTTACGGCGTGGTGATCGGACCGGCCGGCTCGGGCAAGACCACCCTGGTGGAGACCATCGCCGGCATCAATAACCCGGACGGCGGCTCCATTCTGCTCGACGGCGCGGACGTGTCCGCGATGCCGCCCGAGCGGCGCAACCTCGGCCTGGTCTACCAGCACGGATACCTCTTCCCGCACCTGACGGTGAAGGAGAACGTCGGCTACGGCGCCGCCGACGCCGAGGTCGCCCGCGAGGTGTCCCATCGGCTGGGCGCGGACGCGCTCTACGACAAGGTGACGCCGATGCTCAGCGGCGGTGAACGCCAGGTGGTGGCGATCGCCCGCGCTCTTGCCCGGCACCCCTCGATCCTGCTCCTCGACGAGCCGTTCAGCGCCCTCGACCCGCGCCGCCGGGCTCGCGTCCGGCGGGAAGTGCGGGCGCTGCACCGGGAGTGGGGGATGACCGTCCTCCAGGTGACGCACGACTTCACCGAGGCCGGCCTGCTGGGCGACGTCGCCATCCTCCTCGACGCCGGCCGGGTGCTCCAGTCCGGGCCGCCTGACGAGGTCTTCCGCCGCCCCGCCTCGCCGTACGTGGCCGAGTTTCTGGGCGCGGAGAACGTCTTCGCGGGGCGCGCGAAGCACCTCTCGGATGTCCCGCCCGACTGGGTCGAGGGGAGTGGCGTCGAGCCGCGCGCGGCGGCCGGCTATCACGCCATCGAGTTCACCTCGGGGCCGCTCACGATCTACGCCGTCGGTGACGCCGCCGAAGGGGCGAGCTACGCGGTGGTGCGCGCCGAGGAGGTCGTGCTCTCGCTCGAGCCCGAAACGACCTCGGCGCGCAACCGGTTCCGCGGCACCATCACCGAGGTCGCGACGCTGGGCGCACTGACGAGAGTGACCCTGGACGTCGGCGGCACGCCGCTGGTGGCCGCGCTCACCACCCGCTCGGCGCGCGAGCTGGCCCTCGCCACCGGCCGCGAGGCGTACGCGACCTTCAAGGCGATGGCGGTGCACCTGTGTTGACCGGCGAGCGCTGGCGGGAAGCCCTGGGCGAACGCTGGCGCTGGCAGCTGGCCGCGCTCGCGGCGCTGCTGGTGACCGTGGGCGCGGTGACGACGCTGCGCGACCCGGACCTCCCGCTGCACCTCGCGATGGGCGAGTGGATCGTGAGGCACAAGGCAGTGCCGTTCGTCGAGCCGTTCGCGTGGACGCGGCCGGGTGCGCCGTACTTCGCCTATTCGTGGCTGGCGGAGGTGCTGTACTACCTGACCGACCTGGCCGTGGGGCCGGTGGGGCTGCGCCTGCTCCACGGGCTGGGACTCGCCGGCGCGGGTGCCGCAGTCGTCATGCTTGGTGGCGCGGCCGGCTGGCGGCCGTGGACCACGCTGTTCGTGGCGCTGCTCAACGTCGCCGTGGCCCTGGTGACGGTGGCGACGCTCCGCCCCCAGATGATGCTCTTCGTGCTCGTTCCGGTCGGGTGGGCGCTGGCGTACCGCGCGGCGCGCGGCGCGCCGCTGGGGCCCACGCTGGCAGCTGTCGTTGCCGCCAGCGCGGTGCTCGCCAACACCCATCTCCTCTTCCCACTGCTGGCGGCGACCTGCGTCGTCCTGTTCACCGATCCGCCGGCGGACCGGCGGCGATACTGGTTGTTCCCGGGCGCACTGGTGGCCGGCTGGCTGCTGTCGCCGTACGCGCTGTCGTGGCCGGCGGCCTTCCGCCTCAACTTCGGCGAGAACCTGCTCTTCGGCCGCTTCACGCCGATCATGGAGCACCTCCCCGGATTCTACTGGGTGGTGGGGTCGCGGGCGCCTTTCGCGCTGATCATCCTGGCGTTGGCGGCGCTGCCGTGGATGCTCGCCGGTGCGCGCCTGACGACGCGCGAGCGGGTGGCGTTCGGCGCGCTCTGGCTGGCCGGCCTGGTCCTGTTCGGGACGGCGATTCGCGGCCTGATCGTCTGGTGGCTGCTGGTCCTGCCCGCGGCGGGACGGGCGGCCGCGGCGCTCCCCGATGCCGGCGACCGGCGGGTGCGACGCCTGCAGCTGGTGGCGCTCCAGCTCTTCTGCCTCACGCGGGCCGCCGTGGAGGTGCCGGCCACCGTGAAGGACTGGTGGAAGGAGGGGACGACCGTGGCGCGGACGCTCCCCTCGCCGGCGGCCGGTGAAGCCGAGCCGGCGGCGGCCTGGCTCAAGTGCCACCTGCCTCACGGCGCCGGCGGCCGGATCTACACCACGTTCAACTTCGGGAGCTATCTCACCTGGCGCCTCCCGGGCTACTCGGCGTCGGTGGACGGGCGGACGATCTTCCCCGACTCGGTGGCGGTGGTCGACGCCTTCCAACTCGCCGACCGCGGCGCGATGCGTTTCGGCGTGTGGCGCTCCGCCGACCTCGCGATCGTCCTCACCCGGCACGGAGTGGCCGCGGTGCTCGACACCGCCGGCGGCTGGCGGAGGGTGGCCGCCACCGACAGCCTCGCACCCAAAGACCCGCGGGCGGTATCGCTCTACGTCACCGAACGGTGGTGGCGCGGCGCGACCGGCGCGGCGCCACCGGCCGCCGTCGAGTGGATGCCGGCCTGGACCGTGGCCGGAGCGGTGTGCGCCCCCTGATGAGCCGTCGCGCCCCCAACGCCCGCCTGACGCCGCGCGACTTCTAGAAAGCCAGGCTGAACGGCCAGGGCTGCGGCACCGAGAGGAGCATCAGGGCCGCCCCCAGCAATGCCAGGTTCTTCTTGAAGTTCACCAGGTCGGACTGGCGCATCTGGGGATCGGTGTCGGTCCAATAGCTGTGCATGGCCAGCGTCACCGGCACCAGGAAGATCGCCAGGAGCACGACCCCGATCGTGGGTCGCAGGCCCAGCAGGATGCTCAAGCCACCCAGCACGATCAGCGACCCTGAGCCCAGCACCGCGAGCCTGGGAGACGGCACACCCTTGGCCCTGGTGTAGGGCGCCATCATCGCGACGTGCCTGAAATGGTCGACGCCGGCGAGCAGGAAAAAGCCGCCGAAGAGCACGCGTCCGGCGAGAAAGAGATAGAGCATTGCCGTCCTCCCGGGCTGGTGCCCATGGGGTCACCCCAAAGATGCCCCGTGAGGCGTCGCCGGCGCCATAGCGCCACGGAACGGCACCTTCTGCCGCTTCACGCACAACGCCGGTACGTCATCGCGGCTTCTCTACGTCGCGTCCCCTCGGCCTCTACGTCATCACCGGCCGCGCTCTCCGTCGCGCACCCGATAGGGACGGGAGCTCCCGACCCCGATCATCCTCCGCGTAGTCAGGCAGTCTTTCACTTCTTTACCAGGAGGATGTCATGTTCCGACGCATCACCCCCCTTATCCTGTGCGCCGCGGTAGCGGCGTGCAGCGACGCGGTGCCCACGAATCCGGTCGGTCCCGCCGCGCCCGATGAGCACGTCGTGGCGTTCCGCGGCCCCGGCGTCTTTCGGCGCTACGTCGCCATGGGCACCAGCATCAGCATGGGCACGGCCTCCGATGGCACGCGCGGCGCCTCCCAGAAGGAGTCGTGGGTGGCGCAGCTCGCGGGCCTCGCCGGCCACGACATCGAGCTCCCGCTCATCTCGGGCACCGGCTGCCGCGCGCCGTTCCAGGCGCCGCTCGCCTCCGGAGTCCGGATCTCGGGCGAGCCGGTGACCACGCCGGCCGCGAGCCTCGGCTGCTCGCCGCTCGAGCCCGGCGTCACGCTCCCCACCCGTAACGTGGCGATCGCCGCCGCGACGACGCTCGACGCGCTCGTCACCACTCCGGAGACCCAGGCCGATCCATTCTACCGGAAGCTGTACCCGCTGGTCCTGCCCCCGAACACCACCCAACTGGCGGCGATGCGACTGCGGAAGCCGTTGATCGTGTCGGTGGAGTTCGGCGCGAACGAGCTGTTCAGCGCCGTGTCCGGCGTTGCGATACCGGGCGCCACGATTTTTCCGTACTCCAAGTGGCTGCCGCTCTACACGGCGCTGGTCGACTCGGTGGCGATGGTGTCGCACCGCGTCATCCTCGTCGGCCTCATCCGGGATGTGGGGAGCTTCCCCGGTTTCCGGCTCGGCTCCGAGCTGTGGGCGGACCGCGGCACGTTCCTCGCCGCGTTCAATGTGTCGGTGAGCGCGGACTGCGATGCCAGCCCCAACCTCGTGTTCGTCCCGGTCCGGGTTCCCACGGCGGTGTCCGCGGGCCTCACCAGGCGGGCGCAGGGGCTGTCCCCGGCGGTGTTCTCGTGCACCGGCGGTGGGCAGGGGGTGCAGGACTACGTGCTGACCCCGGCCGAGGCGGGCGTCGTGAACGCGCAGATGACGCAGATGAACGCGGACATCGCGGCGATCGCGGCCCATCACGGCTTCGCTCACTTCGAGCTCGATGCGCTCTACGGGCGCTCCGATCTCAAGGGGTCGTTCAACGCCGTCCAGCTGATGACTTCGGGACAACCGTACGGACCGCTCGTCTCGCTGGACGGGATCCATCCGAGCGGCGCGGGGCAGACCATCCTGGCGTACGCGGCCGCGCAGGCGGTGAATGACACGTACCACCTGGGACTGAACACGCCGGCGGTGTACGCCGCTCGCTAGGCGGTGTGGGGGCCCGTGGCGCGGTGCGGTCGGCCGCGCCACGGGCCTGCGTGCCGCGGGTCAGGTCACCACCCTTCGTCGGCCGTGGGGCCGTAGATCGACGGGATGGGCACGTCGTTGAGCCGCAGGTACACGGTGAGCTGGCCGCGATGATGGATGATGTGGTTGATGGTCTGCCGCGCCACGGCGCCGCGTGGCATGGTCATGAGGACCCGGTCGCCATGCTTGAGAGACCAGGGCACGGCGAAATCGGCGTCCTTGGCGGCGGCGATCGCCTCGCGCGCTTCGCGCACGTGGCGGTCGAACTCGGCGAGCAGCGTCGGCGTCGTCTCGAAGCTGTAGCCGGGGTAGGTCCCCAGGTTCAGGCTGGTGTCCCGCAACATCGTTGTCAGCCAGCCCGGCATACGCGCCACCAGCTGCGCGAGATGTCCCAGCGCGAACGACTTGGGATGCGGCTTCCAGGTTCCCTTGTCGCCCGGCACGCGCTCGAGCAGCCTGCGCGTGGTGGCCATTTCCTGGTCGAACTCGGGGAGCAGCGTCTCGGAGATGGTCATGCGGATCCCATGGTTGTGTGGTGGCGTCACGGACGTGTTTGGCGGCCCGTCTCGCGCGCGCGGCCGGCTCACACCGGCACGACGCCGAAGATCTCCTTGGCCCTGAGAACGCCGGCCACCAGGGCGTCGATGTCCGGCTCCTCGTTGTACACGTAGAACGATGCTCGCGCCGTCGCCGCCACCGCCAGCCGCCGCATCAGCGGCTGCGCGCAGTGGTGCCCGGCCCGGATGCACACCTGCTCGCCGTCGAGAATCGTCGCCAGGTCGTGGGGATGGATCCCCGCCACGCTGAAGCTCACCACCCCGCTCCGGTCGTCGGCGCCGGCCGGCGGACCGAACACCCGTACCCCGTCGATCGCCGCCAGCCGCGCCTGGGCCGAGCGCACCAGCCGGAGCTCGTGGGCCCGCACCGCCGCCATCCCGATGCGTTCGAGGTACCGCACCGCCGCCGCCAGGCCCACCGCGCCGGCCGCGTTCGGCGTGCCGGCCTCGAACTTGTGAGGCAGCGCGTTCCAGGTGGTCCGGTCGTCGTGGACGAACTCGATCATGTCCCCGCCCACCTGCCAGGGCGGCATCGCCTCGAGCAGCTCGCGGCGCCCCAGCACCCCGCCGATCCCCATCGGTCCGAGCATCTTGTGCCCACTGAAGGCGTAGAAGTCGACTCCGAGGCCGTCGACCTGCACCGCCAGGTGCGGCGCCCCCTGCGCCCCGTCGCAGACGATCGCCGCCCGCGGCGCCCGCTCGCGCGCCATCGCCACGATCGCCGGCACCGGGTTGATCGTCCCCAGCGCGTTGGAGACGTGCGGGAAGGCCACCACCCGGGTCTTCGGCGTCAGCAGCGACCGCAGGTGGTCGAGGTCGATCCGGCCATCGGGCGTCAGCTCCGCGATCCGGAACGCCGCCCCCTGCTCGATCGCCAGGCGCTGCCAGGTGACGAAGCTACCGTGATGATCCATCGCCGTCACCACGACGTCATCTCCGCGGGCCACGTTCGCGCGCCCCCACGAGCCGGCCACCAGGTTCAGCCCCTCGGTGGTGCCCCGGACGAAGATCAGCCGGCCGGCATCCTCCACGCCCAGGAACGCGGCCACCGTCTCCCGCGCCTCTCGATAGGCATCGGTCGCCGCCACCGACAGGCCATACGCCCCGCGGTGCGGATTGGCGTTGGTGGTCTCGTAGAACGTGCGGATCGCGTCCAGTACCGCCACCGGCTTCTGGGTGGTGGCCGCCGAGTCCAGGTAGCGCAGCGCCGGATTCGCGGCCAGGAGCGGGAAGTCGGACCGGGGGGCGATCACGCCCGCGCCTTCCCGGAGACGTAGACCACGCCGTCCTCCACCCGCACGTCGTGCAGCTGCAGCGGGTCGACCGCCGGCCCGCGTCGCACCGCGCCGGTCGCCAGGTCGAAGCGGGCGCCGTGGCAGCCGCACTCGAGCTCGCCGTTCCCCACCAGCTCTCCGGCGGACAGCGGAAACGCCTGGTGCGGACACTCGTCGGCACAGGCGCCGATCCGTCCGCCGTCGCGGAAGACGCACACCAACCGGCCGTCCGCGGCCTGGACGCTCTGCAGTGTTCCGTCCGCGATCTCCTCGGCGCGGCCCACGGTGATCCATCCGCCTGACGATTCAGTCACCGCGGTGCCCGGCGCAGCATGATCTCCCCTCACTCGGTGGTCACCGGCCGGCCGGCCTGGTCGAGCGCCGCCCGCAATGTATGCCACGAAAGGCTCGCGCACTTCACCCGCGCCGGAAACTTCGAGACTCCCGAGAACACCGCCAGCTTCCCGAGGACGGGATCAGCCGTCCCCCTCCGCTCCCCGCTCCCCGGGTCCGCGTCCACTCCCTTCCCCATGACCAGGTCATGGAACGCGCCGAACAGGCGCTCCGCCTCGGTCCGCGTCTTTCCCTTCACCGAAGTCGTCATCAGCGACGCCGATGCCTTGGAGATCGCGCACCCGGTGCCCGTGAAGGAGATGTCCTCGATGAGGTCGTCGCGCATCTTCAGGAACACCGTGAGCTCGTCGCCGCACAGCGGATTCCTCCCCTCGGCGCGCCGGTTCGCGCCCGCCAACTCGCCGAAGTTCTTCGGCCGGCGGTTGAGGTCCAGGATGATCTCCTGGTAGAGGTCCTGGGGATCCGTCATTGGGGGCAGCGGTCAGCGGTCTGCGGTCTGCGGTCAGCGGTCAGTGATGCCGGGTTCTGACCGCTGACCGCCGACCGCCGACCGCTCCTTCGTGAACCGCGCCAGCACCATCGCCTCCAGCCCCTCGCGCACCGCCGGCTCCTCGATGCGCTCCAGCACGTCGGCGGCGAAGGCGTACGTCAGCAGCTGGCGGGCGCGCGGTGCCGAAATGCCGCGGCTCTTCATGTAGAAGAGCGCCACCTCGTCCAGCCGGCCCACTGTCGCGCCGTGGGTGCACTTCACGTCGTCGGCGAAGATCTCGAGCTGCGGCTTGGTGTCGATCCGGGCCCGCTCCGACAGGAGGAGCGTGTTGTTCGTCTGCTTGCCGTCGGTCTTCTGCGCCACGGGGTGGACGTACACCTTGCCGTTGAACACGCCGTGCGAGGAGCCGTCGAGTATGCCCTTGTACAGCTCGCGACTGAAGGTGTTCGGCTGGGCGTGCTCGATCCGCGTCTGGTGGTCGCCGTGCTGCTCGCCGTCGAGCATGTAGAGGCCGTTCAACGTCGCCCCGCACCCTTCGCCGCCCAGCACCGTGGCGATGTTGGTGCGCGACAACACGGCCCCGGTGGCGAACGAGAACGACTCGTAGTGGCTGTCGCGTCCCTGGCGGACCTCGATGCTGCCCACATGGTACGCCCGCGGGCTCTCCCGCTGCAATTTGCAGTGTCGGAGCGTGGCGCCGTCGCCGAGCTGGACCTCGGTAACCGCGTTGGTGAAGTACGACGAGTCGCGGAGGCCGATGTAGCTCTCGATGATCGTCGCGCGCGCCCGGGGCCCGACGATCACGAGTGTGCGGGGATGGCTGACGGTCAGGTCATCCGCGCTGCTCGTCCAGATCAGGTGAATCGGTGAGTCGAGCGCGGCATCGGCGGGGATGACCACCAGCGCCCCATCCGAGACGAACGCGGTGTTGAGCGCGGTGAACGTCTGCTGGTCGAAGGCGGCCACCTGGGACAGGTGCCGCTCGATGAACGACGGATCGGCGGCCAGCGCGGCCGCCAGGTTCTCGACGCGGAGGCCCGCCGTGGGCGTGCCGGCGTGCGAGAGCGCCGGCGCGGGCCGGCCATTCACGAACACCAGCCTGGTCCAGTCGGGGCGGTCGAACAGGAAAGGCGCCAGCTCGGCCCGGGTCACCGCCGGCGCCCTGGCCGGAGCCGGCCGGAAGACCCGCTCGGCGATCGGCGCGACGCTGGTGTAGTGCCAGTCCTCGTTCTTCGTCGTTGGAAAGCCCAGCGCGCCAAACCGGTCGATCGCCTGACGACGGAGCGGGGTGAGCCATGCGGGCGCCCCGGTACCGCCGTTGGCGGCGAACGCCGAGTAGTCCTCGAGATAGGCCTGGGTCACGCCGCCGCCACGCCGTCGGTGAGCCAGTCGTAGCCGCGCGCCTCGAGCTCCAGCGCCAGCTCCTTCCCGCCCGTCTTCACGATCCGCCCGCCGGCCAGCACGTGGACCTGGTCGGGGACGATGTGGTTGAGCAGCCGCTGGTAGTGGGTGACCACGATCGTCGCGTTGTCCGGGCGGCGCAGCGAGGTGACGCCGCGCGCCACGATCCGCAGCGCGTCGATGTCGAGCCCGGAGTCGGTCTCATCGAGGATCGCCAGCCGGGGCTGGAGAACCGCCATCTGCAGGATTTCGTTCCGCTTCTTCTCGCCGCCGGAAAACCCGGCGTTCACCGACCGGTTCAACATCGCCGGGTCCATGTCGACGAGCTTGAGCCGCTCCTCCACCAGGTCGAGGAAGTCGAGCGGATCGACCTCCTCCTGGCCCCGCGCCTTGCGCAGCTCGTTGTACGCGGCGCGCAGGAAGTACGCGTTGGTCACGCCCGGGATCTCCACCGGGTACTGGAAGGCGAGGAAGATGCCGGCCTGCGCGCGCTCTTCCGGTGGCATCGCCAGCAGGTCCTTGCCGTCGTAGCTGACGCTCCCCTGGGTGACCTCGTACCCCGGGTGCCCGGCGACCACCTGCGCGAGCGTACTCTTGCCCGAGCCGTTGGGGCCCATCACGGCGTGGACTTCGCCGGCTTCGACGTTCAGGGTCACGCCGGTGAGGATTTCCTTGCCGCCGGCGCTGGCGTGGAGATTTGCTATGTGGAGCATCATCAGCAGTCAGCGGTCAGCGGTCAGGAGTCAGGAAACAGAATGCGGAATACGGAATGCGAAACACCGAATGCGGCGGATTGCGAGCTCCAGGCGTCAGCCGCCTGCCTCCTCGTTCCTCGTTCGTCAGTTCTCGCGCCCTCACCCCACGCTGCCCTCGAGCGTGATCCCCAGCAGCTGTTGCGCCTCGAGCGCGAACTCCATCGGCAGGTTCTGGAAGACCTCCTTGCAGAACCCCGATACGATCAGCGAGATCGCGTGCTCGGCGCTCAGGCCGCGCTGCTTGCAGTAGAAGATCTGGTCTTCGCCGATCTTCGACGTCGAGGCTTCGTGCTCGGTGGTGGCGGTGTTGTTCTGGACTTCGATGTACGGGAACGTGTGCGCCCCGCACCGGTTGCCGATCAGCATCGAATCGCACTGCGTGTAATTGCGCGCGCGCTCCGCCCTGGGCAGCACCTTCACCTGCCCGCGGTAGCTGTTGTTGCCGTGGCCGGCGGAAATGCCCTTCGAGATGATCGTGCTCTTCGTGTCTTTTCCGATGTGGATCATCTTCGTGCCGGTGTCGGCCTGCTGGTAATTGTTCACCACCGCCACCGAGTAGAACTCGCCGGTACTGTTGTCGCCCTGGAGGATGACGCTCGGGTACTTCCAGGTGATCGCCGAACCCGTCTCCACCTGCGTCCACGAGATCTTGGCGTTCTTGAACGCCTTCCCCCGCTTGGTCACGAAGTTGAAGATCCCGCCCTTTCCCTCGGTGTCGCCGGCGTACCAGTTCTGGACCGTGGAGTACTTGATCGACGCGTTGTCGAGCGCGATCAGCTCCACCACCGCCGCGTGCAGCTGGTTGGTGGAGCGCCGCGGCGCCGTACACCCTTCCAGGTAGCTCACCGACGCGCCCTCGTCGGCGATGATCAGCGTCCGCTCGAACTGCCCCGTCTCGGCGGCGTTGATCCGGAAGTAGGTGGACAGCTCCATGGGGCACTTCACCCCCCTGGGGACGTAGCAGAACGACCCGTCGCTGAACACCGCCGCGTTGAGCGCCGCGAAGAAGTTGTCGCTGTGCGGCACCACCGTGCCCAGGTACCGCTCGATGAGCTCGGGGTGCGTCTGCAGCGCCTCGCCGAACGAGCTGAACACGATGCCGTGCTTGGCGAGCTCCCCCTTCATCGTCGTCCCCACCGACACGCTGTCGAAGATCGCGTCCACCGCCACCCCCGACAGGCGCTTCTGCTCGGTGAGCGAAATTCCCAGTTTCTCGTAGGTGCGCAGCAGCTCGGGGTCGACCTCCGACAGCGACCCGAGTGGCTTGACGCTCTTCGGGGCCGAGTAGTAGCGCACCGCCTGGTAGTCGATAGGCGGATACGACACGTTCGACCAGTGCGGCTCCGTCATCGTCAGCCAGCGGCGATACGCCTTCAGCCGCCACGCGAGCATGAACGGCGGCTCATTCTTCTTCGCCGAGATCAGCCGGACCACGGACTCGCTGAGCCCGGGCGGCAGCGTGTCGGAGTCGATGTCGGTGACGAAGCCGTACTCGTATTCCTTGTTGACCAGTGTCTCGATCTCTGTACTCATCCCCGCTCCACGCGTGGGTGACTCGGCGGCGCGCCGAATCCCGTCGACTGCCGGGCTGCGCGACGTGTTGTACGCACACCGGCGCTCATACCAACTCGTTGTCCTGCTGCAAGTTATGGCGGCGCATTTCTGTTCCTCCGTCGTGCCCGCGCCGCGGCGTGTACATGCCGGCGACGGAGCGCGCTGGCATGGGAAGGAAATTACTCCCCTTTCGCCCGAGCGTCAACAAAAACGCCCCGCAAGTTTGGCTTGCATTCACAGGCGAAGATCGTGACGGGCAACAAGTTCGGCAGTCCTTGATTCACCCCGGGTGTACCGGCCAGCACCCTTGCGCGCGGCGCAGGGTGGGCGCACCGTTCGGGCCCACCCTCGCGACCACCGAGCCGACCGACCCGACGTGCCATACCTGGAATTCCAGAACGATCATCGTCATCTCGGGCCGGGCGTGCTGACCATCGGCAGCGGTCGTGAGGCGGTATGGCGAATCCCGAACCACGACCTCGCGCCGGTGCACGCGATCGTCACGCTGGAACGTGATGGCCGCGCGCGGATCGCGCCCCGGTCGTCGCAGACACCGCTGTTCGTGAACGGTGGGGAGCTCGCCTGGGGGTCGACGTGCCTCGCTTTCGGCGACTCGGTGCGGATGGGCAGCGCCACGCTCCAGTACCGCCAGTTCACCGGCGAGTACCGCGCCACCGAGGCGTACCTGCGGGACAGCCGTCGCGGGCGCCTCTTCCGCCTCACGGACGAAGCCGACATCGGTCGCGATCCGCACTGCGCGGTACTGGTGCAGGAGCTGGAAGTCTCGCGGACTCACGCCCACATCTCCCGCCGCGGCGACGAGTTCGTGGTGCAGCCGGGAACGGCGATGACGCTGCTCAATGGCGCGCGCCTGTCGCAGCCGGTCCCGCTCAAGGAGGGTGACGAGCTGGTGGTGGGACACACGACGCTGCGATTCTCGCGCGAGGTGCCGCCGGCCAACATCGCGGCGGCCAGCGGATCGCCCGCGGCGCGGGGGAGCGGCGGCGCCGGTGGCGGCGGCCTGCACTCGGCCTACCTCCCCACGACGTTCATCGGCCTGGTGGAGACGCAGAATCGCATCCGGCGGCACACCCGGCGGCGCATCATGCTCTCGGCGCTGGTCGCCGGCGGCGTCCTGGTGCTGGCCGGCGCGCTGCTGGGGCGGCGTGCCGTCCGTGCCACTCGTCAGGCGCCGCCGGCGCCGGCGTCTAGCGTTTCAGCAGCAGCAGCGCCACTGTCGCGATAGCGACCAGCACCACCGCGATCCGGAGCCACCGCCGCCAGTGGAACGGCAGCGGAGCGAGGGTCCGCTCCTCTCCGGGCGCGTGCAGGAGGACGGTGTGCCGCATCGAGATCTCATCGGCCGCCGTGGATTCTCCCTCCACCACCTCCACCCCGTCCGGCGCCGCCCCCTCGGCGAACACCAGCTGGCGGTCGCCGATCTCGATCCGGTCGCCGTCGGCGAGCATGCGCGGAGCCGCCATCCGCTCGCCGTTCACCTTGGTGCCCGCCGAGCCGAACGAGAACAGCGCGTAGCCTCCCGCTTCGGCGCGCACCTCGGCGTGCGTCCTCGAGACCTTCGGATCGCGCACCACGATTTCGTGGCGCGAGTGCCGGCCGATCTTGACGCGCCGGCCGGCCAGGGCGATCGCGCGTCCGGCACGATGGTCGACGAGATAGGCGGGCCTGGGTGCGGGTCCGGCGGGGCGGCGGGTGCCCGCGGACGCGGTCGCCTCCTCCGGCGGCTCGAGTTGCATCAGGAACCTGAGCTGGGCGCCCCCCGCGTGGATCGAGTCGCCATGCCGCAGCGTCACGCCATCGGTCGGCGACTGCACGCCGTTCACCACCACCACGTGGCCGGCCGAGTACGGGCGCAGCGTCACGTTCCCTTCGCGCGTCAGGTGGATCACGAAGTGGCGGGCGGCGAGTCCGTCGTTCTGCAGGCGCCAGGTGGCGCGCGGCCCGCTCCCGACGAGCGTGTCGCCGGGCGTGAGCTCGCGCGTGAGCCCGTCGTGTTCAAGGAACGGCATCGGGCCCCGGGACCGGCCGGCCGGCTTGCGCCGGCGCGAGGTCGTCTCGCGTGTCGATGTCCCGCAGCACACCAGCATCGTCGGTCGCCACTTCCCGCACCGCCGCCCCGAAGCCCCGCACGACCGCGCGCGCGCCTCCCTCGCTGACCGTCACCAGCTCGCGCCAGCTCTCGCGCGCGAAGTACGCGGGATGTCCACGGCGGCCGTGATGGGTCGGGACGACCACCGGCGCGCCGCTGCGCCTGGCCTCGTCGGCAATGGCGAGCACCGTGTCCAGCCGGACGAACGGATGATCCACGGGCCAGAGCAGCGCACCGGTGACCGGCGAGTTGGTGAGCTGCGCGAATCCCAGCCGGACGGAGTCGATCTGCTCCGAATCCGCACGGGGATTGACCACCACGCGCGTGCCCGGCGGAGCGGCCACGCCCGGGGGGAGGACGACGACCACGGGCTTCGCGCCCGCGTCGGCCGCGGTGCGGGCGATCGCGTCGATGAACCGTTCGCCGGGGCGGAGCTCGGCGGCGGCCTTGGGGCCGCCAAAGCGCGTGCCCGCACCCGCGCCGGGGATCACGGCGGCGAAGCCGGTGGCCCTCTCCCCGGCGGTCATGGCGCCGCGATCTCCATGATGGCGGACCGGAGCAGCGAGCCGGCGATGTGGACCTTGTACGCGTTCTTCGAGAGCGGGCGGGCGTCGTACAGCGCCCGCTCGGCGAGCGTGGCCGCGTCGCCGGCGTCGAGGCCGCCGGAGGCGACGTCTTCCTCCACCGACTGGTCGACGCGCCACGGGAAGCCGGCCACGCCGCCCAGCACGAGCCGCACGTCCCCGTCGCGCCGCCGGGCCGCGGCGACCGACACCAGCGCGAAGTCCCACGCCCCGCGCTGCATCACCTTGCGCCAGTACTGCGCCCCGCCTGACGACTCCGGCGGCAGCTCGATCGCCGCGATCATCTCGCCGGACTCGAGGACCGTCTCCCGCGCGTGATCGCGGCTCGCGTCGGCGAAGAACTGCCCGATCGGAGCGGTGCGCGTACCTCCGCCGCCGACGATCTCCACCCGCGCGTCCAGGGCGGTGAGCGCCACGGCGGGATCCGATGGGTGGACCACGTGACAGACGCCGCCGGCGAAAATCGCCAGGTACTGGTTCTCGCCGTCCGCGTCGGCGGCCGGGCATCGTGAGCCGCCGTTCCGCAGACAGTCGATGCCGCGGCGGAAGTACCAGCAGCGCGGGCGCTGACACAGGTTCCCCGCGATCGTCCCCATGTTGCGCAGCGCCGGCGTGCCCACCGATCCGCACGCCTCGGCCAGGGCCGGCCACCGGTCGCGCACGCCGGCATGGCCGGCCAGGGCGCTGATCGCCACCGCGGCGCCGATCCGGCCGCTCCCGTCCTGCTTCAGCTCGATGCCGCGGTAGCCGGGGATCCGCCGGAGGTCCACCAGCGCTTCGGGCCTGGCGAGCCCCTCCTTGATGAGCACCAACAGGTCGGTGCCGCCGCCGATGGCCACCGCTCCAGCCCGCAACCGTGCGGTGGCATCGTCGACGGATGTGGCGCGACGATACGAAAAGGGCGGGGAGGGCGAGCGAGCGGGGGGTGCGGCGAGAGGGGAGTTCACGACGCTAACGTATAAGGGACGTCCGTTCCGGGCCACCCGAGTTGAGCGGATCGGGGGGGGGCGTACCTTTCAACGCGTCCCGACTCCCCCTCACAACCCATCCGAGATGCGGTCCCAGGTACCCGTCCGTCGGTCACCGATCGCGCGCCGCGTGCCTCCCACGGGGGCGCTGGCAGTGGTCGCGGCGCTCGTCGCGGTGCTCAGCTACTGCTCGTCGCCCAGCGCGGGCTCGGCCCGCGACTCGGCGGAGCTGACGAGCCAGGGCACGGTGGTGGACACGCCGAAGGCCGGGACGCCCTCCGAGGTGGAGCCCGTGACCGGGCTGACGTCGCTGGGCGACTCGATCGCACGGGCGCTGGTGTTTGCCCCCACCACCCAGACCTGGTTCCTGGCCGCGGCGCGCGCCAGGCGGCTGCTGCTCGACCTGGGGCGGGTGGACATGGAGGTGCGCAAGGACTTGGTCCGGAAGGCGGCATATCGTCAGGCAGTGAAGCAGATGTCGTGGGTGAAGATCGGGCAGCGTTTCCGGATGCGGGGGCGTTGGGGCGCCGAAGATGTGCTGGTGTCGGGGTTCGACACGTGGAACGGCCGCATCGTGGCGACGCTGCAGGTGTCGACGGTGGCCGAATCGCTCGCCCGGACGGTGGAGCCGCTGATCGTGTCGGCGATGCTGACGGACTCGCTGCTGGCGCCGGTGCTCGACACCTGCAACCGCGACACCGCGAGCGAGGACCTGGTGGCGCGGGCGGAGTTCGTGCGCGACTCGCTCGAGCAGAACCTGCGCGACCGCTCGCAGCCCCCGTACCTGCGGCTGGTGAACACCACCCGGGTGGTGTCGACGCGGACCCTGGGGTGCTTCGATGGCGGCCGGATGATCCTGATCGTGAGCCTGCGGGCGGGGAACGTGGAATACGCGCAGGAGCGGGCGGTCCTCCTGAGCGACTCGGGCGCGGTCACGCCGCTGCGGGTGGGGGACCTCCGCTTCCGCGCGCACGACGTGCTCTACGCGTTCGACGCCGACGGCGACGGATTCGACGAGCTGGCGGTGCGTGGGCTCACCGAGCTGGCGGGCGCGCTGGTGATCCTGAAGCCCACCGGGAGGAAGTCGCTCGACCGCCTGACGGCCGGGTTCGCGTGGGAGGCGAGGTAGAACGAACGAGGAACCAGGAACGAGGAGAAGGGCAATACCGTGAACGAGGAACGAGGAGACGAGCGGTTGGACGAGCGAGGGCCGAAGAGATGTGCAGTGTTCTCATTTCTCATTCTCGTTTCACCCCATTTGCGGCGCAGGCGGCCGGCTGTAGCTTGAGTATTGACCGGGGTGCCGGCGGCACGTCCGTCGCCGGCTGAGAAAGACCCGTAGAACCTGATCCGGTTCGTACCGGCGTAGGGAGTCGACCAATGGACACACGCACAACGCCCGGGGCCGCCGGCCCGGCGGCACGCACCCAGATGCGCTACGCGCGCGCGGGTGAGATCACCGATGCCATGCGGGTGGTGGCCGGGCGCGAGGCGCTGGCCCCCGAGCTGATCCGCGACGAGGTGGCCCGCGGCCGCCTCATCATCCCCGCCAACATCCATCACCTGGCCGGCCGGCTGGAGCCGATGGCGATCGGCCAGGCGGCACGGGTGAAGATCAACGCCAACATCGGCACGTCGGCGGTGACGTCGAACCTGGACGAAGAGCTGGAGAAGCTGAGCCTGGCGGTGCGCTACGGCGCGGACACGGTGATGGACCTGTCGACGGGAAAGGACATCGACCCGATTCGTGAGGCGATCATCGCGCACTCCACCATCCCGGTCGGGACGGTGCCGATCTACCAGCTGGTGCTGATGGGGAAGGAGCTGGAGGAGCTGACGGCCACCGACTTCCTCGAGATGATCGAGCACCAGGCGCGGCAGGGCGTCGACTACATGACGCTCCACGCCGGGATCCTCCTGGAACACCTCCCTCTCGTGTATGGCCGGGTGACCGGGATCGTCAGCCGCGGCGGCTCGCTGCACGCGGTGTGGATGATGCACCACCGGAAGCAGAACCCGCTCTACGAGCGGTACGACGACGTGCTGGACATCCTCCGGCAGTACGACGTGACGATTTCGCTGGGCGACTCGCTGCGGCCGGGCTGCCTGCACGACGCCAGCGACCGCGCCCAGTTCGCCGAGCTGGACACGTTAGGTGAGCTGACACGGCGGGCGTGGGAGCGCGACGTCCAGGTGATGGTCGAGGGACCCGGGCACATCCCCATGCACCAGATCGAGATGAACGTCCGGCGGCAGAAGGAGATCTGTCACGAGGCCCCCTTCTACACGCTCGGCCCGCTGGTCACCGACATCGCCCCCGGCTACGACCACATCTCGAGCGCGATCGGCGCGGCGATGATCGGCTGGTACGGCGCCGACATGCTCTGCTACGTCACCCCCAAGGAGCACCTCGGGCTGCCCAACGCCGAAGATGTCCGCCAGGGCGTGATCGCCTACAAGATCGCGGCCCACGCCGCCGACATCGCCCGCGGCCGCGGCGGTGCCCGCGACCGCGACGACGCCCTCTCCCGTGCCCGGTACGCCTTCGACTGGAACGAGCAGTTCCGCCTCGCGCTCGACCCCGAACGGGCGCGCGAGTATCACGACGAAACGCTCCCGGCCGAGTACTTCAAGAGCGCCGAGTTCTGCGCGATGTGCGGGCCGAAGTTCTGCTCCATGCACCACTCGCGGACGATCGATGAGGGGATCGAGCGGATGGCGCGCGAGCAGGGGCTGGTGGGCGCGCCGGCCCGCGAACTGGCCGGCGCGGCCGGGGACTGAACGGGTTCCGCGCGGCCGAAACCCGGGGGCGCGTCCGTCGTCTCCAGAGGGTGAGGCTCACCGATATCCTGTCCGCCCCAAGAAGCGTCCGTGTCGCGACGCTGTCCGGTGTCTGGCTCCTGGCCGCCTGCGCCAGCATGCCGCGCGCCGGCAGCGGCATCACCTTCGGTGACGTGGAGTACCTCCGCGACCGGAAGCTGATGGTGCCGGTGGACGGCGTGTCGCCGGACCGCGTCCCCGACACCTTCTACGCGAAACGCGACGGCTCGCGGATCCACCGCGCGACCGACATCATGGCCGCCCGCGGCACGCCGGTGATCGCCGCCGACGATGGCCGGGTGCTCAAGCTCCGGTCCAACGAGAACGGCGGGATCACGATCTACGCCGTCGACCCCAAGGGGCGGTTCGTCTACTACTATGCCCACCTGGACCACTATCGCGACGGCCTGCGCGAGGGCGAGCCCGTGGAGAAGGGCGAGCTGCTGGGTTACGTCGGCACGACCGGCAACGCGCCGGCCAACGCCCCGCACCTCCACTTCCAGATCATGCGGCTGCGCGCCACCGACCGGTGGTGGGACGGCGTCCCGATCGATCCGCTCCCCTACCTCGCCAAGGCCGGCCACCGCCGGTGACGCTGACCGGCAAGGAGCGGGCGGCGCTGCGCGCCGCCGCCAACCGCCTGCCGGCCACGGTCCACGTGGGGCAGCACGGCCTGACCCCGGCCCTGGTCCAGTCCCTCGACGACGCGCTACGCACCCGTGAGTTGGTCAAGGTGCAGCTCGGGCGGCAGGCCGACGTGTCCGCCGGGGATGCCGCGCGCGAACTGGCCGGCCGTACCGGCGCCGAGGTGATCCAGGTGATCGGGAAGACGGCGACGCTCTGGCGCAAGGCGCCGGACGCGGCCACGGCCACGGAGAAAGAAGCCGGCCGGTAGGCCTCGGCCGCCGCGTTACGAGTCGGTGCCGACCCGCCGGGCGAGCGCCGCCAGCACGCGCCACGGGGTCAGCGGAATCTCGTCCACTTCGACACCTAACGCGTTCGCCACCGCATTGGCGATCGCCGGCGCGGTCGGGATGATCGGTGGCTCCGCCAGTCCCCGTGCCCCCACGTGGTTCGCCGTCGAGTCGGACCCGTCCAGGCACCGCGCGTCGATCGACGGCGCGTCGGCCATGGTCGGCACCTTGTAGTCGTGCAGCGTCGGGTTGAGCGGCACACCCAGCCGGCGGTCCATCACCCGCTCCTCGAACAGCGCGTAACCCAGCCCCTGGAGGATGCCGCCCTGCAGCTGGCTCCCGGCCAGCAGCGGGTTGATGACCCGCCCCGCGTCGTGCACCGCCACGATCCGCAGGACCCGCACCACCCCCGTGCCCGGGTCCACTTCCACCTCGGCGAACTGAGCGCCCACCGTCACCACCGCGGCGTGCGGCGCATTGGGGCCGCGACTGCCGCGCCCGATGATCATGACGTCGCCCAGCTGTTCGGCGACCGCGGCGAATGACATCGCGCGCGCGTTCCGTCCTCGCCCCTTCCCCTTCACGCGGATCGTGCCGCCGCGCGCCTCGAGACGGTCGGGACTGACGCCCATCATCCCGGCCGCCGCCTCCAGGAGCTGGCGCCGCGCATCCTCGGCGGCCATCCGGACCGCAGGGCTCACCGACGGTGTGGTCATCGAGCCCCACGAGTTGCCGGTGTACGGCGTGCGCTCGGTGTCCCCCAGGATCACCTGGACATCGGCGAGCCGGGCGCCCAGGGCTTCTGCGGCCACCTGGGCGAGGATTGTCCGGGAGCCGGTGCCCAGGTCCTGCGTTCCCGTCAGGACGTCGGCAGTGCCGTCGGCGTTGAGGCGCACCAGCGCGTACGCCGGCGGGCCGCCGCCCGTGCCCCAGATCTGGGCCGCCATGCCGACGCCGCGCCGCGCGCCCGTCGTGGCGGTCGCCGAGTTGGCGCGGCGGGCGCGCGTCCACCCGAAACGCTTCGCGCCATCGCGATAGCACTCCGCCAGCCGGCTGCCGCCGGAGTACGGTCGCCCCTTCTCCTGGTCGCGCGCCGCGAGGTTCTTCATCCGCAGCGCCAGCGGGTCCATGTCGAGCGCGCCCGCCAGCGTGTCCATGGCCCGCTCGAGGCCAAAGGCGCCCTCGGCATGCCCGGGTGCGCGGAAGGCGCTCATCGCCGCGGCGTTGATGTACCCGAACGTCTCCGCGGTGCGGACGTTGGGACAGCGGTAAAGCTCGTGGTAGATCTTCGCCGGCCCCGATTCCCAGCCGCCCACGCCCAGCGGGACGTCGGCCTCGACGAGAATCGCCGTGAGGCGTCCATCGCGCTTCGCCGCCAGGGTGACGCGCTGCACGGTGGCGTTGCGGTTGCCGGCGTCGGTCTGCTCGGCCTCGCGGTCGTTCAGGCACCGCACGGGCCGGCCGCTCCGGCGCGCGAACAGGGCCGCCACCAGCGTGTGGGTCCCCATCCCGTTCTTGGCGCCGAATCCGCCGCCCATGTGCTCGCAGATCACCCGCACCCGGTTGAGCGGCAGTCGCAGCGCGGCCCCCAGCTGCTCGCGCGTCCGGAAGATCCCCTGCGTCGACTCCCAGACCGTAAGGCGGTCGTCCGTCCATTCGGCCACCGCGCCGTGCGGCTCGAGCGCACTGTGGAGCGCCACCGGCGTCCGGTACTCGCGCGAGATGGTGACGTCGGCCTGGCGCAGCCCGCGCGCCATGTTGCCGCGTTCCTGGATGAACGGGGCGTGGGGCGCGACGTTGCCGCCGGCGCGCACCCGCGGGGCACCCGGCGCCGTGGCGTCCGCGAAGGTGACCGCGAACCCGGCCGCCTCGATCGTGAGGCGCACCGCCGCCGCGCCCCGCCGGGCCGCCTCGGCCGACGCGGCGCACACCGCCGCCACCGGCTGTCCGGCGTACTCCACCGTCCGGTCGAACATCTTCCGGCCGCCGACCGACATCCCGGCCGGAAGATCCGCTCCGGTGAGTACGTCCACCACGCCCGGCACCGCCCGCGCCGCGTCGACATCGACCGCCGTGATGCATCCGTGCGGCTGGTGCGAGCGGACGATCGCGGCGTGGAGCATGCCGGGGAGCTGGACGTCCGCCGTGTACCTCGCGCGCCCGGTGCTCTTTTCCACCGCGTCGAAGCGCGGCGTCGCGCGCCCCACGATGGTCAAGGCCGCGTCGGCCTTCCACGGCGCCGGCTCGAAGTCCGGGATCTCGACGACGCGCGTTTCCTCGCGCCCTTCGATTTCGACCAGCGTCCGGACGAACCGGGACGGCCGGGTGGGCGCGGCGCCCTTCCGCCGCTTCACGCGCCCGCCCCGGCGGCGCGGAGCTCGGCTGCCGCGCCCCGGATGGCGTCGAGGATCCGGGGATAGGTCCCGCAGCGGCACAGGTTCCCGCTCATGGCCGCGACGATCTCGGCGTCGGTGGGTGCGGGGATCTGCCGGAGCAGCGCAACCGCGGCCAGGACTTGCCCGGGCGTGCAGAACCCGCACTGCGCGGCGTCGTGGCGGGCGAATGCCGACTGCACCGCGTGGTGGCTCCCCGGCGCGCCGATGCCCTCGATCGTCGTGATCGCCTGGCCTTCGCAGGCGGCCGCCAACGTCAGGCAGCTGTACACCGGCTGGCCGTCGAGCAGCACCGTGCACGCGCCGCACTCGCCGCGGTCGCAGACGAGCTTGGTGCCGGTGAGGTGCAGCTCATCGCGCAGGGCGTCGAGGAGCGTGACGTGATCGGGGCACGCCACGTCGTGGTCGCGGCCGTTTACCCGCAGTCGCATGCCGGGGGATGTAGGGGACGGCACCGGGACTGTAAAGACCGCCGGCCGCTGTCCCGTCCGCGCGGCGCTGGTGACAACGTTTTCGGCTACATAGATTACTCCCTCACCATCATTTCGCGTGCGTCGCACGAGCGGCGTCGCCCGATCGACCCAGGCATCTCCAGAGTCCGCCATGGCCTACATCATTACCGAAACCTGTATCAACGTCAAAGACCGCGCCTGCGTCGATGTCTGCCCGGTCGACTGCATCTACGAAGGGCCGGACCAACTCTTCATTCACCCCGACGAGTGCATCGACTGCGGGGCCTGTGAACCGGAGTGCCCGGTGACGGCGATCTTCCCCGAGGAAGACGTGCCGGCCAACCAGAAGCAGTTCATCCAGCTCAATCGCAGCGTCTTCTCCAGCGCGAACCCTCCCGGCAAGCCGAACCGCTGAGCGACGCGGAGGAGACGAGGGACGGATGATGATTCACGGCCGCCGCACCGGGCGGCCTTTTCACGCCGGGGACGGACCGGCGCACCCGCGCGCCGTGACGCTCGACTACTGGGACACGCTGTTCGACGGCTCGGTCCTCCCCGAGCGCCTCGACGCGCGCGTCGGCGCCATGCGGCGGCTGTTCCGGGCGCTCGGCCGCGAAATCGACGCCGGCGACATGCTGGCGCTGTACCGGGAGTCGGGGCGCGAGTCCGATCGCTGGTGGCGCGAAGAGCACCGCGGCTACCGCACCGAGGAGCGGATCAGCTGGATGCTGCGGCGCGCCGCCCTGCCGGTGGACGGCGCCGAAGCGGTGGCCGGCATCGCCGACGCCGCCCGGGCCGTCGACGACGCGCTGCTCGACTTTCCGCCGCCGCTCCTCGCCGGTGTGGCCGAGGCGATCCGCGCGCTGGCTGAGCGCTACCCGCTGGTGATCGTCTCCGACACGGGGTTCGCCTCGGCGCGCGCCCAGGAACGTCTCCTCGCCGGCAGCGGGCTGGCGGGGTACTTCCTCGCCCAGGTCTATTCGGCCGACGTCGGCTTCGCCAAGCCACGCCCGGAGATCTTCGCCGCCGCGGTCGCGCACCTTGGCGTGCCGGCCGCCGACATTCTCCACGTGGGCGACAACGAGCGCACCGATGTGGGCGGCGCGATCGCGTTCGGGATGCGGGCGGTGCGCATCGACCTGGTGCGCGCCGCCGGCGATTCGGCCGGCGAGCACGTGGCCGCGACCTACCCGGAGCTGGTCGACTACCTGCTCAAAAGAAGCGTTCCTTGACGAGGAAGGCCGCGGTCAGCGCCGCGTACTGGAGGAAAGTGCTGATCTCACTGCGCCAGGCCTCGCCCCAGTGGTGTTCCCCGGTCACCGGTGTTGACGGCGGGCGCGGGATCCAGCGCGGCGTGCTGCGCCTGAAGGCGAGGTACTCGCCGCCGAAGATCGACTCGAGCACCCCTTCCTCGTAGCGCACGATCAGCGAGTACTCGATCGCGAACAGGACCACCGCGATCGGGAGGAACCAGAGCACGCCGGAGATGACGGTGAATCCCATCCAGATGAGGAAGTTGCCGTTGTAGAGGGGATTCCGGCTCCACGCGAACGCGCCGTAGGTGACCAGGCGCTGCACGTTCCGCGACCGCCGCCGGGTAACGGTGCCGGCGGCGGCGACCCCGGCCAGCCGGATCGCCTCGCCCACCAGGATCAGCGCACCGCCCACCACCCAGCGCATCCGCGATGTGTCGCCCGGGGCGAGCAGCGGAACGCCGAGGAAGAGCAGCGGCAGCCAGCCGCGGTGGCGGAAGAGTACCGCACCGGCGCGTGCCACCACGGACTGCTCGGCGGCCGAGACCGGCGCCGGCGGATGGCCGGGTGATGACGGGGGTGGGGGAGTGGTCACGAAGAGGCCGCTGGGCGAAGGTGTCGCTACTCGAATGTCACGGACGCGAGGAATTCGCTCACGACGTGGTTGTAAGCCGCCGGGCGCTCAAAGTTACTCACGTGGCCGGCGCGCGGAATGATCTCGAGGCGGCTGCCCGCGATGGCCTGGTGCATCGCGCGGGCTTCGCGCACCGGGGTCAGCACATCTTCATCGCCGACGACGATCAGGACCGGGACGTCGATCGTGGCGAGCGTGTCGGCGGAGTCGGGGCGCGCCATCATCGCCTCGATCGCGCCGGCGACGCCGGCCGCGGGCGCGCTCTCGAGCATGTGGTGCACGATGTCCACCAGTTCTGGGCTCTTGGCGCGCGTCGTCTTGCCCACCATCCCCGAGATCATCTGATCGGCCACCGCGGGGCTCCCTTTTTCGCGGACCAGGGCCAGCATCGCCCGGCGGCCGGCGAGTCCATCGGGCGAGTCGGCGCCGGCGCGGGTGTCGGTGAGGATCAGGGCGCGCACCCGGGCGCGGTGCCGCCGCCAGAACGCGAGCGCGACGTAGCCGCCCATCGAGAGACCATCGATCACCGCCTGCGGGACCTGGAGCGCGTCCATCAACCGGGCCAGGTCGTCGGCGTAGCCGTCCATGCTGAACGGCGGCACGACGCCAGACTCGCCGAACCCACGCAGGTCGGGCGCGAGGCAGCGCACATTGCCCACCAGCGCGCCCACCTGGGGCGCCCAGATGCCGCGGTGGTGCGGAAAGCCGTGGAGGAAGACGACGGGGAGGCCGCTGCCGACGTCGTCGTAACCGACTTCGAGACCGTCGACCAGGGTGAGAGCGGGCACGGCGGCGGAGCGGGAGGGTTCTCGTCAGGCGTCGCGCAGCCAGCGGCCGTCGAACGTCAGCCAGAGGAGCGTGGGGTCGCGGGCGCCGCGCGCGAGCGCCAGGGCCGCGGCGGCGCCCTTGGCCGAGTAGGTCGCGTCCAGCACGACGCCAAGCTGTCGCCCCAACAGTGCAGCGGCTTCGTCTCCCGCCGCCAGTGGGCGCCCGTAGGCGCCGCCATAGAACTCGTGCGTCACCACCACCCGCGACGCGGGCGGCGGCGCCACCCGCGCGCCGGTGAGTCGTGACAACAGCGCGGACGTCCGGCGCGCGAGCCACATCACCCGCCACCGGCCGGCGAATGGGCGCGGCCCGACTCGCGCCGCGACGACGGTGGTGCCGAGCCCGGCGATCGTGAGGCCGACGGCGAGCCCGGCGGCCGTGCCTCCGCTCCCCAGCGGCACCACCAGCCGGGCCGGCTCCGGCAGCACGCCGGCCGCCACCTGCTCCGCCAGCTCGAGCGCGCCCTCTACGTGGCCCAGGATGCCCAACGGCGACGAGCCGCCGAACGGGACGTATCGCACCGGCCGCCGGGCGCGGATCCAGGCCGCCCGGGCCATGGCGCCCGGGACCGACCGAGCCGTCAGGCATTCGTCGCACAGCGACCCGGCGCGGGCCGCCACGCGATGCGCGAGGGCGTTCATTTCGTGCGGCCATCGCACCGCCAGCACCCGCAGCCCCAGCGCCCGGGCATAGGTGGCGGTGGTCAGGATGTGCGTCGAGCCCACGCCACCGATCGTGAGCACGGTCTGGCCGGGCCGGGCACCGGCGAGGAGGAACTCGAGCGGCCGCACCTTGCTCCCGCCCAGCAGCCCGGCGGTCAGGTCGTCCCGCTTCACCCACAGCGGTCCGCCGCCGGCGTCGACCCGCGCGACCGGCGTGGGGGGTGAGGCCAGTGGCGCGCGCGCCAGCGACGCCAGGGCGGGGAACGCGCGCGCCAGCGGCCGCGCGGCCGGCGCGCCGGCCGTCGCGGCCACCGGGGCTACTTCGACGCGGGCTTCAGGTCGAAGCTGCCGATGTGCACGTCGAGGTTGTGGTTCACGCGCAGCCCCACCTGCCCGTCAGTGGGCGCCATGATCTGGTGCGAGAAGGCCGCCACCTGCGTGCCGTTCACGAACATCCGCACCGAGTCATCGGCCACCCGCACCGACAGCTCGTTGGTGCACGTCCCCTTGTCGTCGGGTTTCTTCACCGCCGCGTTCTCGGTCCACTCCATGATCGGGTGGACGTCGGCGCCGGCGCGGTGGCGCACCGTGAACTTGCCGTCCTGCCTGACGAGGAAGTACAGGTAGGCCTGGTTGGCATCGGTGAGGCTGACGCCGGCGAAGAACAGCCCGAACGCCTCCGGGTGCGCCGACGGCTTCATGAGCGTGAAGCTCCCGCTGGCCGTGAAGTTCCCCCCACCCTTCACCAGGTACTTCGGGTTGTAGTAGATCGCCGCCGGGCCGGCGGTGACGTGATAGCCCGATCCCATCGACATGAACTTCACGTTCTCCGCCTTGGCGTCGGCGCGGTCGAAGCGCAGGTGCCATCCGGCCGGAACCGGCCCGCCGCCGGTGACCGCGACGTCCTGGTCCATCGAGTTCTGCGCCGCCAGCGGCATCGCTACGGCCAGCCATCCCATCGTCAGTACGGCCCTGCGCATGTCTCCTCCTTGAGATGAAGCCGGCGCTTCCCTGCGCCGGGGAGTGAATATCCTGCGCGCCAGCCGCCCGCGCGAGGGCGGGCATTCAGCCAGCCCCGCCGTCCTCCCACACCATGACCCGGTCGGTCTGCACGTCGGCGCCCAGGACGAAGGCGGTACTGCCGACGTCGACGAAACGTTCCTTGCGGTAGTACGCGATGGCCCGCGGGTTTCGTTCCCACACACAGAGCCAGATGTGCCGCGCGTCCCGCTCCCGCGCGGCCTTGCGGCAGGCCGCCATGAGTACCGGCGCCACGCCCCGCCCGTGCCACGGGCGGTCCACGTAGAACCGGGCCAGCTCCACCGAGGAGCCGCGTGGGACGCAGGGCGGCGGGTCGCCGGCGTGCAGCAACGCATAACCGGCCGTCGCGACCCCCAGGCCGGCGATCAGGCCGGTGAACGCGGGATCGGCGAGCTCCGCTGCCTGGATGCGCTCCCCGAACGCGCCGGCCAGGTACGTGGCCATGTCCTCGGGTCGGTTGTGGGGCCCGAACGTCTCCTGAAACGTGCGCGCCCCGAACTCGGCCAGCAGGGCCGCGTCGCGCGACGAAGCGCGCCTGATGCGGAGGGCCGGTGTCTGATTCACGCCCGGACGATACGCCCGCGCTTCAGGGAGGTCTACCGAGTCAGATCGGCGGCGGCTCGGATCTCTCGAAGGCCCGCCGCCCGGGTTGCCGGCGCGGTGTACATTTCCGCCACATGCCATCCCGCCTCGTCGCCTACCTCGACACCGCCGACTCGGCCGCCGCGCTCCTCGAGACGATCCGCTCCACTCCGGCGCTGGCGATCGACACCGAGGGAGCCAGCTTCCACCGCTTCGTCGACCGGATCTACCTGCTGCAGCTCTCCACGCCGACGGTGAGCGCGATCATCGATCCCCTCGCCGCGGGACCGCTGCCCGGCCTGGGCACCGTGCTGGAGGACGCGACGATCGAGAAGGTGTTTCACGACGCCGACTACGACCTGCGGCTGCTGCACCAGGACTACGGGTGGCACGTGCGCAGGATCTTCGACACGCGGATCGCCGCACAGCTCCTCGGGCTCAAGGCGTTCGGCCTCGCGGCGCTGCTGGAGCGGTACTTCGGGCTCACGGTCGAGAAGAAGCATCAGCGCGCCGACTGGTCGCAGCGGCCCCTCTCGCGCGACATGCTCGACTATGCCGCCCAGGACACCTCGCACCTGCTGGAGCTGCGCGAACGGCTCCACGGGGAACTGGAGCGGATGGGGCGGTGGGAGTGGGCCCGCGAGGAGTTCGGCCGGCTGGAGGGCACGCGATGGCCCGACGAAGATCCGGCCCAGTCGTTCCTGAAGGTGAAGGGCGCGCGCGACCTCAGCCGCCGCGAGCTGGCGATCCTCCGCGAGCTCGTGAACTGGCGGGATGATGCGGCCCGCGCGATGGACCGGGCTACCTTCAGGGTCATGAGTAACGAAGCCCTGCTCGACGTGGCCCGGGTCGCGCCCGCCACCGCCGAGGCGCTGGGCGGGGTCAAGGGCGTGCCGCGCGGCATGCTGCAGCGCGGCGCGCCCGACCTGCTCGATGCGGTGCGGCGGGGGCTGGCCGTGACTGACGACGAGCTGCCGCGCTTCCCCAAGTCGCCACGGTGGGCCCGGGACCCGGATTTCGATGATCGCGTGATCCGGCTCAAGGCGGTGCGGGATGCCGGTGCCGCGCGCCTGGGACTCGATCCCGGATTCCTCTGCGGACGCGAGCGGCTCGAGACGATCGCCCGGGTCAATCCGGCATCGGTGGAGGGACTGGCGCAGATCCCCGAACTCCGCCGGTGGCAGATCGCCGAGCTGGGCGAGGGGTTCCTGGCTGCGCTGACCGGCCGGAGCGAGGCGTCGCCGTACCGCGACGCCTGACGCGGATCAGATCCCGAGGTAGGCGCGGACCCTCGGCTCGATCCGCTCCGGCGACCAGAACGGCGACCAGACGAGGTTGATCGTCGCGTCGGTGACGCCCGGCATCGCCTTCAGTTGCGCCTCCGCGTCACCCATGATCTCCGGACCGGATGGGCAGCCCGGCGAGGTGAGGCTCATGTCGACCGACACGCGCGTGCCATCCACCGCGACGTTGTAGACGAGACCCAGGTCCACGATGTTGAGGTTGAGCTCGGGGTCCTTCACCCGGCGCAACGCCATCCGGACCTGATCTTCGGTGATCGCCGGCGCGGGCGCGCCGGTCGGTTCGACGGTCTCACTCATCGCTGGACTCCCGCTGTTCGATGTGCAAGATCAGCGGGCGACAACCGGCGGGCAAGTGATCCGCCGGCCTGCCCTCACCGGCTTTGTGGGGTCAGTGCGAGTGCGGGGGACGGCGGACCGGCGCCGCCGCCACGGCCGGCCTGGCCGCGGACGACACCACGTGCCCGCCGACCACGGGGCGCTTCGCGGAGGCCGGGACGGCCGCGAATTTCACCGCCGGCCGCTTTGGCGCGGGCGACTTGTGGTGCTTCTTCTTCGCGTGCGCGTGCCGGACTGGACGGTTCCAGCCCACCGCGCGGTCGGCGCGGAAGCGCGCCGGCATCGCGATCAGTCCGTCGGGATCATCGGTGACCGACGCGGCCGCCGCGTCGGCGAGGTCGGCGCGCACGTCGGCGATCACCTTGGACGGCCGGCGCGCCCGCGCGGCATGCACGCGGTTGGTGAGCAGGATGACGAACAACTCGCGATCGGGATCGATCCACATCGATGTCCCGGTGAACCCGGTGTGCCCGAAGGCGGCATCGCTGAAGTAGCGGCCGCAGCTGAAGTCGCCGTCGCACATGTTCCAGCCCAGCGCGCGCACGCCGGCGGCTCGCCGGGTGAACAGCCGGACGGTGGAATCGCTCACGATCCGCACGCCCTGGTACTCACCGCCGTTGAGCAGCATCTGGCCGAACACCGAGAGGTCCGCGGCGGTGCTGAACAGGCCGGCATGGCCGGCCACGCCGCCCATCACCCAGGCGTTCTCGTCATGCACCTCGCCGCGCAGCATGTAGCCGCGGGAGGAAGTCACTTCCGTGGGCGCCACGCGGTAGTCCATCGAGTCGGGCGGCAGGAAGCGGGTGTCGGTCATCCCCAGCGGCTGGAAGACCCGCTCCTCGAGGAACTGGTCGAGCCCCTGGCCGGTGACGTTCTCGACGATCATGCCGAGGATGTCGGCGCCGAGGTCGGAGTAGATGTAGCAGGCGCCGGGCTTGCACTCGAGCGGCGCATCGATCACCTGGAGCCGCGCTTCCTGCGGATTGCGCGCGGTGCGCCAGAGCTCGCGGCCCGCCGGCAGCCCGGAGCGGTGCTCCAGGAGCAGGCGCACGGTCACCGAGTCCTTGTCGCCGCCGGCGAAGGCGGGGAGGTAGGTCGACACCGGCGCGTCGAGCGCGATGCGCCCCTGGTCGTAGAGCACCATGATCGCGGTGGTCGTGCCGACGACCTTGGTGAGCGACGCCAGATCGTACACGGTGCGCTGCGGCGAGACGCGGTCGCTTTCGCGGCCCCAGCCTAACCGTCCATAGCCTTTCTCGACCACGGCCGCGCCCCGGCGTCCGACCACCACCGCGGCGCCCGGATAGCCTCCCGCCTTGATGCCGCGCTGGATCACGCGGTCGATCACCTCCAGGCGCGTCTTCGACATCCCCACGGCCTTCGGCGCCTTGGCCGGAAGTCCGTCGGAGTGGGTCGCGATGGCGAGGGAGGTGAGCAGGGTGAGGATCAACGAGAGCTCCGGAGGTGACCGAGCGCGAATCGACGTGAGACGTCCGCCTGGACCGGCCCAGGGAGCCGGAAGACGAACCACAGGATATGCATGGAGCGTGCTAGGCGGCGGTGATCCGCAGTACGAAAGTGGCACAAAAGCGCATGTCCGCCGGCCTCGGCGGGCACACGGAAACAAGGCCGGAACAATGCGGGTCAGCACCGTCTTTCGTCAAGACGAGCAACGAGTTGCGCGGTTACCCGGCCCTTTGCGGTTCCCCCTGCTACCCCAACGCCAGGAGTCCGGCTTCCAATCAGTGGCGACATACTGGCGCCAGTTGTCAGAAGGGTGACAGTTGTCGCCCCTCACTAGTGTCGGCAGGTAGCCCCGGAGGGTGCATGTCGCACGGTTCAGGGGGTCCTATCTTCCGTGGCAACCCTGAGATGCCGGTGGGGTGACCAAGACTGTGGACGCAATGAAAACCGACCAACTCGTCATTCGGCGCGCCATCGAGGGCGATGAGCGGGCGCTGCGACAGCTCTGGTCGCAGCACGCGCCGCACATCGATGCGGTGGTCCGGCGGCTGGCGGGGGATCCCGATCTGGCGGCGGACATTGCGCAGGAAGTGTGGATCCAGATCTTCCGCGCCTTGCCGAGCTACCGGGGCGACTCGCAGTTCAGCACCTGGGCGCACCGGATCGCGGTGAACCGGACGCTGAATGCCCTCCGGCGCACCAGGCGGCTGGCACGGATCGAGGAGGAGATCGAGGATGATGTGGCGAGTGTGGAGCACGATGGGGAGCGGTCGATGCTGATGGCGACGATCGAGGAAGCGGCGGCGCGGCTGGCGCCGGGGGCGCGGACGGTGTTCTACCTGCACGACGTCGAGGGATACACGCACGAGGAAATCGCCGAGGAGCTGGGCATTACCGCCGGCGGCTCCAAGTCACAGCTGTTCAAGGCGCGGGCGAAGCTCCGCAAGCTGCTCGCCCCGTTGATCGAGGTACCATCCGGGTATGGAGACCGAGCACATGTTGCACCTGGATACTGAACGCCTGGCGGCGCTCGCCGATGGCGAGCCGACCGCGGTGGAACTGGATCACCTGCGCGACTGCGCGGTGTGCACCGGCGAGCGCGACGCCTACCGGCGGCTGCTGCTGCTGGCGGCCGCCGAGCGACAGCAACTGGCCCCGCCCCTCACCGAGTGGGACCGGATCGCCGCGCACCTGCGCCACGAGGGCGGACTGCGCGGCGCGGGCGGCAGGCGGATCTCGCGGTGGGGGCTGCGGGTGGCCGCGTCGCTGGCGCTGGTGGCCGGCGGGACGGCGCTGGGCCGGGTGAGCGCCGGCGCGGCGCTGGTGCCGGGGCTGGGTGAGAACCGGATGGTCGCGGTGGGCGGCTCGGATTCGACGCCCGAGTTCCAGAGCACCTCCGATGCGCTGGCGGCGATGTCGGAGGCCGAGTACCGCTACCAGGCGGCCAGCGCGTTCGTGGCGGCGCACGACACGTCGACGCTGCGGGAGACGAGCTCCGACAGCTCGCTGCTCTACCGGTCGCGCCTGGCGGCGCTCGACAACGTCGCCGCGGCCACCCGCGAAGCGCTGTACGAGGCGCCGCACGATCCGTTGATCAATCGCTACTACCTCACCACCCTGGGCGCCCGCGAGGCGACGATCCAGCGGCTGGGGATGGCGCTGCCGGTGGGGATGAAGATCAGCAGATACTAACGCGGAATGCGGAATGCGGAATGCGGAACGCGGAACGCGGAATGCGAATACGGAACACGAAGGACGCTCTTCGAACACGCACCACGCTGGCCGGAGGCCGGAGTCACGCAATGCGCAGCACTGAAGGAATGATCAAGACCGGTACGCTTCTCCTGCTTCTGCTGTCGGCGGCGGCGACCAGCGCGCCTGCCCAGCAGAAGCGGTGCAAGGACTGCGATTCCACTGCTCGTGAGGCACGCGCCTGGCGCGAGTACCAGGCGGCGCTGGATCGCCTGCAGCGGGAGATCGAATCGCTGCGGCGTCAGCGAACCGACCTGGCGACGACGCGCACCGCGTGGGCCGCCGAGTCGCTCACCCGCACCCTGGGGCCGGACATCCGCCGCGTGTCCGATGAAGCCGCCAGGCTCGAGGCCGCGCTCTCGTCCGAGGCGCTGCGATCGGCGGCCGCGGATCCGGACCTGCGCCGGCTGTCGCGCGAGCTCCAGCGGCTGCAGAGCGGATTGTCGCTCGACTTTTCGAACATGTCGCCGATGCCCAAGGGGTGGCTGGGGATCAGCTACTCGGTGTCGGGGATGGAGAAGTACTCGCCCAACGAGCTGATGGTGACCTACAGCTCGTACCCGGTGATCGAGTCGGTGGAACCGGGCTCGCCGGCCGAGCGTGCCGGCCTCTCGGCCGGCGACACGATGCTCGCGTTCAACGGGATGGAGCTGCTCAACAAGGAGATCTCGGTCTGGAAGCTGCTGCAGCCCGGGGTCAGGTTGACGGTGAAGGTGCGGCGCGACGGGCAGACCAGGGAGCTGCCGGTGCTGGTGGGCCGGCGGCCGTCGGTCTACATCCTGACTCCGTCGCCCGACGCACCGGTGCTGGCGCCGGACCAGCCGGAAGCGCGGGTCCGCCTGACACCGCGAACGCCGCGGCCGCCCACGGCGAATCCGCCAGGGGCCACGCCCGCCCCGGCGCCGCCGGCAGGGGTCTGGGTGCTTCCACCCGCGCCGGGCACCACTCCCATGCTGGCCCCGGGGCCGGACATCCTGATCATGAACGGACCGGTGGTCGTCGCCGGCGCGCAGGTCGCGAAGCTGGACGCGGAGCTGGGAGAAGTGTTCGGCGTGGAGCGCGGCGTGCTGGTGCTGAGCGTGGCGCCGGGCACGCCGGCCGAGGATGCGGGGCTGCGCGGGGGCGACGTGATCGTCCGGGCCGACAGCATCGAGATCACCACGCCGTCCCGCTTCCAGCGCGCGGTGATGCGGGCCGGCGGGCGCCCGGTGTCGCTGCAGATCATCCGGAAGCACCAGTCGCGGACGATCACGCTCCGCTGACGCGCCGGCCCGGCGAGACCGGCTGGATCATTCCGTGCCCCCGCGACGGCGAGCTCGCCCCGCGGGGGTTGGTCCACAGGCCCGGGATCCTGGTGCCGCACGTGGGGCAGGCGCCGTCACTCGTCAGGCAATTGGCGAGGATGTGGTAGCCGCGGCGCTCGATGAGCGCCGCGTGGCACGATGGACACCAGGTGTGCTCGAACGAACCCACCCGACCGGGGATGTTGCCGGCGTACACGTGGCGCAGGCCGGCGGCCTTGCCGATTTCGGCGGCGGCGATCAGCTGGTTCACCGTCGTGTCGCCGGCGGTCATCTTGTAGTCGTCGTGGTACGCCGTGACGTGCCAGGGGATGTCCGGGTCGATGCCGGCGATGTACTCCGCGGCCGCGCGCAATTCCCCCGGGTCCGATGAGAATCCCGGCACCACCAGCGTCAGGACCTCGAGCCAGAGGCCGCGCTCGTGGACCATGCGGATCGAGTCGAGGACGTGCTCCAGCACGCCGCCCAACTGGCGGTAGTGCTTCTCGTTCATCGTCTTGAGGTCGATCTTGTAGCAGTCCGCGTGTGGGCGGACGAAGTCGAGCGCCTCGGCGGTGGCGTTGCCGTTGGACACGAAGCCGGTCACGAATCCGCGGGCGCGGGCGATGTCGAAGACCTCCACGGCCCACTCGCTGGTGATCAGCGGCTCGTTGTAGGAGCTGACGACCAGCCGCCCGTCATACCGCACGGCGAGCTCGACGATCGCGGCGGCGGTGATGTCGGTGGCCTCGGTGGAGGCGTGCTCGTCGCGGAGCGCCTGGCTGGTGACCCAGTTCTGGCAGTAGCCGCAGTGGAAGTCGCAGCCCAGCATGCCGAAGGTGAGGGCGTTGGCGCCGGGCAGGACGTGGAAGAACGGCTTCTTCTCCACCGGGTCACACTGCAGGGCGGCGACGTAGTTGCGCGGGACGAAGAGCGTGCCGCCCTCGTTGAAGCGCACCTTGCAAATGCCGCGGCGGCCGTCCTTGATCAGGCAGCGGTGGCCGCAGGCCACGCAGCGCACGGCATTGTCGGCCAGCCGCTCGTAGAGCGTGCCCGGGGCGGTGCGGCGGTCGAGGTCGGTGGCGAGCGATGAGGCGACGGCCATGCGGACTCCGTGGCGGCGCGCGCGGTGGGCGGGCGCCGCCCCCGAATGATATCTGGCGGCGCGCGACGGCGCGTCAAGCGTGGAATCCCCTAGGGAAGCTCTGCAAAAGTGCCTCTTGCAGGAAAGGATGAGAAGTGTGGAATTGCCCTCCCGAGCAGACCACACGCGAGGGCGACATGAGCGTTCAGCGCACGTTTGCCGGGCTGGCGTGGACGGAGAAGAAGAAGGTG
>JBGPGH010000016.1:0-76802 GCA_041483735.1 Gemmatimonadaceae bacterium | reverse complement strand
GTAACTGTGACCAATGACAAAACCCGAAATTCCACCTATCACTCCTCCCAAAGTCCCTCCTGCCGCCGCGCCGAGGAGCCAAGTGTCGCCCGGCCATTTTCTTTTGTTCGCTGAAATCAATATCGCGGAGGTGGTGGCACCAATGACTACTCCCCCTCCGAAACCCTCAAGAAACCCGACACCGGAACTCCTCAAGACAACTGTTTTGATTGTGTGAGTCGGTACAACGGTCATCACATCGGTTGTCTCAATCAGAAAGCGTGTGGAGTCTGCAGACGCTACGATGTTTCTCGCTTCCAACTCATTGTCGTCTTGAAACACTATGACACCACATCTATTCTGCGCATCGGCATTGAATGTGGAGAACGATTTGTCGGAATTCGGAGAGGAAGACACTTCGTATGACGAACTGCATCCAATGGAAAACAGTAGGGACGCAACAAGCACGCAGGAAACGATTTCCCTTTTCACTATGACCTCAGCGAAGTAATTCAGAGCGTCACAAATAGTTGCTTGGCTCTACTCGGCGGCGTACCGACTCCTGCATCGAATCAGAGCGCACAATGTGTGTGGAGGAAATGTATCCCCCTCTTTTCGAAAGTCAAATACTCTCACGAATGACGAGCGTTTTCGGGGGTCTTTCAGAACTACTCTTGTCGGGACTCTGTAAGAATCGAAAATCGGACGAAAGCACCCCTCGGGGAGGTGTTGCCCCTCACTTCCCGATGCAATCCAGACGATTCGCCATGACCTAGTGCTCGATCGGCCTGGGCCTTCATCTTCTTGAACTGCAGAAGGCAGCCCTTCAAGTATGACTCTTCGGTCGACATATTCCCGGGCGGCCTAACGGCTCGCGCGTAAGCTGCGGGCGACGCGCGCGCCGGCGCAAGAGGTGGACGTTAGTTCATGCGCGCCAGGCTGTGTCAGGGCACGTCGATGGTGCTGCCAAGCCCTGCGTACACGTATTGGGCCGCAAAAACCCGCCGTAAGGCCGTGAATGCCGGCTCTCCGGTGCAGTGTCCCGGCCCGATGCGATCGACGTGCCAGTGGTCGTGAAGCGCCGTGGCGACGCGCTCGATCTCAGCGTCCGGTGTAATCACGAGATGCAGCCCGCCGAGGATCAGGTAGACGTGATCAGCCACCCGGCTGGAAGCTTCCACAATCGTTTCAATCCCCGGGTGGGAGCATCCGACGAGCAGGATGAGCCCGTTCGGCGTTCGCAGCGCTAGGGAGAGCTCCCGCAGTTCCAACGTCCCCGGCTTCTGGGAGATGGTGGGAATGATCGATACGCCAGGGGCGACCTCAGTCACGCTGTCCACCCAGACGAAATGAGCCGTTGGCCAGGGCGTGCCGAAGGTGAGTTCCGCTGGGGGACGGCCGTCGAAGTACCGCATGCGGCTCGGCAGGGTGGAATCGGAGCGATAGAACGTCCCGGGGAGCGCGGCACCAAAGACCCCAAAGCCCTCCTTGGGCGCATAGATCTTGACCCCGGGGTTTACGGTCAAGAGGTAGTTCAAGCCTGCTGTGTGGTCGCCATGGCGGTGGGAGATCACCACGAAATCGATGGTTCTGAGATCGACCCCCAAGGTGCGGACGTTGTTGGCGAAGACATCCGCATTGTTGCCGGTGTCGAAGAGAATCCGCTTCCCGTCGTACTCGACAAGCGCCGCGAAGCCCCAGTCCCGAGTGAGGCCTGCGCGGCCCCCGAAGGCATCGTAAAGGATCGTGACGCGGTTGGGCGAAGCTGGCGGTGTGGCGTGCGCGGGCAGCGCCAGAGCGCATGCCAGAATGACCGACGTTGGATGAGCAAGTCGCATGGGGCTAACTCCTCTCAGTCGTTTAGCGCCGAGGCCCGGGATCTCCTCTCGAGTGCTGGCACACGCGTTCGCGAGCGCCTAACGCTTGAGCTCTGCTGCGAGCGAATCATAACAAAGCGCCAGCGAGCGAAGCGAGCCGGCGCCGTCCGACAGTCCGCTCGTCAGCAGCAGCGCTCCGTTAGACAGCGGGTGCACAGGTCTACGACTCCGCAGGCGGAAGGTCAGCGGATGTCGGATCCGCGTGCTCCCACTGAACGCCTCGCTCACTGAGGAACTGTGCGACAGCGGTCAACTCAACGCCCGGTGGGACATCGATGGCAAGATAGGTCGGGTTCATGCCCTCGTAGGTCGCTCCAAGCTCGGTCACGCCTTGGAGAATCAACTTCGCCTCGAAGGAGTCGACCTCGTCCCGGGGAAAGAAGACTCGGACTGTTCGATGCCCGGCCTTTTCGGCTACTCGCTTCATCCGAAGTGCGCCTTCGCCGTCCAGATGCGCTTCGACGACGTCATTCCAAGAAATGCCGTACGCCCAAGAGGGCGAGTTGTCGAGGCGGTATAGATCTCGGCCAACGGGTGTCGCCCAAAGCGTTTCCACCCGGTCATCCTCCTGGAGCAACACCTTCACTTGCGGAATGTCGGCCATGCGGATTGGTCGGTCGCTGTCTAACAGATAGCGCTCAGCGGCGGGCGCTCCCGCCCACTGGGCGCGATCAGGGTCAACTTACCCGCGACTGTGCTGGGTGCCAACCGGGCTGCCCGGTCCGCGCCCGCCGGCTGCAGCGCGCGGTTAGGTGATCCGGTTGCCAGCGAGAGCCTCCCGCACTGCTGCCACAACTCCACCGGCAGCTCCGCAGGTGCCCTAGCCCCGGTCGGTCCCGGCCGCCACCTGACCACCATGTGACGCGTCCGATAGCCTATGCGCCTCACGGAGAGGTGGTAGACGCCGGCTGTGTCCACGGGAAGCGCGAACGCGCCGGTCGAATCGGTGATTGTTGCCGTGCCGGTGTGCGACCACCGGAGCTCGGCCCCCAAGATCGGTGTGCCGGTGAGTTTGTCGAGTGTATGGCCTCGCAGCAGGCCGGAACTGCCGTTCCGGACGACCGCTGTCGATTCGGGCATCGGCGTGGCCCCGGAGCAGTCCACCTCGGGCTGGACCGCGGGATGCACGCACGACAGGAGCACTATCGCGCCCCCCACGGACGCACCCCCGCGAGCTGCGATCCGCAGTAGGAGCATGATTCGAAGACGCGTCTGTGTGGTCACCTAACGACTAGCGCTCAGCGGCGGGCGCTCCGCCCCAATGGGCGGAGCGTACCGCGAGATGGCGCGCAGCGCCGCGGGCGGCCACCCGGCCGCCCGCCCCACGCGCCCGCCCGCTGCAGCGCATAGTTAGGTAGCCGGCAGGCGTACGTGCGACTGCGCCCTCTGGGTACTCCACCAAAGGAGGAGTGCTCGGCATGTGAAGGCGGCCGCGAGGACGGACCAGTAGCTGCCGCCCCACCCGTCAGAGACATAGCCGAGGCCGGCACGCCAGAACCCGGCGATGACCAAGCCGGCGTAGAGTGCTAGCTCGCTTACCAAGAGTAGTGGGGCCCATAGCGATTGGCCACGCCAAAGTAAGCCGACCGCCAGAGCTAGGATACTCAAATCCAGCCAGGCGCCAAGGTGGTTCAACGGGCCAGCGGCGCCGTACACATCGAAAGCCCCGCCATGCAGGAAGTGCGGATTGGCGACGGTGGCGGCGACGATCGCCGCCGCGAGACTCACAATACCGATGCGTCTCACAAGCGCTAGTCTTGAGGGTGGTCGTGGCTACCTAACAACGATTATACCGGAATGATATGCTGACGCGTCGCGAATAGGCTGCGAGCGCCCAACAACCTAACCAAGCTGCAGAACAATACCCGAACCTGCAAACCACCACAAGCACCGCACTTGGCACGCAGACGACGGCTACACGCTCAGGTGATAGGCTGCGAACCACTGCAGCGTCGCGCGCGGCCCACCACTGCGGCGCTCCCCCCTTCCCGCTACCGCCCGCCGCCGCCACGGTCAGCTCGCTCTCCGCCCGCCTCGCCCGCCTCGACCTCCAGCTCCAGACTGTCCGCCGGACTCCGCACACCCAGCCCGCCCCGGTTCAACACGTGCGTGTAGATCATCGTCGTCCGCACATCCCGATGGCCCAGCAGCTCCTGCACGGTCCTGATGTCGTAGCCCGACTCCAGCAGGTGGGTCGCGAACGAGTGCCGGAAGGTGTGACAGCTCGCCCGCTTGGCGATCCCGCTTGGCCGCACCGCCTCGGCCACCGCCCGCTGCACGCCGGTCGGATGCGCGTGGTGCCGGCGCCACTCTCCGCTTGCGGCGTCTCGGTACAGCCGGCCGGCGGGGAAGAGCCACTGCCAGCGCCAGTCGCGCGCCGCGCCCGGCGTCTTCCGGGCCATCGCGCCAGGGAGCGCGACTGAGCCGCCGCCCCGCGCCACGTCCCCGCGCGTGCAGCGCCCGCACGCGCTCGAGCTGCCGCTCCACCGCGCCCGCGAGCGAGCCGGGAAGCATCGTCCGACGGTCACGGTCGCCCTTGCCGCCGCGGATGGTCAGCTCCCGCCGCTCGAGGTCGACGTCCTTCACGCGCAGCCGACAGCATTCCAGAAGACGCAACCCGCCCCCGTACAGCAGGCCGCCGACAAGTCGATGGACGCCGCGCATCGCGCCCAGTACGTCCGTCACCTCGCGCCGCGTGAGCACCACCGGCAGCCGGTGCGGCCGCTTGGCGCGCACGATCCCTTCCACCCGCCCCATCGGCAGCCCCAGCACCTCGGCGTACAGGAAGAGCAGCGCGCTCAGCGCCTGGTTCTGGGTCGACGCGCTCACCCGGCGCGCGGTGGCGAGATGAGTGAGGAAGGCCACGATCTCCCGGTCGCCGAGTTCGCGCGGGTGACGGCCGCCATGGAAGCGCACGAACCGCCGCACCCAGCGGACGTACGCCTCCTCGGTGCGCGCGCTATAGTGGCGGGCGCGGATCCGCGCCCGAAGCGCGGCGAGCAGGCGGGGCGGTCGGGTGGCGGCGTCCATGCGCGCACCATGGCGCATTCTGGCGGCACGCCATCATCGCGTCCTCGCACCCCTCATCATTTCGTTGCTCGCCGGCCCCGCTCTCCTCAACGACCTTTCGGGCCGCCTTTTCTCGTTTCTCGTTTCTCGTTTGCTCCCGGTCCGTCAGACCGGGAACAACATTTCGCGGTACTTCGGCAGCGGCCACAGGTCGTCCCCGATCGCCGTCTCCAGCGCGTCGCAGCTCTCGCGCACGGCCGCCATCGCCTCGGCTCCGTCGGTCGTCAGCAGCTGGGCCGCCTTCACCGGTTCCTCGTGCATGTGTTCGGCCCGCTCGATCACCTTCCCCAGCGTCTGCCGCCGGTCCTGGAGCTGCTGGATCATCTTTCCCAGCTTGTTGGCGGCGTCGACCTGCGGGATCACCGTCACTCCCGCGCTCTTCGCCTGCGCGGCCGAGTGGACCAGCACCGACGACTGTTCCCAGGCCGCCGGCAGGACCATCGTGTCGACCATCTGCTGCATCGTGTGCATCTCGATCAGCATGTCCTTGATGTAGCGCTCGACGCGTACCGCATAACGGGACTCGAGCTCCGCGGTGTTGACGATCCCGAGCTTGGTGAGGAGCTGGCGCGACTGGCGGGTGAGCAGGTGGGCGAGCGCCTCCGGTGTGCGGCGCAGGTTGGGGAGCCCGCGGCGCTCGGCCTCCTTGACCCACTCGTCGGCGTAGTTGTTCCCCTCGAAGCGGACGTTCTTCGTCTCGCGGAAGGCTTCCTTCACCACCTTGAGCACGGCATCATCGACCGACTTGGTGCGCTTGAGCGCCTGCTTCAGGGAATCGGTCAGCTCGCCGATCGCCTCGGCGACGGCGGCGTTGAGGAGCATGACCGGGAAGGCGATCGACGCCGAGGAGCCGACGGCGCGGAACTCGAACTTGTTCCCGGTGAAGGCGAAGGGCGACGTCCGGTTGCGGTCGGTGTTGTCGCGCTCGATCTCGGGGAGCTTGGCGACGCCGAGCTTGATGAGCTGCTGGGCGGCGCTCCCCTTGTCGGCCTTGCCGGCGGCGATCGCCTCGATCAGCCGGGTGAGCATGTCGCCCATGAAGATCGAAATGATCGCCGGAGGCGCTTCGTTGGCGCCCAGCCGGTGCTCGTTGCCTGACGAGGCGATGCCGGCGCGGAGGAGGGCGGCGTGTTTGTGGACGCCCTTCAAGACCGCCGCCAGGAAGATCAGGAAGCGGATGTTCTGGTGCGGCGTCTTGCCCGGCTTGAGGAGGTTCACGCCGTCCAGCTCGGGGGTCTCGGCGTTCACCGCCATCGACCAGTTGCAGTGTTTGCCCGAGCCGTTGATGCCGGCGAACGGCTTTTCGTGCAGCACGGCGGCCAGGTTGTGACGCAGCGCCACGCGGCGGAGGGTCGCCATCACCAGCTGGTTGTGGTCGACGCCGAGGTCGGTCTCCTCGAAGAAGGGCGCCATCTCGAACTGCGACGGCGCCACTTCGTTATGCCGCGTGACGATCGGGACGCCGAGCTTGTAGAGCTCGACCTCGACCTCCGAGATGCAGGCTTGCACCCGCTCGGGGATCCCGCCGAAGTAGTGGTCCTCGAGCTGCTGCCCGCGCGGCGGCGGCGCGCCGATCAGCGTCCGGCCGCTCATGACCAGGTCGGGGCGGAGGGCGAAGTGCCCGCGGTCGATCAGGAAGTACTCCTGTTCCGGGCCGAGGGTGGTGTAGACGCGCTGGACGCCCCTGTCGCCGAGGAGCTCGAGGAGCGCGATCGCCTTGTGCGAGAGGACGTCGGAGCTGCGGAGGAGCGGCGTCATCTCGTCGAGCGCTTCGCCGTTGTAGCCGATGAAGACCGACGGGATGCAGAGCGTGCGGACGCCGCCCACCTCGTGGATGAAGACCGGGCTGGCCGGGTTCCAGGCGGTGTAGCCGCGCGCCTCCCAGGTCGCGCGGAGTCCGCCGGACGGGAAGGACGAGGCGTCGGGTTCGCTCTGGATGAGTTGCGCGCCCGAGAAGGATTCGATCGGGTTGCCGTTGGCGTCGAACGACAGGAAGGCGTCGTGCTTCTCGGCGGTGAGCCCGGTCTGCGGCTGGAACCAGTGGCAGAAGTGGGTCACGCCGTGGGTGAGCGCCCATTCCTTGATGGCCTGGGCGACGGTGGGGGCGATCTCGACGTCGAGCTTTCTGCCGAGCCGGACGGAGGCGGCGAGCTTGGCGTAGACCTCTTTCGGCAGCTTGCTGCGCATCTGGCGGGCGCCGAAGGTGGCGCTGCCGAAGTACTCGGACGTGGGGCGAGCGATGCCGCCGTCGGCGGGGAGTTTGGGGGGTCGGGAGTGGCGCGAGGTGATCTCGCGCATGGCGGTCTGCCGCGGGGAGAGGCCTTGGGAGGGCATGGGACGGGGAGGAGGGGACGGTGGGGAGGTGGGGAGGTGGGCAGGAGCCAGGAAGAGAGCAAACTACGCGAGGCGGGGAGGCAGAGCGAAACGAGAAACGAGAAACGAGAAAACGACGGCGGCTGTCTGGAAAAATGAAGCGCGAAATGTGCATGAAATGCAGGAAAAAGGCAACATTTCGCACGCCAGGCCGGGATTCCGGTGTGTTTATTGCGGGAATCGTGCCAGAAATGCACGAAGCGGCGCTCAGCTGTTCCGTTTTCCACGGAAGACAGCCGGCGCCGCCCCTTCCTGCCTCGGTTTGCTGCTCCTTTCCTGCTTCCTGCTTCCTGCTTCGCCCCGCTACTTCACCACCACGATGCCCTTCATGGTGGAGTGAATCTCACAGTGGTACGTGAACTTCCCCTTCTCCTTCGCCACGAATCGGAACGTCTCCTTCGGCGACAGGTCGGGCGAATCGAACTGCGGCCGGTCGCTGGTGGCGGTGTGGTGGACGATGTCGCCGTTGGTCCACACAATCGTGTCGCCCAGCGAGGCGGTGAACGACCCGGGCTTGAACTCGAAGCCGCTGATCGCCACGGTGCGGAGGCGGGGCCTGGAGCGGGACGGTGCCGGCGCCCGAGCGCCGATCAGCAACGTCACGCCGAGCGCAGCGGCCGCGACAGCGCTCCTCACGCGCCCAGCTCGGCCTTCAACTGCTCGGCCATGGCGAGGTGATGCGCCACCGCCGGCCGCGTGCTCTCGAGCAGCGCCTTCAGCTCGGCGTTCTTGGCCCCGGGGATGAGGGCGGCGTCGATCGCTTGGAGGAGGTCCCGGTGGTACGTGACCTCGTTGGCGATGTAGGCCTTGTCGAACTCGGCGCCGGTGAGCTCGCGCACCCGGTCGCGGACGGAGGCGGCGTGGTCGCGCATGTCCAGGCTGGTGACGTTCTCCTCGGGGGTGACGCCGAGCTTCGTCACCAGGTCGACGGCCGCCTTGTTCACCGCGTTGTGGTCGGTGAGCATGGTCTGCGCGAAGGCGCGGACGGCCGGGCCGGACGCCTTGGCGATCGCGATCTGGGCGTAGCTGATGTCGGCGTTGTTGGCGGCGACCACGATCGCCGCAATGTTGGCGTCGGTGAGGGGCGCCGGCGCGGGTTCGGGTGCGGGCACGGCGCCGGTGCCGCCACGACAAGCGGCGAGGAATCCGACAGCGAGCAGGGCGACGACCGACGATGCGGTGCGTGACGTACGAGGTGACATGAAGACTCCAGGTGGGCGGGGGCCGAGCGGATCCGGTCCTAACTTTCTGTTGTACGCCGCGAATGCGCCAGAGGATTTGCGACCGGCCGCGGCGCCGGGGTACATTCGCAGACGATGAATCCACCCGAAGTCCTGCCGGCGTATACCACGGGTACGCCGCTGACGGCGCGCACCGCGGAGGACCGCGCGCGCGACGCGGAGCTGGTGCGCCGGATGGGCACCGGCGACGAGCGGGCGATGAGCGAGTTCTTCGCGCGGTGGGTGGACCCCGTGTTCGCGCTGGCGCTGCGGATGGTGCGCGACCGCGACGAGGCCGAGGACCTGGTGGAGGAGACGTTCTGGCAAGCGTGGCGGCAGGCGGCGCGCTACGACCCGTCGCGGGCGTCGGCGTCAACGTGGCTGCTGACGATCGCGCGGAGCCGTGCCCTCGACCGGCTGCGGTCGCTGCGGCGGCAGCGCGAGGAATCCCTCCATCAAGCCGGAGACGGGGAGCAGGGAGCGGGGAGTGCGTCGCAAGGGGAGGCGTACCAGGCAGCGACGTCGGCGGGGGGCGGGACCGATCCGGCGCACGACGCCGAGCTGACGGAGCGGCGCGAGCGGGTGCGGGCCGCGATGGCGGAGCTGCCGGCGGATCAGCGCGAGGCGCTGGAGCTGGCCTATTTCGGAGGGCTGAGCCAGACGGAGATCGCCGAGCAGACGGGGCTGCCGCTGGGGACGGTGAAGACGCGCATGCGGCTGGCGGCGCAGAAGCTCCGTGAGCGGCTGGCGGACCTGCAGGATGGAGGACGGACGCGATGAGCCGCACGATGAGCCACGAGGAGGCGCGCGAGGCGCTGGCGGCGGCGGCGCTCGATGCGCTGCCGGAGGGCGAGCGCCGGGCGGTGCTGGCGCACGCGGCCGGGTGCGCGGAGTGCGGCGCCGAGCTGGCCGCGCTGCGCGAAGCGACCGCGTCGATGGCGCTGCTCGCGTCCGGTCCGGGGATGGAGCCGGCGCGTGTCGCGCGCGTGCGGGAGCGGCTGATGGGGAGGATTCGGGGAACGGACGCAGACTCAGGGAGCGGGGAGCGGAAGGGCGGGATCGTGCCCATCGAGAGCAGGAGGCGCCGGGGGTGGGTGCGGCTGGCGATCGCGGCCGGAGTGCTGGCGGTGATCGGGGTGAACGCGCTGGTGGGGCTGAACGCACTGCGGCGGATGCGCGAGGCCGAGGCGTCGTTGGTGGAGGTACAGCAAGTGGAAGCCTCACGACTGGCGGAGCTGAGCCTCCGGCTGGCGCGCCAGTCGGAGGAGATCGCCGAGCTCACCGGGCCGGCGGTGAGCGTGATCCAGATGTCGGCGACAGCGACCAAGCGGCCGGCGGCGAAGATGTTCCGGGACCGGGCGACGAACCGGTGGACGATGTACGCGCACAACCTGGCGCCGCTGCCGGCGGGGAAGACCTACCAGCTGTGGCTGGTGACGAAGGCGGGGGAGAAGATCAGCGCGGGGACGTTCGACCGGTCGGCCACCGGCGACGCGGCGGTGCACGCGACGTACGACCTGGGGACGCGGGCGCTGGCGGCGATCGCGGTGACGGTGGAGCCGGCGGGGGGCGTGAAGCAGCCGACGGGGCCTGTGGTGATACTGGGGGAGGGAGGGAGGTAGGGAGGGAGGGAGGAAGGAGGGAGGGAGAGAAGCGGAGGGAGGAGGGAGGGAGGACAGCGAAGGGAGGGTGGCGGACGGATTCTGCGGGCATCCTCCGGCGCCTGACTCCCGCCGAGTGGGTTTGAGACCGGGCGCGCTTGAGAACGGGATCGCGGCGTGTGAGATTTCGGTCGCGCCCGGCGCGGTAGCCAAGTGGTAAGGCAGCGGTCTGCAAAACCGCTATTCGCCGGTTCGATTCCGGCCCGCGCCTCTTCCGGGTTTTGCCGGCGCCCCGCGGGCGTGCCCGCGGGGTGTTCCGGCGGCGGCTACATCACTACATGGCCATATGAGCGCACAGGAGGGCATGTGGCGAACACGATGACGCCGGAGCTGCTGCGCCTGGTGGCGTCGCGGTTCAAGGCGCTGGGGGAGCCGGCCCGGCTGCGGATCCTGAGCGCGCTGCGCGATGGCGAGCAGACGGTCACCGAGCTGATGGACGAGACCGGGCTGGGGCAGGCCAACCTCTCCAAGCACCTGCAGATGCTGCACGGGATCGGATTCGTGGAGCGGCGGAAGAACGGCTTGTTCGTCCACTATCGGCTGGCCGACCGGGACGTGTTCCGGCTGTGCGACATCATGTGCGGCCGGCTGGAGGCGCAGGTGGCGGCCCGGCGGCGGGTGCTGGCGGCGCGATGACCGCGCCACGCTGAGGCCTCCCCGTTTAATTGACTATATGACTGTGTAGTTGTATACTGGCATCGACGCCACGCCCGGGCCACACGTGTCCCGGCGCGCGGCCCGGGTACTCACGCGTGTCGGGCGCACTGCCGCCCGGAGGATTTCCAGATGTCTGAAGCGACTTTCCAGGGTTCGGTGGCCGTCGCCCGGCCGAAGATCGTGGCCCCGCCCTGGCTCTCACTGGGCGTGCTCTTCGGTCTCCTGAGCGTGGCCGCGATCGCGCTCTACGGCCCGATCGGCGTGTCCGGGACCTACCCGCGGCTCATCGGCGCGCTCTTCCGCGCCGCCGACCCCGCCTGGGCCAGCTCCAACCCGTACCTCGTGAAGATGGGCGAGCTCCTGAAGCCCGAGACGATGCTGGTGGTGGGGCTGCTGATCGGCGGGTTCCTGGCCTCGCGGCTGTGGCGCCGCGGCCCGGCCGCTCCGGCGCAGGAGTTCGTGCACCCATCCGAGCGGAGCACGCGGCGCCGTTATGCGGACGCGTTCCTGGGCGGCGTGCTGATCATCTTCGGGGCCCGGCTGGCCGGCGGCTGCACCAGCGGCCACATCATCTCCGGGATGACCCAGCTGGCGGTGAGCGGCGTGCTGTTCGCCGCGGCCGTGTTCGGGAGCGGGATGCTGACCGCCCGGCTGCTGCGGGGAGGGACCTGACCATGTCGCTCCTCTACGGACTGCTGGTGGGCGTGGTGATGGGGTGGCTGCTGCAGCGCGTGCGGGCGTCGAGCCCGGGCGCGATCCTCAGCGCCCTCCGCCTCGAGAACATCGCGATCATCAAGTTCATGGCGACGACGATCGCCGTCGGCGCGATCGGGGTCGCGGCGCTGGCCGCGCTGGGCATGCCGATGCACTTCGACATCAAGCCGACGTACCTGATCGGCGTGCTGGGAGGCGGGCTGGTCTTCGGCGTGGGGTTCGCGCTGGGCGGCTACTGCCCCGGGACGTGCGTGGTGGGCGCCGGCGAGGGACGCAAGGACGCCCTGGCCGCGATCATTGGCGGGGTCACCGGCGCGCTCATCTTCACGCTGGCGTATCCGGCGATGGAGCGCCTTATTTTCAAGCCGCTGGACTTCGGCAAGATCACGCTCGCGGATGTCTTCCACGTGCCCTCGGTGGTGGTGGCGGCCGGACTGGGCGGGCTGCTGCTGGGTGCGGTGGCGCTCCTCCCCACGGAGCCGCGCCGCCGGCCGGCCGGCGGACAGGTGGACGGAGGCGCGCACACCGGGTGAGCCGGGGAGCGCGACGCGACGAGCGGGCGGTCCTCATGGCGGAGGTGGGTGTGCGCGGTCGAACGTTGCGATGGCTTCCGGCTCTTGCCGCGCTGGCCGCCCTGCCGATGTTGGCGTGCGGCGGGACGGGCGACGGCGGCGGCGAGTCGGCCGCGCGCGATGCGTCGCCGGCGTCCGCATCCCACGACACGGTGATCCGGTTCGTCTCCAACGCGTGGCGGCCGCCGTCGGACTCGGAGATACCTGACGATTCGGTGGGGGCGGCGGTGCGGCGCGGACTGGCGCTGGTCAGCCACACCACCGACAGCCTGTCGCGGTACGCCCCCGGGAAGATCAACTGCACCAACTGCCACCTGGATTTCGGGCGCAATCCGGACGCGGCGCCGCTGGCCGGCGCGGCGGCGCGCTTTCCCAAGTACATGGACCGGACCGGGGCGGTGATCGGCCTGGCCGACCGGGTGAACTACTGCTTTACACGCAGCCTGGCGGGCACGCAGCTGCCGCCGGACAGCCGGGAGATGCAGGACATTCTCGCCTACATCACGTTCCTCTCGCGCGGCGTGCCGGTGGGGATCAAGACGTCGGGCTCCGACGGGCTGCGCAAGATGCCCGACCTCGCCGGCGACTCGGCGCGGGGCCGGCAGATTTTCGCGACGATCTGCTCGCTCTGCCATGGGCCGGAGGGCCAGGGGAATCCGGGCTTTCCGGCGCTGTGGGGGGCGAGGTCGTACAGCGTGGGCGCGTCGATGGCGCGGCAGGAGCGGGCGGCGTCGTTCATCTGGCACAACATGCCGTTCGGGAAGCCGAAGTCGCTGACTCCGCAGCAGGCGTTCGACGTCGCCGCGTTCATCAACTCGCGGCCGAGGCCGGATTCGCCGGGGAAGGAAGCGGACTGGCCGGCGGGGGGCGCGCCGAAGGATGTGCCGTACGACACGCGGTCGGGGCACAAGGCGTACCGGTCGCCGCCGCTCCTGCCACGCGGAAATCCCGCCGGGGCGATAGTGGAGTCGCCGAGAAGGGCGGGGAACTGACTCGGACGCGGGGAGCGGGGAGCAGGCCCACCACCCAGGGCAGGGAGCTGACTCGGACGCGGGGAGCGGGGAGCAGGCCCACCACCCAACCCAGAGGGGGAATGACGCCATTGCCTGACGAGTCGGAGTCCCGGCCGGCGCTGGAGCGGGATGCGGGGGTGAGCCGGCGCGCGATGCTCGCCGCGGCCGCGGGGCTGGTGGGGGGCGCGGTGCTGGCGAGTACGGGTGGCGCGCAGAAGCCGGTCGCGGCGCCGCCGTCCAGGCCGGCTCCGGTCGCACCACCGGCTTCGGCGCCCGCACCCGGCGGGCCCGCCCGGTTGATCGGGACGCCGACCACGCCGGTGGGTGGACGCTCGCCGTTCATCACCGCGGGGCGCGCCCCCACCGGCGAGACGAACGGTGCGTCGTTCACGCCGCTGCAGGAGCTCACCGGCACGATCACCCCCGCCGACCTCCACTTCGAGCGGCACCACGCCGGCGTCCCTTCGATCGATCCGGCGCGCCACGAGCTGATGGTCCACGGGCTGGTGGACCGCCCGATGGCGTTCACGCTCGACGACCTCCGGCGATTTCCGTCGGTCACGCGGACCCACTTCCTCGAATGCTCGGGGAACGGGCGCTCCGCCTACCGCACGCCCAAGGGCGAGATGTCGCCGCAGATGGTGGATGGCCTGACGAGCAACAGCGAGTGGACGGGCGTCCCGCTGGCCACGCTGCTCACCCAGGTGGGCGTGCACGACGATGCGGCGTGGTGCCTGGCCGAAGGGGGGGACGCGTGCCTGCTGGCGCGGAGCGTGCCGCTCACCAAGGCGTACGACGACGCGCTGGTGGTCTACGCGCAGAACGGCGAGCCGATCCGCCCCGAGAACGGCTTCCCCATGCGGCTGCTCCTGCCCGGGTGGGAGGGGAACATGAACGTGAAGTGGCTGAGGCGGATCGAGCTGGGGCGGGAGCCGTGGATGACGCGGTGGGAGACGTCGAAGTACACCGATCCGCTGCCCAACGACACCGCGCGCCTCTTCAGCTTCGAGCTGGACGCGAAGTCGATCATCACGTCGCCGGCGTTTCCCGCGAAGCTGAGCGGGCCGGGGTGGTGGCCGATCCGCGGGCTGGCGTGGAGCGGGCGGGGGACGATCACTCGCGTGGAGGTGAGCACCGACGGCGGCCGCAGGTGGACGAACGCCGAGCTCAGGCGGCCGGTGCTCACGCGCGCGCACACGCGGTTCGAGCTGCCGTGGAAGTGGGACGGCAGTGAGGCGGTGATCATGAGCCGCGCCACCGACGAGACCGGTTACGTGCAGCCCACCCGGCAGCAGCTGGTGTCGGTGCGCGGGCCCGGCACCGACTACCACTTCAACGAGATCCGCGGCTGGCGGATTCGCGCCGACGGCTCCGTGCTCTACGAGGCGGGCGCGGTGGCCGCGGGGGGCGGGAAGTGAACGCGCGGTGCGTGTGGGGAGAAACGGGGTCGCCGCACGGAGGGCGTGCAGCGAACGCACCGCGCCGCAGCGTGCGGCACGGTGCGTGGAAGGCAGCGCCCGTCATCTGCGCGTTGCTGCTGCTGGCGGCGTGCTCGGCGGGCGACGGGCGCCGGCGCGCGGACGCGACCCAGTACGGGCTGGGCCACGCGGCGCCCGCCGAGTCGGTCGCTCGTGAGGCGGTGGCGATCGCGCCGGACGGGGCCGGGCTGCCGGCCGGCTCGGGAACAGCGGCCGCCGGCGCGACGCTCTTCGCGCAGCAGTGTGCCGTCTGTCACGGCGCCAAGGGCGAGGGGCTGGCGCCGTTCCCCAAACTGATCGGCCGCGAGCCGCGGGAGGGCTTTCCCTTCGGACGCGACGCCAGGCTGGCGCGGACGGTGGGGAACTACTGGCCGTACCCGACCACGGTGTTCGACTACATCCGGCGCGCGATGCCGTACACGGCGCCCGGGTCTCTGTCGGCCGACCAGGTGTACAGCCTCACGGCGTATCTGCTCGCGGCCAACGAGATCATCACGACGGACGCGGTGATGGATGCCCGCACGCTGCCGCTGGTGCGGATGCCGGCACGTGACCGGTTCGTGCGCGACGACCGCCGCGGGGGTCCGGAAGTCCGCTAGTCACCGCGCGGCCGGCCTTCACGGAATCTTTATGGTGCCCGGCGCCGCCTTCACGCCGCCCTCACGCCGGCGCCGATAGAATGCACTCCGCGCCGGTGACTGGAGCCGGCGTGTCATTGCGCGGAGGGCCGCCATGCTCACGCTCTTCTATATTCTGCTCGCGAGTGCGCTCGTGATCGCCCTGATCGAGCTGGAGCCGGACGACACCCGTCCCCCTGCTCCGCCGTCCCCGCCTCCGGGCGGCGACGAGACGGAGCAGTCCTGGGCGGGCGCGTCGCGGGGCCGGTGGATTTCCAAGTCCGGGAGAGAACCATGAAGGACGTCGCATACATCCTGATCTCGGTCGGGTTCTTCGCGCTGATGCTCGCCTACGTCTGGTGGTGCGAGCGGCTGGGGCGGCGAAGCGATGCCGGGGAGCCGCAGCCATGACCCCCGACCTCGTGATCGGCGGGGTGGTGGCGGTGCTGCTGCTCGTCTACCTCGTCTACACGCTGCTGCGCCCGGAGAAGTTCTGACATGACCGTGAACGGCTGGCTGCAGATCGCGATCTTCTCGCTGGCGACGCTGCTGGTGGCGAAGCCGCTCGGCCTCTACCTGGTGCGTGTCTACGACGGCACCACGGGATGGCTGCGTCCGGTGGAGCGCCTCATCTATAGAGTGTCAGGCGTGGACCCCAACGACGACCAACACTGGACGCGGTACGCGGGCGCGGTGCTCCTGTTCAGCGTGGCGACGATGCTGCTCACCTACCTGGTGCTGCGTCTGCAGGCGATGCTGCCGCTCAATCCGCAGCACCTCGCGGCGGTGCCGGATCGTCAGGCGTTCGAGACGGCGGCGTCGTTCACCACGAACACGAACTGGCAGTCGTACAGCGGCGAGCAGATGATGTCGTACTTCTCGCAGATGACCCAGCTCGCGTTCCACAACTTCGCGTCGGCGGCGGTGGGGGTGGCGGTGGCGGTGGCGCTGGTGCGGGGGCTGGCGCGGCGCTCGGCGGGGCGGATCGGGAATTTCTGGGCGGACCTGGTGCGCGGCACGCTCTACGTCTTCCTCCCGCTGTCCCTGATCCTGTCGCTCCTGTTCGTGCAGCAGGGGATGATCCAGAACTTCAAGCCGTACCTCTCGATCACGACGCTCGAGGGCGCGAAGCAGACGATCGCGATGGGGCCGGTGGCCAGCCAGGAGATCATCAAGCAGATCGGGACGAACGGCGGCGGCTTCTTCAACGCCAACGCGGCGCACCCGTTCGAGAACCCCACGCCGTGGACCAACTTCTGGTCGATGATCACGATCTTCATGATCCCCTCGGCGCTCACCTGGTTGCTGGGTCGGATGGTGAAGAACCAGCGCCACGGCTGGGCGGTGTGGGCGGCGATGTTCGTCCTCTTCTTCGGCGGGGTGATCACCGCCTACTGGGCCGAGGCGCGCGGGAATCCGATCCATGCGGCGCGCGGGATCGACGTCGCCACCACCGCGACGAATCCGGGCGGGAACATGGAGGGGAAGGAGGTCCGCTTCGGGATCGCGAACTCGGCGCTCTACGCCACCGTCACCACCGATGCCTCGTGTGGCGCGGTGAACGCGATGCACGATTCGTTCACGCCACTGGGCGGGCTGGTGCCGCTGGTGAACATCCAGCTCGGGGAAGTGGTGTTCGGCGGGGTGGGCGCGGGCCTGTACGGGATGATCGTGATGGTGGTGTTGACGGTGTTCATCGCCGGCCTGATGGTGGGGCGGACGCCCGAATACCTGGGGAAGAAGATCCAGGCGCGGGAGGTCCAGGTGGCGATGCTGTACGTGCTGGTCTTTCCGGCCGCGATCCTGACGATGACGGCGGTCTCGGTGCTGTTGCCGGACGGCCTGGCGGGGTTGAACAACTCGGGGCCGCACGGGCTGTCGGAGATCCTGTACGCTTTCTCGTCGACGGCCGCCAACAACGGCAGCGCGTTCGCCGGCCTGGCGGGGAGCAGCTACTACTACAACACGATGCTGGGGCTGAACACGCTCATCGGCCGGTTCGCGATGATGGTGCCGATGCTGGCGCTGGCCGGCTTCCTGGCCGAGCAGAAGATCGCCCCCGAGTCGGCGGGAACCTTCCCGGTCACCGGGGCGCTGTTCGTCACGCTGCTGGTGGGCGTGATCCTGATCGTCGGCGCCCTCACTTTCTTCCCGGCGCTGTCGCTGGGTCCGATCGTCGAACACCTGCTGATGGGTACGGGGAGGCTGTTCTGACATGAGCGTCAGCCGGCGACCGCTGTTCGACCCCCCCATCGTGAGGCGGGCCATCCGCGAGGCCATCATCAAGCTCAATCCGCGCCACATGGTACGGAACCCGGTGATGTTCGTGGTGCTGGTGGGGAGCATCCTCACGACGCTGGTGCTGGCGCGCGACATCGCGGCCGGCGTCGCGTCGATCGGGTTCACCCTGCAGCTCTCGCTCTGGCTGTGGTTCACGGTGGTGTTCGCGAACTTCGCCGAGGCGATGGCCGAGGGGCGGGGAAAGGCGCAAGCGGATGCGCTGCGCGCGTCGCGCACCCAGACGCACGCCAGGCGGCTCGCGGACCCTGAGAACCACCTGTCGGTGGAACTGGTGCCGGCCACGCGACTGGCGCGCGGCGACCACGTGCTCTGCACGCCCGGCGACATCATTCCCAGCGACGGCGAGGTGGTGGACGGCGTGGCCTCGGTGGACGAATCGGCGATCACCGGCGAGTCGGCGCCCGTGATCCGCGAGTCGGGGGGCGACCGCTCGGCGGTGACGGGCGGGACCAAGGTACTGTCGGACTGGCTGGTCATCCGGATCACCGCCAATCCCGGGGAGACGTTCATCGACCGGATGATCGCGCTGGTGGAGGGAGCCACGCGGCAGAAGACACCGAACGAGATCGCGCTCACCATCCTGCTGTCCGGCCTGACGATCATCTTCCTGTTCGCGGTGGCCACGCTGCTGCCGTTCGCGATCTACTCGGGCGCGACCGTGAGCGTCCCGGTGCTGATCGCGCTGCTGGTGTGCCTCATCCCGACCACGATCGGCGGGTTGCTCTCGGCGATCGGGATCGCGGGGATGGACCGGATGATCCAGCAGAACGTGATCGCGATGAGCGGCCGCGCGGTGGAAGCGGCCGGCGACGTGAACACGCTGCTGCTCGACAAGACCGGCACGATCACGCTCGGCAACCGGCAGGCGGTGGAGTTCGTCCCCATGCCGGGCGTTGAGATGAACTACCTGGCGGACCGCGCCCAGCTGGCGTCGCTGCCTGACGAGACACCGGAAGGGCGCAGTATCGTGGTGCTCGCCAAGGAGAAGTTCGGCCTGCGCGGCCGCACCCTGGCGGAAGGCAACAAGCTGGTTACGGCCGGCTCGGGTGATGGACCGCCCCAGCACATGCACATGGAGTTCATCCCGTTCTCGGCCACCACCCGCATGAGCGGGGTGAAGGCCGGCGCCATGGAGCTGCGGAAGGGGGCGGGGGACGCGGTCGCCCGCTGGGTCACCGAGACCGGGGGGCGGACGCCGCCCGAGATGGCGGCGGCGGTGGAGCGAATCGCTCGCGAAGGGGGCACGCCGCTGGTGGTGGCCGAGCGCGGCGCGGCGCCGGCCGACGGCGCTGCAGTGACGGCCGCCAACGGGTCGGCGCGGGTACTTGGCGTGATCTACCTCAAGGACGTGATCAAGGGCGGGATGCGCGAGCGGTTCGACCGGCTGCGGGCGATGGGGATCCGGACGGTGATGATCACCGGCGACAACCCGCTCACCGCGGCGGCCATCGCCAGGGATGCCGGCGTCGACGACTTCTTGGCCGAGGCGAAGCCGGAAGACAAGATGGCGTTGATCAAGCGCGAGCAGGCCGGCGGCAAGCTGGTGGCGATGACCGGTGACGGCACCAACGACGCGCCGGCGCTGGCGCAGGCGGACGTGGGCGTGGCGATGAACAGCGGGACGCAGGCGGCCAAGGAGGCGGGGAACATGATCGACCTCGACTCCAACCCCACCAAGCTCATCGAGGTGGTGGAGATCGGGAAGCAGCTGCTGATGACCCGCGGCTCGCTGACGACGTTTTCGATCGCCAACGACGTGGCCAAGTACTTCGCGATCATCCCGGCGATGTTCATGGCGACCTATCCGGCGCTGAACGCGCTGAACATCATGCGGCTGCACTCGCCGCAGTCGGCGATTCTGGCGAGCGTGGTGTTCAACGCGCTGATCATCATCGCCCTCATCCCATTGGCACTCCGCGGCGTACACTACCGGCCGGCTCCGGCGGCGACGATCCTGCGGCGCAATTTGTTCATCTATGGACTTGGGGGGCTGGTGGTGCCGTTCGTGGGCATCAAGATCCTGGACGTCCTGCTCGTTCTCTTCCGGTTGGCGTGAGGCGCGTGAGATGATTCGCAAGCAGATCCGGCCGGCCATCGCGATGACGCTCCTCCTGTGCGTCGTCACCGGCGTGCTCTACCCGGCCGCGGTCACCGGGCTGGCCCAGGTGCTCTTCCCGCGCCAGGCGAACGGCTCGCTGGTCAGCGCGAACGGGCGGGTGGTGGGAAGCGCGCTGATCGGGCAGCCGTTCTCGCAGCCGAAGTACTTCCACTCCCGCCCGTCCGCGGCCGGCGGCGGCTACGATGCCGGCGCGTCGTCAGGCACCAACAAGGGGCCTCTCGATCGCAAGCTGGCCGACACGCTCATCGCCGGCGCGGTGGACTCGGTGGTGAAGAACGACGGCGCCGTGAAGGGGCAGATTCCCTCCGACATGGTCACCGCATCCGGATCGGGGCTCGACCCGCACATCTCTCCGGCCAACGCGCGCCTGCAGGTGGCCCGGGTGGCGCGGGCGCGCGGCGCGAGCGTCGAGGCGGTGCAGGCACTTGTCGACCGCCACACGGAGGGGCGCCAGTTCGGCGTGTTCGGCGAGCCGCGGGTGAACGTCCTGCTCCTCAACCTCGCGCTCGACAGCGCGTTCACCGGTCGCCCGCCGCCGTGACCGGTCCGGACGGTCGGGACGCCGAGGGGGCGACCGCGTTCCTGGAGCTGCTGCGGCGGCGCGAGCGCGGCAAGCTCAAGGTCTACATCGGCTCGGCGGCGGGCACGGGCAAGACCTACCGAATGCTGCAGGAGGCGCACGACCTCCGGCGCCGCGGTGTGGACGTGGTGGTCGCGTTTGTCGAGACGCACAAGCGGGCCGAGACCGAAGCGCAGATCGGCGACATCGAAGTGATGCCGCGAAAGCGGTTCGAGTACCGGGGCGTGGTGCTCGAGGAGATGGACCTGGATGGGGTGATCGCGCGGCGCCCGCAGGTGGCCACGGTGGATGAGCTGGCGCACACCAACGTCCCGGGCGCGAAGAACCGCAAGCGGTGGCAGGACGTGATGGAGCTGCTCGACGAGGGGATCAACGTCATCTCGGCGGTGAACGTCCAGCACCTGGAATCGCTGAACGACGTGATCCAGCGGACGCTGGGAGTCACCGTCCGCGAGACGGTGCCCGACTGGGTGGTGGCGTCGGCCGACCAGGTGATCAACCTCGACATCTCGGCCGAGGACCTGCGCCAGCGCCTGCACGAGGGGAAGATCTACGCGGCCGAGAAGGTGCAGGCGGCGCTGGCCAACTTCTTCACCCACGAGAACCTCACGACACTGCGCGAGCTGGCGCTGCGCGAGGTGGCCAGCTCGGTGGACCGGGTGCGCGAGGAGATCGTGCGGCGGGAGGAGGGCGGGGGCGCGGCCGCGCCGGAACGGAAGACCGTCGACCGTATCCTGGTGGCGATGTCGAGCAACCCGCCCTACACGGCGATCCTGCTGCGCAAGGCGAGCCGGATCGCCGGCCGGCTCAACTCCGACTGGTATTGCGTGTACGTCCAGACGCCTGACGAGAGCGCCACCCGGATCGACGCGACCGTCCAGCGGAAGCTGGTGGACAACATCCAGATGGCGCAGACGCTCGGCGCCGAGGTGGTGAAACTGACCGACACCGACGTCGCCGGCGCGCTGTGCCGGTTCGCCAAGGAGAAGGGGGTGACGCTGGCGCTGGTGGGGCAGAGCCGGCGCTCGCTCTGGCACCGGCTGCGGCGCGGGTCGGTGATCGACCGCCTGCTCGACAACAACGTGGGGCTCGACGTGTTGGTGGTCTCGCTGGATGAGGCGCGGGCCGAGGAGCGCGCCGCCGCCCGGCGCAGTAGCGGAGCGAGCGGTGGAGGGAAGAGCTGATGCGCGTCGGACAGCGGCTCTTCCTGGCGGTGATGCCGGCGGTGCTCGGCGTGTTCACCGTTGCCGGGCTCGCGTACTGGGGGCGATACGCGCACACCGCCCCGAGATGGCTGGTGGTGATCGCGGTGGTCGCCGCGATCGGGTCGCTGCTGGTGGCGTGGAGCAATACCCGCTACGTGGCGCAGCGCATCGAGCGCCTGGCGAGCGCCCGCTCCGCGCCGTCGCCGCGCCCGGTGGATGTCGCCGGCCTGGTCGTGAAGCCGGGTGGGCCCGACGAGCTCGACGCGATCGAACAGGTCGTCGACCACCTGAGCAGCGCGGTAGGCGCGGCCGAGGCGAATCGACAGGCATCGCTCCTCGCGCTGCGCGCGCGCGAGGGCGAGTATGCGGCCCTGCTGGCCGGCCTGGCGAAGGGCGCGATGAGCCGGCTGGACGAGGTCCGGCTGCCGCTCCACATCCTGCTCGAGAACCGGTTCGGCGACCTGAACGAGAACCAGGAGGAGATGCTGGGCGCGGCGCGGGCGGCGGTGGAGGAGGCGCAGGCCGAGTTCGAGCGACTGCGCGAGATCGCCGAGCTGGACCAGGGGACGCTCCAGTTGCGCCGCGATGCCGTCAGGATGGGCGACGTGGTCACCACCCTCCTTCCGGCGCTGCGCGCCGAGGCGACTGCGGCCGGCGCACGCCTCACGACTGACATCGCGCCGGCGCTGCCGGCGATCGCCGGCGACCGGGGCCGGATCCAGCAGGCGGTGGGGGCGATGCTCCACGCGGCGATGCGTCGCGCCACGGCCGGCGGCGAGGTGCGGATCACCGCCGCGGCCACCGACGGCGAGATCTCCGTCACCGTATCGCCCGGAATTGGCGACGCGACCCACAGCGACATGGTGCTCGCCAGGCGGATCGTGGCCGCGCACCGGGGGTCGGTGACCGACACCGAAAGCGAGACCGTCGTTCGCCTGCCGCGGTAGTCCGTTGCCGACGAGGCCGATCTGGTCGCCGTCATGCCGCCCCGACCAGATCGATGGGTGTCGCGTCGGTCCGGCGGATGGCTCGCCGATCTATCGTTTCCCGCTTCTCTCTTCCTTCGCCTTCCTCCCAATTCTGAACCCGGCACACCACAGTAGGAGGCCGCCGACCAGCGGCAGGAACCCGCGCCACAACAGGAAAGGGATCTCGGCGGCGTCCAGGTTCGACAGGCCGCCGAACATGCCCAGAAGGAAGATGCAGCCGCCGCCGTAGAGCATCAGGAGAGCGCCAACGACCATCAGGAATACTCGCATCAGTCGGCCCTCAGCGCCTGTCTGATTCCGTCGATGCGGCCGTTTCGGTAAAACATGTTGTAGGTCTCGAAGGGAATCAGGTGCCCGGTCGGTGTCACGAAGTGGATACAGGAGCGCTTCACCCGGCCGATGCAGAAATTGTACCGGTCCATGAATTCGACAATGGCAATGCGGAAGATGTGCTCGTACGCCATCCCCTCCGGCACCGGAACCTGGGGCAAACAACAGAGCAGGGCCGTGAGTTTCTCGGGGTTGTTGCACTCGGCTGTGGAGAGTGAGAAGAAGTTCAGGACCTGCTTGTGCAGCTCCGGATACTTCTCGAACGCGATGGCGTTGGGCAGCGCCTCCACCAGCATGTCGCGCGGGAAGAACGAGGTGATCGGCGCAATCTGGCGGCCGTTCCTCAGCGCGTAGCCGATGGCGATCGATTCCGGATTGCACGGCAACGGGATGATGTCCCCCTCGCCGAACGGGGTGCCCGCGTCGATGATCGCGCGGCGGATGTCGGAGAGCACGAAGCGGTCCCGGGCCGGATCGAAGTTTTCGTTGCGACCCGCATCCTGGATGGGCTGGAAAGTGACGCCCCGTACGCATCGCCACCGCAGCGCGTAGTCGATGATCTCACCCAGTTCGTCATCGTTTACGCCCCGCTTGACGACCACCACCAACGTGGTCGAAATCGATTCCTGTTCCAGCGCTTCCAGCGCGGCCGTCCGGATCCGGGTGAGGTCCGCGCCACGCAACGTCCGGTGCGCATCGGCGCGGAGCGAGTCGAACTGCAGGTAGACCTCGAAGCCCGGCTTGAATGCCGCCAGCTGCCTGACGAAGTCCGGCTCAGTGGCGATCCGGATGCCGTTGGTGTTGATCATGATGTGGCGTATGGGTCGCCGCTTCGCCGCCGCGATGATTTCGAGGATGCGCGGATGGATGGTCGGTTCCCCGCCCGACAGCTGGAGCAGGTCGGGCTCGCCCTCGCTGGCGACCAGGGCGTCCATCATGCGCTCGATCTCGGCGAGCGGCCGGTGCGCGGTCTTCCGGGGGGATGAGTCCGCGAAGCAGACGGGGCAGCTGAGATTGCACGCCTCGTTCACATCGATGAGTGCGAGACAGGAGTGTTGCTCGTGGTCCGGACAGAGCCCGCAATCAAAAGGACAACCGTAGTCGGTGCGGGTCTGCACATGCAGAGGCCGGTCGCCCGGCTTCAGATAGTCATGGCAGAGCCTGTAGTACCCAAGGTCCGTAGAGACGACGGTCTTCTGCACTCCATGGACCTTGCACCGTTTCAGATAAAAGACCCGGCCGCCCTCAATGATGATCTTCGCGGGAACGAGCCCGAGACACGACTCGCAGAGCGAAGTGGTCTGACCGTAGAAGACATAGGGCGCGACCTTACGGGCTGGCGCGATCATGGTTCCCCCCCATCATCACACACGAGTACACGACGAGCGCGACACAAATGACATGGAACAGATTGAAGGGTCCAACCAGGGTCCCGTAAGGCTTGAGGAATTCCCAGGCGAATCGCTGCAGGGCGTAGAACAGCACGAGCAGGTAGAACCCGTTGGCCAGGAAAAGGCGACTGCGCAGCGCCAGCAGGACCAGCGCGGCGAGCAGGAATGCCGTCATGGCGAACGATTCATACAATTGAACCGGGTGCCGCAGCAAGCCGTCGCCGAAATCGTGCCCCCAGGGCAGCGCCGTGACCGTGCCATAGGTGCGGTCTTCGATGCCTGACAGGTAACACCCCCAGCGCCCGACGGCCACGCCAGTCGCGAAGGCTGGCACGAAAAGGAGCCCGGTCGAACTCCGGATGCCTCGAGCCCGCTTGAAGATCTCGATGGCCGCGATGCCGCCGGCCAGCGCCCCGACAATGCTGCGGCCGATGCCCGGCAGACCGGTGATCTGGAGATTGAGCGTGCCCGCGCCGTATCCGCCGATGGCCGCTCCGGCCACGAGTGCGACGCCGTAGGCCGTGCCGGCCGCGTCAATCTTCTCTCCTGCCGCACCGAGCCGCCAGCGGTAGACCGCCCAGGTCATGACCAGTGCGGCCGCCGCTGCCAGGAGATCAAACAGGGAATGAACGATCACGTCGGCTCAGAGAAGTCGCTCACGCGACGTCAACACGCATTCGTGCGTGCAACAAGTATACAGGTTCGATCTTGACCAGTGGGCACGCCGCCGGCCGCGCACCGGGGGTCGGTGACCGACACGGAAACAGAGACCGTCGTCCGCCTGCCGCGGTAATCGCCCGAGGGCCCTCCCACCCGCCCTCTGGGCCGCGGCATACACCCTCTCCCCTCCCGGTCCCTGAGTCCATTCCCTGCGTCCGAGCCGTGAGTCCGTTCCCTGCGTCTGAGTCACAAGGGCTCCCCGCCGCTCTGGCGGGGAGCCCTTGTTCACGCAACCCTTCCCGGGGATGCTGTGTCAGATGGGCGTTGCGGGAAGCCCCCGATCCTGAACCCGGGTACGCGTGGACGTCTTACGACTCATCGAGCGAGCGATCGCTGGTGATGCCGCTGCCGAACGGGCGCTGTACGAAGCGCACGTGGATCGCGTGTATCGCCTCGCCTACCGGTTCGCCGGCAGCGACGACCTGGCGCAGGACTTCACCCAGGAGACGTTCATCCGCGCGTTCGAGCGGCTGAAGGAGTTCCGTCGCGAGGCGTCGTTCACCACCTGGCTGCACGCGATCGCGGTGTCGGTGTCGCTGAACGGGCTGCGCTCGGTGAAGCGGTTCGCGGCCCGGCACACGGAGCTGGACGAGGGGCTGGCGGTGGGGTCGACGCGGCGGGAGTCGGAGCCGGACCTGAAAGTCCGGTTGTGGCGGGCGGTGGATGCGCTCCCCGAAGGCTACCGGACGGTGTTCGTGATGCACGACGTGGAAGGCTACACGCACGAGGAGATCGGCGAGGTGCTGGGGATCGAGACGGGGACTTCGAAGGCACAGCTGTCCCGCGCCCGGGGCAAGCTCCGGCAGTCGCTGGCGGCGTTCGCGAAGGAGTGGGTGTCATGACCGAGCAGGATCGATTCGACGAGTTCGTTGAGCATGCGGCGCCGGACTACAACCGGCCGCCGGCCGGGGTCCCGCGCGATGCGATGTGGGCGCGGATCGAGGCGGCGCAGCGCGCGCATCGCGACCAGGCGACGGTGGTTCCGCTCAGGCCGCGCGGCGTGTCGCGCTGGGTCGTGTACGTGTCAGCCGCGGCGGCGGTGCTGATCGTCGGCGTGGCGCTGGGGCGGTGGTCGACCGGCGGCGGAACCGGGCCGGCCGAAGTCGCGACAGCGGTCGCCCCGGCGGCCGGCACGGCGGCCCGCCCCAACCCGCGCGAACTGTCGCCTGCCTATCAACTGGCGGTGGCCGAGCACCTGAGCCGGACCGAAACGCTGCTGACGGCGTTCCGCGCGGATGTGCGGGCCGGCCGGGCCACCGACGCGCAGTTGGCGTCGTGGGCGAAGGAGCTCCTGACGACGACCCGGATGCTGTCCGACTCGCCGGCGGCGGCCGACCCGAAGGTGAAGCGCCTCCTGGATGACCTGGAACTGGTGCTGGCGCAGATGGCGCAGCTGTCGAAGTCGCCCAGCCAGCTGGACATGGACCTAATCGACCACGCGATGAGCGAGCGGTCGATGATGCCGCGGCTGCGGACGGCGATTCCCGCCGGCCGTTTCTCCGCGGGGACCTGAGGAAACCGACATGACGAAGATGATGACGCTGGTCGCCATCGCGGCGATCACCGGAACCGCGGCCCTCGCGGCCGCTTCGCAGAACGTGGACTCGCTCGCCGGATCGCGGGCGGCTGCCGTCGCGGACGTCGGCCTGCCGCCGGCGCCGTGGGCGCAGGGCGACCAGGGCGAGACGCTCTATCGTCAGGCACGCGAGGCGCTGAACAAGGGGTCGTACGGCCGGGCGGCCGACCTGTTCGGCCAGTTGGCCGAGAAGTACCCGGGCTCCGCGTACGCGCCCGACGCGCTCTACTGGCGCGCCTACGCGCTGAACCGGAACGGAAGCCTGCAGGGGGCGCTGGAGGCGCTGCGCCTGCAGCAGAAGCGCTTCCCCGAGGCGGCGAAGAAGGGCGACGCGCCGGCACTCATGACCCGTATCCAGGGCGAGCTGGCGCGCTCCGGTGACGCGCAGGCGGCCGAATCGCTCCGCGTGAAGGCGGCGGAGCTGGACCGTGAGCGGGGCGTCAACCCCGGCGTCTCGGGCGGCGTGCCGGGCGGCGTGGCCCCCCGCGGCAGGCCCGGCGCGACGCGCAGCACGCGCGACGGTTGCCCACCCGAGGACGACGACTTGCGGCAAGTGGCGCTCAACGCGCTGATGGAGATGGACGCCGACCAGGCGCTGCCGGTCCTCAAGGAAGTGCTCAACCGGCGCGGCCCGTGCGACAAGTCGCTCCGCAAGCGCGCGGTGTTCATGATCGCGCAGCACGAGTCGGCCGACGCCGCCAACATGCTGCTCGAGGTCATCCGGTCGGACCCGGATCGCGAAGTGAAGATGGACGCCGTTTTCTGGCTGTCGCAGACCAAGGACGAGCGCGCGGTGACGGTCCTCGACTCGATCCTGCGCACCAGCGACGACCAGGAAATCCGGGAGAAGGCGGTATTCGCGCTCTCCCAGTTCGACAGCCCCAGGTCACGCCTGGTGCTGCGCGGCTACGCCGAGCGCACCGACCTCGACGAGGAGACGCGAGCGAAGGTGATCTTCTGGCTGGGCCAGTCGGGGGACGTGGACGTCGACTACCTGAAGGGGCTCTTCCCGAAGGTGCAGAGCGACCGCCTGCGCGACGCGATCATCCAGGCGGTGAGCGAGGCGAAGGAGGCGGAGAGCACGAAGTGGCTCCTGAGCCTGGCGAGCGACGCGTCGAATTCGATGGAGACGCGCAAGAAGGCGCTCTTCTGGGCCGGACAGCACGGCGTGTCCGGGGCCGAGCTGGCGGCGCTCTACGACAAGATGACGGAGCGTGAGCTGAAGGAGCACCTGCTGTTCGTGCTCTCGCAGGACAGCGACGCTGCGGCCACCGACAAGCTGGTGGACATCGCCAAGAACGAACAGGACCGGGAGTTGCGGAAGAAGGCGATCTTCTGGCTGGGTCAGAAGCACGATCCGCGGATCCGGCAGATTCTGCTGGACATCATCAACAAGCCGTAAAGCAGCGGTCGGCGGTCAGCGGTCAGCGGTCGAACGACAGAGGTCGGCGAATGCGGAATACGGAATGCGGAAGGCGCGGGCTGGTGCTGCTGGCAGCGGCGGTGGTGCTCGCCGCCGGCAGCGCGGCGCAGGCTGGAGGGGGGCTGGGGCAGCGGCTGGCCCGGTTGCCTGACGGCGACTTCCGGATGACGTTCACCGCTCGGCCGGGAGTGTGCGGGAACGGGCGCGGGTTGATCATGCTGGGGGCGCGGGCGGGCGACTGCCTGGCCCCCGACGGCACCGTGGCGCGGAACCGGGTCACGTTCTGGACGAGCGGGTCGATGGTGCGGAGCGTGGTGTCGGGGGGTCGGGGCCGGCGGTGGGTGGGGGGGTGGAACGACGGGTGGGGGTGGAGCGACGGGTGGAGGAACGGTGGCGATCGGTGTTCGGCCGGGCCGGTGCGGGTGCGCCTCACGATCGCCGGCGGCCGGGTGACGGGGGTGCGGACGGTGGTGGGGGCGGCGCCGGCCGGCGACAGCGCGGTGATGAGCGGCGGCGACATCCGCGACCTGGGCACGGTGCCGGCGGCGGAAGCCTCACGAGTGCTGGCGTCGGCGGCGACGTCCATGGAAGGCGGGGGTCGGTCGGCCGAGGAGGCGCTGGTGGGAGCGGCGCTGGCCGACAGCGGGGTTCCGTGGCCGGAGATGCTGTCGCTGGCGCGCGATGCGCGGATCCCGAGGCGGACGCGGTCGCAGGCGATGTTCTGGCTGGGGCGCGCCGCGGCGGCGAGAATCGAGGGGCGCGCGTCGCTCTTCGAGGGCGTGGATGACTCCACCGCTGAGGACGATGACGTGAAGGCGTCGGCGATCCTGGCGCTGGCCCAGCTTCCGCCTGACGAGGCCGTGCCGGCGCTGATCGGGATCGCCCGCACGCATCGCACGGCAGGCCTTCGCCGCGATGCCATCTTCTGGCTCGGGGAGTCGGTGGATCCGCGGGCGGTGTCTCTGTTCGAGGAAGTCCTGCTCCGCCGCTAGGGGCGCGGCCGGCGGCGGTGGCGCCTGCCCCGCCGGCATCAGCGGCCGCGGGCCGCCACGTCCCAGCGCGTCTCCACCACCTCATCGCGCACGCCATACACCACGTCGTTCAGGTGGACGACGATGCAGACGTGGTTCGGGATCACCCGCACCTGGTCCCCCACCTGCGGCCGCCACCCCGATGCGCCCAGGTCCAGCACGCCGTGCTCCTCCGACATCCGCTGGACGGTCACGTCGGGATGATCGAGGAGGGCGCCGAACCCCTCGCCATCGCCGTCGCGCATCGGCTCACGACCTAACGCCTTGCTGCCGGCATCGATCACCGCCTGGCCCGGGACGGCGGTGCTGACCACCGTCGCCAGCACGGTCAGCGCGCAGTCCTCCCACCCGCAGGCGCCGATCGCCGCGGTGGTCCGGTCGTTGTAGACGTAGGTCCCCGGCCGCACCTCGGTGACACCGGCCACCTCGTGCATCCGCCAGGCCGCCGGCGTCGACCCGCCGCTCACCACCGGCGGCCGCAGGCCGGCGCGCTCGAGGGCGCCGAGCAGGCGGTCGAGCTCCTGGGAGAGTCGCTGGAGGCTGGCCCCCTGCTCGGCCAGCGGCTCGCGGATGTGGCCCGGGTAGAAGGCGATGCCGGCGTAGCGCAGGTAGGCGTGGCGCTGCACCAGGTTGGCGAGCGCCAGCGCCTCCCCGGCCGGCGGCACGCCGACGCGCCGCATCCCGACGTCGACCTCGACGTACACGCGGACCTCGCGCCGGTGGGCGGCGGCGACCGTCGCGAGGTCCTCGATCGCGCGCACCGAGTCGAGCGCCACGGTGAGCGTGACGGAGGCCGGCAGTGCCATCAGTCGGGCCAGCCGCGGCGCGCCCACCGGCGGATAGGCGAGCAGGATGTCGGCGGCGACGTCGCTCATGACTTCCGCCTCGCGAGCGGTGGCGCAGGTGAGGCCCACCGCGCCCAGCCGCATCTGCTCGGCGGCAATGCGGGGCGCCTTGTGGGTCTTCACGTGCGGGCGGAGCGACAGCCCGTGGAGGGCGGCGTAGGCCGCCATCCGGTCGAGGTTGCCGGCCAGGCGGTCGAGGTCGACCACCGGCGCCGGTGTATCGAGGCTGCGCAGCAGCGCCGGCGCCCCGCGCATCGTCAGGCGCCCGCGGCGTTCGGCTGCCGGAGCTCGTCGATCGCGCGCTCGACCAGCGCGATCAGCTCGTGCATCGGGGCGGCGTCGAAAACGAGCCTGGCGCCGGCGGCGGCGTAGATCTCGGGGAGCGGCCGGGTGCCGCCCAGTCGGAGGGCCGCCTTGTAGCGGGCCACCGCGGCGGCGTAGTCGGCGCGGCTGTCGCGCCAGATCTGGAGCGCGCCCAGCTGGGCGAGGCCGTACTCGATGTAGTAGAAGGGGGCGGTGAAGATGTGGCTCTGCCGGTACCAGCGCGCGGCCCGCTCCCGCTCCAGCCCGGTCCAGTCGACGCCGCGCTCGAAGCGCGAGCGGATCCGGATCCAGGCGGCGTCGCGCGCGTCGCGGTCGCCGCCCTCGCCGCTGGTGTAGATCCAGCTCTGGAAGGCGTCGACGCAGGCGATGTGGGCGAGGCTGGTGATGATGTCCTCGAAATGCTCGAGCCAGGCGTGGCGGACGTCGTCGGGCGGGTAGTAGCCGTCCGGCCTGACGAGGAAGGGCGCGGCCAGGAGCTCCATCGACATCGACGCCAGCTCGGCCGCCTCCATCCCGGTGGACCGCTGGAAGATGACGGGAAGGTCGTGGGCGAGGATGGCGTGGAAGCAGTGGCCGGCCTCGTGGACCAGCGTATTCACGTCGTCAGGCACCCCGACCGCGTTCATGAAGACGAACGGCAGGCCGCGGAACGGCAGGGTGGCGCAGTACCCGCCCGGCGCCTTGCCGGGCCGGCTCTCCAGGTCGAGCAGCCGGAGGTCGGCCATGGTGCGGAACTGGACGCCGAACTCGGGATCGACGCGCGCGAAGATCCGCCGTGCGCGGTCGACGAACTCGGCGGTCTGGCGGAAGGGGACGAGCGGCTCGGGGTGCTCGGGATTGATGAGCAGGTCCCACGGGCGCAGCGACTCGACCCCGAGGCGCCGCCGGCGCCATTCGAAGAGCCGGCCGGCCGCCGGAACCACCGCCTCCTCCACCGCCCGGTGGAAGCGGGCACAATCGTCAGGCGAATAGTCGAAGCGGTACTTGGCGCGGAACACGTATTCCTGGTAGTTCGCGAAGCCGGCGTTGCGTGCCACCCGCTGCCGCGTCTCGACCATCCGGTCGAACAGCTCGGCCAGCCCGTCGCGTTCGTGCAGGTAGGCGTCGGCGCCCATCCGGAAGGCGCGCTCGCGCACGCCGCGGATGGGACTCTTCAGGTAGGGCTGGAGCTGGGGCACCGTCTTGGTGACGCCGTCCCAGACCACCGTCAGCCCGCCGGTGATCCGGTCATAGTCGGTCTCGAGCTCGGACAGCTCGGCGAAGAGCGGGACGTTGGCCTCGCGGAAGATCTCGTCGTCGGTACGGAAGCGGCGGATCACCGTCTCGAGGCCGGCGGGGGGCGGAGTGCCGGCGCGGTCGAGCGCGAGCAACCGCCGGGCGAGGCGCACGTTCTGCTCTCCCTGCTTGGGGGCGATCTCGGAGGCGAAGCGCAGGTGCGCGGCCTCCTTGGCGGCATCGCCGGTGTCGCAGGTGTAGGCGATCGAGGCGAGGGTGGCGGCCTCGTCGATCAACTCCTCGAGGCGCGACCAGGTGGCGAGCCACAGGTCCACCGACTGGGCGGAGAGCGGCGTGGCGGCCAGCGTCTCGTAGAACGGGAGGAGGTCGTCCCAGGTGGCGTCGGCGAAGGCGGCCGGAGAGCCTGGGAGTTCGGGGAGGGAGGAGGGCGGGTGGGGAGGAGGGGAGGGGATCGGAGAAGCCACGCCGGATACTAGCGAATTGTGTGCGGGATGCCAGAGTGCGCGGACTCGGACTCGGAAGTGGGCGGACTCGGACTCGGACGTGGGCGGACTCGGACTCGGACGTAGGGAGCGGGGAGCGGGGAGGGAGGAGGGAGGGGGAGCAATGGCGCGATGACGGCAGTTTGCAGGCGGATGCCGCGCTGATCCGGGCGGCGGGCTGGCGCGTGGCGGCGATGATGGGTGCAACGATTCGATGTCGGTGGCGATGGGACGGGTTCCTATCGTCGCCCCATGCACGCTTGCCTGGCGTGGGTCACGAGGATACGCATATGGGCATGGCGCTCTCCGCACCACGGTACACCGTGGCGCAGCTGCGCGACTTCCCGCACGACGGGAATCGCTACGAACTGCTCGACGGCGTCCTGCTCGTGACGCCCGGGCCAAGCTACGCCCACCAGCTCATCCTGAGCCGGCTGCAGTTCGCGCTGACCAGCGCGCTCGTCGCGGATGCCGATGCGCGCGCCGTGGTGGTCGCGCCCGGCGAGGTCCAGGAGGGCGACACCACCCTGCTCGAGCCCGACCTGCTGGTCGTCCCGGCGCACTACCCGCCCTCCACCCCGTGGAAGAAGATGACGGGATGGTGGCTCGCGGTGGAGGTCATGAGCCGCTCGTCGCGCGTCTATGACCGCGACTTCAAGCGCGCCGCGTACCTCGAGATGGGGGTCGAGGAGGTGTGGCTGGTCGATCCCCGGGAGCGCGTGGTCGACGCCTGGCGCGCCGGCCAGGCCGCCGCGGCCCGCCACGACGGGACGCTCGACTGGCGCCCTCGTCAGGCGGAGCGGAAGATCACGGTCGACCTCGCCGAGCTCTTCCGCGGGCTCTGATGCCCCGGGGCTACGGCTTTCGCGCCGCCCCGGGCCGCCCCATGCGCGCCAGCTCCACCTCCGACCCGATGATCCCGAACGCCGGCCAGTAGGTCACCTTCACGTTCTCCTCGAAGATCGCCCGCGCACCGGCGCTGTCGCCGGCGGCAAGCTTCCGCACCCCCAGTCCGTATGCCACCGTCACCCGCTGCAGCTCGTTCGACCTGAGCGAGTCGAGCACCTGCGCCTCGGTCCGCAGCCCCTTCGAGACGAGCAGGTCCAGGTAGTAGGCGCCACTGCTGCCGACTCGCATCCCCTCGGTGATCTGCGCGAGCAGCGCGGCCGCCTCGGCGCCGCGACCGGCGCGGAGCAGCGCCCGATAGCGCCACTCGGCCATCCCCACCTTGTCGTCGTCGTTGGTCGCGACCGCCGCGCAGCTCTTGAAGCCGCGGCGCGTGGCGGTGTCGAGCGTGAGGATCGCGGGGACCGTCGCGTAGTTCATGCACCGCCCCAGCTCGTCGGCGGCCTTGCCGAACTGCCCGGTCAGGTACCAGGCGAGACCGAGGTGATAGGCAATGTCGTAGCTCAACGAGTCGAGCCGCCGGCCGTGCTCAAGGTCGCGGATGGCGGCGTCGAAGCGGCGCAGCGAGATGTACCGGTGCCCGCGATAGCGGTACGGACGCGGATCGTCAGGCGCGATGGCGCTGGCTCGCGTGTACAGCGCGATCGCGTCGCGGTAGCGCCAGAGTCCGGCGTTCGCGATCCCGGCCGCGATCAGCGTGTCGACGTCACGCGGGTTGCGCTTGACGGCCGAGTCGGCCTTGAAGAGCACGCCCGCGGAGTCGAAGAGCGGGTGCAGCGCGACGCCGAAGAGCGAGGTGGCCTCGGGCGGGAGCGCGGGAGGCGGTGGCTGCGCCGGCTGCTGTGGCTGCGGCGGTGTCGGCTGCTGGGCGCGGGCGAGCGTGGCCGGCGAGAAGGCGACGGTGAGCGCCAGGAAAGCGCGGCAGGCAGTTGCGATGGTGGTGCGCATGGAGGGTGAGGTCGGAGGTCGGCGGTCAGCGGTCGGCGGTCAGCGGTCAACGGCTCCGACGTTAGCGTGCTGCGTCGCATTCGGACAGGCATGCACGCTAGCGAGTTCCGGATGGCCGCTGGACAGCGACCTGGCGGAGCCCGGTCATCGGCGTCCGACCTCCGTTGTCCGACCGCTGACGCTGACCGCTGACCGCCGCCGCTCAGATCGGACGAAAGAGCTCCCCCAGATCGAGCACGAACTCTCGCGACGCGCCGGGGTGCCGCCAGCGCAGCGTGTGCCGCTCGCTGACCGGGAAATGCGCATCAGTAGTCCAGATCTCGGCCGTGCGCTCCGCGGGGTCGATGATCCAGTAGAGCGGGATCCCCACCGACTGGTAGAGCTTGCGCTTGGCGAACCGGTCGGCGCGCACCGACGAGGGACTCAGCACCTCGACCACCAGCTCCAGCCGCTGCATGCGACTCCACTCGAGAGTGCGCGCCTCCTCGAGGGGAACGACGAAGACATCGGGCTGGACCAGGGTGTCCGGGCTCCAGGAGATGTCGGAGCGCGAGGCGAAGACGTGACCCACGCCGGTCTCCTGGCAGTACGCGCGGAGCGCCACGTAGAGGCGGCCGGCCACTTCCTCGTGCCACGGCCTGGGCGCGGGGCTCACGAGGAGTTCGCCCCAGACGGTCTCGTACCTGTTGCCGTCCTCCGGCAACGCGCGGACCATGTCCGCGGAGTAGTAGACGGGCGCGACCATGCGCATAGGGATGGACTCCCGGCGGCGGTGGGGCAAGGTGCGGGCATGCCGCACGGTGCGTCCGAGTCGCGGTGCGCCCGACATCATATCCTCGCGCCGCGGGGCGTTTCATCGCCGGGCCGAATCACCGAACGAGGAACGAGGAACGAGGAGACGGGCCGCGCGACGCCGGCCCGCGCGCGACGGTGTTCCGGCGTCCTGCTCCTGTGGCAGCCCTGTTCGTTCGTCTCGCCTCTTCTCCTCGTTCCTCGTTCGTGCCTATCCGCCCGCTCCAATCCCGGCCGCGGAAGGATCGGTCCGCTCGAACACCACACCTAACTGCCGCAGCAGGAACCCCACTTCCACCCCGGTCACCACCGCCGCCGCCGCCGCACCCACCGCCAGCGCCGCCCCGCCCCGCCCCAGCGCCAGGCTCCCCACCCACGCGCCCGCCGTCCCCACCAGCAGCGGCGGGATCAGCATCACCGCCAGCGTCAGCGAGGTCGCCACCGTCGTCAGGATCCCCTGGCCGGTCGCCTCGATTCCCCCGGGCCGCTCGGAACCGAGCTTCACCCACGCCGGAAAGAGCAGTGCCGCGCCGTTGTGGATCGTCATCGCCATCGCGTTCAACACCGGCAGGAAGATCACCGCGAACACCGCCAGCCAGCCCCGCACCGCCGGCGTGAACGTCTCCGACGGCACGCCCCGGAACATCAGGAAGCCCACCAGCAGCGCCGCGAACTGCATCACCGTCAACACGATGGTCGACGCCGTCAACTCGGCGGCCACGATCGACGCGCCGCGCAACGGCCACACCCGCAGGATCTCGAGCTGCGGCAGGTCCTGCCGCAGGTCGTTCCGGATCCACATCGGACCGGCCACCGCCAGCAGCCCGCCCCACGCCAGCGACACCGCGCCGATCACCATCCGCGCCTTGTCGGCCGAGCCCGCGGCAAAGGTCGCCACCACGTAGACCAGCGCCAGCAGGACGATCAGCAGCACGAACGTCTGCGTGCGGAGCGTGCGCGAAAACGCCGTGAGGTTCTTCCAGACGATCGCCACCTCGGGCCGCCCCGTCGGCGACAGCCGGAACGCGGCCCGCGACACTTTCTTCCCGGTCACCGGTTGCACCGCGCCGCGCCGCCGCAGCGCGGCGAGCCGGGCCACCCGCTTGGCCGTCGCGTCGAGCGCCGCGTCCTCGAACGCGACGTCCGACCAGAGCACCCACGGGTAGTGGGCGATCATCAGCGCCAGCGCCGGGAGCGTCGCCATGAACCACTCCCCCACGCCGCCGGCCCGCAGCGGCGCGAACAGGATGTGGATGGGGAAGAGCGCGGCCCGCGGGATGGGCCGGTGCAACACCGCATCGAGGGTGTGGATCAGTGACTGGTTCTGGACCGCCGCGCGAAGCTCCTCGCGCGCGCCAAACAACGTCCACGCCACGCCGGCGATCGCCGCGACCACAATCGCGATCGGCAGGCCGTTGCGGCGCCAGGCCAGGCGCCCGCCCCCCGCACTCGTGACGCTCTCGTGCACCAGCGTCGCCCCCAGCTGATGCAGGCCCAGCGTCGAGAAGAGAATCCAGAGGCTGATCATCCGCATCGGGAAGGCCAGCCCACGCCCCGCCGACATCCAGAGCGCCAGCAGGCCGGCGCTGAACAACGCCACGAACTGCGACCGGAGCAGCTTGAAGAGGATCAGCTGCGACCGCGCCACCGGCGCCGGAAAGAGGAACTGCACCTCGGCCGGCGTGAACGCCAGCGCCAGGCGGCTCCCCCCGAACAGCCACCACTTCGCGATCGACGCCGCGAAGAAGAGCGTGAACACCATCTGCGCCATGAGGCCGATGTCGGCCCGCGCCTGACTGCTCACGTCGGGATCGCCGCGCACCAGCCCGCGCCCGATCACCAGCCAGAAGTAGCCGACCCCGATCAGCAGCGCGACCGCGTAGCGTGGATTGCTCAGCCGCCGGAGCTGGTGGGCGGTCCGGTTGCGCACCGTGCAGGACAGGTAGTACCAGAAGATGCCGATCACGACCGCGGCGAGTCCGGGCCGTTTCCAGATCCCGTGAGGGCGAGGAAGATATCCTCCAGCCCCTGCCCGGACAGGTGCGGCCGGTCGGCGACGATCTCGGCGATCTTCCCCAGCGCCACCAGCCGCCCGCCCTGGATCACCAGCAGCTGCGAGCAGAGCTCCTCCACCAGGTGCAGCAGGTGCGAGCTCAGGATCACCGCCGTCCCCTCACGGGCGCGCGACAGGATGGTCTGCTTCATCCGCCGGATCCCGATCGGGTCCAGCCCGGTGAGCGGCTCGTCGAGGAGGAGGACCTTCGGGCGGTGCAGCAGCCCGCAGGCGATCGCCAGCTTCTGCTTCATGCCGCGCGACAGCTCGGTGGACAACGCCCCGCGCTTCTCGACCAGCTCGAGCTCGCTGAGGAGCGGGACGATCCGCTCCTCGACGTCGGGCACGCCGTACAGCCGCCCCACGAAGCGGAGGTGCTCCTCCACCGTGAGGTATTCGAACAGCTGCGGCTCGTCTGGAATGAACGACAGCGCCCCCTTCGCCTCACGCGGCTGTTTGGCGAGGTCGAAGCCGGTGATCGTGATCGACCCGCTGGTGGGCGGGATGATCCCCGACAGGCACCGCAGGGTGGTGGTCTTTCCCGCGCCGTTCGGCCCGACCAGGCCGAGCACCTCACCCGGCGATACCTTGAAGGAGAGGTCCCGCACGGCGGCGAGGTCGCCGTAGTACTTGGTGAGCGAGGAGACGATGATCAAGAACCGACAGGGAAGAGGGGAGGTGGGAGGAGGGGAGGCCCCTCCCCCGGGGATCAGGGACCGGGTACCCTACTATTATATAGGGCGTGGCGCCACGGCCGGCCGGTCGTCTTGACCGGGACCCCCGCCGACCTACATTTGCCTCTCCGTGGGCGCGGCGTGAAGCGCGAACGGGAGACCACGCATGACCTCGAGGCGCGCGGCTCGGCTGGTGCGCAACCGGTGAGCGGCGGAAAAATCTGTCCCCAGTGCGGGGCGCGCTATCCCGCCGAGCAGCGATTCTGCCCGCTCGATGGCGCGTCGCTGCGCGCCGAGTCCACCAGCGCCGACCTCGTCGGCCAGGTGCTGGCCGACCGCTACCACATCATCAAGCTGCTGGGCGAAGGCGGGATGGGACGCGTCTATCTCGCCGAGCACGTCCGCATGCACCGGCGCAGCGCGGTGAAGGTCATGTCCCCCGGCATGATTCACGACGCCGACGCCGTCAGCCGCTTCAATCGTGAGGCGGCCAACGCCAGCCAGATCACCCACCCCAGCGTGGCCGCCGTCTACGACTTCGGCGAAACGCGCGAAGGGCTGATCTTCCTCGCCATGGAGTACGTCGACGGCGAGCCGCTCACCGCCCTCCTCGAGCGGCAGGGCGGGCTCCCCGCCGGCCGCGCCGCGCTCATCGCCCGGCAGGTGGCCGAGGGGCTGGCCGCCGCCCACGAGTTGGGGATCGTCCACCGCGACCTCAAGCCCGACAACATCATGGTCGGGCGGGGCAAGGACGGGCGCGACATCATCAAGATCGTCGACTTCGGAATCGCCAAGGCGATGCAGGGCGATGACCAGAACGTCACCAAGACCGGCCTCGCGGTGGGGACGCCCGAGTACATGAGCCCCGAGCAGCTGGCCGGCGACAAGATCGACCAGCGCACCGACATCTATTCGCTGGGGCTGGTGACCTTCAACATGTTCACCGGCACGCTCCCCTTCCCGTCGGTGACGTCGAAAGAAGCGCTCGTCAGCCGCCTCACCGAGAAGCCGCGGACGCTGGCCGAGATGAAGGGAGACGTGCGCTGGCCGCCCACGCTCCAACGGGTGATGGACCGGGCGCTCGCCAACGAAGTGCACCAACGCTACCAGGACGTCCTCTTCTTTTCGCGCGACCTGGTGGCGGCCGTGAACGAGATGCCCGACGTCCGCATCTCCGGCGACGGGACACTGACGTTCACCAAGCTCTCCGAGGCGCCCACCGACCCGCTCAAGGCCGGCGCCGGTGGGGGTGGTGATGACGCGGAGGAGAAGAAGGAAACCGCCCCGCGCGGCAACCGCGCGGTCGCCGGCAGCCGCGGGGCGGCAACGGCCGCTTCGCGACGCCCTACCACGCCCATGCCGAAGCCGAGCCGTGCCCCCCTGTTCGTCGGTGGGCTGGTGGTGGTGGCCCTGGCCGGCGTGGGGTGGTACTTCCGCGCGAACTTAGCGAGCTTCACGCGCACCGGCAGCGCGGCGACGCCTGCTCCACCCAGCGCTTCCGCCTCGGCCCCGGGCCCACGCACGGACTCGGCGGGCAGCGGCGCCACCGGCGCACTGGTCCGTGACTCACTGGCACTGACCAGCGCCGCCAACGCGACACCCACGGGGGTGCGCGGGGACAGCGCGGGCGCGGCGCAGGTCAAGCCTGTCGGCGACAGCCTGGCGCAGGGCAAGCCGGCGACCGCCACGGCCTCGACGCCGGGCGCCGCAACGCCTTCCGTGGCCGCCGCGCCGGCCGCGCCCAAGGTCGTGGTCCCCGCCGGGTTCGAGGACTCGCTCGCCCCCATCCGGCAGGAGATCGCCTCCGCCCTGGCCCGCAAGGACGACGGTGACTACGAGTCGGCGTTCGAGCACCTGGGGACTGCCCGCGACAAGCTGCAGGGGTTCGTGCAGCGCTATCCGGGGGCCGCGCCCCTCACCCCCCTCCGCCGCCGCCTGACGCAGGTAACGCTCAACGTCCGGGACGCATGCATGGAAGAGCGCCGGATGCTTTTGGCCCGGGGGGAGGAGGCACCCAAGTGCCGTTAGCGGGCGGCCGGTGCCGCGCCGCTGGCGTGGCCGTGACGGGACGCGAGGCCCCGCGTCGAATGTGGGGGCGGCCTGTCCTGTCGGCAGGATAGGGGCAGGTCGCCACCTCCCCACCTCCCCACCTCCCCGCCTCCCTGCTCCAACCCCCCATGCGCTCTCGCATTCTCGCCGTCGCTCTCGCTCTCGCGCCGCTCCGCGCCCTCCCCGCCCAAGCCGCGCAGCCCGCCGCCTACACGCTCACGGAAGTCGAGCGCGCGATCACGCGGAAGATGGGGCAGTCGCGGCTGCTCGAGCTGCTCCACAAGCGGTGCATCGACTTCGCACCTAACGCTGAGTCCGACGCGCGTCTCCGGAAGGCCGGCGCCACCCTGGCCTTCCTCGACCAGCTGCGCCAGGTCTGCTCGCCGGCCAACCCGCGCTTCGCCGAGCCGCCCAAGCCGGCCGCCCCGGTCGACTCGTCGATCACGGTGATCGTGAGGCTGGCCATCCTCCAGCCCGACCTGTCGCTGCGCTTCGTCCCGCAGCACGACCTGCTCGTCCTCTCCTGGCTCGGCGACACCAGCCGCGTGTCAACCGGATTCGACGGCAGCGTCGAGCTCAAGCTCAAGAAGGGCGACTACCGCCTGGAAGGCGTCTCGCCGATTCGTGTGCAGGACACGCTCTATCGCTTCTCGACGCGGATCACGGTGCAGCCGGGGATGCGCGCGGTGGAGCTGACGCAGAAAAACGCCGAGGCGCGCGCGATCGGTCAGGCGCCCGCGGCCGTGGCCGCGCCGACGCCGGTGGTCGAGCCGCCCAAGCCGGTCCGCTCCGCCGATCCCGAAAAGGAGATCGTCGCCAGGCTCCGCTCCGGCGTCTTCACCGTCTCGGGGATCGCCGAGCGCGGCACCGGCTTTCTGGTGGACAGCGGCGGACTGGTGCTCACCAACGCGCACCTGATCGACACCACCGATGAAGTGCGCGTCCAGGTGGATCCGCAGACCAAGGTCCGCGCGCGCGTGCTCACGTACGATGCGTCGCGCGACATCGCGGTGCTCGCCATCAACATGACGCGCTGCGCCAAGTGCGCGGTGCTGCCGCTGGCCGACAGCGCCAAGGTCGCGTCGCTCGAGCCGGGCGACCGGGTGGTGGCGATGGCCTCGCCGCTCAACGCCGGCGGGTTCCTGAGCCTGGGGATCGTGAACGGCGTCGACGCGCAGGCGGTGGTGAGCGAGGTGAACGTGAGCCCCGCCGGCTCCGGCGGTCCGCTCCTCAACCTCGATGGCGAAGTGGTTGGGGTGAACCGGTGGCGCGCGCCCGAGCGTCCCGGCGCGCCGCGTTCCGGCGGGTCGATTGTCGTTGGGCAGGCGCGCGCCGCGCTGACGCGGGCGCGGGCGATGCTCGCCACCCTGGGGGCGAAGGCGCCGCTCGACACCCTGCTGCCGGTGCTGCCCGGCGTCCCCTTCCCGGCCGACGCCTTCTCCGGACTGCTCAACAACCGCGACTTCGACGCCCGGCTCTACCGGTCGGGCGCGGGCGGCTACCGGATCTTCGTCATGACGCCGCAGGTGATGGCATGGCGCGCCGAACGCGCCCGCACCGAGGTCAACCGTCGCCGCAAGGAAGGGAAGTTCGCCGGCGACGAAACGACCCCGATCGATCCCATTCAGGCGTGGCGCGACTGGGACGAATACCTGTCGCTGCGCCGCCCGGTGGTGGTGATCAGCATCTCCCCGTCGGGGACGGAGTTCCCGCACTACGATACTGACCGCGGCGACATAGACGGCGCCGACGTGCTGGACCTCAAGCTCTACCGCCAAAGCGCCGAGATTACCCCGGTGGAGCGGGTGCGTGTGCCGTCGGTGCTCAACGCGCGCGACCTCCGTGATGCGCGCAAGCGGGTGCCGGGGCAGGGGATTTTCGTCTACCGGATCGAGGACTTCCGGCCGCTGCCCAGCGGCAGTCCGGCGAGCATGTCCCTCCGCATCGTGTCGACCAACAAGAAGGAGAAGAGCGAGCAGATCACGCTCGACGGCAAGCTGATGGAACAGATCCTGAAGGACTTTACGCTCTACAAGTTCGGCGGGAGCTCTCAATAGCAGGGAGGGAGGGAGGAAGGGAGGAGAGGGAGGAAGGTGCGCTGGCGCACCGACTCCGGCGCGCGTTACTCTCCGTCCCGACCGCTGATCACCGACCCTGACCCTGACCCTGACCCCGATGTCCGATATCCTGGTCGCTCGCCAGCCGATCTTCGACCTCGTGGACCGCGTGGCGGGCTACGAGCTGCTCTATCGCGGCGACGCCCAGGCCACCAGCGCGCACGGCGCCAGCCCCACCCAGATGTCGCGCGACACGGTGGTCAACGCCTTCGTCGGGATTGGGCTGGAGGCGATCACCGGCGGCCGGCCGGCATTCATCAACTTCACCCGCGAGCTGCTCGTCGACGGGACGTTCGAGCTGTTCAACCCGAGCACCGTGGTCATCGAGCTGCTCGAGACGGTGAAGCCCGACGCGCCGACCATCGCCGCGGTCGAGCGACTGCGCAAGAAAGGGTATCGCCTGGCGCTCGACGACTACTCCTTCGAGCCCGAGTACGAGTCTTTCCTCCGCCACGCCGAGATCGTGAAGGTCGACGTGATGAACCGCACCGAAGAGGAGCTGCGCGATTACCTGAAGCGCCTCGAGCCGTTCAACGTGCGGGTGCTGGCCGAGAAGGTCGAGACCGAGGCGGCGCACATCCAGTGCAAGTCGATCGGCTTCGAGCTCTTCCAGGGCTACTACTACAGCCGCCCCGAGACGGTCGCCAAGAAGAAGATGCCGATGGAGCAGGTGAACACCATCCGGCTGCTCAACCTGCTGCGCGACACCAACTCATCCGAGGCCAAGGTCGAGGACACGTTCAAGTCCGACCCCACGCTCTCCTACAAGCTGCTCCACCTCATGAACTCGGCGGCCGTGGGCGGCCGCGGGGTGACGTCGATCGGGTTCGCGATCCGGATGATCGGGCGCGAGGCGCTTTCCAAGTGGCTGTCGCTGATCCTCGTCTCGTCGATGGTAGGGAGCAAGGAGCTGGACACCGAGCTGGTGGCGGCGGCGCTGATGCGCGCCCGGATGGCAGAGCTGATGGCGGAGAAGGGGGGCAAGGCGTCGATGGCGGGGACGATGTTCATGGTGGGGCTCTTCTCGATGCTCGACGCGCTGATGCGGATGCCGATGGAGGAGATCCTGAAGCAGATCGACCTGCCGGCCGAGGCGAAGAACGCGCTCTTGAAGCGGACGGGCCCGTTCGCGCCGGCGCTGCTGCTGATCGAGGCGTACGAGCAGGGGAAGTGGGACGACGTGAAGACCCACGCGAGCGCGCTGGGCGTGCCACAGATGCAGGTGCCGGACTGGTACCTGGAGGCGCTGAGCTGGAGCCGGGAGCGGCTGAGGGCGCTGGGGCGGTAGGGGCAGACCAGGAATGCGGAACTCGGAATACGGAATACGGAGCCCAGCCCCGCCCCAGCATTCCGCATTCCGCATTCCGAATTCGCTCCCGGTGGGGCGGCCGCAGCCTCACAGCTCCAGAACGATCCGCAGTCCGTCGTTGACCTGACGCAGCAGGCTCGGTGGAAGGTGGCCGGCCTGCTCGGTCAGGAGCTCGCGGTCGATGGTGAGCACCTGCGACACGTTCGCCACCGAGTCGCGCGGCAGGTTGGCGGCGCCTGCCGGAACCAGCACGTTGCCGGGCGCGTCGACCAGGTGGAGGTTGGTCGTCAGCACGATCACGATCGTGGTGGCGAGGCGACTGCGATTGAACGCGTCCGACTGGACCACGAGCACGGGCCGGCGGTACCCGGGGCCCGAGCCGACGGCGTCAGCAAGGCTCGCCCACCAGATATCACCGCGATGCAGTTGCACGCTACCACGTGTCCCGTGGCAGCGTTCGCGCCTGTGCCTTTGTGAAGGCCGGATCCAAGCGGCTCTCTTCGGCCGCATAGACGGCGTTCAGCCGCTTGGTGAGCTGATCGGCCTTGTGCTTGGCGACGTATTCCGCCAGCGCGCGCGCGAACAGCTCGCTGCGGCTCACGCCGAGGCGCTTCGCCAGGGCGTCACCGGACCGGAACAGGGCGTCGGGGAGGGAGATGGCCGTTTTCATACCGGAGTATAACCGGGGCAGTCGGTGAGGACAAGCCGACTGTGAAGCAGGAAGCAGGAAGCAGGAAGCGGGAAGCGAACGAGGAACGAGGGGACGAGTTGCGCCGCCTCGTCGTTCTTCCGCATTCCGTATTCCGCATTCCGCACAATTGACAAGGGCCCATGTGGCTATTATTCAGGTATCACCTGATACCACTGGCGCCCCTACCATATGATCCCCGCCGGCCGGATCGCCACCATCCTCGGCGGCGAGCCCATCCTCAAGCGCCGCGTGCGCTCGCTGGGCGACCTGCACACCGCCGTCGCGGCCGGCCTCCCCAAAGCCACGCTGGGACATACCGTGCGCTACCTGATCGCCGACCGCGGCGAGGCGCGGCGGGTGATGGAACGGATCGTCGCCCCCGCCACCTACAAGCGCCGGAAGACGCTCCTCATGCCTGACGAGAGCGAACGGGTGGAGCGCCTGGCGCGGGTGATCGCGACCGCCGAGCAGGTCTGGGACAGCCGCGAGGACGCGCGCGCCTTCCTCACCGCGCCCCACCGGCAGCTGCAGGGGCAGCGGCCCGTGGATGCGGCCCGCACCGAGCTCGGCGCCCGGCGCGTCGAGGAGCTCCTCGGGCAGATCGCCCATGGCCTCCCCGTCTGAGCGGGCGGGGCCGCTCCGGGCATTCCGCGTCGCCGATGGCCGCTATCCGCTCTTCGACGGGAAGGGCGCCGCGGAGTTCGGCGGGCGGTGGAATTCTCCCGGCCGGCCGGCGATCCATGGCGCGCTGTCGTACGCGGGCGCGCTGCTCGAGCGACTGGCGCAGACGGGGATCGGCCGGATCCCGCGTCGGCAGCGGTGGAGCACGATTGACGTGCCGGCGGGGGTGGCGATCGAGGAGCTCGGCGAAGCCGACGTCCCGGGGTGGGACGAGCCCGACCTGGTCGCGAGCCGTGCGTTCGGCGACCGCTGGCTGGCGGAGCGGCGGACGGCGGTGCTGGTTGTCCCGTCGGTGGTGGGCTGGCCGCACGAGCGGAACGTGGTGATCAATCCCGGGCACGGAGATTTCGCGAGGCTGGTCGCGAGCGACGCGCAGCCGGTGCGGTGGGATACGAGGCTGTAGTGTGCCCCCGCCCGTCTCCTCGTTCCTCGTTCTGCCCTTAGATCGCCGCCGTCTTCACCAGCGTGTCCGCCGGCGTGTCCATCGGCTCCCGCACCGTGTCGCTGAACGGCAGGAAGATCGAAATCCGCCGGTTCTCGGGGCTCGTCGGGTCGTCGCGGTTCCGCAGATCGCGGTCCGCCATCCCGCGCACGCCCACGATCCGCTCGCGCGGAATCCCCGCCGCCTCCAACACCCGCCGCGCCGCGTTCGCCCGGTCCGCGCTCAGCTCCCAGTTCGAATAGCCGGGGGCGACGTTCATCGGGCTGGCGTCGGTGTGCCCCTCCACGATGATCGGGTTCCGCAGCTCGCCCAGCTCCGCCGCGATCAGGTCGAGCGCGATCGCCGCCTTGGGCTTCATCACCGCCGAGCCCGGCGAGAAGAAGGTGATCCCGCTCCCGGTCTCGATCAGCTCGATCCGCAGCCCGTCCTGAGTCACCACGATCTCGACCTTGATCCGGCCGCCTAACAACTGCTCGGCCCCCTCGAGCTTGTGGCTGATCCGGTCGGCCACGCCCTTGAACCGCTTGGTCTCGAAGTTGCGGACGATCAGCTTCACGCTCGGCTGCTGCACCTTGCCCGGCGACGTCCCCACAGAGATCGGGCTGACACCGGCCGAGTAGCCCTTCTTGTAGCCGACCGGGTTGGAGAAGTACCCCTCGATCGCCTTCCGCAGGTTCTCGTCCATCCCGAGGATCCACATCACCATGAAGAACGCCATCATCGCCGTGACGAAGTCGGCGTAGGCGACCTTCCACGAGCCGCCGTGATGCCCGCCGCCGTGCACCTTCTTCTTGCGGACGATGACGATCTTTTTGGCGCCACCCTTGGCCGACACGTCAGGCAGCCCGGCGGCGGGTCAGCGACTCGAGCTCCGAGAACGACGGCCGGTCGGCCGGCTCGATGTTGCGGCGCGCGAACTCCACCGCCGTCATCGGCGCGTCGCCGCGCGCGAACGCCAGCAGCGCTGTGCGAATGCACTTCATGTACGCGCTCTCGGCCTTGATCCGTGCCTCGATCGCGTTGGCGATCGGACCCAGCACGCCGTACGAGAGCAGGATCCCCAGGAACGTCCCGACCAGCGCCGCCGCCACCTTCTCGCCGATCTCCGACGCCGCGCCGCCGATCGAGCCCATGGTGATGATCACGCCCAGCACCGCCGCCACGATCCCGAACCCGGGCATCGCGTCACCGATCCGGGCGATCGCCCCGGGCACCGCCATCGCCTCTTCGTGCTGCTGCTCGAGGTCGAGGTCCAGGATCTCGGCCAGGTTGTGATCCTCCACCGTGCCGGTGAGGAGCACCTTCAGCGTGTCGCACAGGAACGCGACCGCGTGGCCGTGGTGCATGAAGTTCTCGTACTTCTTGAAGATCTCGCTCTTCTCGGGCTCCTCGATGTGTGACTCGAGCCCCACCAGCCCGTCCTTGCGCGCCTTCTGAAAGACGTCGTAGAGTACCTGCAGCAGCTGCTCGTAGGCCTTCTCGCCGAACGGGTTCGGCTTGAGCAGCGCGAGTGTTTCCTTGAACGCCTTGACGACCACGCCAATGGGATTGGCAATGACGAACGCGCCAAAGCCCGCGCCCCCGATGATCAGGAACTCGTTGACCTGCACCAGCACGGCGAGCTCGCCGTGGTGCATCAGGTAGCCGCCAACAATGCTGCCGAATACGACCAGCAGCCCGATGATCAGGAACACGTCAACTCCAGCGACGGCTCGGTCGCGGGGGGATGGAAAACGGTGTGCGGGATTGCCTCTCTTGAGTATCGACGCCGCCGCGTGTCGGCTGCATCACACCGCCCGGGTGAGAGCCCGCTAATGCGCACGCCCAGTGAAGTGTGGCTCACGATTTCGAGCGACCTGCTGCGCGGGCTCAATCACCTGCTCAGCAACAGAGTGTCGGCACTGGGCGCGGTGACGCAGCTGCTCGCCCCCGCCGAGCAACCCGACGATGAGATGCTGGCGACGCTGGGCGTGGAGGTGGGGCGGCTGGAGCGGACGCTGCGCCTGCTGCGGATGGTGCCACGCGAGGCCACCGCCCGCGCCGAGCCGGTGCGGGTGGAGGAGCGGCTCCCCGACGTGCTGGCGATGCACGAGCACCACCCGGTGCTGCGCGACGTCCCGTGCGAGCTGTCGATCCAGGAGAACGTGGCGCCGGTGTGGATCGCGCCGGCGGTGCTCTCGCACGCGGCGCTCACCCTGCTCACCGGGGCCAAGCAGATCGCCAGCAGCGCCCGGGAGCGGGCGCCGGCCGGCGGCCGGTCCCCCGCGGGACCGGCGGGGGCGGTGACGATCCGCTGCGAGGGGAGCGCGGACGGGACGCAGGTGCTTGTGCGCCTGGAGAGCGTCGACGCGGCGGGAGCGCCGGGCGCGAATGGGCTGGTGCGCCGGCCGCCGGAAGGGGAGATCGGCAAGGCGGCCGAATGGATCGTGTCGGGCGGGTTCGGCACGGTGGCCGAGCTGGTGCGCACGGGCCCGGGCGCCGATACGGTGCGCGGGTTCGAGCTGTCGCTGGTGACGCTGGCCGAGCAGCGGAAGCGCGAGCGGGCCCAGGCGGCGAAGAGTTAGGTGCGATTTGGCCGATGTTATGGCCGATCTTCCGTCAGCGCAACCTGTTGTCTCGCAACAAGAAAGCCGAACGGGATGCGCATTTGGTGGGCCAGTTTGGCCGATCTTTCCAGCCATACTATAGAGGTTGCGGGCCACCTACGCCTTGACCGGCACCACCTCGAGCCACTGCTTGGCGTCGCCGGTCGCGTTGGCGCGCCGGTTCTCGTCGGCGATCTGATTGACGATCTCGGCGCGCAGGATTGTGACGTCCTTCGGAGCCTCGATGCCCAGCCGCACGCCGCCGCGATCGCACGCCATGACGACGATGCGGATCCCGCCGTCGATGAGGATGGCGTCGCCCGGCTTCCGGCTGAGGATGAGCATGGGTCAGCCGGTCAGCTCTTGAGGGTGAGCAGTGTCTGCATCATCTCGTCGACCGTCGTCACCAGCTTGCTCGCGGCCGCGTAGGCCTGCTGCTGCCGGGTGAGCTCGATCAGCTCTTCATCGGTCGACACGCCGCTCACGCTCTGGCGGCGGGTGTCGGCCTGGCTGGCGAGTGTCTCGTGGACGGTGGCCGTGTCGGTCGCTTCGCGCACGTCGAGCGCGAGCTGCGAGACCGTATCGCTGTAGTAGTCGGCGAAGGTCTGCGTCCCCACCATGTTCGCGGTGCTCCGCATGGAGCCGAGTGCCAGCGCCGTGGAGTTGTTCCCGGTGGCGCCCTGCACGTTGCCGGCCGCGATCACGCCGGCATTGGCCTGCACGGCCGCCGAGAGCGAGATCGTTGCCGCGGTCACCTTGGCGGGGTCGAAGAAGTCGACGTTCGAACCGGTGGGCGGCGTGAGCGGATTCCAGTTGGCGCCGCCCAGCGCGTCGCCGGCAGCGGTCCAGCCCTGGCGATGCACCGAGTTCACCTGCGTCACCAGCGCCTGCGCCATCTGGTCCAGCCTGGCGGTGAGCGTGGGCACGGAGGTGTTGGAGAAGTCGAGCATCGCGCCGAGCTGGCCGTCGATCCGGCGGAGGTCGTCGGTGTTGCCCACCAGGCCGATCGCGAGCTTGCCCCCGCTGGTGCGGAGTTCGAGCTGATTGACGCTGGCGCCATCGACGGCGGTGATCGTGCCGAGGTGGACGGTGATCGTGCCGTTGGCGTTTTCGGCGACGGAGGTGTCGGCGATCTGGGACATCTGGTCCACCAGCCGGTCGCGCGCATCGCGCAGGTCGGCGGCGGTGTGCCCGCCCACCTCGGCCGAGACGATCTGGACGTTGATCGCGCCGATCTGCCTGGCGAGCTGGTTGTAGCTGGCGACGGTGTTCGAGAGGCGGGTGCGGTTCACCGCATCCTCGCTCGACAGCTTGCCGGCGATCGTGTTGAGCGCACCGGCCACCTGTGCGCCGCGCTGGCGCACGACGCTCCGCGGGGTGCCGCGGGTGGGGTCGTTGGACAGGTCGGACCAGGCGTTCCAGAACTGGTCGAGGGTGGCCGACAGGCCGTTCTCGGAGGGCTCGCCCAGGATCTGCTCCACGCCGGTGAGCAGGTCGCGCTGCATGCCGAAGCTGCTGGCACCGGTCTGCTCGCGGCGGTAGCTCGCGTCGAGCATGGTGTCGCGGGCGCGGCCGATGTCCTTGAGGACGACGCCGGTGCCCAGGTTGCCGAACGGGAACCACTGCGGATCGGCGGCGGTGACCACCGCGCGCTGGCGCGAGTAGCCCTCGGTTTCGGCGTTGGCGATGTTCTGTGAGGTCACGTGGACCTGCGTCTGCTGCACCAACAGCGCTTCACGCGCGATGCTGAGAATTGACCCGAGCGAGGTCATGTCAGGCCTGCCGGTTGATGAGGAGGCCACCGGCGGCGCGGTCCGTCGCGGGACGGGCATCGGAGCCGTAGAGCGGCTTCTCGGCGGGCGTGCAGATCGCGCGCACGAACTCCTCGCCGGCGGCCAGCGCCTGGCGGAGGACTCTGCGGTTCATCTCCACCTCGCGCGACAGGATCCGGGCGATGTCCTTCAGACCGTCCCGCGCCTGGCGGACGGTGTCGGTCATGCGGGGCCCCAGCGCCTCGTCGAGCTGCTCGACGGCGACGTCTTCGGCGCCGGCCAGCAGGCGGTTGAGCGAGCGGCGGCGGCGCCGTGCTTCGCCCAGCGTCACCAGCACGCGGTGCGTCGCGAAGACGCTGTCGTCGACCTTCTGGAGGTCGTCGACGGCAACGGCGTCCCGCTGGCGGCGCATGATCGTGACCAGCTCTTCCAGGAGCCGGGCCTCCGATCCGAGCGCGTCGGCCAGCTGATCGATGGAAGCGGCGGACGACGTCCCGCCCGACGTCCTGGGCTGGGTGGAGGTCCCCGTGGCTGGCTGCATTATCGACTGCCCTCTCGCTGAGCACCTGATGATGGAGTCGCGTCGGCGCCGGACTTGGCCAGCGCGCCGCGAAGCTGCCGGAAGAGCGCCTCACCCAGGCCGCTGTTCCATTGCTGAGGAGTTTCGGCAGCAAGGTGCTCGTCGAGGAGGCCGGTAAACATGTCCTGGCCCGACCCGCCGGTGAGAACTCCCTCATCCTGGGGGACGGTTTCGCGCATCGCCTTGAACAGCTGCTGGACGAAGACGCCCTCGAGCTGGTGGGTGACTTTGCGAAGTTTCTGTTCTCTTGGAGTCGCGGCGGCTGAGGCCGCCGCTCCCGCGCCTCGCGTGGCTCCGGTGACTCCAGCCGCTCCCGCGCCCACCGGATTCGTCATCGGACCACCACCTCGGCGCTGAGCGCGCCCACTTCGCGGAGCGACTCGAAAATCGCGCCGATCTCGGACGGGGTGGCCTGCACGGCGTGGAGCGCGGCGGCGATCTTCTGGACGCTGGCGCCGCCGGTGATCCGGATGTCGCCGCGCGAGGAGAGCGAGTCGCCCTTGGTGGGCTCCGGCTTCCCGACGTTGGTCCCGATCGAGAGAGTGATGCCGCCACGGCTGACCATCGCCTCGCCCACGGCGACATCGCCGCCGGTGACCACGGTGCCGTCGCGGCCGTCGATGACCACGCGGGCGGCGCGGTCGGGGCGGACGCGGAGCTCCTGGATGCGGGCCAGCGCGGCCGCGAATCCGGAGGTCGTGTCGCGGAGCACGATCGCGACGCTGCCGGGATCCTCGACGGTGGCGCTGCCTGGACCTAACGTTGAGTCGATCACCGCGGCGATCCGCGCGGCGGTGGCGACGTCGGGCTCGCGGAGCAGCAGGCGCGAGGTGGCGTTGAACCGCGGGCGGGGGAGGTCGGCCTCGAGCAGCCCGCCGGCCGGAATCCGCGCGACCGTCTCGATCTCGCGTCCGGTTCCCAGCCCGCCGCTGATCATCAGCGAACCCTGCCCGGTGCCCACCGGCGTGGCGCCGATGTCGGCGACCAGCGGCGTCATCCAGAGCACCCCGCCCTTGAGCGACTGGGCATCGCCCATCGACGAGAGGTGGATGTCGAACCGGCCGCCGGTGCGCAGGTACGGCGACACCTCGGCGGTGACCAGTACCGCGGCGACGTTCCGGACGCGGAGGACCTCGGTGGGCACCTCGACGTCGAAGCGGCGCAGCAGGTTGGCGACCGACTGAATGGTCTGGCGCCCGCGGTCGCCGGTGCCGTCCAGGCCCGTGACCAGGCCGTAGCCGGAGAGGCGGATGGGGAGCGACTGGTCGGCGATGGTCAGGTCCTTGACGCGGATCTCCTGCGCCGACGCGTTGGCCGGAAAGGCGAGCAGCAGCGCGGCCGCGGTGAGGACCGCGATCAGCAGCAGCGACTGCCAGATGCGGGCGGTCATGGCCAGACCCAGCCCAGGGCCCTTCCCACCAGCCCCTTCTTCGGCTTGTCGAGCGATCCCTGCGACGTGTACACCACCTCGGCGTCGCCTAACCGCCAGGACTCGACCACGTTGGAGGCGGTGATGTCCTGGGGGCGGACCCACCCGGAGACGGTGATGAACTGGCGGGCCTTGTCGACGTTGATCAGCTTGGTCCCCTTCACCTGCAGGAGCCCGCTCATCGGGTCGACGTTGACTACCCGGACGCTCATCTCGCCCTGGAAGCGGTTCTCGCGCTGGGCCTCGCCCTTCTTCTGGGATTCGCCGTTGTTCTGGGTCTTGAACGACCCCTGCCGCGGCGTGAAGGTCGGCGGCACGTTCACGCCGAACGTCGCGTCGGTCTTCCGGCTGTCGGTCGCCTTGTTGCCGGAGGTGGCCGAGGCGAGCGTGAACTCGTCGATCTGGATCGTGATCACGTCGCCCAGCTGGAACGCGCGCCGGTCGGCGGTCCACGACGGGCGGAAGATCCGGCGGGGCGGCGTCGGCGGGAGCGGCTTCGCGGCGGCCGAGTCGGTCGCGGTGCTGTCGTCGCTCTGGGCCCGCAGCGGCAGCCCGAGCAGGAAGATGACGCCGAGGAGCGTGGCGAGCGCGGCGAGCGCGAGGCTGGAGCGGGACGAGTCGCGGGCGGGTGTCATGACAGTGATCCGTTGAAGCGGGTCAGTCGATGCGGACGAGCGCGGGGCCGGCGGCCACGCCGCGGACCCGCCGTTTGGTGTCGATGCGGACGGTCACCAGCTCGCCGAACGAGGCCGAACCGGAGGCCGTGCCAGAGAGCCGGATCTCGACGCCGTCGCGGCTGTAGAGCACCGTGACGCGCGAGCCGGAGGTGATCAGTTGAGGCGGCACGACCGCGGGGTCGCGTAGCGGTTCACCGGCGGCGACCATGCGGCGGGTGACCCATCCCGTGAGGCGGACGGGACGACCGGCGCGGCTGGACGGTGGGCCCCAGCTGGTGACTGGCGCGAGGGTGACGTCGCTGTCGCTGAGCGCGATGTCGCGCGGCAGCGCACGGGCCGCCACCGGCACCGTGTCCACGGTCCCCGCGCGGGCCAGCGCCCAGAGCGTGGGAGTGGCGTTTTCGCTGGCCGCGAAGGCGAGCGTCCAGACGCCGGTGGAGCCGTCGCCGGCGAGCTTGAGCACGCCGTGCGCGGCGGCGGTGTCGCCGCCGGCGATCTCGAAGGTGAGGCGGATGCGGTCCGGCGTCACGTGCCATGCCGCGGCCGCCGCGTCCGTGACCCGTTGTACCACCGGGGCGGGCGGCGTCCACGCGATCCCGCCTGTGGGCGGGACCATGGTAAGCAGGGCGAGGTGCACCAGGCCGAAATGCATCGCGTTACCGGATCATGTTGTTGGCGATGTCGGCCATCTCTTCGCTGTTCTTGATGGCCTTGGAGTTGAGCTCGTAGGCGCGCATGGCGGTGATCATGTCGACCATCTCCTGCACGATCTCGACGTTGCTCGACTCGAGCGCGCCCTGCACCGTCTTGCCCATCGAGTCGTCCTGCGGGAAGCCGAGGACGGCCTCACCGGACGCGGGTGACGGCGTGTAGAGGTTCTCGCCGGCGGCGATCAGGCCGGCCGGGTTCGCGAAGCGCGCCAGCTCGATGCGGCCGAGCTCGGTCGCATCCGGCGACCCCGGGAGCTGCACGGTGACGACGCCGGTCTTGGAGACGCCGAAGTTGGTCGCGTTGTTGGGAATCTTGATCCCCGGCACCACGGTGTAGCCACCCTGGGTGACGAGCGTGCCCTGGTCGGAAACCTGGAAGCTGCCGTCGCGCGAGTAAGCGGTGGAGCCGTTGGGCATGGTGATCTGGAAGAAGCCCTCGCCCTCGATCGCGATGTCGAACGGGCGCTGGGTGTCCTCGAACGCCCCCTGCTCGTGGACCTTGGAGATCGACGCGAGGTGCACGCCGCGCCCGATCTGGACCGGGGCGAGCGTCTTGGCGTCGCTGTTCCCCACCACCGTCGCCCCCTGGACCGTCTGGTAGAGCAGATCCTCGAAGTGCGCGGTGCTCCGCTTGAAGGCGGTGGTGTTCACGTTCGCGAGGTTGTTGGCGATGACCTCGGTGCGGGTCTGTTGCGCCATCATGCCGGTCGCGGCTGCTCGGAGTGCGGGATCCATGGGGAGGGTGGAAGGGAGGAGAGGGAGGGAGGGAGGGAGGAGGGAGGGAGAAGAGCGGAGGGAGGAGACTTCCTCCCTCTTCCGCCTTCCGCCTTCCGTATTCCGTTTACACAGGCTTGCCCAATTCCATCGCGATCGTCCCGCGAACGCCGTCGAGGGTCGTGATCGCCTTCTGGATCGAGGCGTAGGCGCGCTGGACGGCGATCATGTCCACGAGCGACTCCACCGAATTGACGTTCGACTCCTCGACGAAACCCTGGCGCACCGCGCGGGCGGTGGTGGCCACGGGCTGGCGCGAGGTGTCGGAGAGGTAGCGCGAGCCGCCGGCGTGCTGCAGGCGGGTGGTGGGCGGCACGGACTCGATCCGCAGCTTGGCGATCTCGGTCCCTTCCACCAGCACGACGCCGTCCTTCCGGATCTCGAGCTTGCCGGGCTGCGGCTTCACCGCGCCATTCTCGGCCAGCAGCAGGTTGCCATCGGTGTCGGTGATCTGGCCCGCGGTGTTGAAGCGGAACGCGCCACCCCGGGTCAGTTGCTCTCCGTCGGCCGTCTTCACGACGAAGTAGCCGGAGCCTTCCAGCGCCAGGTCGAGCGTGCCCCCGGTGGGGCGGAGCGAGCCGGCGCGCTGGTCGGTGGCGGCTTGGATTTCGGGGAGGGCGCCGTCGATCAGCCGGGCGAACACGCGCTCGCCGCGGAAGCCTTCGGTGTTGACGTTGGCCAGATTGTTGGAGACGACTTCCTGCCGTCGCTCCCAGTAGCGCAGCGCGCTGGCCGCGCTGGTCATGCCGTTGTTGGGAATGCCGCCTGACATGGGTCCGATCCGTGGAGAGGTCTGGCGTCAGTAAAGGCAAGTGCGGGGCCAGATTGATACGGAGTACTGAGTACTGAGTATCGTTTTGTGCGGGAGCGACTTACGCGTCAATTGGACGAATCCAATACTCAGTACTCAGTACTCAGTACTCAATACGATCAGGCAATTCTTGCCCGTGACGGATGATCCTTCCGCTCCCTCGACCTGCGTGGGTCGCTGAGGAGGAGCGCGATCGCGTCCTGGGAGAGTCCGGTGCGCCTGGAGATCTCGGCGTAGCCGGCGCCGCGGGCCGCCATGTAGCGGACCTTGGCCGGGTGGACGCGCGTCGGGCGGCCGCGGCCGCGACGCGTATTCCGGCGGAGATAGGAGACGACGGGAACGATGCCGACGAGCGCGACCAGCCAGACGGTGGACGGGTCGAGGTCCATCTGGCCGAGCGATGCGAGCGCCGAGCCGGCGAGCGGCTGCACCGTCGTGGCGAGATGCTCGCCCGCGAGGCGGGCCTCACCGGCGGAGGCGACCAGCCCTGCGAACGTGGCGCGGGTCCCGGCGTCGAAGATGGCCGCGAGGCAGAGCAGGGCGGTGACGCCGGCGAGTGCGATACGGCGCAGCCTGGGGCTCACAGCGAGAACTCCCGGGTGGGGGGCATGATGTCGCGCAGCCTGGAGAGCGCCTTGGACCGGATCTGCGAGACGCGCGACTCGGTGAGGTCGAGCACGTCGGCGATCTCGTGGAGCTTCATCTCCTCGAAGTAGTAGAGCGTGAGGACGATCCGCTCCTGCTCCTTGAGCTGGAGGATCGCCTTCCGGAGGATCTCGACTTCCTGCTGCTTGCTCAGCTTCTCATCGATCCCTTCCTCGTCCTCGTTGGAAAGGAGGTCGGCGGGGAGCGGCGAGTGCGACTCGCGCTCCGACGGCGAGCGGTCGAGCGGGAGGTGGTGGGCGCCTTCCACGTCGGACTGCCAGCGCCAGAGGGTGTCGAGGTCGACACCAAGGTGCTCGGCGATCTCCTTGTCCTCGGGAGCGCGGCCCATGATGCGCATCAGCGTCTCGCGGGCGGCGGAGATCTCGCGGGTCTTGCGGCGGACCGAACGCGGGACGTGGTCCTGGCGGCGGAGCTCGTCGAGGATCGCGCCGCGAATCCGCGGGGCGGCGAACGTGCTGAAGGCCAGGCCGCGTGAGGCATCGAAGCTCTCGAGCGCGTTCATGAGCCCCATCGTGCCGGCGCTCACCAGCTCATCGAAATCGGCGCGGACCGCCAGCGTGCGGGACATCTGTCGGGCCACGTGGTGCACGAGTCCCAGGTGCTCGGTGAGCAGCCGGTCCCGCGCCGTTTGATCGCCCTTCGCATAGGCCTGCCACAGCGACGTCGTGTTCATGAATTCAAATCTCCATTGGGATGCACCGGACGCTCATCGGATTGAGCGGCCGCATCGATTTCGGTCATGAGCCTATTGCAAGTCGCGTGCGCAGCGAGCGCGGCCGCGGATCCGGCGACGACATCCGGCAACCACAGACCGGCCGCCAGGCCGCGCTGCAGACTCGGGTCGTCGGGAATCGCGCCGGCGAACGGCACGCGTCGATCGAGAAAGTGCGCCGCGGCGGCGGCGATCCGCTCGTAGCTGTGCGCCGCCGAGCGCGGATCGTACCGATTGACAATCACTTCCACCGGCAGGTGCGCGATCTGCTCGCCGGCCACCTTGATCAGCGCGTAGGTCGCGGCCAGCGCGATCGATTCCGCCACCGTCACCGCGAGCAGCCGCGAGGCGCCCGCCTCACACGCCGCCATCACCGAGTCGAGCCGCGAGCCGCCATCGATGACGACGAGGTCGAACCGGTCGTGAAGTGCCGCCACCCGGCGAAAGCGGACACGCCGTTCGGCAGAAGTTGCCGCGATCGCCGGAGCGGACGAAGCCGCGTCACCGGCGATCAGCGACAGCGTCGGCGCGATGAAGGTGAGAGCATCCTCAGGGGACGCGCCCTGCAGCGACGCGAGCGTGCGCTTCGGCTCGGCGCCGAAGAGCAGGTGCATCCGGCCGCCGGTCTCGTCGCCATCGACGAGCAGCGTTGAATGCCCTTCGCCGGCGGACGCGAGCGCCAGCAGCGCCGCGACCACCGAGGTCCCCACGCCACCCTTGCCGCCGCCCACCACCAGCACGCGCGAGGTGGCGGCCGCTCCCGGCGAGGCGGGAGCCGGCGCGCCGCGCTCGGCGACGAAACGCCGGAGGGTGTCGAGCTGAGTGGTCATGCGAGGACCGCCGCGGGCTCGATCTCGCTCGCGGTGAGCGAGGTGAGGATGCGCGCGGGAGCCGGACGGAGGTCGTCCGGGATCGTCTGTCCATCGGTGAGCCAGCGCGTGGGGAGTCCCACGCGATGGGCGAGGTCGGCGAGGCCGGCATCGGTCGGCAGCTCGTCGAGCTTGGAGAAGAGCAGGTGCGTCAGGCGCGGCGTGGCGAAGCCGGCCTTCATCGCCATCGCGACGTCGGGCCGCATCGCCGCGGGCAGCACCAGGTGCGTCTCGTCGGGACGGGCGGCCTGGAGCAACGAGCGCCATTCGGCGTTCAGCTCCTGCGCCCGCGGCGAGCGGCCGGGGGTGTCGATCAGGATCACTTCGCAGCCGGCGGCGGCGAGGCGCCGCATCGCGGCGTCCACTTCGCGCACGTCGTAGACCACTTCCAGCGGCGTCCTGGCGATCGACGCGACCATCTGGAGCTGGTCCACCGCGCCCACTCGATAGGTGTCGAGGGTGAGGAAGCCGACGCGCCGGCCGCCGAACGCCATCGGGTGCACGGCGAGCTTGGCGGCGGTGGTGGTCTTGCCGGCCCCGGTGGGGCCGACCACCGCGAGCACGAACGGGCGCTGCCGGATGCGGGCGACGTTCGCGCGCACCTGCGCCAGCGGGGCCGGCTCCAGGCGGAGGCGGAACGCCTCCACGTCGGCAGCCGGGATCGCGACGATCTCCACCATCCGGCCTTCGTCGGTCTGGACGACGCCGTTGCGGACGATCATCGCGTCTTCGCCCAGTGCCTCACGCACCAGCGCCGACACGCGGCGCAGGTTCGGGGCGCGGAATGTCTCAAGCCGCATGCGACAGCTCCCAGGTAGCGACACTGCTCAGGTTGATCGTGGCCGGCAGCTCCGCGAGCGAAATCACGGGGAGCGCCGGAAGAACCGGTTCGACGAGCCGCCGGATCCCGATCCGGAGAGCGGGCGGCGTGATCAGCGGCAGCGGCCGGCCGTCGGCGGCATACGCCGACGACAGGCGGTCGAGCTCGCGCAGCAGGTTGGCGAGCGCGTCGGGGTTGAGCAGGCTCGTCCCCGCCTGCGCGCTGCGCGGGCTGAACAGCGCCATCAGCGACGCCTCCAGCCGCGGGCCGACGGTGATGCCGCGCACGCCGCCGGTGGCGTCCATGTGCAGCCGCGCGATCACGTTCGAGAGCGCGCGGCGCGCGTGCTCGGTGAGCGCTTCGGCGTCCTTCGTCTGGTCGGCCGCGTCGCCCAGCGCCTCGAGGATCGAGACCAGGTCGCGGATCGGAATCCGCTCGCGGAGCAGCCGCTGCAGCACGCGGTGCAGCACGCCGAGCGACATCTTCGCGGGGATGATGTCGTCGACCAGCGCCGGGTGCGTCTTCTTGAGCGTCTCCACCATCTCCTGCACGTCCTGGCGGCCGAGCAGGTCGGCGGCGTTGACCTTGAGCATCTCCATGAGGTGCGTCGCGATCACCGTCGTCGGCTCCACCACCACGTAGCCGTTCGCCTCCGCTTCCATCTTGCGCGGACCGGTGATCCACTTCGCCGACATCCCGAAGCTCGGGTCGACCGTGTCCATCCCCTCCACCGGCGAGATGACGCCGCCGGTGTCGAGCGCGAGCAGGAAGCGCGGCATCACTTCGGCCCGGCCGATTTCGGCGCCGCGCAGCTTGACCACGTATTCGTTGGCCGGCAGCCGGATGTCGTCACGGATGCGGATCGGCGGAATCAGGATGCCCATCTCCAGCGCCGCCTGCTTGCGGAGCAGCGAGATCCGCTCGAGCAGGTCGCCGCCCTGGCGCTCGTCGACGAGCGGGATGAGGGCGTAACCGACCTCGATCTCGATCGGGTCGATCTGGAGCAGGTCCTTCATCGGGTCGGGCGTCGCCACCGGCTCGGCCTTGGGCGCGTTCTCGGCGTCCGCGACCTGCTGGCGGGTCTTCTCGTTGGCGCCGGCCATCCGCGCCATCGCGCCGATCCCGCCGGCCAGCGCCAGGAAGGGAATGCTCGGGAGACCGGGGACCAGCGCGAAAATGCCGAGGATCGCGGCGGCGATCCACATCGCGCGCGGATGCGCGGTGAGCTGCCGGGCGAGGGTCTCGCTCATCCGGCCGCCGCTGGCCGAGTGCGTCACCATGATGCCGGCGGCGGTGCTGACGATCAGCGCCGGAATCTGCGTCACCAGGCCATCGCCGACCGTGAGGACGGTGTAGGTCGACACCGCACGGCCGATCGGCAGGCCGCGCTGGCCGACGCCGATGAAGATGCCGCCGACGATGTTGATCGCGGTGATCAGGAGGCCGGCGATCGCGTCGCCCTTCACGAACTTGGACGAGCCGTCCATGGCGCCGTAGAAGTCGGCCTGCCGGGAGATCTCTTCGCGGCGGCGGCGGGCTTCCTTTTCGTCGATCAGGCCGGCGGCCAGGTCGGCGTCGATCGCCATCTGCTTGCCGGGCATCGCGTCGAGGGTGAACCGCGCGGCCACTTCGGCCACCCGCCCGGCGCCCTTGGTGATGACGATGAAGTTGATCCCGATCAGAATCAGAAAGAGGACCAGACCCACCGCATAGTTGCCGCCGATCACGAACTCGCCGAACGCCTGGATCACGCGGCCGGCGTGCCCCTGGCTGAGGATCAGCCGGGTGCTGCTCACGTTGAGCGCGAGCCGGAAGAGCGTGAGCAGGAGGAGCAACGACGGGAAGGCGCTGAACTCGAGCGGGTCGGTCGTGTAGAGCGAGACCAGCAGCACGATCAGCGACAGGCCGATGCTGGTCGCCAGGAAGAGGTCGAGCAGGAACGCCGGCAGCGGGAGGATCAGCAGGGCGATGATGAAGACGACCGCGAGGGCGAGGCCCACCTCGGTGGTCTTCTTCGACGACGTGTTGGCGATCTGGACCACCCGGGCGGCGCTCATGCGAGGGCGCTCCCCTGCCAGACGATGCCGCGCTCGGCGCGCCGGCGGATCACGAAGGCGAGGACTTCAGCGACCGCCAGGTACAGCTCGGCGGGGATGATGCTCCCCACGCGGGCGCTGGCGAGCAGCGCGCGGGCGAGCGGCTTGTTCTCGATCACCGGAACGCCGTGCTCGAAGGCGAGCTCCTTGATGCGCTGGGCCACCTTACGCTGGCCGATCGCGAGGACGATCGGAGCCGGGGCGACGCTGGAGTCGTACTTCAGCGCCACGGCGATGTGGGTCGGGTTGGTGATGACGACGTCGGCCTTCCTGACGTCCTTCATCATCTGGTTACGGGCGCGCTGGCGACCCAGGGCGCGCATCCGCGCCTTCACCATCGGGTTCCCTTCGCTCTGCTTCGTTTCCTGCTTCACCTCTTCCTTGGTCATCCGCAGGTTCTTCTCGTACTGCCAGAGCTGGAAGAGGTAGTCGGCGGCGGCCAGCGCGAGGTACGCGACGCCGGCGGTCACCAGGACGTTGAACGAGTATCGGCGGACGACGTCGAGCAGGCTGGCCGGCGATTCCTGGACCAGCGCGATCAGGTCGGGCCAGGCCTTCTTGAGCGCGTGGTACACGGCGCCGGCGACGATCGCGACCTTGAGCAGCGAGCGGATCAACTCCACCACCGGCTGGACGCCCAGCAGCCGCTTGGCGTTCTCGATCGGGTTGAGGCGCTCCCAGTTGGGTCCTAACGGCTTGACCGACAGCACTCCGCGCGCCTGGATGCCGGTGATGAACAGCGATGTCACGGCCATCCCGCCCAGCACCAGCCCCATCACCGACAGGGTCTTGAAGCCGATTCCCTGCAGCAGCGACGTGGCCGAGTTGCCGTCCAGCACCAGCGTGCCCGCGTTCGCCAGGCCGAAGCCGAACAGGGTGAGCAGGTGACGCGCCACCACCGGCCCGGCGAGCTTCAGCACCAGCACGCTCGCCAGCAGCAGCGCGGCCGTGGTGAGCTCGGGGCTCTTCGGGATCCGCCCCTCGTTGAACGCGTCTTCGCGGCGTCTCGGAGTGGCTTCTTCGGAGCGTTCCTGGAAGGAGTCGGCCACGGTCAGCGCGCTCCCGCCGGCAGCGCGGTGAACCCGCGCGCCATGTGCGTCAGCAGTCCGTCGTAGACGCGGTCGAAGTCGGTGAGGTACGCGGCGATGAACGGCAGCGCCGCCACCAGCGCGAACAGGCCGATTCCGATCTGCACCGGGAAGGCGACCGAGAGGATGTTCAGCTGCGGGGCGGCCCGGCTCAACACCGCCAGCGCGACGTTCGCCACCAGCACCGCCGCGATCACCGGCGCGGCGAAGCGCAGCCCCACGGAAAAGAGCGTGCCGCCCATCGACAGCATCGACGCGATCCCGCTGGCCGCGTTCAGCGGCGTCCCGATCGGCAGCGCCCGGGCGCTGGCCGCGATCGCGTCCAGCATCACCAGGTGGCCGTTCACCGCCAGGATCAGCGTCAGCGCCATCAGCTGCGTGAAGGTGCCCAGCACGCCAATGGTGGTGTTGCTGAGCGGATCGAGCAGCGCGGCGCCGGACAGTCCCATCTGGATCGTCATCAGGTCGCCGGCCAGCTCGGCCGCACCGATCAGCACCGCCGCGCCCAGCCCGATCCCGAAGCCCACCAGCACTTCCGACGTCACCGCCGGGGCGGTGATCGCCGGCACCGCGCCGGCCGACGCGAGCGCCGCCGGCTGCAGGAGCACGGTGAAGAGGACGATCAGCGCGGCGCGCACCATCATCGGCACCTGGCGCCCGGAGAAGACCGGCGCGATCAGGAACAGCCCGCTCACCCGCGCGCCCATGAGGACGAGCGCCTCGGCCGAGCCGGGGGCGAAGAGGTCGAACGCCGCGGGAGTCGCGATCACGACGCGAGCGACGGGAGCGAGTGGAGGACGTCGCTCGTGTACTTCACGAGCAGCTGGAGCATCCACGGCAGGCCGACGAGAAAGGCCACCGCCACCGCGATCAGCTTGGGGACGAAGGAGAGCGTCTGCTCCTGGATCTGCGTCACCGCCTGCAGGATGCTGACGAGCAGCCCCACGCCCAGCGCGACGAGCAGCATGGGCGCCGCCAGCAACAGGGCCATCATCAGGGCGTTCCGGGCGAGGTCAACTACCAGCGCGTGAGACACGTGATCGGAGGTCGGAGGTCGGAGGTCGGAGAACAGCGGTCAGCGGTCAGCGGTCAGCAACGAACTACTTGAAGCTCTGCACGAGGCTCTGGACCACGAGCGACCAGCCGTCCACCAGCACGAACAGGAGGAGCTTGAAAGGGAGCGAGATCATCGCCGGCGGCAGCATGAACATCCCCATGCTCATCAGCACCGACGACACCACCACGTCGATCACGATGAATGGGAGGAACAGGGCGAAGCCGATCTGGAACGCGGTCCGCAGCTCGCTGGTGACGAACGCCGACACGAGGACCACGAGCGGGACATCCTCGGGGGTCCGCGGCGGCTCCGCCTGGCTCATCCCGACGAAGGTCTCGATGTCGCGCTCGCGCGTCTGGCGGAGCATGAACTCGCGGAATGGCTTCACCGCCGTCGACATCATCTGCGCCTGCTCGATCTTGCCGTCCATCCACGGCTGCAGCGCGGTGCGGTTCACCTCGCTCAGCGTCGGCGCCATCACGAAACCGGTGAGCAGCAGCGCCAGCGCCGCGATCAGCTGCGACGGTGGAGCGCTCTGCGTCCCCAGCGCCTGCCGCAGGAAGTGGAGCACGATGAGGATCCGGGTGAAGCCGGTCATCATCAGCAGCAGCGTCGGGAGGAGGGTCAGCAGTCCGAGCATCACCACCACGCCCACTGTGCCGCTCAGCCGCAGGCCGTCGCCCGCCGCGTTGCCGCCCACCTTGAGGTCGAGACGCGGGGCGAGCCGGGTGAGCATGCTGTCGGCACGGGCCGAGCCGGTGCCGATCGCGGGGGCGGCGGATTTCGCGGTGCGATTGGCCTCGGCCGGCGACACCGGCGCCGCGGCACTGCGGCCCTGCGCCTGGGCGTGGACCGGCGCCAGCATCGCCGACAGACCCAGCGCGCCGATCGCGAGCATCTTCGCGCCAGGCCGCATCGCGGCCTTCAGGGCGTCGGTGAAGGACGAAGCAACGGGCGTCACCCTGACCGCCGACCGCTGACCGCCGTTCCCCTGAACGATCGCGTCCCGGTCGGCGTCGCTCAGCTCGACGAGCGCGCGAATGCCGCCCTCGCCGATCGAGACGGCCACCACGCTCTCGCCGATCCGGACGACGGCGATGCCCTGCCGCGGGCCGATCGCCAGCCGCTGGACGATCTCCATGGGAACGCGCTGCCGTCCGCTGCCGGCGGTGGGCGCGAACCGGCGCACCACCCGGAGGGTGAGCACCAGCAGCCCGAGCACCAGCCCGAGCGTCAGGAGCACGCCGACGTAGGCGCCGATGGTCACGCGGCTTCCGTGGCGGGGAAGGGCGACACGATCCGCGTGATGCGGATCCCGAAGTGTTCGCCGAGCACCACCACTTCGCCCTCGGCGAAGCGGCGCGAGCCGACGTAGATGTCGATCGGTTCGCCGGCCAGGCGCTCGAGCTGAATCACCGAGCCGCGGCCGAGGCGCAGGATCTCCTGCACCATCATCGCCGTGCGCCCGAGCTCGATCGAGACCGGCAGGGTGAGGTCGAGCAGCATCGACAGCGGTACTTCCGCGCCGCTCGCCGAACCGGTGCCAAGCTCGGCGAAATCCGGGTTCGCGGCGTCGGCCGACATGGGATTCGTTCCATCCATATGCGTCAGACTTCCTCGAGAAGGTGGGGGGGAACGTCCGCGGTGCCTGACGACGGCAGCACGGAATCATGAATGCGGACCGCCAGCCGGCGGCCGGCGCGGCCGGCGGCCGCGCGGAACCGGTCCTGCCGGCCGACCAGGATCTGGACGTCGGTGTCGCGGCCGATCCCGGTGGTGAGCACCCGGCCGACCTTGATGCCGCTCAGGTCGCGAATGCTCATCCGGAACTCGGGGAGCCGCGCCGAGACGACTACCCGCGCGTTGCGCAGCGACGCCTCGGTGAGCTCACGGGTCGCTTCGCGCTCGCGCTCCGAGCCGGTGACCGTGTTCACCCGGCGCGTGCCGGTGGTCGCGAAGAACTTGTCGAGCACCGCGAACGGGAGGCAGATCAGCAGCAGGCTGCTCGAGCCGCCGGCCGACACCTCGATGTTGGCCACCAGCACCGGGTCATCCCGGTTGGCGGCCTGCAGGATTTCCGGCACCGACTCGAAGCCGGTGAGACCGGCCACCATCTCGACGTGGTCCCTCCAGATCTCGGTGACCAGGCTCAGCACCTTTTCGGCCACCACCCGCACCGAGAGCCGCTCGATCGGCGACATCGCCCGATTGGGAATCGTCGTCGCCGTGCCGCCGCCGAACAGCCGGTCCACCAGGAAGTAAGCGAACTCGTGGCCGAAGTCGATCACGCCCTGCTGGCCGCCCGAGTCGGCGATGTCGAAGATGTACGACGCGCACGGCATGGGCAGCGAGAGCGTGAACTCGCCGAAGCTGAACTGCTCGACGCTCTGCAGCCGCATCTCCAGGCCGCCGCGCACCCGCCCGATCAGCCACCCTTCCAGCGACTTCACCAGCCGCTCATACATCGCCTCGAGCGTGCGCAGGCGCTCCTTCGAGACGCGGTGCGGACGCCGGAAGTCGTAGATCTGGGCATCCTGGGCGGCCGTGTGGGCCACCCTGGGCGAGGCCGATGCGGCCCCGCTCAGGATGCGATCGATGTCGTTCTGAGAGAGAGATTGATGCGCCACGGCTATTGGATCACGAACTGGGGGAAGTAGATGCGGGACACCGCGTCCTTCTCCTCGAACATCCCGCCGATCGCCGTCTTGAGCTCGATCCGGAAGCCCTCGCGCCGCTTCACGTCCGCCAGCTCATCCACCGTCTTGGCGCCGAGCACCCGCAGCACCGCGTCGCGCACTTCCTCGTCCCGTCCCTTGATCTCCGCCAGCGTCGCGTCGTCCTTCATCTGGAAGGCGACCGTCAGCAGGAGGAACCGTCCGCCGCCCGACTCCGCCGGGTTGAGCACCAGGTTGTCGATCACGTGGATCGCGGGTTTCTTCGCCTCTTTCCCGTCGGCCTTCCTGGGGGCCGCGGCGGCCGCCACGTCGGCGGTGGTCACCGGAGGCGCGACCTTCTTCGCGACCATCGGGCCAAGGGCCAGCGCGCCGGACGCGCCGCCGACCACCAGACCCACCAGGATCGAGAGGATCAGGGGCAGTTTGCCGCGCGTTGGCTGTGGCTGCTCTTCGCCTTCCGCGGGTGTCGTCTGCTCGTCTGCCATACCGTGTCGGTGTCCGAGTGGGCGTGAATGGAGAGGTCTGCCGCCACTCGTTAAAGCACGCCCCGTACCACCGGGAGTGAGGTGAGACCGCACTCACTTCCGGGCGCTAAGCCGTTGCTTCGCGAGCACTTGAGATTTGGGCGCCACTCGGGCCGCGAAGCCGGGAGCTGTTCGAATTCTGGACTCCGGCACTTTGTGCCGTGCCGGGAGCGGCGGTTTTTTCCCGGCCCCTCGCCGCGCGAATCGAGCCGACCTCTGCGACCCGTCCCTCCGTCCCTCCGTCCGTCAGTCCCGCCGTCCCGCCGTGCCGCTTCCCGCTCCCAGCGTCCGAGTCCGCTCCCTGATGATGCACAACGAGGCCGGTACGATCAGTACCGGCCTCGCCGTGCATCATCCCCGATCAACTATCGCTTCAGATTCACCAGCTCCTGCAGCATCTCGTCGCTGGTGGTGATCACGCGCCCGTTGGCCTGGAAGCCGCGCTGGGCGACGATCATCGACGTGAACTCCTGCGCCAGGTCGACGTTCGACATCTCGAGCGCGCCGCTGGTCATCGACGACTGGCTCCCCTCGAGGGCGAAGCCCTGCACCGCGCCGCCGGAGTTGCCCGACACGCCGTACATGTTGTCGCCGACGCGGAGCAGGCCGGCCGGGTTGTTGAAGTCGGCCAGCACGATCTGGCCCAGCGGCACCGTCGTACCATTGGTGAACGCGCCGGTGATCGTGCCCTTCCGGTCGATCGTGAAGTTCTGGAGCGTGCCGGCGGTGTAGCCGTTCTGGTCGCGCAGCACCGCGGTCGAGTTCGTGGCGAACGTGGTCAGCCCGTTCAGCCCCGCGCCGGGGTCCATCTTGACGGTCATCGGGTCAGCGCCGTCGGCCGGGCTGAAGGTGATGTCGGGGAAGCTCGACGTCGCGAGGTCGATCGTCCCGTCGCTCTTGAAGTTGATCGCCTGCGGCACCGTCGGGACCGGGGCGGGAGGATTGGTGAGCGCCAGGTTCGAGGGATCGAGCTTCCAGCTCCACTGGTTGGCGCCGGTCTTCCAGATCACGATCTTGACTTCCTGAGCCGTGCCCAGCGAGTCGAAGCCGGTGATCGACGTCTCGACGTACGAGTCCTTGTTCTGCGGCAGGGCGCGGTCGGCGGCGCTGCTGATGTTGCCCGGGCCACCCAAGCCGTCATCGAACACGGTCGCCGAGGCGTTCAGGATACCGGTCAGCTTCATCTGGCTGGTCGCCTTCGCGGCCGTCTTCTGCCCGAACGGGAGGACGATGTCCTGGATCCCATCCTGGAAGACGCCGTTGATCGCCATCTTGCCCTGCACGACGAAGCCGTTCGTCGGCGACACCATGCGGCCGTCGGCGTCGAGCTGGAAGTTGCCCGAGCGGGTGTAGTACTGCTGGTCGCCCTTGGCGACGACGAAGAACGAACCGCCCTGAATCGCGAGGTCGGTGTTGAGGCCGGTCGACTCCAGGTTGCCCTGGCTGAACAGCGTGTCCACCGAGCCGATCTGCATCCCCAGTCCGACCTGCACCGGGTTGGTACCGCCCTGGTCTCCGGGCGGACGGCTGGCGCCCTGCAGCAGCTGGGCGAAGCCTTCCTTGAACGTCACGCGGCCGGCCTTGAAGGCCACCGTGTTCACGTTGGAGACGTTGTTACCGATCACGTCCATGCGGACCTGGTGGTTCCGCAGGCCCGAGACGCCGGCGAAAAGCGAGCGCAACATGTGTGTATGCTCCGAGTGTGGTTAGTTGCCGGCGCCGATCTCGACGATCGAGCCGAGGGGAATCGTGATGCCGCCCATCGTGAAGACGGGGCCATCCTTGCCATAGCGGACGCCATCGATGCGGCCGCTGATGAACGTCTGGACATCCACGGGTTTGCCCTGGAAGTCCTTCGCGTCGATCGAATAGGTGTAGACGCCGGGGGCCAGGTCCTTGGCGGCGTCGCCGAGCGCGAACGTCTGCTTGCCGCTCTCGACGATCCCCAGCTCGCGGGTACCGACTTCCTTCCCGCTCGCGTCGAACAGATGGAGCGTCGCCGGTCCGCCCGCGCCGCCGATCGAAGCCGTGACAGTGGTGGACCCCGGGTCCTTCGCCGGGATGTTCACGCTGTTGCCGATGGCGATCGCGTTCTTGCCGATCGCGCCGATCGCCGCGGTGCTGTTGAGCGCCTGGATCACGGTGCTCTCGCTCCCCGACTGGCCTTGCAGCGTCTGGTTGATGTTCATGAGCTGCTCCACGCTCGAGAACTGGGCCAGCTGCACCGCCAGGTCCTGTCCCTGCATCGGATTCAGCGGGTCCTGATTCTTGAGCTGGGCCACGAGCATCTTCATGAATTCGTCCTTCCCCATCTTCCCACCGGCGCCCATCACCGAGCTGGGAGTGGATGGGGCGACGGGGGCCGCACTCGACGAACCAACGGGATCGATCATGACTGGCGGTCTCCTCTGTGCTCCCGGCGGGAGCGGTGGCGCGACTCGCCCGGCTGCTGCCGGTCGTCATCGCGGTCCGGGTTGCCACCCCGGTCCTTGAATGGAGTGGAATTCGCGTTCGTGTCCGCGCTGCCCGCGGTGCGCCGCGCGTCCGCGTCCAGCAGCGACCCGGCGACCCGCGCCGGATCGGCCGCGCTGATGGCCGCGCGAGGCGCCACCGACGTGACCTGGACGGTGTCCGGGCTCAGGCCGTGGCGCTCCAGCGCCTGGCGCAGCTCGGTCACCCGCGACGACAGCCGGTCGGCGGCCGCGGCGGTGCTGGTGTCGATCGAGGCATCGACCGACGTCCCGCGCACATCCACCCGAATGCGATCCTGTCCACCTTCGGGCCCATCGACCTGCAGGGTCATGCGCGACATCGGCTGCGAGGCCGCGTCGTCGCGCATCATCGCGATCCGCTCGACCCGCTCGGCGGCGGTGCTGCGGGCCACCAGCGGGGTCGCATCGATCAGCGGCTGCCGCGAAGCCACCCGATTCTCCTCGGCGCCACGAGGCATGGAACGCTCGGCGCCGTTGCGGGCGGGAGTCGCGGCGGGCTCAGAGGCGGCGGCGCGATCGCCCGATTCCACAGGGTCCTTCTCTTCAGCGAGCGGACCCGGACTCTGGGAGCGGGGAACGGAGGCCACGGCCGCGGGTTCCGCGTGTATAGCCGGCGTGGCGACGGGCTGCGAGCCCTTCGCTGCCGCCGATCCCCTCGAAGCGAGTCCGGTTGGCGTCATGCGCGTCGAGCCGGCGACGCTCGGCGTCGCCGGCATGGCGGCAACGGCGGCGGCGCCCTTCGCCGCGGGCGCGGTGCCGGCGGCGGCGGTGGCAGCCGGAGCCACGGCCGGCATCGCTCCCCTGGGGGCGCCAGTCGTGAGGCGGGTGGCACCACTCTGCGCCGCCGCGCTCGCGGAGACGTGACCGGTGCCGCGCACGAAGGCCGGCTGGCCGGGCTGGGCCACGCGGGCGACGACGGCCACCTGGGCCACAGTCGCGACCCGTGCCGCCTGGGCGACGCGGGCGGGCGTGGCAACCTGGGCTTGGGCACTGGCCGGCGACGCCGCGGTCATCGAGGCGACGCGGACGCCGGTCAGGCGCGCGAACGCATCGGCCGACACGCCGCGGCGGGCGGACGTCTGCCCGGCGCCGGCGCCTGACGAGTCGAGCTCCACGTGGCCCGGATCTCTGAGGCCCAGCGTCCGGAGTCCCTCTTCGCGCGCGATCCGCTGCAGCTGCCGGTAGGCGGCGGGATTGCGGAACGAGCCGTCCACCACCAGGTCGGCGGCGTGGCCGGTCAGGTGCTCGGAGTCGAGCGTCCAGGTGACCACTTCACCGGCGCGCGTGCGCCCCTGCTCGAACAGCTGTGCCTGGCGCTCCGGGCTGCGGCGCGTCTCGGCCACGGTCACCGCGTGGCCGGTCTCCTGGCGCATCCGCCACACCACCTTTTCCACCCGGGCGCGGAATTCGGGCGACAGGCTGTCCAGGTCGGCGCGAACGCGCAGCGTGTCCATGCCGGCCGGCATCGGCACGCCGCTGTTGGCGAGCTGCGCCGCGATCGCCGCGGACGACTCGTCCGTGCCCTGCGTCAACGCGGCCGCGGCGTCACCAGCCGGCGCCGTCTCCGCATCCACGGCGCGCGCCTTCGTCCCGGCCGGCGACAGCGCCGCCAGCCTCGATCCCGCCGTCTCGTCAGGCAGCGCGCGCCCCTCGGAGCGAGCCGCCAGCCAGTCGCGGTGCGAGCCCGTACCCGGGCGCGTGCCGCGCGACGGCTTCGCATTCGTCATCGGCATCGCGGCCTGGGCCGCGGCCGGAACCAGCGCCGCCACCGGCGCGGCCGCGATCGCCATGACTGACGCTCTCGCCGACACCAGTGCCGCCTGCGCGCCCTGCGACGCACCCCCGGCAATGATCGAGATGCCGCCAACCGTCGGAGCTTCGGCGCCCGCGTTCGCGGGGGCCGACGCCTCACTTGATTCGGAAGCCGGCAACTCGCTCTCGATGACGGCGGCCGCCGCCGGAAGCGGAGCGGGCGCCGCGGTGGTGCGCGGAGCCAGCGCCGTCAGCAGGAGCGCGGCGAAATCGGGCGCGGATGCGTCGCCGGCGGCCGCGCCTCTGGCGTCGGCCGTCGCGTCCGCGATGCCGGCGATCGACATCAGCGACGGCGTCATCCCCGCACCGGTGGGCGAGATGCCGCTCATGGCGCTCCCGTCCCGGTGCGGCCGCGCGTGGCGGCGCGCAGGGTGGCGCTGCTGATCCTGGCGGCGCGCGCCGCCGAGAAGTTGCCGAGGACCGCGGCCGCCTGACGCTCGGGCAGGTAGCTGAGGATCGTGCGCACGTCCGCGTCTTCCATCTGTTCCAGCACCTGCGCGGCCTCCTTGGGCTGCATGGCGCCGAAGATCTTGGCCAGCCGGCGCTGCTGCAGGTCGGGCCCGATCGGCAGCAGGCTCGGAGCCGCGGTGTTCGGCGCGGGAGCGGGAGCCGCGGCGGGCTTGGTGGCGACCGGAGCCGGCGTGGGCGCGGCACCCTTGGGCGGCGCGGCCACGGCGACCGCCGCGTGCTTCGAGGTGTCGACCGGCATCGGATGACGGGTGCCGGCCGCGGCCGTGGCCGGGGCGGCGCCGCTCTTCGCGGAATCGGCCGGCGCGGTCGCGTTATGCGCGACCACCGCCGAATCGGCGTGCGACGCCGTATCCACGGTGGCCGTCGAATCGGGCTTCACGGGCTTCGGCTTCCTGGCGGCCTCGGCGACGGCGCGCGCGTGCGCACTCTTCGCCCTGGTCACCACCACACCGGTGGAACCGCCCAGGCCCAGCAGCAATCCGATCGCGAAGGGCAGAATGAGTCGGCCCATGAGTTAGATCTTCCTCCCCGTCGGCCGCGTGCGCTGGACGAAGCGGCTGGCGGCAATGTCATCCATGGTGGTGCGGTCCTGGCGGACCTCACCGGAGCGGTATTCGTCGAGCAGCCGGTCGCGGAGGCGATCCAGGATCCGGCGTTCCACCAGCGCGGCGGTCAGGTCGTGCCGCACGCGCACGGCGGTGTCTTCCGCCTTGCGCGCCACGGCATCGGCCGTCTGGACGTGCTGGTCGAGCTGTTCGAGCACGAAGCTGAGGTGCTGCATCTCTCCCACGGAGCGCGCTTCCGGCGCCGGCGACGACATCCGCTCGCGGCCGGCGTCGCGCGCCGCCTCGATGGCATCGCAGCGGTCACGGGCCTCGTCGGCCGCGGTCCGGGCACGGGCCAGCTGGCCGGCCATCTCGCGTTCGCGCTTGGCGCGCAGTTCCAGCACGCGCTGCAGGGAGAACTTGAACATCGTCAGGCAGCCTTGCGGCGCAGCGCCGCGTCGATCTGGGCGTTGAGCGCCATCAGCGCGCCGCGCGCCTCGGGCAGCGTCCCCTGTTCATCGGACCGCTGCTGGAGCAGGCGGAGCATCTGTTCGCGCAGTTGCAGCGAGGCGTCGACCACGGGGTCGCTCCCCTTCTGATAGGCGCCCACCAGGATCAGGTCTTCCTTCTCGCGATACGCCGCTTCCAGGCGCAGCAGCGAGTTGGCGGCCGCGCGATGCACCGGATCGATGACGTGGTCGCGTACCCGGCTCTTGCTCTCGAGCACGTCGATCGACGGGAAGTGTCCGGCCGAGGCGAGCTTCCGCGTCAGCACGATGTGACCGTCCAGGATCGACCGCGCGGCATCGGCCACCGGCTCGTTGAAGTCGTCGCCATCCACCAGCACCGTGTACACGCCGGTAATCCCGCCAATCGACGCGTTGCCCGCGCGCTCCAGCAGCCGCGGCAGCGCCGCGAACACCGACGGCGGATACCCCTTGGTGGTGGGCGGCTCGCCCACCGCCAGCCCGATCTCGCGCCAGGCCATCGCCACGCGCGTCACCGAGTCGACCATCAGCAGCACCTGCTTCCCCTGGTCGCGGAAATACTCGGCCACCGCGGTCGCGACCAGCGCGCCGCGTGCCCGGATCAGCGCCGCCTGGTCGCCGGTGGCCACGATCACCACCGACCGCTTCAACCCCTCGGCGCCCAGCGCGTTGTCGAGGAAATCGCGCACTTCACGACCGCGCTCGCCCAGCAGCGCGATCACGTTCACGTCGGCCTTGGCGTGCCGGGCGATCATCCCCAGCAGCGTGCTCTTGCCCACGCCCGACCCGGAGAAGATCCCGATGCGCTGTCCGCGCCCGATCGTCAGCACGCTGTCGAGCGCGCGGACGCCGGTTTCCATCGGCTCGGTGATGGTGCGGCGCTCGAGCGGATTCGGCGGCTCGGACGACAGCGACACCCGCTCCAGCGGACCGAGCTTGCCGTGGTGATCGATGGGCTGGCCCAGGCCGTTGAGCACGCGGCCCAGCAGCCCGGGACCCACATCGACGCCGAACGACCGGCCCAGCGGCACGACCATGCTGCCCGGGTGCATCCCGTCCAGCTCGCCGAGCGGCATCAGCAGCACGCCGCGCTCGTGAAAACCCACCACCTCGGCCAGGACCGAGCGGTCTTCGGTGAGGCTGGTGATGCGGCACAGGTCGCCCAGCCCGAGGTCGATCCCCGAGACCTCGATGACCAGGCCCACGACCCGGGTCACGCGCCCGTAGCGCGCGAACCGCGACTGGTCGCCGATGCGGCGAATGAGCGCGTTATGCATTGGAGTATGTCAGGCGGCGGTACAGGCGCTCGAGGGCGGTGTCCACGCGCCCATCGATGATCCGGTCGCGTCCTTCCACCACGCAGCCGCCCGGCGCGAGGCGGCCGTCGGCCAGCCAGCGCGCCTCGCGGCCGCCGGTGATCGTCAGCGGCGTTCCATCCGGGCCGGTGAGCGCCGACAGCGTCGTGAGGTCCATCGGATTGACGCGGATGCGGACCGGCTGGTCGATGGGGAACTCGGCCAGTGCGTTGCGCACCAGCTCGGCCACGCTCTCGCCGTCCTCGGACAGCTCGCGGCCGATCACCTGGCGGGCGATCGCGACCGCCAGCGCGCAGATGTTCTCCTCGACGGTGCCGGCCCAGTGGGCCTCACCCTCACGCATCTCTTCGAGCGCGTGATCGGCGGCCGAGACGGCGTGGCGCAGGCGCGCCCCCTCGGCGATCTCACCGGCGGTGCGCCCGTCCTCGAACCCGCGCTGATAGGCATCGGTCAGCTGGCCCTCGCGCTCCCGCGCCGCCTGCTGCTCGGGCGTCCGGTGCACGTGGCCGGCCGCGAACGCCACCCGGCGCGGGTCGGTGCTGCCGCCGCGCAGGTCTTCCAGCGCCCACGCCGACGTGATCGACCCGACGTCGGCGGCCGTCCGGACGGCCGGCTTACCCAATGACCAGCTCATCGGCGCCTCCCGTCAGCACGATTTCACCAGACTCCTCGAGCTTGCGGACCGTCGCCACGATCGCCGACTGCGCCGCTTCCACATCCCGCATCCGCACCGGTCCCATCATCTCCATCTCTTCCTTGAGCGCCGTGACGGCGCGCTGTGACATGGCCTTCTGGATCTTCTCCTTCAGCTCGGCGCTCGCCGCCTTGAGGGCCAGCGCCAGCGACTTGGACTCCACCTCGCGCAGCAGCCGCTGCAGCGCGCGATCGTCGAGCCCCACCAGGTCCTCGAAGACGAACATGAGGTTCTTGATCTGCTCGCTGAGCTGCGCGTCGCGCGCCTCGACCCCTTCCATGAGCTCCTTCTCCACGGAGGCGTGGACGAGGTTCAGCACCGCCGCCACCGCCGCCGGACCGCCGGCCGAACTGCCGCCTGACGACAGCGAGAAGTCGGTGTCGCTGCCGAACGACCGCTCGATGATCTGGAGCATGTCGGGCGTCACCTTCTCCATCTTGGCCATGCGGAACAGGACCTCGCTCCCGGTGGCCATGTCGAGCTCGGTGAGCACCGACGCGGTGTGCGTGGGCTCGAGATGGGCGAGGATCAGCGCCACCGTCTGCGGGTGTTCCGTCCGCAGCATCGTCCCGAGCTGCTTGGGGTCGGCCTGGCGCAGGCGGGTGAGGTTGGCGGTGTCGGCCAGCTGGCTCTGGATGCGGCGCAGGATCGAGGTCGCCTTCTGCGATCCGAACGCCTTCTCGAGGATCTCCCTGGCGTAGTCCACGCCGCCGCCGGCCAACGCGTCGGCCGCGAGCGCCGTCTCCAGCCACTCGCTCATCACCGACTCGACCGTCTCGCCCGAGACGTGCTCCATCCGGGCGATCTCGAACGAGATGGTCTCGGCCTCTTCCGGCGTCAGGCGCTGGGTGATCCTGGCGGCGAAATCCGCCCCCATCGCCATGCACAGAATGGCCGCCTTCTGGCGGCCGCCCAGGCGCTCGTATTCACTGGCGGAACGGACCAGGGCCGAGGGGCTCATCCTACGCCTCCTTCAACCACGACCGCACCAGGCGCGCGGCCTGGTCGGGCTGCTGGTCCACCGTCGCCACCACCCGCTGCTTCACCACCGACTCGTTGAGACCGAACGCCGGAATCGCCGCCGGGCGCGGCGGCATCTGCGGCATCACATCACCGCCTGACGACAGCTGCGGGACGTACGACGGACCCGCGCCCGCGGCCACCCGGGCCGGCGCCAGGGCCGACCCCGGCGTCTTGAGCGACTTGAGCGCCGCCAGCGCCACCACCGCCATCAACACCAGGCCCAGCAGGCCCAGCACCGGCCGCTGCACCGACTGGACCGTGGACCAGACGCTCGTCTCTTCCTTGCTCGTCGAGTCGAACGGCGCCAACACCGCCGGCGCGGCCGCATCGAACGGCACGCTCGCCACCGTGATGACGTCGCCGCGGCTGCTGTCGAAGCCCACCGCGTTCCGGACCAGCGTCTCGATCTGTGCCAGGTCGGCCGCCGACCGCGGCGCGCCGCGCCGGCCCGCCGTGCTGTCGCCGGCCACCGGCCGGTCGTTCACCAGCACCGCCACCGACAGGCGCCGGATGTTGCCGATCGCCCCCGAGAACGTCTCGACGCTGCGCGAGTTCTCGTACGCGGTGGCCGTGTTCGATGACGACGCGCCGCCATCGGTGCCCGGCGTCACCTCGTACTTCTGTTCGGTCGTGATCGACTGCTTGTCGGGATCCACCTGCTGCGTGGTCCGCTCCACCTTGTCGAAATTGATCGCCGCCGCCACCTCGACGTGGGCGTTGCCGGCGCCGACGATCTGCGACACCAGGCTCCCCGCCTTCGACTCGAGGTAGTCCTCGACTTCGCGCTGCATCCCCAGCTGGTGCGTCGTCAGGCCGGCGAGCGAACCATCGTCCGCGGGCTGCGACAACAGCCGGCCGGCGTCGTCGACTACCGTGACGTGCCCCGCTTCCACGCCGTCCACGCTGCTCGCGACCAGCTGCGCGATCCCCTGCACCACGTCGGCCGGAGGACGCGCCCCGCTCCGCAGGCGCAGCATCACCGACGCCTCGGGCGGCCGGTCGGTGGACCGGCGGAAGCTCGACGTCTCGTGCAGCGACAGGTGGACCTGCGCCGCCTCGATCCCCCGCATCTTCCCGATCGTCCGCTCCAGCTCACCTTCCAGCGCCCGCCGGTAGTTGACGCGCTGCGTGAAGTCGGTCTGGCCCCAGTTGGGTTGGTCGAACAGCTCCAGCCCGGGACGCCCGGACGACGGCAGGTTGGCCTTGGCCAGCACCACCCGCGCGCGCGCGACCTCGCCGGCGGCCACCAGCAGGTTCGAGCCGCCCGCGTCCAGCCGGTAGGCGATCCCCGCCTGGTCCAGCTGCTCGGTCATCTTCCCCACGCTCTCCAGCGGCAGCCCACTGTAGACGGCCACCCACTCCGGCGCCGTCGCCCAGCGGGAGAACGCGAAGATCAGCATCGCGGCCGCGATCCCGGTGACCAGAATCATCACCCGGCGCGTGCCGCCCAGTCGATCGAGAATGTCCTGCATGCGGTCAGTCGCTCCCCGGTCCGGTCAGTCAGCTCTGCATGTTGATCACGGTGCGGTATGCATCCGCGAACTTGTTTCGCACCTCGATCAGCATCTCCAGCGCGATCCCGGCTTCTTCCGAGGCCGCCATCACCTGGTGCAGCTCCACCGGCTCGCCACGCATGAACTTGCCCACGTAGTCGGCGGCGTTGTCCTGCGCGCCCGACACCTCGTTGAGCGCGGTCTTCAGCGTGTCGGCGAACGAGCTCCCGCCCTGCTCGGTGAGCACCGGGACGGTGCGTGCGGCACTGTCGATGCCGAGCTGGGAGCCGATGCGCGAGGCCGCGCCGATCGGATCGCTCATCGTCAGACCCTCACGTCGAGGCGGCCACCGCGCGCCATCGGCGGCGTCTTGGGCGCCGCCGGAGCGGCCGCCCGGCCGTAGGTGAGCGGACCGGCCGCGCCGGCTCTCGCGAAGAACGCGCGCTCGTCGGCGGTCAGCACGCTCCACAGCTCCGGATCGGTGCCCGCCGGCGGCTCGACCGGCAGCCCGCTGGCCGGCGTGCCGAGCCCGGGCGCGTTGCGCGTCGCCGGGCTCGCGGACGGCTGCGTCCGCACCGGCACCGCGTTCGCGTGCCCGCGCTGTACCGGCGCTCGCGAGGGCTGCTCGGTCTGCGTGCGGCCCACGTTGGCGAGGTTCGACAGCGACGGTCCTACGTTCTGGATGCTCATCGGGCTGATTCCTGGGCGGCGGTCAGATATCGAGCGAACGGCGCAGCATCGCCTTCGCGGACTGGAAGACGGTGGCGTTCGCCTCGTACACGCGGCGCGCGTCCATCATGTCCACCAGCTCATCGGTGAGTCGCACGTTCGGGTAGCGCACGTAACCGTCGGCGTTCGCGTCGGGGTGGCTCGGGTCGTACACGAGCGGTCCCTCGGTCTGGTCTTCCTGCACGCCCGATACGGCGACGCCGTTCCGGCCATCGTCGGTGGGCAGAACCGGGACCTCGATCGCGCCGTTGTCCGTGTAGGCCGGCACCGCGAACGGCTTGATACCGAATGGTTCCATCGTGAACGGCAGCTGGCCGGTGGCCGGCGCCATGGGTGCGGAACCGGCCGGCGTGCCTGACGACTGCATCGTCACCACCCGGCGCTTGTACGGCTGGCCGTCGGCGCCGCGGGTGGTCTCGGCGTTGGCGATGTTGCCGGCGATCGTCTCCATCCGCATCCGCTGCGCCGACAGCCCGCTCGCCGAGATGGCCAGGGCGCGGAACATGGGACGGACGAACTGGCGCTGCGGATCGGGCAGCAGCCCCGGACGAACGTCGTTCGGCATTTACCGGTCCCTCATGCTGGTGCGGAGCTGCTCGTACGTCTTCTGGAGGAGCCGCGCGGTGGCCTCGAAGTGCAGCTGCTCGTCGGCCAGGTTCGTCATCTCCTGTTCGAGATCGACGCCGTTGGCCCTGGCCGTGGCCGCGGCGTTCGCGCCGCCGGGCAGCGCGAATCCGTCCGCGCCGCCCATCGTCGACTTCGCCACGCGATCGGCGATCGCGCGCGTCCGCTCGGTGCTCGCATCCAGCCCCTGCTTCAGCGACAGGGCGGGTGAAACGCGGTTAATGAATCCGAACATCATGCCTGCTCCCGGACAGATGGGTCCTTCGCTCGTGTCCCTCCCTGAGGCAACGGTCGTTCCATGTGCCGTCTCAAATGAACGAGGGGTGCCGAAGTCACTCGGCGCCCCCTCGTCAGGCGGAACTCATCCGGTTGCCGTCGTTCAGGTTATGTGGTCAGCGCGACCGCGCATCGGGCGCGTGCGCGCGACCGGCGGCGAGGCGCCGGCGGCTCCGCGTCCGGCCGGGGCAGGGAAGAAAGTGCCGAGCTGAACGGATGGAATTGCCTGAGCCGAAGGCCCGGCAGGACCGGGAGATTGATCCCGGCGATCGCCGGGTGAGCGGGGAAGACCAGCTCGCCTCCGGGTCCATCCCCGCGCGCGCGGGGAAAACTCGGGGGTCAGCTCTGGCGCCGCAGCACCCTCGGGTCCATCCCCGCGCGCGCGGGGAAAACTATCGCGGGATGCGGAACGATCAGCTCGCCACGGGTCCATCCCCGCGCGCGCGGGGAAAACGTGTCGGCCTCGAATGATCCCGTGAGGATGCAGGGTCCATCCCCGCGCGCGCGGGGAAAACATGCGAGCATCCCAGCTACTCCTGGTACATGAGGG
>JBGPGH010000015.1:0-82353 GCA_041483735.1 Gemmatimonadaceae bacterium | reverse complement strand
CGTACGCGTCGCCCCGACTGCCGACAGACAGCTCGATGCCGGCGTCCGCCAGCCGCTCGGTGTAGCGGAACGACAGATACTGCGTGCCGCGATCGCTGTGATGCACCAAGTCGCCGGTGTCGCTGTCGCAGCGGTCATAGATCGCCTGCTCGAGGGCGTCCAAGGCGAGATCCGTGCGCAGTGAGGCCGACGCCCGCCAGCCGACAATCCGTCGCGCGAAGACATCGATGACAAACGCCACATACACAAACCCGCGCCAGGTCGCGACATACGTAAAATCCGACACCCAGAGCTGATTCGGACGCGTGGCGGTGAAGTTCCGGTCGACGAGATCGGCCGGACGCGTGGCGGCGGCGTCCGCCTGTGTCGTGGTCACCCACGCGCGTCCGCGTACCGCACCCGTGAGCCCCATCTCGCGCATCAGCCGACGGACACGGCACCGCGCCACGCGGAGGCCTTCGCGCCCCATTTGCCGCCACACTTTGCGGGGCCCATATACCTGGAAATGCTCGGTCCAGAGGCGTCGAATGATCGCCCGCAGTTCCTCGTCCCGCCGCGCGCGCGCCGAGCGGCGGCCGGGATCGGCCTGCTGCGCCTTGTGCCGAAAGTACGTCGACGGGGCGATCGGCAGCAGCGTGCAGATCGACTCGACCCCGTGGACCTCGCGGTGGGCATCGATGAACGCCACCATCACTTCGCTCGGCGGTCGAGCTCCGCCTGGGCAAAATACGCCGACGCCTTGCGCAGGATCTCATTCGCGCGGCGCAGCTCACGATTCTCCCGCTCCAGCGCCTTCACGCGCTGTTCCTCCGCCGTCGTCAGGCCCGGCCGCAAGCCCGCATCCCGCTCGGCCCGCCGGACCCAGTTCCGCAGCGCTTCCGCCGAACAGCCCATCTTCTCGGCGATCGATCGGACCGCCGCCCACCGCGACGCGTACTCGCCTTCATGCTCCTGCACCAGCCGGACGGCCCGCTCGCGGACCTCGGGGGAAAACCGCCTGATATTGTCCATGGCTCCATCCTCTCACGAAACGGAGCCTCCGGCAATCCCGGGGCGATTCACCGTGAGCAGCTCCGGCTACAACCGGCTCGGCTGGAAGGGCCTCGTCTGGGAGGGCGATTCGACGAGCATGTACTACGTGCGGAATCGGTGGTACGATCCAAACGTCGGCCGGTTCATCACCGAGGATCCGATCGGCTTGACTGGCGGAATGAATCTCTACCTGTACGGCGGTGCCGATCAGATCAATTTGAACGATGTGTTGGGCCTCGATGATTGCCCGGCGACCACCCCGGTCGAGCCTGGGATAGCCCGGGCAGACTCGGGAGGATGGTGGCCGACGTTTGTTGCCGTGACTGGGGAGTCACGTGGACCCACCGCGGAAGTCGGCGAGATAGGAGCGGCGCCCTCAGACACCGTTCCACCGTTCCCTCCGATCTGCGAGCTTCCCGTTTCGGTGCCCGAACCTCAGCCCGCGCCGACGACGCCCTTTGTAGGGCCGGTGTCGCCCGATCCGTTCGACGCTTCCGGCATGTGTTCGATCTGCCGCGAGTCATTCGGTGGGCCGCCGGAAGGCGAGGGCGGGACGATCACGACCTATGGTGGTGGCCAGCACTTGCTCAGCGTGTCGCGATCCCTGAACTCGCGGCAAGTCGGCGACGTAGTCATGCGCGGCGCGTTTCTGACGTACATCAACGGCTGTCCAGCAAACGTCACATTCTTCGACATTGCGGCAGACGGTGTCGAAGAGTCTTGGGACTTAGGGCCAAACGCTTTCGCCTGGCTCAAGAAACATCTACACTTCCAAGTGACATATTCTGGCTTCTATCACTCACGCCTTTCGGGGTATCGAGGGGTACCAGCGGTTGCTTCCGTTAACTGCGACACTGGAAGGGGACACGTAACGACAATGCCATTCATTCAGTTGTTCCCGTGACGGTCGCGATGAGAACGTCAGTTTCCGCCATTGTCATTGCGTCCTTGACCTTGTTGAGTGACAAGAGTGAGATCGCGATGCGCAGCTCGTGCACGCCTCGCGCCAACTGCGAAGTTGCCCCTGCGGAACCATTCATGAGCCAAACCTCCCAGACGCCATTAGCCCCCCCGAGCATGTCCGCACGGCTCACTCTGCTCGCGCTTGAGGCCTCTTCGAGTGGCGACTCGAATGGACCTATTCGCGGATACGTATTCGAGCCCGATTCTCAGGTGGTTCAGAACTCAGATGCGCTCCACAGGCTGACTGAGTTTCCCAAGCCCCTTGTCTGCTATGGACACCGACGCGATGACATACTTCACATGTCTTGTGAGCCAATTGGCTCGGAGGACCGTCGCAACCAGTTTCAGGCTCAACTACGAATGCTTACGACGGGCAAGGGACTAGTCGGTGAGCTGGTAAAGGACGCTGGCAAGAAGCGGTCTCGTCTCATAGAGGTTGTCGGCGCAGGTTCCAGGATTCGCGTTCCCGTTTCCGAGCTGGGCGCTTGGCGTGCCGAGATCCTAATTGTGTCGCCTTACCAGATGGAACTCACGGGCGGTGGTTTCCTTGCCAGATTCGGAGGTGTGTACGCATTTCTCAAGATTTCCGCATCCCCGGTGATTGCTACTTGGCAGCAGCACGTTTCATAAGGTGAAACGCCCCGGGATTGCCCGAGGCTTAATTTCTTGAGATGTACGTGGCGGCAGCTCCGCGGCCAGTAGGCGTGCATCCGCCCTCCCTACCCCAGCCCCACCAGCTGCTCCGCCAGCTCGGCCGCGGTCTGCACCCGCGCCTCCGGCTTCTTCGCCAGCAGCCGCATGATCAGCGCCGACAGCGCCGGCGGGATCTCGGCGTTCACTTCCACCGGCGGCCGAGCTTCGGTGGTCAGCATCTTCGCCACCAGCGACGTCACCGACGCCGCCTCGAACGGCGGCTTCCCCGTCAGGCACTCGTACAGCACCACCCCGGCCGCGTACAGGTCGCTCCGCGCGTCCACCTGCTCCGCCAGCAGCTGCTCCGGGGGCATGTAGGCCGGCGTCCCGATCACCAGCCCCGCCTCGGTCATCGACGTCGACCGCTCCGCCAGCCGCGCCACCCCGAAGTCCATCACCTTGAGGACTCCTTCATCGTCGAGCAGCAGGTTCTGCGGCTTGATGTCGCGGTGAATGACGCCATGCTCGTGCGCCACCTGCAGCGAATGCGCCAGCTGCCCCGCGATCGCCAGCGTCGATGAGATCCCCAGCTTGCCGCGCGTGTCGAGCAGCTCGCGGACCGTGATCCCCTCGACGTACTCCATGGTCAGGTAGCACACCCCCGACCACTCGCCGAAATCGTGGGTCCGCACGATGTTCTGGTCCGACAAGCGACGAGCGAGCTTGATCTCGTCCTTGAACCGGCCTAACAGCGTTGCGTCGGTCAGCAGCTCCGGCCGCAGCGTCTTGATCGCGACCTCCTCGTCCAGCTCCAGGTCGCGCGCCCGGTACACTGTCCCCATCCCGCCGCGCCCCAGCACGCCGATGATCTCGTAGCGGTGCGAGAAGCGCTCGCCGCTCCGGAGATTCCCGCCGTCCACCATCGCGCTCATCTCGCGCGTGTCGCGCCGCGCCACCCCGATCTCCTGCCGCAGGTCGCGCACCTGGTCGCGCAGCCGCCCCTCCCGCGCCTTCATCTGCACCACCATGTTGTCGAAGACCCGTGCCAGCCTCCCCAGCTCATCCGCTCGTCGCGCCAGCGGCGCCAACGACTCGTGCTTGTACGTCCCCGCCTCCACCGCCGTCGCCGCCTCGATCACCTGCCCCACCCGTTCGAGATACTCCACCTCCTGGTCGCGCAGCCGCTTCTTCTCCAGGCACGCATTGATGCGCGCGCGCAGCAGCACCGGGTCGAACGGCTTGTGCAGATAGTCCTCGGCCCCCCGCTCGATGCACCGCACGATCCCGGGCAGCTCGTCCAGCGCCGAAATCATGACAACCGGGATGTCGCGGGTGGCGGGATTGCCCTTGAGCGTCTCCAGCACCGCGTAGCCGTCCAGCTCCGGCATCAGGACGTCGAGCAGCACCAGGTCGAACCGCCGCTGCTGCACCAGCTCCAGCGCCTGGCGGCCGTTGCCGGCCGTCTCCACCGCATGTCCTTCGCGCGTGAGGCGGCGGCGAAGGACCTCCCGATTGTCCTCGACGTCATCCACGACCAGGATGCGCGCCTGACGAGGGCCGGCGCCGTTGTCGGTTGCCGCGCCGGTCGCGTCCTGGCCGGCCGGCGCCCCGCTCGCCTGCCCGCCGTTCGCGGTCTTGCCGTTCGCCTGCGTCGCGTCGGCCGGACCCGCCAGCCGCCCCGCGGCCGCCAGAATCCGCCCCAGGTCGTCGGCCAGCGACGCGTCCTGCTGCGCATCGGGGGCGCCGAGCACCGCCGAGACGGCCGCGACGATCCGCTGGCGCGGCGCGCGCAGCGACTCGTACAGCCGGCTCAGGTCGCCGGCGCGGACGTCGGTGTGGTTCGGGCCGAGGGTCGAGTTGATCAGGGAAAGGATGTTGCGGGCCGCGGCCAGCACCTCGTCGAGGTGAGCGCGCCGGCTGGCCAGCTCGGGCCCGGCGGCGTCCTCGGCCAGCATCTCCGCGTATCCAATGATGTGATTGACCGGCGTCCGGAGGTCGTGCCGGAGCTCGCCCAGCGCCTCCGGCGTGAAGGGGGTGGCCGCGCCGGCGCCGGGGCTCACGTGTGGCGGCTGGCTCACGTACCCGTCTTCCCCCCTAACAATGCTTCTATCTTGCCGAGCAGGCGGGTGAGCTCGATCGGCTTGGTGTCGTAGTCGTTGCACCCCACCTCGAGCGCGCGGTCGCGGTCGCCGGCCATGGCGTGGGCGGTGAGAGCGATGATCGGCACCGTCTTCGTCTCCGGCGCCTCACGCAACTGGCGCGTCGCCTCCCATCCGTCGATCTCGGGGAGGCTCATGTCCATGAGGATCAGGTCGTAGCCGCCGGCCCGCGCCATCTCCACCCCCTGGCGCCCGTCCACCGCCATTTTCACCTCGAAGCCCTTCCGCTCCAGGCGCCGAGAGAGCATGTCGCGGTTCATCTCGTTGTCCTCGACCAGCAGGATTCTCGCCATGCCACACTCCCTCTCGTTGAGACGGCGTTCGCTCCCTAACGGGCCGACGCCCTGCCGGCGATCATCGACCGGACGTCGGCGAGCAGCGCCTCGGGCCCGCGCCCCCGCTTGTTCACCACCCGCGCCACACCGCCGTTCAGCCGCTGGCGGTCTTCCGCGGTCAGGTCCTTGGCGGTGATCACCACCACCGGGATCCCGGACGCATCGGGCCGCTGCCGCAACTCCTCCAGGAACTCGAAGCCGTCCATCTCCGGCATCATCAGATCGAGCAGGATCAGGCTCGGCAGGCGCTCCGCCACGCGCTCGAGCGCGATCCGCCCGTTGGCCGCCGTCGCCACATTCCACCCCTGCTTCTCCAGGGCGCGCTGGAGCTGTTTGCTGGTGGCCGCGTCGTCTTCCACGAGCAGCACGGATCGCCCGTTCTTCCCTTCTGCTCCCACACCGGCCGACGTGAACTTCCCCAGCACCGCCGCCAGCCGCTTCCGGTCGATCGGCTTCGTGAGGTATTCGGAGACGCCGAGCGCGAACCCCATCGGCTTGTCGTCGACCACCGTCAGCATGACGACCGGGATGTCCGCCAGCCCGGGCTCGGATTTGAGCGCGGTGAGCACCGACCAGCCGTCCAGCTCCGGCATGAGGACGTCGAGCGTGATGACGTCGGGGTGGAGCTCGCGCGCGCGGCGCAGTCCCGCGGCACCGTCAGCTGCCGTCTCCACCCGGAACCCCTCGCGGCTCAGGAAGCGCCCCAGCAGGTTGCGCATCCCCGGGTCGTCGTCCACCACCAGCACCAGGCCCGCGTGTGCGCCCCCCCCGGCCGCGGCCGGCCAGCTCGTCTGCTCCGCGGCCGGTGCCGCAGCCGACGGAAGCCTCACGGTGAATGTAGATCCCTGGCCAGGGACACTGTCCACCGTGACGTCGCCCCCCATCATCCGGCAGAACTTCCGGCTGATCGCGAGGCCCAGCCCGGTGCCGCCGTACTTGCTGGCCGTCGATGCCTCGGCCTGCGCGAACGCCTCGAACAGCCGCCCCATCTGCTCCTGACTCATCCCGATCCCGGTGTCGCGCACCCGGAAGACCATCTCGTCGCCGGCCCGCTCGACCGCCAGCGTGATGACCCCATGCTCGGTGAACTTCGACGCGTTCGACAGCAGGTTCAGCAGCACCTGGCGCAGCCGGGTGACGTCGGCGTGCATCGTCCCCAGGTCAGGACTTGCGCGCACCTCCAGCTTGTTGTCGTGCTGGGCCACCAGCGGCCGCACGGTGGTGGCGACGTCGTCGACCACCGTCCGCAGCTCGAAGGTCTCGAGGAAGAGCTCCATCTTCCCCGCCTCGATCTTCGACAGGTCGAGGATGTCGTTGATCACGCTCAGCAGGTGGCGGCCGGCCGAGTGGATCTTGCCGAGGTCGGCGAGGTAGCCGGTATGGCCCTCTTCCTCGGCCTGCTCCTGCAGCATCTCGCTGTAGCCGATGATCGCGTTGAGCGGTGTGCGCAGCTCGTGGCTGGTGCTCGCCAAAAAGCGGCTCTTGGTCTCGTTGGCCTCCTCCGCCTCACGACGCGCCGCCAGCAGCTCGCTGACGTCGTGGTAGAGCGCCATCATCCCCACCCGCTCGCCGGCCACGGTCACCGGGATGGTGAAGATCTCGACGTCCACCACCGAGCCGTCCTTGCGGCAGCGCCGGCCGGTGCCGGAGAACGCGCCCCCGCTCATCTCCGCCCGCTCGGTCTTGGCGCGCGCGTCGGCCAGCGTCTCCTTGCTCGTCACCAGCTCGTCGAGGTTCCGTCCGATGACCTCGGCCTCCGAGTAGCCGTACAGCCGCTCGAACGCCGGGTTGCACGAGGTGATGTTGTGCTCGAGGTCCAGGTTCACGAACGCGACCGGATTGTTGCGCACCAGCAATTCGAAGTGCTGCTGGGCGGCCGCGTAGAGGCGCGCGTTCTCGATCGCGACCGCGGCCTGCGGCGCGAACAGCTGGAGCAGCCGCAGGTCTTCGGGCCCGAACTCGCGGGTGTTGTCGGCGTGGACGCTGGCGATCGCGCCCACCAGCCGGCTGCCGATCAGGAGCGGCGCCGCCATCACCGACTGGATGGTGGTACGCTCGTACTTGGACGAGTGTCCCTCCCAGTCCTGGTACCGCGGGATGATCAGTGGCTGCTTGGTCTGGGCCACGCGCCCCATCGCCCCCTCCCCCAGCGCCATCCGCGTCCCCACCGCGTTCGTCTCCAGGTTGTGGCTCGAGACGATGACGAGGTCCTTGTGCGACTCGTCGTAGGTCGCCAGCTCGCCGCCGGTGACGCCTAACAGCGACAGCGCCCGTTCCAGCACCCGCTAGAGCACCCCCTCCAGGTCCAGCTCGCCGGACAGGTCCTGCATCGTGTCCAGCAGCGCCTGCTGCTCCTCGGCGCGGCGCCGCTCGGCGCTGAACAGCCGCGCGTTCTCGATCGCGATCGCCGCCTGGGCCGCGAACAGGTTCAGCAGCCGGAGCTCGCGCTGCCCGAACGTCCGGCCGGGGTCGGAGTGGACGCTGGCGATCGCCCCCACCAGCCGGCTCCCGATCAGGAGCGGCGCCGCCATCACCGTCTGGATCGTGCTCTGCACGTACTGCGCCGAGCGGCCCGCCCACTGCTGGTAGTGCGGGATGATCAGCGGCTCGTGGGTCTGGCCCACGTGCCCCATCGCCCCCTCGCCCAGCGCCATCCGCGTCCCCACCGCGTTGGTCTCGATGTTGTGGCTGGCGACGATCACCAGCTCGCCCGCCTTCTCGTCGAAGATCGCGAGCTCGCCTCCGGTGACGTCGAGCAGCGTCACCGCCCGCTTGAGCACCGCCTGGAGCAGCTGGTCCAGCTCCAGCTGCCCCGAGAGGTCGGCGAGCGTGTCGAGCAGCGCCCGCTGTTCGGCCAGCCGCTGGCGGTCGGCCGAGAGCAGCCGCGTCCGGCCGATCGCGATCCCGGCCTGGTTGGCTGCGGCTGCCAGGATCTCCAGGTCGCCCTGCTCGAAGGCGCGCGCGCCTCCTCGCCTGACGACGACTTCGCCGATCGCGCTCTGCTCGATCCGGAGGGGCAGCCTCAGCTCCGATGACGCGGTGTCGGCCGCGTCGAAGGCGCCGGCGCTGGCCCGGAGCGTGGGCTCGAAAACGGTGGCGCCGGCGAGGTAGAGCCCCACGCCATCGAAGTCGAACGCGGCGTGGCGCAGGCTCTCCACCAGCGCCCAGCAGACCGCGTCCTCGTCAGGCGATTCGGCGATCCGGTTGCTCAGGCCCAACAGGGCGGACCGGAGCTGGGCCGCCCGCCCCGCGTCGGCGGTGGACGCCGGCGGCACCGGCCGCGGTCCGCCGCTCATGCCGCCCCCCCGCTCACCACGGCCGGCAAGTGGATCGTGAACGCCGACCCCTTGCCGCGCTCGCTCTCCACCGAGACGTCGCCGCCCATCATGTGGCAGAAGCGCTTGGTGATCGCCAGGCCCAGCCCGGTGCCGCCATACTTGCTGGACGTCGACTTGTCGGCCTGCGCGAACGCTTCGAACAGCCGGTCCATCTGCTCTGGCGTCATCCCGATCCCGGTGTCCGACACGCGCAGCACGATGCGGTCCTTCACCGCGCCGTTGTCGCGCTCCCGGGTGGCGTCGAGGATGATCGTCCCGTCCTTGGTGAACTTGCAGGCGTTGGACAGGAGGTTGAGGAGCATCTGCCGGACCTTCGTCAGGTCAGCGTGCATCGTCCCCAGGTCCGGCGCGCAGCGGACTTCCAGCCGGTTGGCGTTCTTCTCCACCAGCGGCTGCACCGTGCTGGCGACTTCGTCCACCAGCGCGCCCAGCGGGAAGGTCTCGAGGTAGAGGTCCATCTTCCCCGCCTCGATCTTGGACAGGTCGAGAATGTCGTTGATCAGGGTGAGCAGGTGCCGGCCGGCGGTGCGGATCTTCCCGACATCGGCCGCCACCGTCGCGTGCCCCATCTCCTCGACCTCCTCCTGCACCATCTCGCTGTAGCCGATGATCGCGTTCAGCGGGGTCCGCAGCTCGTGGCTCATGCTCGCCAGGAACTGGCTCTTGGCGCTGTTGGCGGCCTCCGCCTCACGACGCGCGTCGAGCAGCTCGGTGATGTCGTGGTAGAGCCCCATCAGCCCCACCCGCTCCCCGCCCACGATCACCGGCACGCCCAGCACCTCGACGTCCACCAGCGTCCCATCCTTGCGCCGCCGCCGGCCGATCCCGTGGATGGCGTGGCTCAACGCCTCCTGCGTGTAGTGGACCGCCTCCGACCGCGTCGCCTCGGTGGAGATGAGCTCGTCGAGGTTGCGCCCCACCGCCTCGGCCGCCGAGTAGCCGAACAGCGTCTGGAAGGCCGGGTTGCACTCCATGATGTCGTGGTTGCGGTCGAGCGTGACGATCGCCACCGGGCTGTTGAGCACCAGGTCCTCGAAGTACTGCTTCTGTCGCTGGGCCGAGGCGTACAGCCGCGCGTTCTCGATCGCGATCGCCGCCTGCGGCGCGAACATGTTCAGCAGCCGCAGGTCCTCGGCCTGGAACACCCGCTGCGGGTCGGAGTGCACCATCGCGATCGCCCCCACCAGCCGCCGCCCGATCAGCAGCGGCGCCGCCATCACCGAGTAGACCGGGCTTTGCGCGTACTGCTGCGACTGTCCCGCCCACTCGTGGTACGACGGGATGATCAGCGGCTCGTGCGTCCGCCCCACGTGCCCCATGGCGCCCTCGCCCAGCGCCATCCGCGTCCCCACCGCGTTGGTCTCCATGTTGTGGCTGGCGACGATCACCAGCTCGTTCGTCCGCTCCTCGAAGATCGCGACCTCGCCGCCGGTGATCCCCAGCAGGGTGACCGCGCGGTTGAGCACGGCCTGCAGCACCCGCGGCAGCTCGAGGTTCGACGACAGGTCGGCCATGGTGTCGATCAGCGCCTTGTGCTCGCGCACCCGCCGGCGCTCCTCGGCCAGCAGCCGCGCGCGCCCGATCGCGATCCCGGCCTGGTCGGCGGCGGCCGTGAGGATCTCGAAGTCCTCGTCGCCGAACGCGTTCGGCCTGGTGCTCTCCACCACCAGCACGCCGATCATCTTCCCGTCCACGCGCAGCGGCACGTCCAGCTCCGAGCCGCTCGCCAGGCTGGGCAGGTAGCCGGCGGCGCGGGTGACGTCGGGCGTGTAGTGGAGCCGGCCGTCTTCCAGGGCGCGCTCGCTCAGCCCCTGGCCGGCGTGGACGCGCCACCCGGTCGGCGCGTCTCGCCACCCCACCGACGCCTGGAGCACGCGGTCCCCGGCTTTTTCGTCGAGCAGGAACGCGCCCAGGAAGTCGTAGCCCAGCGCCTCGTCGTGGAGGCCGTTCACCACCGACCGGTAGACCTCGGCCTCATCGGTGGCCGCGGCGATGGCCGTCGTCAGGCGCAGCAGCGCGGCCTGCCGGCGCTTGAGGTCCCCCTCGCGCCCACGGACCGCGGGGCGGGCGCGCTTGGCCGGACGGCGGCTGGCGGGACGTCGGGAGCTGGCCATCGACTCGTCAGGCCACCCGGTGGCGGCTGAGCACGTGCTCGCGCACCGTCGCCGCCAGCGCGTCCAGGCCGCGGCCCCCCTTGGCCACCACCCGCTCGACCCCGCCGTTCAGGCGCCGGCGGTCGTCGTCGGTCAGCTCCTTGGCGGTGATCACCACCACCGGCACCGACCGCCCCGACTCCATCTGCCGCAGCGCTTCCAGGAACTCGAAGCCGTTCATCTCCGGCATCATCAGATCGAGCAGCACCAGGTGCGGCATGTGCTCGCCGGCGCGCGCCAGCGCCGCGCGGCCGTGCTCCGCCTCCACCACCTCCCACCCTTCGCGCTCCATTGCCCGCCGCAGCACCGTCCGCGTGCGCGCGTCGTCCTCCACCACCAGCACCCGCGGCTTCCCGCCGTCGGCGGCGCCGGGTTTGGCGATCGTGCGGAGAACCCGGAGCAGCCGGTCGCGCTCGATCGGCTTCGTCAGATAGTCCGAGGCGCCCAGCGCGAATCCCAAATTCTTCTCGTCGACCATCGACAGCATCACCACCGGAACGTCGGCCAGCGAGGGGTCGCTCTTGAGCGCGGTCAACACCGCCCAGCCGTCCATGCCGGGCATGACGACGTCGAGGGTGATGACGTCCGGGCGGTGCTCGCGCGCCGCCCTGATCCCGGCGGCTCCGTCGGCCGCGCCGACCACCTCCAGCCCCTCCTTCTCCAGGAAGCGCGCCACCAGGTCGCGCGCCGACGCGTCGTCGTCGATCACCAGCACCGTGCCGGCCGCGCCCGCCACGCGCGCGGCGGCGCCCGCGTCCCGCACCGGCACTCCCTCGTCAGGCGCGTCGGCCGGCAGCCGCACGGTGAACGTGGAGCCCTGCCCGGGCACGCTCTCCACGTGGACATCGCCCCCCATCAGCTGGCAGAACTTCCGGCTGATCGCCAGCCCCAGCCCGGTGCCGCCGTACTTCGCGGTGGTGCTGACCTCGGCCTGCGAGAACGCCTGGAACAGCCGCCCCATCTGCTCGGGCGTCATCCCGATCCCGGTGTCGCGCACCCGGAAGACGATCTCGCCGCCGGCGCGCTCCGCGTGCAGGGTGATGGTACCGTGCTCGGTGAACTTGCTCGCGTTCGACAGGAGGTTGAGCAGCACCTGGCGCACCCGGGTGGCGTCGGAGTGCATCGCGCCGAGCGCCGGCGCGCAGTGCACCGTGAGCGTGTTGGCGTTCTTCTCCACCAGCGGCCGGATCGTCGTCGCCACCTGCTCCACCAGCGGCGCCAGGTCGAACGTCTCGAGGAAGAGCTGCACCTTGCCGGCCTCGATCTTCGACAGGTCGAGCACGTCGTTGATCAGCGTCAGCAGGTGCTTCCCCGCCGAATGGATCTTCTGCAGGTCGGGGATGAAGCCCTCGGCGCCATGGTCGCCGGCATCCTCCTGGAGCATCTCGCTGTAGCCGATGATCGCGTTCAGCGGCGTCCGCAGCTCGTGGCTCATGCTCGCCAGGAACTGGCTCTTGGCGCTGTTGGCCGCCTCCGCCTCACGACGCGCCCGCAACAGCTCGGTGATGTCGTGGTAGAGCGCCATCAGCCCCACCCGCCGCCCGTTCACCACCACCGGCACGCCCAGCACCTCGACGTCCACCAGGCTGCCGTCCTTCCGCCGCCGCTTGCTGATCACCTGCACCGAGCGGCTGGCCAGCGCCTGCTCGGTGTAGCCCACCGCCTCCGAGCGCGTCGTCTCGGTGGTGATGAAGTCGTCCAGGTTCCGCCCGATCACCTCGCTCTCCCGGTAGCCGTACATCTTCTCGAACGCCGGGTTGCAGCTCACCACGTTGTGCCCGACGTCGAGCGTCACGATCGCCACCGGAGAGTTCGACACCAGCTCGGCGAAATACTGTTTCTGCTCCTGCGCGGCCGTGAACAGGCGCGCGTTCTCAATCGCGATCGCCGCCTGCGGCGCGAACAGCGTCAGCAGCCGGAGATCCTCGTCGCCGAACCGGCGCTTCGGGTCGCGGTCCATGAACGCGATCGCCCCCACCAGCCGCCCCGCGATCAGCAGCGGCACCACGATCACCGCGTGGAAGTCGACCTCGGCGTACTGCGCCGACTGCCCCGCCCACACCTTGTAGTCGGGGATGAGGAGCGGCTCGTGGCTGCGCGCGACGTGACCCATCGCCCCCTCGCCCACCGCCATCCGCGTGCCGATCGTGTCGCGCTTCCCCACGTTGTGGCTGGCGACGATTTCCAGCTCCTGCGCCGCGGCGTGAGAGATGGCAAGCTCGCCGTGGATCACCCGCAGCAGCGCCACCGCCCGCTCCAGCACCGCCTGCAGCAGCGACGACAGCTCGAGCTGCGCCGACAGGTCGGCCATCGTCGCGCGCAGCGCCTCCTGCTCGTCGGCGCGCTGCCGCTCGGCGGCCAGCAGCCGCGCCCGCCCGATCGCGATCCCCGCCTGGTTGGCGGCGGCGGTGAGGATCTCCAGGTCCTGGGCGTCGAAGGCGCGCGGGCGATTGCTCTCCACCACCAGCACACCCACCAGCCGCTTGTTGATCATCAGCGGGACGTCGACCTCCGACCCCTCGTTGCGGGTGGGGAGGTAGCGCGTGTCGCGATTGACCTGTGGCGTGTAGTGCAGCCGGCCATCGAGCAGCGGGCGCTCGCTCAAGCCCTGGCCGGCCGGAATCCGGAGCCCCGCGGGCGCATCGGCCCAGCCGCTGCTCGCGACCAGCACCCGGTCGCCGGTGGCGGCGTCGACCAGCAGGAGGGCGACGAAGTCGTAGCCGAGCGCTTCATCGCGCAGCCCGCCGACCACCGCGCGGCAGATGTCAGCTTCCGATTCGCCGGTGGCGATCGCGGTGCCGAGCCGCATGAGCGCCGCGCCGCGATCGCGAGTGCGGGTGGCCCCTGATGCCTTGCGAGGGGCGCCGGATGCCTTGCGAACTGTCTTTCGAACTGTCCGTTTCGGCATGGATTCGCCCGGGGAATGACAACCCGCGAATATGCGCGCCGGGCCGGCGGACGCCAGTGGTGGATCGCCCGGGAACAGATGGCGTGGAGAGGCTGGGCCCGGCCGCCGGTGGGCATGTCTGGGCCAAGGCGAGGACGGGACATTTCGCCGCGGCCGCCTTCTCGGCTACGCACGTTCCTACTGCTGGAACACGGATGACACGGGAACGCGCGGATCGACGCGGATGAACTCCTTGGGCGCGATGACACCCCTAAACACAAGGAGCCAGCCAGGCCAATCCCAAGGGGCGTCACTGAGGCAATCCGCGCGTTTCAGCGAAAATCCGCGTTCCAGCAGTAAGTGCAGGCACGTGCACGGAGCCGGCCGGCCACGGGCGTTGGTTCGAACCAAAGCCGGGCCTGGACCGCGCTGGACTCAGCGTCCGCTCCCCCATACCTTCGCGCCTGCTTCTCAACCGGGGACTACGGTTACTCGCCCGCATCGAATCCGGAGAACGATGACCACGCCCGCGCACGCTGTCCCACGAATCCGCACTCCACGGCGCGCGCTGAACCTCCTCGGCTCGCTCTCGCTCCCGGCTCTCTTGGTCGGGGCCGACCCCTCCTCCGTGAATGTTCGCAGGCTGCCAATGGGCGCCGCCGCGAGTGAGAGGGTCGATCCTCACCGGCGCGCCACCGGACCTGCCGGCATCGATCTCCCCGCCGCCCTCCCCAACACGAACCGCGCCGCCGCGGGCACGCTCCACAACGGCATCCTCACCGTCCATCTCGTCGTCGGCCTCGCCAACTGGCATCCGCTCGCCGACAGCGGACCCGCACTCACGGTCCAGGCGTTCGGCGTCGAAGGCGGCGACCTCCAGATCTCCGGGCCGCTCATCCGCGTGCGCCAGGGCACGGCCGTTCACGCGACCATCCGCAACGCCACGGACTCGGCGCTGGTCCTCTACGGATTCCACGCCCGGCCCGGCTCGCCTGACGACACCATCCAGGTGCCCGCCGGCGGCACTCGTGAGGTGCGCTTCGACGCCGGCCGTGCCGGCACCTACTACTACTGGGGCACCACCACCCACAGCGACCTCGGGTCGCGGGAGTGGCTCGACAGCCAGCTGTCGGGCGCGCTGATCGTCGATCCGCCGGGCGCACCCGCCGAGCCTGACGATCGCGTCTTCGTCCTCGGCGTCTGGTTCCAGGAGGCCGACTCCACCGGCCCGGAGCCACACCTGTCGCGCGTCCTCATGACGATCAACGGCAAGGCGTGGCCGTACACCGAGCGCCTGACGTACACGCAGGGTGACTCGGTCCGGTGGAGATGGGTGAACTCCACCGGCGACTCCCACCCCATGCACCTGCACGGCGTCTACTACGAAGTGGACAGCCATGGCAGTTGGGCGGCGGACACCACGTACCGCGCCGCGCAACGGCGCCTGGTGGTGACCCAACTCATGCTCTCCGGCACCACGATGACCATGCGCTGGGCGCCGGCCCGCGCGGGCAACTGGATCTTCCACTGTCACTTCGCCTTTCACGTCTCGACGCTGCTCTACCTCGCGCCACCCCATCACCACGGAGATCCGCACGATGCGTTGACCGGGATGTCGGGGCTGGTGCTGGGGATCACCGCGACGCCGCGCGCCGGCGCCACCGCCCCGCTGCCTCACGAGCCGGCTCCGCGCGCGCTACGGCTCCTGGTGCAGTCACGCCCGCACGTCTTCGGTGCCTTCCCCGGCTACGCCTACCTCCTGCAGCGCGGTGCTGAGCCCAGGCCCGATTCGTTCGCCTTCCCCAGCCCGATGCTCGTCCTGGAGCGCGGCAAGCCCGTGCGCATCACGGTCGTCAACCATTTGGACGAGGCGACCGCCGTCCATTGGCACGGGATCGAGCTCGAGAGCTATCCCGATGGCGTCCCCGGCTGGAGCGGCACCCCCGGCCGACTCATGCCGCCCATCGCCCCCGGCGATTCGTTCGTCGCCGAGTTCACGCCGCCGCGCGCCGGCACGTTCATCTATCATGCGCACGTCGACGAGCCGCTCCAGATCCGCTCGGGACTCAACGCCCCGCTGATCATCCTCGAGCCGGGCCGGACGCTCGACCCCACCACCGATCACGTCATCATGGTCGCCTCGGCCGGCGCGAGCAGCGACAGCTCGGAGGAGAGTCCGCCCGGTCTTGTAAACGGCCAGTCGTCTCCCGCGCCCATCGACATGACCGTGGGCCAGACCCATCGCTTCCGGCTCATCAGCCTGCACCCCGATTTCCGGGTGACCTTCACCCTGCGCACCGACACGTCGGTGGTCATGTGGCGCCCCGTCGCCAAGGACGGCGCCGACCTGCCGCCCGCGCAGCGCACGCCGCGACGCGCTTTCCTCATGACCGGCCCCGGCGAGACCGCGGACTTCACCTTCACCCCCACCCAGCCCGGCGACCTGCGGCTCGAGGTCAGGACCGCGGTGAGCGGCTGGTACATTCCCGTGCCGATCCATGTCCATGCCGCGGCAAGGCGAGCGACCGCACACTGAGGCACCCGGGGCCGGCGTCTGCGCGGAGTCTGGCGCGGGCCCGCCGGCATCGTGCCAACGCCGGGTCTTACTCTTGGGAACGCGGATTGCGCGGGAACGCACTGATCGCCGCGGATTGCTCAGTGCCAGGCACGGCTCAGTCGCCCACACAGGACAGAAAAACAAGAAAGGGTTAACTGTCCTGTGCGGGCACTCACGATGCCAGCCGCAGCGCACTGACCCCCGCCGCTCCCCACCTCCCCACCTCCCCTCCTCCCCCCCAAGCAACCCTTTCGCAGCCCCAAGACTCTAAGTATAGACACTTGGAGGAGACGCCCCCGTCATGGCCCTGCTCAAGGGAACGCTCGACCCGCTCGTCCTCAAAGCCCTGTCCTGGGGGCCGATGCACGCCTTCGAGATCACCGCCTGGCTCGAGGAGCGTTCCGGCGGGCGCCTCACCATCGCCGGCGCCGCGCTGCTCCAGGCCCTCCACCGCATGGAAGAGCGCAAGCTGGTCGCGGCCGAGTGGGGCACCACGAAGAAGGGGCGCCGGGCCCGCTACTATAAGATGACCGAGGCGGGGCGCGCCCACCTGCGCGCCGAGTCCGCCCAGCTCGTCGACCACGTGTCCGCGCTCACCGAGATCCTCACCGCGCGTCGCGCCACCCGCTGAGGCGACTCCGGTGATCGGACTCGGCATTCGCGCGGGCGTGCGTCGCCTCTTCCGGCTGGTGTCGCGCACGCCGGACATGGTTCGCGACGACGTCGACGAGGAGCTCCAGGCCTACCTCGATGCCCGCGTCGAGTACCTGACCGACCGGGGGATGGCGCCTGACGAGGCGCGCGCCGAGGCGCTGCGCCGGCTCGGGGCCCCCCTCGATGAAGCACGACGACAACTCCACCAATCGGCACACCTCCGGGAGCGACGCATGCACTGGCGCGAACGATTCGACACCCTGGCGCAGGACCTCCGCTACGCGCTGCGCGGCATGCGCCTGCAGCCGGGCTTCACGGCCGCCGTGATCCTGATTCTCGCACTAGGCATCGGCGCCAACGCGGCGATGTTCCAGATCGTCGACCGGCTGTTGTTCAGGACGCCCGCATTCATGCGGCAGCCCGCCCTCACCCAGCATGTCTACCTGTCGCGGAAAATCGACGGGAAGGAGTTCGCGCAGGGCAACGTGCAGTACCGACGCTACCTCGACCTCCGGGAGCTGAGCCGGTCGTTCTCGCGGATGGCCGCGTTCTTCCACTCCCCGCAGGCCGTCGGGGTGGGCGACGAGGCCCGCACGATGCCGATCGCGGCGGTCAGCGCCAGCATGTTCGAGTTCTTCGACGCCCGCCCGCAGGCCGGCCGCTGGTTCACCGCCGACGAGGACCGCGCGCCTGACGGGAGCGACGTGGCGGTCCTGAGCGATGCGTACTGGGCCACGAAATACGACCGCGACCGCCGCGCCCTGGGCGACAAGATCCAGATCGGGCCGCGGATCTTCACCATCATCGGCGTGGCGCCGCCGGGCTTCACGGCCACGTCGACCACCACCCCGGTGGCGTTCATTCCGATCACCGCGTTCGCCTCGTCGATGCTCGGGCGCGGGCACGCCACGGGCTACGACAAGACCTACAACATGACGTGGGCGCAGGTGATCGCCGAGCGGAAGCCGGGGGTAAGCGTCGAGGCGGCCACCACCGACCTGACCAACGCGTTTGTCGCCAGCTACCAGCGGCAAATCGCGATCGAGCCCAGAACGACACCGATGTCGATCACCAGGCCGCGCGGAATCCTCGGCTCGGCGGTGGGGGAGCGTGGGCCCCGGCAGGGTGAGGACTCGAAAGTGGCGACCTGGCTGGTCGGGGTCGCCGCGATCGTGCTGCTGATCGGGTGCGCGAACGTCGCCAACCTGCTGCTCGCGCGCGCCCTCCGGCGCCGGCGCGAGATCGCCGTGAGGCTGGCGCTGGGCGTGGGGCCCGGCCGGCTGCTCGCGCAGCTGCTCACCGAGAGCCTGGCCCTGTCGATGTCCGGCGCCGCCGCGGGACTGCTCCTCGCCCAGTGGGGCGGATCGTTCCTCCGCTCGGCCTTTCTCTCGCGGCACGACCCGCAGGGCGTGCTCGCCGATGGGCGCACGCTCTGGTTCACGGTGATCGTGGCGACGCTGGCGGGCGTGCTCACCGGGCTCGCGCCGGCGCTCTACGCGCTCCGCAGCGACCTGGCCGGCGCCCTCAAGGCGGGCGCGCGCGAGGGGAGCTATCACCGGAGCCCCGTGCGGGTGGGCCTCCTCGTCCTGCAGGGCGCGCTGTCGGTGGTCCTGCTGATCGGCGCCGGCCTGTTCATCCGCAGCATGCAGCAGGTGCGCGCCATTCCGTTGGGCTACGCCGCCGACGAGATCCTCTACATCAGCCCGGAAATGCGCGGCGTGCAACAGGACAGCGGCGCGCGCGTCGCGCTGCGCGAGGCCCTCATGTCTCGGGCGCGTGCCGTCCCCGGCGTGGTGTCGGCGACCCGCGTCTCCACCGTGCCGTTCTACATGGAGTGGGACGAACCGATCTTCGTCCCCGGACTCGACACCGGGCGGATCAACAAGATGGGTGCCTTCTCGATCCAGACCGGGTCGCCGGAGTACTTCGCGACCGCCGGCACGCGGCTGCTCCGCGGGCGCGGCTTCACCGCCGACGATCGCGCCGGCGCGCCGCCGGTGATGGTCGTGAGCGAGCCGATGGCGCGCGCCCTCTGGCCCGGCGCGAATCCGATCGGCCAGTGCGTGAAGGTCGGAGCCGATACCGTCCCCTGCACCACCGTGGTCGGCGTCGCCGAACGGACGCGAACCTCCGATTTCCGCGATGACCCCGGTCTCATGTACTATCTCCCGTCGGCCCAGGCGGACCCGGCCGGCGGTGGCCTCTTCCTGCGCCTGCGCGGCGACGCGGCGACCGGAGTGGAGCGCGTGCGACGCGCGCTGCAGCGTGAAATGCCCGGGATCGCGTACGTCACGGTGACGCCGCTGGCGGATCGGGTGGCACCCGAGCAGCGCTCGTGGCAACTGGGCGCGATGATGTTCTCGCTCTTCGGCATCCTCGCGCTGGTACTGTCGGCGTTCGGGATGTACAGCGTGATCGCCTACAACGTTGTCCAGCGGCGTCACGAGCTGGGCGTGCGGATGGCGCTCGGCGCGCAGACCGGGAACGTGCTGCGGATGATCCTGGGCGACAGCCTGCGGCTCGTCGTCGCCGGACTCGCGATCGGCGTCGCGATCACCCTCTGGGCGGGCCGGTGGATCGAGCCGCTGTTGTTCCAGGAGTCGGCGCGCGATGCCGGCGTCTACATCGCGGTGGCGGTGATGCTGGTGGTGGCCGCCACCGCGGCGAGTCTCGGTCCGGCCCTGCGCGCGACGCGCGTGAACCCGGCGACGGCGCTGCGTTCGGAGTGACGGAGGTCCGTTCCCCTCCGCTCCCCGCTCCCCGAGTCCGCGTCCGTTCCCTGATGAACGCACGAAACCCCCGCAGAGGAGCATCGCTGCCTTCTGCAGGGGTTCCGCGGTCCGCTGGCGGCAACTGATCCATTGTGGTTCGACCTCCCGCACGATGCGCGGGCGGACCAGCCACCTTGCCCCTCGTCGGACGGTCCCGACTCAGGTGCTCCCGTTCGCAGGAGCCTTGGTTGTGACCAGCGACCTCACAACCTGCATGCCGTTGTCGAACTTCCAACATGCGGCCTTCCGACGGCGTCCCGCGGGAAAGCTCCATCCACGGTCTGACCGTTCCGTGAATGCGGGGGAAAGATGCGTGTGGAAACGCGTTCGAACAATCGGAGAAAGCCCGACAAAAACGCAGGCTTATCCACGAAGAGCGCGATGCTCTCCACGCGCGCGCGACGAACTGTCCACGCGCGATGCACACCCGTCCACACTGGTCGCGCGCCGACCGTCACGCCCCTTGCGCCCACGACCCGGCGGCGGCACCTTCGCGCCCGAGCTTCTTCTATAAGGTGGGAGGTGACGAAGCGTTCCTCCCTGCGCAGTTCCTCCCTGCGCAGTTCCTCCCTCCGCCCCTCTCCCTCCCTCCTCCCTCCCTTCCTCCCTTCCTCCCTCCCTCCCTGCCAATGGACCAGCAACGCCAGGACCAGGAGCATCTGGAGCGCCTCGGATACAAGCAGGAGCTGAGCCGCGTCCTGCACCCGTTCAGCAACTTCGCGGTGGGGTTCACCTATCTGTCGCCGGTGGTGGGGATCTATTCGCTGTTCACGTACGGCCTGCAGACGGGCGGGCCGGCGTTCTTCTGGAGCATCCCGATCGTCGTGATCGGCCAGCTGCTGGTGGTGCTCATCTTCGGCGAGCTGGCGTCGAGCTTCCCGCTGGCGGGGGCGCTCTACCAGTGGGCGCGGCGGAACGTGGGGCCGCGCTACGGCGTCTTCACCGGCTTCGTCTACGGCACGGCGCTGATCGTGACGATCGTCGCGGTGGACTACGGCGGGGCGCCCTTCGTGGCGTCGTTCTTCGGGATGGCGGCCGACAGCCGGACGAACCTGATCGGCATCTCACTGGCGATGCTGGCGGTGCAGACGGTGCTGAACATCGTCGGCGTGCGCCGGCTGGCGGTCCTGCTCAACCTCGGGGTGTTCGCCGAGATTATCGGGACGCTGGGGATCGCGATCTACCTGCTGTTCGTGCCGCACCCGGTGGGCGCCGGCATCGTGATGCAGACCGCCGACGTGGCCAAGGGCGGGGCGTACCTCCCGGTCTTCCTGAGCGCGTCGCTGTTCAGCGCCTGGATCTTCTACGGCTTCGAGTCGTGCGCCGACGTCAGCGAAGAGGTGGTGAACCCGACGTACAACGTGCCGCGGGCGATGATCATGGCGCTGCTGGTGGGCGGCGTCACCACCATCATCGCGACCTTCGCCTTCCTCTGGTCGATCCCGGACCTGGCGGCGGCGATGGCGAACCCCACCGCGCTCGACTACATCCTCACCGCCGCGCTCGGTCCGGCGATGTACAAAGTGTTCCTGGCGCTGGTGATCTTCGCCTTCCTGTCGTGCGGCGGCGCGGTGCAGGTGGCGGCGGCGCGGGTGACGTACGCGTTCGCGCGCGACGGCCAGGCACCGAAGATGTTCGCGTCGCTCCACCCGACCTTCCACACGCCGGTGAACGCGACCCTGCTCACCGCGCTGGTGACGGCGGTGCTGCCGTTCTTCGCCAAGGCGTACGCGATCCTCACCAGCTTCGCGGTGCTCGGTATCTACTTCGCGTTCCAACTGGTAGTGTTAGGCTACATCGTCGCCCGGGCCCGCGGCTGGAAGCCCACCGGGTCGTTCCAGCTGGGCGCGTGGGGGATGCCGGTGGCGGTGGGCGGGCTGGTGTACGGCGTGGCGATGATGGTCAACCTCGGCCGCCCCAGCGGGCCGGGCCTGGCGGGGTGGCAGGTGGCGCTGGTCACGGCCGCGATCGCCGTGGCGGGGCTGGCGGTGCTGGTGATCTACCGCGGCCGCATCCAGCGGTTGGGGGAGGGCTCGGGGCCGGTCGCGGCGGACTGAACTCCGCGAGACCGATCCTGGTCGACGGCCGCCCGGTGAGTCCCGGGCGACCGTTTCGCGTTCCCGAGAAGGCGGGGCAACCCTCCCGCACGCCGCCACCATCACCATTTCAACCCGATCATCACAGGGCCGCGCGGTGAGGAAACCGCCCCCCCGCTCCGCGCGTCCAATGTACAGACGCCGTGTGCACGTTCCGCCGGCCCGGACGTCTCCCTGTTGACCTCACCGGATGCACCCGTGAACCGACCCCTCTATCTCGTCGCCGGCGGATACGTCGCCATCTGCGGAGCGCTCCTCCTCCAGAACGCGCGCCGCGCGCCCGCCATCGCGGTCGCCCCCGCGCCCACCGCCAACCACCCCGCGCCACAGACCCGCTTCGGGTCCGGCGCCGAGTGGTTCGCGGCGGTGAAGCCGAACTGCAACGCGCTGGAGGTGGAAGTGCGGCTGCGCGACATGCCGCCTCCCGCGTCGGCCGACGGCGCCGGCTATGGTGCCTCCTGCCTCGCCCTGGCCGGCAAGATCGACAGCGCCCGCGCCCTCATCAACCGCCGGCCCGCGAACCAGCGCGGCGCCGCGGCCGGCATTCTGTTCGACATCGCCCACCCGGTGGCCGACGCCGGCGACAACCAGTCGTCGGGGCCAATGATGGAGCTGGTCCTCGAATACTGGCCCGAGAACTACATGGCCCTCTACCACGCCGGCATGTCGGAGTTCGCCCTCCAGCAGCCGCGGCTGGCGAAGAAGAACCTGCGCCGCTTCCTGGAACTCTACCAGGCGAACGACGGCTGGCGCAGCAGCGCCCTGTCGACGTTAGGTCAGATGGGCGACCTGCCGGCCGAAAAGCCGTAGCCGCCCTCCGTTCCCCGCTCCCCACCCCTGCGTCCGAGTCCGCCTTGTCCCCCTACCTGGAACCCGGACGCGTCCTCGCTGGACGGTGGGAGATCGTCCGCGAGATCGGGCGCGGCGGCTTCTCGGTGGTCTACGCCGCGCGCGACCGGTCACTCGACCTCGATGTCGCCGTCAAGCTGCTTGTCCCGCCGCCGGCCGCCGCCCACCTCGCCCGCGAACGGATGCGCCGTGAGGTCCAGGCGGTGCGCGGCCTGTCGCACGCCGGCATCGTCGCCGTGCATGATTTCGCCGAAGATGCCGGCTGGAGCTTCATCATCATGGAGCTCGTCGACGGCGTCGACCTCTCGGTCCGGACGCGCACCAGCGGGCCGCTGACGCCTGACGAGGCCCTGGCCGTCGGACGCGACATTTCCGCCGCCCTGTCCGTGGCCCACCGGCGCGGCATCCTCCACCGCGACGTCAAGCCCCAGAACATCCTCCTCGAATCCGATGGACGCGCCCGCCTCACCGACTTCGGCTCGGCGCGCCTGGACGGACTGCCGGGCCTGACCCAGACCGGGGCGATGGTCGGGACGCTCCCCTACACCGCCCCCGAAGTCATCGCCGGGGGACGAGGTGATGCCCGCGCCGACGTCTTCGCGCTCGGCGTCACGCTCTACCAGGCGCTGGCCGGCGCCCTCCCCGCCGGCGCCACCGCGTCCGGCCCGCCGGCGGCGAGCGCCACCGGCTACTCGGTGCGGGCGGTGCGGAAGGACGTGCCCGCGTGGCTGGATGCGGCGATCGCCCGCGCGACGTCCGCCGCGCCGGACCACCGCTTCCCCACCGCCGGCAGCTTCCTGGACGCGCTGGCGCCTGACGACTCCGCCGCCGAACACCGGATGCAGCCCCGGCCGCTGCCGGTGTCGGCGTGCGTGGTGTGCGGCGCCCCCGAACCGTTCGGGCTCACGGTCTGCGCGCGCTGCGGCGGCGCCGCGCCCGGCGTGGCCGACACGATCGTCTACGTCCGCCGCATCCGGCCCGGCGGCGACCGGGCGGCCACCCTCCAGATCCTCGACGAGATGTTAGGTTCACGGGCCGCCGAGGCCGGCAGCCGGCTCTCGACCATGGCCGACTTGCCGCTCCTCCGGGTGCCGGCGCCGCTGGCGTCGCGGGTCATCGACCGGCTGGAGGACCACGGCCTGGCCGCCCGCGCCGTGCCGGCCGCGCGCGCCTGGACGACGATTCCGGCTCCGTTCTACGCGCTGCTCGCCGCGGTGAGCGGCGTCGGGATGGTCGCCGGCGCGTCGGTGCTCCCGTCGCTCCTCTGGACCAGTCCGCTGGTGGCCGGCATCCTGCTGGCGACCGCGAACCACGAGATGCGCCGTCCGGTGGTGGTGAATGCCCCGCGCATCACGAGCGTTCCCGCGGACGTCGAGCGGACGCTGGTCGATGCCCTGGCGCACCTCCCGCCGGGCGAAGCCCGAAACCTGCTCGCCCGGGTGGTGCAGCTGGCCGAGCCGCTCTTCGCCGCGCTGGCCGCCGGCGGCGACGCGCACGACATCGCCGGCGCGCTCCGGACCATGCTCGCCGCCTGCGCCCGGGTCGCGCTCGATCTCGCCCAGCTGGACGCGAGCTTCGCGGCGCTCACCGGCGCCGGCCGCCTTAATCCCGCCGACGCCGCCAGCTGGATGGAGGACGTCTCCCGCTGCGAGCGGGCCCGCGACGCGCTGGTCCAGCGGATGCTCGAGGCGATCGCCGCCCTGGGCCGGCTGCATGGCCAGGCCGCCCGGCTGGCGGAGACGGTAGGAGCTGTACCGGCGCTGGCGGAGCTGGCGGCCGAGATGGATCTGGAGGCCGGCGCGCGGGAGAAGGCGGTGGGAGAGCTTGAAGAGGTGCTGAGTACGAAGTACTGAGTACTGAGTACGGAGTACTGGAGTACGGAGTACGGAGTACGGAGTACTGAGTATCGTTCAGGTGCGCGGGGAGAGTCCTGAGCGCCGCGGCAACGAGAAACGAGAAACGGCGTGGTGCGGGGCCTCCCTTCGCCCCTCTCCCTCCCCCCTTCCTCCCTCCCTCCCTTCCTCCCTTCCTCCCTATGCGACGGGCCACACTCCTCCTCGCCTCGATGCTCACGACCGTCGTGCTGCTGCGCGCGTGGCTCGGGCTCACGCCCAACGCCGACTTCAACGTCGGCCGGTACAACGTCCATCACCTCTTCGTCGGGCTGCTGCTGATCGTGGCCTGCGGCGTGCCGCTCGCGCTGGGCCGGGGTGCCTCACGCCTCACGAGTCTGCTGACCGTCGGCTTCGGCGCCGGCCTGGGCCTCGCCCTCGACGAGTGGGTCTACCTCATCGCCACCGACGGGAGCAACGCGAGCTACCTGCTGCCGGTGTCACTCTGGGGCTCGGTGGTGATGGTCGGCCTGGCGGCCGGGTATGTCGTCCTGCTCTCGACCCTGGCGAAGCGCGGCGCGAAAGGCGGCTAGCGGCGTCGGAGTCCGCGGAATGCGGAATGCGGGAATGCGGGAATGCGGAATGCGGAATGCGGAATGCGGAATGCGGAAGATTACGTCCGGACTCCGCGCCGCGCGATGAGCGATACTCGGTACTCAGTACTCAGTACTCAGGACTCCGTACTCAGTAGTTAGCTCTTCCGCCGCTCCACCCTCCACCTCCCCTGCGCCGCCCGCGGCAGCCCCGCGCCCGTCGTCTCGTACGTCCCCTCGATCGCTGTGCCGCCCTTCATCAGCTGCCCCAGGAACCGCGTGGTCACCGTGCACGCGCAGTCGGGGTCACGATAGGGTGTGAGCGCGCCCGACACGCCGCCGCCCTGAACGCGCACGAAGTCGATCGTCAGCAGCTCGGGATTGGCCCGCCCCGCTGTCATCGCCTCGGGTGAAGTCGCCGGCATGATCGGACGGTTCATCCCGCGCGGAACCATCACCACGTCGCCGTGCGCGTGATCCTCGCCCGCCACCAGCGAGAAGACGATGCTGCCGCTGCGACCGGTCTCCTGGCTGCTGTACTCCCCGTCCCACTTGCCGGCCAGCACCGCGAATCCCGCCGGTCCCGCCTCGATCGGCACGGGGTTCTGGACGGACGCGCAGGCGCCCATCGCCATCACCGCCGCGGACCACGCCAGGACTCTCCAACTTGCTCGGCGCATGCACCCTCCCGGTTGCGCTGCAGATGTTGATCCAATGATGATGGGACAACCCGGCCTGGGCGAGGGGTTGCGCCCTACCCCCCGGCCGGGTATTCCCGGGCGATGCTCCCCGGGGCAACGCTGGCGGCCGTGGCCGTGACGAATGGATCGTAGCCGCCGCGGCGAGCAAGGTGCCCGGTTGGCCGTCACCAGTCGACAATCCACTCGTTCGCACCTTCCTGGGGTTCGCATGTCGCTCCGGTCCGCCCGCCTCATCGCCATGATCTGCCTGCCGCCGCTGGCCGCAATAGCGTCCAATGCACTGCCGGCGCAGGCCGTCGCCGCGTCACCCATGCCCGCGGGCAGCGCGATCGCAGTCCGGCTCGATGACTACCTCTCGCGCCTCGCGGCACTCGGCTACACCGGGGCGCTGATCGTCGACCAGGGCGGCCAGACGCTCTACGAGAAGGGATTCGGCCTCGCCGACCGGGCGCGCGGGATCCCGATCACCACCGGCACCGTGTTCAGCGTCGGGTCGATCACCAAGCAGTTCACCGCCGCCGCCATCCTGCGCCTGGAGCAGGACGGGAAGCTCCGGGTCACCGATTCCATCGGTCGCTGGCTCCCCAGCGTGCCGCCCGACAAGGCGGGGATCACGCTGCACCACCTCCTCACCCACACCGCCGGCCTGCGCTCCGATTTCGCACCGACCGACTACGATTCGGTGGGCCGCGATGAGTACGTGCGCCGCGCGATGGCAGCGCCGCTCGAATCGCCGCCCGGTGCGCGCTTCAGCTACGCCAACGCCGGCTACTCATTGCTCGCGGCGATCGTCGAACGTGCGTCAGGCGAGGGCTACGAAGCCTATCTCCACGACCACCTCTTCGTGCCGGCCGGGATGCGACAGACCGGCTACCTGCTCCCCCGCTGGCCACGCGAGACCGTCGCGCACGGCTACCTCGAAGGCCGTGATTGGGGGACGATCCTCGACAAGCCCTGGGCGCCGGACGGCCCGTGGTGGCAGCTGCGCGGCAACGGCGGCATCCACTCCACCCTCGGCGACATGGTGCGGTGGAGCCGGGCGCTGGACACCGACGTGGTGCTCAACGCCGCCGAGCGGCGGAAACTCTTCACGCCGTACGTCGCCGAGGGGCCGGGCGCGCGCTCGTCGTACGGCTACGGATGGTCGATCGAGCGGACGCCGGACCACGGCACGCTCATCCAGCATAACGGCGGCAACCGCGTCTTCGTCGCCGAGTATCAGCGGTTCGTCGACCGCGGGATCACCATCTTCCTCACGTCGACAGTCTCCGAGTGGCCGGCCAGTCCGTGGGTGCCGGCGATCGACCGGATCGTCTTCGGCGAGCCCGTCGACCTCCCGCCGAAATCCGTGGCGCTCGCCCGCGCCGCGCTGGCGCGGTATCCCGGGAGCTATCGCCTGCCGTCGAGCGGCGAAGAGTTCACCGTCGACCTCGACGCCGGCGGGCTGACGCTGGCCCCGGTGGGACAGCATGCGATGAGCGCGCTTCTCACCGGTGATACCGCGGCCGCTCAGCGCCTCGCCCAGCTCTCGACCCGCACCGAGGCGATGCTCGCCGCGGCGGGGCGCGGCGACTACTCCCTGCTCGGTGCCGCGTTCGGCGGCCGGACGGCTGACCAGGTGGCCGCGCGGGATCAGGACCTCATGCAGGACCGGGTGTCGCGCCTCGGCGCCTTTCGCGGCTATCGCGTGATGGGGACGGCGGCGCTCGGCGGCGGCGGCGCGATCACCGTGGTCCGCGCGGACTTCGAGCGCCGGTCGGTCTACAACCGCTACTTCTGGCTCCCCGATGGCACGATCGACGAGATGGAGCCGTCACCGGTAAGTCCCTCGGTGATTCTCGTCCCGCAGAGCGCGTCGGCCTTCACCACCTTCGGCCCACGCGCCCCGCGGTCGGTGCCGGTGACCTTCGAGCTGGGCCCCGACGGCGCGCCGGTGGCGCTGACGCTGAAGGTCGCGGGCGGCCTGCTGCGCGCCCCGCGGGCGCGCTGACCGGGGGCGGCGCGGCCGGACAAGGCCGGCGCTCCCGCCGGCGCTGACTTGCCGAGGGTCCGGCCCGGGGGCAATTTCCGGTCGCCTCAACCGGAGTCCGGGGGAGATCACGACATGTTCACCTTGAAGCGGCTCTCGGCCCCCGCGGTGCCGCGCGCGCTGGAGAAGGCCGAGCACTACCGCCTGCTCAACCAGCCGTGGGCGGCCGAGAGCATCTGCCTCGACATCCTCGAGGTGCAGAAGGGGCATCAGCTGGCCGTGCGGATGCTGCTGCTGGCCCGCACCGACCAGTTCGGCGTGGACCTGGGGGCCGGCGTCGAGCGGGCTCGTGAGGCACTGGAGTTGCTCACCGACCCCTACGAGCGCGCCTACTACGCCGGCATCATCTGCGAGCGGCGCGCCAAGGCGCAACTCGACCAGCGCACGCCGGGCGCGGGCTTCATCGCTTACGAGTGGCTGCGCGAGGCGATGGGGTGGTACGAGCAGGCCGAGCGCATCCGGCCCGCCGGCAACGACGACGCGATCCTGCGGTGGAATACCTGCGCGCGGCTGCTCAACGAGTCTCCGCACATCGTGCCGCGCGGCGCCGAAGGGTTCGAGCCGGCGATCGGCGAATAGCGCGGCGCGTGATGGATGTCCGGACCATCGCCGCGATCGAGCGTCTGGACCTCCTGTTCCGCGAGCGCCTCTGGTCGCGCATCCCGGCGGACGTCGCCGGCCGCTACCGTGCGACGGTCCTCACGATCGACGGCGCGCTGGTGACGATGATGGCGAAGAGCAGCTCGTTGCAGACCAACCGGGTGCTGGGGCTGGGCGTGACCGGCCCGGCCGGCGCCGGCTCGGTCGACCGGATCCTGGCCGCGGCTCGTGAGGCACGCGTCAAGCGGCTGGCCTTCGTCCTCGCCCCCGGTGGGCGGCAGGCGGCGCTGGCGGAAGCGTTCGAGCGCCGGGGCCTCCGCCCGCGCGGCGGCCTGGCCGTGCTCACCCGCGATGCCTCACCACCCGCCTCGGTCGACACCACGCTGGACGTCCGCGAGATCAGCGCCGCACCCGACGAAGGCCGCGCGTTCGTCGAAATGATGGGCGACATCTTCGCCCTCCCCCGCGGCCGCTTCGAGTGGGCCGCCAGCGCCATCGGCCAGCCCGGCGCCCACCACTTCCTCGCCTGGGACGGCACACGCCCCGTCGCCGCCGGCGCGCTGCTCGTCGACGGTGCCTGGGGGATGCTCACATCCGGAGCGACCAGGACCCGCTGGCGGCGGCGCGGCGCCCACGCCGCCCTGATCGCCGCCCGCATTGCCCGCGCCCGCGCGCTCGGCGTCAGGCATCTCGCCACGATGGCCGCCGAGCCCGCCCGCGGCCGGCCTTCCGGGTCGTTCCGGAACCTGGCGCGGGCCGGCTTTTCGACTGCCTATCGACACCAGACCTGGGTCTGGGACGAGACGCGCGGGCGGAAGCCGTGAACGTCCTCGTCCTCAACGTCGGGTCATCGACCCTCAAGTTCCAGCTCGTCCACACCGACCGCGAGCGGCTCGCGGCCAACACCGACGAGAAACTCGCCCGCGGACAGATCGAGCGGATCGGCGGCGAGGCGGTCTACACCATGCGCGCCGGCGCCGCCCCCGACCAGCGCGGCACCGCCGCCCTGCGCGACCACCGCGCCGCCGTCGAGTTCGTCATCAAATGGATGGCCGCCGACGACTCCGGTGTCGCGATCTCGACGATCGGCGACATCGGCGCGGTGGGCCACCGCGTGGTCCACGGCGGCGAGCGCTTCCAGCGCTCGGTGCGGATCGACGACGACGTCCAGCGCGGGATCGAGGAGATGATCGACCTCGCCCCGCTCCACAATCCGCACAACCTGCGCGGCATCATCGCCGCGCGGGCCGCCCTGGGCGGCGGCGTGCCGCAGGTGGCGGTCTTCGACACCGCCTTCCACCACACCCTGCCCGAACGCGCCTACCTCTACGCGATCCCGTACCAGATGTACCGGCGGCACCGCGTGCGGCGCTACGGATTCCACGGCACCTCGCACCGCTACATCGCCCATCGCTGGCGCCAGCTCACCGGCACTGCCCGGGACAAGACCCGCCTCATCACCCTGCACCTCGGCAACGGCTGCTCGGCCTGCGCGATTTCCGGCGGCAACTCGGTCGACACGTCGATGGGCTTCACCCCGCTCGAGGGGCTGGTGATGGGGACGCGGTCGGGGGACCTCGACCCCGCCATCATCGATTACGTCGCCTCCAAGGAGGGGCTCTCGCTGGCCGAGGTCGAGGGACTGCTCAACAAGCAGTCGGGGCTGCTCGGCATTTCCGGTCTCACCAGCGACATGCGGGAGCTCCTCGCCGAGGAGCGCGAGCACGACGACCGGCGCGCCCGCCTCGCGATCGAGATCTTTGCCTATCGAGTCCGCAAGTACATCGGCGCCTACCTCGCCGCCCTCGGCGGCGCCGATGGGATCGTCTTCTCCGGTGGGATCGGCGAGAACGCCGCGCCCGTCCGCGCCCGGATCTGCGAGGGCATGGAGTGGATGGGCGTGGCCCTCGACGCCGCGAAGAACGCCGCCGCCATCGGGGGCGCCGAGGGACGCATCGACGCCGCCGGCGCGCGCGTCCCGGTCTGGGTGATCCCCACCGACGAGGAGCTGCTCATCGCCCGCGACACCTATCGCGTGGTGGAGGGCATCGAGCAGCGGTTCTGAACGCGGCGGCGCCGTGGCGCCCGCGCGACGATCAGCTCTTCCGCGCCCGCGCGGCGTCCCGCGCCTTGCGAGCCGGCGTGTAGTGCCACCATGGACGCTCCGGCGCCCCACCGGCGAAGTCGACCACCGCAGCGAACACGTCGCGCAGACACGGGTCGTGGCGCACCCCGTCGATCCGGCAGAGCCGATCGTAGAGCACGTCGCCGTCGCGCCCCACCAGGTCCGCCTGCCGCCGGATCCCCACCCGCAGCAGGTCGGCCGCGATCGACGGTCCCACGTTCGGCAACCGCATCAGCTCGCGCGTCGCATCGGCATCCATTGACGATCCCGCTGGCCGCGATCGCGGGGCCGATCGCCCGGTGATCGTCTTCCCACCACGCCGTCTTGCCGTCGCCGCGCCGCTGGTCGCCATGCTCCCCTCCGGTACCCGGAAGATGTCGACCCGGATGATACAACTCCATTGGGTCCAGCGCGATGCGTCCAGGCTGGGCCCCCGGGACTACGTCATTGCGCCCGCCCTTCCTACGTCACCTGGCGGATGGGCCGCCCCCCTCCCCCGCCCGATCTTGCTCCCCGTACCACAACGGGAGACTGCATGCTCGCGGCACCGCACCAACTGGCCCCAACACTTTCGCTCGAGGCGCCGTTCGCGATCGCCCTCGCCCAGCCATCCGACCGCGCCGGCCGCTTCCTGTCGCGGAACGAGCGGGCCGAGCTGGGCCTGGTCGTGAACGGGCCCCGTCGCGCCGACTGGTGCGCGGGCCGGCTCGCCGCCAAGCGGTCGGTGGCCGCCGTCACGGGCATTGGACAGCTCGCCTCGATCGAGCTGCGTGGCCGGCCCGGCGCTGCGCCCACCGCCATCTCACACGACTGCACCGGCATGGCCCGCGCGCTGCCGCTGGCGCTGTCGCTGACGCACTGCGACGGCTTCGGCGCCGCGGTCGCGTCGGCCACCTTCGCCCGCGTCGGCATCGACCTCGAGCGGGAGTGGACGGTGGCGCCCTCCCACACGCGCTACTTCCTCACCGATGCCGAACGCGCCGTGGCGGCCGAAATCGGCCCGACGGCGATGTGGACGCTCAAGGAAGCCGCCTGGAAGGCGCTCGGCTGCGGCGACGACACCTTCTTCACCGCGATCGAGCTGTGCTGCACACCGGGCGGCCAGGTGCGCGCCGTGTCGGTGTTCGGCGCGGAGATCGCCGCGACCAGCCGGCTGTCGATGCCGTGGCCGGGATTCGTCCTCGCCGTGGTCGCGCTCACCGGAGACCTGCAGTGAGCGAGCCCGTCTCGATCGCCGGCATCGCCTACGCGTTCGCGAACGGGACGCGAACCCTCTGCGAGCTCGAAGCGGCGGGGCAGCTCGAGAGCAGCGCCGAGGTCCTGCGCACGCTCGGTTTCGACCGCGTTCACGTGGCGAGCGCCGAGAGTCCCTACCAGCTGGCCCACGCGGTCGCGTCGCGGCTGATGCACGAGACCGCCGGCGGGATCGACCCCGCGACGATCGATGCGCTGATCGTGGGCGGCACGCCGGGCGTGATGGCCTTTTCCGCCGCGGACGACGCCGACGCCGGTGCGGCGTCGCTGTGCACGCGCGGGCGGTTCCAGTATCCCGCCACCCGGCTCCAGTACGAGCTGGAGCTCGCCAACGCGACGGTGTTCGCCATCGACCAGCTGGCCTGCACCACGCTCCTGGGCGCGGTTCGTCTGGCCCGCGCGCTGATGGTGGCCGAGGGCTTCCGCCGGGTGCTGTGCGTCGCCTCGGAGTTCTTCCCGGTCCATGCCGGTCGTGAGGCAATCTTCAACTGCACCTCCGACGCCGCCTGTGCGGTGCTGGTGGAGGCCGGCGGCGCGCGCAACCGCGTGGCCGCCGCCACCAGCGTCACCAAGGGCTACTACTGGGACCTCGAGACGCTCCGCGACGAGATCGTGGCGTCGTACTTCCCCACCGCCGCCGCCGTCATCGCCCGCACCGTGGCCGAGGCCGGCTGGAGCCCCGGGGACGTCGACTGGGTCATGCCGCATAACGTGAGCCGGCGCAGCTGGGAGATCCTCATGGGCCTCGCCCGCCTGCCGCGCGCCCGGCTCTGGGCGCGGAACATCGCACGCCGCGGCCATACCCTGGCCGGCGACACCTTCATCAACCTGCGCGACGCGATCGACGGCGGCGACGTCCGCCCCGGCCACCGCGTCCTGCTCTTCTCCTACGGCTTTGGCGCCCACTGGACCGGGCTGGCGGTGGAGGCCTGATGCGCCTCACGCCCCGCACCATCCTCGTCACCGGCGTCACCGGCCTCATCGGTGGCGACGTCCTGGCCCGGCTCCTCGGCCGCGACCCCGCCCTGCGCGCGATCGCCCTGGTCCGCGATCTGGGCCGCTGGGGCATCGCGGCCGCGCGCCACCGCCTCCCCGCCGAACGCGTGGTGCCGGTGGTCGGCGACCTGCGCGTGCCCGGGCTGGCGCTGGAGCCGGCCGCGCGGCGGCGCCTGCTGCTGGGGGTGACCGACGTCCTCCACTGCGCCGCCGACACCTCGTTCTCCCGGACCCTCGACGACGCGCGCGCCATCAACACCGCCGGCACCGGGCATCTCCTCGAGCTCACCGCCGACTGCCCGGGCGCCCGGCGCTTCACCTTCGTGAGCACCGCCTTCGTGGCCGGATGCCTCACGGGTCCCGTGCCCGAGGACCGCGACGCCGCCGGCGCCGGCTGGGTCAACGCCTACGAACAGTCCAAGTACGAGGCCGAGCGGCTGGTCCGCGCTCACGCCGCCGACTGGCTCATCCTGCGCCCCAGCACGGTGGTCTGCGAGTCGGCCGCCGGAACCGTGCGACAGGTGAACGCCGTCCACCGCGCCCTCCGCCTCTACCACCACGGCCTGGCATCCATGATGCCGGGCACCGAGACCTCGACCGTCGACGTCGTCACCACCGGGTACGTCGCCGGCGCGATCGCTGCCCTCGCGATGCGCGACGACCTGTCGGGTCGTGCCGTGCACCTCTGTGCCGGCGCCGGCGGCCTGCCGCTCGGCGAACTGCTCGACCTCACCTACCGGGTGTGGTCCCGCGATCCCGCCTGGCGGCGCCGCGGCATTCCTCGTCCGGCGATCACCGACCTCGAAACTTATCGCCTCTTCGAGCAGGCGGTGCATGACACCGGCGATGAGCGCCTGCGCCAGGTCGTCCGCTCGCTCTCGCACTTCACGCCGCAACTGGCGCTCCCCAAGGCGTTCGATACCTCGTTCGCCGACGCCGTGCTCGGCGAGCGCGCGCCGGCGGTGGCCGGCTACTGGACGCGGATGCTCGAGTACCTGCTCGAGAACAAGTGGGCCGCGCCGGCCCGGGCGGCGGCATGAGTACCGCGCTGCCGCGCGCCCGGTTCACCGACGCGATACTCGCCTGGCTGAACGCCCGGTTCGCGCCGCCCGGGGTGACGATCGCGGCCGACACGCCGCTGTTCGCCGGCCGGCTGATCGACTCGATCCGGATCCTCGAGCTGATCGCGTGGACGGAGCGCGCCACCGGCCGCGTCATTCCCGACACGATGATCCGCATGGACCATTTCCACACCGTGGACACCATCGCCCGCACCTTCATCGACGAGGACCGCCATGCTGCTGCCTGACGAGACCACCGGCGCCCTCCGCGATCGCGACGAGCTCTGGGACGCCGCGCCCGGGCTGGTGGGGCTGCGCGGCCCGGCCCTGCGGCTCTTCCGGCAGCTCGAGGCCCGGATCGCCGCGCTCGCCGCCAGCGAGACGCCTGACGAGTGGCGCGTTCCGCCGGCCATCGCCCTCTCCACGCTCGCCCGCGCCGGCTACTTCGCGTCCTTCCCGCAGTGGCTGACCGTCGCGTCCCACCTCTCCGCCGACGAGGAAGTGCTGGCCCGCGTGGCCGCCGCCGAGGACCCGGCGGCCGCCGCCGCGGCCGCGCTCGCCCCGGCCGGCGCCGCCCTCGCCCCCGCCGTCTGCTACCATACCTACGCCGCGCTCGCCGGCCGGACCCTCCGCGCGCCGCGACTCATGACCGCCCAGGCCACCTGCTGGCGCCACGAAGGCGACCGGTTGGCGCCCCTCGAACGCAACTGGGCGTTCACGATGCGCGAGATCGTCTGCATCGGCGACGCCACCACCTGCGAGGCATTCCGCCAGCGCGGCATCCGCCAGGCGCTGGCGCTCGCCCGGGCGCTGGAGCTGGACGCCGACGTCGACGTCGCCGCCGACCCCTTCTTCGCGCCCACCGCGCGCGGACGCGCCCTGCTGCAGCGCATCAAGGCGCTCAAGCACGAGCTCCTCCTCCCCATCGGCGGCGGCCGGCGCACCGCGGCCGCGTCGTTCAACAACCACGAGACCTTCTTCGGAGAAGCGTTCGACATCCGCCTCGCCGACGGCACGCCGGCCTCCAGCGCCTGCGTCGCTTTCGGCCTGGAACGGTGGCTGCTCGCCGTCCTCGCCGCACGCGGCCCCTCCGGCCTGAGCAACGGCCAGCCTCACGAGTCGGTCGCGTCCACCGAGCACCTGATCCTCGACCTCCTCTCGCCATGACCGCCTATGCCCGCCACTCGGCCGCCGCCGATCGCGGCCGCTGGTCGGTGGAGCGCGACATCGCGTGGCGAAAGATCGACCCCCGGCTGGCACTCTCGCGCCCCGACATCCTCGATGCGCTCCGCGACGCCGCGATCATTGAATCGTTCCATCCCGTCAACCTGGCCGGGCTCATCCGCCGCTGCTGGGATGACATCGGCGCGGGCGTCGTCTTCTCCCTCGAGCTGTACGAAGGCTTCAAGCACTTCCACGCGCTCCGGAGCTACCTCGAGGCCGTCGGCTACCGTCCGGCGATCACCGACGGCGAGCTGGTCGACGCGCGCCGCGCCACGGTCGCCGACCCCGGCGACGACGACCCGATTCCGGCGCTGGTCGAGTTCATGCTCTCCGAGCACCTCGCCGTCTACTTCTTCCGCCGGCTCTCCGAGCAGTCGCCGGAACCGGTCCTTCGCGACCTGCTGCGCCGCATCTCCGCCGACGAGGTGCGGCACGCGCAGAGCGCGTCCGACCTCATCGCGCGACGGATTGCCGCCGACCGATCGCTCATCCCCCGCGTGCTCGACGCGGCCGCCGCCTTTCGACACTTCGGCGCCCGCGCCATCGGCGACGTCCCGGTCGCCATGCCTGGCGACGCCGCCGCCATCCGCTCGTTCGCCCGCCGCATCGAACGCCTGTGCGGCGTCCGCTACGTCGACGTCCTGAAAGAGAGGCTCTGACATGGCCATCACCGACCGCGAGCTCCGGCTCCTCAACTTCTATCGCGCTTCCGAGCTGCACGGCGGCCTGCTCCTGGGCCAGCTCGTCCGCCGGGTGCGCGACCCCCGCCTGGTGCTGGAGCTCACCCGCCACAGCGCCGAAGAATTCGTCCACGCCCAGCTCTGGACCGAGACGATCCTGGTCGTGGGCGGGCGGCCGACACCCGTGCGCGACACGTACCAGACGCACTACGCGCGCGCGATCGGCACCCCGGCCTCTCTCCTCCACGTCCTGGCGCTGACCCAGGTGTTCGAGCGCCGCGTCTACCGCCACTTCACCGAGCACCTCCATCGCCCGGGGACGCATCCCGCCGTTCAGGCCACCCTCCGCCGGATGCTCGACGAGGAGAAGGGCCACCTGTCCTGGGTCAAGGGCTGGCTCGATGAGCAGTCGAAGACCCGCGGCATCGAGGTCGAGCGGCTCATGCGCCGTTATGCGGAGGCCGACGCGGTCATCTACCGCGAGCTGGTGCGCGAGTACCAATGGCGGGAGGCCGCATGAGCGCCACCCTCCTGCCGGGCGGTATCACCCGGTTTTCGGGAACGGCCTCGCCCGCGCCGGTGCCCGCCACCCTCGAGGCCAGCCGTCCCGCGCCGGTCCAGCGGATCACGCTCCCCGACGCGGTCACCACCCGCCTCTTCTTCTCGCAGGTGCGTGAAGACCCGGCGCTGGAGCTGGAAGCGATCGCGCCATCGGCGCGCGACCGCATCGTCGTCGTCGGCTCCGGCGGCTGCACCGCCCTTTCCCTCCTCGGCGCCGGCGCCGGCGAGGTCATCGCCGTCGACCTCAATGCCGCCCAGGGACACCTGATCGAGCTGAAGATGGCCGCCGTCGCCACCCTCGGCGCCGATGACGCGACCGCCTTTCTGGGAGGGTTCCCCGCTCCGCCTCACGAGCGGCTGCAGAGCTACCGGAGGCTACGCCCCCTCCTGACCGCGACCGCCCGCCGGTACTGGGACGGCCGGCGCGGCGACATCTATTCCGGCGTGCTTCACGTCGGCGCCAGCGAGCGATTCATCTCGCTCGTGGTCCGCGTCCTCCGGACCCTGGTTCACTCCGACGCCACGATCCGGCGGCTGCTCGCCTGCCGGACGCTCGACGAGCAGCGCGACCTCTACCGGCGCGAATGGAACACCCGCCGCTGGCGCGCCCTGTTCTTCGTCCTCCTCAACCGGTGGATGTTCTCGCGCGCCTACGACCCGGCCTTCTTCCGCTACGTGAACAACCCGGGCTTTGCCGCCCACTTCCTGGCGCTCTTCGAGCACGGCCTTACCGCCGTCCCGGTCGCCGACAACTACTTCCTCCACCACATGCTCACCGGCGCCTGGCCGCGGCACGGCGACTCGGCCCGTCCGCCGTACCTCACGAGTGCCGGTGCCGCGGCGCTCGCCGGTGCCCGCGACCGCCTCACGGTTGTCGACGGCCCGGTCACGTCGCTGCTGCGCACCCAGCCGTCGTGCAGCGTGACCGCCTTCGCCCTCTCGAACATCGCTGAGTGGATGACGCCAGCGCAGCTCGACGCGATGCTCTCCGAGGTATTTCGCACGGCCGTCCCCGGCGCCGTCCTCTGCTTCCGCAACTTCGTCGGCCTCACCGAGGTGCCCCTCCTGTGGCGCACCCGGATCGTCGAGGATCGCCCCCGCGGCGCCGAGCTCATCCGCCGCGATCGCAGCCTCGTCCAGTCCCGCTTTGCCGTCTGCGAAATCCGGAAGGGAAACCTCTAGCCGTGCAGCGATGACCGCTGACCGCCGACCGCCTTTGTTGTTTTCTCGTTTCTCGTTTCTCGTTTGCTCGTTTCCTGCTTCCTGCTTCCTGCTTCCTGCCCCCGGACTCCCAATGAACACCGCTCTCGTCAGGCCGGCCCGCCCCATCCAGGTCACGGATGCCCTGCCGTCCGACAACGCCGCGCTCCTCGCGCTCGCCGAGTCCTGCCCCATGCTCGGCGACCTCTCCCTCTGCATAACGCGAGAGCCCGACTTCTTCGCCCTCACCCGGCTGGAAGGAGACCAGGTCCGCCTCGGCGTCGCCCGCGCCGGCGCCGGTGACATCGTGGGCTGCATCGCCGTCGCCGCCCGCACCGCCTGGGTGGGCGGCCGCCCCATCGCCAGCGCCTACGCCGGCGACTTCAAGGTCCACCCCGCCTGGCGCGGCACCGGCGTCGCCGACGCCCTCACCGAGTACGTGCGCCAGGCCGCCCGCGAGATCGGCGGCGACCGGATTCCCATCATGTTCACCGTCCTCGCCGGCAACCGGGCCATGGAGGCCCGCGTGCGCTCGCCCCGGAGCGGAGTCTCGTACGCGTGCGCCGGGTCGATTCGCGCCTGGTCCATCCCCTTCCTCTGGCCACGCCACTCCACGCCTCCGGCGCTGCGTGTGGACCGGGCCGCTGCCGGCGATCTCGACGAGATGGCCGAGCGCTGGCTGGCGGTCGGTCCCATGCGGCACTTCACGCGGGTCGTCGACCGGCCCGCCTTCAGCGACTGGCTCAACCGGGCGCCCGGCCTGCGCATCACCGACTACCTGCTCGCCCGCCGCCGCGACGGCCGCATAGCCGGGTTTCTGGCCACCTGGGACCAGTCGTCGTTCAAGCAGCTTCGGGTCACCGGCTTCGCGCCCCGCCTGGCGCTGATGCGCGGCGCGATGAACGCGGTCGCCCCGCTGCTCGGCACGGCCCCCATGCCGCCGGAAGGACAGCCGCTGCGCAGTCTCACCACCGTCCATCTCTGCGTCGCGCCTGACGAGCCGGAGGTCCTGCGCGCCCTGCTGCGTCACGCCTATCGCGACCACCGCCGCGACGGATACGCGTTCATGGGCGTTGGCCTGGACCCGCGCGAGCCGCTCAACCGGGCGCTCGCCGGCCTCCTCGCCCAGCCCACGGCCGTCGCCATCTACCTCACCTCGCCCGCCGGTGCCTACGCCGGCCCGCTGCTCGACCCACGCCCCTTCCACCACGAGATCGCCCTCGTTTGAGAGGAGTCATGCCGCACGGCCGCTTCGTCCAGCTCCAGTACAGTGCCAGGCTCGTCCGTGAATTCCGCGCCGCCAACCGGCGGTGGTCGCCGGAGCGCGACATGGCGGAGCATCCCTTCCCGGCCTGGATCCAGCTGCAGACGATCAATGCCTGTCAGGCATCGTGCGTCATGTGCCCCTATCCGCAGTTCAAGGACGTCTTCGCGCGCGGCCGCATGGACGAGGCGCTCTTCGACAGAGTCCTCGATGAGATCGCGGATCGCCCGGAAGTGGGGACGTTCATCCCCATGCTCCAGAACGAGCCCTTCCTCGACAAGCACCTCCTCGAGAAGGTCCGCCGCGTGAAGGAGCGCAGCCGCGGCCGCATCTCGGTCGAGCTGGTGACCAACGGCGCCTTCCTCACCGACGAAAACATCGGCCGCATCCGCGAGTCCGGGCTCGACATCCTCGACATCTCCCTCGACGCCCTCAGCCGGGAGACCTACCGGAAGATCCGCATCGGCCTCGACTACGATGAGGTCCTCGCCGGCGTCGAGCGCGTGCTGGCCGCCGACCTCCCGAACACCCGCGTCCTCGTGCGGCTGCTGCGCCAGAAGGAGAACAACGCCGAGGTCCGCTCCTTCGCCCGGTACTGGCGGGCGCGGGGCGTGCCGGTCTTCATCTATTCCGCCCACAACCGCGCCGGCGCCGTCGCCGGATTCGACGACCGCGCCCGCGTCCGCGATGCCGACGTCTCCTGGCTCGACCGCGCCGGCCGCCGCCTCTTCCGCGGCTACATGGGCCACTGCCCCATCCCCTTCGGGATGACCAACATCCTGCATAACGGAGACCTGCTCATGTGCGTCCACGACTGGGCGCGCAAGGAGATCATCGGCAACCTCCGCGACGCCACCATCGCCGAGCTCTGGAACGGCCCCCGCATGCGCGAGATCCGGAGCCTCGTGGCCGAACGCCGCTACACCGAACTCCCCGCCTGCCGCGATTGCTCGCTCTGGAAAGATGGCTGGTACTGACGCGGGCCTCGCCGGCTGGATCGTCCGGCACCGGCGCGGGATCATCGCCGTCTGGATCGCCGCCGCCGCCGCGGCCCTGCCGCTCGCCGGCTTCGCCGCGCGCGTCTTCGACGTCTCGGCCACCGTCCCCGGCAGCGAGTCCCAGGCGGTCGAGCGCGAGCTCGCCGGCCGGTTCGGCTCGCCCTTCGCCCGCTTCGTCCTGCTCGTCGTCTCCGGCGTCCCCGATCCCGCCACCGATGCCGGCGCGGCCGCCCTGCGCCGGATCTCAACGGCCATCACGCCCGTGCCGGGCGTCACCCGCGCCACCTCGGTGCTCGACACCCCCGACTCGCTGCTCGTCGCGAACGGCGGCAGCCTGGTCCTCATCGGCATGGCGCCGGACGCCGCCCGCGCCGACGCCGCGGTCGCTGGCATCCGCGCCGCCGTCGCGCCGCTCCGCGACTCACTCCGCCTCACGCACCCGGCGGCCGCCCTCGAGCTCACCGGCGAGACCGCCCTCAACGCCGACCTCCGCCTCGCCAGCGCCGCCGATGCCACGCATGCCGAGCGGCGCGCCCTCCCCCTGACCGTCGCCCTCCTCGTCGCCGCGTTCGGGTCCGTCGTCGCCGCCCTCCTCGCCGCCACCGCCGGCGTGGTCGCCATCGTCGTCGCCACGGCGCTCGCGGTCGCGATCGCCGCCTTCACGCCCCTCTCCATCCTCCTCCAGAACGTGATCGCGATGCTCGGGCTCGGCCTCGGCATCGACTACGCCCTCGTCATCACCAGCCGCTTCCGGGAGTCGCGCGACCTGGGGCATGGTGTCGAGCAGGCCGCCACGGACGCCGTGAGGCATGCCGGTCATACCGTGCTCGTCTCCGGCGCCGCCGTCGCGATCGGCCTCCTCGCCCTCACCGCGATCCCGGCCAGCGAGCTCCGCTCGATCGGCGTCGGCGGCGTGCTGGTGGTGGCCGTCTCGGTGCTCGTCGCCACCACCCTCCTCCCCGCTGTCCTCGCGTCGCTCGGCCCGCGGGTCGATGCCTGGCGGGTCCGGCGTCTCGCTCGCGCCTCCGGCGCCGACTCACGATGGAGTGCCTGGGGACGCCGGGTCGCCGCGCACCCGAAGTTGGTCCTGCTCGCCGCCGGCGCGCCGGTGCTCTTCCTGGCTGCCCAGGCGCCGCGCCTGACGACCAGCCTCCCCCGCGGCGACTGGCTGCCGCCCGGCATGGAGTCGGCGCGCGCCCTGCGCCGGCTGCAAACCATGGGACGCGCCGGCCTCGTCCAGACCATCCGGGTGGTCGCCGAGCTCCCGCCCGGCGTCACCGCGTTCTCGCCCGAAGGCTGGACCGCGGTCGCCGCCCTCACCGCGCGATGGGAGCGCGACCCGCGCATCGCCCGCGTCCGGTCGCTCCCCGCCCTCGCCGGCCGCCGCGCCCCGTCCGCGGTGGCGCTCTCGCTCCTCGACCCGGACGTCCGCCGCTCGCTGGTTACCATGGACGAGCGCGCCACCGCGCTCGACCTCGTCCCGCGCGACGATGCCGACCCGGTCGCCCTCATGGCGCTGGTGCGCGAGATCCGAGCCGGGAGCGCCGCGCCGGCCGGCCCGCGCGCCCTCAGGCTCCGGGTGGGCGGTCTGCCCGCCTTCAACCTCGACTACGCCGGTGCCACCAGCGGCTACCTGCCGGCGGTGGTCCTCTTCGTCCTCACCGCCACCTGGCTGGCGCTCGCCCTCGCCTTCCGCTCGGTGCTGCTCCCGCTCAAGGCCGTGCTCCTGAACCTGCTGTCGGTCGCCGCATCGCTGGGCGCCGTGGTGCTCGTCTTTCAGGACGGACACGCCCTGGCGCTGGTGGGCCTCACGAGTCCGCTCGACGGCAACTTCCCCGCCATCCCGGTGCTCGTCTTCGCCATCGTCTTCGGCCTCAGCATGGACTACGAGGTCTTCCTGCTCGCCCGCGTGGCCGAGGCGCGCGCCGCCGGCGCCGGTGAGACGGAGGCGCTGGCCACCGGACTGGGCCGCTCCGCCGGAGTGATCACCTCCGCCGCCGCGATCATGGTCGGCGTCTTCGCGGCGTTCGTGGCCGGCGACTTCCTGCTCATCAAGATCCTCGGCTTCGCCCTCAGCGTCGCCGTGGCGCTGGATGCCACCATCGTCAGGCTGGCCATCGGACCGGCCCTGCTCTGCCTGGCCGGACGCTGGAACTGGTGGCCGGGCCGCCCCGCGGGGCGCCCGGCGGTGCCGCCCCTGGCGGCCGGATCGGTCCCCGCCGCCCCACCGGTCGCCGTCGTCAGGCAGTGACTGCGGGCAGCCCCCGCTCGCGCACCAGGTCCGCCAGCTCGCCCCGCGACGTCACGTTCAGCTTCCCGAAGATGTTCGAGAGGTGCGTGCTCACCGTGCGCGACGAGATCCCCAGCGCGCTTCCAATCTCCTTGTTCGACTTGCGCGTCGAGATCAGCTGGATGATCTCGATCTCCCGGCTGGTCAGGCCCGTCACCCCACCGGGACCCACGCCTCCGCCAAGCCCCACACCCGCGACCGCGCCCGGAGTCCGCGATGGCAGTCGCGCGCCCAGCTCGCGCATCTGGTCCCGCGTCGCGTTCAGCTCCACCTCGGCGCCCAGTCGCGCGAAGATGTCGTGCACCCGCCGGAGCTCACGCATCGCCCCCTCGCGATCGCCGGTATCGGAAAGCACCCGCGCCAGCTGCCGCCGCAGCCGCGCGCCGTCGGCCACGAACGGAATCGAGTCGAGTTCATCGGCCGCGGCCGCCAGTTTCGCGATCGACTGCTGCTTCTCGCCGCGCAGCATCTCGACCAGCGCTTCGCAGGCATCCGCCCAGGCGAGCCCCAGCGTATGCCCCAGCTGCTCCGATTCGCGCCGGAGTCGCGCGCCGTACCGGCGGGCGCGATCGAAATCCGCCAGCCACAGCGACGCCTCGCAGATGATCGGGATCAGCCGGTGGATCGCCCACGCCACGTACCCGGTCCGGTCGGCGATCTCCAGCCCCCGCTCGCCGACCAGGATCGCGTGCCGGTAGTCCTTCACCGCCAGGTGATAGGCGGCCATGCCGGCGTGGGCGGGAATGATCGTGTGCACATCGAGCGGACGGTCCGACTTGCGTCCCGCCCCGCACAGGCGCCACGCCTCATCCAGCAGGCGCTTGGCCTGCACCAGGTCGCCCCGGCCCAGGTAGATCAGGCCGCACCAGACCAGCAGCCGGGGCACCAGTGTCCGCTGCCCCAGCGTCCGTGCCATCGCGATCGTCCGCTCGCCCAGCGCCAGTGCCCCCGTCCAGTCTCCGATCCCCGACAGGTACTCGATCTGGACTTCGGCCGTCCACAACCGCAGCACCGGCGACCGCAGCTCGTCGGCCAGCCGCTCGCTCTCTTCGATGTGCTGCGCGATCCCGGCGCTGTTCCCGGTGAGCCCCTCGACCATCGCCATCGCCCAGTGCGCCTGCCATCCCACCACCCGCTGCTCCGACGCCTCCGCCAGCTCGATCGCCCGCTTCCCGTACCGGCGCGCCTCGTCAGGCGGCCCGGTCCAGACGTGCAGCAGCGCCAGGGCCCGGTTCACCCGCGCCAGCAGCGCGATGTCACCTAACCGCTCAGCCGTCTCCAGCGCGCCGGCCACCTCGCGCTTCGCCTCCGCCTGCCGCCCCACTTCCAGCAGGCACATCCCCATCGCGATCTGCAGCCGGGCCCCGAGGCTGTCGTCCCCGGCGCTCCGCGCCGCCTCCAGCCCATCGTGGTAGTGCCGCAACGCGTCGTCGTAGCGCCCCGACCAGAAGCAGGCCAGTCCCATCCGCCGCTCGACCGCCGCCAGTCGGCCCCGGTCGCCCCCCGCCTCGGCCGCCTTGCGCGCCCGCATCCACAACGAGATCGCGCCCTCGTAGTCCCCCAGCCGCTGCCGCGCCCGCGCCAGGTCCTCCACCAGCGACCCCGCCGCCGTGGCGGGAGGGGCCGCCTCGCCGCCTCCCCCGCCTCCCCGGTCCACCATCTCCAGCGCCGCCGCCAGGTAGTTCGCTGCCTCACGATTGGCCGACTTCGACAGCGCCTCGCGGCCGGCGGCGCTCAGGTATTTGATCGCGCGCGGCAGCATCCCCCCGGCCTGCGCGTCGGCCCGCGAGAAGTGGAAGGCCAGCTCGTCGGCGTGTGCCTCGGCCGCGTCCCCGTACCGGGCCTCCAGTGCTTCGGCCACCTCGCCGTGCATCAGGCGGGCCCGCGCCTTGCCCAGCTCCGCGTACAGCACGTCCTGCAGGATCGGGTGCGAGAAATCGTAGGAGACCGTGTCGCCGGGCGCGCCGGCGCCCGTCTCGGTCAGGATCAACTGGTGGCGCAGCTCGTCCAGTGCACCCAGCAGCTCCTCGCGCGGCAGCCCGCTCACCGCCCCCAGCGCCTCGTACGTCGTGTGCGCCCCGATCACCGCCGCGATGTTCGCCACCGTCCGCGCGCCCGGCGTCAGGCGGTTCATCCGCGCCACCACCGCGTCGCGGACCGTCCGCGGCAGCCGCAACTCCTCCAGCTCCCACCCCAGCCACGTCCCATCGCGCTGGTACAGGCGCCCCGACTCCACCAGCGCCTTGAGCGTCTCCTCGACGAAGAACGGATTGCCGCGCGTCCACCCGTAGAGCAGCGCCGTGAACTCGCGGGTCATCGACCGGTCGGCGCTGAACACCCGGTGCACCAGCTCGTCGGTGCTCTCGCGCGACAGGGGCTCGAGTCGCATCGCCGTCGCCACCGCCACCGACACCAGCGATTGCTCCATCGACCAGAGCGCCGGCTGCAGGTCGCGCTCCTCGGTGCTGTACGTCCCCAGCAGCAGCACCCGGTCGCCAGCCGTCTGCCGCGCGGTGAAGTGCAGCAGCTCCAGCGACGAGGCGTCCGCCCACTGCAGGTTCTCGAGCACCAGCAGCAGCGGCTGCTTGGCCGAGTAGCGCCCCAGGAACTGCGCGAACGTCCAGAGCAGGCGCGCCTTTACCTCGGTCGCGTCGCTGCGGGCCGCCCGAGTCGGCGCGTCGCCCACGCCACGGGCGCCCGCCGTCCCGCCGGGGAAGACCGCCATCAGGTCCGCCACGCCGCCGCGCGTCAGCGTCTGCAGCGCGGCCGGCTCGATCCGCTTCAGAATCGGCAGCACCGCGTCGGACATCATCGCGTAAGGGACGCCGCTCTCGACCGGATAGGCACGCCCCACCGCGACGCTCCACCCCCGCCCGTTCGCCTGCTCCGCCACCGACTGCGCCAGGCGGGTCTTCCCGACCCCGCCCTCCCCGCTCATCAGCAGCGTGCGTCCACGTCCGGCGGCGACGTCATCGAGCGCGGCCCGGAACAGCGCCAACTCCGCATCCCGTCCTACGAGTGGGATGACGGCCGGAAAGGCGGCGGCGGCAGGCATCGGCCTCGGCACACTCCTCGTCAGGGATGACCGTCGGACGGGGAATGTCGGACCTCACAACCTCCGGGGCAAGGGCACTGCCCCCGGGGGGCGCCGGCTGGCGCCGTCAGTGCTTCGGATCGCCTCCTGCCTGACGAGGATCGGGCGCCGGGGGCGGGCACGCCGGCCGGCTCAGCTCCGGGTAGAGGGCCGCCAGGCGCCGCGCCCGCGCCCGCCCCAGGTTCCACGTCCGCCAGTCCGGCGCCTGCGTGGCGGCGACGCCCACCCACGACCGCACGTCACCCAGGCACGGATCGGCCTTCCGCACGACCGGCAGCGCCGCCACGATCGCCGGCAGCGCGTCGCCGCTCAACGAGCTCGCGTAGCGCGAGTCGAATGATGCGCCCGCTTCCAGCCGCGCCACGTTCGTCCGCACGATCAGCGCGTCCGGGTTGACGGCGTTCAGCCCCGCCACCACGCCCCACCCCGACACCAGCGCGCCCAGCGCGAACCGGCGCGGCCGCCCGCTCAGCACCGTCGCCCAGAGCCAGGCGAACACCAGGCCCAGCCAGAGCATGAACGCCGACGCGTAGAAGCGCGTCTCGGTGAGCCCGTACTCCCGCTGGTACAGCTGCATGCGCACCACCGCCGACGCCATGATCACCGCCACCAGCACGATCATGAGCCGCGACAGGTCCCGGTGCAGCCGCAGGCTGCGCGTATCGGTCGGGGCCACCACCGCCCGCGAACCCATCAGCAGCGGCAGCACCAGCGCCGATACCCACACCAGTTCGAAGAACCCCTTCCGCGCGTACTCGGCGAACGTCAGCCCCGAGGTCGCCGCCACCAGCGATGCGCCGCCAAAGAGGTACCGGAGCTGGATCGCCACGAACAGCAGGAACAGTCCATTCAGCGTTCCCAGCGACATCGCCAGCTCGATTCGCCCCACTCGCACCTGCGGCGTCAGGTCCGGGAACGCGACCGACTCCCGCGCCACCAGCGCGCCGCGCAGGTAGCCGGCCGCGAACCAGCCGAACAGGCCGGTGAAGAAGACGTGCTGCACCAGCGTGTCCCACTGGAACCCCAGGACATCGGTGATCACGTGCTCGAAGACCGGGTCCGCCGACTTCAGCAGGGCCGTGAACACGAGCAGCAGCGGCAGCGAGATCACGCCGCCGCGAATCACCGCGCCCAGCCGCCGCCGGCGCCGCTCCGCGCCCCGCCCTTCACCGGTTCCGCGCACCACGCCGGCGGGACCGATGTCCGAGGCGAGCAGCACCAACGTCCCGGCCATCGCGCTCACCACCGCGTGCGCGAACGCCTGGACGTAGTCCCGGGCGGCCGCACCGGCCACACTCCAGCCCGCCCGGCGCTTCATCGCCGCGGCCAGCATCGCGAACGCCATCGCCACCGACAGGAAGTTCAGCACCGCCAGCAGCGGCGAGTCCCGCCACACGAACCCGAGCGCGAAGACGACGACCGGGGCCAGCAGCCACCGCTCCTCCGCCGTCAGGCTTTCGTGTCGCCGGCGCTGCACCAGCACCAGTTCGGCGGCGAGCACCAGCATCCACAGCGTCAGGTTCACCCCAAACGGCCCCTGGCGCAGCAGCGTGTCACCCATCACCCCCACCAGCAGTCCGCCGACAGCGACGCGCTTCGCGAGCGCCAGACGTCGTGAGGCTTCAAGCTGGCTGGCCGGCGCGGCATCGCGCTCCGCCCGCGCCACCGTCCCGCCCGGTCCGCCGCTCCCCGGGATCTCTCCCTCCACGCCTGTCACGAGTTCCGCCATCGGTCAGTCTCCCCTGGCTGGATGCCGCTGCTCTTCGTCGATCGCTTCGACCTCACGCCGTCGCCCGGGTGTCGGGCAGTCCCCCGAATCGCCGCTCGCGCCGGCCGAATTCCGCCAGCGCGCCCGACAGGTCCGCCGCGCTGAAGTCCGGCCAGAGCCGGGGCGTGAACACCAGCTCCGCGTAGGAACACTCCCAGAGCAGGAAGTCGCTCAGCCGGTGCTCCCCTCCCGTGCGGATGAGGAGGTCGACGTCGGGCGCACCGTCGCGGTCGTGATCCACTTCCCCCAGCAGTTGCGCGAAGCGCCGCCGCACGTCGGCCTCGTCGCCAGGCGCGGCACCGCCGGACATGGCCACCGCCGCACGGACGATCGCATCGCGTCCCGAGTAGTCGACGGCGATCCGGAGGTGCAGGCCCGCGCCGGTGCGCGTGTCGTCTTCGGCCCGCTCGATCGCGTCGCGCAGCTCGGCCGGCAGTCGGTCGCGCCGGCCGAGTATCGTCAGGCGTACGCCGGCGGCGACGCACCGTGGGGCTTCGCGCCGCAGGTATCGTGCGAACAGCCGCATCAGCCCGTGCACTTCGGCCGCCGGCCGGCGCCAGTTGTCCCCGGAAAAAGCGTAGAGGGTGAGCGTCCCGATGGCCGGATCGCGCGTCGCCGCTTCGACCGCGCGGCGGACCGCCCGCGAGCCCGCGGCGTGCCCCATCGCCCGGGGCTGGCCCCGCGCGGCCGCCCACCGCCCGTTCCCATCCATGATGATCGCGACGTGGAGCGTCGCCCCCGCGGCATCAAAAGTTCTTTGTGTCACAAAGGTTCCTCGCAAAATGAACGAGCCTCATCGGCCCGTGTTGTCCGCGGTCAACCGCTCCCGCCCTGGCGGTCCTACCCCTCCCGCGTGGCCTGGATCAGCGCCTCCATGTGCGACAGGTAGCGCTCCAGCGCCCGCCGCCCCTTCGCCGTCAGGCGATACTCGGTGCGCGGCACCCGCCCATCGAACGACTTGATGCACGACAGATAGTCGGCGTCCTCGAGCTTACGCGCGTGGACGCTCAGGTTGCCGTCGCTCGTCTTCATCAGCGCCTTGAGCTCGTTGAAGCTCAGCGTGTCGTTCACCGCCAGCGCGCTCACGATCCCCAGCCGCATTCGCTCGTGGATCAGCCGGTCGAGCAACACCGCGCTGCTCCCGCCGGGCTCGCCGCCGTCCTCGGCCGCGCGACCCGCCACCGGCCGCAGCTTGCGGCTCGCGCCATCAGTCGACGGCTTCCGGCCGCCCCGGGCATCGTCCGCCGCCGCTCCACCTGCCGATCTAGCCACCGTGCCTCCGCGCAATCGCCAATCCGAATGCCAGGTGCAGACCACCGAAGCCCGCCGCCATCAGCACCGGACTCCACTCGGCCGGCACCGCCAGCGCCACCACACCCAGCAGCATGAAACAGATCCCCATGACCGGAATGATCCGCACCGAATACGCCCCGCCCGTGATCACCGCCGATCCGTAAGCGAGCAGCCAGGTCGCCCGCATCGCGCCGCCCATTCCCGCGCTCGCCAGCACCGCGGTCAGCACCGCCCCCACCAGCATCGGTGGCAGGAACCCGATCAGCAGCTTCCGCCCCGGCCCCGAGAGAATCGGTAGCCCCGCCCGGCGCGCCTTCCGCAGCGTACTCCCCACCGACACCAGCAGCGACAATCCGGCCGCCGGCAGCCAGACCGCCAGCCAGCGCGGCAGCGACTCCGACCGTCCCACGATCAGCGTCGCCGCCAGCCCGATCGCGCCCACCCCCACCATCCCCCACCCGGAAATGGCGGTGAACGACGCCGCGCTCTCCATCGTCTCGCGGATGAACTGGAGATTGTCCATCGCCCGCGCGTGCAGCTCGGGCGGCTCGTCCGGGGTCACGGGAGGCGGTCGCAAGGGACGTACCGTGGTCACAGTTGCAGTATGAAGCCCGATGCCAGATCTGTCAAGTACTTTACGTCACAAAGGCACTGACCCCTGAACCCTGACCCTGACCCTGACCCTGACCCTGACCCTGAATCAGGCCCTACACCCCTCCAAACCATTCATACCCCTGGTCCGACCAGTACCCACCCGTCCGCGCCGGAAGAAAGAGAATCCTCGTCAGGTACTTCGTGTTCTTGTAGCCCAGCTTCACCGGCGAGTGGATCCGCGCCGGCGCCCCGTGCGCCGGACCCAGCATTCGCCCATCCATCCCGTACGCCACCAGCGTCTGCGGGTGCATCGCGCTCTCCAGGTCCCAGCTCTCGTGATAGCCATCGTCGAACGACTCGAAGTCGACGTACCGCACCTCCGGCGACAGTCCCGCCAGGCGTGCCACGTCCGCCAGCCGGCATCCCGTCCAGCTCGCCACCGCGGTCCACCCTTCCACGCAGTAGTGGTTCACCCGCTGCGTGATGTGCGGAATCCCCATCAGGTCGTCCATCGTCAACGCCAGCGGTCTCCGTACCATCCCCTCCACCCGGAGCCGCCACGGTCCCCGCGCCTGATCGGTCCAGATGGGCACCGTCGGCGCGATGAAGTAGCTCGGGAAGGCTTCGCCCGCATCCACCGCGCCGGCGCGAGCCGCATCCATCGACCGGTGGCGCAGCAGCCACCGCTCCACGCTTTCGTTCTTCCGCTCGGCGTAGCGCAGGATCCGCTCCGCCTGACGAGGCCCGCCCGAATTGCAGGCGGCCAGCAGCGCCGCCGACATCGAGGCGCCGCCCAGCGCCAGGAACCGCCGTCGATCGATCGTCATGGTCCACTCTCCTCGCTGCCCTTCGCCACGGAATCCGGCGGCGGAGCCGCCGCCATCGCCGGACCGCCGGTGGGCGACGTGGACACCGCATCGCGGACGGGCCGGGGAAACAGGTGGTAGAACGGCCGCGCATTGCGCGCTTCCGGGGACAGGCGCTCGCTGTAGCCGCCCGTGATCATCGACCGGATCGACCAGGGATCGACCGCGAAGACCATGAACACGTGGCCGGCGGCCAGCGCCACCAGCGCCAGCATCGCGAGAAAGTGCCAGTAGCGCGCCCAGACGTACCCGCCCAGCAGGTTGGTCAGGCCGGCGAGCTGCACCGGCTTCCAGATCGCCAGGCCGGTGAGCACCGACACCACGCCGACCAGCGGCAGCGCGAAGTAGGCCGACTTCTGCAGCGCGTTATGCTTCCCCTGGACCGGATGATCCGGGCGCGCGAACACGTAGAAGCGGACCATTTGCCAGGCGTCCCGCACATCGCCGCGCCGCGGTACCAGGTCGCGCCACTCGCCGTGCAGGTAGATGAATGCAAGGTAGGCGAAGCCGTTCACCGCCAGCACCCACATCATCGCGAAATGCCAGTTCCGCGCTCCCCCCAGCCAGCGGCCGAACGTCAGCACCGCCGGAATCGGCCGGTGCTCGAACGGATAGCAGCAGAAGGTCTCGCCCCGCCGCGCGAACGCCGGATAGGCGTTGAAGATCCGCAGTCCGCTCCCGATCATGATCGTGAGCGCCACCGCGTTTACCCAGTGCGTCGTGCGCACCACCCAGTGGTGTCGAGCCGCCATGTGAAGTCGCTCCTCCCGGGGTCAGCGCTCGCCGGCGTGGTACCGCGCCAGCACCTCGCGCACCCGCTCGAGAGGAATCGCCTCCACCGTGTGTCCGTTCCCGGTTACCGAGGTCGCCATGAAGAGGGAGTTGTAGATCGCCTCCTCGGTGGCCTCCACCGCCCCTTCGAACAGCGCCGACATGCTCTCGTTGTCCAGGTCGCCCACCGTCCGCACGGGGTTGCGACTGGGGTCCGGCGGCCCGCCCACCACGCGCCGCACTGACGCCGCGGTCGAGAACGCGATCACGTAGTCTCCCGACCCGTTGGAGGCCGACGAGCCCGTGCGGGCAAGCCCCATGATCGCCCGGGCCGCCAGCCGCCGGAGGTTCCGGTCGGAAAGTGGCGCGTCCGTGGCCACCACCATCATGATCGATCCGTCACCCGACCCGCCGCCGCCTGCCCCACCGGTCACGTCTTCCTGAAACGCGAACTTGCCCAGCGCCCGTCCCACGGGCGCGCCCACCACCTGCAGCACGCCGCCAAAGTTCGACTGGACGAGCACCCCCACCGTGTACCCGCCCCGGACCGCGGGCATCACCCGCGACGACGTCCCGATTCCACCCTTCCAACCGAACGCGACCGTCCCCGTTCCGGCGCCAACGCTGCCTTCAGTTACCGGGCCGTCGGACGCCGTTTCGAGCGCCCGCCGCACCGCCTCCGCGGTGACCGGCCGCGATCGGATCGCGTTCAGCGTGCCGTCATTGGTCTCACCGACCACGACGTTCAGCGACCGCACCCCCTCCATCCCCGGCCGCTCGAGCATCCACCCCACCATCGCATCGGCCGCCCGCCACACGCAGAGCGTGCACGTCAACAGAATCGGAGATTCCAGCTCGCCCAGCTCGGACAGCTGCGTGACACCCAGGAGCTTGCCGAAACCGTTTCCCACGTACACCGCCGCCGGCACCCGCTCGAGGTACGGGTTCCCGCCATGCGTGAGGATCGCGGTCACGCCGGTCCGGACGCTATCTCCCACCACCAGTGTCGTCTGTCCCACCCGGACGCCGGCGACGTCGGTGATCGCGTTGAGCCGGCCCGGCCGGAAGACCCCCGGCGCCACTCCCAGCTCCCGCGCTCGCACTCGGCCCGTCCCGGCCGAATCGGTGCCGGCCGCGGTACGGCCATCCGCCGCCACCACTGCCTGAGGGGCCTGCGCGGATGCCAGTCCCGAGCCGAGCATCAGAACACCGAGCCCGCGAGAGAGAAGCGACGCAAGTCGAAGGGAGCAAGGCATGGGCATGGCACACCTGGCATGGCGGCTGAGGAAGGGACTAAGATGCGTCCGGTGGCTCTCCGGGGCAGCACCCATGCTGGAAGTCGTGCGCGACGACATCACGACCCTCGCGGTGGACGCAATCGTGAACGCGGCCAATGAACGGCTGCGGGGCGGCGGCGTGGACGGTGCCTACCGTGCTGGAGCTGGAGCACGCCTTCGCCGCATCGTAGCATGCGTCTTCGACGCCGAGAGCCTGATTTACCTACGGCGAAGTGCTGCAGGAGCTTAGGTCAAGGCCGAGACCATATCAGTAGCACGGCATAGGAGGTCGGGAGCACGGCCCGGAGCACCGGACTGCTCTCGTCTTCTCTGCTTTTCCCACGCACATTTGGGACTATACTTCAGCGTGCCGATTCTGAAACTCTACGGTCACGAGGAATCCCGCGCGCGACTGGCGCCGATGATCCGGGCGGGGACGCTCCCGGCGTCGCTCCTCTTCCACGGACCGCGTGGCGTCGGCAAGCAGCGGCTGGCCCTGTGGACCGCGCAGTTCCTGCTCTGCGCGTCCCCGTCAGAGACCGGGCCGTGCGGGACGTGTCAGGGCTGTCGGTATGCGGCGGAGCTGGCCCATCCGGATGTTCACTGGTTCTTCCCCCGCCCCCGACTCAAGGACTCCGACCCCTCGCGAGACGAGGTGCTGGGCGACTTCGTCGAGGCGCGCGCCGAACGCGTCAAACGCGGCGGCCTGTATTCGCAGCCGTCCGGAAGTGACGGGATCTTCATCTCGACGGTGGGTCTGATCGTTCACCTGGCCTCGCTCACCCCCGCCATGGGGCAGCGGACCGTGATCATCATCGGCGACGCCGAGCGAATGGTCCCGCAGGAAGGGAGCGAGTACGCCGCCAACGCCTTCCTCAAACTGCTCGAGGAGCCTCCCCGGCACGTCCGGCTGTTGCTCACGACCAGCGAGCCCGGAGCCCTCCTGCCCACGGTCCGGTCGCGGCTGGTGGCCATGCGCGTACGGCCGGTCTCCGAACAAGCGATGGGAGAGTTCCTGGCCGATCCGGCGGTGGTTCAGGCTGTGGCGGACGAGGGCGATTCGGCCCCGCAGTCGATCGGCGAGCGGATTCGGCAGGCGGCCGGGGCCCCGGGAGCGCTGCTGGGAGGCGCGGACCGGGCGGCCTCCTGGACGGCGGCCAAGCGGCTTCTCGATGCCGCGACCAGCCACGATCGCGTCCGGATCCTGGCCACGGCGGCGAGCCAGGGAGCCGTGAAGGCGCGGGGCGCGTTCGCCGACTCGCTGGACGCCTTGGCGACCATGCTGCACGACCGGGTTTCGACCGCGGTTCACCGCTCCGACGAGCCAGCCGCGGACGCCGCCTGCCGGGCCATTCTCATGATTGAAGACGCCAAGGGACAGGCAGCCCGGAACGCCACCCCGAGCCTGATCACGGCCGCACTTTTGCGCCACATGAGTGAGGTGCTCTGATGGGTGATCTGACACACATTGGCCCGGATGGCTCAGCGAAAATGGTAGACGTTTCCGGAAAACCGGAAACGGAGCGGTATGCCAAGGCAAGCGGGAGAATAAGCATGAGTGGCGCCACACTGGCGGCTATATGTGACAATACTGTTGCTAAAGGTGACGTAATCTCCGTTGCACGCCTGGCCGGAATTATGGCCGCCAAGCGCACGCCGGAGTTGATCCCGCTGTGTCACCAGATTAACTTGTCTGACGTGCAGGTGACGGTGCAACCCGACGAAACTCTACCGGGTATTAGAGCCGTAGCTGAAGTACGGTCGACCGGCAGGACCGGGGTGGAGATGGAGGCGATTACCGCTGTTTCGGTGACCCTCATCACCGTCTATGACATGGCCAAAGCAATCGACAGGGCCATGGTCATTTCGGACATCGCGCTCGAGGAGAAGCGCGGCGGGAGAAGTGGCCACTGGCGACGGGCCTGAACGCCGGCCCAGGCGTCAACCCTGCGGCACACCGGGCATGCGACCGCCCCGTGCCAACCTTCTGCGACTCAGACTCTCATGAGAAACCTGCGACGTACATATGTCCATCGCGGAGACGTCGAACGACGACGACGTCGACTCAAGCGTGCGCTGCTCCTGACGGGCTTCGTCACGGCGCTGATCGCAGCGGTGGAGAATCGTCGGCCGGTTGAAGCCAGCGCCGAGCAACTCTTCTCCTTCTCTCGCGACTCGGCGCCGCTCGCTTTTGTGCCGCCGGCAGTCGACGCCGCGGCGCGTGCCATGCCCGGCGGGGACCTCGCACGCTGGAACCGCGTGTTCAACCTGGCGCAGCGGTACTCCGTCAGCGCGGAGCTGGCCGGGGACATCCTCGACGCCGCGCTGGCGGAGGGGATCGAGCCCGAGCTGGCCTTCCGCCTGGTCCGGGTCGAAAGCGAGTTCAACCCGCACGCCACCAGTTCGGCGGGGGCGATCGGGCTGACGCAGCTCATGCTGCCCACAGCCCGGTACTTCGACAGCACCGTGACGAGGCAGCAGCTGTACGACCGCTCGATCAACCTGCACATCGGCTTCCGGTACCTGCGCTCGCTGATCCGCGAATACGGCGATGTGCAGACGGCGCTGCTCGTGTACAACCGCGGGCCGCAGGCGGTGGAGTCGTCGCGGGATCTGGGGCTGGACCCGTCGAACGGCTACGAGCGGATGGTCATGCGTGGCTATCGCGGCAAGGGCGTCGTGAACTGAGCCCGGGGCGGGCGGGGTTCTGAAATCGTGGAGGCGGAGGGCGCGCGGTTCCGGCGACCTCCGCCTCTGCTTTGTACGGCTACTTCTTCGCCTTGGCGGTCTTGGCGCGTGACCCCCGGGTGGCCAGTGCCTGACCCGGGAAGATGGTGCTCTTGCGCAGCCCGTTGAGCCGCATGAGGGAGGTCACCGAGGTGTGGTAGCGGCGCGCGATGCCGCCGAGCGTCTCGCCCCGCCGCACGATATGCACGGCTCGCCCGGCTCCGTAGCGCTCGATGGCCGGGTCGGGGACGTCGCGGGCCGCGGTCACGACCGCCGCGGTCGGAATCCGGATGACCTGTCCGGCATGGAGGTCGCCGTTCTTCAGCCGCGCGGCCTTCGGGTTGTACCAGGCCAGCTGCTTCGCTGTCAGACCGTGCCGCCGGGCGATCCGGGCCATCGACTCTCCGGACTTCGAATGCCAGACAGAGAGCCCGGTGCGCTCGCCGCGGTTCAGTGCCGTGAACAGGGAGTCGAACGCGGGCCCCGCGCCGGCGGGAATACGGGCCCAAGAGCTGTCACCCGGCGCGGTGAGTCCGCGCAGGATCTGCGGGTTCAGGTCGAGGACGTCGTCCACGGGTGAGTGGCTCGCCCGCGCCAGCGCGGCGAGCGGGGTGCCGCCCGGAACGCGCGCCGAGTCGTAGGCCAGCGTCGGCAAACGGTGAATGACCAGCCCGTAGTGGGTCGGGTTTTTGGCGACGAGTGCGGCCGCGATGAGACGCGGCACGTAGTCGCGGGTTTCGGGTCTGAGGTAGTCCTTTTCGGCGAGCGCGAAGAAGATGTCGTCGCCGGTGCTGCCGCGCAGGTCGGTCTCGTAGCGCGTGAGCCCGCGCGAGACACGTCCCGGCCCGCCGTTGTAGGCCGCAGCCGCGAGGTAGGTGGATCCGAATTGGTCGAGCAGGTAGCGGAGGAATCCGATCGCGGCCTCGGTCGACCGCAGCGGATCCCGGCGCTCGTCGATCCACCAGTTGACCCGGAGTCCGGCGCCCCGTCCGGTCGAGGTCATGAACTGCCACATCCCGACGGCGGCGGCCCGCGAGTAGGCGTGGGGGTCATAGCCGCTCTCGATCAGGGCGAGGTAGACGAGGTCCCCGGGCAGTCCCGCGGCCCTGAGTCGCGCGCGCATCAGCGGCTCGTAACGCGTCCCGCGCTCCACCTGGGCCTGGAATCGATCGCGGGCGTCGCCGGTGAAGCGCGTCACCCAGTACGCCACGCGCTCCCGCGTCTCGTACGACCGCACGTCGATGTCCCAGGTGGGGCCGAGCTCGATCGGCGACGTGTCGGGGAGTTCGCGCAGGACTGCCGCGGCCCGCGCCGAATCGGCCGGCGTGACCGGCTGAAGGCGGAGCGCCAACGGCACGCTGTCGAGCGCGATCGCGGCGACGGCGGTGCCTGCCTGGCGTGTGCCGCTGGAGTCACGGCCCGATTCGGCTCGCGAAGCGGGCGCCGGAGCCACCGGCGACCGGCGGCCGGCGCCGTGGCAGGCGCAGCAGAGGGCGACCCCGGCGGCCAAGGTGGTCCTCGCGCCGTGCTGCCGCATCCAGACTCGGAGGGAGGGGGCGAAGTTCATCATCTGCGACCGCGGGTTGCGATCGCCACTCCGCCCGCCGACACTGGTGGGCCCGAGGGCGACCTACTTCCGGGCGATGAAGTTGCCCAGGACGCGGTTGGTCGCACCGAGCACGGCGATCACCGCGCCCCTGAGCGAATCACGCTCGGCGAGATACGACCCGAGCAGTCGCGGCGGGCCATCGCCTTTCTTCACGCCGACGGACACGATGACCACGCTGGCGTCAAAGGCGCGGACGGCCTTGATCCCGAGCAGCTCGAGTTGCAGCGCGCCGGCGGAGAACGACTCGAGCGCCCGTAGCGCGGCTTCGGCGGCGATCCGCAGGTCGCCCATTGGCGAAGACTGGCCGGATGCGCTGCCGTTCACACGTACGCCTTCCAGCCACTCCAGTTCGACGTCAGCGCGGCACTGGCCCGAGGGCGAGCGAGAGAAGCGGAAGTTCGTGAAGCGGAGTCGTTCCCGCTTCAGCTCCCGCTGGGTGATGGGCTGCTCCTCATGGGACGTGCTGCTGGATGTCGGCGTAGTCATGGCATGCTCAGGAGGCTGGACACCGGGCATACGCACCCCACCGCGGGGACCGGCAGGTGCGCGGGAGCTTCCTCGTAAGACACGAGTCAGGAGGCCGATTGGCAACGCCTTCCCGGAACATTTGCCATGGTGAGCGTCTCCGGCCACGTTTCCGCATGATGATTCTCCAATCTCTGCTGCTTGGCGCGCTGGCGCTCACCGCCGACGATTCGCTGCGGGCGCGGGTCGAGAGCCGGATCGCCCAGGTTCCCGGCGCGCGCGTTGCCGTGGCGTTCCGGGAGCTGGATGGCGGCGACTCACTCGTGCTGCGCGGTGACGACGTCTACCACGCGGCGAGCACGATGAAGGTCCCGGTGTTGATCGAGCTCTTCCGGCGCGTCGACGCCGGCAGCCTCGCGCTCGATCAGCCCGTGCTGCTGGTGAACCAGTTCGGCTCGATCGTGGACGGGTCGCCGTTCACCGTCGATCCCGCCGACGACTCCGACAGCTCGCTCTACGCCCGGGTGGGCGAGCGCGTTCCGCTCGGCGAGTTGGCGGAGCGCATGATCGACCGCTCCAGCAACCTGGCGACGAACACCGTCATCGGACTGCTGGGCGCGGAACAGGTGACGGCTACCATGCGGTCGCTCGGCGCCGGCCGCCTGGTCGTCCTGCGCGGCGTCGAGGACGGGAAAGCATTCCGGCGCGGGCTGAACAACGAGGTGACCGCGGCGGATCTGGCGACCGTGATGGCGGCGATCGCCACGGGACGCGCGGCCAGCGCGCGGTCGTGCGACGCCATGCGCGAGATCCTGCTCAGACAGGAATTCAACACCCAGATCCCGGCGGGACTGCCGGCGGGCACGCCGGTGGCGCACAAGACCGGGTGGATCACGGGGATCAGGCACGACGCGGCGATCGTGTATCCACGCGACCGGGCACCGTACGTCCTGGTGGTGCTCACTGGCAACATCGCGGAGCCGGCCACGGCCGACGCTTTGATGCGCGACATCTCGCGACTCGTGTACGAGCATGCCATGAACCGGGAGGCGATCAAGGGTCGTTGAGGGGCCGTGGCGCCGGGTTGTCGCGGGGTGCGGCGTGCGCTCCACTGGATAGGTGCACGCGCGTCGCCAGCGCCCGCGCAAGCCGACGTAACCCAATGCGCGCGAGTGGTTTCCGGATCGCGCTCCGCGAGCACACCGGGTCCGCCTCTTGCAGAGAACTGATCGGCCTTGCTGTCACTGTGACCGGTCCGCACCTTGGTCACTGTTGGTTCCCACGGCGCAGACTCCGCAGCCTACCGGGTGGTGGCGCGGCGAGGAGGAGGAGCGACGGGTGACTGTCTCCCGGAGTTGGCCCGCGCCGGCCGGAGTGCCGCGCGCGACTGGTCCTGATCTCGCCCCGGGGCATCGGTGACGGCCAGGTTCGGGCTCCCGGACTCGCCCGCCGAGGCGAGACAGCATCTGCTCACGGTCGTCCTCGAGGACTACTATCACGTCGGGGCGTTCCGGCAGCTGATCCAGCGCGAGCAGTGGTACCGGTTCGAGCCGCGCCTCGAATACGGGACGATGCGCACGCTCGAGCTCCTCGACGAGTTCGGCGTCAAGGCGACGTTTTTCGTGCTGGGGTGGGTCGCCGACGCGATGCCGGAGCTGGTGCGCACGGTGGCCGACCGCGGTCACGAGATCGCGAGCAAGGGCTACTACCACCGCAGCATTCGCCAGGTGACACCCGGCGAGTTCCGGGAGGACCTGTCGCGCGCTCGTGAGGCACTGGAGCGGGCAAGCGGGCGGCGGGTGAAGGGATACCGGGTGGCTCACGGCTGGCTGACCCGTCCCGACCTCTGGGCGCTCGACCTGCTGGCCGAGGAAGGATACGAATACGACTCGAGCATCGGCCCGATCGGCCGCCGGTTCGCGGCCGATCCCTGGCGCCGCTTCACGCACGCGCATCCGTCCGGCGACCGGCTGCTCTGGGAGTTCCCGATCTCGAGCGTCGACATCTTCGGGTGGCACGTGCCGATCGCCGGGGGCAACTACTTCCGGCAGCTGCCGCACTGGCTGGTGCGGACGCTGGTCGACCGGTGGATCCGCAAGCATTCGGCGCCCTACGTGATGTACTTCCACACCTGGGAGCTGGACCCGAACCAGCCGAAGATCCACGCCGCGGCGATGCACACCCGGATCCGGCACTACCGGAATCTTCACCGGATGCCGGACATCCTGCGGTACTACCTGGGGCGCTACCGCTTCTCGAGCATCGCCGCGTATCTCGGACTGCGGGATACGTCGGTGGCGCCGGCCGAAGCGGCGGCCCTGCCGGCCGCCGCGGACTCGGCCTACGCGGCGGTGATCAGGCGTCGGGAAGCGGGCTGGGGCGGCGCGATTCCGGTCGTGTCGCCGCCGGCAGCGACGCGGGTCCCGGTGAGCGTGGTGATCCCGTGCTACAACGAGGAGCTGATCCTCCCGTACCTGGCGAACACGATGCAGAGCGTGGAGGCCTCGCTTGGAGACCGGTTCGCGCTCGAATTCATCTTCGTCGACGACTGCAGCCTGGACGACACGTGGGAGGCGCTGAACCGGATCTTCGGCGGGCGGGACAACTGCCAGCTGCTCCGGCACACGACCAACCGCGGGGTGGCGGCGGGCATCCTCACCGGCATCCGTCACGCCAGCACCGACATCGTCTGCTCGATCGACTGCGACTGCACGTACGATCCGCACGAGCTGGCGAACATGATTCCGCTGCTCGCGGATGGCGTCGACCTCGTCACGGCGTCGCCGTATCACCCCAAGGGCGGCGTCCGCAACGTGCCGCGCTGGCGGCTGGGGCTCTCCCGATCGCTGTCCGCCCTCTACCGCCGCCTCCTGCACAACAAGCTCCACACCTACACGAGCTGCTTCCGCGTCTACCGGCGCCAGGTGGCGCTGAGCGTTTCGGTGCGGCGGGGCGGGTTCCTCGGCGTCGCCGAGCACATCGGCAAGCTCGACCTGGCCGGCGCGAAGATCGTGGAGTACCCGACGGTGCTCGAGGTCCGCATGCTGGGGCGGTCCAAGATGAAGGTCGTGCGCACCATCATCGGACACCTGTCGCTCTATGCGAGCCTCGTCGTCCAGCGCCTCACCGGCGTGGTCCCGAAGATGGCCACGCCCCCCGCCTACGTCCGGCCGGACCCATCGGTTGAACGCACCCGGGTCTGACATCGGGATCGTCGGCGGGGGGGTGTTGGGGATGACCCTCGCCCTCCGCCTCGCCGAGCAGGGGCATCGGGTGACGGTGATCGAGGGGGCCGCGCAGCCCGGCGGTCTGGCCGCGCCCCAGGAGATCGGCGGTTTCACGTGGGACCGCTTCTACCACGTGACGCTGCTGTCCGACACGAACCTCCGCGCGCTCCTCGAACAGATCGGGCTGGCCGACCGGTTGCAGTGGAAGCAGACGCGCACCGGGTTCTACGTCGACGGCCGCCTCTACTCGCTCTCGACGGCGCTGGAGTTCCTCCTCTTCCCGCCCCTGGGTCTCGTCGACAAGGCGCGCCTGGCGGGGACGATCCTGTATGCGTCGCGGCTCACCGACTGGCGGCGGCTGGAGTCGATCCCGGTCACCGACTGGCTGCGGACCTGGTCCGGGGAGCGGACGCTGGCGCGGATCTGGCTCCCGCTGCTCAAGGCCAAGCTCGGCGAGAACTACCGGCTCGCCAGTGCGTCGTTCATCTGGGCGATCATCGCCCGGATGTACGCGGCGCGCCGCTCGGGGATGAAGACGGAGATGTTCGGCTATGTGGAGGGCGGCTACGACGTCGTGTTGCGACGCCTCCGCGAGTTCCTCGAGCAAAAGGGGATCCGGTTTCGCACCGGGGCTCCGGCGGTGGAGGTGTCCGCCGCGCCGTCCGGCGCGGCGGTCCGCCTCGCGAACGGCGCGGGCGGCGGATCGGTGAGCGCCGCCGCCGGCGGTGACGTATTGCGGTTCGATGCAGTGATTCTCACCATTCCCTGCTCCCGGATCCCGGCGATCTGCCCACAACTGTCCGAGGCGGAGCGCGCCCGGCTGAGCGGCGTGGTGTACCAGGGCATTGCCTGCGCATCGGTGCTGCTCACGAAGCCGCTGGGCCCATACTACGTGACCAACATTACCGACGACTGGGTGCCCTTCACGGCGGTGATCGAGATGACGACGCTGGTGGACCCGGCGAGATTCGCCGGCCATTCCCTGGTCTACCTGCCCCGGTACCTCACGCAGGGGGACGCGTTCTGGGGGCGCACCGACGACGACATCCGGGCCGAGTTCATTCCGGCACTCGAGCGAATGTACCCGTCGTTCCGCCGTGACTCGGTGCGGGCCTTCCACGTCTCCCGGGTGCGCGATGTGCTGGCCCTGTCCACGCTGAACTACTCGGAGCGGTCGATGCCCCCGCTGCAGACGTCGCTGCCCTCGGTGTTCGTGGTGAACTCGGCGCAGATCGCCAATGGCACCCTCAACGTGAACGAGACGGTGGGACTGGCGAACGCCAAGGCCGAGGAGCTGCGCGGAGCGCTCGGGGCGGGCGCGTGAGGCGCGAGTGACCGGAACCCGGCCGCTCGCCAGCGTCTCGCTGGACGTCGACAACCTCTGGTCCTACATGAAGACGCACGGCGACCCCGGGTGGGAGCGCCGGCCGTCGTACCTGCCGCACTTCATTCCACTGGCGCTCGAGGCGCTGGACGAACTCGGCCTCACGATCACGTTCTTCGTGGTGGGAGCGGACGCGGCGCGTGATGACGACGCCCGCGCGCTGTCGCTGCTCACCGGCGGGGGACGAGCGCACGAGGTCGGCAATCACTCGTTCGAGCACGAGCCGTGGCTGCACCGGTACCAGCCGGACGCGCTGGCGCGCGACATCGAGCAGGCCGAGCGCGCGATCATCGCGGTGACCGGGTCGCGACCGACCGGCTTTCGCGGCCCGGGTTACAGCTGGAGCGTCGAGCTGCTCGAGGTGCTGGCGGCGCGCGGTTACATCTACGACGCCTCGACACTGCCCACCTACCTGGGGCCGCTGGCGCGCGCCTATTACTTTCGCACGGCCAAGCTGAACAAGGACACCAGGGAAGAGCGCGCCCAGCTGTTCGGCACCTTTGCCGATGGCCGCCGGCCGATTCGACCCTATCGATGGATGCTGCCCAGCGGGCGGACCCTGCTCGAGATCCCGGTGACGACCCTGCCCGTGGTGCGGACCCCCTTTCACCTGAGCTACCTGCTCTACCTGAGCCGGATTTCCGAGAAGCTGATGATCGGCTACCTGCGGGCGGCGCTGGCCGCCTGCCGCGTGGCCGGCGTGGGGCCGAGCTTCCTCCTCCATCCACTCGATCTGCTGGGTGGCGACCAGGTACCGGCACTGCGGTTCTTCCCGGGAATGGACCTGACCGGCGCGCGGAAGCGCGCCTTGTTCCACCGCGCGCTGTCGGTGCTGGGCGAGTGGTTCTCGCTGGTACCGCTGGGCGTGCATGCGCGCGCGCTGGTGTCGGGTCCAAACCTCGAGGACCGGCGGGCGTACGCCGGCGTGCCGGCGGCGGCGATGCCGCCGGCCGGCGCGAGGTAGCCGGCCGTGTGCGGCATTGTCGGGATCGTCCACCTGCACCCGCGCGATGTCGCGCTGCCGGTGCTCCAGGACATGGCCGACGCGGTCGCGCACCGCGGGCCCGACGACTCGGGCCACCTGCTGGAAGGCCCGATCGGTCTCGCCCACAAGCGCCTGTCGATCATCGACCTGACGACGGGCCATCAGCCGATGACGTCGGTGGACGGCGACTACTCCATCGTCTACAACGGCGAGATCTACAATTACGTCGAGCTCCGCGAGGAGCTGCGTGCCCGCGGGCGGGCGTTCCGGACGACCTCCGACACCGAGGTGATCCTGGGGATGTACGCCGAGTACGGCGCCGAGAGCATCAGCCGGCTGAACGGGATGTTCGCCTTCCTGCTGTACGACCGGAAACGGCGCCGGCTGGTGGCGGCGCGCGACCACTTCGGGGTGAAGCCGCTCTACTGGTGGGCGGGCGACGGGACGCTGCTCTTTGCCTCCGAGATCAAGGCGCTGCTGCGGCACCCGTCCGTGAACGCGGCGCCTGACGTGGAAGCGATCCGGGACTACCTCACCTTCCAGTTCGTGCTCGGCGACCGGACGCTGTTCGAGGGGATCCGCAAACTCCCGCCGGGCCACTACCAGGTCATCGATCTCGCCTCCGGCTCGCGCAACACGGTGCGTTACTGGGAGCCGCGGTTCGCGATCGACCCGTTCCACACGGAAGAGTTCTTCGTGCTGGAGCTGCGGCGCCTGCTGGAGGATGCCGTCCGGCTCCAGCTGCGGAGCGACGTCCCGCTGGGCGCGTACCTCAGCGGCGGAACGGACTCGTCGTTGGTGACGCTGCTGGCCGCGCGGCACTACGCCGGCGGCGCGCTCACGACGTTCACCGGCACGTTCCGCGAGGGCCCGGAGTTCGACGAGTCCAGCTTCGCGCGCGAGGTGTCGATGGCGTGCGGCTCGCGGATGGTCGAGATCATCCCCACCGAGGATGAGTTCGTCGATCTCATGCCGGCGATGGTGCGGGCGATGGACGAGCCGGTGGCGGGGCCGGGTCTCTTTCCGCAGTTCGTCGTGGCGCGCGAGGCCGCGCGGCAGGTGAAAGTGGTGCTGGGCGGACAGGGCGGCGACGAGATCTTCGGCGGCTACGCGCGGTACATGGTTGCCTATCTCGAGCAGGCCCTGAAGGGGGCGATCTTCGAGACGCACGAGGAGGCCGAGCACATCGTCTCGCTGCGCTCGATCGTCCCCAACCTGCCGTACCTTCGGCAGTACGCGCCGATGATGCGCCAGTTCTGGCGCCAGGAGCTGTTCGAGCCGATGGACCGGCGCTACTTCCACCTGATCGACCGCAGCGGCGGGGCGCTGAGCCTCTTCTCGGCCGACTTCCGTGACGGGTACGACCAGGAGGCGATCTTCGCGCGGTTCCAGTCGGTGTTCAACCATCCGGACACGCAGTCGTACTACAACAAGATGACCCACTTCGACCTGGTGACCGGGCTGCCGGCGCTGCTCCACGTCGAGGACCGGGTGAGCATGGCGGCCTCGCTCGAGTCCCGGGTCCCGATCCTGGACTACCGGATCGCGGACCTGATCGGGAGCGTCCCGCCGCGGATGAAGTTCAAGGGCGGCGAGGCGAAGTACATTCTCAAGCGGGCGGTCCACGACCTGCTCCCGCCGCGGATCCTGAACCGCAAGGACAAGATGGGATTCCCGGTGCCGCTGCACCTCTGGGCCAGGGGACGCTCGCGGGCCTTCTTCGCCGATACACTCCTGTCGTCGGCGGCGCGCACGCGCGGCATTTTCGACGTGGACGAGGTCGAGAAGCTGATGGACTACGAGAGCGCCTTCGGCCGGCGCCTCTGGGGTCTGCTCAATCTCGAGCTCTGGTTCCGGCAGTTCATCGATCGCTGACCCGCACCGCACACCGGATTCCCCTTCCCCATGCCGCTGTCTCTCGTCAACGGCGAAGCGCTAGGCTGGCGCGTCGACAAGATCGCCGTCATCGGTCCCGGCATCGTCGGGATGCCGATGGCGGCGTTGCTCGCCCACGCGCGCATCCGCGAGGGCGGCGACGCGCCCGCCCGGGTGGTGGTGGTCCAGCGGCGGTCGCCGACGTCGGGGTGGAAGATCGACGCCATCAACGCCGGCCGGTCGCCGATCGGCGGGATCGAGCCGCGCCTCGACGAGATCGTCGCCGACGCGGTGGGCGCCGGCCTGCTTCGCGCCACCGACGACTACGCCCAGCTGGCCGACGCCGACGTGATCCTCGTCTGCGTGCAGACCGACAAGAGCGGACTGGCGCCGGACTACGGCCCGCTGTTCGATGCGCTGCATCATGTGGCGCTGGCCCTCACGAGGCGGCCGGCCGGTCAGCTGCCGGTGATCGTCTTCGAGTCGACGCTGGCGCCGTCGACGATGTCGACGCTGGTCCGCGAGCTGTTCGCGCGCCACGGCCTGGAAGAGGGCCGCGACATCCTGCTCGGCAACAGCCCCAACCGGGTGATGCCGGGCCGGTTGGTCGAGCGCGTCGCGCAGTCGGACAAGCTGGTGGCCGGCCTGCATCCGGCGACGCCGGGGCTGATCGCCCGGCTCTACGCCCGGGTGGTGACCGGCGGGACGCTGCACCGCACGAACAGCCTGACCGCCGAGATCGTCAAGACGCTGGAAAATGCCTATCGAGACGTGCGGATCGCGTTCGCGTCGGAGATCGTGCGGTACTGCGACGAGCATGACATCGACTTCTACCGGATCCGCGACGCGGTCAACGCCCGCCTGGCGCAGACCGACGCGGCCAGCGGCGACCCCAACGCGGTCCCGAGCGGGGGGCTGCTGGTGCCGATGGTCGGGGTGGGCGGGCACTGCCTGCCGAAGGACGGGATCCTGCTCTGGTGGCGGCGGATCGAGAGCGGCGCGGACACCGGCGCGAGCCTGATCCTCGACTCGCGCGCGATCAACGACGCGTCCCCGGCGGCGACGATCGCCCTCGCCGAGCGGGCGTTCGGCGGCCTGGCCGGCCGGCGCATCGCGCTGCTGGGCGCCGCCTATCGATTCAACTCGGAGGACACCCGCAACTCCCCGACGCTGTCGCTCGCCCGCCTGCTGGTCGACGGCGGCAGCCGGGTGACCATCCACGACCCGTACGTGAAACCCGACGACCAGTACCTGCGCAAGTTCGCGCTGACCGAGTACTTCACGAACGACCTGACGGCCGCGGTGCGGGACGCGGAGCTGGCGTTCTTCTGCACCGGGCATCGCGTCTACCTCGAGGAGCGGGCGGCGATCGTGCGGGCCGCGCCGGCGCTGCGCGGCGTGGTCGATGGCTGCCACCTCTTCCACCGCCCGGACTTCGACGGCTCCATCGGGTACACCGGCATCGGCCGGGGCTCGGGCGCGCCCGAGCCCGCGTTCATCGACTTCGTGCACGACGCCTTCCACGCGATGGAGCGCGGACTGGCCAATGAGCTCGCCGGCGTGGTGGACTTCCTGAATCACGGCTACGCGCACGACGCCTTCAATCGCGTCGACGTCGATGAGGTGCGCCGCCTGGCGGCGACCTGCGTGACGGGGTGCGCGGTGGTCGCCCCGGGTCCGGTGGCCGCGCCCGCGCCGTACCGCGGCTTCCTGCCGCGGCTGGTGCAGCGGGCCGTCACCGCCGCCTGACGACGGGCATGGGAAGCCCGAGCGTGCGCCTCCCCCGCCCCGGACGCCTGGCGTCGACCGGGCCCGTCGACGCCGTGGAGCAGTACTTCCACGGCGGGATGGGCGTGGTCCTGCGCTGGCGCCTGCGATGGGTGGCCGGTGTGCTGGACCCCCGTCCGCTCGACCGGGTGCTCGAAATCGGCTACGGCAGCGGCATCTTCCAGTACGAACTCTCCGCCCGCGCCCGATGGTCGGTGGGCGTCGACGTGCACGACGCCGCGGCCGCGGTCCGGGCGGCGTTGGCCGCGGACGGCATCCGCCCGCAGCTGCTGCGCGCCGACGGGATGGCGCTCCCGTTCGCCGACGACGCATTCGATGCGGTGGTGATCGTAAGCGCCCTCGAGTTCATGGACGATCCGGCGCGCTGCCTGGACGAGGCCGCGCGCGTCACCCGGCCCGGCGGGCGGGTGGTGTTCGTCACTCCGCGCATCCTGCCGTGGGCCGACCGCCTCTACCGGATGCTGAGCGGGATCGACCCCGAGTCGGATTTCCAGGGCGGCCGGGCGCGGGTGCAGGCCGCGCTGGCGCGGCCGCGGCCCGGCATGCGCCGGCTCACCAGGCCGGCGGGTGCCCCGGCCTGGCTGGCACCCTACGAGGTGGTGGTACTCGAGCGCTCGTGAGGCAGTGGGGCAGGCGGCCGAGGCGCGCGGTCAGGCCGGCAGACCCGCGTCGATCGCGGCGCGGATGCGGCCGGCCACACGGCCATCGCCGGCGCCGTACGCGTCACGGTCCCACCCGCGCGCCCCGCCGTCGAGGCGGGCCCGGATGGCCGCCGCCAGCTCGGCCGGCGCGCGCTCCGGACTCACCAGCGCGTTCGCGCCCAGCTCCACCGTTTCCTCCCACTCGGTCTCCGTCCGAATCGTCAGGCAGGGTGTCCCCAGCCAGTAGGCTTCGCGCTGCAGTCCGCCGGAGTCCGTCACCAGTACCCGGGCATCCCGGACGCAGGCCAGTGATTCCAGGTAGCCCAGCGGCGGCAGGAGGTGGATTGCCGGCGCCAGGCGGCCGTGGAGTCCGCTCCGCTCCATCACGCCCCGCGTGCGGGGGTGTGCGGCGAAGATCACCGGCAGGCCGGCGGCGGCGAGCGCGTCGAGCGCGCCGCCCAGAACGGCGGGGCGGTCGGTGAGCTCGGCCCGGTGCAGCGTCGCGAAGATGAATGGTGTGTCCGGCGGCAGCGGCCACCCGGCGCCGGCGTGCGCCGGCCGCGTCCGGGCGAGATTCCTGATCAGCACGTCGCGGGCGACGTCTCCGGTGCGCGCAATGAGGCCGCCGGCGGACTCGCGCCGCAGCCGGGCCTCGGCGTTCGCGGACGGCGCGCAGAGAACCGCGCTCACCGCGTCGACCATCCGGCGGTTGACCTCCTCGGCGATCAGCTCGGCGCTGCGCAGTCCGGCTTCGACGTGCACCACCGGGATGCGCATCTTGGCCGCCGCCAGAGCGCAACCGAGGGTGCTGTTCGTGTCGCCGATCACGACCACCGCCCTCGGCCGCCGGGCGACGAACACCTCGGCGGCCCGGGTGAGGATCGCCGCCGTCTGCGCGGCGTGATCGCTCGAGCCGACTTCGAGAAAGAGGTCGGGCGGGCGCACCCCGAGCTGCTCGTAGAGCAGGCGGTTCAGTTCGAAGTCGTAGTGCTGGCCGGTGTCGACGGTGATCACCGGCGCCGCATCGCCGCCGGCTTCCAGCGCCTCGAGCAGGATGGACGCCTTGATGACCTGCGGCCGCGTGCCGAAGCAGAGCGCCAGCGGGCCGGAGGAGCCGGTCACTCGCGCGGGCGGATGAGCGCCACCGCGCTCGCCTCGACCAGGAAGCCGTGGAGGTGCGCGCCGACCGTGGTCCGCGTGGGATAGGGGGCGCGGAAGATCTGCCGATAGGCATCGTTGAACGCGTCCCAATCCTTGATGTCCGCGAGGTAGACCGTGACCGCCACCACGTCGTCGAGCGAGCCGCCGGCGCTCTCGAGCACCGCCCGCACGTTGGCGAACACCTGCCGCGTCTGGGCGGGCACGTCCGTTCCGACGATCGCACCGGTACGCGGGTCGCGCGGCACCTGGCCGGAGACGAACACCAGGTCGCCGGCGCGAATGCCTGGCGAGTAGGCGCCGGCCGGCGGCGCTACCCCCGGCGCCGCGGTCAGCGGAGTCCACCCGCGGGCGCGATCGGTCATGCGCGCTGCGCCGGCGGCGCGGCGACGGTCGCGCCGGGCACGGGGGTCTCGCCGGCGCGCGCCTCGGCGAGCGGAAGGGTGAAGGTGAAGGTGCTGCCGACCGACTCGGCGCTCGCCACCCAGATCCGCCCTCCGTGCGCTTCCACGATCCCCTTCGCGATCGCCAGCCCCAGCCCCGTGCCGCGTTCGCTGGCGGTGCCCTTGGCGTGCCAGAACCGGTTGAAGACGAACGGGATCTGCGCCGACGGAATCCCCGAACCGGTGTCGGTGACCGAGACCCGCATCTCGGCGCCGACGATGTCGGCGCCCACCACCACGCGCCCGCCCTCGCCGGTGTACTTCAGGGCGTTGCCGATCAGGTTGGCCAGCACCTGCTGGATCCGGTGCGGGTCCGCGAACACGTCGGTGAGCTCATCGGCGATCGTCGACGTCAGCGCGATGCCCCGTTCGGCGGCCGCCGGCTGGAAGAGCTCGACGGTGGCGCGGGCGATCGCCGAGAGCGGGACGGCGCGTCGTTCCAGCGAGAGGCGGCCCGAGTCGATGCCGGCGACGTCGAGCAGGTCCTGGATCAGCCGGTTCATCATCTCCACCGACCGCTGGATGTTCTCCAGGAGCTCGTCGCTCGCGCCGCGGGCCGGCCGCGGAGTCACCCGCATCGCCGACGTGAACATCCCGATCGCGCTCAGCGGATTGCGCAGGTCGTGCGAGACCACGCCCAGGACCTCATCGCGCGCCCGGGTGGCGCGCTGCGCTTCCTCGTACAGGCGGGCATTGTCGGCGGCCAGCGCCGCGCGACGGGCCAGATCTTCGTACAGCGCGAGATCCAGCGGGTCGAATCGCTCCCGCGGGCCGCGCCGCATGCACGTGAGGGCGCCGGTGATGCGCCCGCGGGTGAACAGGGCGACCACCAGGTACGAGGTGACGTCCAGCGATTGCAACAACGCGAGGTGCGGCTGATCGATCGTGTGCGCCCGCACCAGGTCGTCGCCGACCCGGCTGACGAGCACCGACTCGCCACTGAGCAGCGTGTGGAGCGGAATCGACCGGCCGCTGTCCGGCGCGAGGGCGCGGATGGCGTCGACCCGCGCCGTGACCGCATCGACGTGGACCACGTCGAATCGCTCGATCGAACCCTCGGCATCGACGAGATCGACCACGCAGATGTCGGCGAGGCGGGGGACGACGAATCCGGCGAGAAAGTCGAAGGTCGCCTTGAAATCCAGCGTCGTATTGAACAGCGCGCTCGCCTCGGCCAGAATCGAGGCCCTTCGCTCCGCGCTCTCCGCCATCGCCCGCGCCTGCTTCTCGAGCTCGAGCAGTCGCGCACGTTCGCTCTCGGCACGCTTCCGCTCGGTGACGTCGCGCAGGACGGCGGTGAACACGCGCCGCCCGCCGACCTCGATCTTCGAAATCGAGGCCTCGGCCGGGAAGACCTCGCCGCTCTTCCGCCGCCCGACGATTTCCGCCCGCTCACCCATGCGGCGGGCCACGCCCGTGCCGGCGGCGAATCCCCTGACGTGCGCCTCGTGGCCGCCGCGCTGCCGCTCGGGCAGGAGCATGGTCAGGGGCTGCCCGATCACCTCCGCCGCGAGCCAGCCGAAGATGTCTTCCGCCCCGCGGTTGAAGAGCTCGATGCGCTGCTCCTCGTCGATCGAGATGACCGCGTCGGCCGAGATCGCGAGGATGCCATGGAACTTCTTCTCCGACAGGCGCAGCCGCTCCTCGGCCCGTTTCCGGTCGCTGATGTCCCGCCCTTCCGGGATCAGCCGCACCACCCGGCCGGCGGCGTCGGGCACCGGGGTGAGCGAGAAGTCGACCGTGGCGGTCCTGCCATCGGCGCCCACGTGCTGCGTCTCGAAGCGCACGAACGCGCCTGCAGCCGCGTCGGACACCGCCTGGCGCACGCGATCGCGCTCCTCAGGAGCGTCGCCCCACCACGGCGTGTCCCAGAACTTGCGGCCGACCACCTGGTCGCGCGTCACGCCGGCGAACGTCAGCGCGGCGCGATTCGCTTCGAGGAGCGTTCCGTCCGGGGCCAGGAGGCCCATGAACTCGAACGCCGAGTCGAAGATCGCGCGGAGGTGCGCGTCGATCAGTTCGTCGGGCATGGCTGGCCACGCGGCATGTCGTCAAATATGCGCCGCCAGCCGCCCCCGGCGAAAGGCGCTTCAGCCCGCGGCGCCGCCTAGCGACGAATGCCGGCCGGTCAGGTTGTCGATCGCGATGCGGAAGACGATCGTGCGGAAGCCCACCGGGTCGCGCTCGGTGAGCGCGTCCGGCATCACCGCGCGCAGCGCGGCCACCGCGTCGGTCCACGCCTGCCGTTCGAGCTGTGATCCGTCCGGATCCAGCGCGTAGAACGCGCCGTGCACCACGACGCTCCGCCACTCGAGCATCGAGTCGACCTCATCGACCTCGAACGCGACCCAGCGGTTGTGGCCGATCATGTTCAACTTCGAGCCCGGCGACGTCCGGCCGACGATCCACTCGCCGGCCAGCACGTAGCCGATCGGTTCGATGTCGACGCGATCGTGGAACGAGTAGGCGATGCGCCCGATGTGGTTGCGCGCGAGCACCGTCTTGCTCTTCTCGCGCGGCAGGTCGTGAAAGGTCGGTACCAGTTGCCCGGATGACATGGGCCTTCCTTGGGAGAACCCGGCGACGGGCGATCAGTGGCGACCACCAGTAGTCTAGGCTCCGACAGCTTCCGCGGGTCCGGTGGAGATCGACATCCGAGTCGGACATTGCCTGACCGCATGGAGCCGGGGCAACAAGGGCTGAGGCGCAAACTTAACCTCAACTCGATTGGAGACTTGGCGGTCCCTCAGGGTTTCCCTGACGGCGGTTTCCCTACTTTCCCTACAGAACTTCCTATCCCTCCCGACAGATCATTCCCTTGAGCAGTTCTACGTTCGATCCAGTCTCAGGCCGTGGTGCGGAAACACCCCTCGATGTCCTCTCTCAACCGTCCCATCCCCGTCGCGGCCCCGGCCCTCAGTGCCGGGCGGCCGCCGCGTGTGCCCCGGGTGGTGCGGGAGATCCTGGGCGTGCCGCTCCTCTGGAAACTGGCGGGGGCGAACGGACTCGTCCTGCTCACGGCCTGGATCACGGCGGCTGTCGGGCATGCGGCCAACCCCAACCGGACGCTGCCGGCGTACGTGATCGCGACGCTCCTGGGGAGCGTGGCCTGCAATCTCGCGCTCGTCTTCGTGGCGCTGCGCCCGCTGGACGACCTCGAGCGCACGGCCCGGAGGATCCGCGCCGGCGACCTGGCCGCCCGGGTGCCGGCGTCGCTCGTCGCGGACACCAACATCACCCGCCTCGGAGCGACGATCAACCTGCTGGTGGACAGCCTCACCGCGGACCGGGAGAAAGTCCGGCGACTGGCGGCCGAGGTCATCCAGGTGGCCGACACCGAACGGGCACGGGTGGCGCACGAGCTGCACGACTCGGCGGCGCAGAAATTGGTGGCGATCTCGCTGCAGCTGGCCGCGGCCGTGCGCGAAAGCGCGGCGCCGGCCGACTCGGACCGGCTCACGGCGCTGCAGCGGATGGCCGACGAGGTGGCGGAAGAAATCCGCGCACTGTCGCTCACCGTGCACCCGCAGGTGCTCTACGACCTGGGGCTGGTGGCCGCGCTGGAGCAGATGGCGCGCACCGCGCGCGCCCGCACCAGCGCCACGATCGAGCTCGAGGTGGCGGGCGGTGACGTGGGACCACCGGTGCCGTTCCCGATCGCGAGCACGCTGTATCGGGTGGCGCAAGAAGCGCTGGCCAACGCGCTGCGACACGGGAAACCGCACCAGGTTCGGATCAAGCTCGACACGGGCCGGGGCCGGGTGACGCTGGAGGTGCGGGACGATGGCGCGGGGTTCCAGCCCGCGACGGTGGATTCGGGGCAGATGGGGTTGGGTCTCTTTGCGATGCGCGAGCGGGTGTCGCTCGTGGATGGTGAATTCCAGATCAGCAGTGCGCCCGGTCGCGGCACCATCGTGCGAGCGAGCGTTCCACATACCGGGGGATCCGAACAATGACAGGCGACCTGATCCGCGTGATTCTGGCCGACGATCACGCCGTGGTACGTGCCGGACTGAAGGCCGTGCTCAGCTCGGCCAAGGACATTCAGGTGATCGGCGAGGCGGCAAACGGGAAGGAAGCGGCGGCGATGTGTTCGCGCCTCCACCCCGACGTGGTGGTCATGGACCTGACCATGGGCGGCGGCGAGCTGGACGGGCCGGCCGCGACCAAGGCGATCGGCTCGAGCAACGGCGACACCCGGGTCCTGATCCTGACCATGCACGTGGAAGACGACTACCTGGTGCCGCTGCTGGAAGCGGGCGCGTCCGGGTACCTGATGAAGAACGCCGCCGACAAGGAGCTGGTCGACGCGGTCCGGACGGTGGCGCGCGGTGAGTTGTACGTGCGTCCCACGGCCGCGCGGGTCCTGGCGCGCGGTCTCAAGAAGAAGGACGATGCCGACAGCGATCGCGCCCGGTTCGAGAAGCTGACCGACCGCGAGAAGGACGTGCTCCGCCTCACGGCGCACGGGTATTCGGCGCCGGAGATCGGCGAGAAGCTGTTCATTTCGCCGAAGACGGTGGACACCTACAAGCAGCGGATCAACGAGAAGCTGGGGATGTCGCACCGGGCGGACTACGTGAAGCTGGCGCTGAAGCTCGGACTGTTGGTGGCGGAATAGGGAGCGGACGCAGACTCGGGGAGCGGGGAGCGGGAACTGCCGCCGTTATGCTGCTTTCGCCTCCAGGCGGCGGCTCGCGGCGCGGGCCCGGCCATACGTCGCATAGACCGCCAGGCCGGCCGTCAGCCAGACCACCAAGCGGATCCAGGTCGCGAACGGCAGGGAGAACATCTGCAGCAGGCAGACGAGCGCGCCGGAGATCGGGACCCAGGGCATGCCGGGAGTGCGGAAGGGGCGCTCGAGTTCCGGCGACGTGCGGCGCAGCACGATGATCCCGACGCAGACGAGCACGAAGGCGAGCAGCGTCCCCATGCTCACCAACTGGCCCAGGACGTCGAGCGGAGTGAGGCCGGCGCCCAGCGCGACTACCGTGCCGGTGAGCATCGTGCTGATGTGCGGCGTCCGGTAGGCCGGGTGGATGCGTGAGAACGCCGGTGGCAGCAGCCCGTCGCGGCTCATCGAGTAGAAAATGCGCGTCTGTCCCAGCAGCGTGACCAGCATGGTGCTGAACAGCCCGAACAGCGCGGCGACCTTCAGCACGGACGCGAGCCAGGTGAGGCCGGTGGCATCGATGCCCACCGCGAGCGGGTCGGGGACGTTGAGGCGGGTGTAGGGCACGATCCCGAGCAGGACGATCGCCACCGCGATGTAGATCACCGTGCAGATGCCGAGCGACGCGAACATCCCGATCGGCAGATTCCGCTGCGGGTTGCGCGTCTCCTGGGCGGCGGTCGACACGGCGTCGAAGCCAATGAACGCGAAGAAGATGATCGCCGTGCCTCGGAGGACGCCGCTCCAGCCGAAGCTCCCGAACTCGCCGGTGTTGGGTGGAATGAGCGGCGTGAGGTTCTCGGCGCGGACGTAGGCGGCACCGAAGGCCACGAACAGGATCAGGACGCCCGTCTTGATCGCCACCAGCACCGTGTTCGCGGTCGCCGACTGGCGGATGCCGCGGATGAGGAGCGCGCTCACCCCGGCGACGATCAGCGCCGCCGGGAGGTTGAACACCCCGTGCACCACGCTCCCGTCAGGCAGGGTGATGGGCGCGCCGGCGGGCGCGGCGAGCGCCGGCGGAACGCGGATCCCCAGATCGCGCATGAAGCTCACGAAGTACCCCGACCATCCCACCGCCACCGTGGCGGTGGCCAGGGCGTACTCGAGGATCAGGTCCCAGCCGATGATCCACGCGGCCAGCTCACCGACCGTGGCGTAGGCGTAGGTGTAGGCGCTGCCGGCCACCGGAATCATCGAGGCGAGCTCGGCGTAGCAGAGACCGGCGAGCGCGCAACCAATGGCGGCGATCACCATGGAGATGACCAGCGCCGGGCCGGCATGGAGTGAGGCGGCCATGCCCGTGTACACGAAGATTCCGGTCCCGATGACGGATCCGATCCCGAGGGCGGTGAGCTGGACGGGGCCGAGTACGCGGCGGAGGAGGCCCTTGTCGGCTTCGAGGCGGAGCTCGGGGATCGATTTGCGGGTCCAGAGCGACATGGGGGGGGCGGAAGCAGGAAGCAGGAAGCAGGGAGCAGGAAGCAGGAAGCAGGAGGCAGGAAGCAGGAAGCAGGGAAAAAAGCCGGAATGCGGAATGCGGAGGAGTGCGTTGCCGAGGGTGAACGCGCCAGAATCGGAGCTTGCCAACGAGCCGGCGACCAACTCGTGAGGCATGCGTGTCGGGCGTTACGGTGGGTGCAACATGCAACGCCAAGTGGCGCCGGTGGGTGGGGGCGCCGTCCGGAGCGTGTCAGCGTCCGGTGGGTGGGGAGTCAGGAGTTGTCAGGACGCTCGAGCGTCGCGCCCGGCTCTACGAAACCCGCGGGCCGCCCGAGTCAGTCTCGCCGAGGATTTCGGCGATGAGGCGCGGGAGCGCGCGCGTATCGATGGGCTTGGTGACGTAGCCGTCGCAGCCCGCGGCCCGTGCCTTCTCCTCGTCACCCTTCATGGCGTTGGCGGTCACGGCGACGATGATGATCTCGCTCGTGCGCGGGTCGGCCTTCAGGCGCCGGGTGAGTTCGAGCCCATCCATGCCGGGCATCTGCAGGTCCATGAGAATGAGTCGCGCAGGAAAGCTCTCGAGCGCGGTGAGGGCCTCGATGGCGTCTCCCGCCGTGCGCACATCGTATCCACGCGACGACAGCATGAACGCGAGGAGCTTCATGTTGGACGGGTTGTCATCCACGATGAGAATGCGCGTGCCCGACATCGCTCGGAGGTCCTCTCAGGCCCGGGGTTCGGGGAGAAATGCGCGGAGCTCATCAACCACGGCGGTGCTTCCTTCGCGGCCCTTGGCGATGACACCCTGCGCGGTCACGCGCAGTCGTGCGTGCTCCTCGGCGGTGAGATCCTTGACCGTCCAGACGATCACAGGCACGCGTCGACACCGCGGGACCCGCCGGAACCGAACCAGAAACTCGAAACCATCCATCTCCGGCATCAGAAGATCCAGCACGACGGCAAGCGGGGGCGACTCGCCGGCAACCCTGAGTCCATCGCTCCCGCTCGGCACACCGTGCGACTGGTATCCAAGCTGCCCGAGCGTGGCGGCCATCAGCTCACGGGAGTCGGAGTCATCGTCCACCACGAGCACGACTCCCGACCGCTCCGAATCGACTCCCGCCCGCCTGAGCGCGGCGAGGAGTGCCGCACTGTCAAGCGGCTTCGCCAACAGGTCCTGGACCGCGAAGCCGGCGACCGCTCCCGTCTCGGTCACGACCGTGACCACGATGACAGGCACATCATGGTTCCTGCTGTCGGCGCGGATCGCCCGCAGCACCTCGAGGCCGCTCATGTCAGGCAGGAGCAGGTCGAGCGTGATCGCGTCGAAGGCCTGCGCGCGGCACTTGGCCAGCGCCTGCGCGCCCGTCGCGGCGGTGTCGACGGCGTATCCGGCCTCCGTCAGTGCCTGGACGAGTGTCGCTTGGTCGCGCTCGTTGTCCTCGATCACAAGAACGACCGGCGCCCCGGCGCGAGCGCCCTCGAAGCTGCGCGGTTCCGGGATCGACGCGCCGGCCGGTGCCTGGCGCGGGAACACGGCGTGGAACGTGCTCCCTGTACCCGCCGTGCTGCGCACCCCCACCGCCCCACCCTGCGCCTCGACCAGCCGCTTGGTGAGCGCGAGGCCGAGACCGGTTCCCGGGTGCTTCCTGGCGCTGCCGGAATCGAGCTGCTGAAATTCAATGAACAGTCGACCGATGTTCTCGGGGGCAACGCCGATGCCGCTGTCCTCCACTTCCAGCCGAAACGTGGCGGATGTGTCTCCGGCTGCGGCCCGGACGATGACGAGGCCGCCGGTTGGCGTGAATTTCAGGGCATTGGAGATGTAGTTGTACAGCACCTGCTTCAGCCGGGCCGCGTCGAGGACGATGTCGGTCAACCCGGGGTCCACGTGCGTCTCGATGCGAATCGCCTTGGATGCGACCGTCGTGCGCAGGATGCCGAGTACTTCCCCGATCAGGTCGGAGACGTTCACGGCCTCGGGGTGGAACTCGAGCTTGCCGGCCTCGACCTTGGAGAGGTCGAGCACATCGTTGATCAGCTGCAACAGATGGCGCCCACTCGTGAGGATGTGGCCGAGGAACTCCTGATGCTGCGGCATCTCGGGCCGTACCGCGCCGTCGTGCAGGAGTTCGCTGAAGCCAATGATGGCATTGAGGGGCGTGCGAAGTTCGTGAGACATGTTGGCGAGGAACTGGCTCTTCAGCCGGCTGGCCTCCTGGACGCGCAGGCTCTGCGCTTCCAACTCCCGGCTCTTCAAGCGCGTCACCTCCATTTTTCGCTCGTCAGTCTGGTCCCGGAATACGAGGACCACACCGGTGATCTCTCCTCCCGCGTCGCGGATCGGCGCGCCGCTGTCCGCGATCGGACGCTCGCTGCCGTCGCGCGCGATGAGCGCCGTGTGGTTTGCGAGCCCGACCACCACGCCCTCACGAAGGACACGAGCGACCGGATCCTCAGCCGACTGCCGGGTCTTTTCGTTGAGTATCCGAAAGACTTCCATGAGCGAACGGTCCCTCGCCTCCGCGAGGGGCCAACCGGTCAGCCGCTCAGCCGTTGGATTCATGCGGATGACCCGCCCCGCCCTGTCGGTCGCGATCACGGCATCGCCAATGCTATTCAGGGTCGTCGCGAGGCTCTGCTCGCTCTCGCGCAGCGCATCCTCGGCACGCGTTCGTTCGACGACTTCGGCCTCCAGATCTTTCGTCGTCTGCACGAGCTCCGCTGTCCGCTCGACAACCCGCACCTCCAACTCATCCCGCGCCCGGCGCAGGGACGTCGACTGCGCCTCGATCTGCCCGGCCATGGCATTGAAGCTCACACCGAGTCTACCTAACTCGTCGCTGTCATGTCCCGGGACGCGGGCGGTGAGATCCCCACCCGCGAGCGCTCTCGTCGCCGCGGAGAGCGAGCCGATGGGCCGCAGGATGACGGCGGCGAAGAGTGTCCCCGTGAGCAGCGCGACGAGAATGATGACGCCGGCAAAGACCGCCTTGTCGCGCGTCAGCCGCGTCATCTGGGTGATCAGCGACTCCTCCGGGATCATGTAGAAGAGCGTCCAGGGCACGGTCGACATGCGGCGTCCGACCCCATAGTTCCATTGCTGATTCACCGGCGCGAAGCCCCGGAACAATCCCTGATCGGGAGACGCCGACCGGGCCCGATCGAACTGGTCCGGGAATGCCCTGATATCCTCGAGGAAAGCCCGCGTCTTCCCCCCGAACCGATGTTCCGAGACGAGCGAATCGACGGTGGCGGGATCGAGGCGACCGCCGGGGTGGAAGACGAAGTCCTGTTGATACGTATGCGCGATCCGTATGCCGGCGTGGTCGAAGAGGACCGCGAAGCTGCGCGGACCGGCCAGCTCGTTCGATGCTCGTGCAATCTCCCACAGCGACGCGGCCCGCACCCAGATCACGAACAGGCCGGCCACCCGTCGGTTCGGCCCGCGTACCGGCGCCGCATAGGCGATCGTCGGCACCGAGCCGACCTGGGGCACGCCCAGGTAGATGTCGGAGATGGCCGCCGTGCCTCGCAGCGCCTCACGAACATACCTGCGATAGGACAGACGCACACCGACGAGCTGCGGCTCGGTGGCGATTCTCACCGTCCCCGCGGTATCGAATATGGCAGCGCCGCGAATGTTCGAGTCGCTGGCCGGCTGCACGGCGAGGATGGCGCGGACCGTCCGGTTGATCTGGCCGGTCCCCGTGAAGCCCGCCCGACAGTAGTCCACCACGCCCGGCAGACGGGCGAACCGGATGGCCGAGCGCCGGTAGCCGCGGTGAAACATGTCGAGCTCGTCGACCAAGTGATCGCCACGCGCGGCGAGCAGGGCAGCCGTAGACGCGAGCAACTGCCGCCGCGACTCACGAATGTCGAGGACGGCCGCGATCGCGAGCGGGAGCAGCGAGGCCGCCACGAGGAGCGCCGCCATTTTGACGCGCAGCGGCCAGTCCATGAAGCGCAGCGATACTCTCATGCGCGACCACACACGGCGACCTCCCAGACGAGCGTGATTCCTGAGACATCGCCGCCGGGCAGCGTCGCCGAGCGGGCTACCTACAATGCGACGATCAGCGTCCGCCGTCAAGCCGGCCGATCATGGGGCGCATCAAGGCAAACGAACTGGCGGGCGAGAGTTAGGGTGCGCGTGTCTCGTGTGCACGGCTTGCTCCGGCACGTATTCACCCGGCTCCGAGTCTGTCCGAGCGCGCAGGGCGCGGGGGACCGCACCGCGATCGGCCCTGAGTGGGGAGAGAATGGGGAAATGACCCGGGCGGGTCTCGAACCCGCGACCTACGGATTAAAAGTCCGTTGCTCTACCAGCTGAGCTACCGGGTCGGGCGCGGCGGACTGGCCGCGGTGCCACACGTATAGTAGTGGGGCCGGCACCTTGGCGAAATGTATCGAAACGGCTCCCTGGGCCCTGAGGCACGCCGCGGCGCGCGGGAGTCGCCCTAACAGGATCCGCCGGCCACACCTGGTTCCCAGACGAACACCGTCGTGCCGACCGTGGCTTGATGGCCGCGTGATGGTGCAGCCGCGGAACTCCCTCGAGAATCCACGCTCTGCGCCGACCATCCCCAAATACCGATTGCTTTTATCGGGATTGGCGAATAGACTTGCCTTGCCGAAACGATATCTGAGAACGGTTCTCATCTGACCTATTCCTATGTTGACCCGCTCGGCCCGCGCATCCTTGCTCCTCTCGGTGTTGCTGGCCACTCCGCTTGCCACCATCTCGACCCAGACAACCGCCCCGGCCTCGCCGTCGCCGGTCGGTGGCGGGCCCGTCGGCACGATCCTCATAGCCCACGGCGGCGACTCGGCCTGGAACGCGCGCGTGATAGACCTCGCAACTCAGGTCCACACCGGCGGACCGGTGGAGGTGAGCTTCCTGATGGGCCCGTTCGCGCCAGCTCATCGCTTCCAGGACGCCGTCGCTCGGCTCGAGCGGGCCGGCGTTTCGTCGATCGTCGTGGTGCCGGTTCTCGTCTCCAGCCACAGCGGGCACTTCGACCAGGTGCGGTACCTGGCGGGCGAGCCGGTGTCGCTCGACTCGGTGATGACGCATCACCTGCACATGTCGGGGATCGAGCGGCCGGTGACGACCGTGCCCCTCCACCTCACGCGCGCCATGGACGATGCGCCTGAGCTGGCCGAGGCGCTCGCGGACCGGGCGCTGGCCGCGACCGGTGAGCCGGCGCACCGCGCGCTGTTCCTCGTGGGCCATGGACCTAACTCCGCCGAGGACTACGCGGCGTGGATGGAGAACCTCCGGGTGGTGGCCGACTCGGTGCGGCGCCGGACCGGCTTCCGCGACGTCCGGGTCGACATGGTGCGGGACGACGCGCCGGCACCGGTGCGCGCCGAGGCGGTCCGCCGCATCCGCGAGCTGATCGGGCTCCAGCACGACGTCACCGGCCGGGACGTCATCGTCGTGCCGGTGGTGGTCTCGTCAGGCACCGTGAACCGTGCCACGATCCCCGCCGACCTTCGCGACCTGCGCGTAGTGTACGCCCCCGAGCCGCTGCTGCCTCACGCGGCGCTCGCCCGCTGGGTGGAGCGACGGGTGCGCGCCGCCGCGGCGGGCGCCGAGCCGCTCACGACGCGCGCGCCGTGACCGGCACGGGATCGCGCTGCGGATTCCAGGTGTGCGTCTCGCCGCGCACGTTGCGGCACCAGGCGTAGAGCGCGTCGTAGATCACGAAGCCGTGGCGCAACTGCTCATGATCGTCGGGGAAGTTGTGGGAGAGGCCGAGCGAGATGGCGAGCACGCCGGCGGCCTGGGGCGCCAGGTCGAGGCGGGCGGTGTCGGCGCCGCGGACGATCGTCGCCAGCTCGTGCAGGGCCGGGTCGGTCAGGCCGTACTTCTTCAGCAACGCGTCGAAGCTGCAGAGCGGCCCCACGTGGGAGAGCTCGACCCCCTCGATGTCATAGGGGGTGGCGCCGGTTTCCCGAGCCCGCCGCGCGACATCGGCGGGCGCAGCAAACAGGAACTCGGCGTCGCGATCGATGAAGCGGGCGATGAGCCAGGGGCAGGCGACCCGGTCGATCTTCGGGCGTTGGCGGGTGATCCACTGCATAAGACCCTCCGGTGCGGTGAGGGCCGCCCTTGCGCGCGGCGGCCGGGCATGATACAACTGTATCATGCCTCGGCCGCCGCGTCCAGCACCCCCCCGCCGCCCCAAGCGCCGGCGGCGTGGCGCCGCCGGACCGGCCGCCCGCTGGCTGGTGCTGATGCACCAGCTGCCGCCGTCGCCGCACTACGCGCGCGTCAAGGTCTGGCGCCGCCTGCGCGGCGTGGGCGCGGTGGCCGTCCGCAACGCCGTCTACGTCCTGCCGCGGACCCCGGAGGCCAGCGAGGACTTCGCCTGGATCGCGCAGGAGATCCGAGAGCTGGGCGGCGAGGCGATCGTCTGTGAGGCGTCGTTCGTGGAAGGGGTGAGCGATGGCGACATTGCTCGGCAGCTGCGTCGCGCCCGGGCGGACACGGCCGGCACAGCGGCGCGGGGCGAACCGGTGTCCCGTTCCACAGCATCAGCCGGTGCCGGGCGGGCGCGGACGCCGACCGGCCGACAGGAGCGCAGTGCGACCGGTCGGCCCCGCGGCGCCACCTGGGTGACGCGGAGCGACGTCCACGTCGACCGGATCGCCAGCGCCTGGCTGGTCAGGCGGTTCATCGATCGGACGGCGCGCTTCAAGTTCGTGCCGGACCGCGGCTACCGGCCGCGCCGCGGCGAGATCCGCTTCGACATGTTCGAGGGGGAGTACACGCACGTCGGGGAGGCGTGCACCTTCGAGGTCCTGACGGCGCGGTTCGCGCCCGGCGACCGCGTGCTGCGGGCGCTGGGTGAGGTGATCCACGACATCGACTGCAAGGACAACCGCTACCGCCGACCGGAAATGGCCGGGGTGGAGGCCGCGATCACCGGTATCTGCCGGCGCGAGCGCCGCGATCCGGCCCGCCTGACGCGAGGGGCGCTCCTGTTCGACGCGCTGTATGCCGCGCTGGGCGTGCCGCCGGCCGGCGTCAGGGAGAGTCCCAGCCGGAAGTAATGTAAGTGGGACTTGCACAATGCCGTACCGATTGCAAGCTTCACTTGCACGCGTCGCCCGAGCGTCCGCCGGATCCCACGCGCAGCCCGCCCGCCGACACCGGTGAGCGGCCGAATCCCTTCGGAGACTCCGAATGTCTACGATCTCCGGCGCCCGCCTCGGCGCCGCCGCCCTGCTGCTCCCCCTCAGCCTGATCGCGACCGCCTGCTCCAGCTCCGACAGCACGTCGGCGGGAAGCCCGGGCGGCGCGTCGCTCGAAGTCGATGCCTCGGCCGCTCCGGCCTTCCTCAAGTTCGGAACGGTCGTCGCCGAGACCGCCACCGTCGCCACGCCGGCGACATCCACCGCCTGGGATGCCCAGTTCTTCGCGACCGAGGTGACGCTCAACGGCGGCGCGGCCGGCCCGGGCGGCGTCTCCGGCTACTGCATCTGCCAGAACGCGGCCGCCACCGATGGCGCCGTGCAGGCCATGACGCCGGCCAACGAGCTCGCGGACTTCACGGCCGTGACCACAGGCCAGATCCCGGCCGACAGCCTGTTCGTCTCCGACAAGCTCGATCCGGTGGTGAAGGGGTGGTTCACCGGAACGCCCGGGAGCGCGATCGCCCCGGACACGACGATGGCGTGGGTGGTGCGACGCGGCGGCGCCACGACGATTTACGGGAAGTTCCGCGTCACCCTGATCAGCAGCTCCACCGCGACGTCGGCCGGCATGGTGACCATCCAGTACGCGATCCAGCCGTCGGCCGGCGCCGCGTTTGGCGCGCTGGCGGCGGTGGCGCTCGATGGCCGTGCCGGACCGGTTTATCTCAACCTCGCGACCGGCGCGACCGCGTCCACCCCTCCGGCCACCTGGGACCTGGAGCTGGACGGGTACAACATCAGAGTGAACGGCGGCGTGAGCGGCAGCGGCGGCGTGGGCGCGGTGCTGGGGACGCCGCCCGGGTGGCTGGCGATCGACGCGACGCTGGCGGCGTCGATTCCGGCGCAGGTGTTCAAGGGCGACGGATTTGGCGGCGTGTTCGCGACCAAGAAGTGGTACCGCTACAATATTACCGGCACCGACAACCAGATCTGGCCGACGTTCAATGTGTACCTCATCAAGCGCGGGACGTCGGTGTGGAAGGTGCAGCTGACCGGCTACTACAGCGCGACGGCGGCGCCGCGGCACATCACGGTGCGGTACGCGAAGCTGAAGGGGTGACTCGTGAGGCGTGACAGGGGGTGGGGCGCCGCGCTGCTGCTGGGCGCGGCGATCGGGGCCGGGGCGCCGGCGGGGGGGGGGGGGCCCCCCCCCCCCCCCCCCCGCGCCCCCGGGTTGGGCGCGGGGCGGGGGGTAGGGTGGGGGGCCCCCCCCCCCCCCGCCGGCGCCGCGG
>JBGPGH010000014.1:0-83860 GCA_041483735.1 Gemmatimonadaceae bacterium | reverse complement strand
TGGAGCACGCCTTCCCGGGCGGGGCCGAGCCGGCGATGACCAAGCTGCGCATCGCCCTCACCTTCTGGGACGCGTGGATCGACGCCCGCAACCACGGCTGGCAGCCGACCAGCGGCATCCAGCAGGCGGAGTGGCCGGCGCTGGCCCGCGCCGTGGCCGCCGACCTGGCCGCCGACCGCGAGATCAGCGACGCCAAGGTCCGCGAACGGTTCGACGCCGCCGCGCACCCGAAGTTAGGTGATCGCGTCCAGATCCTGGCGGCGCGCCTGAGCGGAGCTAAGTAGCAGGGAGGAAGGGAGGGAGGGAGGAAGGGAGGACGGATCCCTCCCCCACCTCCCGGCAGTCCGGGGCGAGTTGAGGGGATCCGACATCCCTCCTCCCCACTCTTGCGCACTCCCGCACCACACATTACCCTGCTCATACAACCGAACCCCCCGTGGTCTTTTGCCGCCTATTGCCGCCACGTTAAACAACGCGCTAAAAAGCCAGACGCCCGGCGGCTCTCCCGCCCGGGCAATTTTGTTTCCGCTCCACCGCTCTGCCCTGACCTGACGATGACTGCTCACGCGATGCCCATGTGCATGTGTTGTCCTCAACGGCCTCCCTCGGGAGAGCGGTCGGGGCGGGTCATCGCGTTCGTCAGGCGCGACTGACCCCACAGCGAGCTTCCTGCTCGCCTCCACGCCCGGCTCTCTCCCAGAGAGGCCGGGCTTTTTTTCGCCCCCTTTTCCCCGACGCCGTATGACGCATCCACCCGACGACTCCCTGATCGCGATCGGCATCTCCGGCAGCCCCCGCCCGCACTCCCGCTCGCGCGCCCTGGTGGTCTGCGTCCTCGAGCGCCTCCGCGCCGAGGGGGTCCGCACGTCGCTCGTCGACCTCTCGGCCATTTCCGCCGACGCGCTGCTCGGGCGCGCGCCCTCGCTCGTCCTCGCCAAGGCGATCGCGTCGGTGGCCGCGGCCCAGATCGTGGTGGCCGGCACGCCGGTCTACCGCGCCACCTACAGCGGGCTTTTGAAAGTCTTCTTCGACGCGCTCCCCTCTGGCGCGTTGGCCGGCAAGGTCGCCGTCCCGGTCGCCACCGGCGGTGGATCGGCCCACGAGGGCGTGATCGACCTCGGCCTGCGCCCGCTCTTCGCCAGCCTCGACGCGGTGGTCGCCCCGGCGGGGATCTTCGCCGTCGACGCCCAGTTCACGAACGGCGTGCCTGACGAGACGCTCGCCGCCCGGGCGCGCCAGGCCGCCGTGGCCGCCTTTCACCTGGCCGAGTCGCTCCACGCGACACCGGTCTCATCCTCCACCCTGGGGTCCTGATCGCCATGCCCACGTCCATCGAGCACCCGCGTCCGATCGCCGTCTATCACGAGCATCCGGACTGGTTCCGCCCGCTCTTCGCCGAGCTCGACCGCCGCGGCACGCCGTACGTCCGCCTGAACTCGGCGTCACACACGTACGACCCCAGGGAGACCGATGCGCCCTGGTCGCTGGTGGTGAATCGCGCCTCGCCCTCGGCGTACCTGCGCGGCCACGGGCAGTCGACCTTTCACACGCTCCACTTTTTCCGGCACCTCGAGCGCATCGGCGTGCCGGTGGTGAACGGCTCCGAGGTCTACGCCCTCGAGCTCTCCAAGGCCGCGCAGCTCGGCCTGCTCGAGTCGCTGGGGCTGCCGTCGCCGCGGGCGCTGGCGATAAATGACCCACAGGCGGCGCCGGCGGCGGCGGCGCGGCTCCGCTATCCCGTGCTCGTGAAGCCGAACGTCGGCGGGAGCGGGGCGGGGATCGTCCGCTACGAGACCCCCGAGGCGCTGGCCGGCGCGGTGGCGCGCGGCGAGGTCTCGCTGGGCGTCGACGGGACGGCGCTGGTGCAGGAGTCGGCGCCGCTGCGCGGCGGCCACATCACGCGCGTCGAGACGTTAGGTGGCCGGTACCTGTACGCGATCGACGTCTACCCCGCCACCGGGTCGTTCGATCTCTGCCCGGCCGACGCCTGCCAGACGACCAGCGGCGTGGAGCTGGTGCGCGGCGCCTGCGCCGTCGATGCGCCGCGGACGGGACTCCGCGTGGAGGGAACGACCCCGCCCCGGGACATTGTCACGGCGGTGGAGCGCATCGCGCGCGCATCCAGGCTCGACGTGGGCGGGATCGAGTATCTCGTCGACGACCGCGACGGCCGGCACTACTTCTACGACATCAACGCCCTGTCCAACTTCGTCGCCGACGCGCCGAACGTGGTCGGCTTCGACCCGTGGGTCAACTTCGTCGACTACCTGGAGGCCCGCGCCGGCGTCGCTCGCGCGGTGGCGGCCTGATGCGCTACGGATACTGGCTCCCGGTGTTCGGCGGCTGGCTGCGCAACGTCGCCGACGAGCAGATGGAGGCGAGCTGGCCGTACGTGAGCCGCCTCGCCCGGCGCAGCGAGGAGATCGGCTACGACCTGACGCTGATCGCGGAACTGTTCCTGAACGACATCAAGGGGCCGGCGGCGCCGGCGCTCGACGCCTGGTCCACCGCGGCGGCGCTGGCGGCGGTGACCCATCGCCTGGAGCTGATGGTGGCGGTGCGCCCCACCTTCCACGATCCGGCGATTCTGGCCAAGCAGGCCGCCAACATCGACGCGATCTCCAACGGGCGGCTCTCGCTCAACGTCGTCTCGAGTTGGTGGAAGGATGAGGCGCGCCGCTACGGCGTGCGTTTTGACGAGCACGACGACCGCTACGCGCGCACCGAGGAGTGGCTGGCGGTGCTGAACGGCGTCTGGTCGCAGCCGTCGTTCTCGTACTCGGGGAAATACTACCGGGTGGACGAGACGATCCTGGAGCCAAAGCCGGTGCAGCGGCCCCGCCCGGTACTCTATGCCGGCGGCGAGTCGGAGGCGGCCAAGTCGCTCATCGCCCGCGCCTGCGACGCCTACGTGATGCACGGCGACCCACCCGAGCGGATCGCCTCCCGCATCGCCGACCTCTCGGCGCGCCGCACCCGCTTCTCTGAATCGTCAGGCGTGAGACAGCCGCGACTGCGTTTCGGGGTGGCGGCCTACGCCATCGTCCGCGACAGCGAGCAGGAAGCGCGCCGCGAGCTGGAGCGCATAACGAACGTGGCCGAAGGGAGCCCGGGGTACGGGAACTATCAGGACTGGGTGTCGAATACCCGGCTGGAGCAGCGGGTAAGCCTCGAGGACTATTCGGTTTCGAATCGGGGGCTCAGGGCGAGGCTGGTGGGAACGCCGGAGCAGGTGGCCGAGCGGGTGCGGGCGTTCGAGGCGGCGGGGGTGGATCTCCTGCTGCTGCAGTGTTCGCCGCAGCTCGAGGAGATGGAGCGGTTCGCGGAGCAGGTGATGCCGCTGGTGGGGGCGAAGCGGACAGCGGCGCGGGAGGTGGCCGCGTAGAGCCGGTCACCCCGCTCGCGCACTCACTCGTACCGCAGCGCCTCGATCGGATCGAGCGTCGCCGCCCGCCGCGCCGGCCACACCCCGAACACCACTCCCACGCTCGCCGAGAAGAGGACGGCGAGCAGGAGGGAGTCCATCCCCACGATCGCGTTCCAGTCGAAGGCCTCACGCAGCACCACCGCCGCACCCATCCCCACTCCGGCCCCGAGCAGCCCGCCCACCACGCACATCGCGACCGCCTCGGCCAGGAACTGGAGGAGGATGGTCCGCCGCGTGGCGCCGAGCGCCTTGCGAATGCCGATCTCGCGCGTCCGCTCGGTGACCGAGACGAGCATGATGTTCATGATGCCGATGCCGCCGACGAGCAGTGACACCGACGCGATGCCGGCGAGCAGCATTGTGAAGGTCTGGGTCGTCTCGCTGAGGGTGGCCAGGAAGATCGAAGAGCTGCGCAGCCGGAAGTCGTCGGGCCGGTCGCCGGTGATCTTGTGTGCGCGCCGCATCAGCGTCTCGAGCTCGATCATCGCCTCCTGGACGCTGTCGGCGCTGGCGGCCAGGACGAAGAGGTCGTTCAGATATGGAGTGCCGAAGACCCGGAAGCGTCCCGTCTCGAACGGAATGATGATCTGCGAATCGGGCTCGCCGAACGCGCCCTGCGACCCCTTGGTCCTGAGAATGCCGATCACCTCGAACTGCACCCCCGCGATCCGGATGTGGTCGCCGATCACGGCCTCGGCGGAGGGCATGCTGAGGAGCCGCACGACGTCGGCGCCGAGCACCGCGACACGCTTCCGCGCCTTGTCCTCGGGGGCAGTGAACATGCGGCCGATGTCCAGCTGGTAGCCGCGTACCACGAGGAAGTTGGCGGTTGCCCCGGTGACTTGGGTGCGCGCATTCCGATTCAGGTAGGTGACGGCGACGTTGCGGTCCTGCTGCGGCTCGATCTCGGAGAGTTTGGTGGCGTGCTCGCGCAGGTAGGTCGCGTCGTTCTCGGTGAGCCGCACCGGATTGGCAACCGCCACGCCCCCCTGCTGCACGCGGGCCGCGTCGATCTGGAGCAGGGTGGTGCCGAGCGCCGCGATCCGGTCTTGCACGGCCCGCGCGGCGCCACTGCCCAGCGCGGCCATCGCGATCACGGCGGCCACGCCGATCACGACGCCGAGCATCGTGAGGAGCGACCGCAGCTTGTTGGCGCGAAGGGAGTCGAACGCGACCAGCAGGATTTCGCCGAAGAACATGACGGTGGAGGGGGATTGTCAGTCTAGGGAGTGGGGACGGTGGGGACGGTGGGGGACTGGGGCGCTGCCGCCTCCACGCGCCGGTCCATCGGCACGATCGGTGCCGGAAGCCACCATGATAGTATGTTGGTGGCGCGTCGCACGACGTGCCGGTGCCACTCCCCGGCTGGCCCCACCGCACTCGTGCCCACACGGGATCGCCTGCGTGCCCGATTCACCGTACCTCACGAAGTGGCGTTTCGTCTCCGGCGCGCGCTGCCACAAGCTGCTCTGGTGGCAGGTGCACGAGCCGCTCGCCCCGGAGCTGCAGCCGGACAAGGTGCTGCAGGACCTCTTCGACCAGGGGCGCCAGGTAGGGGAACGCGCACGCACCCTTTTTCGTGACGCGGTACTGATCCCGCCCGGCGCGCGCGACGAACGCGCGGCCGCGACCCAGGACGCGATCGACGGAGGCGCCGGCACGATCCTCGAAGCCGCCTTCCAGGCCGACGACACCTTCATTGCCGCCGATGTCCTCACGCACGGCGCCGCGGGCTGGGAGCTGATCGAGGTCAAGAGCGCGTCCTCGGTGAAGGACGAGCACCTCCCCGACGCCACGATCCAGGCGCACGTGTTATCGCGGAACGGCGTGGCGCCGGCCCGCGTGTCGATCATGCACCTGAACAAGGAGTTCCGGCACCCGGTCACGAACGACCTGCTCGTCCGCGCCGACGTGACTGACCAGGTGGCCGGTGCGCTGGGCGACGTCCCGCGGCAGGTGGAGGAGCAGCTGGCGATGCTGGCCGGCCCGCTGCCTGACGTCCCGCTGGGCCTGCACTGCTTCCAGCCGCGCGATTGCCCCTTTCACGACCGGTGCTGGCCGAAGGACGAGCGCCACATCAGCACGCTGTACGACGTGGGGCCCGTCAGGACGGTGGCCTGGATGCGGCAAGGCGTCCACCGGCTCGACGACCTGCCGAAGGGGGCCACGCTGTCGTTCGCGCAGCTGCGGCAGCTCAAGGCCCTGGCCGCGGGGAAGATGATCGTGGAGCCGACCCTGGCGCGCGCCCTGGAGCCCTTCAACGTGGAACCGATCGGGTTCCTCGACTTCGAGACGATCCAGCGGGCGATCCCGGTGTGGGACGGGATGGCGCCGTGGGGCCAGGCGCCGGCCCAGTTCAGCTACCACGAGTCGCTCTCGTCAGGCGGCTACCGGCACGAGGCGTTCCTGGCCGAGGGGCCGTTGGATGCGCGTCCCGAGATCGCTCGGCGGCTGGTGGCGGCGACAGCGGGTGCGCGCGCGGTGGTGACCTATTCGGGCTTCGAGAAGGCGAAGATCCGGGGCCTGCAGGCCGCGGTGCCGGAGTTCGCCGAGCCGCTCAGGGCGCTCGAGGGGAAGCTGGTCGACCTCCTGCCGGTGATCCGCAACACCGTCTACCACCCGGGATTCCGCGGCAGCTTCAGCATCAAGAACGTGCTGGAGCCGCTGGTGCCCGAGCTCTCGTACAGCGACCTGATCATCGTGAACGGGTTGTGGGCGAGCGTGGAGATCGCCCGGCTCCTCTTCATGGCCGACCGGATTCCGCCTGACGAGCGGGACCGGGTGCGCCAGGATCTGCTCGACTACTGCGAGCGGGACACGTTCGCGATGGTCCGGCTGCTGGAGGAGCTGCGGGTGCTGGCGGGCCGACCCCGCTGAGCAGGCGCAATCCCTCTCAGAGCCACGTCTTGAACCTCCGGACGTACCATCCCTTGATGAGCTGGGTGAGCGCGGAATAGCTGAGCAGGATCAGAAGGAGCCACACGAAATACCCCGCCGGCAACGGCGTCAGGCCCAGGTTCCGCCCGAGCGGCGAGAACGGCAGGACCATCCCGCAGACCATCGTCAACCCGGTGAGGGTGAGCACCGGCCACGCGGCGCGGCTCTGGATGAACGGGACCCGGGCCGTGCGGATCATGTGGACGATCAGCGTCTGCGTGAGGAGCGACTCGATGAACCACCCCGACTGGAAGAGCGACTGGTGCGCCGGCCCGTTGGCCGAGAAGACGTACCACATCACACCGAACGTGATGATGTCGAAGACGGAGCTGATGGGCCCGATGTAGAGCATGAAGCGCCCGATGTCGTCGGCACGCCATTTCCGCGGGACCGTGAGGTACTCGGCGTCCATGTCGTCCCACGGGATCGACGTCTGCGACAGATCGTAGAGCAGATTCACGGTCAGCAACTGGATCGGGAGCATGGGCAGGAACGGCAGGAACGCGCTCGCGATCAGCACGCTGAACACGTTTCCGAAATTCGAGCTCGCGGTCATCTTGATGTACTTGATCGTGTTGCCGAAGGTCCTCCGCCCCTCCACCACGCCCTCCTGCAGGACCATCAGGCTCTTCTCGAGGAGGATGATGTCGGCGGATTCCTTGGCGATGTCGACAGCGGAATCAACGGAGATGCCGACATCGGATTCGCGCAACGCACCGGCGTCGTTGATCCCGTCGCCCATGAATCCCACGGTGTGTCCGCGGGCGCGCAGGGCGCGCACAATGCGGACCTTGTCATCGGGGGTGAGCTTCGCGAACACCACGCCCCGGTCGGCGATCTCGCCGAGCCGCGCATCGTCGAGCCCCGCGATCTCACCGCCGAGCACGATGTGCCCGATGTCGAGTCCGACATCCTTGCAGATCTTGCGCGACACGAGATCGTTGTCGCCCGTCAGGATCTTCACCGTCACGCCGTGCCCGGCGAGCGCCTTGAGGGCCGGCGCTGCGCTCTCCTTGGGCGGGTCGAGGAAACCGACGAAGCCGGCCAGCACCAGGTCGCTTTCATCCGCCACGGTGTACGGGCCCGTGCGCGGCGCGAAGTCGCGGTAAGCCACCGCCACCACCCGGAAGCCGTCCTCGTTCAGCTCGGCGACCAGCTCCTTCGCGTCCTCCCGGCGCTCCCCGTCGAGATCCGACACCCGCTCCTCATCGTGCGCCGACTTGCAGACCGCGAGCACTTCCTCCACGGCGCCTTTGCAGATCAGCCGGTGAGTCTGGTGTTCGTGCTCCACCACCACCGACATGCGCCGGCGCGTGAAGTCGAACGGGATCTCGTCCACCTTGGCGTACGACTTGTCGATCGCCAACTCCGCCTTGAGCTCGCCATGCTCGAGGACCGCCACGTCGAGCAGGTTCTTGAGCCCGGTCTGGTAGAAGCTGTTCAGGTAGGCGAGCGCGAGCACCTCCTCGTCCTCCTCGCCGACGACGTTGATGTGCTGCTCGAGCACGATCTTGTCCTGCGTGAGCGTGCCGGTCTTGTCGGTGCACAGGACGTCCATCGCGCCGAAGTTCTGGATCGCGTTGAGACGTTTCACGATTGTCTTGTGCCTGGCCATCGTGACCGCGCCCTTGGCGAGGTTCGTCGTCACGATCATCGGCAGCATTTCGGGCGTCAGTCCCACCGCCACCGCCAGCCCGAACAGGAACGCCTCCAGCCAGTCATGCTTGCTGATCCCGTTGAGGACGAAGACGATCGGGACCATCACGAGGATGAACCGGATGAAGAGCCAGCTGACCTTGTTCACGCCGACATCAAACGCCGTGGCGACCCGTTGTCCGACGAGGCCCTTCGCCATCGCGCCAAATGCGGTGCGGCTCCCGGTCGCGGCGACCACCGCGGTGCCGGTCCCGCTGATGACGCTGGTCCCCATGAAGCAGATCGTCGGCAGCTCGGTCAGTCCGGCTGGCGCCGCGGGGGCCGTGGCACGTTCGAGCTTCTCGACCGGGAGCGACTCTCCCGTGAGGGAGGACTGGCTGACGAATACATCCTTCGCCGCGATCAGCCGCACATCGGCGGGCACCATGTCCCCCGCCGAAAGGTAGATGATGTCCCCCGGCACCAGGTCGGACATCGGGATCTCGCGACGCCGCGCCGCCGGCGTGCTGCCCGGGTGGAACTCGTCGTCCGCACGCTCGACGGCGGTGCTGGTGCTCACCAGCCTGCGTAGCGCCTCGGCGGCCTTGTTGGAGCGGAATTCCTGGGCGAATCGCAGGCCCACGCTCAGCATCACCATGAGGCCGATCACCAGGACCGCTTCGCGGTCGCCGGTCGCGCCTGACGCGATCGCGAGAATGGTGAGGAGGAAGTTGAACGGGTTCGCGAAGGCGTGGCCGAGTTGCGTGTACCACGCCGGCGGCTTCTCGTGCGCCACCTCATTGCGGCCGGACACTTCCCGGCGGCGCTCGACCTCGGCCGCATCCAGCCCCTCCCGGCGGCTGTCGAGGGTGGTCAGCGCGCTGTCGGCGTCGCACCAGGCGAGCCGGCGAAGCGCCTCGCTGTCGGTCTGCGACGTCCCGTTTCCCGTTCGAGGGGTCGCGTCGTTGCCCGGGCCGGCCACGTTGGATGGAGACGCCATGCTGCCTCTCGACTCACGCACGCGTCGCGCGGACGCGAAACGCCCCGCCCGAGCACCGAAGCTCGAGCGGGGCACGATCTTCGCTGGGATGGGCCTGGGTAGAGTTGAACTACCGACCTCACGCTTATCAGGCGTGCGCTCTAACCAACTGAGCTACAGGCCCGGCTGGAGCGATGAAGAGTAAACGGGGCGGTCGCGGGGGTCAATCACTTGGCGCACGCACACCGACTAGATTGCGGAAGCGCCACCGATTCGTGCTCGGCCAGCCGGACTCGCCCATGAGCCTCCACCCACCTTCGTCCTTCCGTCGCGACGCCCTGCTCACCGGCAGCCTGGTGGCCAGCACGTGGCTGGGGTCCATCGGCTGCGCCACCCTCGCCCGCCCCGCCCTCGGCTCGGTGGGACCGGTGCCCACGTGGGTCGAGCAGAAGGCCGGCGCATCCGCGGTCGAGTTCGACAGCAAGTCGGGGAGCCGCATCCACGCCTGGCTCATCCCCGGCCGGCTGGGCGCCGGCGCCGTGCTCCTCCTCCACGGCGCGCACGAGAACCGGCTCCGGATGATGGGACGCGCCCGCTTCCTCCACGCCGCCGGCTACACGGTACTCGCCCCGGACTTCCAGGCGCACGGCGAAAGCCCCGGGAAGTTCGTCAGCTTCGGCGCCCTGGAGAGCCTCGACGCCCTCGCTTCACTCGAGTTCCTGCGCGCGCAGGCCCCGAAGGAGCGCGTGGCCGTGATCGGAGTGTCGATGGGAGGCGCGGCCGCGCTGCTGGGACCGGGCCCGCTCCACGCCGACGCGCTGGTCCTCGAATCGGTTTACCCCACGATCGACGACGCGGTGACCGACCGCCTCACGGTCTGGCTGGGCCCGCTCGGCTTCACCGCCCCCGCCATTTCGCCGATGCTGATCTCGGGGGTGGGGTCAGAGATCGGTGTTGCCAACACCGATCTCCGTCCAATAGATCGGATCGGCCAGGTGGCCGAGCCCGTGATGGTGATCAGCGGCTCCAAGGACCGGTACACGCCGCTGGCCGAGGCGACGGCGCTCTTCGACCAGGCGCGGTCGCCCAAGGAGTTCTGGGCGGTGATCGGCGCCGGCCACGAGGACCTGCACGAGTTCACCCCGGGCGAGTACGAGCGCCGGGTGGGCGAGTTCCTGGCGCGCTGGCTGCGGCCCACGGAGCCCTGAGCCGGCGAGGCAGCCCGGCCCGGCACGGCCGCGACGAGCCTAACTCGCGGCAGCTTTGGCGGTCACCCCGAAGGCGGTCCGCACCAGCGGGATCCGCCGCAGCAGCTCGGCGCCGGCCAGCGTGCCGGCCAGCGACACCACCAGGATCACCGTCAGCTTCTCCGCCACACCGGCCTGCCACGGCACCACCCAGTACGCCGCCGCGACGATGATCGGCTGGTGGAGGATGTACCAGCCGTACCCGGTCTGCCGGCTGTAGGTGAGCACCCACCGCTCGCGCGTCAGCATCCGTCGCCCGAAGCCGATCGCCGCCACCATCCACGCCCACGCGCACAGCGCGTAGAGCGTCCAGAAGACCAGGTACTCGGGCGAATACGGCGGTGGGATATGGGCGGGGACGATCCCCATCCACGTCCCCGCCACCAGCATGGCGATGCTCGCCACCGCGAACACCAGCGCCTTGGGCCACTGCTTGTCGATCTCCGCGCCCAGCCACGGCTCACCGCCCAGGATGAAGCCGTACAGATACGCGACGAAGAGCAGCGCGTGGTTCGACCAGTCGGCCGCGAGCATGTGGCGCTCGGGGAAGAGCCCCCAGAGCAGGTGCCGTTCGAGCACCAGCGGCAGGGCGAGCCACATGATCCCCAGGCGGGAGCTGCAGAGCCGCGCCAGCCAGCTCAGTTGCGCCTTGCCCGCCGGACGCTGCCAGAAGCGGAGGAGCGGGAGAGCCACCACCGAATACAGGAAGAGGTGCGCCAGGAACCAGAGGTGGTGCCACGAGAGGTTCCCCGTTGGATAGATCCCCTCGAAGAAGTGCGGGAAGAACTGCAGAAACGATCCCGTGAACTGGCCGCGCAGCCGCCGCTCGAGATACACCTGCGGCGGCACGAGGACGAGCGTTCCCACCACCAGCGGCAGCAGGACGCGCACCAGGCGCTCGCGCAGGTACGTCGAGTTGTTTCGCCGAGACAACGAGTACCAGGCGCTGGTGCCGGCGAGGAGCATGAACATCGGCATGATCCAGGGCGCCATCAGCACCGCCACCTCGCCCACCGCGCGGCTCCGCTGGGCGTTGGTGATGTGCCACTCGTCCCACGGGTTGAAGACCTCGGCCACGTGGATGACGAAGACGGCGGTCACCGCGAAGAAGCGCAGCCAGTCGATGTAGATCTGTCGGTCCGGCCCACCCGCCGCTCGCGTGGTCGCCGCGATGTCCCCGTTGCTCCGGGTGGGAATGGGCGCGTGCGCGGTCACTCCAGCTGCACCTGGTGCGCGGCCAGCACCTCGGGCAGCGCACCTAACCTCTCCATCAGCTCGGGTCGCAGCTTCATGTCAACGCGGATCGCGGCCAGCGCGTCACCCCCGGCCTCGAGGCGGCTCTGGTAGTACTCGGCGATGTTCACCCCCGCCTCGCCCAGCAGCGTCCCCACCCGCCCGATCACGCCCGGGACATCGCGGTTGCGGAGGATCACCAGCGTGCCGCGCGGCGCGACATCCACCCGGTGCTCGCCGATCCGGACCACCCGCGGATGCCCCTGCGCGAGCATCGCGCCGCCCACCGTCACGTCGACGCCTTTACGGGCCAGACGCACCTCGACGTAGTCGGCGTAGTCGCCGCGGGCGTCGTGCCTCACGCGGCGCACCTTGATCCCGCGCGACTCGGCGATGTGGACCGCGTTCACCAGGTTCACGTTCCGGTCGCCGACCACGTTGGCGAGGACTCCCACCAGGGCGGTGGCGGCGAGGGGCCGCAGCGCCTGCTCGCCGGCGCCGGCGTACGAGACTTCGACGCGCTCCACCGCCCCGCCGGCGAGTCCCGCGGCCAGCCGGCCGAGCCGCTCGGCCAACGCCAGCAGCGGCCGGAGCCTTCGCATCTCCTCGCCGCCGATCGCGGGCGCGTTCACCGCCCGGGACAGGTCGCCGTCGAGCAGCGCCGAGCGGACCGCCTCGGCGATTTCGAGCGCGACGTTCTGCTGGGCCTCGGCGGTCGAGGCGCCGAGGTGCGGCGTGAGGACGACGTTCGGGAGCGACCGCAGCGGATGGTCCCTGGGCAGGGGCTCCTGGTCGTACACATCCAGCGCCGCGCCGGCGAGCCTCCCGCTCTTCAGGGCGTCGACCAGCGCCGCCTGGTCGACGATGCCGCCGCGCGCGGCGTTGAGCAGGTAGGCGGTGGGCTTGAGCATCGCCAGCTCGCGCGCCTTGAGCAGGCCGGCGGTGGCATCGGTGAGCGGGACGTGGAGCGACACCACGTCGGCGCGCGGGAGGAGCTCGTCCAGCGTCGCGAGCTCGATCTCGAGTCGCTGGGCGCGCTCCTCGGAGAGGTAGGGGTCGTAGCAGACCACCCGCATCCCGAAGGCGCGCGCCCGCCGCGCCACCTCGCCGCCGATCCGGCCGGCGCCCACCAGCCCCAGCGTCTTTCCGTACAGCTCGGTCCCGTTGAAGCTCTTCCGGTCCCATTCGCCGGCCCGCATCGACCGGTCGGCGGCCGGCACGCGCCTCACGAGTGCGAGGAGCAGCGCGAAGGTCAGCTCGGCGGCCGAGATGGTGTTGCCGCTGGGGGCGGTGAGGACGGCGATCCCCTTCTCGGTGGCGGCATCGACGTCGATCGTGTCGACCCCCACCCCGGCCCGGCCGATCACCTTGAGACGCGAGGCCTGCGCCAGGGAGTCGCGGGTGATCTTCGTCGCGCTCCGCACCAGCACCGCATCGGCGCCGGCGATCGCGGCCGCCAGTTCGTCGCCGGACAGGCCGGGGGCGTTGATCAGCTCGAATCGATCGTCCCCGCGCAACGGCAGCAGGCCGTTGCTGGCGATGGCGTCGGCCACCACCACGCGGAAGCGCGCCGTCATGTGGTGAGGACGCCCTCCATCTCGGCGAGCAGCGCCTCCAGCTCATCCACCGTGTGGTCGCCCATGTGTCCGATGCGGATCGACGTGTCTTTCAGGGCGCCGTAGCCGGTGGCGATCGTCCAGCCGCGGGCCTTCATCGCGTTGTTGACGGCCGGCCCGGTGCGGCCATCGGAGAGGCCGATGCAGGTCACGGTCGGCGACCGGAACCCCTCGGGCGCGATGACCGACAGGGCGATCCCCCGGGCCCGCATCTCGTCGACCCATCCCCAGGTCCGCTTCGCCATCTCCCAGTGGCGCGCCCACCGCGCCTCGATCGTTTCGGCGCGGATCCGTTCCAGCTGCGCCGCCAGGGCGTAGAAGAGGGAGAGCGACGGAGTGTTAGGCGTTTGGTGCTTCAGCGCGTACTTCTCGAACTCGACGAAATCGAAGTAGGTGCCGCGGTTCCGGCTCTGCTTCGCGCGCTCGAGCACCGACGGCTGGGCCACGCCCAAGGCCAGGCCCGGCGGCAGCGCCAGCGCCTTCTGCGAGCCGGTGAGGACGAAGTCGAGCCCCCAGGCGTCGGTGCTCACCTCGCACCCCGCGATCCCGCTCACGCTGTCCACCAGCAGGACGACGTCGCCGGCGGCGTGGCAGACCCTGGCCAGCTCGGCTACCGGGTTGAGCACGCCGGTCGACGTCTCGCTGTGCACGACCGTCACCGCATCGAAGCCGGCGTCCTTTCGCAGCGCCTCGGCCACCCGCGCCGGATCGTGCGCCTGCCCCAGCGGAATCTCCATCGCCTCGGCTTCGACGCCGCACGCCTGCGCGATACGGTAGAACCGCTCGCTGAAGGCGCCGTTCACCAGGCAGAGCACCTTCCGCCTGACGCCGTTCCGGATCGCCCCCTCCATGAGCCCGGTGGCCGACGACGACGACACCCAGACCGTGCGCGCGGTGCGGAAGACGTACTGCGCGTTGGGGGCGATCGCCGCCATCAGCTCCTCCATCCCCTTGCCGCGATGCCCGATCATGGGCTTCAGCATCACCTCGAGGATTTCGGGGCGCACCTCGGTGGGGCCGGGGAGGAAGAAGCGGCCGAACGCGGCGTGCTGCGTCATCACCGCGCGCATCTGATCGGAGCGCGTCACTGGACTACCCGGCGGCCTTGAGGAGGGGTGGGCATCGACGGCGCGTTCAGCATCGCCAGTCCCTTGTCGTAGACGGCGCGCGACTCGGGCCGCGCCGGCGGCTTGCCGTCGAGCGCCAGCGTCACGATCGGGGCCAGCGAATTGGCGCGCACGATCACGTCGGCGGTGGCGAGCACCGCCGGCCGCTCGATGACGCCGGCGAAGGCCACGAACCGGTCGACGACCGGCCGCGTCTCCAGGTCGGTGGCGCCATCGCCCACGAACATGACCGGGCGCGCCAGGCCGCCGCCGGCCAGCCACCGCTCCAGCACCGCCCGCTTGCCTCCCGACCGGGTGAGCGGCGATCCATCGTCGTAGCCCGCGTAGGCGCCGCCTTCGTCGAAGAAGACGTCGACGGCCGCCACGGCGTCGTCGTTCAGCCCCAGCTCCCGGGCCAGGGCGCACACCGCCGCGCGCACCCCCGCCGAGATGATCCGCACGGTGACTCCCTCCGCGCGCAACGCCGCGAACGCCTCGCGCGCGTCGGGCACCATCCGTTCGATGTAGCGCGCGGCCAGCGCCCGCACCTGCTCCCGGGTGGGGCGCACGATCGCGAGGCGCCGGCCGTAGACGGCCTCCAGGGGGAGCTCGCCGCGCATCGCCTGGTTCGTCAGGCCGGCCACCTCGTCCTTGTGTCCGGCCGCCAGCTCGTCGATCCCCTCGATGGCCGAGAGGGTCGAGTCGCAGTCGAAGAGGACGGAGGCGTAGGGCACAGGGAGGAAGGGAGGAAGGGAGGAAGGGAGGAAGGGAGGAAGGAGGTGGGGAGAGAGGCGAAGGGAGGGGATGGGGAGGCGGGGAGGTGGGGAGGTCGGGTCGCTTCCCCCCCCGGGGCCTCGGATGTTAACGCGCCGCGACGGAGGGCGCCAAGCGCGCGGACCCTCGCCCGGCGCTGCTTTCTCGTTTCTCGTTTCTCGTTTCCCGCCCGGCTCGGCCGGGGAAAACAGAGCGCGGCGGCCGGTGCCGGCCGCCGCGCTCGTCATCGCCCCCGGGAACGAGGCGGGTCACTCCTCGAACTTGTTGTGCCCCGGGCGATGTCGCTCTTCGTCCTCGGTATCGTACTCGTCGTCGAGGTCGACCAGGTCTTCGTCGATGTCGTCGAAGTCGTCGTCGTCGAAGTCATCGTCGTCGAGGTCGTCGTCGTCCAGATCCTCGTCGTCCTCGTCCTCCTCGTCCTCCTCCTCGTCTTCGTCGTCGTCGCGAGGCGAGACCAGCCACTCGTCCCGCCACTCGTCCCGCGAGTCACCGGGCCCCGACGACCCGAACATCGCGCACATACCGAGCCTCTCCATGAGGGTGTTAGAGTGTCGCGCGCTCCCGCTCGCGCTTGGCTTCCCGCGTCTGCTTCTTCCGATCGGTCGCACTCAGCGACCGCTTGCGCAGCCGGATGGACTGCGGGGTCACCTCGATCAGCTCGTCGTCCTCGATATACTCCAAGGCGCCTTCCAGCGTCAACTCCCGGGGCGGCTCCAGCTGGATGTTCTCGTCGCTCGACTTGGAGCGCATGTTGGTCAACTTCTTTTCCTTCGTCGGGTTCACGTCCATGTCCCCGGGGCGCGAGTTCTCGCCCACGATCATCCCCTCGTAGACGGCGGCGCCCGGCTTCACGAACAGCGTCGACCGCTCCTGCAGGTTCCCCAGCGCGAAGGCGACCACCATTCCCGCCTCCATCGACACCAGCGTACCGCGCAGGCGCCCGGCGAGCGGCCCCGCCCACGGGCCGTAGTCGAGAAAGCGGTGATGGATGATCCCGGTACCACGGGTATCGGTGAGCAACTCCGAGCGATAGCCGAACAGGCCGCGCGCCGGAATGCGATAGAGCAGCCGCACCAGCCCCTGCCCCGGGTTCTTCATCTCGAGCATTTCCCCGCGCCGCGGCCCGAGCTTCTCGATCACCACGCCGAGGTATTCCTCGTAGACGTCGAGCGACAGCTCCTCGTACGGCTCCAGCCGCTCCCCGTCCGGTCCCTCCCGCGTGATCACCCGCGGCCGCGAGACCTGGAACTCGAATCCCTCGCGCCGCATCGTCTCCATCAGGATGGAGAGGTGCAGCTCGCCACGGCCGGACACGGCCCAGGTGTCGGTCCCCTCGGTGTCCTCCACCCGCAGCGCCACGTTCCGCTCCAGCTCGTGGTACAGCCGGTCGCGCACCTGCCGCGAGGTGACGTACTTCCCGTCCCGTCCCGCGAACGGCGAGTTGTTCACCACGAAGTCCACCGAGATCGTCGGCTCTTCCACCGCGATCCCCGCCAGCCGCTGCCGGTGCTCGAGGTCGGTGAGGGTGACGCCGATCTCCACCCCCTCGAGTCCGGCGAGCGCGACGATCTCCCCCGCCGGCGCCTCCTCCACCTCGCGGCGCTCCAGCCCCTCGAACGTGTACAGCTTCGACACCCGCGACTGCTCGTCCGGTTGGGCTGCATCCAGCGGCAGCAGCGCCACCGGATCGCCCACGTGGATCGACCCGCGCTCGATCCGGCCGATCGCGAGCCGGCCCAGGTACGGCGAGTAGTCGATCGTCGAGACGAGCATCTGGAACGGCCCTTCCACGCTGGCCCCGGTGGCGCTGTCGCCGTGGGGCGGCGGGACGTGCGACACGATGTTCTCGAACAGCGGGGTCAGGTCGGTGGCGGGGTGGTCCAGGTCCATCGTCGCCACGCCGTCGCGCGCCGAGGCGTAGACCACCGGGGCGTCCAGCTGTTCGGCATCGGCCTCGAGCTCGATGAACAGATCCAACACTTCGTCGTGGACGCGCATCGGGTCGGCCCCGGGTCGGTCGATCTTGTTGATCACGACGATCGGGGTCCGCCCCAATGCCAGGGCTTTGCGGAGGACGAACCGAGTCTGGGGCATTGGCCCGTCAAATGCGTCTACGACCAGCAGGACCCCGTCCACCATCCGGAGGATGCGCTCGACCTCACCCCCGAAATCGGCGTGTCCGGGTGTGTCGACGATGTTGATCTTTGTGCCCTTCCATCGTATGGATGTATTCTTCGCGAGGATCGTGATCCCCCGCTCGCGCTCGAGCGGATTGGAGTCCATGACACGGTCCTGGACCACCTGGTTCTCGCGGAACGCGCCGGCCTGGCGGAGCATCTTGTCGACCAGCGTGGTTTTGCCGTGATCGACGTGGGCAATAATGGCGATGTTGCGGATCTGCATAGCCTTGTAGTATAGCCGCGCCGGGATACGTATCCAAGTTGCGCTGGCAGAACAGGCACCGGATTCGCTACTATAGTCGGTGCGTTCCCTTTGCCAGGAGGTGCCCCATGGAACAGCGGAAGCAGGACGCCGGTACCGAGTATCCGCACGGGCGAGGCTACGGCCACGACTACATGCGCGGAGGGGAGGTTCTTGGCGGGTACGGCTACAGCGAACGCCCTGAATACGAACAACCTCGTGGCGACGTGGAGCCCGGGGAGACCGATAGAGAGCCGGACCGCCGCCCCGACCGCGAAGCGCGACATTAGCTGACAGGGAACGGACGCAGGGAGCAGGGAGCAGGGAGCAGAGGGGCCGCGCGACAGCGCGGCCCTTTTCATTCCCGGCCCCGGTGCCGGTGCCGCGGGCGGTTCGCTGCCCCTCTGTTGCCTCACGGATCCCTTGCCCTGACCCTGACCCTGACCCTGTCGGTTGGTCAGCGACGCGCGGGCGCGGGCTTGCCGGTCGTGGGCTTGGCCTGCGCCGGCGCCGCGCCCTGGGCCATCCCGGGGCCGCCACCCAGCGTCTTGTCGACCTCGGCATAGCTGGTGTCGTAGCCCCTGGCCTTCAGCTGGTTCACCAGCACCACCTTCTCCACGGCCTTCATGTAGGCTTCGCGCGGCTCCACCTGCTTGCTCTCGACGAGCTCCATCAGCGCGTCGTTGAGCGTGACCATGCCGAGCTTCCGCGACGTCTGCATCACCGACGGGATCTGGAAAACCTTCCCTTCGCGGATCAGGTTCGAGACCGCCGGCACGGCCAGCAGGATTTCGCGCGCCGCGGCGCGGCCGCCGCCGATCTTCTTGCACAGCGTCTGCGAGATCACGCCCTTGAGCGACTCGGCGAGCATGGTCCGGATCTGCGCCTGCCGGTCAGCCGGGAACTGGTCGATGATGCGGTCGATCGTCCCGGGCGCGGTGGTGGTGTGGAGCGTCCCGAAGACGAGGTGCCCGGTCTCGGCCGTCTCGATGGCGATCGACACCGTTTCCAGGTCGCGCAGCTCGCCGACGAGGATGATGTCCGGATCCTCGCGCAGCGCCGCCCGCAGCGCGCTCTTGAAGCTCGACGTGTGTATCCCCACCTGCCGCTGGGTGATGATGCAGTTCTTGTTGGGGTGCACGAACTCGATCGGGTCCTCGATCGTGATCACGTGGTCGGTGCGCTCGCGATTGACGAGGTCCACCAGCGCGCAGAGCGTGGTCGACTTCCCCGACCCGGTGGGCCCGGTCACGAGCACCAGCCCCTTGGTCAGGAAGCAGAGCTGCTGTACTTCCGCCGAGATGCCGAGCTGCTCGACGGTGACGACCTGGGCGGGGATGACCCGGAAGACCGCCGCCGCGCCCTTCCGCTCGCGCGACGCGTTGCAGCGGAAGCGGGCGAGGTCCTTGATCTCGTAGGCGTAGTCGGTGTCGTTGGACTCGGCGAATTCGTGGCGGTTGCGATCGGGCATGATCGCGTGGAGCATCGCCTCGAGGGCGTCGTTCTCGATCAGCCCCTGTTCGTCCAGGCGGATCATTTCGCCGTGGAGGCGCAGGATGGGCGGCTCCTCGCAGCGGAGGTGGAGGTCCGAGCCGCCGCGGGCGACGAGGAGCTGGAGCATGCGATCCATCTCGGCGCGGGCGGCCTCCTGTCGCGTCATGCCGGTCGTGAGGCGGGCCTCGACCCGCGCCGCCACCGAGGCACGCAGCGGGGGGAGGGCGGTCGTGCCATCGGCGGCCAGCGCGGCGCTCAGCCGCTGCCCTTCGCTCCCCGCCTGCTCCGTCGCGCCGGAGCGCACCGCGGCGATCGACTCCGGTGGAGTGGGCATCGAGCGGTAGGTGCCGGTCTGCCGCTCGAACTCCCCCTTGGGGTCGATCGCGAAGGTCGCCTTCCACGTGCCGTCATCGCGGGTGGTGCGGACGGCGAAGACGCCGTCGTTGGTCGCGTAGCGGAAGTGAACCGGCGCACCGGCCGCGAGCTGGGCGGAGACCTCCTCGTCGGCGATCTCGCGGAGGAGCATCACGAGCTGCGGGGCGGTGATCACCTGCTTGGTGATCGGGCGCGGGGCGCCGGCGATCATGAGGTTCACGACGTCGCCCTCGACGAGCGTCATCGACGAGGCGCGGTTGGACACCAGCACCGAGAGAAAGCGGTCGAGCTGTGCCATGACTCAGTCGAGCTGGCGCAGGCGCGTGACGACGCGCCGATTCACGAGGCGCATGCCGTCCGCGGCGTGCAGGGTGAAGAAGCGCTGCTCGAACCGGTTGAGGAAGTCGAGCAGGCGCGGGCGATCGAGCGGGACCTCGAGGAACATCGCGCCCGACCGGACCTGTCCGCCCTGCAGCGTGAGCTCCACCTCGGTAGGGCGGGCCGCCACCGTGTTGGCGGGATCATCGTCCATGGTGCCGTCGGCCTCGATCTCGGCCACCAGCTCCTTGGTGATCAGCGCCATCCCGCCTTCGGTCAGCGCCAGCGGGAAGTAGGCGTCGTCGCTGTTCATCACGTCGTGGACGCTTTCGCGCCCCGGCCGGTAGCGGGCGAACGGCTGGACGAAGATCTCCCCTGCGAGCCTGGCCCCGTCGGTCATCGTCAACGTCACGGGGAGCCGGGCTTTCTCGATCCGGTAGTCGCTGGTCATGAATGGGGTAGAATGGAACCGCGTCGTGGCGGAGTCAAGGCGAACACCGTCAGGCGTGCAGGTGGGCTTCGCGCCTGGCCATTTCGCTCTTCTCGAGCTGGATGGTGACGTGGTGGATGCCGAACAGCCGCATCGCATCGTGGATGTGCTCGAGCACGTGCTGGTGGCGTTCCGGCTCGCGGACGATGGCGTGGGCGCTCATCGCCACCATCCCCGACGTCACCGTCCAGACATGGAGGTCGTGCACCGACTCGATGCCGGGAATGGCCTCGAGCTGCGCGCGAACGCGATCCAGCGGGATGTGGGCCGGCGTCGCTTCGAGCAGCACGTCCACCGACTCACGCACCAGCCCCCATGCGCCGCGAACGATCAGCGCGGTGGTGATGAACGACGCGATCGGGTCGGCGGCAATCCATCCCGTGAAGCGGATCACCAACGCGGCCGCCAGCGTCCCCACCGACGCCAGCAGGTCCCCCAGCACGTGCAGGTACGCGCCGCGCAGGTTGAGCGAGGCGTCGCGGTCGGGGCGCAGCACCCACGCCGAGGCGAGGTTCACCACCAGGCCGGCCGCGGCCACCACGAGGAAGATGCCGCCCGACACCGGCTCGGGGCGGCGGATGCGCGCCGCCGCCTCCCAGACGATCCACCCCGAGATGACGAGGAGCGTGGCGCCGTTGAGCAGCGCGGCCAGGATCTCCAGGCGCAGGTACCCGTACGTGCGGCGGGCGGTCTCGGGCTGGCGCGAGAACCAGGCGACGAACAGCGACAGACCCAGCGCCCCCACGTCGGTGAGCATGTGGCCGGCGTCGGCGAGCAGGGCCAGGGAGTTGGACGCGATCCCGCCCACCACCTCGGCGACGAGGAAGACGGCGGTGAGGGCGAGCGCCAGCTTGAGGCGGCCCTCGGAACCGCTGCCGGGGGAGTGGCTGTGCGCGTGGTCGTGCACTGAAGGGAGGAAGGGAGGGAGGGAGGAAGGGAGGAAGGAGGGAGGAAGGGAGGAAGGAGGGAGGGAGGTGAGGAGGGAGGAATGTGGCGGGTGGCGCGCGACGTGGGAGGGTGGAAGGTGGCAGGGTGCAATGCCTCCGCGCCGCACCCTGAATACTCATGCCCTCTCCGCCCCGACTCAACCACCCGGCGGGCGCAGGATGGTGGCGCGCGATGGCTATGCCAGGGCACGGGCCGGCGCAACCTCTTCCCGGCTCCCCGCGGATCGGCGAAGTTGAAGTGTGCTCCTCAAATTGCTCGGCGTCACGGTACTGGTGCTGCTGAACGGCTTCTTCGTCGGCGCCGAGTTCGCACTGGTGCGCTCGCGGCGCACGCGCCTGCAGGCCATGGCACGCAACGGCGACAAGCAGGCGGGGATCGCGCTCAAGGCCATCGGCAACATCGCGCGGCTGCTGTCGGCGTCGCAGCTCGGGGTCACCGTCTCCAGCCTGGGGCTGGGATGGGTGGCCGAGGAGGCGCTGGGCCACTCGCTCGACGGCTGGTTCGCCACGCTGCCGGTGGCAATCGAGGTGCCGCTCCGCGTCACGATCGCGTCGATGGTGGCGCTGATCGCCGTGACGTACCTGCACGTGGTGTTCGGCGAGCTGGCGCCCAAGGCGGCCGCGCTCCGTCATCCCGAGCGGCTGGCGCGGTGGCTGGCGCCCCCGCTGATGGCGTTCGCCTGGGTCGCCACTCCCTTCACCGCGCTCCTCAGCCGGTCGTCGAGCGTGGTGCTGCGCGCCTTCGGCGTGCGCCCGCAGTCCGCGGCCGAGGAGAGCGTCCACTCGCCGGAAGAGCTGCGGCTGCTGGTGGAGCAGGCGCAGGAGCTGGGCGCGCTGGAGCGCCCCGAGGCGGACCTGATCGAGGGGGTGTTCGAGTTCTCCGAGAAGAACGCCCGCGAAGTGATGACGCCGCGCACCGAGATCGTCGCCATCCCGCTCGAGGCGACGCTCGATGAGACGGCGCAGATCGTCACCGAAGGGGGGTTCTCGCGCTACCCGGTGTACGAGGAGACGATCGACAACATCGTCGGGATTTTGCTTGCGAAGGATTTACTGGCCGTCTTCCGGCACCCGCCCGAACATTTTCATGTGGCCGACATCCTGCGCGACGTCCACGTGGTGCCCGGGTCGCGCGAGGTGGAGGACGTGCTCGCCGACTTCAAGCGGCAGAAGGAGCACATGGCGGTGGTGCTCGACGAATTCGGCGGCACCGCCGGACTGGTGACCATGGAGGACCTGCTCGAGGAGATCGTCGGCGAGATCCTGGACGAGTACGACGAGCCGGAGCCGCCGGCGCCGGTCGCGGGCGCGACCGGCGAGTTGGTCGTCGCCGGCGACACGCACATCGGCGAAATAAACGAGCTGCACGGACTGGACGTGCCGGAAGAGGACTACACGACCATCGGGGGGTACGTGTTCGGCGCGCTGGGGCGTCTGCCGACGGCGGGCGACCGGGTGCGGACCGGGGTCACCACGTTCGTGGTCCGGAAGATGGACGGCCGCCGGATCGACACGCTGGCGATCGTGCGCGACGACGGCACCGGCGGGAAGCGCGAAGAGAAGGGCGCGGCGGGTTGACGGGCCGCGCCGTCGATCACCGTCCCAGCGTCTCCAGGGCGGCGGCGGCGCGCTCGATGGCGGTGAGGTCGGCCGGCGCCAGGGTGGCGAGCTCGGCGGCGATGACCTCGAGGCGGCGGCGGCGCCCGCGCTGCATCAGCCGGCGGCCGGCGCTGGTGGCGTTGACGACCACCTGCCGTCCATCGGGATCGCCGCGCACGTGCCGCACCAGGCCGAGCGCGGCCAGCGCCTTGAGGGTGCGCGACATGGCGGGGCGCGAGACCATCTCCACCTGCGCGAGCTTGCTCACGGTCATCGGTCCCACGAACGCCAGCACCGAGAGCACCGACAGCCGCTCGGCGCCCAGTCCCGATTCGCGATCGACCACCCGGGCGCGGCGGAGCAGGTGAATCGCCACCGAGTGGAGGCGGTTCGCGGCGCGGGTGACGCGGCTATCGGGGAGGCCTTCTGGGAGCGGGGGGTGGGGGTGCGGGCTTGGCATGTTAGTTAACAATGTTAATCATAATCGCGGGTGGGGCCTTGACAAGTTAGTTAACTGTGTTAATCATAATCGCAGTCGCGCCCGGATAACATATCCCCGCTCACGGTTCGCCGCCCACGCAGGAGGGGCACGTGCCCGCAGACTTCCGCATCGAAGGGATCGGCCAGATCCACATCAGCAGCGACGATCTGCCCCGCTCGATCGCATTCTACCGCGACATTCTGGGACTCACCTTTCTGTTCGAGGTGCCCGGGCAGCCGATGGCGTTCTTCGACTGCGGGGGCGTGCGCCTCTACATCGGGAAGCCGGAGCGCGAGGAGTTCCGGTCCAGGCCGCTGCTCTACCTGCGTGTCGCGAATATCCGGCAGGCGTACGACGTACTCAAGGGGCGCGGCGTGGCCTTCATGCAGGAGCCGCACGTGGTCCATCGCACCGAGAGCTCGGAGCTCTGGATGGCCGGCTTCAAGGATCCGGATGGGACCAATCTCGTCCTGATGAGTGACGTGCCGGTGCCGGCATCTGCGCGCACGTAGAGACCGGAAAACGAGAAACGAGAAAACAGCGGCCCAGGTGGGAGAGCTGTTTTCTCTTTTCTCGTTTCTCGTTTCTCTGTTCCTGCCTGGAAGGCCCTGCCCCGCTGCTACTGTCCCCCCACCGTGCGGGCCGGCGGGTTCCTCGGCAACAGCTGCGGCAGGTTCGCCAGCTCGTACGCGGTGGCCGCCATCACCGTGGCCGCCTGCTGCAGGTCCGGAATCACCGCGTGGTCGAAGGTGTCGACCTCGGAGTGGTGGGTGTGTCCGTAGCCGCGTGATTCCTGGTCGTAGTTGAAGCCGGGCACGCCGGCCGGCAGGAAGGACAGGTGGTCGGTGCCGCCCTTGTTGCCGGAGCGCACCGTGAACGGCCCAAGGTCGCCCACCGGCGAGAAGAGCGCCTTCCACAGGTCGTTGAGCTCGTCACGGCCCTGAAGCGCCATGCCCGTTATGCGGCCGGTGCCGTTGTCGAGCACCGCCACCGCCTGGAAGCGCGCCATCTCTCCGTCGTGGGCGCGCGCGTACATCTTCGAGCCGATCAGCCCCTCCTCTTCGCCGCTGAACAGGGCGAAGCGGATGGTCCGCTTCGGCTTCACGCCGCTCGCCTTGAGGATCCGGGCCGCCTCGAGCACCGCCATTGACCCGGTACCGTTGTCGGTGGTGCCGGTGCCCAGGTCCCACGAATCGAGGTGCGCGCCGAGCAGCACGACTTCCTCGGGGTGCTCGCTGCCCCGGATCTCGGCCAGCGTGTTGTAGGCGATGACGGAGTCCTTCGTGAGGGTGTTCTGGATGTTCGCCTCGATCCGGACCGCCTCGCCCATCGCCAGCAGGCGGTGGAACTGGGTGAACACTTCGTGCGCGACCACGATGGACGGGAAGGGATAGATGCGGTTCGGCGAGCCGCTCATCGTGAGGAGCGCGAACTCCTTCGAGCCCTCGCCAACCAGGCCGGCGATCCCCTCTGCGGCCAGCAGCTGGTTCCGCTTGTCCTGGAAGGCGCGCTGCTCGGCGGTCTGCCGGCGCTGAGAGGACGCGCGGTTGACCGAATCGCGGACGGCGGAATCGCGCGCCGAGGGCGGGATGCCATCGGGATTCCAGATCGTCGCCGGCGAGGACGTCATCACCCAGGCGCCGGCGATCTTGCCGGCGAAGCGGCTCTGGAAGTCGGCCTCGTTGGTGGCGTCGACGTAGACCACCCGGCCCGCCACCGGGCCATTCGTGCCCGGCGCCCACGCCCACGAGAAGCCGATCAGCTGGCGTCGCTGCGGGGCGAGCATGGCGAGCGTCATGGGGCCGCGTTCCCAGGCCTGTCCGAACTGCCACGGCTCCAGCCAGACACTGTCCATGCCGTACTCGCGGAACTTCTGCGCGGTCCAGTCATTGGCGCGGCGCATGGCGCCCGATCCCGTGAGGCGCGGCCCGATGACGTCGGCCAGGTACTGGAGGTCGGTGGCGATGTGCGAGTGCTGCAGTCCTTCGCGGGCGATCGCCTGGATCGCCGACGGGTCGTTCGCGACCGCGATCGCGAGTTGCGTCACCGCGGCCGGAGCGGCCGGGCCGGTGGCGGCCGGTATCCGCGCCGGAGCGGGCGGGGTGACTGGGGCCGGTGAGCTGGCCGGTCTGGATGCGCCGGAGCAGCCGAGGGCGAGGGCGGTCACGGTGATGAGGCTGAGTCTGTACATGGGGAGGTGGGGAGGAGGGGAAGTGCGGAGGCGGGCCCGTGCCCCGGCGGCTGCTGTTTTCTCGTTTCTCGTTTCTCGTTTCTCAGTTCTCCTTGCGCCCCGCCCCCTGCCCAACACGCGAACCCTGCAAGGCGCGCACGATCCCAGCACACATCACCATCGCCTCCACCATGCTCGCCGGATCGGCGATCCCCTGCCCCGCGATGTCCAGCGCCGTCCCGTGGTCGGGCGAGCACCGCGGAAAGGGGAGGCCGAGTGTCACGTTCACCGCGTGCCCGAACGACGCCACCTTGATCGCGGTCATTCCCACATCGTGGTACGGCGCGATCACCGCGTCGAACGCGCCGCGCATCGCCCGCACGAAGACGGTGTCGGCGGGAAACGGACCGGCGATGCCCGCCTCGCGCGCGGCCGGCGCAAGAATCTCGTCGTCCTCGCGGCCGAAGCGCCCGCCGTCACCGCCGTGCGGATTGAGCGCGCAGAGCGCGATCCGCGGCTCGCGGATCCCGAACCAGCGTGTCAGGAATACGCGGGTGATCGACGCCGCGTTGACGATCGCCGCGCCGGTGACGGCGTCGGGGACCGCGCGCAGCGGAATGTGGGTCGTGGCGAGCACCACCCGCAGGCGCTCGGAGGCGAGCATCATCGCCACCCGGGTGCCGGTGAGGTGGGCGAGCATCTCGGTGTGGCCCGGAAAATTGTAGCCGCCGGCCAGGAGCGCCGCCTTGTCGATCGGGGCCGTAACCAGGCCGTCGACGGCGCCGCTCCGGGCGAGCGATACCGCCCGCTCGATGGCCAAGCCGGCCAGTGCACCGGCGCGCGCGGCGCCCATCGCAGGCGTCCAGTCGCCCACCGACTCGTGAGGCGCCGGGTCCAGACCGGAGGGCCCGACGATCACCGCCTCGCAGGCCGCCGCCACGCGCGGGTCGGCGAGCGCCTTCCGGACGACCTCGGGGCCGATGCCCCGCGGATCGCCCAGCGTGACCGCGAGGCGCGGTCTAGAGCTTGATGGCGACGTAGTATCCCTTGCGCAGCGTGTCGAGCAGGCGGCGCATCGAGAACTCCTCCTGCAGCTGGTCGCGGATCCGGTTGCGCAGGTCGGCCACCGTGTACTCGCCGCCCTCGGCCGACGACGTGACCTGCGCGACAACGAATTTCCGGACGCCGTTGCGGGCATCCTCGATCGGGAACGGCGCCACGAAGTCGCCCTGCTGCTTCCCCTCGAACGCCTTGGCGTAGGCCGGCGGCAGCTGCGACCGGTCGAAGGGCGTCGGGATCACCTTCTCCTCGCGCGGATCGTGGAACTTCGCGACCAGCGTGTCGAAGCTGGCGCCCCCCTTCCACAGCGTGTACACGCTGTCGGCCAGCGCCTGGGCCTGGAGCGTGTTGGTCGAGTCGATCTTCGGGCGGATCAGGATGTGGCGGGCCTTCACTTCGGCGGGCTTCACCCGGTCGACGCGGATGATGTGGAAGCCGAACACCGTCTCGATCGGGACGCTCAGCTGGCCCGGCACCATCGCGAACGCGGTGCGCTCGAACTCCGGGACCATCTGGCCGCGCCGGAACCATCCCAGGTCGCCGCCGGTCTCCTTCGACGCCTGGTCCATCGACGACCGCTTCGCGACCTGCTCGAAGTCGGCGCCCTTCTTCAGCTCCTCCAGCAGCGAATCCGCTTTCGCCTTCGCCCGGGCGCGCTCGGCGTCGGACGCGCGCGGCGCCACGATCACCTGCCGGAACGTCACTGTGGCCGGCCGGCGCGGGAAGGTGGACTTGTTCTTCTCGAACGCGTCGCTGATCTGCTGCTCCGTGACCACGGCCGGCAGCACCTTGCCGTCCTGGCGGAGCTTCTCGATCGCGCGCTGCTGCATGGCACGCCGGCGATACTGCTCGGTGAGCTGCTTCCGGAACTCCTCGGGGGTGCCGATCCCTTCCTTCTTCAGGACGTCGCGGAACTCGGCTTCCGTCTTGAACCGGTCGTGGACTTCCTTGAATTGCCCTTCCACCGGCTGCACCAGGTCGGCGTCGCCGACCTCGACCTTGAGCTCCTTCGCCTTCTGGACCAGCACCTCTTCATCGATCAGGTCGTTGAGCACCTGGCGCGCCATCGCCAGGAACTCGAGCGAATCGGTGGGGACAGTCAGCCCCTGCGCTCGGCGCTGGTTGATCACCTCGAGCACATCGCTGAAGACGACCGACTGGTCGCCGACGATCGCCACCACCCGGTCCACCGGAAAGGTCGGCCAGTCGGCGGAGAAGAGGCGCACCGGCGCCGGCTTGATGGAGTCGGGCTTCTGCTGCGCCGATGCCGGCCAGGCGAACGCCATCGCGGCGACGGCCAGGACCGGACCAGAGAGAAATCGCTTCATGTGCTCCTGAATACCCGCGGCGCACCCGGACGTTCGGCCGGCGCGACGCGCGAAAAGACGGCGGGCACGGGAGCGAACCGCTCCCGTGCCCGCCTGACGCGACTACGGCTTGGTGGGCGTGCTGGCCGGCTTCTGCACCGGCTTCTGCGCCGGCTTGGCCGCCGGTTTCTGCGCCGGCTGCGTGGCCGGCTTCTGCGCCGGCCTCACCGCCGGTGCCGCCGGCTGCCCCATGTTCGGCGATGGGAGCGGGACGGCGCTGGCCGGGCGGTTCGCGTTCCGGGTCGAGTCTACCGTCGCCCGGACCCTGGTCGCCTGCTCGAGCGCGCGATCCAGCCCCGCGTCGTTCAGCTTGAAGTCGTACTTCTTGTGCAGCACCTGCGAAACCTGGCTGGGCACGTCGATAAACGTGCCGTCCTTCATGAGCAGCTGGTCCATGAAGTCCTCGACGTGGGCCGCCGCGATCCGCTCGCGCTCAGCCGGCGTCTTGCCGCTGTCGGCGAGCACCTTGGGCTCCACGCCCAGCCGGAACCAGCTGCCGGTGACCGTCCCGGTGAACTGCCCCCGGATCGTCTGCAGCTCGGTGCTGTCGATCGCGATCTTGGCGCTGTCGGCCTGGCGAAGGACCAGGTCGTTGCGCAGCACGTTGCTCACGAAGCGCGGAATCACCGAATCGGGTGCGCCGGCGATCTGCTCCTTGATCCGCGTCCGCGGCGGGAACGCCGCGATCCACATCGCCAGCCGGCCGGCGGTGAAGTCGCCCTTGGAGGTCGAAGCGATGACCTTGCTGTCGTTCAGGTGGGCGTCGACGTCGGCGGCGATCGCCTTCACCACCGGACCGAGCCCCTCCTTCATCTCGACCTTGTTGTTCTTTTCGAGGTTGGCCAGGTAGGTGCTCTCGGCGGCCGCCTGGCCCCGTTCGGCCATCGCCTGCGCGAGCTGCTCCTTCACTTCATCGTACTTCGAGCGATAGATGATGTGGTAGCCGAACTGCGTCTGCACCACCGGCGAAATCTCGCCCGGCTTGAGCGCGAGCAGTCCCTTCTCGAACTCCGGGACCATGGCGCCGTGCGGGAACACGCCGAGGGAACCGCCCGACGGCGCGCTGCCGGGATCCTGGCTGTTCTTCTTCGCCAGCTCGGCGAAGTTCGCGGGGGTCACCTGCTTGGCGAGCGCCTCGGCGCGGAGCCGGATGGAGTCGCGGGCGTGCGTCGACAGCCCCTGCGGCGGGAGGACGAGCAGGATGTGCCGCGCCGCCAGCATCTCACCTTGGTTGTAGCGCGACTGGAAGTCCGAGTCCTGCCCGGCGTTCCAGTTCTTCGAGACCATGTCGTACCACTTCCGGGCCTTGGCGTTGGCGATCTCCGACCACATCGCCGAGTCGACGATCTTCGGGTCGCTCATCGAGTCGTTGTGTGCGGCCGCCTTGCCGAGCAGCTGGTAGTTCACCCAGAGCTCGGCGATCGCCTTCGCGACATCCTTGCGGAGCGGGATCTTGGAGTTCCCGAGCAGCTCGGCGAGGCGGGTGACCGACAGTTCCTGTGCGCCGGCACGCGCCACCACGTCCTGGTGCGCGCTGAAGGCTTCCTTGAATCCATCGCAGGCGGCGAGGACCGCGACCGCGGCGACGGTGCTGAGCAGAACAAGGCCCTGACGTTTCATCGGCTTGGCGAACTCCACTGTGGAGGGAGAGATTCGGAATGCGGAACCCGGGATGCGGAACTGACTGGCTCCCATTCCGTATTCCGCATTCCGTGTTCGACTCAGATCAGCGCCCGGAGCGCGCGACTGAGTCCCGCGATCATCTCACTGCCGCCCAGACGCGTGAGCTTGAGCGACAACGGATGGGCACGGCGCACTTCCGCCTGGAACTGCACTTCGTGGAAGGCCGCCGAGAGCCCCTTCATTCGGGGCACCGCGTCAGCCCGAAAACTAACACGGGCCTCGTCACCGCGCACCAGCATCCCCTCGATCCCCAACGCACCCCCGGACACCCTCAGCAGCGCGGTCGCGAAGAACGTCTCGGCCTCGGCCGGCAGCGGCCCGAACCGGTCCCGGACCTCGTCCCGGATCGCCTCGATCTCGGCCGCCTCCGTGCACCGGGTCAGCCGCCGGTAGACGTCCAGCTTGGCCTCGGCACTGGCGACGTAGTCGTCGGGGAGGTAGGAGGGGACGTCGACCGAGACGTCGGAGGGGACCACCCGGGGCTGAGACTCCCCCCGCGCCACCCGCTTGACCGTCTCGTCGAGCATCCGCAGGTACATGTCGAACCCCACCGCCTGCACGAACCCCGACTGCTCGGGGCCGAGGATGTTCCCCGCCCCGCGCAGCTCCATGTCCTTCAGCGCGATCCGGTAGCCCGACCCCAGCTCGGTGTGGTGCTCCAGCACCTGCAGACGGTGCTCGGCCTCCTCATCCACGTTGTCGGGCACCATCAGGTAGCAGTAGGCTCGCCGGTGCGACCGCCCCACCCGCCCCCGGAGCTGGTAGAGCTGGGCGAGGCCGAAGTAGTCGGCGCGGTTGACGAACATCGTGTTGGCGTTGGGGACGTCGAGTCCCGATTCGACGATCATGGTGGAGACGAGGACGTCCACCTCGCCGCTCGCGAACCGGTGCATGACCGATTCCAGGTCCCGCTCCGCCATTTGCCCGTGTCCCACCGCGATCCGGGCGCGGGGGACGATCCGGTGCAGGTGGTCGCGGATGGCCTCGATCGTCTCGATCCGGTTGTGGACGAAGAACACCTGGCCGCCGCGGTCGAGCTCGCGGGCGATCCCCTCCTCGATCAGCGCGTCGTCCCACGGCTCGAGAAACGTCAGCACCGGGCTGCGGTCGCGCGGCGGGGTCTGCATCAGCGTCATGTCGCGGAGGCCGGCGAGCGAGAGGTGGAGCGTGCGCGGGATGGGCGTGGCGGTGAGCGTCAGGACGTCGGTCTGGAGCTTCAACTGCTTCAGGCGCTCCTTGTGGCGCACGCCAAAGCGGTGCTCCTCGTCGACGACGATCAGCCCCAGGTCGCCGAAGGCGACGTCGGCGGAGAGGAGACGGTGGGTGCCGATGATGATGTCCACCTTGCCGGCGGCCAGCGCGGCGAGGATCTCAGTCTGCTCCTTCCCCGTCTGGAAGCGGGAGAGGGCGGCGACCCGGATGGGGAAGTCGGCCAGCCGGTCTCCGAACACGCGGGCGTGCTGGTCGGCGAGGATCGTGGTGGGCACGAGCACCGCCACCTGCCGCCCCGACTGGACCGCCTTGAAGGCGGCGCGCACGGCGATCTCGGTCTTGCCGTAGCCCACGTCGCCGACCAGCAGGCGGTCCATGGGACGGCCGCTCTCCATGTCGCGTTTCACATCGTCCGTGGCCTTGCGCTGGTCGGGCGTGTCCTCGAAGAGGAAGGACGACTCGAGCTGCTTCTGCCACGGCGTGTCGGGGACGTGGGGCGGTCGTGAGGCGACCTTCCGCCGCGCGTACAGGTCGAGAAGCTCGGCGGTCATCTCCTGGATGGCGCCGCGGGTGCGGTCGCGCTGCTGCGTCCATCGCTTGCCGCCGAGTTTGTGGAGGCGCGGGGGCGGCGCGTCCTCGCCCAGGTCACCGGCGGCGCGGTAGCGCTCGATCTGGTCGATGCGGTAGAGCGGGACGTTCAGCCGGTCGCCGCCCTCGTACTCGATGACCGCGACTTCGACCGTGCTCTCCTTGACGAAGATGCGTTCCATGCCGCGGTAGATGCCCACGCCGTGATCGAGGTGGACGACGTAGTCGCCGGGCTTGAGGGCGGTGATCGTCTCGAGGGTGACGCCGGCGCCGTACTTCCGGGCGCGCCGGATGCGGCGCTCGCGGCGGAAGATCTCGTGGTCGGTGAGGACGCGGAGCGCGGGCTCGTTGCCGGCCGCCGGCACGAGGAAGCCACCGTCGAGGACGCCCAGCGCGAGCGTCGCGCGGGGCGGGAACGCGCCACGCTCGGTGAGCAGCTCCTCCAGGCGCTCGGCCTGGCCGGCGTTGTCGCAGAGGATGAGGGTGTGCGACTCATCGTGGACCAGGCGGCGGAGCCGCTTGAGGTCGCGGTCCACCGGCTCGGGCGGATGGATCGAGAAGACGACCTCGGCCTCACCGGACGCCGCGTCCATCATCGTCAGGCGGCCGAACCCGTCCAGCGTCGCCAGCGCCGCCTCGGGGGCCAGGAAGAGCTCTTCGCGCGGGGGCACGTCCTCACCGCGCCGGCGCGCCAGCTCGATATGGTGACGGGCCTCGTCCCAGGTGCGCGCCAGCTCGCGCTCGAGGTTCGTCCCCTGGGGGAGGATCACCACCGTGTCCGGGGTCCAGAGCTCGGCCAGGCTGACGCGGTCGTACCCATCGTTGGATGCCGTCACGCGTCCATCGACAGGCAAAATGACGGCGATACCTGCCTCACGAGTGGAGCGCTGGGTGAGGAGGTCGAAGTGCCGCAATTCGACAATTTCGTCCCCCCAGAACTCTGCCCTGACGGGGTCGGCCATCCCGAATCCATAGACGTCGAGGATCCCGCCGCGCACGCTGAACTGCGACACGTCCTCGACCATCGGGACGCGCTCGAAACCCACCCGCTCCATGTGCTCCACCAGCTCCGACGGCCGTCGCACCTCGCCCTTGCGGATCTCCAGCCGGTCGGCGCGCACCGCGTGCGCCAGGTGGGTGCGCTCGAGCAGGGCGCGGGCGGTGGTGAGCAGGACGCGCACCGCGCCGCGCCCCACCTGCTCCAGCGTCTCCACGCGCTCGCCGGCGACTTCGGCGTGCGGTTCGGCCTCGCCGAAGCCCTCGCGCGGCGGATAGAGCGCCACCGGCGTGTCTTCGGCGAGCGCGCCCAGGTCGGCCAGCCAGCGCTCGGCGGCGGGCACGCCGTCGGCCACCACGACCAGAAAACGGCCGTGCAGGCGCCGGGCGAGCGCGGCCACCAGCACCGCATCGCTCGAACCGGCGAGGCCCGCCACGCCGAGCCGCTGGCGCGGCGCCGGGAGCGTGTTGAGGAGACGCGCGAACGACGACTGCCGCTCCAGCGCGTCGAGGAGGACCGGCAGCGCCACTACGCGGCCGCCTCCCGGGTGGGCGACCCGCTCGCGCGCCCGCGCGCGGGGGCGCGGGTGAGCGCCGTCTCGGCGAGGAGCGCGAGCAGCGCGAGCACCAGCAGCGCGGCGCCCACCGGGCGGCGTCCTGATGATTCGAGCGACGCGTCCGCCCATCGGCGCGGGTCGGTGGCCACGGTGGCCGGTCCGGAGCCGCCCCTCAGGTGGGCCGAGAGCTCGTCAGGCGTGAGGCGGGTGAGGTCGGACTCCTCCGGCTCGGGGTCGAGCACCAGCGCGCCGGCGCGCCGGCCGTCGCGCAGCAGCCAGAGGGTCCCCGCCTGCTCCGGCGCGACGAACGTGGCCCCGCCGGCATCGAGCGGCACCCGCCCGCCGTCAGGCGTCTCGAGGGCGGTGACCCCGGCCGGGCGGGTCACGGTGGCGCCGGGGACGGCGGCGATGACGCGCCCGCCGCCGGCCTCGCCGGCCGCCAGTCGCTGCGCGAGTACGTCGGCCAGCCAGGGCATCCAGGAGGCGCGGAGCGGCAGGTCGGTGGCCGCGGGATCCAGCGGCGAGGCGATCAGGACGTAGCCCGGGCCGGCGACGATCCACGGCTCCACGCCGGCGCGGGCGAGGGTGTCGGCCGGGGCCACGCCGCGCAGGGCGAGCGCGTAGCGGGTGACGGCGGTGACGCCGTCCAGCCGTGGCCCGGTGACGCCGGCCGCGCCGCGGCGCTCGGCGCCTAACCGCCACGGGATGCCGGCGCTCTCGAGGGCGCGGTTGGCGGCGCCGACGCGTACCGGGTCGGAGGGGGCGAGGATCAGCGCCGCCGGCGGGATTCTCGAGAGGCGGTCGGCGGGGACGATCACGACGTCGCCGCCGGCGGCGGCGCGGCGGCCCTGGATCAGCGCGTCGACGGCGCCGGACGCGAACGGGCCGGCCGACGGGTCGGCCGAGACCTTCGGCGCCGGCCCGATCCAAGCGGCGAAGTGGCGGACGTCGTCACCGCGCAGCTCGTCAGGCTCCAGCTCCACGGTGCCGGCCACCCAGCCACGCTCGGCGGGGGCGGCGCGGACCTGCACCTCCTGCGCGACCGACGCCGAGTCCGGCGGCACGGTGCCGCGGGCGAGCGTCCGGCCGGCGATCGTCGCGCGGAAGGTGGCCGAGTCGCGGGGGGAGACGATCCGGGCCCAGACCGCGCCATCGGGGGTCCAGCGCGCGGGACGCGCCTCCACCGCCCGCACCGACCGATTCACGGGCGGCGGATCGGCGGGCAGGTACGCCACCGGCCGCACATCACCTAACTGGACTGTCCGGCTCCACGCCGAGCGCTGCCCGTCGCTGAGAACGGCCACGGTGCGGTCGGCGACACCGGTCGACCTGACCAGCGCCGCGGCCCGCGTCACCGCCGCCGGCAGGTCGCCCGCCGACGCGAGCGGGCGGACGCGGTCGAGCGCGACCCGGACGCCGGCCGGGGAGCCGCCGGCAACGCGCCCGTCGGCGGTGACCAGCCAGACCCGGTCCGACGCCGACGCGCGGGCCAGCGCGTCGCGGGCCGCGGCGGCCAGGCCATCGAACACCGGCTTTCCCCGCACCACCGCGCTGGTACTGAGCGAATTGTCGAGGACGATCGCGAGCGCCAGCGGCGCGTGGCCGGCGCCGAGCAGCCGCGCCACCGGGCGCGCGGCGGCGACGGCGATCGCGAGCAGGGCGAACACCCGCAGCAGCATCAGAAGCAGGTTGCGGAGCTTGAGCTGGCGGCTGTGCTCCTTTTCCGCGCGGGCCAGGTAGCGGGCGGCCGGGAACTCCACCCGCGCCCCGATCCGGCGGCGCAGCAGGTGGATGAGCACCGGGATGGCGGCGGCCGAGCCGAGCAGCAGCCAGAGCGGCGACAGGAAGCTCACGGGAGCGCCTGCCTGACGCTGAAGGCGCGGCGAAGCGGCACGGCGAACGGGGCGTCGGTGGAGACGACCTCGTAGCCGGCGGCCGCGCCGGCGAGCAGGGTGCGCCACTCCTCGATCGCGGTGCGGACCGTCTCTCGATAGGCGGCGCGAACTTCGGTGACGGTAGCCGGCACCTCGAGGTCGCTTTCCGGATCGACGAACAGCGCCTCGCCCGCGCCCGCCAGATCGCGTTCGGCGGGGTCCATGATGTGGAGGACAGTGACGTCGTGGCCGGCGGCGCGCAGCCCGCGCACCGCGCGATCGACGCCGGCGGGGTCCATCAGGAGGTCGGAGATGAGGACCACCATGCCGGCGCGGCGCACCAGGCGCGCCGCCTGGACCAGCGCTTCGGCGGCTACCGAGGCTCGTCCGGCGCCGGGGTCGTCGAGCGCGGCGACGATCCGGCGCCACTGGCCGGTGCGGGCGCGCGGCGGAATGGACGTGCGAACCGCGTCGTCGAACCGGACGAGTCCCACCGCGTCGCGCTGGCGGAGGAGGAGCAACGCGAGCGCGGCGGCGAGGTGCTCGGCGTAGGCAAGTTTCGTCAGGCGGGCGGGGTCGCCGGTCCAGGCCATGGAGCGCGAGACGTCGAGGACGATCGTGGCGCGGAGGTTGGTCTCCTCCTCGAACTGCTTGACCACCCACTTGTCGGCGCGGGCGGCAATCTTCCAGTCGACGTAGCGCAGGTCGTCGCCCGGCTGGTAGGGGCGGTGCTCGGCGAACTCGACGCTGAAGCCTTTGCGGGGCGAGCGGTGGAGCCCGGTGAGAAATCCGTCGACGATCCATCGGGCGACGATCTCGATGTGCCCGAGCGCGGCGAGGGCGGCGGGGTCGAGGAGGTCGGCGCGGTGGTGGGAAGTGGGGGCCACGCCGAAGGTTCGCGGAAGGAGAGGCGGGAAGGAAGGCCCGAGAGGAGCGCGCATGCCGCGTGTCCTCAGGTACGGAGTCCGGGCGTCATCGGCCGGGGACAACGGAGGGGCTCGGGGTCCCTGCCACCGGGATAACTCATTGTGGCTCAACAGGGTGCATGGTCGCAAGCCCCGGCACGCACCCTGCTCATGCTACTGACAGGTCTATACCATTATATAAGAGGCCGCCATGAGACTCACCTCGTTGACGCTCAAGAGTGCCGCGCTGGTTGCCGCCATGCCCGCCCTGGCGTGGACAACGGCGCGCGCGGCCGGCACCACCACCGGCCGCGAGCCCGACCGGCCACTCTCGTCAGGCATCGCGATCTCAGCCGCCGTCCGCATGCTCCACCCGCCGCGACGGGATGCCGACGTCCCGAACGTCGACGTCTGGGTCGAACGCCCGCACGAGTACCAGCGCGGCGAGCGGGTCTACGTGAACTTCCGCGTCGACCGCGACGCCCACGTCACCGTGGTCCGGATCGACACCGACGGCCGGCTCCGGGTGATCTACCCGCGCACGCCGTACGACGACGACTACGCGCGCGGCCAGCGCAGCTACGAGGTCTCGGGCCGGCGCGGCGCCGCGTTCACCGTGGACGACGACGCCGGACTCGGCTACGTCTTCGCGATCGCATCGTACGATCGGTTCGACTACGGGCGCTACACCTGGGACGCCGACTACGACAGCCGGTCGATCGACCGCATCCACGGCGACCCGTTCGTGGCCGTCGACCAGTTCGCCGAACACATCCTCTGGGACCGCCAGTCCCAGTACAGCACCGCGTACGCCGAGTACTACGTCGACCGGCACTACGACTACCCGCGCTTCCTCTGCTACGACTGCCACGGGTACCGGCCGTACAGCATCTGGAACCCGTACGATCACGCCTGCGTGCGATTCCACGTCGTGATCTTCGCCGACCCGTTCTACTATCCGTACCGGTACTATCCCGGCACGCGGGTGATCTACACCCGGCAGCCGCGCTACGTCTTCAAAGAAGCGCCGCGCGGACAACGGGTGACGCCGGTGAACTTCATCGAGCACCGCCGTCGGGATGACGACCGCGACGTCCGGCGACCCGGCTCGCCGGTCAACGATCCCAACGTCGCGGGCCGGCGCCGCGCCGATGACCCGGGACCGGGCGCGACCCGCCCCGGCGATGAAGCGCGTCCTGGTTCCGTGGGCGGGCGCCGCCGCGCCGACGATCCGACCGACGCGGGCACGCCACGACAGCCTGACGATCATGGCCGCGGCCCGCGCCGTGACACGCCCGACATGCCTGGCAATGATCCGCGCGGCGGTGGGCGCGGCGGACATGACGGCGGCGACCAGAGTCACGACGGCGGCCGCACGCCGCCCGACAACCACGGCGGCCGGATCGAAGCGACGGATCCGCGGCGCGATCCGATCGACGCGCGCACCATGCCGGACCGGCGCGATGATTCCCGGTCGCCCCGCCGCGACGAGCCGCGCGCAGACCCGCGGAGCGACGTCCGTCCCGACCGGCGCGACGACTCGAGGTCCGAGCCGCGTCGCGAGCCGCGCAGCGAACCGCGGAGCGAGCCCCGCAACGAACCGCGGAGCGAGCCGCGCAGCGAACCGCGGAGCGAGCCCCGCAGCGAACCGCGGAGTGAGCCCCGCTCGCAGCCGAGGTCCGAGCCGAGGCGCGACAAAGCGTCGTCGAGCTCTGGCGGCGGCTCGAAGAGCAGCAGCCAGCGGCCGTCGGGGGGCGGGGGAACGAGGCGGAGGCCGTAACGAACGAGGAACGAGGAGACGGGCGGAACTACAACGGCAACGAACTGGGACTGAGGAGACGGGCACCGCGGCGAGAGCTGCGATGCCCGTTTTCCGCTTCTGGACGACGCTGGCGGTCACGCATGGCTCAGCGCCCCACCCCCGGAGGTGACTATATTTCCAGCGCGAACGCGCCGACTCGCACTAGTCTCGCCCGCGCGGCCTTTCTCCTCGTTCCTCGTTCCTCGTTCGGATCTCCTCGTTCCTCGTTCGTCTTTTCTCGTTCGCTCTCTGCCCCGCCTTCGTGCTGATCTCCCGCATTCGCAACTTCTGCATCGTCGCCCACATCGACCACGGCAAGTCGACGCTGGCCGATCGCCTGATCGAGGCCACGGGCGCGCTCGAGAAGCGCGAAATGAAGGAGCAGGTGCTCGACACGCTCGACCTGGAGCGCGAGCGCGGGATCACGATCAAGCTGAACGCGGTGCGGATGACGTACGCCGCGCGGGACGGCCAGTCGTACGAGCTCAACCTGATCGATACGCCGGGTCACGTCGACTTCACGTACGAGGTCTCGCGGTCGCTGGCGGCGTGTGAGGGGGCGATCCTCGTCGTCGACGCCTCGCAGGGGATCCAGGCCCAGACGCTGTCGAACCTGTTCCTGGCGATGGACGCCGGCCTCGAAATCATACCCGTGCTCAACAAGATCGACCTGCCGGGGGCCGAGCCGGAGCGGCGCAAACAGGAGGTCCACGACCTGATCGGCGCCGACCCCGATGAGATCCTGCTGGTGAGCGCCAAGGAGGGGATCGGGATCGCGGAGGTGCTCGAGGCCGTCGTGAGGCGGGTGCCCGCGCCCAGGGGCGACCCGGAGGCTCCGCTCCGGGCGCTGATCTTCGACTCCTACTACGACCGCTACCGCGGCGCCATCCCGAGCATCCGGGTGGTGGACGGCGTGCTCAAGCCCGGCATGCACATCACCTTCGCGGCGAACGAAGCGCGCTACGACGTGAGCGAGGTCGGCTACCTCCAGCTGCGCCAGGTGAAGGGGGAGTCGCTGACCGCCGGCGAGGTCGGCTACGTGGTGGCGAGCGTGCGGAGCGTGCAGGAAACGCGGGCCGGCGACACGATCTTCGACGCCGACCGCCACGCCGCCGAGGCGCTGCCGGGATACCAGGATGTTCATTCGATGGTATTTGCCGGCATCTACCCCACCGATACCGCCAACTACGAGTCGCTGCGCGACGCGCTCGCCAAGCTGCAGCTGAACGACGCGTCGCTCCACTACGAGCCGGAGACGTCGACCGCGCTGGGCTTCGGCTTCCGCTGCGGGTTTCTCGGGTTGCTCCACATGGACATCGTCCAGGAGCGGCTGGAGCGCGAGTTCGACCTCGACCTGGTGACCACGGTCCCCAACGTCGAGTACAAGATCTTCAAGACCGACGGCTCCATGGAGCTGCTCGAGAACCCGTCGAAGATGCCGCACGGCAGCGTGGTGGACCGGATCGAGGAGCCGTACGTGAAGGCGCGGATCGTGGCGCCGGCCGAGTACATCGGCCCGATCATGAACCTCGGCACCGAGCGCCGCGCGATCTACAGGAACATGGCCTACGTCGACACCTCACGAGTGGAGTTCGACTTCGAGTTCCCGCTGGGCGAGATCATCCTCGACTTCTACGACCGGCTGAAGACGATCAGCCGCGGCTACGCCTCGCTCGACTACGAGATGCTCGACTACCGCGCCAGCCAGCTGGTGAAGCTCGACATGCTGATCAACGGCGACCCGGTGGACGCGTTCAGCGTGATCATCCACCACGACAAGGCGTACGAGTGGGGGCGGAAGGTCGCCGACAAGCTGAAGGAGCTCATTCCGCGCCAGCTGTTCGAGGTGGTGATCCAGGCGGCGATCGGGACGAAGGTCATCGCCCGCACGACGGTGAAGCCGCTGCGCAAGAACGTGCTGGCCAAGTGCTACGGCGGCGACATCACCCGGAAGCGCAAGCTCCTCGAGAAGCAGAAGGAAGGGAAGAAGCGGATGAAGCAGGTGGGCTCGGTGGAGATCCCGCAGGAGGCGTTCCTGGCCGTGCTGCAGGTGGAATAGCCAGCGGTCAGCGGTCAGCGGTCAAGAGCGGTGCGGGTTCTGTTGCGTTTCTCCTCGTTCCTCGTTCCTCGTTCCTCGTTCCTCGTTCATTCCCCTCCCCTGTCTCCATCCTCCGCTCCCGCGTCCCTCGTCCTCCAGACGAGCTTCCTCGGCGACCTGGTGCTCACCACGCCGCTGATCGCGGAGCTGGCGGCGCGGGGGCCGGTGGACGTGCTGACGACGCCGGCGGCAGCGGGGCTGCTCGCGAACCATCCGTCGGTGCGGCGGGTGGTGGTGTTCGACAAGCGGGGCGATCATCGCGGGCTGGGCGGCATTCTGCGGATCGCGCGGTTGCTGCGCGGGCCTGAGCACGCTGGCGACGGCGTGCCGCGTCATGCGGTCGCGTACCTCGCGCAGGGGTCGCTGCGGAGCGCGGCGGTCGCGCGGCTGGCCGGGATTCCGGAGCGCGTGGGATTCGACACCTCGGCCGGGCGGCTGCTTTACACCCGCCAGGTTCGCTACCGGAGTGAACGGCACCACGCCGAGCGCCTCTGGTCGCTGGCCGCGGCCGATCCCGCGGCGCGCGCTGAGCCGGCGCGGCTGCGACCGCGCCTCTATCCCGGCGCCGTCGAGCGGGCAGCGGTGGACGCGCTGCTCGTGAGGCATGGCTACGACGGCGGGCCGCTGCTGGCGGTGGCGCCGGGGAGCATCTGGGCCACCAAGCGGTGGCCGTACTTCGCCGAGCTCGCCCGGTCGCTCGCCGCGCGGGGGCGGTTGGTGGTGATCGGCGGGGCGGACGACGCGCCCCTGGCGGCGGCGATCTCGGCGGCCATCGCTGGCGCCCCGGGAGGAGGGGCGCAGCGTCCCATAGACGCCACCGGCACGCTGTCGCTCCTCGCGAGCGCCGAACTCATCGGGCGGTGCCGGACCCTTGTCACGAACGACTCATTGCCGCAGCATCTGGCGTCGGCAATGGGGACGCCGACGGTGACCGTGTTCGGCCCCACGGTGCCGGCGTTCGGGTTCGGCCCGCTGGCGCCGCGGTCCGCGACGGTGGGGCACGAGACGCTCGACTGCCGGCCCTGCCACCCGCACGGCCCACGCCGTTGTCCCCGCGGCCATTTTCGCTGCATGAAGGACCTTCCGGCCAGCCGGGTGGAGGAAGTGGTGGCATCGGTACTCTGAGCAGCGGTCGGCGGTCAGCGGTCAGCGGTCAGCGGTCAGCGGTCGGTGGTCAGTGGTCAGCGGTCAGCGGCCAGCGGGCCCAGCATCGTGAGGCAGGCAGTTCTACGTGCAGTTCTACGTGCAGTCCTCCCTCCACAGTTCCTCCCTCCCTCCTTCCTCCCTTCCTCCCTCATGCACAAAACCCGCTACATCGTCGGCGTCGACCTGGGCGGCACCAACATCGTGGTCGGTGCGATGCCCGAGGATGGCAGCCGCGAACACGCCACCCGGTCGCAGCCGACGTACCCCGAGGCCGGCTCCGACGCGGTGGTGACCCGGATGGCGCAGATGATCGAGGACGTGATCGACGTGACGATCGCCGAGACCGGGGCGCAGCGGGAGGACTTTCTTGGTGTCGGGATTGGCGCGCCCGGCCCGCTGGACCGCGAGCGCGGGGTGGTGATCGTCACGCCCAACCTGGGGTGGCGGGAGTTTCCGCTGCGCGACGCGATCGCCACGCGGGTGGGGCTGCCGGCGACGCTCGACAATGACGCCAACTGCGCGACGGTGGGCGAGTGGTGGTGCGGAGCGGCGAAGGGGGCGCGCAACGTGGTGGGACTGACCATCGGGACCGGGATCGGGGGCGGGCTGATCATCAACGGACAGCTCTACCACGGCTCGTCGGACGTCGCCGGGGAGGTGGGCCACGCGACGATCGACTCCACCGGGCGCCGTTGCAAGTGCGGCAACTACGGATGCCTGGAAGCGTACGCCTCGGGGCCGGCGATCGCCGAGCGCGCTCGTGAGGCATTGGAGGTCGACGAAGCGTCGGTGCTGCGCGACATGGTACACGGCAAGCTCGACCGGATCACCGCCCAGACGGTGTACGAGGGCGCGCTCAAGGGCGACCTGGTGGCGCGCGAGGTGGTGCGCGACACGGCACGCTTCCTCGGCATCGGGATCGCCAACCTGCTGAACATCTTCAACCCGGACGTGGTGGTGATCGCCGGCGGCGTGACCCAGGCCGGCGACGCGCTCTTCATTCCGCTGCGCGCCGAGGTGCGGCGCCGCGCCTTCCGGCCGGCGGTGGACGCGTGCCGGATCGTTGGCGGCGCGCTCCCGGGCTCGGCGGGGATGGTCGGGGCGGTGGCCACGTTCAAGGCACAGACGATGGGCACCGTGTGACGCGGCGGCTCGGAGTCATCGGGACGTTCGTCTGGGACATCATCCACGGGCGCGACCCGCGCGACGCGCCGGTGGAGGAGTGGGGCGGGATCACCTACGCGCTGGGCGCGTTCGACGCCGCCCTCCCGCCGGGGTGGGAGATCGTCCCGGTCATGAAGGTCGGGAGCGACCTCGCGCCGCGGGCGCGCGAGTTCCTGGGGACGATGCGCCGCCTCGCGCCGGACGCGGCGCTGATCGAGGTGCAACACCCCAACAACCGCGTCGAGCTGCGCTACACGTCGGAGGAGCGGCGCAGCGAGGTGCTGCGCGGCGGCGTTCCCGGCTGGAGCTGGATGGGACTGCGGCCGCTGCTCGGCGACCTGGACGCGCTCTACGTGAATCTGATCAGCGGCGTGGAGCTCGACCTCGAGACGGCGCAGCTGCTGCGGCAGCACTACCGCGGTCCGATCTACTGCGACCTCCACTCGCTGCTGCTGGCGATCCAGCCCGGCGGTTTGCGCACGCCGCGGCCGATGTCGCTGGCGGCGGCGGCGCAGTGGTGCCGCTGTTTCGACCTGGTGCAGGTGAACGAGGAGGAGATGGGGCTGATGGCGCCCGATCCGATGGCGCTCGCGGCGACGGCGATGGCGAGCGGCGTGCGGGCGCTGTTGGTGACGCTCGGCCGGAAGGGCGCGGTCTACTTCGCGACCGCCGATTTCGACCGGCTGGACGACGTGCGGGCGCCGCGCGCGCTCGCGCACGACCTCGGTCCGATGCGCACCGCACTGATTCCCCCCGCTCCTGTCAAGACCCCGGCGCGATTCGACCCGACCGGATGCGGCGATGTTTGGGGCGCGAGTGTATTCTCCCATCTGCTCGCCGGTGATAACTTGGTGACCGCGATGCGAGCGGCGATGGTGGCCGCCGCGCGCAACGTGGAGCACCTGGGCGCGAGCGGACTGGCCCACTACCTGCGCGGAGAACTCAGCAGCACGTGACCACCGTCATCACCGTTCCCCCGTCGCTGGACGATACCTCTTTCGAGCAGGTGCTCGAGCAGGTGGCGCACTTTCCCCCCGAACAGAAGATCCTGGTTGACGCGCGACACACGCGCTGGGCGTCGCCCTACGGTCTGACGGCGCTGCTGACGCTGGCCGAGTCGCGCATCGAGCGCCCCGACTTCGCCGCGCCGGAGATCGAGGACACGGCGTCGTACTGGGCGCGCGCCGGGTTCTTCAAGTACGCCGTCGAGATGTACGACGTGCACGGCCACATCCCCAAGACGCGCGCCGGCGAGAGCGAGGTCCTGCTCGAGATCACGCCGGTCCGCAAGAGCGAGGATGTCCACACGGTGGTGGGGCGCATCCAGCAGAAGGCCGCCGAGATCATCCAGAAGAAGCTGAACATCGACGCCAAGGCGACGGTCGGCTTCGCGATGACGCTCTCCGAGGCCTGCCAGAACATCATCGAGCACGCGGGACGCGGTGGCTGGGTGATGGTGCAGACCTACCAGTGGCAGAAGCGGCTGGGACGGCGGGTGGTGGTGATCGCGGTGTGCGACGCCGGCGTCGGGTTTCGCTCGTCGCTGGAGAGCGCGCAGGGGCACCGCCTGGGCGACCGCTGGGACGACGCGATGGCGCTGGAAGAAGCGGTCATCCGCGGCGTGAGCCGCTTCCGCGAAACGGGACGCGGCCAGGGGCTGGCCGGCATCCGCCGCTACATCGGCCGGTGGGACGGCAAGCTCTCGGTGCGCAGCGGCACCGCGCGCATCACGATCGTCCCGGAGTGGGACGACGACGAGCCGCTGGCCGAGGGGCTGCCGAACTTCCCGGGCGCGCAGATGCAGATCACGATTCCGGAAAAGGTGGCCGCCAAATGAGCCACCTCATCGACGTGAGCGCGGTGCTGCGCCGGACGGTCGCCGATCACTTCAGCGACCTCGTCACGCGCCCCACCGGCGCCGCGGTGCGGACGCAGATCGAGGCCCAGCTCCTGTTGTCGACGTCGGCCACGGTGGTGATCGACTTCAGCGCCGTGGGGCTGCTCGACTTCTCGTGCGCCGATGAGGTGGTGGCGAAGCTGCTGCTGCGGCACGCCGCCGACAGCCCCGAAGCCGGCGATCCCTTCTTCCTCTTCCGCGGCGTCTCCGACTCGCACCTCGACGCGATCGAGGCGGTGCTGGAGCGGCACGGACTGGCGCTGGTGGCCGAACCGTCGGACGGGCCGCGGCTGGTGGTGGGCGCGCTCGATCCGCTCGAGCGCGTGGCGTGGGAGGCGATCTCGCGGCTGGGGAGCGCCGCGCCCGCCGACGTCGCCGATGCCGCCGGTTGCGCGGTGGCCGATGCCGAGGACATCCTCGAAGGGCTGCGACGGCGCCGGCTGGTGCGGCGGAGGGAGTCGCACTACCTGACGGTGTGGGAGGAGGGGGCCGACGCGTGAGCGTGGCGGCCAGCCCGCCGCTTCGGGTGGTCGGCTTCATCGCCACGCGACTCGACGCGCCGGAGCGCGGCCCGCAGGTCCGGTTGCGGGCGAGCGAGGCGCAGGCCCGGCTGATGTCCGATGGCGAGCTGGTGTGGGTGATCGGGCCGCGCCGCAAGGAGATCGCGCAGCTGGTGGTGGACGAGACGGTGCCGCGCGGCGGCGCCGTGGTGCGCGACCTGGCCGGTCTGGCCGCGTCGGAGATCATCCGGCTCGGCCGGGTGGACACCGACGTGACGCCGCTCAAACGCTACGTTTAGATGCGCGCCGCCCAGAGGACTGACGCATGAGCAAGAAACCCCGCCCGCTGGGCCTCTCGACGATCGCCGTGCGCGGCGGGGCGGACGCGCCCGACGCCGACAGCCCGGTGGCGTCGCCGATCTACCAGTCGGTGAACTTCGTGCAGGAGTTCGGCACCTCCGACGGCCTGCGCTACACCGGATACGGGAACTCGCCGAACGCCGAGCTGGTGCAGCGCCGGCTGGCGATGCTCGAGGGCGCCGAAGCGGCGCTGGTGACGTCCAGCGGAATGGGCGCCACCGCCTGCACGATGCTCGCGCTGCTGCGCCCCGGCGACCACCTGATGGCCAGCGCCTGGATCTACGGGGGCACCCACAGGCTCTTCACCGAGGAGTTCACGCGGATGGGGATCGACGTCACCCTGGTCGATCCCACCGAGACGCGCGCCTGGCGGCGCCGGCTCCGCCGCGAGACGCGGGCGATTTTCGTCGAGACGCCGGTGAACCCCACCTGCCGGCTGCTCGACCTGCGCCCGATCAGCTACCTCACCAAGGAGATCGGGCTGGCGCTGGTGGTCGACTCGACCTTCGCGACGCCGATCAACTTCCGCCCGCTGGAGCACGGCGCCGACGTCGTGATCCACTCGGCCACCAAGTTCCTGAACGGGCACCACGACGTGCTGGCCGGCGCGGTGATGGGGTCGGCGTCGTTCATCGAGGAAGTGCGTCAGAAGATGATGGTCTGGGGACAGGCGCCGGATCCGTTCGCCTGCTGGCTGCTGGAGCGCGGCCTGAAGACGCTGGACGTGCGCATCCGCCGGCAGAACGAGACCGCGATGCGGGTGGCGCAGTGGTGCGCGGACCGGAAGGAAGTGAAACGGGTACACTACGCCGGCCTTACCGACGATCAGGATCACGAGATCGCACGCGAGACGATGGAGGGGTTCGGCGGGATGCTGGCGATCGAGCTGACGGGTGGCGGCAAGGCGGCCGAGAAATTCGTGAGGCGCCTGCGGGTCTTCACCTACGCGCCCAGCCTGGGGGGCGTCGACTCGCTGGTCAGCGAGCCGCGCTACACGTCGCACACCCACCTCTCCTCGGACGAGCGGGCCAAGCTCGGGTTCCCGGACGGATTCCTCCGGCTCAGCATCGGACTCGAGGACGCCGACGACCTGCTGGCCGATCTCGACCAGGCGATGCGCTGATGCGATGATCAAGTTCTCCGGCGTCTCCAAGGAGTATCCGCGCACCGGGCTGGCCCTCACCGACGTCTCGTTCCACGTCGCCAAGGGCGAGTTCGTCTTCCTCACCGGGGCGAGCGGGGCCGGCAAGAGCACGATCCTCAAGCTGATCTACATGGAGGAGCGGCCCACCCGCGGCGAGGTGCGGGTGAGCGGGCTGAGCTCGGCCAAGCTGCGCGGCGCCGACGTCGCCCACCTGCGGCGGAAGCTGGGGATCGTCTTCCAGGATTTCCGGCTCCTCGAGGACCGGACCACCGAGGCCAACGTCGCGTTCGCGCTGGAAGTCACCGGCGCATCGCGGGCGACGATTCCCGGCAAGGTGAGCCGGGTGCTGACCCAGGTGGGACTCGCGTCGAAGGCCAGCGCCCTGCCCAAGGAGTTGTCGGGGGGCGAGCAGCAGCGGGTGGCGATCGCACGGGCGCTGGTGAACGACCCGTTCGTCCTGATCGCCGATGAGCCCACCGGCAACCTCGACGACCGGGCGACCCGCGGGATCTTCCAGCTGTTGCGCGAGATCAACGCCAGCGGTACGGCGGTGGTGATGGCGACGCACAACCTGGAGCTGATCCGGCGGTCGCCGTACCGGACGATCGAGATCAACCGCGGGGCGATCGTCTTCGATTCCGCGGACCAGCCCGCGCCGGCCGCCGAGGAGACGCTCTGATGCTGGCGATTCGTGAGGCGGCGATCGCCTTCCGCCGGGCGCCGTTGCTGAGCGCGTTGAGCATCGTGACCATTGCGTTCTCGCTGTTCGCCTTCGGCCTGTTCGGGCTGGTGGCGGTGAACATCCGCCGGACGCTGCAGGAGGTGGAGGAGCGGGTCGAGATCCGGGCGTTCATCACGGTGGGGACGCCGGTGGAAGCGGTGGCATCGGCGATGGGCGACATCGGCGCCTTTCCCGAAGTGGAGCGGGTGGAGTACGTCTCCCCAGACTCGGCGCTGGCGCGGGCGCGGCGCGAGCTGGGCGAGTTCAGCGACGTGTTCGAGCGCGGCGTGCTGCCCGGCTCCATGGAGGTCCACCTCCGCCCCGGACGGCGCGACCCGGGGACGGTGCGGGCCGTCGCCTCACGAGTGGGGAGCTTCCCGTTCGTCGATGACGTGCGCTACGGCGAGGAGTGGGTGGAGAAGCTGCACCGCCTGCGCAACATCGCCGCCGCCACCGGCGTCATCCTCGGCCTGGCGTTCGCGGCCGTGGCGGTGATCATCATCGGCGCGACGATCCGGATGACGGTGCTGGCCCGGAGCCGCGAGATCTCGATCATGCGGCTGGTGGGCGCGACCGACATGTTCGTGCGCCTCCCCTTCCTGGTGGACGGGTTCACCAAGGGGATCCTGGGCGGGGCGCTGGCGCTGGTGCTCACCTGGCTGGCGCACGCGCTGATCGGCCGGTACTTCATCCAGACCTCGTTCTTCGACTCCGGACTGGCGCTGCTCGGCGTGGTGGCCGGCGCCCTGCTCGGCCTGCTCGGCAGCGCCATCGCGGTGGGACGGCAGCTGCGGCGCATCTGATGCGGCGCCTGACGCGGCAGGTGCTGCTGGCCGTCGCGCTGCTCGCGGCCCCGGCCGGCGCGCGGCTGGCGGCGCAGCAGGGCCCCGAGGCCCGACTCAAGGCGCAGCGCGACTCGCTGGAGCGGATCAAGGAGGAGCGGCGCGACCTCGAGGCGCGGATGGCCGAGCTCCAGACCACCGCCCACGACCTGTCGGAGGAGGTCGCCAACCTCGACCGCCAGGCCGACGCCACGGCCCGGCTGGTCCGCTCGCTGGACTCACAGCTGGCCGCGATCACCGACGAGATCGCGTCCGAGACGGGGAACCTGGCGCGCGCCCAGGACGAGCTGGTGGTGAAGCGCGCCACCCTCGACCGGCGGCTGCAGGACATCTACAAGCGCGGGCCGCTCTACTCGCTCGAAGTCCTGCTCTCGGCCGAATCGTTCGGGGCGCTGGTGGCGCGGTACAAGTACCTCCACCAGGTGGCGCTCCGCGACCGGGCGCTGGTCAAGCGCGTGGAGGAACTCCAGGGGAAGATCGTGCACCAGCGCGAGCTGCTCGTCAGGCTCGGCAACGACATCGCCGTGAACCGCACCGACAAGGTGTCGGAAGAGCGGCGGCTGCGGGTGCTGGAGCTGGAACGGGAGCGGAATCTCGCCCAGGTGAACCGCAGCACCCACCAGCTGCAGTCGCGCCTGGAACAGATCGCCCGCGACGAAGCCCGGGTGAGCGGGCTGATCGCCACCCTCGAGAGCGAGCGCAACCTCGAGGAGGCGAAGCCGAACGCGGCTCCGGCGATCGCCAGCGCCCTGCGCACCGCCGACTTCGGCAAGCTCGCCTGGCCCGTGGACGGCACGATCATCTACCGCTTCGGCCGGGTGGTGAACCCCAACAACACCACCACCCGGTGGAACGGGATCGGGATCGCCGCGCCGCAGGGCACGGCGGTGAAGGCGATCGCCGGCGGCGAGGTCGCGATCGCCGAGGGCATCGGCACCTACGGCCTCACGGTGATCGTCCAGCACGGCGGCGGCGACTATTCGGTCTACGGCTCGCTGAGCCGGATCGACGTCCGGAAGGGCGACAAGGTGGACAAGGGGCAGGTGCTGGGCGCCGTCGGTTCCGCCGACCCCGACCTCCAGGCACACCTGCATTTCGAGATCCGCCGGGCGCGCGGCGTGGCGGTGGACCCGCTGGACTGGCTGCGGAAGGAGCGCTAGTCCGTCTGTTCCCCGAGTCCACGTCCGCTCCCTCTCCCTGATGTCCCTTCCCCACTCTCCGCTCCCTCCCATCACCAAGCGGTGCACCACTTGCACCCGCTTCCGCGCGTATCACCCCGACGACAGGCACTGCATCGTCTGCGGGAGCGACTCGCTGGTGGACCGCTGCCGCTGCGGCCGCGAGTTCGACTACGCCCTGGCCGAGGAGGGCGAGCTGCATTGTCCGCGGTGCGGGCGGCCGTTGCGGGGGCGGTCGGAGGAGTTCGATGATTAGGCAGGGAGGAGAGGGAGGGAGGGAGGAAGGAGGGAGGAAGAAAGCGATGGGAGGGCACCGTACGGCGCGAAAGCCAATGGGAGGTGCGCCGACGCCGGGCCGGCCGCCGCTGCCTCACGAGGCGCCGCTCGGCGCCCACGTCTCGGTGGCCGGCGGGCTGGCCAAGGCACTCGAGCGGGCCGAGGCGATCGGCGCCACCGCCATCCAGATCTTCACCAAGCAGGCCACCCGGTGGGCGGAGCGCGACATCGACGCCGCCGAGCGCCGTGCCTGGCGGGCCGGCGTGCGGCGGCTGGGACTGCGCGCCACCACCGCCCACGACTCCTATCTCATCAACGCTGCCAGCCCCGACCCCGCCCTCTGGCGCCGGTCGGTGGAGTCGTATGTCCGCGAGATGCGGCGATGTGTCGCGTTGGGCCTCGACTTCCTGGTGAGCCACCCCGGCAACGCGATGGGCGAGCGGGCGCCGGGCATCGAGCGCAACGCCGAAGCGATCACCGAGATGCTGGCCCGGGTACCGGGACGCACGGTGCTCTGCCTGGAGACCACCGCCGGCAGCGGCACCGCACTCGGCTGTACGTTCGAGGAGCTGGCCACGATCATCGAGTTGATCCCCGGCCGCGCGCGCCGGAGGGTGGCGGTGGCCGCGGACACCTGTCACCTCTACGCGGCCGGATACGACCTGGTGGGCGACTTCGACGGCGTCTGGGCGCGCTTCGATGAAACCCTGGGACTCGACCGGCTCCGGGTGATGCATCTCAACGACTCCAGGACGCCGCTGGGGTCGCGGCGAGACCGGCACGAGCTGATCGGCGAAGGGACGCTGGGGACGGCGCCTTTCCGGCGCATCATGACCGATCCGAGGTTCGCGCGGGTGGCCAAGATCATCGAGACGCCCAAGGGCGACGACCACATCGCCGCCGACTCACGGATGCTCGCCCTGCTGCGGAGCCTGGGACGGTAGGGCGGCCGGCCACCGGCGGCCGACTCTCCCCGGCCCCTCCAACGCGGCCCGCCGCGCGCGCGTAATCGACCGGTCGTGTATTTCTTCCCGGTCGGCCACTCCACGGAGTTCTCGATGCGCCTCACTTCGTTCCGCTCCGCGCTGTCACTCGGCGCGTTGTGCACGCTCTTCGTGTCGGCGGCGCCGGCCGCGCGGGCGGCCAGGCCGTCTCGTCCGGCCGCGCGCGTCCAGCCCGCCGGCGATACGCTCCGCGGCTTGGTCCGTGACAGCGCCGGCCACCCCATCGACGGCGCCGTGGTCACGGTGGTCGAGCTCGGGCGAACGGCGCTCACCGGCTCCGATGGCGCGTTCAGGTTCGCGGGCGTCCCCGCCTCACGGTACACCCTCACCGTCCAACGGCCTGGCTACGCGCCCGCCTTGAAGCGGATCGAGGTGGCGGCCGGCGTCGAGCCGGTGACGTTCACGCTCGCGGCGTCGACCTTCCGCGTCTCGCCGGTGACGATCACCGCCACCCGCGACGCGATCGATCCCCTCGCCTCGCCGCTCTCGACGGGGGCGCTGTTCGGCGAGCGGCTGCGGCGCGAGCACGAGGTCTCGCTCGCCCACGCCCTCGATGGGCTGCCGGGGATCCGGACGCTCAGCACCGGACAGCAGGTGGGCAAGCCGATGATCCGCGGCCTCACCGGGCCGCGGGTGCTCGTCCTCGACAACGGGATGCGGCTCGAGGACTACTCGTGGAGCGACGAGGACGGCCCATCGATCGACTCGCGGCTGGCGGAACGCGTCGAGGTGATCCGCGGACCGGCGAGCGTCCTGTACGGCTCCGACGCGATTGGCGGCGTGATCAACGTCGTTCCCGATGCGCTTCCCGATGCGCGCGGGCAGGCGCCGTTCGTGAGGCAGGCGGGCGAGATGTACGGAGCGACCAACAACAGCGAGGTGGGCGGGCTGCTGCGGGTGGAGGGCGCCGGCGGCGCCATCGGATGGCGGGCGACCGCGATCGGCCGGCGCGCCGACAACTTCCACACGCCCACCGGCAATCCGGACACGCCCACCGGGAACATCTACGACACCGGCTTCCACGCCATCAACGGCGAAGCGGCGGTGGGGGTGCACGGCGAGCGGAGCGGCGCCACCCTGCGCTACGAACGCTACGGCGGTGACTTCGGGCTGCTCGATGGTCCGCCGGTGCCTGAGGACGACAAGGAAGGCCCCTTGCGCCGCGTGTCCGACGACCGGGTCCAGGGCACCACCAGCTGGCTCCCCCAGGCCGGCGGCGGGCGCTTCCGCCTCGAGACCCGGAGCGAATGGCAGCACCACACGCTTCAGGAGCTGGTGGGCGGCAGCCGCGTGGCGGGCGACACGCCGTCGTTCGACCTGCGCCTCAACACGATCAGCACCGACGTCCTCCTGCACCACATGCACGACGAGCGCTTCTCGGGAACGATCGGCGTGTCGGGACTGCACCAGGATAACACCTCGTCAGGCGTCTTCCCACTCGTGCCGGGCGCCCGCACGAACCACGCGGCGGCGTTCGTCTTCGAGCAGATGACCAGCGGCCGCTGGACGGCGCAGGCGGGCGCGCGCGCCGACGCGCACCACGTGACGGCCGACTCCAACGGCACGCTGCAGCTGGGCGCGCAGACCCGGAACGTCTCGGCGTTCAGCGGCGACCTGGGAGCGGTGTTCCGCCCGGTGGCGGGGATGGCGATCTCCGGCAACGTGGGGCGCGCTTTCCGGGCGCCGACACTTTTCGAGCTGTTCACCAACGGCCCGCACCTGGGCGAGGACCGGTACGAGATCGGACTGCCCGGAGCGAATCCCGAGGTGAGCCTCAACGTCGACGCCAGCGTGCGGTGGGAGCGCGGCCGGTATCGCGGCGAGGTGGCCGGTTATCGCAACCGCATCGACGACTTCATCTTCATCCAGCCCACCGGCACGACCCAGGCAGTCCCGAACGACGAGGGGGGCGTCGACACGCTGGACGTGTACCAGTACACGCAGACGTCGCGCGCGGTGCTTCAGGGCGTGGACCTCTCGGCCGAAGTCCTGGCCCTGCCGACCCTCACGCTGCGGGGGCGCGCCGACGTGCTGCGGGGTACCAACAGCGCGACCGGCAGCCCGCTCCCGCTCATGCCGCCGGTGCGCGGCGACCTCGAGGTGGAGCTGCACAGCGCCGAGGCCGGCGGGTGGCACCACGCGTACGCCAGCCTGGGGACGCAGCTGGTCGCCCGCCAGAAGCGGTTAGGCCCGTTCGACACGTCCACCGGCGGCTACGCCCTGCTGCAGCTCGCGGGCGGGCTGGCGCGGGAGATGGCCAGCCGCCGGTTCTACCTGGACGTCCGGGTGCGAAACGCGACTGACCGGAAGTACCACGACTTCCTGAGCCGCTACAAGGGCTTCGCGTACGAGGAGGGGCGCAACATCACCCTCCGGGTGTCGACCGGTCTCTGACCGGCGCGACGCCGGGGGCGAGCGAGGCGGGGAGCAGGTCGCGCAACGCGCGGACGCGCGTCGCGCTCACCACCACCTGGCGCCCCGTCGACAGCGTCGCCTCGGCCCTGTCGTCGCCGGCGCGGGTGCCGGTGATGTGGTCACGATTGACGAGCAGCCCCTTCGAGAAGCGCAGCCAGCGCAGCGGGTCGAGCCGCTGCTCGATCTCGGGCAGGCGCTGGCGCAGGGTGAGCACTGCCCCGCCGGCGGTCTCGAGGCGGATCACGGGGCCATCGCTCTCGATCGACACCAGCTCCTCGATGGGGACGATGCGGACGCTGTCCTGGTCGCGGGCCGCGATCTCGCGCAGGTACGGCTGGCCGGGCCGGAGCGCGTACTCGTCGGCGGCGGCGATCAGCCGGTCCCCTTCGTCCCTGAGTCCTCCCGGGGCGAGGGCCCGCTCGCGGGCCTCGCGGAGCAGCGTCCGCAGCTCGTCAGGCGAGGCCCCGCCGCCGAGCACCATCAGGCCGTGGTCACGCAGGAAGCTGGCCGCGCCACCGCCACCACCGGAGCCGAGGAAGAGGAAGAGCGGCAGGGCCCGACGTCGCACCAGTCGCGCGAGGGTGAGGGCATCGAGGCCCGGCAGCGCGAGCGGCACGAGAGCGAGGTGGGGGCGCCGCCGCTCGATCAGCTGGACCGCGTCGCCCGCCCCGCGCGCCTCGCCCACCAGCAGCAGGCCGGGCTCGCCGCGCAGCTCCCGCACCAGTGCCGTGCGCGCCCCGTTATCGACTTCCACGACCACCGTTCGCACCAGCTCCGGCATCGGCACTCCCGCATTCGTCGCGCGGCAGCGAGCCGTGCGGCACCCGTCCGACGATGCGGTGCCAAGCGGAGACGCGCCAGCCCCCACGGGCGACTGGCGGCCACCCCGGCCCGCGAGTATTCTGGCGGCTCACGGACCGATCGCCTTCGCCCCGGCACGCCGCCCAGGCGATTGACGCCGTAGCGGGGACCGTCCCGCCCCTGCCCTGCACCCGATCTCATGACTCGCCTGACCTCAGCACGAACGATGACTCTGCTCCTGACGCTGGCCGCGCTCGCTGGCGCCACGCACGTGCGCGCGCAGGGGGGGAGTGGCGGCGGGCGTTTCCACCGCCCCCGCTGGCGTGCAGAACTCGGCGCAGCCGTGTCGACACCGTACGTGAAGGATGCCAGCGGCCCCACGGTGCAGGCCGGCGTCGGACCGTATCTGGGAGGTGCCGCCGTGTGGGACGCGGGCGACGGGCGGGCGGTGGCGCTCTTCCTCCGCGCGACGCGCGCGTCGGTGGACCTGTCCCTTGGCGGGGCCTCGTGGTCGGGCGGATCCGTCACCCAGCTGGACCTGGGCGGTTCGGGCGAGCAGAGCGTGCGCGGCGGATGGATCGTGGTCCGCGTCGCCGGCGACATGGTGTTGTTGAACGGGCGGGATGACGTCGCGCCCTTCCGGTTCGGCAACAATCCATCGCACTACTGGGGGGGAGAAATGACCACCTTGGTCCGCGCGATGCGCGACCGTCCGCTGTACGCGAGCCTGGGACTGCAGGCGTTCCGGCTCGGCGGCAACACGGTGGGGAATCCGATATCGGCCGACGGCGTGGTGAGCCGGGTGATGATCGGGGTGCGCTATGGCCGGTAGCGCGCGGCGGGCCGGGGCGCTCGGGACGCTGATGCTGGCCACGGCGCTGGTGGCGGCGGCATGCGACTCGCCGATGATCCCGGTGGAGACGGCGGCGTACGACCCGACCCTCACGGTCCTGGACACGAACAACACCTTCGTCGACCTCATCTATCACTGGCCGGTGGGGAAGACGATCCGGATCTTCGTCGACACCACCGCGCAGCCGGCCGGCGCGGACCTGCGCTCGGCGGTGACCGGCGGGATAGGCAAGTGGGCCGGGACGCTCTATTTCCGTGAGACGGGGGCGGCGCTGACCGGCTCCACCCTCACCGCGGACGTGATCTTCCACTTTTCGACGGCGCCGATGCTGGTGGGCACCGGAGCGTGCGGGGCGGCGGCGACGCCGGCCGGCGGGGTCACGTACTTCTGCGCGTCGCAGAACTTCGACAGCGTGGAGACGCTACCGCGCCTGGCGCTGGATGGCGTGGAGGGGCACGTGAAGATCGACGTCACGATCGACCGGTCGCGGGCCGCGGATGACGCGCAGTTCCGCGCGCTGGTGGCGCACGAGCTGGGGCATGTATTCGGGATCGGGAAGCACAGTCCGACCAGGACGGACCTGATGTTCGGCGCGCCGACGGCGGCGGGCCCCACCGACCGCGACGCGGCGACGCTCCGCTTCGCCCTCCACCAGCCGGTGGACCTGCGCTTGTGACGCGGCGGCGGGTGGTGACCGAGCGGGCGGTGCGGGACGCGGCGCGGGCGGGGGAGCGGTCGCTGGATGTGAGCGGTGCGGCGGTGACGCCGAGCGCGCGGGACGCGGCGAAGGAGGCGGGCGTGGCGCTGGTGGAGGGTGCGGAGCGGGGGGTGGGGCCCCCCCCCCGTCTTCAAGATACCGCTCCCGCCACCGAACCCCGTCATCCTTCCAGCGCACTCACTATCGCGATCGGCGCCGACCACGGCGGCGTCGCCCTCCGCGATGTGATCGCCGGCCACCTGCGCACCCTTGGCCACGCCGTCACCGACCTGGGAACCACCGGCACCGCCGCCGTCGACTACCCCGACTTCGCGGTCGCGGTGGCGCGCGAAGTGGCCCGTGGCCGCGCCACGTTCGGGATCATGGTCGACGGCGCCGGCGTGGGGAGCTGCATGGCGGCCAACAAAGTCGCCGGCGTCCGGGCCGCGCTCTGCCACGACGTGACCACCGCCCAGAATGCCCGGGAGCACAACAACGCCAACCTGCTGACGTTAGGCGGCGGCCTGATCGGGACCCGCCTGGCGCTGGCGGTGGTCGAGACCTTCCTGGCGACCCCGTTCGCCGGCGGGCGGCACGCGCCCCGGGTCGCCAAGATCGACGCCCTCGACGCCACCCGGCACGGCTGACGCGCGCCGCGAGAGCGGCGCCGGCTACCCGGGCAGGCCGCGGAAGAGCGGCGCGAGCGGGATGCCCAGCGGCGGAGCGTCCGGGCCGAGCCTCCAGCGCAGCACGTCGGCGACGACGCCCGCCTCCGTCTCTTCCGGACGCCAGACCTCCACCAGCCGCTCCCGCGGGTCCACCACCCAGTATTCGCGGACCTCATTCCGCTGGTAGACGTCGCGTTTGAGGACGCGATCGCGACGCCGCGAACCCGGCGACATCACTTCCACGGCGAGCAACAGCGTCTTCACGCTGTTCCAGTCCGCAGTCAGCTCCTCGGGTACCGATACGTACAGGTCGGGGATGACGAACGTCTCCTCATCCCACGACACGGCGCCGGCCATGAAGACGGTCTCGCCGCGCCCCAGGGGACGCAGGTAGTCGTGCAGCGCCACGAACAGGCGGTGCACGACTTTCTCGTGGGGCAGCGCCGGCCGCGGGCTCACGACCAGCTCGCCGTCGATGAGCTCGTATCGCGTCCCGTCGTCCGGGAAGTGCAGGAGATCCTGCACCGTGTAGCGGTGCACGTTGGGCATGGCCATACGATTGGTCCTCGGCGATGCGGGGCGCAAGTCGGTCGCATGCAGGAAGTTGTCGCCCTATCCGCACCCGTCCGTCATCAAAACATCGCTGTGCGTGCCGTTTCATTTCTCCGGTCCCACGCGGCCAGCGATCCGGCATGTCGCGAGTGTCGTCCACCTCCCCTCCTCCCCGCCTCCCCTCCTCCCTCCCTCGAAAGCCCGCCCGCCACGCTGTACTTTCCCGACATGAAACGCGACGAAGCGCTCGACTACCATGCCCGCGGACGACCCGGCAAGATCGCCGTCGTCCCCACCAAGCCCCTCGCCAACCAGCGCGACCTCTCCCTCGCCTACTCCCCGGGCGTCGCCGTGCCGTGCCTCGAGATCAAGGCCAACCCCGACGATGCCTATCGCTATACCGCCAAGGGCAACCTCGTCGCGGTCGTCACCAACGGCACCGCCGTCCTGGGGCTCGGCAACATCGGCGCCCTCGCCGGCAAGCCGGTCATGGAGGGCAAGGGAAACCTCTTCAAGCAGTTCGCCGACCTCGACGTCTTCGACCTCGAAGTCGGCTCCGAAGACCCCGACGACGTCATCCGCTTCTGCCAGCTCCTCGAGCCCACCGTGGGCGGCATCAACCTCGAGGACATCAAGGCGCCCGACTGCTTCAAGATCGAAGAGACGCTCCGGAAGACGATGCGCATCCCCGTCTTCCACGACGACCAGCACGGCACCGCGATCATCTCCGGGGCCGCGCTCCTCAACGCCCTCGAGATCGTCGGCAAGGACATCGCCGCCATCCGGGTCGTCTTCTCCGGCGCCGGCGCCGCCGCGATCGCCACCGCCGAGCACTACGTGCGGCTGGGCGTCCAGCGCGACCGCATCACCCTCTGCGACCGCGCCGGCGTCATCTACGCCGGCCGCACCGGCGACATGGACCCGTACAAGGCCCGGTTCGCCGTCGACACGAAGGCCCGCACCGTGGCCGACGCGCTGGCCGGCGCCGACGTCTTCGTCGGCCTGTCGGTGGCCGGCGCCATCACCGGCGAGATGATCAGGCGGATGGCGCCGCGCCCGATCGTCTTCGCGCTCGCCAACCCGGTCCCCGAAATACTGCCTGACGAGGTGCGCGCCGTCCGCGATGACGCGATTATCGCCACCGGCCGCTCCGACTACCCCAACCAGGTCAACAACGTCCTCGGCTTCCCGTTCATCTTCCGCGGCGCGCTGGACGCCCGCGCCCGCGAAGTGAACGAGGAGATGAAGATGGCCGCCACCCGCGCCCTCGCCTCGCTCGCCAAACAGGACGTCCCCGACTCGGTGTCGGCCCTGTACGGCCTGCGCGGCGTGAAGTTCGGGCCCGAGTACCTGATCCCCTTCCCCTTCGACCCCCGCGTCCTGCTCTGGGTGGCGCCGGCGGTGGCCTGGGCCGCGGTCGCCAGCGGCGCGGCCCCCGAATTCATCGACCTCGATGCCTATCGCGAGCAGCTGGAGGCGCGGCTGGGGCGCGAGCGCGGGATCATGCGCGGGATCATCAACCGCGCCGCCCGATCCCCCCGCCGGGTCGCCTTCCCCGAGGGCGAGGAGCCCAAGGTCATCCGCGCCGCCCGGATCCTGGTCGACGAGGGGATCGCCGAGCCGATCCTCCTCGGCGACCGCGCCAGGATCGAGGCGGTGGCCGCCGACAACGGGATCCCGCTCGAGGAGATCGCGATCGAGGACATCGCCACCTCACCCCGCCACGAAGCCTACGTCCGCTACCTCTGGGACCGGCGCCAGCGCAAGGGACTCTCGCTGGGCGAGGCGCAGCAGCTGGTCCAGATCCCCAACTACTTCGGCTCGTGCATGGTCGCGTGCGGCGACGCCGACGCCCTCGTCTCGGGCGTCAACCTCAACTACCCGGAAACGATCCGCCCCGCGCTCCAGGTGATCGGCGCCCACCCCAAGGCCGGCCTCGTCAGCGGCCTGTACATGCTCGTCTTCGACAAGCACGTCGTCTTCTGCGGCGACACCACCGTCAACATCGAGCCCACCGCCGAACAACTCGCCCAGATCGGCTACGCCGCCGGCCGGATCGTCCAGACCTTCGGGATCGCGCCCCGGATCGCGATGCTCTCCTTCTCGAACTTCGGGTCAGTGCGTCATCCCGACGCCGAGAAGATGGCGCGCGCCGTCCAGCTCCTGCGCCAGCGCGACCCGAAGATGGTGGTCGATGGCGAGATGCAGGCCGACACCGCCGTCGACGAGTCGATCCTGAAGAGCCGCTACCCGTTCAGCGCCCTCACCGAAGCCGCCAACGTGCTGATCTTCCCGAACCTGAGCGCGGGGAACATCGCCTACAAGCTCCTGACTCACCTGGGCGGCGCCACCGCGATCGGGCCCATTCTCGTGGGGATGCGCCGGCCGGTCCACATCCTGGAACAGGGCGCCGAGGTGCAGGACATCGTCTACATGGCGGCGGTGGCGGTGATCGATGCGCAGGAGCGGACGACACCGGGTGAAGCTCCGAAGACCACCGAGGCGGGGGCAAGGAGCTACAGCAAGCTCTGAGCTTTCGTGCAGGGCAGTCCGGGGTGGCCGGCCGCGCTCTGCGCGCGAGGCTGGGTTCTACGGCGGGGTGAACGGATGCAACGGACTTGACGGATGCATCGGGTTCGCCACCGATGCATCCGTTCATTCCGAAGCATCCGTTCACCCCGCCGTAGAAGCAGGCCGTGATGAACTGAATTCTCATCGTGCACCCTGACCGCCGACCGCCGACCGCTGACCGACGGCCCCGTTCGGGATTATATTTTCCGCCATGGCTACGCAGACCACTCCTGCCGCATCCGTCCGCCGAGAATCCGTCCGTGGCCTCGACGCCCAGGGCCTCAAGCCCACCGGGCAGGTCCACTGGAACCTCGTCCCCGCGGAGCTCATCCAGGCCGCCATCCGCCGCGGCGAAGGGCAGCTCGCCGACATGGGGCCGTTCGTCGCCGTCACCTCCCCGCACACCGGCCGCTCGCCCAACGACAAGTTCCTCGTCCGCGAGCCCACCTCCGAGAAGGACGTCGACTGGGGGAAAGTCAACCAGCCCATGGCGCCGGAGAAGTTCGACGCCCTGCTCGCCGATGTCCGCGCCTATCTCGACCAGGCCGCCGAGCTCTTCGTCGAAGACCTCTACTGTGGCGCGAACCCGAAGCACCGCCTGAGCGTCCGCTACGTCACCCCCAACGCGTGGCACGCCAGCTTCGTCCGGAACATGTTCATCCGGCCCGAGGTGAGCGCCCTCCCCACCTTCGAGCCCAACTTCAGCGTCCTCCACGCCCCCGAGTTCCAGGCCGATCCCGCGAAGCACGGCACCCGGACCGGGACGTTCATCGTCCTGAACATCGCCAGGCGCACGATCCTCATCGGCGGGACGCGCTACGCCGGCGAGCTCAAGAAGGCGATGTTCACGGTCATGAACTACCTGATGCCGAAGGAGGGCGTGCTCTCGATGCACTGCTCGGCCAACATCGGCAAGGCGGGCGACACCGCGCTCTTCTTCGGCCTCTCCGGCACCGGCAAGACGACCCTCTCCGCCGACCCGGAGCGCGACCTGATCGGCGACGACGAGCACGGCTGGGGCGAAGACGGCGTCTTCAACTTCGAGGGCGGCTGTTACGCGAAGGTGATCAACCTGTCGCGTGAGGCGGAGCCCGACATCTTCGCCACCACCCAGATGTTCGGGACCATCCTCGAGAATGTCGTCCTCGAGGCGGGCACCCGGCGGGTGCGGTTCGACGACCAGTCGATCACCGAGAACACCCGCGCCTCGTATCCGCTCGAGTACATCCGCAACCACGTCCCCAGCGGGCGCGGCGGCCATCCGTCGAACATCGTCTTCCTCTGCGCCGACGCCTTCGGGGTGCTGCCGCCGATCGCCCGCCTCACCCCCGAGCAGGCGATGTACTATTTCATGTCGGGGTACACCGCCAAGGTGGCCGGCACCGAGCGCGGCGTCACCGAGCCGCAGGCGACGTTCAGCGCCTGTTTCGGCGCCGTCTTCCTCGTCTGGCACCCCGGCAAGTACGCCGAGATGTTAGGCGCGCTGCTGGCGACCCACCGCTCCCGCGTCTGGCTCGTGAACACCGGCTGGAGCGGCGGCGCCTACGGCGTGGGCAGCCGGATGAAACTCTCCTACACGCGGGCGATGGTCCGGGCCGCGCTGGCCGGCAAGCTCGACGGCGTCCGGTCGGAGACCGACCCGGTGTTCGGCCTCGCCGTCCCGGTCGAGGTCCCCGGCGTCCCCGCCGGCGTCATGCGTGCCCGCGAGACGTGGAAGGACCCCGCCGCCTACGACGCGCAGGCGAAGAAACTGGCCGAGATGTTCCGCGCCAACTTCGCGAAGTTCGGCACCGTGGATGAGCGGATCCGCGCGGCCGGCCCCGGCAGACCCGGCTAGTGCCGTTCCAACTTGGTTCGCCAAGAGGCGTGTCTTAGTGCACTACACGGAGCAACAAGTGGGAACGGCACTAGCGTGAGGCAGTCCCTGCTCACCTCGCTCCGTGCCCTGGTCGCGCTGGGCATGGCGCTGGCCGCCGCCCCGTCGCTCGTCGCCCAGCGGCCACCGCCTGCGGGCGGCAGCGGCTCCACTCCCTCCGCGGGCGCCCAGGTCGCGGTCAACGAGTTCATGACCTACGACTCGGCCGCGAAGACGGTGCACCTCACGCTCAACGCCGCCTGGAACAACACCATGGGCGGCTTCAACTACAACGGCGGGTCGATGGGGCGCCACACCATCACCTTCCCGCAGGGGTGGATGGTCAAGGTCTCGTTCTTCAACAGGGATGCCATCCCGCACTCGGCGATCGTCGTCCTCGACCAGAAGCCGATCCCCATGGCGCCCGAGCGGCCGGACCTCCCGCGCGGCTACACCGCGCACCTCACCGACGGCATTCAGCCGGTGACCGGGACGGATGAGTTCTCCTTCCGGGCCACCAAGGCGGGCAACTACCTGATCGTCTGCGGCGTCCCCGGCCACGCCCCCAGCGGGATGTACATTCGCGTGGTGGTCTCGGCCGACGCGAAGGTCCCGGCGTATCAGATGTAGTGCTGGAAGCAGAGGGCGCACATGAATTCTCGCCTCTCGTGGCAGCGTAGGGCTGGGGTCCGCGGAGAGAGCGCCTGCCTTCTCCTCGCATTGCTTCTGGCCACGGCGTCCTGCGAGTCTGCCGGCCCAGGTACGGAGCGAGCTACTCTCGTCGCAGTTGGCGTGGAATCGGGGTTCGTGCTGGCGATCGATCCCGTAGCCAGGCGAGTTGTCGCCCGGATGGGCCCTCTGAAGCGTACGATTGATGCCTTGGCTCTGTCTCGCGACGGGCAGACGATCTACGTCACAGAGTTCACACCGGGAGACACCACATCTCGCGACCTGGTTGCCTTTGATGTCTCCCTGCTGCGAACCCGCTGGCGGAAGTCGCTCTTCAACGCCGAGAGTCGATACAGTGGCATGACGGTGATAGGGGAATACGCCATCGCCGTGTCCGCGGATGGCCAGCGCCTCTTTCTCGCGAGCTGCTTGTCGAATGGCGTGCGAGGCATTGGTGTGCTGGACGCGGATGCAGGCACGGGCTTGGGACTGATCGGGCCGCTGCTCGTGGTGCCGGGCGGACTGTTGGCACTGGCTCCGAGTGCCGCCTATCCCCGCGGCGTTCTCCTCGCGCTGGGCAGGCGTACGCCCTACGCGCAGCCGGGCCTGGACTCCCTCTTCATCATGGACGCCCAGACGCTGGGCACCATCGACTCGATCGGGTTTCCCGGCCAGGCAGCCGCCTTTCAGCTTTCCCTGAGAGGACTATTCTCGTCCGCGAGTCCAGGCGTCGTCTTCGTGACCGCTCCCGGATTCCTGTACCGCGTCGATCTTCTCACAAGGAGGGCTGTCGCGACACCCGTGCCAGGCTCGGGACCAGTTCTCGCCACGGCGGACGGACAGACCGTCTACCTTCTGGACCACGGCACCTCACTGATCGATGACCCCGGGGCGGGCATTGTGCGAGAATACGATTCCACGTTGGTCCCTCGCGATTCGATCGATTTGCGCCCAGCGTTCGGCGGTACCTCTCCAGTGATGCGCAGCGCCGTCATTTCCCAGGATGACCGCCTGCTGTACGTCCTTGTCGGAACAGCCTCTCGGGGGCCCCTGTACGGGCCGCAGCCCGCCGCGCTCATCGCGATTGACAGGCGGGCGCGGGCGCCCGTCTCGACCACCAGCCTGGACGAATGGAATCCGCTTGCTCTCGTTGCCAGGCGCGGTGGGTATTCTCCGCGATGACGCGGATACCCGTCCCGCGGTCGACGTGACATCGACTCCCTCGCATCCAGTTCCGCCGCGCGCTTTCAGTTGGGCTGACGCGGTGCGCGACAGGCCCTCGCCCATTGCGATCGCTTGCAGCAACCACGCGTTCCCTTCCCCTGACCCAGCGGCTACCGATGCGTTTTGAAACCGTCCGCGACCCGCTCTGGAACAACATCCGGGTCGACGCGCTCGCCATCCGCCTGGTCGACACCGGGACCTTCCAGCGGCTGCGCTACGTGCGCCAGCTGGGGCTCGCCCACCTCGTCTACCCCGGCGCGAACCACTCGCGTTTCGAACACGCCCTGGGCGCCTACCACCTGGCCAGCCGGTCGCTGGCCGGACTGGACGAGCGCGGCGAGCTGCGTGACGTGCCGCCTGACGAGCGCACCGTGGTCCGGATCGCCGCCCTCCTCCACGACGTCGGACACTACCCCTTTTCCCACGCCCTGGAGGAGATCGGCGCCACCCACCACGAAGAGGTCGCCCGCCCGCTGATCACCGGCGGCGAGGCCGGTGCGATCATTCGTGAGGCGCTGGGCGCCGGCGCCCCCGACCGGGTGTTCGCCCTCATCCGCGGGGTGAGCGAGTCGCCCCTCCAGGGGCTGATCTCCGGATCCGTCGACCTCGACAAGATCGAGTACCTCAAGCGCGACGCCCTGATGTGCGGCGTCCCCTACGGCGAGATCGACGTCGACCGGCTGCTCAACTCGCTCGTCCTCGTCCCCGACCCCGAGTCCGGCCGGCGCCGCATCGGCATCATCGAAAAGGGGTTGTCGGCGGTGGAGTCGCTCCTGTTCGCCAAGTACCAGATGTACCGCAACGTCTACTGGCACCACGCGGTGCGGAGCGCCACCGCGATGTACAAGCGGCTGGTGGGCGATGCGCTCCGCGCCGGCGCGCTGGAGCCGCGTACTCTCGCCGCGTTCACCGACGAGGGGCTGCTCCACCGCCTCGAGGAGACCTGCCCCACCCCGCTGTTGCGCGCGCTGCGCGAGCGGCGCCTGTACAAGCGGGTGGCCGAGTGGCCGGCCGCCGAGCTCGGCGCCGGCGCGGCCGAGTGGATCGCGGCCGACCAGTCGCTGGTGACGCGCGCCGAGGATGCGATCGGGCGCGCGTACGGGATGGCGCCCGGCGAGCTCCTGCTCGACTTCCCTGAGAAGACCCAGATGCTGGGGCTCGACCTGCCGGTGGTGCGCCGCGGCGGCGCGGTGGAGCGCCTCACGAGTGCCGGCCTGGCCGGCGCCATCAACCTGCCGGTGCTCTCCGAGCAGCTCTACCGCTCGGCGCGGTGGCTGCGGGTGTTCTCGGCACGGCCGGTGGAGGTGCCGCGCGACCGGATGCTGGCGGCGCTCACGCGGGACGAGGGCGAGGTCCGGGCCCGGCTCGACGCCGGCGGTTCACCGCTCGACTGAGTTGCGAGGCGGGACATCGGCGCTGGCGCCGCGTCCCGCCGGAACAAGCGTGGCGGGTCAGCCCTGCGGCCGGACCGCGGCTTCGGTGGGCTGGGTGATGGCGTTCGTGTCGCCGTCTTCGAGCGACTCCACCTTGATCACGATCGCGGTGATGTTGTCGAGCCCGCCGCGCCCGTTGGCCTCGGAGATCAGGGCGTCGACCATCTGCGCCGGCTTCACCCGGGCCAGCAGGATCTGGTGCAGCCGCCGGTCGTCCACCATCCCGGTGAGTCCGTCGCTCGCCACCAGGAAGACGTCGCCGGCCTTCACCTCGCCGGTGTAGGTGTCGGGCTCCACGTTCTCGCTGGCGCCGACGCACCGGGTGATGACGTTGCTGTACGGGTGGTAGCGTGCCTGCTCGGGAGTGAGGTAGCCCGCGTCCACCTGCTCCTGCACGTACGAGTGGTCGCGCGTCACCTGGGACAGCGAGCCGTCGCGCAGCATGTAGATCCGCGAGTCGCCCACCTGGCCGATCACGTAGCGTGAGCCGCCGAGCATCAGGACCGACGAGGTGGTGCCCATCCCCTGCTTGTCGGCCTCGGAGAGCGTCCGCTCGAAGATCTTGGAATTGGCTTCCTTGAGGGCGTGGACCATGCGCTCGATCGCGGTGTCGTCGTGCAGGTCCTTCACCGACTGCAACTCCCGCTCGACGATCTGGACCGCCATCTCGCTGGCCACTTCGCCGGCGGCGTGGCCGCCCATTCCGTCGGCGACGATGAACAGGCCGCGCCAGGCGTTCGCGTCGGCGTAGAGGCTGTCCTCGTTTCCCGCCCGAATCATCCCGATGTCGGTGCGGGCGGCAACGGCGAGCTGCACTAGCGACCCTTGAGGATGAGGACCGCGGCGATCACGACTGCCGCGAGCAGGACGACCCAGATCCATCCGGGGATCCCGCCCGCCGGCTGCGGCGTGGGGGCGGAGGACGGTTCGTGAGGAGCGACGGACGGCGACGGCGCGGTGACGGGCTCCGCGCCGCCCGCGGCGGCGCTGGTGCGCACTTCCTTCGACGCGGCCGCGCGCGCCTTGGCCTGCTCGATCGTCACGCCGGTGATGGCGCGCGTTCCCTTCCCTTCTTCGAGCGCATCGGCGGCGGGACGGAAGATCATCTTGATCCCGCCGAACCGCACGTCCGGGGCGCCCACCAGCTGCTGCTCGCCGGTGAGCCGCCGTCCGCCGACGTAGGTCCCGTTGGTCGACTCCATGTCCACCACGAACCACCCCGCCTCACGCTTCTGGAGCTTGGCGTGGGAGTCGGAGACGCTCTCGTCGTTCAGGATGATGTCGTTGTGCTCGCCCCGCCCCACGTGCGAGAGCGGGCCACGCAGCTCGAATTTCTTCCCCTTGAGGGGGCCGACGTTCATGATCTCGAGCGTCGCCAGCACCGGTCGCGCGCCACCGGACTCGCGCGGTGGAGGCGCGGCGGGGGCTGGGGCCGGGGCTGGCGGGGCCTTTGGTGCCGGGGGTGCCGCCGCCCTGGGCGGTGCCGGCGGAGGGGCGGCGGGCCTGGGCGGAGCCGGCGGTGGCGCGGCGGCCTTGGGCGGCGCGGGCGGGTGCGCGGGTGGTGTCGTTGCGGCGGGACGAGGCGGGGCCGGAGCGGGGGGCGGAGCCGCCGGTTTGGGCGCCGCCGGGGCCGCGGCTGAGCCCGCCATCGCGGGGGCGGGCGCCGGTGCGGGCGCCATGGGCATCGCCTTCGGGGGAACCGACACCGGCGGCGGGGCCGGGGCGGCGGTGACGACATCCGCGTAGAAGCGGAACTCCTCGTTCCCCACCCGCAGCACATCGGCGCGCCCCAGCACCTGCGACTGTTGGATCCGTTCTCCGTTCACGAACACGCCGTTGGTGCTCAAGTCACTGACGACGTAGCCGTTCGGCGCCGGCGTGATCTCGGCGTGCCGGCGCGAGACATCGCTCGAGGGCACCACCACGTCGCATCCCGCGTCGCGGCCGATGGTCAGGCCGGTGGGAGAGATCGAGTACTCGCGCCCGTCCACCAGGGAGACCAGCCGGCCTCCGGTGCCGGTGGTGGGCTTGGCGGGCTGTCCGCTGGCCCGCGCCTTCATGAGCTCGGGGAGGTTGATCCCGGAGATGTACTGGGTGCTCCCCCCCTTCCGGTCGTCGCCAAAGAGCAGCTCGGACCCGCCCACCTCGATCTTGTCGCCGTGGATCAGCGGCGATGGCTCCACGCCCAGCGCGACGCCGTTGACCCGAACTGTGGCGGCGGTGCTGGCGCGGCGGATCGACACCCGGTTGTCGGCCGAGAGGTCGATGATCGCTTCGATCGTCGCCTCCGCGCCCGGCACCGGTATGTCGGCGCCCGCATCACCGCCAACCCTGGCTTGGCCGACCTTCAGCGGGAACTGCTTGTCTTTGAGCTGGATATAGGGCATGTCGAAATGCTAGGCACGACCCCGTTGGCGCGAGTTGATCCCGGACCGGAAGGCGAAGCGGCGCCGCTTGATGCGCCGGTTTGCAGAAACTACCCCGGCCCGCAAAGCCGTGCAAGCGTCAGACCACGAGCGATGCCGTCCGCTCCCGCTCGCCCGATTGCAGCCGGGAGAGCCTGGCGTACAGCCCGCCGGCCGCGAGGAGCGTCCGGTGCGTCCCGCGTTCCACGATCTCGCCGTGGTGGAGCACAATGATTTCGTCGGCGCCCACGATCGTGCTCAGCCGGTGGGCAATGGCGATGGTCGTGCGCCCCCGCATGAGCTCGGCCAGGCCGGCCTGGATCTCGGCCTCGATCTCGCTGTCCACGGCGCTGGTGGCCTCGTCCAGGAGCAGCACCGCCGGGTCGGCCGCGATCGCCCGCGCGAACGACAGGAGCTGCCGCTCGCCCACGCTGATCGACGCCCCGCGCTCCCCCAGCACGTGCCCGTAGCCGCCCGGGAAGCGCCGGATGATCCGGTCGGCGCCCACCCGCGCCGCGGCCGTCGCCACCTGCTGGTCGGTCAGCGGCTGTGACAGCCGGATGTTGCCGGCGACGTCGGTCGCGAAGAGGAAGATGTCCTGCTGGACATAGCCGATCAGCCCGCGCAGCTCGTCCAGCGGCATCTCGCGGATGTCGCGCCCGTCGACGGTGATCTTCCCGCGCTGCGGCTCGTAGAATCGCATGAGGAGGGAGACGATCGTCGTCTTGCCGGCGCCCGTGTGGCCCACGATCGCGACCGTCTGGCCGGGGCGGGCGGAGAAACTGACGGCGCGCAGAACCCAGTTTGGCCGCTGGTCCGGGCCCTCCCCGACGGTGTTGTACGCGAACCAGACATCGTGGAACGCGACAGTGACGGGAGAGACCGAATGCGGAACGAGGAACGAGGAAACAAGCTGCCCGTCTCCTCGTTCCTCATTCCTCGTTCGAGGTTCCGTATCCAGCAACCGAAAGACCCGCTCACTGCTCGCCATCGCCTGCTGCAGCGTGTTGTACTTGTCCGACAGGTCCTGGAGCGGCTGGTAGAAGCGCCTGACGAGTTGCAGGAAGGCGGCCACCGTTCCCACCGTCAGGGTGCCGGCGTGGACCCGGGCGGTGGCGGCGACGATCAGCGTCGCGATCGCCACGGTGGTGAGGAGCTCGATGGCCGGGAAGTAGAGGGCGTAGTAGGTGATCGACTTCAGGTGCGCGTCCAGGTGCGACCGGTTCAGCGCGTCGAACCGGCGGCCCTCCTCGGCCTCCCGCCCGAACAGCTGGACGATCCGCATCGCCGTCAGCCGTTCCTGCAAGAAGGCGTTGATCCGCGCCAGCCGCGTCCGGATGTCGCGGTACGACTCGCGCACCGCCCGCTGGAAGCGGATCGACACCAGCCAGACGAACGGGATTACCGCGAACGTCGCCAGCGCCAGCCGCCAGTCGACGATCACGATCAGGACGCTGATCGCCAGCAGCGTGAACAGGTCGCCCATGCCGGCCACCACGCCGGCGGTGAACAGCTCGTTGAGCGACTCGACGTCCGACGTCACCCGGGTGATCAGCCGCCCCACCGGCGTCCGGTCGTAGAACGCGATCGACAGGCGCTGGACGTGGGCGAAGATCTCCATTCGCAGGTCGCGCATCACCCGCTGTCCCAGCAGGCTGGTGAGGAGCGTCTCGCCGTAGGAGCAGATGAACGCGGCCGCGAGCGACCCGGCGAAGAGGAGCGCCGCGCGCCAGACCATGTCCGCGTCGCGCGCCGGAATCCCGACATCGATCACCTGCCGGGTGAGCATCGGCCCCACCAGCTGCAGCGCCCCCTCCACCAGCAGCAGCGCGATCGCCCCCGCCACCAGCCGCCAATACGGGCGCGCGTACCCCATCAGCCGCCGCATCAGCCGGCCGTCGTAGGCCCGGCCGAGGATGTCTTCATCGTGCATGGAAGGTCCGGTCATGCATCCAAAGTTAGTGACCGCCTTGCTGATGCTGAAGAACGAGGGACGAGGAACGAGGAGACAAGCCGCGACAAGGAAAACCGGACTCGCTGCTTGTCTCCTCGTTCCTCGTTCCTCATTCATTATCTTTCCCAGCGATGAAAGACCGTATCCGGATCACCGGCGCCCGCCAGCACAATCTCAAGGGCTTCGACCTCGAGATTCCGCGGCGCGCGTTCACGGTCATCACCGGGCCGTCCGGATCCGGCAAGTCCACCCTCGCCTTCGATACCATCTACGCCGAGGGGCAGCGCCGGTACGTCGAGTCGCTCTCCGCCTACGCTCGCCAGTTCCTGGAGCGGATGGAGAAGCCGCTCGTCGACTCCATCGACGGACTGTCCCCCGCGGTGGCGATCGAGCAGAAGAATCCCACCCGCACCTCGCGCTCCACCGTCGGCACGGCGACAGAGATCTACGACTACCTGCGCCTCCTCTGGGCGCGCATCGGGCGCTCCCACTGCCCCGTTTGCGGGCGCGTCCTCGCCCCCGACACCGTCCAGTCAGTCGCCGACACCGTCTTCGCCCTCCCCGCCGGTACCCGCTTCTCGGTCGCCTTCCCGCTCCACCTCTCCGACGAGCTCTCGCACGACGTCGCGGTCGAAAACCTCGGCGCCCAGGGCTTCGTCCGGGTGAGCGTCGACGGCCGGATCATGCATCTTGATGAACTCGCCACCGAGCCCGTGGACATCACCTTCGCCCGCGAGCTGCTGGTGATCGTCGACCGGCTGGCGGTGGAGCCGGAATCCGCCAGCCGCCTGGCCGACGCGCTCGGCACCGCGTTCGCCGAGGGGGACGGCGATGCGATCGTCCTCTTCGCCGACCCGGTCACGCCGGCCGGCGCGCCGGCGCCGGTGTCGCGGCTGAGCTTCACCGAGCGCTTCGAGTGCCCCGACGACCACACCCGCCTTCCCGCCCCCACTCCACAGCTCTTCTCCTTCAACAACCCGCGCGGCGCCTGCCCCACCTGCAACGGCTTCGGCGCGGTGCTCGAGTACGACGAGGCGCTGATCATCCCCGACGCCGACCGCTCGGTGCGCGAGGGCGCGATCCATCCGTGGACCATGCCGCGCTACGACAACAAGCGGCGGGCGCTGGCCGAGTTCGCCGCCCGGGAGCGCATCCCCTTCGACAAGCCGTGGCGTGAGTTGACCGGGGCGCAGCGCGAGCGCCTGCTTCGCCACCGCGAGCGCGGCTACAAGGGGATCTTCCCCTTCCTCAAGGACCTCGAGGAGAAGCGCTACAAGCAGTACATCCGGATCTTCCTCCGCCACTATCAGACCGCCAACACCTGCGGCTCGTGCGGCGGCGCCAAGCTCTGCCCCGACGCGCTCAACGTTCGCGTGGGCGGGCTCACCATTGCCCAGCTCTCCGAGCTCCCGGTGGGGAAGCTGCGCGACTGGCTGGCCGCTTTGACGCTGACGCCGTACGAACGCCAGGTTGCCGAGCTGGTGCTCAACGAGGCCGCGTCGCGCGTCCGCTTTCTCTGCGACGTGGGGCTCCACTACCTCACCCTCCACCGCGCCACCCGCACCCTGTCCGGGGGCGAAGCCCAGCGCATCGGGCTCGCCAACTCGCTCGGCGCCCACCTGGTCGACACCCTGTACGTCCTCGACGAGCCATCGATCGGCCTCCACCCGCGCGACATGGACCGGCTGCTCGGATTGCTGCGCCGGCTGCGCGACGGCGGCAACACCGTCCTGGTGGTGGAGCACGACCTGGAGGCGATTCGCGCCGCCGACTACATGGTGGAGCTGGGGCCCGGGAGCGGTGAGCTGGGGGGGCAGGTGGTGTTCGCAGGACCGATCGCCCGCGCCGGCGAGAGCCCGCTCACCGGCCAGTATCTCTCCGGCGAGCGTGCCATTCCCTGCCCCGCGCCTGACGAGCGCCGCCGTGCCGGCCCGCGCTGGCTCCGCCTGACGGGCGCCCGCGAGCACAACCTCCGCGACGTCGACATCCGGATCCCGATCGGCACCCTCACCGCGATCACCGGCGTCTCGGGCTCCGGCAAGAGCACCCTCATCCACGACGTCCTCTACCGCGCGCTGGAGACCAGGCTCCGAGGCGGACACTCGGCCCAGCTCCACCTGGGCGAACGGGTGGGCTCGTTCGCGGAGCTCAGCGGCGTGGAGTCGCTGGACGACGTCGTCCTCATCGACCAGGAGCCGATCGGCCGGTCGCCGCGCTCCAACCCGGTGACCTACGTGAAGGCGTTCGACGAGATCCGCCGCGTCTTCGCCGACACGCCCCTCGCCAGGCAGCGGAAGTACTCGCCAGGCACCTTTTCGTTCAACGTCGCCGGCGGGCGGTGCGAGGCCTGCGAGGGCGCCGGGGCCATCGAGGTCGAGATGATCTTCATGGCCGACGTCTTCGTCCCCTGCGACGAGTGCGGCGGCAAGCGCTTCAAGCCCGACGTCCTCGAAGTCACCGTGCACGGGAAGTCGATCCACGACGTGCTCAACCTCAGCATCGACGAGGCGCTGCGCTTCTTCCCGCGCGAGGAAAAGCTCGGGCTCGCACTCTGGCAGCTCCACCAGGTAGGGCTCGGCTACCTCCGGCTGGGGCAGCCCGCCACCACCCTCTCCGGCGGCGAGGCGCAGCGCATCAAGATCGCCCGGGAGCTCATCGCCTCGGCACGGGCGCGCGGCGAGGGCGGCACCCGCCGCACCCTCTATCTAATGGATGAGCCCACCACAGGCCTCCACCTGGAGGACATCCGGAAACTCGCCGCCGTCCTCGACCGGCTGGTGGACCAGGGACATACGGTGGTCCTCATCGAACACAACCTGGACGTCATCAAGCTCGCCGACTGGGTGATCGACCTGGGCCCCGAGGCCGGCGCCGACGGCGGCCGGGTGGTGGCGATGGGGCGGCCGGAGGAAATCGCCGCCGCCGAGGGTTCGCACACCGGACGCTGGCTCCGGACCGTCCTTCCGGCGTTCGCCGCCGGACCGGTCGCGAGATCATCGGCACCCGCACTTGAGGCTGCCCCGGCACTTCCCGCGCCGTAGACCGCCGCGCGGTGTGTGCGCTACGACCTTGACCCCATTCTGAGCCTTCCGCACCTTGGGGGTCCCGGTGGGGGAGTCGGGGAGGTGGGGAGGTGGGGGGACGCAACAAGGAAGCAGGAATCGCCCCTCGAATCCGGCCCTGCCACCGAAACAGTCCGTCAATTCCGATGCATCCGTTCCCCCCGCCGTAGAACCCAACCCGCCTCACGCGGCCATCCTTCAACGCCGAATTCCGCCCGCCGGCCGACCTCCGCCGCGACCGACAACTGGCCCTGACCCTGACCCTGACCCTGTTCAATGCCTCCCCGTCCCACCCGAATCCGTCCCAAAGCGCCCGACGTCCTCCTGCTCGTGGGCACGTCCAAGGGAGTATTCCTGGTGCACGGGAGTGGCGGTCGCCGCCGCTGGCAGGTGTCCGGCCCGCACGCCGCCGGCCACACCGTCTACGCGGTCGCGTTCGACCAGCGCGCCGGCTGGCACCGCATCTGGGCGTCGGCGTCGAGCATGCACTGGGGGGCGGTGCTCCAGCACAGCGATGACTTCGGCGCCACCTGGACCGTGCCCGAAGAGGCGACGCTGAAGTTCCCCGCCGAGAGCGGGCTGTCGCTCAAGAACATCTGGCAGATCGAGCCCGGCGCGGCCGACGCGCCCAACCAGCTGTACGCCGGCGTGGAGCCCGCCTGCCTCTTCGAGAGCCGCGACAACGGCGCCAGCTGGTCGCCGGTGGCGGGGCTGCTCGCGCACCCGCACCGCCCCAAGTGGATGCCGGGGGGCGGCGGGCTCTGCCTCCACACCATCGTCAGGCACCCGACGTCGAAGTCGCGGATGTGGGTGGCGATCTCCACCGCCGGCGTCTACCGCACCGACGATGGCGGCCGCAGCTGGCAGCCGCGCAACGTCGGCGTCCGCGCCGAGTTCCTGCCCGACAAGTACCCCGAGTTCGGGCAGTGTGTCCACAAGATCGCGATGCACTCGTCGCGTCCCGACACGCTGTACCTGCAGAACCACTGGGGGCTCTACCGGTCGGACGACGGCGGCGACAACTGGAAGGACGTCGCCAACGGCGTCCCCAGCGACTTCGGCTTCCCGATCGTCGCCGACCCGAACAAGCCCGACACCGCCTACATCATCCCGCTCGAGTCGGACATGTTCCGGGTGGTGCCTGACGCGAAGCTCCGCGTCTACCGCACGACCAACGGCGGCAAGCGGTGGCAGGCGCTGAGCAAGGGGCTGCCGCAGGAGGCCGCCTATGAGACGATACTCCGCGACGGCTTCTCGGCCGACGCCCTCAACCCCACGGGGTTGTACTTCGGGACGCGGAACGGGCGGCTCTACGGCTCGCGCGACGGCGGCGCCTCGTGGATCCAGATCGCCGGTGGGCTGCCGGGGATCGTCTGCGTGAAGGCGTACGCGCTGGGTGGGGGCAACGGGAAGCCGGCGGCGAAGAAGGCGGCGGCGCGCAAGCGGCCGGCGGCAAGGCGACCGGCGGCGCGGAAGGCCGGCGGCGCCACTCGTAAGGCAGCGCGCGGCGCGCGCGGGCGGCGATAGTGTCGGTCGCCGTGGTGCTCCCGGGCTACCTCCGGCCCTTTGCCGATGGGCGCGACCGGATAGTGCTGGACGCCCAGCCCGCGACGGTGGGCGACGCCCTGAATGCGCTCTGGAAATCGTACCCGGGCATCCGCGACCGGGTGGTGACCGAGCAGGGCGCGGTGCGCCCGCACGTGAACATCTTTCTTGGGCCAGAGAGCATCCGGTTCACCGGCGGACTGGGCACGGCCATGACGGGGTCCGACGAGCTGCTGATCCTTCCGGCCGTGAGTGGGGGGTAGCGCGATGACAAAAGCTGGCGACGAGGCTCCGAGAGATCCGGGCACTACCCCACCGGCCACCGATTCCGGCGCGGCGAAGGGCGCGGCTCCGCCGCGCGAGACCAAGCCCTACGTCCGCGGTCCGGCGTCCGGGGAGCAGCCGGTGCGTCGGCACGTCACGTCCGAGATGTGGTCCCGCCCCACCGTCACGGTGGAGCCGTCCGCCGAGCTGGCGGCGGCCGAGTCGGCCCCGGGCGCCGTCGCGCGCCCGACCGTTCCGATCGCGGAACCCGCCGGCCTGGCGGCGAGTACTCCGACCCAGCCGGCGACGACCTCGACGGTCGACCTTCATGCCCCGGGGCGTATGACGACGATCAATCAGCGCAACTATGAACGGCAGGGACTCCTCTCGGAGTACCTGACCAACACGCTGACGCCCGCCGAGGTCATGATCTTCGTCAAGTATCGCGACCAGATCGCCAACAAGCGATTGATGGACATCGGCTGCGGCGCGGGCCGGATCACGCGATACCTGAGCGAGTGGTCGCCGAACGTGGTGGGGATCGACTTCTCGCGCCAGATGGTCGACTACTGCAAGTCGCACTTCACGCACCTGCAGTTCTTCCTCTGCGACGTGCGCGAGCTCACCCCGTTCGCGGACGGCTCCGTCGATGTCGCCGTCTTCACCTTCAACGGGATCGACACGCTGTCGCACGAGAGCCGGCTGGTGGCGCTGGCCGGCGTGCGCCGCATACTCAGCCCGGGCGGGCTGTTCATCTTCTCGACCCACAACCGGCGCTTCCGGGGCGCGCATGACGGCCCCACCCTGGGCTTCTCGCTCAACCCCGGGACGCTGTTGCGGAACGTGGTGAGCTACGGCCTGTCGACCGTGAATCACGCCCGGATGAAGCGGCTGGAGCGGTCGGAAGCGGAGTACGCGATCGTGAACGACGACGCGCACGACTTCACCATGCTCCACTACTATATAGATCGGGAGACCCAGGGCCGGCAGCTGGCGAGCGTGGGGTTCCAGCTGCTGGAGGTGTACGGGCAGCGGGGGGAGGTGCTCGGCCCGGGGAGCGACGATTCCCAGAGCTCCGAGCTCTATTACGTGGCGCGGAAGTAGAGGGAGGAGGGGAGGTGGGGAGGCGGGGAGGTGGGCCGCCCAGCTTCCCCTGCTCTTGGACCCCTCTTACATTTCGTGCCTGATCCCGAGTAGCTCAGGTGGTAGAGCAGGTGACTGTTAATCACCGGGTCGGGGGTTCGAGTCCCTCCTCGGGAGCTGAGGAAAACGGTTGAGCAGCATGCGGTTCCAGAGCCGGCCCCCGTCGATCGACGCGTGGCCGGTTCTGGCTTGTGTGGCTATGGTGTGACACGTCGATGTCTTGGAGGGAAGTTGGCCAAGTCGAGTTGCAGATGAGCGTCATCGACCTGGTTAAGCTCCTGCAGGCCGCGGGGATCCTCGACCTCGCGAACGTTGTGATCGCCCTGGCAGTCGCTGTGCTAGCGGGAGTTCAGCTGTATCAGCTCCGAGTGGAGCGCCACCGTCGTCTCAAGACCGCCCTGGCGGCACTCTGGGTTGAGTACTGGCGTGTCGAGACCACAAACATTCAGTGGGCCAAGGAAGACTTGGCAGCTCTTGCGAGAGATGGCCTATTAGACCCTCAACAGGTGATGCCGGCGGACGCATCATCCGCAGCGCAACTGCTCGGGGAGCTGGGAATGCAGGCGGCCCGATTCGGCGGAACCGCGTTCGCAAGTGCCTCCCTTGCTTCGCAGCATGCCAGGCTGCTCGTCAAGGCTGCCGATCGCCGGCGCAACTACTTGGATTCCCATCCGGATCCCGAGCAGCAAAGGGAATTCGAGGCAACGTGGACGACAGCCGCGGAAAAGGCACAGACCACCATTCGCAGCCTCGCTCGTCGCTCTGCTTCCGAATTTGAGGACGCCCTGCTCAGCACGCCAAAGTGGTTGCAGAAGGAGACGCTCAACCTCGAGGGGCTTCAGTCTGACTTCGCCAAATACCTGCGCGAGAAAACGGGTTCAGAGTAGGTGGCCGAGCGCGCATCGTCACACTAGGTACAACTAACATGATCCTTGCCGTCCCGAGTCAAATCGTCGAGTACATCGACAGACGTTATCCTGCCGCCGCGAGCGGGGTCACCTTCTTCCTTACGCGTGACCACGCCCCAACTCTCGGCCATCTGCTCAACCTGGTCGATGCACTACCGCCTGGACTACTTACGACAACTGGTGACGCGCTTGACGGTTTCGGTGAGGCCTTGGAAGCGGTTCGCACGGCTGTTGCAGCGTGGCGATCTGGTGACAATCTCCATCAGCTAGGCAAGATTCCTGGGCGCGGGAAGATGAATCCCCTCTCCATCATCCGCGCGTATTTGACTGAACTGAGAGACGACGTAGTCGATGCGGGCACCGCTGACCTAGCGTTCGTGACCGACGCGCCCTTCCGCGAGACGCTTCGGGCAGACATTGCTGCGGCTAGTCGTTCCTTTGGTGTCGCGGACTGGAAGGGGGCAACCGTTCTAGCTGGCTCTGTGGTTGAAGCCCTCCTCCTTTGGGCCGTACTGGAACACGAGACGCGCACCCCACGGAGCAGCGCCCAAGCAGCGTTATCGCTCGTTGGAAGCGGGGCCCTGTCGAAGAGCCCCGACCCAGCCGTGGAGCGATGGGGTCTTCATGAGCTGACGGAGGTTGCTCACACACTCGGCATCATAGGCCCCATCACGGCCGCACAGTGCAGGATCGCGAGAGAGTTTCGCAACCTCATTCATCCGGGCCGTGCCGCACGAATGGGGCAGCAGTGCAACCGAGGAACGACGTTGTCGGCACTTGCCGCAGTCGAGCATGTGATCGGTGATCTTGGGTAGGCGGCATCCGCCGCCCAACGCCCACGGACGACTCGGCCAAATAGCATGCGCCCGCTTGCATGACTCCATCCGAGAGTTTCTGTCCAAGCACTGAATTGGCCGCTCAGCTCCAGCGGGCGCTCGGGTCGCACTACCGGCTCGACCTAGAGATTAGTAACGGTTCGATTATAGGCTGCCCGGGCTAGCAGGGGTTGTGCGGCCTATTCAGCCGACCCAGCGGACTGTTTCCCCGATGGCCCTCGAGCCCTGCCTGACGCGTGATGCCGACGGCCTTTCATAACCGACTGGGCTTCGGACACAGACCCCCATAGGATCACGACCGCGCTGCATTGCGCCGGCTGCGACGCTGGCGGAACTTGATGGCCAATGACCAACCAAGCGCAAGCGCTGGCCCGCGTCGACGCGGCCGTTATCACTATTCGCGAGGACGAGCACCGCGCGGTCGTTACCCGCCTGGCTGACGTCCAGCCAATTCGCCTTCGCCGGACCTACGCGCTTGGCCGTGTGAGAACGACGAACCAGAAAAGCCTATCCGTCGCCGTGATTCGCATTCCGGAGCAGGGCAACGGACCCGCGCAAGACGCGACCCGCGACGTGATCGAGGATCTCGATCCCAATCTCATCCTCGTGGTCGGCATCGCCGGCGCACCCCCGAGCATGGATTTCACGCTCGGCGACGTTACGATCGCTGTTCGCCTCGCGGACCTTCGCGTTCAGGCGTTGCGTCCCGATCTCCTACCGCAGCTCGAGGTGCGAGGGGAGCGCGTCCCAAAGGCGCTCGCCGACATATTGGCGAACCTCCTTCCGCACCAGCTCGGCGATTGGTCGGGGCCGGCATCGATCGGAGCCCCCCGACCTAGCGTTCCGGTCGATGACAACCATTTCGAGGGGCCCAAGGCGTTCAGACGCAAGGTCAAGACAACGCTCGAACGACTCTTCCACCAGCCAAACTCGCGAACCTACCCGATCGTCGCGATTGGCACGGTGGGCAGCAGCGACAACCTCCTTCGAGACCCGGGCGTCCTGGAGAATTGGCAGGACGCGTCACGAAAGATTCAGTCGATCGAGATGGAGGCGGCCGGAGTATTCGAGGCTGCCGCGCGCACCGACGCGACCTATCCGGTGCTTGTCGTTCGCGGCACTAGTGATGTTGTCGGGTACCGCCGCGAGCCGGAATGGACGGAATACGCGTGTCAGACTGCCGCGGCGTTCGCGATTGCGCTGCTTCGCTCAGGGCTTCTGGACTCGATCCGCCCTCTGGTGAGTCGGGTGGACCTGCCGTCCTTGACGCCTCCGCTGGCACCCGCCTCGGCCGGTGATGCGACGCAGACAGCGCACGGCATCTTGCATCTCGCGCCAGACTTGCAGCTGGTCAATGGACGTCAGGAGCTCAAAGTGTGGATAGAGGAGGTCGTCGAGAACTTGCGCATGCGGCGATCGCCTGCATTCCGCGTGGTGATGCAGAATGAGCAGGAAGTCCTCGCGGCCTTCGCCAAGCTCGATGCGCGAAGCGACCTGACCATCGACGAACGCGCGATGCGTCTCGACACCCTGTCTTACGCGAGGATGGTCGCCCGGCGGCGGAGCATCGTGGAACGTTTCTTCAGCCTTCTTTTCGGTGGTTCATTCGGACGCTGGGCGCCCGAGTACCCCCGAGACTACTTCAAGCTCATTCTGCGAGTCTTACACTACCTTGACCGGACCGGAGGAGACTTGGACGAAGAGCAGAGTATGGTTTGTCACGTGGAGAGCACGAGGACATTATTCCTGCACGCCAGGGTCCCGGTGACTCCTGACGAGGTGCAGCAGCTATTTCAGGCCGCTGCGCTACCGGATCCGCTGTTCCTGGAAACACGCGAGGTGCCAGCGCGACTTCTTCCGACAGACTTTCGGGCACAGAAGGTGCTTCCCGAAATCCTCCGAACGTGGCTCTACAACACAACTGATCTCTCCGATAGTAAGCTCGAGGCCGAAGCGGCAGGGTCGTTCGACATCGATCACGCTTGGTTTCAGCTCAAGAAGTCACGGGACATCATTTGAGGCGTGAACTTCGTCGGTTCCGACAAGCGTGGATGGCTGGCCTCACGACTTGCGTGGCTCGGCTAAACCATCGTGAGCCACCCGAGGATGGTCGGGGCTGGGCGTCAAGCAGGTGAACTGTGCGGCCGATTGGGCTTACCCCACAGACTACCTAACTGCGCCCCAACGACATGCCAACACTGGTGGACGCCCTCTTTAGCCGCGTGTGTCACCAACCTCCAACCACGGTGCGAACCCAGCCCGGCACTCAGTGTGACTCCGGTGTGACAACTGCGCCAAACTGGGCTATTCTCCTAGAACCTGCACGGACGACCAATCCGTACTATCTGCAGTCCACACCTAACTTTGTGGAACACGAGCGAAATTGGCGAATATCCCCGCCGGACGCTGTTAATCACCGGGTCGGGGGTTCGAGTCCCTCCTCGGGAGTTGCGACCGGATAACGAGATAGCCCCGGCCCATGGCCGGGGCTATCTCGTGACTATAGCAGGGACTATGACGCAGCCCACGAAAGGAACCGATCACATCAGACGCGGCGACCAGCGTCGCGTGCATCTTCTGCGGATCTACGGATCCGGAGCGGGCGCGCGGCCGCGCCCATGTGGTCCCGCAGGCGATCGCCGCTAATGACCTGCTGCTCCCACCGGGTGTCGAATGCGACGACTGCAACAACTACCTGGCGCAGCTCGATGAAATGCTCGCGCAGTGGCCCCTCTCGCCCTCGCAATCCAGGAGCGTGGGTTTCGCGGAAGGCGCGGCAAGGCCCGACGACGCGTCGGAGGGGTGAGCCGGGAATGGGCCGAGGGGCTCGCGACACTCTCCGGCCGGTTCCGCAATGCGCACAACGTCACCCTCGCCAATGGACGGCGCGCACTGCAGCTCGAACTCGACTCGCCCGGCTTCGACCTTACCGTGTTCCGCCGGTCCCTGCACTGCATCGGTGTTCGCGCCTTTGTCGCGAAGTGGGGCACCCGGGTCCTGGACGATCCGGAGCTGGGCCCCGTGAGGCGCTACGTGCGGAGGCCAGACAGGGGGGAGGCTTGGCCCTTCGCCTATGGCTACAGCTCAGGCGGTGTCAATGAGTTTGACGTCGACCTCGTGGCGCCGACTGAGTCACGTGAGTCGCTCGTCCTCCTCCGCGTCAGCAACTGTCTCTGTGTGGCCGCGGTGCGGCCGGGGGCGCGCGGCGAGCTCGATTCGCGTCGGCGGCGAGATCGGGCTGACCGTCGTCGGAGTCAAGGACCTGAGCCCGGTTTTCCGCGTTCAGATTCCCGAAGATCCGACGAGCGGGCGCACAATCTCCATCACTGCGGATCCGGTGGCCGAAGGCTGAGGCGTCACGCTCGATTCGTCCCTCGCGCATCCGCACGCAGCAGATCCGTCAGCACTGGCCGGAACTTGCCCGTAGAGCGTGAGGGCCAGGCGGGTGTCGGCGTGGCCCAGGCTGTTCTCAACGAGGACCGGATCCCTACCCTGCTTCATCATCTCGACCGCGTAGGAGTGGCGCGCGGTGTGGAGCGTGTACCCCGAGGGTACGGTGCGGCCGTCCGCGGCGAGCTCGCCGATCACGGCAGCGTGCGCACGTCGATGCTCTCGCTCGCTGACCGGGAAGGTGAGCACGTCCGGCAGGAAGCGCCCGGCGCGTAGGTAGGTCTCGTGGATCGCCCAGGCCCACGGCTCCACGATAACTTGCCGATCGCGATGCGGGTTCCTGGCCCCGTGCGCCAAGATGACGCGGTTGCCGCGGTTCACGACTTCGCGCGCCCGTGTGACGAGCGCCGCCTGCAGCTCGACGCCGGCACCGTGGCGCGTCAGCCCTGTTCCCCATCCTGTGCGTCGGAGTCGACCAGCGTTTTCTTCAGCGCTGCGATGAGCGAGCGTATGATCTCAGGACTCGCGCTCTCGCGCAATGTCGCTCTGGTGTCTTCACTGTCGACGGCGATCGCACCCTGAAGCGCAGAGTCCTCGAGGCAAATGAGCTCGATCGCTGGGCGCGGGTGCGGCGCCTCCCTCGAGTAGGAGATGATCGTAGTATCCCGCCATACCCACGCCAGGCCTTCGTCATCCTCCTCGCTGCGCAGATGGGCGAGCGCAGCAGGGTCCGGAGCGTTCGATGGGCTCAGCTCCATACGGTAGGTGGTAACTGAGGCTTCCTCCAGGCGATCGAGCAGGGACTTGTGAGGAAGGCGCCGAAGAGTCCCGCCCCGAATGCTCGTAATGCGGCTCTTGGCCGCGTCGTCGGACAAGCACGTCAGATAGACGATCTCACTGTGGAGATGCACCACCGGCCCGCGGCCCGCACCTGCGCCGCCGTGCACTTCCGCTACCCACCATTTGCCATCCGCGGCTTTGAAGGTGCGATTGTCGTAAAGAGCCATCGTCTCATTCCCGAAGTAGGCGGTCTATCTCAACCATCGAGCCGCGATGGCATGCTCGGCGCGTCAGCCTCAGGGCGTGTCGCATCGCGTCCGTGGCCTCGGCCAAATGCTGACGGTAAGACGTCCTCTTGTCGGCAGGGATCACACCTGCGGCCCGTACGAGACTGACCTGTGTGTTATGGCTTCTCCGTGCATCGTCGAGCTGCTCATGAGCACGCCTCCAAGCGTTCAACATGGAATGGTCCAGTTTGACGGACGTCGATATCGCCTGCCGAAGGTCGTCAAGTGTGCCCGCCGCGACGAAGTCCACTTCGGTGCGGAAGTACGCGGCAACAGCATCAGCATCCACCTCCGATGCCCTGTCAAAATGATCTCGGCACTGTTCGACCCGGCGAAGCATCGGGTCGCTGAGCGAAACGAGCTGCTTCGCTGATTCGCGCCGAGCGTCGCGCGCGCGAAGCCGGTCGAGTAAACGGGCGAATGCAAATCCGAGGACGCCTCCAAGGAGGGCGCCGAGGACGATCCCGGGCCACTGGTCACGAATTGTCACAGTGGCCACTGCGGTATCGACGATCAAGGGTGGCTTCCCCGAGGGGCCAAGGGCGACCTTTGCTGCCCGCGAATGTTGTCCATGCGCGCTCTAGAGATGGAATGGGGCAGCGCGCCGGCAAGAACACGCGCCAAGGCGAAGAGTGCCACAGATTCGGCGAACAGGTAGAGCAGAGACACGCAGGTTCCTTAAGCGAAGCGGTCGACGCCGAAACACTGTAGCGGTCGGGTCAGCCACGCTAGTGACGAATATCGCCACCGTTGCCGACTATAGCACGGATAATAGGACACCGCACGCGTCGTGTCGCTCCCTGACGTCAGGGGTCGCGTGCTGTCATAGGCACGGCCGTCCACCGTGGGGCTCCGAGGTTCCTGTTAGCCACCGGGTCGGGGGTTCGAGGCCTTCCTCGGGAGCCTTGGGCAGGAGATGTCGTAGTTGAGGACACCAGTCCGGCCCCCGTCGCGAGACGCGGGGCCGGTTCTCGTTTGCCGCCTGGGAGTCGGGACCCACAAAGTCCTCACTCTGCCGTGGCGTTCGCGTGTGCACTGAGGCGACCGCGCGGTGTATGGTTAAGTGCCTCCGATGACACGGCGCAACGCGTAAGAATCTCGCGGACATGTTGTCCACCCAAGGAGTGGCGGCCATCGTGAGGCGTTTGGCAGATTGATCCTTGACACTTCGGCCAAGGAGGGGGTAGCGTTGGCTCGCCGACGGCATGCGGCCGGCGGGACTTCCGGGGGGACGATGCGGACTCGTGAGGCAGGAGGGCGGATCATGCTCATCGTCGCGACCTGTGCACTCGTGTTGGGGATCGGCTGTCAGGACCGGGAGCCGGCGGCGCCACGGCAGCGGCCGCGCGCCGCGGTCCAGGCCGGCCCACTCGTGTTCCCGCGCTCGGTGGGGATCGACTGTAAGCGGGCGGGCGTGGGCGACTTCGTGTGCGCCGTGAGCGGGGTCGCGGTCGCGTCACCCTCCAAGGCCCGGCCGGCGGTGGTGATTCCCCCAGTGTGGCCCAACGGTTACCTCAGCCTCAGCGTCCGGAACAAGCGCTTCGATGGCGACACGCTGAGTGTCGAGATCGGGGTGGTGAACCTGCTGGGGCAGCCGATGGGGACGCTGGACGGGACGACGGCGCTGGGGATGAAGGTCTTCCTGTGGGAGCCGCCGCAGCTGCTGAATGGGTCGGGGGCGGTGACGATGGTGGGGGCCGAGGGGAGTGAGGCGTTCCGGACCGACACCACGGGGGTGGAGCCGTACCTCACCTATGCGGGGATGGTGGCACCGCAGGACACGTCGGCGGAGCGCACCTGGCGGTTCCTGATGCCGCCGGGCGCGTCCTCGATGCACTTCGCGCTCGGGGTGAGCGCGGCGGTCCCCGCGGAGACGAATGTGACGCTGGCGCCACCGGATACAATACCTGAGTGGGTGCACGCCGATTCCAATATCGCGGACGTTACCAGCATTGTGGGAGGACCGTTCACAAGGCAGGTACTGATTGTCACGTTTCGAAATGACGCCTCCCTCGCAGACCGCCAACTCGCGGTCGCCTTGGTTGGTGGACAGGTAGTGGGTGGAGTGGCCGGGGAGGGTGGCTACTATGTCGTGCGAATTTCGGATCCCGACCGATCTGGCAAACAGCTCTTTGCGGCGCGGCGCAGGCTGGCCCAATTGCCACAGGTACGAAATGTCAGAATGGAAGTGTACCTATCGCCGCTCTATCTCAGGCCGAACGATGGAGCCGCATGGCAGAACTGGCGCCTGACGCCTGACAAGGCCGATACCCTATCTCGACGCTGGGCGCTTGAGATGATCGACGCTCCCATGGCGTGGGGCTGCAGTACGGGCGACTCCACGCTTCGGATTGGTGTGATTGACCACGGATTTCGAAGGCCCCCGGACCTTGCCACCAATCTTCCCAACACCGGAAGTTATGTGTTCAGTGATCCCGACACGACGTTGCACGCAACCGAGGTGACCAGCGTGCTGGCCGCTCGCGGAGACAATGGGTCAGGAATGACGGGCGTGCTGTGGCGGGCTACGCTCGACGTCGAAGATCCCAGGCTCCCGAGGGGCGCTCCCTCAAAGTTGCGAAAGGGCTTTGACCCGTGGGATCTCGGCACTGCCATCGCGAGACTAGGCGCACGTGGTGCGCGCGTGATCAATATCTCAATCGGCAACGAATGGTCCGATTCTGTCACAAGGCAATTCCGCGCCCCACGGGCAGATTCATCGGACACCGCGAAGACGCTGGATGCTCTGAACGGCGTCGTGCTTGGCCTCCGCTGGGCTCGAAGCAACGGATACTCCGGGCCGGTGCCACTTCTTGTGAGTGGGGCGGGGAACTTCCAGCATCCTGGGGCCAATGCAAATACCGACTCTTGGTGGAGCGCGCTGCCCCAACTCCGAGATTCTCTTGGCGATACCGTGCTAGTTGTGGGCGCGAGTACAAAGCAAAAAGCCGTCGCTTGGTTCTCCGGCGTGAATGTGAACCACTCCTACGTCGAAATCATGGCGCCCGGGCAGAGCGTAGCAGCACTGAACGACAGCGGAACAGTGGACACGTTGTCCGGGACTTCGTTTGCAGCTCCCCACGTCACAGGGGTCGCAGGTATGGTCCTCGCGTTTGACCCTTCGATCCTCGGGGGAGCCCCCGAGCTCAAGCGACTGATCCTCGCTGGCGCGGACAGCAACCGCGGTCCGGGCGGTCAGCCACGTAAGGTCGGTTGCTATCGGCTTCTCAACGCATACGAGACGCTTCGCCAAGCCGCTCGTCGGTCCGGAGCCCCATTGTGCGGCAACCGGGTGTGGGCGGTGAACGGAGCCATAGTCGCCGAGCGCACCGGCAACGCGACGCAGACGCTTGCTTCCGGCCTAGGCACCTTGTCCGGCCAATTACAACCGATGCACGGTGGACAAAAGATCTTCTTCGCCGACTCTGAAGCTGGCTGGTCATCGCTCGCTTGGAACGCCCAAGGTGGTTCTTGGACCGTCCAATATGGCCAGCTTGGCACGTATCTCGATTCGTTCCCTCTTTCGGCGTATAGCGCACAGAATCTCTACGGGGGTGCCTCCCATGACGCCGACAGCCTCGTGGTCGCAGTGGGTGGGGGCGGCGCGGCGGACATCGGCATAGCCGCGCTCTCAGACCCCACCAACCTCACCCAGCTCGCCACGTTTCTTGTCCCTGACTCGCTGAGCGCGATTCCCGCGTTTGCGGCGCAGTACGGCGCCGTCTACGTTGCGGTCAACGAAGCCACTGGGAGTAGCAAGGTCTACCGGATCCCGACTACTCCAGGGAGCACACCGGCGCTCCTCAGCACGCTGACGGGCCGCATTGTATTCCAGATGTCCGAGGCCGAAGATGCGTCGCAGTTCGCTCTGCTAACCGGCACCAACCGGCAGGGAGCAAACTGCCAAGTGGAGTACCGGGACACAAC
>JBGPGH010000013.1:0-85539 GCA_041483735.1 Gemmatimonadaceae bacterium | reverse complement strand
TCGCCCAGGCGCTGAACCTCGAGGAAGACAACATCGGCGCGGTGATCCTGGGCGACTTCCTGGTCCTGAAGGAAGGCGACGAAGTCCGCCGCACCTCGCGCGTGCTGGAAGTGCCGGTGGGGCAGGCGCTGGTGGGGCGGGTGGTCGATGCGCTGGGCCGGCCGATCGACGGGCTGGGCGACATTGCCACCAGCGCTTCCCGGAAGGTCGAGTCGCAGGCGCCGGGCATCATCGTCAGGCAACCGGTGCGCGAGGCGCTGCAGACCGGGATCAAGGCGATCGACTCGATGATCCCGATCGGCCGGGGCCAGCGCGAGCTGATCATCGGCGATCGCGGCACCGGCAAGACGGCGATCGCGATCGACACCATCATCAACCAGAAGGGGCAGGGTGTCATCTGCGTCTACGTCGCGATCGGGCAGAAGGCCTCGACGGTGGCGGCGGTGGTGGAGCGGCTGAAGCAGGCGGGGGCGATGGACTACTCGATCGTGGTGGTCGCCTCGGCGTCGGATCCGGCCCCGATGCAGTACATCGCGCCGTACACGGGGTGCGCGATGGCCGAGTACTTCATGTATCAGGAAGGGAAGGCGACGCTCTGCGTGTACGACGACCTGTCCAAGCAGGCGGCCGCGTACCGGCAGCTGTCGCTGGTGCTGCGCCGTCCGCCCGGGCGTGAGGCGTATCCCGGCGACGTCTTCTACCTCCACTCCCGCCTCCTGGAGCGCGCCGCCAAGCTGCGCGAGGATTCCGCGGTGGTGGACAACAAGAACATCTTCGCGCCGGGCGGGTCGCTCACCGCGCTGCCGATCATCGAGACGCAGGCGAACGACGTCTCGGCCTACATCCCGACCAACGTCATTTCGATCACCGACGGACAGATCTTCCTCGAGCCCGACCTGTTCTTCTCCGGAGTGCGGCCGGCGATCAACGTCGGCATCTCGGTCTCGCGCGTCGGCGGTTCGGCGCAGATCAAGGCGATGCGGTCGGTGGCCGGCCGGCTCCGCCTCGACCTGGCGCAGTATCGCGAGCTCGAGGCGTTCTCGGCGTTCGCATCGGACCTGGACGCGGCCACCAAGAAGCAGCTCGACCGCGGCGCCAGGACGGTGGAGGTCCTCAAGCAGGGCCAGTACCAGCCGATGGCGGTGGAGCAGCAGGTGATGATCATCTTCGCCGTCACGAACGGATACCTGGACGACGTGGAGGTGAGCGCGATTCGCGAGTGGGAGCGCGCCTTCCACGAGTTCATGGCCGCGCAATTCCCGCAGGTGGGCCAGAAGATCCGCGGCGAGCGGACGCTGTCGAAGGACACCGAGGCGGATCTACGCCGCGGGATCGACGCCTTCAAGGCGCTGGCGGGGAAGGGGAAGTAGGCCGTACTGAGTACCACGTACTGAGTATCGCTCACTGCGCAGCTCGGGCTCCGTGCTCCGTATTCGCATTTCGAACTCTTGCACATCGTACTTCGCGTTTTGTAGGTCGCCTCCCGTACCACGCAATCGCGCCGGCACACGAGTCCCACCCGCCACACTGCACGATACTCAGTACTCAGTACGAAGTAGTTCTGACCTAACTCTGCCCACTCACCTCAGGTATCGATGGCCAAGGGTCGCGAGCTGAAGGGCCGCATCAAGACGGTCGAGAACACGCGGAAGATCACGCGCACCATGGAAATGGTCGCGACGTCGAAGATGAAGCGGGCGCAGGACCGCGTGGTGGCGGCGCGCCCGTACGCGGCGGCGCTGCGCGAGGTGATCGCCAACCTGTTCTCGGGCGAACTGGCCGAGCAGTTCCCGCTCCTCCGGCAGCCGGTGGCGCGGGAGGGTGGGGCCCGGCGCGCGGCCGTGGTCCTGCTGACCTCGAATCGCGGACTGGCCGGCGCCTTCAACGCGAACCTGATCAAGGAAGCGCGCGGACTGCTCGCGCGGCTCGAAGGCCAGGGAATCGCCGTCGACCTGCACGTCGTGGGGCGGAAGGGGCTCGGCTACTTCCGGTACGTGGGACGGAAGGTCGCCTCATCGCGCACCGACCTGTCGGACCGCCCCACGGCCGATGATGCGGCGGCGCTGGTGGACCGGCTGATGGCCGATTTCGCCGCCGGGTCGCTCGACGCGGTCCACGTCGTCTACGCCCAGTTCAGGTCGGCGCTGTCCACGCCGCCGGTAAGCGAGCCGATCCTCCCGATCACGCCGCCCGCGCTGAAGGGGATGCGCAAGGACTTCCTGCTGGCGCCGTCGGCGGCCGCGATCCTGGCCCAGCTGCTCCCGGCGTACGTGCGCAACGCGATGTACCGCGCGCTGGTGGAAACCGCGGCCGCCGAGCAGGGCGCGCGGCGCACGGCGATGAAGAGCGCCACCGACAATGCCGGCGAGATGCTGACGGCGCTCCGCCGCACGTTCAACCGCGCCCGCCAGGCGCAGATCACGCAGGAAATCGCCGAGATCGTCGGCGGCGCGGCCGCCCTCTGAGGCCGACTCACCCGTACTCCGTCCGTCACACGACCCAGGATAGCGAGACATGACTGCCACCACGCACACGCCCGGCCGCATCGTCCAGGTCATTGGCCCGGTCCTCGACGTCGAGTTCGACGCCGACCACCTGCCCGAGCTCAACACCGCGCTGCGCGTCCGCGGCAAGTCGGATGCGGGCACGAACATCGACGTCACGGTCGAAGTGCAGCAGCACATCGGGCGCAACCAGGTGCGCGCGGTCGCGATGTCGAGCACCGACGCGGTGGTGCGCGGGATGGAGGTGGAGAACACCGGAAGCTCGATCTCGGTGCCGGTGGGTCAGGCCGCGCTGGGCCGGATCCTCAACGTGCTGGGCGAGCCGGTGGACAACGGCGCCCCGATCCCGGCCGACGCCCTGCGGTGGCCGATTCACCGCAAGCGGCCGGAGTTCACCGCGCTCGAGCCCAAGACCGAGGTGTTCGTGACCGGGATCAAGGTGGTGGACCTGATCTCGCCGTTCGTGAAGGGCGGCAAGATCGGACTGTTCGGCGGCGCGGGAGTGGGGAAGACGGTGGTGATCATGGAGCTGATCAACAACGTCGCCAAGGGCCACGGCGGCAAGTCGGTCTTCTGTGGCGTGGGCGAGCGGACGCGCGAGGGGAACGACCTCTACCTCGAGATGAAGGAGTCCGGCGTCATCAACTCGTGCGCGCTCATCTACGGGCAGATGAACGAGCCCCCCGGGGCCCGCCTGCGCGTGGGCCTGTCGGGGCTGACGGTCGCCGAGTACTTCCGCGATGTCGAGCACTCCGACGTGCTGGTGTTCATCGACAACATCTTCCGGTTCACCCAGGCGGGCTCCGAGGTCTCGGCGCTGCTCGGGCGGATGCCGAGCGCGGTGGGATACCAGCCGACCCTGGCGACCGAGATGGGCGAGCTGCAGGAGCGGATCACGTCGACCAAGGACGGGTCGATCACCTCGGTGCAGGCGATCTACGTGCCGGCCGATGACATCACCGATCCCGCGCCGGCCACCGCGTTCGCGCACCTCGACGCGACGGTGGTGCTCTCGCGCGCGATCACCGAGCTGGGGATCTATCCGGCGGTGGATCCCCTGGCGTCGGCGTCGCGCATCCTCGATGCCCAGTACATCGGCGACCGGCACTATCGGGCGGCGACCGCGGTCCAGCGGATTCTGCAGCGCTACAAGGAGCTCCAGGACATCATCGCGATTCTCGGGATGGACGAGCTCTCGGAGGACGACAAGCGGGTGGTGGGCCGGGCGCGCCGGATCCAGCGGTTCATGTCGCAGCCGTTCGCGGTGGCCGAGCAGTTCACCGGCATCAAGGGGAAGTACGTGAAGCTGGAGGAGACCATTTCCAGCTTCGAGCGGCTGGTGGCCGGCGAGTTCGACAACCTGCCGGAGCAGGCGTTCTTCATGGCCGGCGGCATCGACGACGTGGTCGAGAACGCGAACAAGCTGGCGAAGGCCTAGGGGCGCGCCGTGCTCAAGGTCTCGGTCATTTCACCCGAACGCGTGCTGTACGATGGCGACGCGTCCTCGGTGGTGGCGCCGGCGTTTGACGGGGAAGTGGGGGTGCTGGAGGGCCATGCCCCCCTGATGTCGCTCCTGGGGAGCGGAATTCTGCGCCTGGAGGGGGAGGTGCCCCGCCGGTTCGAGGTGAGCGGGGGGTTTCTGCAGGTGGAGGACAACCACGTGCGGGTCGTAACGGAGCGCGCCACGGCGCTCTGACGGCGTGGGAACGGGCCGGAGGCGGCCCGGCACGAGGCACCCCATCTGGGTGCCCGCCATTGACATGGATGCAGCCGACGCGCCTATTCGCTCTTGACAGCGGGTGAGCCCGGAGGCCATTGTAGGCCCGCTCAAGCTGGCCCGGGACGGGCGTACCGCCAGTCCCATCATTGAGTTGTGAGACACGAGCGATACCGGCGCATCGTCATGGTGCCCGTCGCATCGCCTGCAGATACGGAACGATCGAAACTTGATGGACGTTTCAGAATTCCCTCCACCTCCCGGAGGGAACACCGGCGGGTGCCGGTGAGTGCCGGGCGTGTGCCCGGCTTGTCGTTGTTGTGACACCGGAGGTGTCTATGCGTGAGCTCTGTCGGTGGAGGCTGCTCGCCTTGGCGGCAGCGTTGGGGATCGCGGCAATATCCCCGCGCGTGGCGTTAGGGCAGACGGGGAAAATGTCCGGAGTGGTGAAAGACGCGTCCTCGGGGCAGCCGATCGAAGGAGTCCAGGTGGTGGTGTCAGGCACCGGGTACGGTGCCGTGACGCAGGCCACCGGGCGCTTCTTCATCGTCAGCGTGCCCCCCGGCACGTACACTCTGGTGGCCCGCCGGATCGGCTATCAGACCCAGGAAGTCGCGAACGTCGAAGTCCGCATCGACGTGACGCGGGAAGTGAACTTCTCGCTGAACAGCTCCGCCGGTCAGCTGGCGGTGTTGCGGATCACGGCGCCCCCCACCCCGCTGGTGGAAATCGGGACCACGGGGAGCGCGGCGGCGATTACGGCTGACGTGATCCAGGCGTTGCCGGTGACTTCGGTGGCCGGGGTGCTGGCCCTGCAACAGGGCTTCCTCGAGGTGCCGCAGAACACCGACATCACCAGCTTCAGCGATTCCCGCCGCAACGTGCTCTCGCCGATCCGGATTCGCGGCGGCCGCGCGGGCGAGACGCTGACGCTGATTGACGGTATCCCGATCAACAACGTGGTCTTCGGTGGCCGCGCGTTCGACATCACCACGTCGGCCGTGCAGCAGATCGACTACCAGAAGGGCGGGTTCGAGCCGCAGTACGGCAACGCCCTCTCGGGCATCATCAACATCGCCACCCGCGAGGGTGGGACGACACTGGCCGGCAACGTGGAGTATCAGTCCACGGGCCTCAGCGGCCAGCTCGGCAACTCGGCCGACGATCTCCGCGGCTACGACCTGTATCGCGGCTTCCTGTCGGGGCCGGTCCCCGGAACGCAGAACCGCGTGCGGTTCCTGGTCGCCGGGCAGCAGGAGTCGGGGCGCGATGCCGTCCTGCAGTTCGACAACGACGTGTACGACTACGACCGGCCGCCGACCAACATCGGCGCCCCGGATCCGCTCGACCTGATTCCCGGGTGGCGGGCATTCGGGTACGACCGCGAGCACGACATTTTCGGGAAGCTGACGATCGTCCCGACCGCGGCCGCCACCACGAAGCTGAGCCTCACGGCGATCAACTATGAGCGGCAGCGCCTGCCGTTCGACTTCGACTACCTGCTCACGGGCTTCAACCCGCTCACGGCCTCGTCCGTCAACAGCCTCCGCGACACGCTGGGGCTGGCGGGTCTCGCCGGATACGGGAACATCGTGCAGGGGTCGATCCGCGCGGAGCGGCAGCTGTACGTGGCCGGCCTGGAGCAGCGGTTCGGCCGGTCCAACCTGAAGCTCAAGTTCGCGAAGTTCGACCAGAACCGGCAGACCTGCAACTTCTTCAATGGGATCTGCCTCGGCGACCGGTTCTCTGACATCAACTTCAACGGCCGGTTCGTGGCGCCGGGCATTTCGCAGGGCCAGCCGGTGGCGGGGACGGACGAGTTCTACGGTGGTGAGAAGGTCAACAGCACGATCTTCCGTGGCGACGTCGAGTCCCAGGTCACCGACCACCACAACGTGCAGGGCGGCGTCTTCTATCAGTCGCACGACATTCTGTTCGCCGAGTGGCGGAACCTGGGGACGAACGCCGTCTTCGTGGTGCCGCAGCGGTACGCCGCCAAGCCGTATGACGCGGCCGCGTACTTCCAGGACAAGATCGAGTACGACTTCCTGACGGTGAAGCTGGGCTTCCGGTACGACTACGGCAGCGCCAAGGGTTCGTCGTTCACCGATCCGCTCAATCCGCTCAACGGGACGTCGGCGCGCGAAGTCTGCAACGGCGCGGCGCCGGGCATTGGTGCCACCACGCCGTTCACGGGCGTCGATGGGAATGGCGCGCCGTTGTCCGGTTTCGCCGCCTGCAACAGCGCGGTGAACAAGACGCAGCTGACGGACAGCGCCGCGAAGATCGCCCAGAAGGATGACTTCAAGAAGGCCGATGCCCGGTCGGCATTCAGCCCGCGCGTCGGTGTGAGCTTCCCGCTCAGCGAGCGGTCGAGCGTGTTCTTCAACGCCGGCCAGTATTCGCAGAACCCGCTGTACAACAACCTGTACCAGAACACCGGAGTGGGCACGACGGCGGGACCCGCCGGCGGCAACGTCTGCAAGAGCGGACAAGTGAAGCCCGGCTCCGCCGAGTGCTATCCGACGATCTTCTCGGACGCGTACACGCCGGCCTACATCGGCAATACGAATCTGCTGACCGAGGGGACGACGTCGTTCGAGGTGGGGTATGCCGGTGAGATCCAGCAGCGGTACGCGGTTCGCGTCACGCTGTTCAGCAAGGACGAGACGGGACTGACCGGCATCAAGCGGTCGCGGTCGATCCAGGACGTGGGCAACACGTACAACACGGCGCTGCCCCGGTATTTCGTGGTCGTGAACCAGGACTACAGCACCACCCGCGGGTTCGAGGTCCAGTTCCAGCGCCGGGTGTCGAACTTCTGGGGCTACGACATCAACTACTCGTTCTCGAAGTCGACGACCAACGCGTCGCCACCCGACCGGCAGCAGCAGTCGCTGGCGGAGGGCGATTCGACGCAGCTCCGTGAGATCACCTCGGAGATCGACCAGCCGCAGGTGTTCAACGCTTCACTGCTGTTCCGGATCGACCAGGAAACCCCGAAGTTCCGGTTCGCGCAGTACCTGAAGCAGACCTACCTGACGATGACCGCCCGCGCCGCGAGCGGCCTGCCCTATACGCCGACGACGAACTTCTTCGGGTTCGGCGATCAGAATCAGGGGGCGATCAACAGCGGCCGTGGCCCGGCGACGTTCCAGGTTGACCTGCTGATGGGCAAGGATTTCCGGCTCTCGAATACCCGCTATGGCGTGTTCGCGCGCGTGGCGAACGTGTTCGACCGGAAGAACTGTCTCCAGGTGTTCGTGACCACGGGCCGCTGCGACGCGGGCACGATCGACCAGCGCCGCGCCCGCAACGGCAACGCGGTGGGCGACAACACGGCCAGTACGTACTTCAACCGGCCCGAGTACTACGGCGAGCGACGGACGATCAATACCGGCGTCCGGGTGAACTTCTGACAATCCCAATGAGCCTCCCCACCCCTTCACGGGGTGGGGAGGCCGTACCGCGAGGAGTCTCAGGGATGAATCGCATGTCTATTCGATTTTCGATGAGCGGGGTGACGCGCTTCGGGCTGGCGGCGACGATGGTCGCCTCGGTCCTGGCGGCGCCGGTTTCGGCGCAGCAGCGCACCCAGCCCCGCGACGTGATCCGCACGGATCTGCCCGACAAGCCCGACTACAAGATCAAGAAGCAGACGGGCTTCAACCTGTTCGCCAACGGCGACCTGGCCGGCACCGGCATGAAAATGACGGGGCAGTTCGGCTGGGGTCTGTCCAACCTGGGTCCGTGCGCGGACGGCTTTGCGCTGTTCGAGTGCGGCGATGTGTTCAAGAACGGCGGGTACAACTTCAACCTGTTCGAGCTCAACCTGCTCGCGGGCACGCCGCCGTCCGAGTTCCGGAAGATCCGGAACCTGTGGCCCGGCGCGGGCGTCGCGACCGGCGGAGGGTTCACCGAGCAGCTCAACGGCGCGCTCTTCAACCTGCCCAACGAGTGGGGCCCGGCGGATGGCACGCTGGGCGCGTATTTCTCCGGCTCCACGGCGACCAGCGATGGCAGCTGCCGTGACAATACGTCGCCGCTGAACGGCTACATGACGACGGGCGTGTCACTGCTCGCCGGCAGCACCTGCCCGGACACGTGGGCCGCGTCCGGCTTCAACGGGGCCAAGGTCATTTCCGACTCGGCGTTCATCCGCGCCTTCAACCTGGACAAGAACAACTTCCATTTCGACTGGTGGAAGCTGCCGCCGAGTGAGACGGCGTCCGCCAAGACGCTGGGTGACTTCTCGACCTATGGCGGGATTTCGGATCACTACACCGAGCGACTGAAGTCGTTCGGGTCGGTGACCAACGCCTACACGACCCCGCCGACCATCGGGAACTACCCGCTCGGCCTGGACGCGTATTTCGAGGCGTACTCGTTCGCGCGCCCGGCAATTGCGAACGTCGTGTACTGGCAGATGCTGGTGGTGAACAACTCCGCCAAGATCTATGGCGGCGCCGGCATCGACTACGACTCGCTGTACATGGGTATCGAACAGGGCTTTGGCGGGGCGCAGGCCAACAACATCTACTACGAACCCTGGAACAACGCGATCAAGGCCGCGCAGATCGGGACCAGCGGCACCGGGAACTGCAACGGCGCGATCGTGCCGCCGGGCGTCTCCGCGTGCGGCACGGTCGGGTTCAGCGGCGGCGCGATCGGCTACGTCGTCCTCAAGTCGCCGATCGGCGACGCCCGGAACAAGCTCCTTACCAAGGCGGGCTCGCCCTTCTTCAATCCGGCCAGTCCGTTCGCCGATGACACGATCACGTTCAATCACGGCCACAGCTGCGGCTTCGGCTCGTGCTGGGACGCGACGCACGCGGTGAGCGACAAGCGCGGCTTCGGCCTCCTGGCGTCGCAGCGCGATGTGCTGCTCGACGGCCGCCAGCCAGGCGACCTGACGACCACGCAGTACTGGCGCACCTTCCGCAACAAGGACTTCCCGGCGCGCGTTGGCGGGTTCAACACCTACGTGCCCGGCAACTGGGACTGGAACAACGACGGGATTCAGGACACGCTCCATTACGACACCTGCTCCGGCAATGCGGGTCCAGCCAGCGTCCAGTGCGTGAAAACCTGGTCCGACACCATGCCCGGGAAGCAGACGAACCGGCAGGGCAACGTCGGCGGTACCGTCACGGCCGGTCCGTTCAAGCTCAAGGCCGGCGATACCACCTCGTTCATCTTCGCGTTCCTCGGCGCGCCGGACTCGTCGTCGATGGAAACGGTGGTGGTCAAGGCAATCGATGCCTACAACACGTTCTTCCTCGGCGCGGAACCGCCGCCGGTACCGACTCTCGGCGCGCCCGGTTCGGAAGGGGCGCTGCAGGAAGTCGGATCGACCGAGCTGGGTGATCCGTTCATTCAGCTCAATTTCAGCGATGCACCGCTGAACTACACGGACCCGTTCCTCGCGAAGTTCGCGGCAGACATTGCCGGGACGCGGCTCGACCTGCTGAACCCGGGATTGATCGATTCGATCAACGCCAGGTCGGCGAGCAATTTCGCCGAGCTGCAGGTGTACAAGTCGTGCGACGATGGCGCGACGTTCACCGCGGACGCGGACTGCGTCGGCGATCCGTCGGTCGACCCCAAGGGCACACCGATCGGCGTCGGCTGGCGCGCGTATTCGGTCTACAAGCCCGACGCAAGCGGCCAGATGTCGACCACGTTCCGGGATGCGAACGTGATCGGCGGCAAGACGTACCTGTATTCGTTCGTCACGAAGTCCAAGGGGTTCTCGGCGCCGATTCGCGATGTCGATGTGAACGGTGACACGATCACCCGTGTGCTGACCGTCGCCGACTCCACCACGAGCGCGTTGCAGCGCTCGGGGCCGAGCGTGGCGAAGGTGTACGTGCCGATCAGCAACGTGGCCGGGTTCAATCCGTCCAGCGTCACGCTGACCACCACCGGCGGCGCCTCCTCGCTCCCGATTTCCGTGGAGTTCGGGCAGAAGGTGACCCCCGGGACGTACACCATGAACTTCGGGAACCGGTTCGTGGTGCACACCCTGCTCGATACCACCACCAAGGCGATCACGACGCAGGTCGCGGTCCAGTCGATCGCGGCGAAGGCGAAGCAGGGCGTGACGCCGATCACGAACGCGGTGTTGCAGTCCACGACGTTCGCGGGCAGCGGCGCGATCCAGTCGACGACCGGTCCGATCGGGGCCGCGCTGGTCGACAGCGCCGGCTTCAAGGTGCAGACGGAGACGTTGAACGGGTTCGGCTTCCTGCTCGCGCAGGGAACGCGGCCGATGTTCATCTCGACGTCGCTGGCGCCGGGCACCGTGGTGCCGCCGAAGTACCTGTTCCGTCCGGACTACCCCGGCTTCACCCTCTCGCTCGATCAGTCGCAGGGTGAGACGTTCACGTTCGAGCGGATCATCCGCCCCGGCAATGACACGTTGTCGGTCGGACTCATGAACAACAACAGCGTCCAGTGGCAGGAAGCCGCGGCGTCGACGAAGAAGGTCGCCGGTATCTCCGGTCACTACGACGTCGTGTTCGCGCAGGACGCGTTCGGGCCGGACGTCTCGAACCTGTTGCTTGACCGCGGGGATCCGCTGGCGCTCGGCACCGCCCTGGTGTCGTCGCTGACGGCCCGGCAGACTGCCACGCTCGGTGACACGACGCTGGCGACGCGGACGCTGATTGGCGCCGCGGTGCCCGCGTATAACAACAAGGCATTCGTCGCGGCAAAGTTCCCGTTCACCGTCACCAACACCACGTTCAACCGGCCGGCGACGCTGGCGATGGGCAAGCGCTCGGCGCTCGGCCGCGACAGCACCGTGCTGCTGGGCAACGGCAACGACACGGTCCGGGTGAAGCTGCCGGACGACGTCTGGGTACCGGGTGACGAGTTCATCGTACTCGAGTCGGTGACCCGCGACAGCGTGGTGGTCGACACGACCATCCTCGACAACCTGGGGAAGGCAATCCAGGTGACGTCGCCGAGGGTGACCTTCGGTGGCGCGATCATGGGCTGCAATGCTCCGCGCACGTCCTGCAACCCGCTGAAGTTCGGGACGCCGGGCGCGACGGGGTATCTCCCGATGCCGGCGACCTCGAATCTGGCGATTCAGTACGCGACGCCGTTCACGAACCAGAGCGTGATCCAGATGGCCGTGGCGGCGCCAAGCACTTCGGGGACCCTGTCGAAGACCGATCTGGCGAAGGTGCGGGTGGTACCGAACCCGTTCATCTTCCAGTCGCAATTCGACCGGGTGAACGCCAACCGCGTTGGTGATCCGCGCATCATCTTCAGTGGCGTGCCGGAGACGGGTTTCCTCCGGATCTACTCGGTGAGCGGACAGTACCTGCAGCAGCTGAGCTGGACCGCCGCGGACCTGAACGGCTCGGGAGACCTGCCGTACAATCTGCGGACGCGGGAAGGGACTGATCTGGCCGCCGGACTTTATATCTTCGTCATCACGACGACTGACGCGAGCGGAAGGAAGCACTCCGTGCGCGGCAAGTTCGTCGTCATTCGATAGGGGGAGTCGACCATGTTTTCACGCATGATCGCCCGAAGCCTCGTAATGAGCGTGCTGGCGGCCGGCGCCCTGGCGGCGCAGTCATTGCCGGGCGGGCTCATTCCGAGCGCCAAGCAGCCGCCCACCCGGCAGGGAACGCGCGGCGCGAATTTTCTGGAGATCGGGGTCGGCGCCCGCGGGATCGGACTCGCCGGCGCGGTGGCCGGGATCACCGAAGGCCCGACGTCGTGGTACTGGAACCCGGCCGGTGTCGCCAGCATGGAGCACTTCGGCATCTCGGCCTCGAAGCAGGATCTCTACACCGACCTGGACATCACGCACAACTACATCGCGCTGGCCATGCCGGTGTTGGGTGGCGTCGCGGGTGTCCACTTCACGTCGCTGACGTCCGGTGACCTGGAGCGCACGACGGAAGACAATCCGTTCGGCGACCCGGTGGTGGGGCGGACGTTCAGCTGGTCGTCGATGGCGGTGGGCGTGGGTTACGCCCGGCGCCTCTCCGACCGGCTGGATGTCGGTGTCTCGGCCAAGTACATCGGCGAGGGGATCACCGACGCCCGGATCAGCTGGATCGGCGTCGATGTCGGGACGCAGTTCCGGACGGGGATCTACGGGCTGACGCTGGGCGCGGCGGTCGCGAACATCGGGCCCAGCTCTCAGTACAGCGGCGTGGCGATCCGGCGGAAGATCAACACGAACGACTTCTCGCCGCAGATCACGACGGTGGACTTCGCCGTGCAGCAGACCGAGCTGCCGACGCTGTTCCGGTTCGACGTGGCGACCGACCTGTACGGACGGCCGGAGTCGATCCTGCACGGCAAGGGGAGCAAGAACGCGCTCACCGGCATCCTGTCGTTCAATGACGCGATCGACACGGACGTGCAGGGCGCCGGCGCGTTGGAGTATTCGTGGGACAACAAGGTGTTCCTGCGCGGCGGCAAGCGGTTCTACAACGATAACCGCGCGACCGGATCGCGGGGTACCTACGGATTGTCCGGCGGGCTGGGGCTGCGGTTACCGGTCGCCGGCACGGCGATCCGGTTCGACTACGCCTACACCTCGCTGGGCGATCTCGACAATGTGCAGGTCTTCTCCTTCGAATTCGGCTGGTAGCGCGGGATTTCCGAGCCTGAGGAACACGTATCCATGAGATCACACCTGCTCTTGAGCGCGGTCGCCGCGCTCGCCACCGCGACCGGTGCCGCCGCGCAAGGCGCGCACCCGGTCGCGGTGACGCCGCACGGCGGCTACATCGTCTTTCCGAGCTCGTCCGGCATCCAGAATGCCGCGTTCATCGGAGTCGATGCGCAGTACAAGCTCACTTCTTCCCTGTCGGTGGGCGCGACACTCTCGACGTCGCGTCCCAAGACGAACGGCGATGACTTCATTGCCGCTCTCACCTACACCGACACCACGTTCCTGTACACGGTCGTGCAGCCGCTGAACATCTTCGATGCCGGCGCCATTGCCACGCTGCACCGCTCGTTCGGGTCGCTGACGCCGTTCGTGAACGCCGCCGTGGGTGCTTACAAGATCTACCTGGACCCGCAGGCGGTTGATGGCTCCAAGTCCTTCTCCCGGATGTTCATCGGGATTGGCGGCGGGGCCGAGTGGGAGGTGTCGAAGAGCGCCTCACTCCAGTTCGGGCTGACCGACCACATGTACCAGAACTTCGACCGGGAGCGGCTGCGTCCCACGGCCGCGCGGTTCGCGAACACGCGGTTCGTTGAAGACGTGCCCACGGCGCCGGCGTCGAGCAAGACGCTGCACAACCTCATGTTCAGCGTCGGGTTCAGCTACACGCCGTCGCTGGGTGGAACGGGAACCGAAGGAGGCAACCGATGAACCGGTCCTCCTTCGCCCGCGCGGCGGCGGTGACGCTCGCCTGCGCCGCGGGGTTCGCGGCGTGCACCAATGAGCGGACGAGCGTCCTGCAGCCCTTCGGCGCCCCGAGCTGGGATTACCACGTCGTGAACACAGGGCGCAACCTGCCACGCGGCACCATCCAACGGACGCGTCCGGCGCTGGCGACGGCCGCCGGCACGGTCACGATCCGGCTGAACGGGCTGGAAGTGCTGGCCGGCACTGCCGTGTATCGTGTGTGGCTCGCCGACTCGGCTCTGACCACCTTCGTCCTCGCCCGCGGCAATCTGAAGGTGCTGCGCAGCGACACGACCCTCAACGCCCAGGGCGACCCGGTCGTCACCGTCGACAGTTCGGTGGTGCAGGCGGGTGTCTCGTCGTTCAATCTGGGTGGTCCCAGGCATCAGATCCGCCTCATCGTCGACTCGGCGTCCTTGGGGAGCAATCCGCTGGCGACGGGCCGGGTAGTGGTGGTGACGATTGAGCCGGACGCGGCATCTGCTTCGCCGGCCGCGACGGTAGCGCATCCGCTGGGTATCGCCTATACGATTCCGGCGGCCGGCGCAACGGCCACCACGAATCTGAAGTTCGGCTACTTCCACGTGAAGCCGGAGAGCCTGTACGTCTACATCTCCGTCGGCCGTGGAACGGGTGGCGTGCGCGACAACATTCTTCTGCTCGATGATTCGGCGATGACCCGCCCGCCGCTTGGCTTCTTCTACGCGACCTACATGGTCGTGCGGGACACCAACAACGCGGTGGTCGACACGCTGGCGTTGGGCGCGCAGACGGCGCCGTATCCGCGCCGTGGCATCTCGCTGTACGATGCGGACGCCTCTGTGGTCGACGCGGTTGTGCAGTTGACTCCGCCGGCGATCCTGGCGGCGGCGCTGCGGATCAACGGCGACACGATTGCGGCGCTGTCCGGGAACAGTACTCTCACCGGACCTGCACATCGCTTCCGTGGCGTGTCGGACGTGTGGGTCGTGCTGCAGAGCAAGCTCGGCGATCCCACCGCCGCCCCGCCGAACGCGATCCTCACGGGCGCGCTTCCCAGCGTGGTGACAAAGGGTCCATAGCAACTCGTTGGTCTGGACCAGAACAGCCGGCGGGCACGGTGCGAACTCTGCACCGTGCCCGCCGTCACATCCGGGTACTCGCGGCCGGGGCACTGCGCTTGGATTTGCGGGTATCCACCTGCGAGTTTTCAGGCTGACCCACTGACGCCTCCTGACCAAGACTCCCGCCTGCCCGGAGAACGCATGTCCCCGATTCGCTCACTTGTCACAGCCGCCGCCCTGCTGTCCGCGTCGCTCGCCGCGGCGCCCACCGCCCGCGCCCAGGCCTGGAACTACCCGTCGTTCCAGATCCCTCGCGTGGTGTCCCGCGACTTCAATTTCGGCCTCGCCGATGGCGGCAATCCCGGCACCAGCCTGCTGGTCCAGTGGCACGAAGGCATGTCGGCCCGCACGCAGCTCTCGCTCGATGGTGGCTTCGCGGACCCGCAGGGCGTGGGCTCCGACAACGTCGTGTTCGTCGGCGGGCAGTTCGCGCACGTGCTGGCGTCCGAGAGCGCCGAGATGCCGCTCGACTTCCTCCTCACCGCGGGACTCAACGCGGCGTTCGTGAACACTTTCACGCTGGTCCGCATTCCGGTGGGCGTCTCGATCGGCCATCGGTTCCCGCTCGAGCAGGGGATGGCGATCACCCCGTACGTGCACCCGCGCCTGTCGATCGACGTCTGCGGCGACTGTGCCGGGCCCGACAACTCGAAGGTCGGCATCTCGTTCGACGTCGGCGCGAGCTTCGAGGTCAACCGGCAGATCGCGCTGCGCGCCTCGGCGATGTTCGGCGGCAGCGACTTTCTCGCCAACGACTCCGCGTTCGGGATTTCGCTGGCGTGGACGCCCGGCGCCCGCAGCCGGTAGACCGGGCCGGCGCCGGCGCGCCCGCCGCGGTCAGAGCCTGACGAGGGCCGCGACCAGGTCGGCGGAGCGGCGGGCCGCGCCCAGCCCGGCGTGCACCACCTCCCGGGCGGCTCGTCCCGCGCGCTCCCGGGCGGCGGTATCCCGCAGCCATTCGCCGATCCGTGCCGCCAGCGCGGCGGCCGAGTCCGTGGTGGCGCCGCCACCCGACTTCAGGAGCAGGTCGGCGTCGCGACTCATCTCGTGGCGGGGTCCGAAGAGCACCGGCACGCCGAACGCCGCCGGCTCGAGCACGGAATGGAGACCGGCGGCGTGGAAGCCGCCGCCGACGTACGCGACGGTCGCAACGGCGTAGAGCTCCCCCAGGACGCCCACCCGGTCGACGAGAACCACCTCCGCGTCGGCCGCGCCGGGCGCGCCGAGTCGGGCCAACTGGACGCCGGCCGCGGCGGCCCATCGCTCGACGGGCTCGAGGTGGGCCTCGGTGGGCTCGTGGGGAGCCAGGATGAGGCGCGCATCCCGTGCCTGACCGCGCACGGCCGTCCACGCGTCGAGCAGCGGGCGCTCATCGGCGGGCCAGGTGGAGCCGGCCACCAGCGTTGGGCGCCCGCCGGCGAACGGCGCCAGCAGCGGTGAGGCGCGGTCGGCGCGGCCGGCGCGTTCGTGGACCTGGTCGTAGCGGGTGTCGCCGGTGACGCCGATCACCCCGGGGCGCACGCCCAGCTGCACGAGCCGCTCGGCGTCGCCGGCATCGATGGCGCCGACCGCGTCCAGCCGTCGATAGGCATCACGCAGGATCGCCGCCGCGAGGCTCGAGCGCCGCGAGGATCCGGGGGGGAGCGTGGCGCTGATCAGCGCCGTGCGCACGCCGCGGCGAGCCGCGTGCTCGACCAGCACCGGCCACACATCGAGCTTGCTGAACACCAGCGCCGCCGGGCGCAGGGCATCGAGCGCGGCCCGCGCGTCACCGGCCGTGTCGAACGGCAGGTAGTCGGCGAACTCGGTCCCGATCGAGGCGGCGAAGCGCTCGGCGCTGGGCGAGAAGTGGGTGTACGCGAGCTGCCAGGCGGGGTGCTCGCGACGCAGCAGCTCCAGTACCGGACGGGCCTGGAGTCCCTCGCCCACCGACGGGGCGTGCATCCAGATGAGGGGTTCCGCGGACGAGGCCCGGGCGCGCCCGAAGGTCGCATAACGCGCACGGATGCCGCGGCGTGCCGCCAGCGTGCGGGCGAGCTTGCCGCCGGTGCCGGGCGCCACCGCGGCCAGCGCCCGGGCGATCTGGCCGGCGGCCGCGTAGGTGACGCCCAGCGCTGCGTGCACGCGACGTCAGGGCCCGCGGGATCCGGCTCGCGCGGCGGCCACGGCGGAATCGATCGCCCGCCGGAACGTGTCGAGCGGCTGCGCTCCCTCGATGACGGTTCGGCCGATGAAGAAGGTGGGCGTGGAGCCCACGCCGGCTGCCGCACTCCGGTCGTGGTCCGCTTCGATGAGCGGTCGCGTGGCATGCGTGGCGATGCAGGCCCGGAACGCGGTCGCGTCGAGTCCCAGCCGCACGGCCGTCGAATCGAAGTGAGGCAGCGGGTTGGCGAGCGGCGCCCACGTCCCCTGGTCGGCGAACAGGGCGTCGTGCATGTCCCAGAAGTGGGAGCCGCCCTGCGCCGCCGCGCACATCGCCGTCTCGGCCGCCGACCACGCATTGCGATGGATGGGGAGCGGGTAGTTCAGGTACGCGAGTCGGACCGCGCCGGTCCGGACGTAGGCATCGCGGATGGCGACGAAGCTCTCGTCGTGCCACTGCTTGCAGAAGGGGCACTGGAAGTCGCTGGCCATCACCAGCCAGACCGGCGCGTTCTGCGCACCCATGGTGCGGGCCAGGTCGGCGTGCTGGAGCAGGGAATCGCCGCGGGGCTTGCCGGTGCTGGCGCCGATGGCCACGGCGGCGGTGCCTGACGGGGGTGCCTCCGCTGGAGACGACGCCGCGGCTGCCGGCCGTTGATTTCCGGCCGCCGCGGCGTCACGGGCTCCGCTGGCGCGGCCGCAGCCCCAGGCGAGCGCGACGGCGAGAAGGCCGGCGCCCGCGAAACGGGATCGACTCATGTGCGGGGAAGGGTCAGAAGTCCGAGTGGATGCGGCGGAGCGCGTTGACGCTGCGGTCGAGCAGGTAGGTGAATCCATCGCGCGACGCCAGGGCGGTCGCGAATCCCAGCTCGCGGGCCAGGCCGAGCGTCGCGATCTCGGTTCCCGAGACATCGAGGACGTAGACGCCTTCGACGCCGGCGGCGACGTACAGACGGGTCCCGACCAGCGAGACGTCGTACGCGAATCGCGCGCCGTTCCAGTTCGTGATGGGGCGGGGCCCACCGGGCGTGCTGACGTCGTACAGCCGCACGCCGCCCTCACCCATGGCCATCGCCAGCAGGTGGCCATCGACGTCGACGTGCCTGGCCGTGGCGCCGATCGCGACTTCCCCGAGCTTCTCGAGCGAGTCGGCGGCGGGCTTGAAGGCGTACAGCGTGCTGTCGGCGACCGCGTAGAGGACCTGCGACGGCTCATCGAAGTGGAGCGCGGTCACCTTGCGCCCGACGGTGATCCCGGGCCAGGAGCGGACGGTGTCGGCGCTGAGCGGCGCCGACTCGATCCGGTCGTGCGTGGCGAAGTAGATCCGCCCGACGGTCGCGACCGCGGCGGCGCTGGCGCCCTCGCGCAGGAGCGTTCCCGGTCCGGTGCGGGGCGGGTAGAGATAGGCGCCTGACGAGGACCCCAGCACGATCGCGCCGACGCCGGGGGCGAGGTCGATCGTCTCGATCCCGCGCACGCCCGTGGCGCGCTTGCCCGCCGCCCGCAGGGACACGCCGCTCGCGAACACCTGGACGCCGCCCAGTCCCCCCACGACCACGAGGGAATCGCGGACGGCCAGCACGCTCGGCTCACCGCTGAGCGGCACGGAGACCGACGGTGGATCGAGCGGGGTGCCGCCGCGGTACCGCAGCTCGTGCAGCTGGTCGAACTCGCGCCCGATCAGGTAGCCGAGGAACGCACCGCCGCCCACCGACATGGTGATCACGCAGCTCGACGCGCTGCACAGGCCCGGCGGTGGATCGTCGTTACCGCCGAAGTAGGCCGCCGACGCGATGGTGCCGATCGCCGCGCCGGCCAGGGTGAACAGGACTTTCCGGGGCGTGCGGTGCTCGGCGACCGGGCGCCGCTGTGCCGCCAACGGCTGGAGCGCCGTCAGCGCCGCGGCCACCAGCACGGCGGCGCGACGTCGGGACGCCGTCATGAACGCGGGACGTGAATGGTCCGGGATCGTGTCGTGAGCCGGCCCGAGACCAGGTCCGTCACCGTGAGCTCCAGCGCATAAGTCCCACCCGGCGCATCGCCGAGATCGAGGGCCAAATAGTTGGGGATGCGGTCGCTGGGGTCAAGTGCGATCTTGCGATCGAAGCGGAGGGAGACCCGTTCGTCGCCCTTGGCGCTCAGCCCCACCGCGTCCACCAGCCCGCCCAGGACCTTCGCCGTCCACTGCGTGCCCCGGTCCACGTCGGTCAGGCGCAGGGCCAGCTCCACGCGCAGGTGCGCGTTGCCCGCCGAATCCGCCGTGGCGCCGTAATTCTCCCAGTAGAGGAAGACGGTATCGCGGGTGGAGACGGTGAGCGAGGCGTTGGGCGTGATGAAGAAGTCGGCGCGCTGGCGCGGCGTGACGCCGGGTGTCCGCGGCGACAGTCGCCGCGCGACGAGGAGGTCCGAGACGGTGAACTCACCCTTGGGGAATGTGGCCACGCTGAAGCTGGCGAGCCCGCGCGCCCCGCGGCCGCTGGCCGGCTGGCGCGCTTCCACGCGGTAGAGATAGTCGCCGGGGGCGAGCTCGCGCCGCCACGACCGCGTGGTCACCTCGTCCTTCTGGTCGATCCGGACGAGCGCCGAGTCCTGCGCGTTCACCAGCGTGCGCCGCCGGCCATCGGTGAGGAAGAAGGCGGTCTCGAACATCGACTGGGTGACGTCGACGGTCTTGAGGATGCGGGTGGTCGGGATGTCGGCGTAGATGGCGACGTCGCTCACCGCGGCGTCCTCGCCCCGGAAGCGGGCGATCTGGACCGGGATGGTGTCGAGCTGCGCCTTGGTGCTCAGATTGTCGAAGCTGGCCGGCGTGAGGAACCGGGCGTTGTCGGCATAGGCGCGGAAGTCACCGGCGAACAGCGCGTAGTTCATCGCCGGCGGTCCGACGAACACGAAGCGCAGCTTGGTCTCGGGATAGAACCAGACGGTGGTCACCCGGCCCATCGCGTCGGAGCTTTCGATCTCCGCGGTCTCGGGGGAGAAGGTGGCGACCTCGGGCGGCGGTCCGTAGCGGATGTAGACGATGCCCCGATCGGTCTGCCAGCCGCGCGTCCGGAACTCCTCGGACGACCAGCGGAGATCGGCGTAGGCGACCCGCGCCAGGAACTCCACCTTGGCCTCGTTGACCGGCGTGAGGCGGAGCGGGTCGGCCACGTCCCAGTAGAGCGAGTCCATCGCCTCGCGCCCGCCATCCGACAGCGCGGCGTACGACCGGGCGTCGTCCCGGCGGAGCAGGTGCTCGAGGCTCATCATCGCGTGCCGATCGTCAGGCGGAAGGAGCGCGAACGCGGTGTCGAATACCGCCGACGCGTCGGCGTCGCGGTCGAGCCGGTGGAGGGCGAGCCCCTGGGCGAAGCGCAGCCGCGGCTCGCGGGGCAGGGCCCGCACCAGGTCGCGGGCCACGTGGGCGACTTCCTCGAACCGGCCCACGTCGAACAGCAGGACCAGGAGGCTGGTGGCGGCCCGCGCGTTGGACGTGTCGGCGGTGAGGGCGGCCCGGTAGAAGTTCTCGGCCTGCCGGTAGTCGATCTCGCCGGCGTCCGAGATCTTCTGGGTCTGCTGGGCGAGGAAGTCCTTGGTATAGTGCCAGTCGTTGACCGCGGCGTCGGGGTCGAAGGTCGCGGCCGAGCTGGTGATCATCCGCCGGTTGGCCATCGTCAGGTAGCGCCGCTCGTGGATCTGGCCCAGCTCCCAGTCGATTTCGGACAGGACCGCCGGATCGTGCCGCTCCTCGGCGGCCCGCAGGGCGCGCTTGAACAGGCGCTCGGCATCGAGGCGCAGGAACGGCGTCTTGAGGCGGATGCGCCCCAGCTCCATCAAATAGAAGGGGTTGTTCTGGTCGAGATCGAGCGCCCGGTTGATCTGCTTCGACGCCTCGCGACGCCGGAGGATGTCGCTCATCCCGAGGCGAGTGGCGCGCGAGATCAGGACGCCGCGCTGGTAGTAGGCGGGGGCGAAATCGGGAGCGATTTTCTCGGCGGTCTCGAGCACCTTGAGGGCGAACACGGTATCGCCCGCCCGGACGTGGGCGAGGGCGATCTGGAGGAGCGAGTCGGCGGCGGCGTGCGGTGCCGACTGCTGCGCCCGCGCGATACCGGCCCCGGCGACCAGGACGATTGCGGCGGCCAGGCGCAGGATCGGGTGCGCCGTGCGCGACGCCGCAATGGGGTGTTTCGAGTCTTGACGCATGTGGGTCCCGGCGATAATAACTGGGGCGGCACAGGCCCCCGAGGGGTCTGGCTGCTTGCATTTTGCTGCCGGTGCACCCCGCACGCCAGCCCTCGCGGAGGCTGAACACGGCACCATCTGCTGGACCGCACCCCCCTTGGCACCACTGGCCGTCCCGAGGCTCTGGACAGCCATGTCCTATTCGGTTCTATTAGTCGCGGCTTGAGGTAATTCGAGAGACCGACCCCCCCAGGTCTGGCCAGTCCCGCAGGGACAAGGAGGAGCGTGAGGTCGCGCGTGGGCGCGGCCGCAGGGTGTGACTCAATCGAAGGTCTCCAATACAGGACTCGGAGGTAATCCAGTGATCCAGGTATGGTCGCGCCGCGTGCTCGGGCTCGTCCTGGCACTCGTCGCCGTCTCGGTGACACCACGCCTGTTGCAGGCGCAGACCGGCAAGATCGCCGGTGTGGTGACCGACAAGGCGAACGGGCAGCCGCTGGAAGGCGTGCAGGTCTTCCTCGCGGGGACGGGTTACGGCACCCTCAGCAATGCCAGTGGCCGGTACTTCCTCATCAACGTGCCGCCGGGCACCTACACCGTCTCGGCAAAGCGCGTCGGCTACCAGCAGATCAACATCACCACGGTCGGTGTGGTCATCGATGTCACGCGCGAGGTGGACTTCGCGCTCTCGTCGTCGGCCACGTTGGCGGCGATCAACGTCGTCGCCACCCCCTCACCACTGTTCCAGCCCGGTCAGACGGGGAGCGGGATCAATCTCGATGCGAAGGACATCGAGGTGCTCCCGGTCACGTCGATCGAGGGCGCGCTGTCGCTCCAGCAGGGGTTCGTGCAGGTCCCGAACTCCACCGACCTGATCTCGTACAACGAGAGCCGGCGGTCGGCGACCAACCCGATCAGCATTCGCGGCGGTCGGGGCGGCGAGACGATGCTGATGATCGACGACATTCCGGTGAACAACTTCATCTTCGGCGGTCCGGCGTTCTCGCTGTCGCCGATGGCGGTCCAGCAGGTGGACCTCCAGAAGGGCTCCATGGAGCCGCGGTACGGGAACGCGCTCTCCGGCGTCATCAACATCGCCACCAAGGAAGGCGGTTCCGACCTGGCCGGCTCGCTCAACTTCGAGTCCAGCCGGGTGGGCGACGCGATGGGCAACGCGGCCGACGCGGTCAGCAACTACTCGCTGGTCGAAGGATTCGTGAGCGGGCCGGTGCCGTCGACGAAGAACAAGATGACCTTCATGTTCTCCGGGCGCGAAGAGCGCGCGCCGGACGCGGTGCTGAAGTACGACAACAGCATCTTCGTGCCGCGCTTCCAGGAGTCGACCGAAGCGCTGCCGGCGAACGGCCCGAACTTCCGCGACGTGTTCCCCGGCTTCCGGGCGATCGGCTTCGACAATGATCGCCAGGCGTTCGGCAAGCTCGCGTACAAATTCACGCCGGACATGAAGCTGGGCGTGACGTTCCTCGACAACGAGAACGAGCGCAAGCCGTTCGACAATCAGTACCTGACGACGTACGGCAAGGTGCTGCAGAGCCCGGCCGCGACCACGCAGGCGGACTCGTCGGTGTTCATCGGCAACCTCACCGGCTACCGGCTGAACCCGATCGACTTCGAGCGGGTCACGGAGAGCTCGATCCTGGCGAACCAGCGGCTGGTGGCCGTGAAGTTCGACCACCGCATCAACCGGACGCAGTACAAGATCGTGGCCGGCCAGTTCAAGACCAAGCGCCTTACGTGCAACTACTTCCAGGGCACCTGCCTCCAGGACCGGTTCGGCGACCCGAACTTCACCGACGACCAGTACATCGGCCCGCTGGCCGGTACCTGCGCCACCAACCCGACCTGCGGCACCGACCAGGACTACGGCGGTGAGAAGCTGAAGACCTTCGTGCTGCGCAGTGACCTGGAGAGCCAGGTGACCGATCACCACAGCGTGAAGGCCGGTCTGCTCTACCAGAAGTACGACTTCAACGTGAACGTCGTGCGGAACGTCGGCACGAATCTCGTGAACGTCTACCGCGAGAAGTACTCCAACACGCCGTACGACTGGGCGAGCTACGTGCAGGACAAGATCGAGTATGACTTCCTGACACTGAAGCTGGGCGCGCGGTTTGACTATGGCGCGGTGCCGGGCAAGTTCTTCGCCAACCCGCTCGACCCGACCAACGGGACCACCGCGCTTGACGTTTGCGCCAACCCGACCGACAAGCGCTGGGCGAACGGCGTGACGTACCGGGACTTCACCGCGACGGGGAAGGACACGTCGTATACGGTGACGCCGGTGGCGGCCTGGGGGACCGGTGGCTGCACGCCTGACGATGTGAAGACGGCCGGCAAGATCGCGGCCTTCGATGACTTCAAGACCGCCCGGGCCCGCAAGCAGTTCTCGCCGCGCATGGGCGTCAGTTTCCCGCTGTCGCAGTCGTCGGCCGTGTTCTTCAACTTCGGCCGCTTCTCGCAGAACCCGCTCCTCAACAACCTCCTCACCAACACCGGCATCGGTACGCCGCAGGAAGGCACCACGCGCGGTCCGGTGCTCGAAGTGCCGGGTGAGGGCGGCCCGGGCATCATCGGCAACCCGAGCCTGCAGACCGAGCGGGCGACGACGTACGAGATGGGCTACAACGCCGAATTCTCCAAGGACTATGGGATCGGCATCACCCTGTTCAACAAGAACCAGACCGGCCTCACCGGTGTCCGCACCGGTGGCGTGCGGCGCGGCAAGACCGGCCTCGAGCAGGTGTTCGATCCGGCGATCACGTACGGTGCCGACAACACCCCGAGCTACTCGATTCTGGTGAACCAGGACTTCCAGTCTGTTCGCGGCTTCGAGATGCAGGTCCGCCGGCGGGTGACGAACTACTGGGGCTTCGACATCAACTACAGCTACAGCCGGGCGCGGACCAACGCCTCCGATCCGGAGCGGGAGTTCGAGCGCCAGACCCAGCAGGGCGATCCGCAGAACCTCACTGAAGGGCCGAGCGATATCGACCGGCCGAGCGTGTTCAACGCTTCGCTGATCACCCAGGTGCGCGAGGAAGCGCCGAAGTTCCGGTTCGGATGGCTGCTCCGGAACACGACCGCCTCGGCGACCGTGCGGGCGGCCAGCGGCTATCCGTACACCCCGGTGCTGGACTTCTACGGCTTCGGGCTTTCGAAGGTGGAGCGCAATTCGGGCCGCGGTCCGGCCACGTCGCAGATCGACATGCTGCTGCAGAAGAGCTTCGACATCGCGAACCTGCGGTACTCGGCGTTCCTGCAGGTGGCCAACCTGTTGGACCGGAAGAACTGCGTCACCGTCTTCAGTTCGACGGGCACGTGCGACGCCGGGGCCATCGACCAGAGCCGCGCGCGGCAGGGCAATTCCATCCGTCCGGACATCACCACCAGCACGTACAAGGACCGCGCCGACTACTTCGGCCCGCGCCGGTCCGTGCTCGGCGGCCTGAAAGTGGCGTTCTAACGACTCGATTCGGGAGGGCCCGCTGGTGGGCCCTCCCGGACCATACAGTTCATGGAGAGAGCAACTATGCGACGAATCACTCGTCGAGGACTCCTGGGGCTGACGGCCGCGTTCGCGCTGGCGTCGGCGCTGCCGGTGGCGGCGCGGGCACAGAGCGGTGGATCGGTCAAGCTCCGCGCGGATGGCGAACCGGACAAGGGGTCGCCGCGCACCAACCGGAACCGGAGACTGAACCTCTTCGGCCTGGCGGACGCGGCGTTCTCGTCGATCAAGACGAGCAACCCGAAGTACTACTGGCTGGCCTGCAACAACAACGGGTCGGTCGACTGCGGATTCTCGTGGGCCTACAGCTTCGGCGGCCCCTCGGATCCCTCGTACATCTTCCTGGACTGGGGCGTCGGGACGCCGCCCTCGGTCCGCGACAGCATCAAGGCCAAGAACCCGGGCGCGACCGGACTCAACAGCGCGATCGGCAACGGATTCGACATGCAGTTCGATGGGAATCTGGCGGCCAGCGACGTGCTGCTCGCGTCGGACAACCAGCTCGGCGCCTACCTGTCGGGGGTGCAGTCCACCAACGACAAGACGTGCCGCGACCACACCCACGACATCGGCTCGGGCAATCCGCTCCTCCCCGGATCGGACTGCTCCGCCACGTGGGGTCCGCTCGGCTGGCAGGGGCGCAAGCCCGTGCCGGGCAGCGACTACCTGAACGTGGCGCGCACCGCCATCGGTCTCCAGGCGTTCAAGCACGTGTTCGACTTCTGGACCTATCCGAACAGCGAGCCAACGCCTGACGGCAAGCTCGACCGCCAGTTCGGGTCGTTCCAGACGTACGGGTTCTTCCGCGACTACTCGAAGGACGAGGTCTGCGGAACGGCCCAGACGCGTACCTACGGCAAGGTGGTGGCCGGAACGACGATCGGCGCCGCCTGCGGCGCGGCGATCACCGGCCTCGCCCCCACCAAGCCCGGCTACCCGCTGGGTCTCGAGTGGCGCTTCGATGCCTTCGCGTACGGCATTCCGGCCCTGTCGGACATGGTGTTCTACCAGGCCACCGTGACCAACAACTCGGCCGAAGCCTACGGCACGGGCGTCGACTACGACTCGCTCTACATCGGCTTCCTGCCGACGTCGTACAGCTTCACGCAGCGCAACATGGTGTACTACCGCCCCGAGCTGGGGGCGCTGATTCACACCGCGGTCTGCTCGCACCAGGCGCTGCCGCCGTGCAACGGCGCGGCCAAGGTGGCCGACCTCAAGACGAACGACGTGATCGCGACCGGACTGCCGGCCAACGGACCGGGCGGCGGCGGCACCGGCACGGCGTTCGGCGCCTACGAACTGGGCGCCGCGGCGCTCGTGCTCCTCAAGAGCCCGATCGGTGACCTGCGCAACAAGCTGTTCAGCAAGGCCGGCTCGCCGTTCGCGGCGATCCCGGGCATTCCCTCACAGGTGCTGGACGACACGATCACCTTCCAGCACGGACACCTCTGCGGCTTCCGCGCCTGCAACCAGACGACCTACGTGCTGGACTACAAGGTCAACGCGGACGCGGTGCAGCGGCAGTTCGGCATGATGTCGTCGCGCGATGTCGATGTGCTTGGCGTCCGGACGCCGGCCGGACTGGGCGGCGCGGTGGCCGGCCAGATCCTCTGGCACACGTTCCGCTCGGCCGACTGGCCGGCGGCGCCGACGGTGGGACCGGCGGCGAACCAGTTCCCACGCACCGGCGGATTCAACCGCTGGGTGCCGGGCGGGGCGAACAGCTCCTGGGACTGGAACGATGACGGGGTGCAGGACACGCTCTACTACGACACCTGTTCCAGCAAGAGTCCGGCCTATAACGGCGCCAGCGCGCAGTCGCGCCTTTCGACGGGCTGTGTGGGCCTCTTCTCGGACACGATGCCTCACTCGGGTCCGGACCAGACCAGCCGCTGGCTCAACGGCTACAGCAACACCGGCGGTGTGATGACGGTGGGCCCGATCAAGCTGAAGGCCGGTGAGACCGCGGCGTTCGTCGTGGCCGGCGTCAGCGCCTGCTGCGGCGCCGGACTGGGCGATTCGCTCGCGATCATGACCAAGATCAACGCGGCGATCGACCACTACATGAACTTCTACCTCGGGCCGGAAGCGCTGCCCAAGGATTCGATCAACACCAGCACCGGCGTCCAGGTGCTGGGCGGCAACGCCACCGGGACGCGGGTCGCGTTCGCGTATTCGACCACGGCCGAGACGGCCCGCGATCCGTTCCTGCTCAACCTGGCGACCAAGTACGCCGGCGCGACGCCGGGTACGCCGGACTACCGGCTGACCCGGCTCAATTCGTGGCTGGTCGACAGCCTGCTGTCGTATGGCATGCCGTTCGGCACCGACACGGCGACCATGACCGGCGCGCTGGGCAACTTCAAGCGTCTGTACATCTTCAAGTCGTGCGATGGCGGCGGCACCTACACCAACAACGCCGCCTGCGCACCGTCGCCGGCCACCGGCGGGCCGCTGGCCGCGCTCGGCTGGCTGCCGTACGCGACCATCGAGCGCGATGCGACCGGCGACATCCCCAACTCGTTCGTCGATGAGAACGTGAATGGCGGATCGAGCTACACGTACGTGATCCTCGCCGAGACGCGGGGCGCGACCTTCCAGCTGGCGACCGGCGACTCGATCGAAACGGTCGCGGTCTCGGGTGGCGGGACGCGGATCGCCTGTATCACCAATTGCAAGATCCAGGCGGTGACGTTCGCCCCGTCGCTCTTCAACGCGCTGTCGACCTCAGGCTCGAACGTGGTGGCGGTGTACGTGCCGGCGTCACTGGCGGCCGGTGGCCAGCAGGCGCTGGTGAGCGTCACGACGACCCAGGGCCCGGTGCCCGCGGACCGGCTGAGCGCGGAAGTCGCCTCGGTCTATCCGGTGGAAGGCGACTACGCGGTCCAGATGTATGACAGCGTCCAGGTCAGCATCCGCGACTCGCTGGACGCCGATGGCAAGGCCAGGCTGTCGACCCGGTCGACCGTGACCGGATTCAAGGGGACGACGGCGTCCGCGGCGGTGACGAACGACGCCGTGGGCGGAATCGGACTCAACGGGGCCGCGGCGCGGACCTCGACGATCACCAGCGCGGCGACCTACAAGATCCGGACGGTGACGTACGGATTCGTGGGCACCACGGCGGTGCTGGCCGGACCGCAGGGCCCGGTGCTGGCGACCAAGCAGCTCAACAAGGGTGCAACGCCGGAGACGTTCGGTTCCACGGCGGCGTATCCGGGCTTCAATATCGCGTTCGATGAAACCGGCGACCTTGCCTTCAACCCGTCATACGGGCAGCAGTTCATCGGCCCGGATGGGAAGCGGGTGGTGGAGCTGGTCAAGCCGTTCGTGCAGGTGCGGACGGGGAAGACCACGTTGGCGGCGGCCGCCGAGGGCGGGATCTACAAGCTGACCTGGACCGACAAACCGTTCGGCGCGGCCGAGCCGTTCCGGCTGATGCCGGCGACGCCGGCCAAGAGCGACTCGATCTTCCAGGCGTCGCTGAACGGACGCGCCGTGGGCACGACGGGACTCGTCGATGCCGCGACCGCGACCGCGATCGGCGGCGGCACCACGGTAGCCGATCTGGTGCCGGTACAGGTGCCGTTCACGATCACCAACGTGTCGTTCAACCGGCCGGTGAGCATCGCGATGAAGAAACGGGCCGCGAGCACGTTCCTTCTCGGAACGACCGGCGTGGACACCCAGACGGTCACGATCCCGGCCAACACGTGGGTGCCGGGCGACCAGTTGTACCTGCTCGAGGATACCCAGGGGATCGCGGGAACGGGGCTCGACCTGACCTTCTCGTCGTTCACGCTGGGCTGCGACCCGGTCCCGAACACCGGCGTCCGTGAGTCGTGCAACCCGGTGGCGCTGTTGACGCCGGGTTCGAGCACCTGGATCACGACCAAGGCCACGACGCAGCAGTCGTTCCTCTTCAATCCCCGGCTCACGTCGGCGTCGCAGTTCGGCCTGACGGTGACGGGCACGAAGGGAGCGAGCGGGATCTCGAACGCGGACGTCCGGAGCAACCTCAAGAACGTCCACGCGGTGCCGAACCCGTACGTCGTGTTCACGCCGTACGGCGACCCGCAGCTGACGCGCCCGATGCTGTTCACGCACGTGCCGCCGAATGGCACGATGCGGATCTACACGGTGTCGGGGCAGGTGGTGCAGCAGTTGAGGTGGACGGCCGCGGATCTCAACGAGACGGGCGACCTGCTCTGGAACCTCCGGACCCGTGAAGGGCTGGAGATCAGCGGCGGGCTGTATCTGTTCGTCGTCACGGGAACGGATGCAAGCGGCACGAAGCTCGGCTCGCACATGGGCAAGTTCGTCGTCATTCGCTGACCCAGAGGCTACCTATGAATCGCAGACTGATTGCAATGGCCGTGGGTGCCTTGGTCACGTTCGGCGCGGCGGAGAGCCGCGCCCAGGCCGGCATCGGCACGCCGCTCGTCCAAGGGGCGAGTGCCACGACGTCGCGCGTCGGCACGCGGGGCGCGAATTTTCTGGAAATCGGGCTGGGAGCGCGCGCGGTCGGGATGGCCGGCGCGTACTCCGCGCTCGCCGAAGGCTTCAGCGCCATGTACTGGAATCTGGCCGGAACGGCCGAGGCCCAGAACATGGCGGGCGGGATCAACTACGCCACGCTGTACGGCTCGGACGGGCTGTCGTTCGTCTGGGGCGGCGCGCTGATGCCGATGGGCGGCGGCGTGATCGGGCTCCAGGTGGGGCAGATGTCGTCAGGCGACATTCTCCGCACGTCGTACTCCTTCCCCGATGGGGGTGACCCCACGGTGGGCTCCACGTTCCAGTATTCGGGCACGGTGGGGGGCGTGAGCTACGCCCGCAAGCTGACCGATCGCCTGAACGTGGGGCTGGGCCTCAAGTACGCGACCGAGGGAATCACCAACGCCAGCGCGCACTACTTCGGCGCGGACGTTGGGATCCGGTTCCGCACCGGCCTGTACGGGACGACACTGGGCGCCGCGCTCTCCAACGTCGGCTCTTCCGGGCAGTTCAACGGGAGCCTGATCGAGGCGAACACGGTGAACACGTTCGTTCCCGGGATCGTCCGGGTGAACTACCTGACGCAGAAGTACGAGATGCCGACCCAGTTCCGGTTCAGCATCATGAGCGAAGTGCTCGGTGGACCGGAGGCGCTGGTGTCCCAGCAGTCGAGCTACGGGACGCTGCGCGCGGTGGGCGAGTTCTCCAACGCGATCGACACCGACCTGCAGACGGCGCTGGGCGCGGAATGGGCCTATCGCGACATCTTCTTCGCGCGCGCCGGACGCCGGTGGGTGAACGAATCGCAGATGAAGAACCAGCTCTCCGGCAGTGAGTACTGGAAGCGCGGGCTGGCGTTCGGGCTCGGCGTCAAGCTTCCGCTGTCGGGTCGGCACGTGCAGTTCGACTACGCCTGGCAGGGCGCCGGCGAGCTGCCCGCGAACAACCACTTCAGCTTCGAATTCGGCTTCTGACCGGCGATGCCGGGTGGCGGCGCCGTGAGGCTCCGCCACCCGGGCAGCCTCCACCTTGGAGATGCACATGCAGAAAGCGACATATGTCGCGCTCGCAGGTCTGATGGTCGCGGCCGCGTCGGTCGCCGGGGCGCAGGCGTCCGCGGCCCGGAAGTTCACGGTGACGCCGGACATCGGGGTCTTCACCTGGGACAACGCGAGCGCGCTGGCCAACAAGAAGGCGAACGCGGCGGGACAGTTCACGCAATCATCGTTGACGGCGTCGGCGGGGCTGACGGCGAGCTACAACGTCTGGGAGCGGGTGGGCATCGGGTTCTACTTCAACGCCTCACGACCCACCACCCGGGGTGACTACTTCCCGGCGCTGCTCCTCAAGTACGGGAACGACATCCAGCTGCGCACGGTCAGCCAGCGGCTGAGCGTGCTCATGTATGGCGTGCAGGCCAACTATGGTTTCTCGTTCGGGCGCCTCGAGCCCTTCCTCACGGGCGGGCTGGGCGGCGCGACGACGAGCGCCGATCCACAGCAGAACGACGGCAACAAGCGCTTCACGAACAGCTCGGTCATGCTGGGCGGGGGCGTGGGCTACCGGTTCGCCGGCGGCGTGGCGACGCTCAACGTCGCCAACTACTCGGTGCTGTCGTGGAAGCGCGACAAGCTGAACCCGGTCGATCCGTCGTTCGCGAACAACCTGTTCCCCACCGCGAACGGCACCGCGCCGGCTGACAAGAGCACGATCAACAACATTCGGGTGTCGCTCGGCTTCCGGTTCGTGCCGAAGCTCGGCGGAACGTCGACCACTGAAGATCAGGAGTGATCCGGCATGCTGACGATCAACAAACTGGCTTCGGGCGCGGCGGTCCTCCTCGTGGTGGGAGCCTGCGCCCACGGTGACCCGGTCTCCAACGCCGGGGGTAATTTCGGAACCGCGTCACTGCTCAACGGGTCGCCCAGCGCGACGACTCTGCCGTCCGGTGGCGCCGGCATCATTACCAGTCTCGACGCCACCCTCCCGGACGCGTTCAGCCGCATAGCGACTGACGGAAACCGCGGCGCGTTCTACAGCGGCGGGTTCTTCGTCTACCGCGACGTCAACATGCGGAACGGGACCGCTGGCCGAAACGATCCACGGTTCCCGGTGCTCGTGGGCAGCGCGACCGCTGACAACGCCAGCGGGCCGCAGATCTATCCGGACGACACGGACGGCCCGGGATGGGAGCTGTACTTCCCCGTCCTGGCTGGGCTCACGCCCAACGCGACGCACACGATCGTGTTCGTCAACTACTACGTGAAGCAGGCGGGACAGCTCGACCAGGAGGAGAAGATCCTGACCGGTGCCGTGACGCAGCGAGACACGCTGAAGCTCAACGGCGGCACCCGCGACTCCACCGACCTGGGTGCGGCCGCCGCGAACTGGACGGGCGCCGCCGCCTCGTGTGGTCGCGCGCCGAACGTGGCGACGCCGAATCCCTGGATCGTCGCCCGGGAACCGGCCGACGCCGGCGGCAGCATGGCCGGCATCGACAAGTGCTGGCTGTCCGGGACCGTGTGGTACACGCTCAATGCCAACACGAACTACGCGAAGTCGATGATCGGGAAGCAGAACAACACCACGTTCGCGCTCCCGAACTACAACTACATCGAGGTCTGGGAGGGCGATTACGGGACCGGCATTCCCCGGATCCGGATGCAGGTCGCGCAGGACGTCCTCCAGAACGGGACGCCGGTCAACAACGGGACGCCGCCGTTCCCGGTGACGATCAACTCGACGCGTCTGCCGATCGTGGACCGCCAGCCGTTCCCGCTGTCGGACACGCTCTTCTCCACGCTCAAGGGCTCGTCTGGCCTGCCCAAGCGCGGCACCATCACCTTCAACAACCTGCAGCAGCTGAGTGGCGCCGTGTACAAGGTCTGGTACTTCAATCCCACCAACGGCCAGGCCACGGCGGCGGTGGGGCAGTACCGGCGGAAAGTCGGCGCGACGTTCCAGGCCGACAGCAACCTCAGCACGTCGTCCTTCGCCGGCGGGCCGGGCACGATCAGCTTCGTGCTCAGCGACTACCTCACCAACATCGCGCCGAAGGTCTACACGGACTCGCTGCGGTTCCTGCTGGTGACCAAGGAAGCTGACGCATCGGCGGCGACGCCGAGCGCCGAACAGCCCCTGTGGGTCGGCGTGTTCAAGAGCGGCACGACGCTCCCCGGTGGCACGATGATCTTCGGCAGCTTCAACGGTGGCGGCGCCACGCGGATGAAGTTCACCCCGCAGGGCCTCGCCTCCGGCGGCATTCTCGGTGACACCACGGTCTACTTCGATACCGCCACCGTTGGCGGCGTGGTGACCCAGCAGCGGAAGCTGCAGTTCAACGGCTCGCAGATCGAAATACGCTTCTCCGGTCTGATGCGGCCGCCGGTGGGTTACGAGTACAAGGCGTACCTCCGCCGGACGGCGGACACGACGGTCGTCGAGGTGGGCGGCCTCACCGGTCCGCAGAACGAGTCCCTGGACGGTGCCGACACGGCTCCGCAGGACGCCAACATGTCGGCCACCGCGATCGTGTTCAGCAAGCTCGTGTTCGACGCGCACAGCCAGCAGGATCTGGCGGGCGCGACGGACCAGCTGTGCAATTACGACCAGTTCCGGCTGTACCTGGTGCCGCGCGGCGGCGTCGGGACCCCGAACCCGACCTCGCTGATCTTCAACATCGCGATGCCGGCCCGGATCGCCAAGGCGTCGAAGTGCGTGTAGCCTGACTCCTTCGCCTGACGGACCGCACGCGGGGTGAGCCTCTGGCTCACCCCGCGTGTGCGTTCCGGGGCGTCACTTCCAACGGTCGCGCGCCGTAGATTACACCGGACCGGCGCGTGCGCGCCGCCCGCCGGCCGCGACCGGCGCCAGGTCCGAACACCACGTCCGATTCCTCCAGTCCTTCAGTGAAACTCGCGCTCGTCCTGGTCGGCCTGCTGATCCCGGCTTTCGGGCAGCAGGTCGACATCCCGGCGCCCCGCGGCTACGTCAACGATTTCGCGAACGTCATCCCGCCGGCGACCGCCGAGCGGATCGACCGCATCATCGCGCAGGTGCGCGAGCGGTCGGGCGGCGAGATCGCGGTGGTGACGCTCGCCGACATCGGCGCGCGCAACGTCGGCGATGTCGCGCTCCAGATCGGACGGCAGTGGGGAGTGGGGAAGAACGCCAAGCCGGGCGACCCGGCGCGCAACACCGGCATCGTGATCCTCGTGGTGCCGCGGGAAACGTCCTCCGACGGCAGCGGCCACGTCGCCATCGAGACGGGGCAGGGGACGGAGGGGTTCATCACCGACGCCACCGCCGGCGACATCCGGCGCGAAGCGACCCCGCTCCTGCGCGCCCGTGACTACGGCGGCGCGCTGGAACTCTTGACGGCACGGGTGGCGCAGCGCTACGCGTCCGAGTTCAACTTCACCCTCGATTCCACGATGGCGGAATTGCCGCCCGCGCCATCGAATCGGTCGCCGTCGCCGAGGATCCCGTTCGGCGTCTTGATCCTGGTCGCGTTCGTCGTCCTCTCCATCATCAGCTCGGCCGTGCGCCGCGGCGGCATCGGACGGAGCGGGGGCGGCTGGTGGCTACTCTGGATCCTGGCGAACGCGCTCAGCAACCAGGGGCGTGGACGAGGCGGGGGGCGGGGCGGGTGGGGCGGTGGCGGCGGCTTTGGTGGTGGCGGCGGTGGTGGTGGGTTCGGGGGATTCGGGGGCGGAGGCGGATTCAGCGGTGGCGGCTCCAGCGGGGACTTCTAGCATGGCAACAATGACGCTGGACGATCTGGTGACCCGGCTGCGCGACGTGTGGGGCACGACCCTGCGCGCGGTGGTCCTCTACGGATCGGCGGCCGGAGGTGAGCACGTCGCCAAGCGGTCGGACTACAACGTCCTGGTGCTCGTGGACACGCTGGGCGTGCCCGAGCTGCAGCGGGCCGCGCCGGTCGCCCGCGCCTGGCACGACGCCGGCAATCCGCCGCCCCTGACCCTCACCTCGGCGGAGTGGCGCACGTCGATCGACACCTTCCCCATGGAGTACGCCGACATTCTGGACCGGCACCGGGTGCTGTACGGCACGCCCCCGTTCGACGGCCTGACGGTGGCGCGCGCCGACCTGCGGCTCCAGGTGGAGCGGGAGGCGATGGGGAAGCTGATCCAGCTGCGCCAGGGCATTCTCGCCGCCGGCGCGGACCGGGCGCGGGAGCTGGACCTGCTGGTGGCCGGCGCCAGCGCGATCATGGTGATCTTCCGCGGCGTGCTCCGCCTCATGGGCCAGACCCCCGCGGCGTCGTACGAAGAGCTGAGCCGCCAGGTGGCCGAGAGGGCGGGATTCGACGCCACGCCCTTCGTCCGGGTGGTGAAGCACCGACGCAAGGCGGATCGTATCACTCCCGAGGACGTCGGCGTGGTACTCGCCGGCTACCTCACCGGCATGCAGCGGCTCGTGCAGTGCATTGACCAGCTCGACGGCCGCGCCTAGCGACGGCCGACCACAACTTCCTCTTTCGGAGCTTCAGCGATGCGGCGACGCTATCTGGCGGTACTCCTCCTCCCGGTCACGCTCGCGGGGTGCGGGTACAACACCATCCAGACCCTCGACGAGCAGTCCGCGCAGGCCCAGCACCAGATCGAGGTGCAGCTGCAGCGGCGCTCCGACCTGATCCCCAACCTGGTGGAGACGGTCAAGGGCTACGCGAAGCACGAGGAGGCGGTGTTCATCGAAGTGGCCCAGGCCCGCTCCGGCCTGAACAGCGCGATCCAGACCCACGACCCGGCCAGGATGGCCACGGCCAACGACCAGCTCACGACGGTGATGTCCCGCTTCGCGCTCACGGTCGAAGCTTACCCGCAGCTCAAGGCGGACCAGAGCTTCCTGCGCCTGCAGGACGAGCTGACGGGCACGGAGAACCGGATCGCCGTCTCGCGCACCGACTACAACCAGTCGGTGCAGCAATACAACACCTACATCCGCCGCTTCCCGGCGCTTGTCACCGCCAAGGTGATCGGGTCCAAGGCGCGGACGTATTTCGAGGTCACCAACGCGGCGGCGAAGGAAGCGCCCAAGGTGGACTTCGGCACGGGCGGCGCGGCCGGCGCCTCCGAAGCGAAGAAGCCCTGAACGCACGCGGGGCCCGGATCACTCCGGGCCCCGCGCCACATCACCGTCGGCTCGCCGCGCTCAGTCAGGAATCGCGTCCGGCAGCACGTAGGTCAGCGGGTCGACGACCCGCCCGTTCACGTGAATCTCGTAGTGCAGGTGCGGGCCGGTCGACAGTCCGCTGTTCCCCACGTTCGCGATCAGCTGGCCCCGCGTCACCCGCATCCCGCTGCGCACATTCACGCGCGACAGGTGCGCGTACTTGGTCACCAGCCCGTTGCCGTGGTTGATCTCCAGGACCAGCCCGTAGCCGGTCTCGTGGGTGATCAGCTGCACGGTGCCGGACGCGGGAGCGACCACCGGCGCGCCCATCGGCGCCGACACGTCGATCCCTTCATGTGGCCGCGCGATGTGGAGGATCGGGTGGAAGCGCTGGCGGCTGAACGCGCTGGACAGCCAGCCGGCCGTCGGCATGATCGACGGCGTGGCCGCCATCCGCTCCACGTGGCGCGACAGCGAATCGGTGACGTCGGCGAAGCTCGCTGACAGGACGTTCGCGCGCTGGATCAGGCCGCCGATATCGGTGCGGTGGTGCCCGAAGCCGAACCGGCTGAACGGGCCGCCGGCCGCGTTGTGCAGGGAGAGCCCGATTCCAGGTGGCGTGGCGAGCCCCGACAGCGCCAGGGTGGGCCCTCCGCTCGTCTCCTCGCTGAGCGAATCGGCGTTCGGGAGGCCGGCCAGGAGGCGGATCTGCTCGTCGCGCTTGCCGATCGCCGCCAACGTGTCGCGGAGGAGGTCCACGCCGCCGCGCAGCTGGGCCAGTTCAGACGTCAGCCGCCGGTTCTCGCTGGTGGCGAAGATGGCACCGGGCTTCACGAGCTCGACGGCGACCAGCGCGGTGCAGGTCAGCAGGACCAGCGCGACCGAGCCGGCGATCCAGGCGATCTTGCGCAGGCGGCGGCTCGACACGTCCACACTGTGTGGCGAGTCGCTGCCATGGGGCACGATCAGGAGGGTCCACCGGCGATCAGTCATGTCTCTCTGAGTATCGGATTATGAGCCAAGGACTCGCCCCCGAAAGGGAGCGTAACGCGCAAACGTACCCCGATCGTCACACCGCCGCCACCAGAGCCGGGCACTAGGCCTTCGGTGCTTCTTTGGGGAAGAGCGACTCCCCCTTGGCGACCCGCCAGCCCGTCACGTCGAGGCGGTCGAGGGCGGCGAATCGCTGCTCGGAGGCCCGCCCCGGCGCCCCCAGCTGCGTCCAGAGGGCTTCCGCCTTGCCGGGCATGAACGGCGCCAGCGCCACCGCCTGACGAGCCAGGGTGCGCACCAGGGAGGCCAGGACGCTCTCCAGCCGGCCTCGCGACTCGGGCTGCTTGGCGAGCACCCAGGGTTGGGTGGCCTGGACGTGCTCGTTGGCGCGGGACACCGACTTCCAGACCGCGGCCAGGGCGACGTGCAGGAGGTAGCCGTGCCCCCCGTTCATCGCCGCGTGGTACTCGGCCAGGTCGGCGGCGTCCGCCTGGTCGGTCCCGTTCCGGGCACCCGCCGGCACCACCGCATCGCAGTACCGCTCGACCATCGCGATGGCGCGGCTGGCCAGGTTGCCCCAGGCGTTGGCCAGGTCGGCGTTGTAGCGCTCCTCGAACCGCTCCCAGGAGAAGCTGCCGTCGCCGTCGAAGGGGACTTCCCGCAACAGGAAGTAGCGGAAGGCGTCGGCGCCGAACCGATCGATCGCCGCGGAGAGCTCGAGCTTGACGCCGGCGCTCTTGGAAAACCGCTCCCCTCCCAGCGAGATGAAGCCGTGCGCCCAGATCCGCTCGGGCAGGGGGAGCTTGGCCGAGCGGAGCATCGCCGGCCAGATCACCGCGTGCAGGCGGGTGATGTCCTTGCCGACGACGTGGAGCTGCGCCGGCCATTTTTCGGCCCAGGCGCCATCCGGGTAGCCGGTGGCGGTGAGGTAGTTCGGCAGGGCATCGAACCAGACCCAGGTCCCCTGCTGCTCTCCATCTGATGATGGGATGGGAAAGGGGATGGCCCAGGACAGTCGCGAGCGCGTGATCGAGATGTCTTCGAGCCCCTGCTCGAGCAGCGAGAGGACCTCGTTCCGGCGCGATTCCGGTTCGAGGAAGGACGGCTTGGCGGCGAAGTGCGCCGCCAGAAAGTCCGCGTAGCGGGTGAGGCGGAAGAACCAGTTGCGCTCGGTGGTCCACTGGAGCTCACGGGTGGGGTGCAGGATGCACTTGCCGTCGAGGATCTCCGCGTCCCGCTTGAACAGCTCGCACCCCACGCAGTACCACCCCTCGTACGCCTTCTCGTAGAAGTCGTCCGGCGAGGTCTGGTGAATGCGCTCGATCAGCGCGCGGACGCCCCGCTTGTGGGCGGCGTCGGTGGTGCGGATGAACTGGTCGTACGAGATGTTCAGGCTGGCCCACATTGCCCGGAACCGGCCTGCCACGCCGTCGACGAACTCCTGCGGGGCGACCCCCGCCGCGGCGGCCGCTTGCGCCACCTTCTGCCCGTGCTCGTCCATCCCGATCAGGAAGTGGACGTCATCGCCCATCAGGCGCCGATAGCGGGCGATCGCATCCGCTCCGATCTTCTCGAGCGCATGTCCCAGGTGTGGATCGCCGTTGGAGTAGTCGATCGCCGTGGTCAGGAAGAAACGCGGCACGTCACTCCCCGTCGCCGGGCGGCGGTGGTGACGCGCCTCCGGACGATCCGTTGCCGCCTTCGCCGCCGCCACCGCGGTTCTGGCCGCCACCGCTTCCTCCGCGGCCACGCCGTCCACCGCGCCGCCCCCGCCGCCGGCGCGGGCGGTTCGAGTCGGCATCGTCGGCCGGTGTGGCGCCCTCTGCGCCCGTGGGTTCGGCGGGAGCGGCGTCGCGCGGTGCGGCGGGAGCGGTGTCACGCGGTACGGCGGGAGCGGCGTCACGCGGTGCGGGAGGCGTGGCCGGAGGCGCTTCCGGGGTGGGCGCCGTGGCGATCGCGACCGGGTCGATGGAGTACTCGGCGGTGCTCATGGGGACGCCCTCGAATTCGTCCTCCTGCTCCACCGGCTGGTCGGGCTCCGGGGTCTCGACCCGCGGCGGCTCCGCGACCTCCACGCCGCCCAGCTCGAGAGTGAAGTCGGCCAAGGGCAGCACGCGGGTCTCGCCGTCGACACCCCGCAGGGTCACCCGCTCGCCGAAGATGTCGTTGGCGACCACGCGCTCCTCGCCGCGCGTGGTGGTCACGGTCTTTCCTTCCTTTGGGAATTTCTTGCGGCTTTGCACGTAGAACTCGTGCTCGTAGCGCAGGCAACACATCAGCCGGCCACAGGCGCCGGAGATCTGCGATGGATTCAGCGACAGGTGCTGGTCCTTGGCGACGCCGAGGTTCACCGGGCGCAGCTCCGGCAGCCACGAGGCCGAACAGTACTGGCGCCCGCAGCGGCCAACGCCATCCAGCCGCTTGGCTTCGTCGCGCACGCCGATCTGCTTCAGCTCGATCCGGGTCCGGAACATCGCCGCCAGGTCGCGCACCAGGGCACGGAAGTCGACGCGCTTTTCGGCGGTGAAGAAGAGGGTGAGCTTGCGGCGGTCCCACTGCCATTCGGCGTCCGAGACCTTCATCGGCAGGGCGTGCGCGCGCACCCGCTCCATGGAACGGCGGCGGGCATCCTCATCCTGCGCCCGGAGCTCGTCGCCGCGCTTCCGCTCGTCGCTGCTCGCCAGGCGGAGCGCTTTGCGCGGCGGGGGCTCGGTACCGCAGCCGTGCGCGCAGCCCTGGCATCGCTTGGCGGCGAGCTCCCCGATCGCGTGGACCCGCCCCAGGTCCTCGCCACGATCGGCGCTGACGATGACCGCGGCCTTCAGTGGAGGCGGCTCCTCACCCTCCCACTGGAAGAACTCCTTGCGGTTGCCCTTGAAGGCGATTTCGACGAGGTGCGGCACGAGGTCGTGGGGACGGGACGGCGGCGGGGCGGGTCCGGAAAAACCGGCGGACCGTCAATCTACTCTGCGTACCTGCCCATCCGCAGGAACTTCTCGCGGCGGCGCCGGACGAGCTTCTCGGGGCGCAGGTGGCGCAGCTCGTCGATGTGCTTGAGCAGCGCGCCCTGGAGCGTCGAGGCCATCGTTTCGTGGTTGGCGTGGGCGCCCCCGGGCGGCTCCGGCAGGATCTCGTCGATGATGCCGAAGTCGAGGAGGTCGGGGGCGGTGATCCGCAGGGCGGTGGCGGCCCGCTCCCGCATCTCGTGGCTCTTGCCGTCCTTCCACAGGATGGCGGCGCACCCTTCCACGGTGATCACCGAATAGACCGCGTTCTCCATCATCAGCACGCGGTCGGCCACGCCGAGCGCGAGCGCGCCGCCCGAGCCTCCCTCGCCGATCACCGTGGCGACGATCGGGACCTCGAGCCGGCTCATCTCGAACAGGTTGCGGGCGATCGCCTCCGACTGTCCGCGCTCCTCGGCGCCGAGGCCGGCCCAGGCGCCCGGTGTGTCGATGAGGGTGATGACCGGGACGTGGAACTTCTCGGCGAGCTTCATCAGTCGCAGCGCCTTGCGGTAGCCCTCGGGGTGGGGCATGCCGAAGTTGCGCTTCAGGTTCTCCTTCGTGTCGCGGCCGCGCTGGTGCCCGATCACCATCACCGTCTCACCGTCGAGCCGCGCCCACCCGCCGATGATCGCCGCGTCTTCGTGGAACAGCCGGTCGCCGTGGAGTTCGATGAAGTCGGTGAACGCCAGGCGGAGGTAGTCGGAGGTGAACGGGCGGCGGTTGTTGCGCGCCACCTGGACGCGCTGCAGCGGGGTGAGGGTCTTGTAGACGGCCGAGCGCAGCTCGGCCAGCTTCTGTTCGAGCGGCGCGATCTCGTCGACGACGCTGATGCGTCGCTCCTCGGCGAGCCGCTTGAGCTCGTCGATCTGGCGCTCGAGTTCGACGATGGGGCGCTCGAACTCCATGGTCATCTGAGTGCCCACGTCAGCTCCCGCGTACCAGGCGGACGCGCTCGGGACCGAGCAGCGACCGCAGTTCGGTGAGCGCGGCGCCGGTGGCCGCGAGGGTGAGCGACCGGGAGCGCCAGCGCGCCCGGGTTCCGGCCTCATCGTCCCATCGCAACTCCAGCGGCGCGGATCCCGGGTGGGCTTCCACCACCGAGCGGACGTCGGACATCACATCGGGCGGGATGCCCGCGCCCGGCACGAGGTCGATGGCGATCGCGACCCGCCCGGTGGCGCGCAGCTCGGTGAACCGCGTCACCGTCTCGACGATGAACGTGGGGCTCTCGGCGCCCTGGTCGCGGCGCGAGTAGTTGCCCTTGAGCAGCACCGGGACATCCGGACGCAGCCGGTCGGCCATGATCGACCAGGCATCGGGGAAGACCAGCACCTCGGCGGATCCGGAGAAGTCCTCCACCGTGAGGCGCGCGAACTCCGAGCCCGACCGCTTGCTGATCTGCCGGCGGATCGCCGTGACCACCACGCCGAGCGACATCGACTGGTCGGACCAGTGCCCCAGGTCGGCGACCGTGTGGGTGGCGAACAGCTCGCACTCGGTGCGGAACGGCTCCAGCGGATGTCCCGAGATGTAGAAGCCCAGGATCTCCTTCTCGCGCGTCAGCCGCTCGGCGTCGCTCATCGGCGCGACCGTCGGGAGCGTGAGGGGCGCGTGGGTCGGGTGCTGGTCCGCGCCGCCGCCGAACAGCGAGCCCTGCCCGCTGAGGCGCTCCTCCTGCTTCAGGGCGGCCTCGTGGAGCGCGGTGTCGAGCACGGCGAAGTACTGCGAGCGCTGTCCGCCCAGGCCGTCCAGCGCGCCGGCCCCGATCAGCGCCTCGAAGACGCGCTTGTTGCAGAGGCGGAGGTCCACGCGGTCGCAGAGGTCGAACAGGGTGGTGAACTCGCGCTCTGTCCGGGCGCCCAGAATCGAGTCGATCGCCGAGCGTCCCACGTTCCGGATCGCGCCGAGGCCGAAGCGGATGCGCTTGTCCCCGACGACGGTGAACTTGTAGCCCGACTCGTTGACGTCGGGCGGGAGGACCTCGAGGCCCAGTTCCCGCGCTTCGTTGATGAACTTGACGACGGTGTCGGTGTCGCCGATGGCCGAGGAGAGGAGCGCCGCCATGAACTCGGCGGGGTGGTGCGCCTTGAGCCAGGCGGTGTGGTACGCGATCACCGAGTACGCCACCGAGTGCGACTTGTTGAAGCCGTACCGGCCGAACGTCTCGAGCTGGGCGGCGATGTCCTCGATCACCCGGCGGCCGTAGCCGCGCGCCACCGACTTCTCGACGAACTTGCCCAGCTCGACCTTGATGAGCTCGGCGTCTTTCTTGCCCACCGCCTTGCGGAGCACATCGGCTTCGGCCAGCGAGATCCCCGCCAGGATCTGCGCGATCCGCATCACCTGTTCCTGGTAGGTGATGACGCCGTAGGTGGACTCGAGCACCTCCTGCAGCTCGGGGAGCGCGTAGCTGACCGGCTCTTCGCCCCGCTTCCGTCGCTGGTAGACCTTGTGCATGCCGGCGTCGAGCGGTCCGGGTCGCATCAGCGCGTTCGAGGCCACCAGGTCGTCAAAGCGGTCGCAGCGCATGTGGCGCAGCATGTCGGTGGCCAGCGGCGACTCGAACTGGAAGACGCCGGTGGTCCGCCCGGCCCGGAGCATCCGGAAGGTGTCGGGATCGTCGAACGGAATCGCGTCGAGATCGGGCGCGGTGCCGGAGCGCTGCCGGATGGACTCCAGCGTGTCGTGGATGACCGTCAGCGTCGTGAGGCCCAGGAAGTCCATCTTCAGCATCCCGGCCTTCTCGAGCGCGTTCATGTCGTACTGGGTGACGACCACCGTCTCCTCGCCCGCGGCCGCGCCGGCCGCCGCTCCCCCGGCGCCCTTGGTGGCCTGGGTGCAGATCGGGACGTAGTCGTCGAGCGGGCCCGGCGCGATCACCACGCCGGCGGCGTGTACGCCGGTGTGCCGCGACAGCCCTTCCAGCGCGATCGCGTAGTCGAGGAGTTGCTTGTATCGCTCGTCGGTCTTGTAGAAGCGGGCGACCTCCGGGACCTGCCCGATCGCCTCCTTCACCGTCAGCGAATAGTTCGGCTGGTTTGGGATCAGCTTGGCGAGGGCATCGGTCTCGGCCGGCGTGAAGCCGAGCGTGCGTCCCACGTCCTTGATCGCGGCGCGCGACTTGAGCGTCCCGAAGGTGACGATCTGGCCCACCGAGTTCCGGCCGTATTTCTGCCGGACGTACTCGATCACTTCGCCGCGACGCTCGAAGCAGAAGTCGACATCGATGTCGGGCATCGAGACGCGTTCCGGATTGAGGAAGCGCTCGAACAGGAGGTCGAACTTGAGCGGACAGATATCGGTGATCCGCAGCGAGTAGGCCACCAGCGAGCCGGCTGCCGATCCCCGGCCGGGACCCACCGGGATGCCGCGATCCCGCGCCGCCTTGATGAAGTCGGCGACGATCAGGAAGTAGCCCGCGTACCCCGTCGAGGTGATGACCCCCAGCTCGTAGTCCAGCCGCGTGCGGACGTTCTCCGGCAGCGGGTCGCCGTAGCGTACGCGGGCGCCCTCCTCGGCCAGCCTGACGAGCAGCTCATTCTCGCTCGAGACATCGGGCGGCAGCGGGAATGACGGGAGGTGGTACTTCTTGGTGAACGCCAGGCTGGTCTCTTCGGCGATCCGGAGGGTGTTCTCCAGCAGGTCCGGGCGCCCGGGGAAACGGGAGCGGATCTCGTCGGCGTTCTTGAAGTAGAGCCCGCGGTCGTAGCGCATCCGGTCCGCATCGCCGCGGTCCTTGCCGAGGCCGATGCAGAGGAGGACGTCGTGGGCGTCGTGGTCCGATTCCCGCAGGAAGTGGGAGTCGTTGGTGACCACCACCGGCAGCCCCACATCGGCGGCCAGCCGGAGCACGCTCTGGTTCAGCTCCGCCTGGCCGGGCGAATCGTGCGCCTGGACCTCCAGGTAATACCGACCCGGAAACACCTCGGCGTACCAGGCGGCCACTCCCTTCGCGCCCTCGTAGTCGCCGGCCAGAAGGTGAGTCGCGATCTCGCCCGCCATGCACGCCGAGGAGACGACGATCCCCTCGCTGTGGGCCGCGAGCAGCTCGCGGTCCACCCGTGGCTTCACATAGAAGCCTTCGGTGTATGCCAGCGAGGAGAGTTTGACGAGGTTGCGGTAGCCGGCCGGACTCTGCGCCAGGAGGACGAGGTGATAGTACGGCTTGCCGACGCCGGCCCCGGAGACCGCGGCGCCACTTCCGGCGCCCGTGGCGGGGAGCGAGGCGCGGACGCGGGCCCGGCGGTCGCCAGGAGCGACGTACGCCTCCATCCCGAGGATGGGCTTGAGCCCGCCTTTCCTGGCCTTCTCCTGAAACTCCCACGCGGCGTGCATATTTCCGTGATCGGTGATCGCGAGTGCGGGCTGCTCGAACTCGAGCGCCCGGGCGATCAGGTCGTCGATACGGTTTGCGCCGTCGAGAAGGGAGTACTCGGAATGGCAGTGGAGGTGTACGAAGGACATCGAGGGGTAACATAGCGCGACCGAGGCGGGCCTGTCAAAGCGAGTTCGTGCGTCACGATTCTGGATAACTCGCATCCCGTCAATATCTTACGCGAACACTCATGCAGACCGGAGAGGTGCAGATGGGCGTGCGTCGTCTGGGAGCAGTATTGGCACTGTGCGTATCGGCCGCCGCGTGCAGCTCTGATGGTCCAACCGGACCCACGGTGGTCTGCACGCCGACCAGCGCGGGCGGCGCGACGCTGACACTGCAGACCTTTCGCGCGGCGGTGAGCCGCTCGGCGGACTTTGGCCGGTGTCTCAAGCTGACCGGCGCGAACGCGAAGTATCTCATCGTCCCGAACTTCGCGGCCCAGGCCGCGACGGCGGCCAAGACCGGGTTCACCCTGAGCGCGAATGGAGCGGTGGCGGGCTCGGCCGCGTCGGCGTCGGCGCGCGTCGGCATCGACGCCGGCGGCGCGAACCTGATGCAGGCGCAGCTGGACCGGACGCTGCGGGCCAGCGAGCACCTGCTGGCCCCCGGGGCACCCGCGGCCGCGGCGGAGATCCGGCGGAGCGCGCTCCTCCGCGCCCGGACCATGGCGGCGGTCATCGACTCGCTCCGCACGTTCAAGGTCCTGGGCGACCTGAACGGGACGAGCTTCCAGACGGCTGGGGCGCGCCTCGCCTACACCGGCGCCAACATCGCGATCTACGTGGACACGCTCTCTCCGCCGGGGTTCAGCCCCAGCGAGCTGCAGGCATTCGGGAATCTGTTCGATCAGACGATGTTCCAGATCGACTCGACCACCTTCGGCCCGCCATCAGACATCGATCTCAACGGCCGGGTGGTGATCCTGCTGACGCCGCTGATCAACAAGCTGACCAAGGCGGCCGACTGCCAGACGAAGGGGTTCGTGACCGGCTACTTCTACGGCTTCGACTTGGCCAGCTCCGGTCCGAATTCCAACCGCGGCGAGGTGTTCTATTCGCTGGTGCCGGACTCGTTGGGCAGCGTCAGCTGCCAACATCCCCGGTCGCAGGTCGCGAGGCTGGTACCGACGACGTTCATCCACGAATTCCAGCACATGATCTCGTACAACCAGCACGTGATCCTGCGCGGCGGCTCCGACGAGGAGACGTGGCTGAACGAGGGGATGAGCCACATCGCCGAGGAACTGGGCTCCCGCTACTACGAAGACAAGTACCCGTCGCCGAGCGGCCGCACCAACCCGCAGCAGCTGTTTCCCGATTCGTCACAGGGGTTCATCGTCCCGAATCTCCTCAACGGGTACGACTACCTCTCGGCTCCCACGGCCAGCTCGGTGACCACCTTCGTGGACTTCGGCACGCTCACCGAGCGCGGCGCCGTGTGGCTCTTCCTCCGGTGGCTGGCCGACCAGAAGGGAAACATCATCCTCACCAAGCTCGAGCAGACGGGGCTGACGGGGATCGCCAACCTGAACCAGCAGACCGGGGAGGCGTTCCCCGCGTTGTTCGGGGACTTCAGCGTCGCGCTGTACACGGACAGCCTGCCGGGAGTGCCGCGCGATTCGGTGCCGGCGCGCTATCGCTTCACGTCGCGGAACTGGCGCCAGATCTACAACCGGCTGGCGACCACCGGCGCGGTGGCCTCGCCCTTCCCGATCGGGCTGGTGCCGGTGCCGGCGACCGCCAACGCCTCCGGCAACATGCCGCCGGGGACGATGGGGTTCTTCGTGCTGCAGGCAGGCGCCGACCCGGCCGGTGCCGCGCTGCTCTTCGCCAGGTCGGACAAGAGCGCCTTCCAGGCGTCGCTGAGCGCGCAGGTCAGCGTATTCCGTCTGCCGTAGCGGACACATGCGCATCCTGATGTTGTCGATGGCCGCACTGGTGACCGTCCGTGCGGCCGTCGCCCAGGTGGCCGTGCCGCTGCCGCCCGAGGCCCGGCTGCTGCTGCGCGCCGACTTCGACCGACGGATCGCGGACACGGCGGCCGGGCCGGCCGCGCGCCCTGGAGCGCTCCGCGAGGGGCTCGGCGCCGCCTTCGCGCTCACCCGCGGACCGGGCGGGTCGATGCTCGTGGACGTCTTCGTGCGGGGCGGGGCGGAGGTGGAGGCGGCGCTGCGCGCGAGCGGCGCGCGGGTGGGCAGCCGGGCCGGCGCGTGGGTGACCGCGCGGCTGCCGCTCGACTCGCTGCGTGCGCTGGCGCGCCTTCCCGGCGTCCGGTCGGTGGAAGTGGCGCGCCGGGCCCGCCTGACGATGGATTCGTCCATGGTCGACATCGGGGCGGTACTGGCGCGCACCCGCGCTTTTCGGGACCAGTATCGGGGCGCCACCGGCCGCGGGGCGATCGTCGGGTTCGTGGATACCGGGATCGACTGGCGGCACCCGGATTTCCTGGAGGACGACCTGGGCCGGTCGCGGATCCTCTATATCTGGGACCAGACGGTGACGGGGACCGGGCCCGGCCTGGTGAGCGGCACGAGCTTCGACTACGGGCTCGAGTGCGGCGGCGCGAGCCTGGTGCGCGGTGGTGACTGCCCCGAGACCGATTCCTTCGGACACGGGACGCACGTGGCCGGGATCGCGGTTTCGGACGGCTCGGGGGTGCGGCTGGGGCTGCAGACGTTCGACTTCGCCGGCGTGGCGCCGGCCGCCGAGATCATCGCGGTGAAGACCGACCTCAGCTTCGCCAGCATCGTCGACGGGGTGAACTACATTTTCCGGCGCGCCGAGCAGTTAGGCCGGCCGGCGGTGGTGAACCTGAGCCTCGGGTCGCAGGTGGGACCGCACGACGGTTCGGAAGCGCCGTCGCTGTCACTCGACGCGCTCACCGGCCCGGGGCGGATCATCGTCGTCGCCGCCGGCAACGATGGCGACAACCAGAACGGCGGCTTCCTGGGCCAGGAGCCCGCCATTCATGGGGATACCGCGGTCCCGGTCAATGACACCGCGACGTTCACCTTCGGCGTGGCGCCGTACGTCCCCCGCTCCGGGGGCGGCAACGACCTGGTCCTCCTCCAGGCGTACCACAGCCCGCTCGACTCGTTCAGCATCACCCTCCAGCGGCCGAACAGCTCGACGATCACCATGCCGGCTTCGCTCGCGACCACCACGTCGCTCGACCCGGGAGGCGCGGCGGTGGTGTATCACGGCAGCGTGCGCGGTGACTCGATCCTGGGGCCGCAGCTCGAGACCGGGAGCTTCTCACCCACCTCCACGTCTGCGACCGTGGAGTTCTTCCTGGGTGAGTGGGTGTCGGGCGGGGCGGCGCCGCTCCCCGGCACGTGGAAGGTCAAATTCACGCGGGTCGGCGGCACCGGGAACGGTGAGATCGACCTCTACGCGTCGCTCACCGTGCTGCAGGATGTCGCTCTTTCCATCGGCCAGGGCGCGCGCAACCGCCGGCTGGTGGGGACGCCCGGCGATGCCCGCACCGTGATCACCGTGGGCGCGTACTCCACCAGAATGCGCTGGCGGGCGATCGATGGCCTGCTCTACGAAGCGTCGCCGTTCGACAGCGTGGCCACCGGCGACGTGCTGCTGTTCAGCGCGCCCGGCCCCACACGGGACGGCCGCCTCAAGCCGGAGATCTCGGCGCCGGGGCGCGTGTTCTCGACGCTGTCGGCCAACGCCTTCTTCCCGATTCCGCTGGTGGCGACTGACAGCGCCCACGGCATGCTGGAAGGGACGAGCATGTCGACGCCGCACGTCGCTGGCGCGGTCGCCCTCCTGCTCGCCAGGCGGCCGGCGATGACGCCGGCGCAGGTCCTGGCCGCCTTCACCACCAGCGCCCGCGTCGACGCCTTCTCGTCGGTGACGCACTCGCTCGATCCCGGCACGCCGAACAACACCTGGGGATACGGCAAGCTCGACGTACCGGGCGCGCTCGCGCTGGTGCCCCCGGTGGCGGGCCGGGCGATCGCCGTCACCGCGCCGCCGGACACCACCGTGGTGTCCAGCCGCCGGGGCACGGTGGTGCCGCTGCAGCGGATCCGTCTGGGTGCCACCGACGCCGAATCGCTGGCGGTGCGCGCGATCAGCGCGCAGGTCTCGGGGCGCGACCGCGGGTTCCGGCTGGCGCTGGTCCTCGATGCCAACCACGATGGCAAGGTCGGCGCGAACGAGACGATGCTCACGGCCGCCGACTCCACGGTGCTCGATGGGACCGCCAGCGCGCGGGTCGATGTCCCTGATGGCGCGATCGTCATTCCGCAGGGCGGCACGACCGACCTGCTCCTCGCCGGCGTCCTCTCGGGCGCGGCGCCCAACGCGACCGTCTTCACCGGCACGCTGCTGCCCGACAGCAGCGAGACCAGCGGGTTGCGTTCGGCGCTCACCGTCTCGCTCGACGGGGCGGTGGTGAGCGGGCCACAGGTCCGGACGTCCTTGATGGCGGCCGGGGAGCGGCTCAACCTGTCGCAGAATCCGGTGCGCTCGGCGCCGCTGGTGGTCAACTTCGGCGGCGTCGCGCGCCGCCTCACGATTTTCGATTTCAGCGGGAAGCGGGTGGCGTCGTTCGCGCCGGCCGCGGCCGACCGGGACGTGCGCTGGGATTTGCGGACCAGCGGCGGCGACCTGGTGGCCAACGGGGCGTACGTGCTGGTGGCGGAGCTCGCCACCGGGACGGTGCGCCGAACGATCTTCGTGGCACGGTGATCCCATGACCAGACCGATTCGGTACGCGGCGCTGTTCCTGATCGCGGCCACCGGCGCCGGCGCGCAGGCGACCAGCACCGGCGGGCGGCACGCGGCGGTGATTCTCGAGCTCCCGGCCAGCGCCCGGGCACAGGCGCTGGGCGGCGGGTACGCGGCGCTGGTGGATGACGATGCGGCGGTTTTCTACAACGCCGCCCAACTGGTGGCACCCGCCGCGCCCGACCGCTCGGCGGGCCTCTCCATCCAGCAGTACTTCGCGTCGTCGACGGTGGCGGCGCTGTCGGGAGCCATGCGGCTGGGGCCCGGGGCGCTGGCGCTGGGCATCCAGGTGCTCAACTACGGCAGCGAGGACGAGATCGTCCCCGACCCGAACTTCGGCGGCCAGCGGGGCATGGCCACCGGCGGCACGGTGTCGGCGTCGGACATGGTGCTGAGCGCGGGATACGGGGTGACGGCGCGGCGGGTGCGCCTGGGTGGCGCCGCGAAACTCGTGAGGCAGCGGGTGGCGGACCTGAGCGGCGGGACCGCGGCCCTGGACCTGGGCGCGGCCGCCGACCTGGCGATGGGCGCGACGGTGGCGATCGCGGTCCAGAACCTGGGCGGCGACCTTACCCTGGGCGGGACGCGCGGATCGCTGCCGAGCGCCATCCGGTTCGGCGCGGCGATGCCGGTCCTGACGTCGGGCGCCACGCGGGTGACCGCGACCGCCGAGGTGGGCGGCGTGCGCGATGCCGGCGCGGTGCCGGCGGGCGGGCTCGAGGCGACCTGGAAGGCGCGGAGCGGCGTGACGCTGGCGGCGCGTATCGGCGCCTCGCACACGAAGGGATCCGATGCCTCGCCGGTGGCGTTCGGCGGCGGACTCACCGCGCGCCACTTCGCCCTCGACTACGCGTACCAGGGCTACCGGTCGGTGGGCGACGCCACGCACCGCCTCGGGATCCGCTGGTGGCGGTGACCCGGCCGGCGGCGGCCGCCCGGCGCGCCGCGCCGCGGTCCGCCGCGGCCGGATGAACTGGAAGCGCGTGCGCCGCGTCACCGGCCTCGTGCTGGCGCTGGCGATCGGCGCCCTGGCGCTCTCGCCCACCGGCTGCTACCTGGGTCGCGCCGGTTGGGAAGAGGCGAAGATCCTCAAGCACCGCAAGCTGATCACCTCGGTGGCCGGTGACACGCACACCGACTCCGCCACCCGCGCCAAGCTGCGGATCGTGCTGGCCGCGCGGCGCTTCGCGGCGGATTCCGTCCGCCTGCGCGCCGGCGACAGCTTCACGAAGTTCACCCGTCTCGAGCGAGACACGCTGACTCTCGTCCTCTCGGGTGCCTATCGCGACCAGCTCCGGCCGTACACCTGGTGGTTTCCGATCGTGGGGCGGGTCCCGTACAAGGGCTACTTCGACTTCGCCGCCGGCCGCCAGGCGGCCCAGGACCTGTCGCGGCGCGGCTTCGATGTCTACCTCCGACCGACGGCGGCATTCAGCACGCTGGGGTGGTTCAACGACCCGCTCCTGTCGACGACGCTGGCGCTCGACTCGCTCGAGCTCGCCAACACCGTCATCCACGAGCTCACCCACAACACGTTTTATGCCGGCGGCCAGGCGATCTTCAACGAGTCGTTCGCCAACTTCGTCGGTTCGCGGGGCGCGGCCTGGTTCTTCCGCAGCCGCGGCGACTCGGCGGCCGCCGACACCGTCGACCTCCGCTGGTCCGATGAACTCGCGCTCGGCGCCTTCTGGACGCAGGTCTACCGGCAGCTCGACTCCGCCTTCGCGGCGCTGCCGGGCTCCACCGACTCGGCCCGGGCCCAACGCCTGGCCGCGCGGGAGCGGGTCTACGCGGAGGCGCGGGTGCGCCTGGCCAAGGACGTCGCGCCGCGCTTCCGCACGATCGATCCGGGATACGCGGAGCGCGTGCGGATGGACAACGCCGCCCTGCTTGCCCGCCGCATCTACCTCACCGACCTCGACCTCTTCGAGCGCACGTACGATCGTGAGGCGCACGACCTGCCGCGGACGGTGCAGCGGGTGATCGGGCTCGCGAAGACCCGGCCGGCCGATCCCTATGGCGCCCTGCGGGACTGGCTGGGCGGCGCCGCCGGCGCCGTCCCGGAACGCTGACCGGGCGCACCCCGGTCGGATCCGGGCCGGCTCTCAACATTCACGCGCGCCTCGTCGAGACTTTCCCCTGAAGCCTCGTGACGCGGGCCCTGGGCGGGGAGCGGTGCTCTCCCGCGCCGGGCGCGTCGTCCGTTCCATTCGTCGTCGATCGAGCGCAGCGCCTCATGGGTCCCAGCGAACACTATCGCCAACTGTACGAGCACGCGGTCGACGCCACGCTGACGGTGAAGCGCGACGGCCGCATTGCGGACTGCAATCCGGCGGCCGTCCGGCTGCTGCAGCAGGCGCGGGCGACGCTCCTGGGCACGCGCTTCCTGGGCTGGATCGCGCGGGCGCAGCGCGACGCGGCCACCACCGCGCTGGCCCGGGCGTTCGCGGGCGAGGTCACCGACTGTCCGCTGACGGTGGAGCGCGACGGCGGTGCCCAGCGGCCGGTGTCGATGCGGGCGATCCCGTTCCTGCGGCGCTCGGCGGTCGAGGCGATTCTCATCGGCCTGCGCGAGACCGAGGTGAGCGACGAGCGGCTGGCCGCGGTCCAGTTGGCGCAGTTCCTCCAGGCGCTCCCCGACCAGTTCGTCCTCATCATCGGCGACGACGCGAGGATCCGGTACGTGCGCGGCGTGTGCGGCACGCACGGCCTGGACGAAGCCGAGTGCGTCGGCCAGGACATCGCGGTGCTGCTCGACTCGGGGGACGAGACCACCCAGGCCGTCGAGGCGCTGCGCCGGGAGACCCGCCTGGGGCACGCGTGGCGTGGCGCGATCTGGCAGCGGCACGCCGACGGCACGCGCTTCCTGTCCCAACTCTCGGCGGCGCCGTTCCGCGATCCGCGCGGCCAGCAACTGGCGGGCGCGATGGTCACCGGCCGGCGCACCAGCGAGTCCGAGCAGGTGCTTCGCGAGAAGACGCCCGACGCCGCGGTCAAGCCGACGCGCGGCATCCTGGTCGTCGACGACGACCAGGCGATTCGCACCGCGCTGCGGAAGTGCCTGGAGCGCGCCGGCTACGAGGTCCGGGAGGGATGGAGTGGACGGAACGCGCTCGCCCAGATCACCGACGGCAAGCAGCCCGACCTGATCCTCACCGACCTGAAGATGGACCACGGCAGCGGATTCTGGCTGGTGGGCCAGATGTCACGCCACTTTCCGCACCTGCTGGCGCGCACCGTGATCATGACCGGCGCCGCCACCGTGCCGGTGGTCGAGCGCCTGGTGGCGGAGACGGGCTGCGACGTCCTGCGCAAGCCGTTCGAATACGGCGTGCTGCTCGAGGTGCTGGAGCGGGTCAGCGCAGGCCCGGCATCGACGCGGGAATCCCGACTTCGTTAGGTGACGGCACCCGCCTGGTGCGGCCGAACACCGCACGGGCGGAACTCACCCGGTCCATCCGGTCGATCCACCGCTGGATCGCCTGGTCGTAGCGCGACAGGACGTTCGGCAGCGCGTACGGCCGGTTCTCGCGCCGCCACGCCGCCTCGTAGAGGTCGCGGGTGAGCGCGAACGCGTCGCGGAGGTCCTGGGCGCGCCCGTTGATCGCGACGATCTCCGACAGCTCCCGTCCGGCCGTCGCCGCCTTCGTCGTATCGCTGGCCCGCGCGTACGCCTGCACGATCTCATCGGCGAACTGGAAGTGCATCCCCATGACGTCCATCCGGCGCGCGCCCAGCTCCAGCGCCGCAACCGCGTCCAGGTTGTGGACGCCGCTTACCCGCGCCCGCGCCAGCAGCACCAGCGCCGACTCGGCGTGGATCCGGAGCTGGGCGGCCACCGGGCGCATCCGCTCGGCCACCGTCATCCCCTCCGGCGTCCACGGGTCGAGCCAGAAGAGCCGGTCGTGCGCGTCGCCGACGTTGGCGGCCGAGAGGGCGGCGTGCGCGGCGATCAGGTGCCGCTGGGCGGCGTCGATCGCGCCGGTGGTGTCGCCGTGGAAAGCGCGCCCATAGCTGCTCTGAAACTGCTCGATGTTCGTCTCGCCGGGCTGCCAGCTGGCCGCCGCGCCGAACAGGACGCCATACCACACCTGGTTGAAGATCGCCTCACCGTCGTCGTCCCAGCTGGTGTTGAGGACGCCGGTGGAGCCCATGCGCTGTCCGTCGCGCACGAACCCCTGGATGTTGCGCAGGGCGATGCCGAAGTCGGGATACACCCGACTCCAGTTGCTCACGCCGGGCGCCACCCAGGTCTCGATGCCGGCGTCGCGGAACGGCGAGATGTAGTTGTCGAACTTGTCGAACGACCAGTAGTTCCAGGCGACGGCCACCATGTCCTTCGGGAGGGTCTTCACCAGGTCGGGGGAGTTCATCGCGATGTCGCCCCAGAACAGGAAGCGCTTTCCGCTCGGGCGCAGCCGCTGCTCGATCTGCTTCAGGAAGTCGAGGTAGACGGCGCCGAGCCCCTCGCGGGCGACCCGCTCCGAGGTCTGCCCCAGGCCGAGCTCGTCCGTCTCGTCGGCGCCCAGGTGGACGAACTGTGACGGGAAGAGCGTGTCGAGCTCGGCGAACATCCGATCGATCAGCGCGAGCGAACCGGCCTGGCCCGGCGCCAGGACGTGGCCGTGTGGCGTCTCGGCCAGCGACGAGTAGAGCTCGTACTTGAGGATGTGGTGGAGGTGTCCGAAGGCCTCCTGCTCGGGAATGACGTCGATGTGGTACTGCTTCGCGTACGCGACCAGCGCCCGCACGTCGTCGCGCGACATGGCCCCGCCGGGGGGCGCGATCAGCGGATCGGTGGGGTAGGCCAGGGTGTGCTCGAAGTACGGCGAGTAGACGTTGAGCTTCCAGGTCGCGAACGCGCGGATCTGCGCCTTCTGGAACTCGAGCGTCGGGACCGGCCCGCGGGAGAGGTCATCGTGAAATCCGCGATAGCGCATTGCCGGCCAGTCTCGAATGCGCGCGCCCAGCAACCGGGCCGCCTTGCCCTCGCCGTCCACCAGCTGCTTCAGCGTCTGCACGCCGTAGAACACGCCGGACGCGCTCGCGCCGACGATCACGACGCGATTGCGCGTGGTGCGCAGGACGTATCCCTCGTCACGCATCGCCGCGTCGAGCGTGAGGCCGGTCGTGCGCAGTGCCTCCTTGCCGGCCGCCGTCTGGGCGCGCAGGAGCTGTACGCGCACCACGCCCTCCACCGGCGCTCCACGCACCAGGACGTCGCGCGTCCGCATCGCATCGATGAAGTCGCGGGCGGCGAACCGGTCGTCGGTGCTGGCGGTGGGCGTGATGAAGAACCCCTTGGTCAGCGGCTGGGTGTCGAGCACGGCCAGCTCGCGGGGGAGCGGGATCAGCGGCAGCGGTGCGACGGACGGAGCCTGCGCGACTGCCGGGGCGGCAGAGAGCAGGATCGCGGCGAGCGGGAGGAAGAATCGGCGCGGCATGTTGGGTGGCGTGAGTAGGGAATTGCCGGGCAAATGTAGCCCCGGGTGCGGGGAGGCGGCTATCAGGCGCCGCCATCCACTTGCCGGCCGCGCGGATTACCTTACCGCATGCGCCCGCCGTTCTTCTACCGGGAAACCAGCGGCATCCGGATCACGGTGCGCCCGCTCTACCTTGCCGACCAGTCCAATCCGGCGGTGGGCCAGTTCGTCTTCGCCTACTTCGTGCGCCTGGAGAACGTCGGCTCCACCGCGGCCCAACTCCTGTCGCGCCGCTGGCTCATCCACGATTCCATCGGCGAAGACACCGAGGTGCTCGGCGAGGGCGTGGTGGGCGAGCAGCCGCGGATCGCGCCGGGCCGCGTGCACGAGTACCAGAGCCTCTGCATCCTGAAGTCGCCCAGCGGGCACATGGAGGGGCACTACCATTTCGTGCGCGACGACGGGACGACGTTCGAGGCGACGATTCCGCGATTCATCCTCGACGCGGACGCGGCCGGCACGGGCCAGTAGCCGCGGCGATCGTCAGGCGCCGAAGCGTCCCCGCACCAGCGCCCGCAGGTCGATCGGCGCGGCCGATGGTGCCTCGGCGATGGCGGCCACCGGCGCCGCGTCGGTGAGCACCACCCGCTGCAGCTTCGCCTGGACACCGCGGTCGAGGAAGCGCGACAACTGGTCGATCGAGTAGTCGCTGCCGCGCCGGGAGCTGTAGACGTTGAGCGGATAGCTGAGGGCGAGGTGGTTGCGGGCGCGCGTCAGGGCGACGTACATGAGCCGCCGCTCTTCCTCCAGCTCGGCGGCATCGCGCATCGACCGCGACGCGGGAAACCATCCGTCGACCGCCCAGATGAGGAACACCGCGTCCCACTCCCGCCCCTTGGCCGAGTGGACCGTGCTGAGGATGAGGGCATCGTCTTCACTGTCGGTGCGGCCGGCCAGGTCCTGCGTGGCCTGCGGCGGTTCCAGGGCGAGGGCGGCCAGGAACGCCATCCGGTTCGGGTAGCCGCCGGCGATGACCTGCAGCTGTTCGAGGTCGGCCAGGCGGGGTTCCACGCGGTCGTACCGCTGGCGGAGCACGTCGTCGTACATCTGCCGGACGCGCGCGATGTCGGCGGCCACGCCGGCGGCATCGCCGCCGGCGCGCAGGTCGGAGAGCAGCGCCACCAGGGCGGCGTGCGCGGCGCGCGCGCGCGGCGGCGGCGTGAACCGCGCGAACGCCGCCGACTCCCACGCCATCTGGGCCAGCGCGTCGATCGCCGCGCGGGCGGTGGCGTCGCCGATGCCGGGGAGCAGCAGCAGGATCCGGTACCAGCTGACTTCGTCGCGCGGATTCTCGAGGATCCGGAGGAAAGCGATCACGTCCTTGACGTGCGCGGCCTCCAGGAACTTGAGCCCGCCCCACTTCTCGAACGGGATCTTCCGGTTGGTGAGCTCGATCTCGAGTTCGGCGGACATGTAGCCGGCGCGGAAGAGCACGGCGATCTCGCGCAGCGGCGTCCCCGACTCGTGCAGCTCCAGGATGCGGTCGACGGTGAACCGCGTCTGCTGCTCCTCGTCGCGGGCGGCCACCAGCCACGGCGGCTCCCCGCCGGTGCGCGCGGTCCAGAGGTCCTTCGTGAAGCGCTCGGCGGCGCGGCTGATCAGCGCGTTCGAAGCGTCGAGGATCGGCTGCGTGGAACGGTAGTTCCGCTCGAGCGTGATGACCGTCGTCCCCTCGAACTGCGCCGGGAAGTCGAGGATGTTCCGGAAGGATGCGCCGCGGAAGGAGTAGATGCTCTGCGCGTCGTCCCCCACCACAGTGAGGTTGCGGTGCGCCCGGCACATGCCGCACAGGATCCGCGCCTGCAGGATGTTCGTGTCCTGGTACTCGTCCACGAGAATGTGGTCGTACAGGCCGGCGATCTTCGCGCCCAGCTCGTCCGATGCCTCGAGAAGGGTCGCCCAGAAGAGGAGCAGGTCGTCGTAGTCGACGAGATTGCGCGCCTTCTTGCGGTCGGTGTAGTCGAGGAAGAGCCGCGTGAAGTCGGCGACGTACTCGGAGAACTGCGGCACCGCCTCGCCGACGATCGCCGGCACCGGGATCCCGGTGTTGATGTGGCGAGAGTAGACGTAGAGGAGCGTCTCCTTCTTCGGGAATCGCTTCTCCTTCGACGAGTACCCCAGCTGCGCCCGGGCGAGCTGCATGAGGTCTTCGGCGTCCCCCTGGTCCATGATGGTGAAGTCGGAAGGCAGTCCGGCCGCGGCGCCGAATCTCCGCAGCAGCCGGTGTCCGGTGGCGTGGAAGGTGCCGCCGAACACCCTGGTGCCGCCGCCGATCAGCCGCTCCACGCGCGAGAGCATCTCCTGCGCGGAGCGCCGCGTGAAGGTGAGGAGGAGGATCCGCTCGGGGTGGACGCCGCGGGCGATGAGGTGCGCCACCCGATGCACCAGCGTCCGGGTCTTGCCGGTGCCCGCGCCGGCGATGATCAGGAGCGGGCCGTCGCCGAACGTGGCCGCGCGCCGCTGCTCCGGGTTCAGCTCCGCCGACAGCTCCCGCGCCTCGGGCGGCTGATCGGCCGGTTCGGGTCGGGCGCGCGGGGGGTACACGCGCGGGGCATCGGGCATGCCCGAAGATACACCGGCGCCCCCGGCGGCGGCAGCCGCGTTAGCGCCTGGAGCTGTTCCGGAACTTGTTGATCGTGTGCTGGTCGATCGACAGCCCGCCGTAGCGCTGCTCGAGCCACGGATCGCCGCGCATGTGGTAGCCGTTCTGCTCCCAGAAGCCGGGCTCGTCGCCGGCCAGGAATTCGAAGCCGCGCACCCACTTGGCGCTCTTCCAGAAGTACAGGTGCGGCACCACCAGGCGCAGCGGCCAGCCGTGTTCGGGGGTGAGGTCGTGGTCGTTATGCTTCCACGCCAGCACGTTCTCCGGGCGATCCAGGTCCTCGAGCGGCAGGTTGGTGGTGAATCCCTGGTCGGCGAACACGAGCACGTGGGTCGCCTCGGGCTTCGGCCTGGCCCGGCGCAGCAGCTGCTGGACGGACACGCCCTCGAAGCGATTGTCGAGCCGGCTCCAGCGCGTGACGCAGTGGATGTCGCACACCGTGTCCTGGGCGGGGAGCGCCCGCATCTCGGCCCAGGTCAGCGTGAACGGCGCCTCGACCAGGCCGCGGATCTCGAACGTCCACGCCCCGAGGTTCACGACCGGCACCGCGCCGTAGTGCAGCACCGGCCACTTCTCGGTCTTGACCTGGCCCGGCGGGATGCGCGACTTGTCCATCGTCCGCACGTCCAGCACCGGCTTGGTGTCCGCCATCGTCTTCTCCTGCATCGGATCGGGCGTGGACCCCGATCGGCCGATCAGCCAACCACCGAGTTTATCGAGCATCGCGTTCCGGGTATCTCCGGCAGAACGAACACTTTGGAGTCCCGGAGAGTTCCGGGCCGCCGGCGCGTCAGCCCGGGGTGACCCTGGCCGGATCGAGCCAGTGCGAGCCGGGCGAAACCGGTACCGGCGCGAGATCGAACACCTCTCCGAACGCGCGGGAGACGGCGTCGGCCACCTGGGTCTCATCAACCGGACGGCCAAGCTCACGCGCCACCGATGTCATGTCGACGCCATCGATCCCGCACGGCACGATCAGGCCGAAGTACGACAGGTCGGTGGCGACGTTCAGCGCGAAGCCGTGCCAGGTGACCCAGTCGCGGGCATGGACGCCGATCGACGCGATCTTCCGCCGTTGATCCGCGGTCCAGACGCCGGTGTAGCCGCTGTTGCGGGTCGCCGGCACGCCCAACGAGCCCAGCGCGACGATCAGCGCTTCCTCGACCTGCCGCAGGTACCAGTGCAGGTCCTGGCGGTGTCGCTTCAGGTCGATGATCGGGTAGCCGACGAGCTGGCCGGGTCCGTGGAAGGTGACGTCGCCGCCGCGCTCGACCTCGAACAGCTCCACGCCGCGAGAGGCGAGGAGATCCGGCGATGCGACGAGGTTCGCGGCCCGGGAGGCGCGTCCGAGCGTGACCACCGGTGGGTGCTCGACGAGGAGGAGCAAGTCCTGCGGCACGTCGCCGGCGATGCGGGCGCGGGCCAGGGCCCGCTGCAGCTCGAGCGCCTCGCCGTACGCGACGCGGCCAAGGGAGACGACCCAGAGGTCGCGCCCCGGCGGGGCCCCCCCCCCGACAACAAAATTGTCTCCGTTCACCGCCGTTTCCCGCATCACTCCCTCGCTCCCGGCATCATTGCGCCGCGACCCTCAGCGCTCCGTGAACAGCGCCACGAACATCGCCGCCGCCCCGCCCGCCACGATCCCCACCGCGTGCCCCACCCACCGGTTCATGTTCAACCGGTGCCGGCACAGGTACGACACTTCCGCGGCCACCGCCGCCGCGATCAGGCTCGGGATCAACGTCCGCATCGGGCTCCGTCGCTAGGCGTGAATCATCTTCCCCATCGAGTCCAGCGCCGCCTCGGCCACCGCCTCCGACAGCGTCGGATGCGCGTGCACCGCGAGGTCCACCTCCTCCACCGTGTACTCGTTCTCGCGCGCCACCGCCAGCTCGTGGATCAGCTCGGTCGCGTGCGGCCCGATGATATGCGCTCCCAGGATCTCGCCGTACTTCACGTCGCGGATGATCTTCACGAATCCTTCCGTCTCCCCCGACGTCCGCGCCCGCCCGCTCGCCGAGAACGGGAACTTCCCGATCTTGTACTCGAGCTTCTTGTCCTTGCACTGCTGCTCGGTGAGACCGATCGACGCGACTTCCGGATGGCAATACGTCGCGCTCGGGATGTTCCCGTAGTTCACCAGGTGCGGATGCTGGCCGGCCAGCAGCTCGGCCAGCACGTGCCCCTCGCGCGATCCCTTGTGCGCCAGCATCGGCGGGCCCGCCACGTCCCCGATCGCGTAGATCCCCTTGGCGCTGGTCTCCATCCGCTCGGTGATCCGGATGAACCCCCGCTCGGTGAGCTGCACACCCGCCTCCTTCAGGCCGATCTCCTCGACGTTCGGAGCGCGGCCAGCGGCGACCAGCACGACGTCGGCCTTCAGCTCCTTCTTCCCGTCGGCGTTCTCCACGGTGACCGTCACGCCGTCCTTGGCCACCCTGGCGCCGCTCAGCTTCGCCCCCACCATCACCTCGATCTTCCGCTTGCGGAAGCTCTTCGCGAGCTCGGCCCCTATCTCCGCGTCCTCGAGCGGCAGCAGCGTCGGCAGGACCTCGATCAGCGTCACCTGCGAGCCGAACGCGTTGAAGACGTCGGCGAACTCGCATCCCACCGCGCCCGCCCCGACGATCGCGATCGACTTGGGCGCCTTCTCCAGCACCAGCGCCTCGTCCGAGGAAATCACCGTGGTCTTGTTGAGCTCCAGCCCCACCTGAGGCAGCCCCTTCACGCGCGACCCGGTCGAGATGACGACCGCCTTCTTCGCCTCGTGCTTCTCCTCCTTCCCGTCGGCCCCGCGAACCGACACGGTGCGCGGGTCCGCCAGCCGCCCCGAGCCCCTGATGTGCGTGACCTTGTACTTCTTGAAGAGGTACTCCACCCCCTTCACGCTCTGGTCGACCACGGTGCGGGAACGCTTCATCGCCACGCCGAAGTCGAGCTTCACCTCGCCCACCGTGACGCCGAACTCGGCGGCGCGCTTCACCCGCGTGGCGAGGGCCGCGCTCTCGAGCAGCGCCTTCGCCGGGATGCACCCCCAGCGGACACAGGTTCCACCCGGCGCGTCGCGCTCGATCACCGCCACCGACAGTCCGAGTTGCCCGCAACGAATGGCGCCCACGTAGCCCGCCGGGCCGGCGCCGAGGAAGATCACGTCAAAGCTTGCCATTTTTCAGAGGTCGGAGGTCGGAGGTCGAACAGCAGCGGTCAGCGGTCAGCGGTCAGTGATCAGCGGTCAGCGGTCAGCGGTCAGCGGTCAAACGGCGGAGGTCAGAGGTCGGAGGTCGGAGGTCGGAGGTCGGAGGTCGAATGCGCTAGTGCCGTTGCCGTTTTCTCGTTTCTCATTTCTCGTTTGCTCTTCTTCCTGCTTCGCCGTTCAGTATACCAGCATCAACGGGTTCTCGAGCAGCCGGCGCAGCGTGCGCAGGAACTGGGCGCCCAGCGCCCCATCGATCACCCGGTGGTCGCAGCTCATCGTCACCCGCATCCGCTTCCGCACCACCACCTGGCCGTTCAGCGACACCGGCTTCTCCTCGACGGCCCCGATCGCCAGGATCCCCGCCTCGGGCGGATTGATGATCGCCGTGAACTGGTCGATCCCAAACATGCCGAGGTTGGAGACCGAGAACGTCGACCCCGTGTATTCGTCCGGCTTGAGCTTCCGCTCGCGCGCCCGCTTGGCCAGCTCGCGCGCCTCACGAGCAACGTCGCGCATCCGCTTCCGGTCGGCGTCGAACAGCACCGGCGTGATCAGGCCGTCCTCGATCGCCACCGCCATCCCCAGGTGTACCCGGTTGAAGTAGCGGATCCGGTCTCCCATCCAGTGGGCGTTGCACTCCGGATGCTGGGCCAGCGCGGTGGCCACCGCAGTGAGGACGATGTCGTTGAACGACACCTTGTACTCCTCGCCCATCTCCGCCATCGCCGACCGCATCTCGGCCACCCGCTCCATGTCGTACTCGGCCGTCAGGTAGAACGTCGGCACCGGCCCGATCGACTCGGCCAGGCGGCGCGCGATCGTCTTCCTGATCTGCGTGAGCGGCACGTCGTGCCAGTCGCCCTCGCTGGGAATCCGTGGTGCCAGCGGTGCGGCGGTGCTCGCGCCGGCGGCAACGCGTCCGCCGGCCTGCGCCGCCTCGACGTCGCGCTTGACGATCCGGCCGCCGGGGCCGGAGCCGTGCACGGCCTGGAGGTCGACGCCGCGTTCACTCGCCAGGCGCCGCGCCAGCGGCGATGAGCGCTGCCGGCCGCCGTTGTCGATCGCGTGGCGCGCCTGCTCGGTAGCCGGATCGAGATCGCGGCTCACCGGCGTCGACACGGCAGGCCGTTGGGCCGGCGGCGGCCCGGACGGCGCCGCCACGGCGGACCTGGGGGCCGGTGCCGCCGGAGCGGCGGCCGCCGGAGGCGCCGCGGCCGCGCCGGCCACCAGCGCGTCGATGTTCTCGTCGGCCGCGGCGATCACCGCCATCAGCTGTCCCACCGGCGCCGACACCCCCTCGGCCACCAGCCGCTTCCGCAGTACGCCGTCGGCCCGCGCGACGATCTCCATCACCGCCTTGTCGGTCTCGACTTCGGCGAGCACGTCGCCGGCCTTCACGACGTCGCCTTCGCCTTTCAGCCACTTGATGAGGCGTCCCTCCTCCATCGTCGGAGACAACGCCTCCATCACTACTTTGGTCGCCATGTGAGACCCGCGAATGCGAAATGGGACGCCCGGAACACGGACCGGCCGGTCAGGGCCGCGGAATCCGGTCCCGCTCAGGAATCGATGTACATCACCTTTTTCACCGCGGCGATCGTCTTCGCGACGTCCGGCTTGGCCGCCCGCTCAAGGTTCTTCGCGTACGGCATCGGGACATCGGCCTGGTGCACCCGGATCACCGGGGCATCGAGGTCGTCGAAGCACTCACGCTGCACGTAGTCCACCACCTGGGCGCCGATGCCGCAGAGCTCCCACCCCTCCTCCAGCACCACCGCCCGGTTGGTCTTCCGCACCGACCCGGTGATCGCCGCCACGTCCATGGGGCGGATCGTCCGGAGGTCGACGACATCGACGCGAATGCCGTCCTTCGCCATCTGATCGGCGGCCTGCATCGCCACCAGCACCATCTTGCCGCTGGTGATGATCGAGCAGTGCTCGCCTTCGCGCTTGAGCTCGGCCTGCCCGATCGGGACGACCACCTCGCCGTCCGGCACGTCGCCCTTGGTGTTGTAGAGCATCTCGCCTTCGAGCACGATCACCGGGTTGTCGTCGCGGATGGCGGCCTTCAGCAGTCCCTTGGCATCGGCGGGCGTGCCCGGCGCCACCACCTTGAGCCCGGGGATGTGCGCCAGCCACGACTCCCAGGCCTGCGAGTGCTGCGCCGACAGCTGGAGCGCGGCCCCGTTCGGGCCGCGGAAGACGATCGGCACGTTGTATTGCCCGCCCGACATGTACAGCATCTTGGCCGCGGCGTTCACCACCTGGTCGAGCGCCAGCAGCGCGAAGTTCCAGGTCATGAACTCGATGATCGGACGGAGCCCGACCATCGCCGCGCCGACGCCGACCCCGGCGAAGCCGAGCTCGGTGATCGGCGTGTCGACCACCCGCATCTCCCCGAACTCCTGCAGCAATCCCTTGGAGACCTTGTACGCCCCCTGGTAGACCGCCACCTCCTCGCCCATGAGGAAGACGCGATCGTCGCGCTGCATCTCTTCGCGCAGCGCCTGGTTCAGGGCGTCCCGGTAGGTGAGGACCGCCATCAGTCGCCGGCCACCGCGACTTCGCCCAGCGCGTCGCTGGTGGTGTCGACCAGGACGTGCTCGTAGAGCGACTCGAGCGGCGGCTCCGGGCTGGCGTCGGCGAAGTCCCAGGCATCCTGTACGATCGCCTTGATCTCCTCATCGAGCCGGGCCACGTCGTCGTCGGTGATCTCGCCGGCGCTCTGCATCTTCGTCCGCAGGAGCATGATCGGATCGCGCTTCAGATACTCCTCGAGCTCCGCCTTGGTGCGGTAGGTGCCGCTCACCGCGTCCGACATCGAGTGACCCATGAAGCGGTAGGTGCGCACCTCGAGCAGCGTCGGGACCTGCTCGGTGCGGGCCCGCTCGGCCGCTTCCGACACCGCCCGACGCACGGCGAAGACGTCCTGGCCGTCCACCACCCCGCGCGGCATGTCGTAGGAACCCGCCCGCTCGTAGATGTCGTTGATCGAAGAGGCGCGCTCGATGGCCGTGCCCATGCCGTACCGGTTGTTCTCGATCACGAAGATCGCCGGCAGCTTCCAGAGCGAGGCCATGTTCAGCGCTTCGTGGAACGCGCCGTTGTTGACCGCCGCCTCGCCCATGAAGCAGAGGCACACCTGGTCGCCGCCGCGATACTTGATCGCGAAGGCGATCCCGGTCGCGATCGGGATGTGCCCGCCCACGATGCCGTGCCCGCCCAGGAAGTTCAGGTTGCGGTCGAAGAGGTGCATCGACCCGCCCTTGCCGCGGGAGCAGCCATCGACTCGGCCGAACAGCTCGGCCATCACGTTGCGGGGCGCCAGGCCGCGGGCCAGCGCCTGCCCGTGATCACGGTAGGTGGTAATGATGTAGTCGTCGTCGCGGAGGACCGAGAGGGATCCGGTGCTCACCGCCTCCTGCCCGATGTAGAGGTGGCAGAAGCCGCCGATCTTGCCCAGCGCGTAGGCCTCGGCGGTCCGCTCCTCGAAGCGGCGCTGCAGCAGCATCGAGCGCAACAGCTCGCGATGGAGCTCGGCGTCGCCGGCGGAGGTGTCGGGCTTCTTGCGGGCCATGATCACGCCGGCTGGACGCCGGCCGCCTGCACCTGTTCCCAGGCGTGGTAGCTCGACCGCACCAGCGGCCCGCTCTCCACGTGGCGGAACCCCATCGCCATGCCGGCGTCGCGGAGGCGACGGAACTCGTCAGGCGTGTAGTAGCGGTCCAGGGGCAGGTGCTGGTTTGACGGGCGCAGGTACTGGCCGAGCGTCAGGATGTCCACGTCGACGCTCCTCAGGTCGCGCATCACCGCTTCGACCTCCTCGGTGGTCTCGCCCAGTCCGAGGATGATCCCCGACTTGGTCGGGATGTCGGGCGCCGTCCGCTTGGAGAACGCGAACAGGTCGAGCACCCGCTGGTACCGCCCCCCGGGCCGGGCGCGCTTGTACAGTCGTGGCACCGTCTCGGTGTTGTGGTTGTAGATGTCGGGCCGGGCCGCGAGCACCGTGGCGATCGCCGCCTCGTCCCCCTGAAAGTCGGGAACCAGCACCTCGATCGAGCACCCCGGCAGCCGTTGGCGGATCTGGCGGATCGTCTCGGCGAAGATGTACGCGCCAAAATCGGGCAGGTCATCCCGGTCCACGGAGGTGATCACCGCGTGCTGGAGCTGCATCTCGGCGATCGCCTGGGCCACCCGGTTCGGTTCGTCGAGGTCGTAGACGGGCGGGCGCCCGTGCGCCACCGCGCAGTAGCCGCAATTGCGCGTGCACACGTCGCCGAGGATCATGAACGTCGCCGCGCCGTGTTCCCAGCACTCACCCACGTTGGGGCAGCGGGCTTCCTCGCACACCGTGTGCAGGTCCAGCGCGCGCATGAGGTGGCGCAGGCGCGCGTAGTTCTGCCCGCCCGGCGCCCGGACCTTCAGCCATGATGGTTTGCGCTCCGGCAGCGGCTCGGCGCGGTGCCGGCCCAGGATCTGATACAGCGTTTCGGACATCAAGGAACCCGTCGGGGAACAGGGCCGAGGCGATTTCAGCTCAACCCGAAATCCAAGGCAGCCGGTCCGCCGGCGCGGGGCGGCGGACAGCGCCTGCTGCTCGCGGATCGGAATGTAAAGGACTGGTGCGGCGAAGGCTAGCGGATACTAACCTAGGAAATCACGTTTAGAGGTTACTAGAAGACTGACAGCGCCTTCCGAGGTCATCCCGAGGCAAATCTGGTGACTTTGAAGGAGTTCAGCGGGTACGGGACCTCCTCTCCGGCCACCAGAGCGCCGACACAGTCGCCCGTGAGCGGTGCCATCAGCACGCCATTCTTGGAATGGCCGCAGGCGTAGACCACGGCCGGGTATTCCGGATCGCGGTCGAGAATCGGGAGCAGGTCGGGGGTGACCGGCCGGAGTCCGGCCCAGGTCCGGGTGGGGGCGACGCCCTGGAGCGCCGGGATGATGCTCGCCGCCCGTTGCCGAATGCCGTCGATGCCTGCCTCGTCGGTGCTCGAGTCGAAGCCGGTGTGTTCCATGGTCGAGCCGGCGAGCAGCTCGTGCGACCGCGGCACGAGGTAGCAGCCGGGGCCGCTGATGGCGTGGCGGACGGGACTGGCGGGCTGATCGAACGCCAGCATCTGTCCCTTCACTGGCGCGATGGGAAGCGGGCGGGGGAGGCCGGCCAGCGTGGGCAGCCACGCCCCCGCGGCAAGCACGATCGTCGCGCCTTGCAGGCGCTCCCCGTCCTGAAGCACAGCGGCCACGCCGGCATGCCGGACCTCGAGGCGGGCCGCCGCGGAGCGTCGTACGTCGATGCGCGACTCGGCGGCGACCAGCGCGCGGAGCGCGTCGAGCAGGAGGACGTTGTCCACTGCGCCATCGAGCGGGTGCAGGACGCCGCCCGCGACATCGCCCAGGAGTGGCTCCAGCTCCTTGAGGTTCGCGGGCGAGAGCCGGCGCGCCGGACGCTGGGGCTCGTGGACGGGGCCCGTCGTGGCTACCCCGGCGAACTCGACCTCGAGAATGCCCTCGCGATTGAGCGGCACGGCCACGCCGGTTCGTTCCTCGAGCCAGCGCAGGTAATCGGGATAGCGATCCCGGGCGGCGGTGGCGAAGCCCCGCGCGGCCTCGACGTCGGGTTCATGTCCCAGCGATGGGGCGAGCAGCCCCGCGGCGGCGCCCGATGCTTCCCCGGCCAGCCGGGGTGCGAGGAGGACCACCCGGGCGCCCCGCTCGGCGACGGCGGCGGCGCACGCGAGACCGATGAGGCCACCGCCGACGATGATGACGTCGGGATTCGCGTTCGATGCCCGGCGCTGCGTCGAGGATGAAGCGCGCTCCGGCCGAGGGCGCTGGGGAGGGCCGGGGGCCGGTTGCCGCCGGCTCGAGCCATCAGTCAGGGGGGGGTGAAACATGATTATGTTGGGGCGCGTACAACAATCAGCACTCCTTGGAGAACCCGCTCATGTTGCGCACCGTCTTCACAATTGGCCTGTTTGCCTTCTTCGGCCTGCTGGCCCTGAAATTCGTCTTCGGAATCTTCCCGGTCGTGCTGGGGCTGTTCGTCGGCTTGGCGTTCCTGGCCCTGAAAATCGCGCTGATCGGTCTGGTGATCTACTTCATCATTCGGGTCGTCAGCCCGGACACGGCGCGGAAGATGCGCGAGAAGTGGTCGGGCACGGGAATGTGAAGCCGTAGCAAGCCTCCGAGTCCGCTACGTTCACAGAAGAATGCGGGAGTGGGGTCCGGGGGGACCCGCTCCCGTGTTCTTTTTTTTTGGGGCCTGCTCAGGCCCGCTCCCCGCTGCCTGTTCCCCGCTCCCCGAGCTTCTCCACCACGGCCCAGACGAGCAACGGCACCATGATTTCGTGGTGGCCGGTGATCTCGTAGCCGGTTCCGCCGTGCAGGGTAGGGCGCTGGACGACGTTGACCCTGGGCCGGTAGTGGCGCTGCATGTCGAGGTCGCAGGCGACGAAGTCGCGGGGCGTTCCTCCCCCGGCCAGGTTGCGGGCGACGGTCAGCGCCTTGAGGAAGACCTCGGGCATGATCACCGCGCTGCCGAGGTTGAGGACGACGCCGCCCTGGTGCAGGGACGGGAGGGCGGCGGCCAGCCGGCGGAAGTCGCGGTGGCTGGTGTCGCCGATGGCGGCGCCGCTGGCGGCCGGATGCTGGTGGATGATCTCGGCGCCTAACGCAGCGTGGACGGTGGCCGGCACGCCCAGCCGCCAGGCGTTGAGCAGGATCGACAGCTCGGGGTGCGCCAGCGGGCCGGCGCCCTCCAGGGCGCGGGCCACCGACTCACCCATCCCCCAGCCGGCGCGCATGCCGGCGATGAACGCCTCGTTGAGGCCGCGCCCGGTCTCTTCGGCCATGCCGAACGTCCCGTCCTGGAGGCCGGCGGCGACGTCCTCGGAGGTGCCGCCCCAACGCGCGACCTCGTAGTCGTGGATCGCGGCCGACCCGTTCATGGCCAGGTGGGTGATGACCTTCCGCCGCATCAGGTCGATCAGCAGGCCGGCGAGGCCGGTCTTCACCACGTGACCGCCGAGCATGACCACCACGCCCTTCGAGGAGCGGGCGGCGGCGGCGATCGCGTCGGCCACGGCGAGGAAGTCGCGCGCCACCAGCACGTCGGGGAGGCCGCGGAGGAAGGCGGCGAAGGAGCGATCGTCGCCCGGCGGGGAGGCGAACTCTTCGGCGCGCACCTTGTTCGCGCGGCGCGCGATCGGCACCGTGCGGACGCGGGTGAGGTCGGCCTCGGCGGGGCGTCCGGCGGTACTGCCGCCGGCGGCCGACGTTAGCGCGGGATCCGCGGGGGAGGCGGGGGGTCGGTGCTCACCCCCGGCGGACGCGGGGGGGGGGGAGCCACGATCGGTGGGCGGTACGATTTGAGGTAAAGGTTGAGGGAGCCGAAGGCGAGCTGCGATTTCATCTGCAGCATGATGCGCGTGCTGTCGTCCGCGAGCCAGATCTCGGCCTGGCCATTCTCGGAGAAGATGCCCTTCGTCTTGATGACCGGGCGGATCACGATCGCGTCGAACTTTCCGGCGGGCACCGAGATGCGCTCCCGGCGGAGGACGCGAATGGTGACTGGATTCCGGTCTGGGCGGAAGTAGCGGCTGAACTGGTACGTTTCGCCGACGCGCAGCGGCACGGTGCGTACGAAGTAGAGGAACGAGCCATCGTCGAGGGGTTCGGCGACGCTCGCCTGCGGCGGCTTGCCCTGCTCCCGGAAGGTGGAGCTCTCGGGGAAGATGTCGAAGGTCCGGGCGCGTTCGTAGCGGCCTTCGTCGATGTCCTGGACGTACCTGAGTGACGACAGGGACTCGACGTCGAACCAGCTCTCGTAGCGATCGTCGACACTGTAGAAGAAGGTGCCGCCCTTCACGCGGAACATCGTGTGCCAGGTGCTGCGACCGCGGACCGGCTGGACGCCCATCACCTCCATGCTGCCCGACCCGACCTTGATCGGGCCGAACTTCACCTCGTAGACCAGGCGTTCGCCGACGTCGAAGGGAACCGGGCGGCGCGTCTGCGCCTGGGCGGGCAGGCGGGACGCCCCGGCCAGCACCAGGAGCAGCGAGGCGGCGCCGGCGTTCACGAAGCCGGCTGGACCCGTCGAGCGCGGGTGGACCATCCGAAGCGGGAGAGCGACAGCGCGTCGGCGAAGGGGCGGACGCGACTCGGCCGCGGCCGGAGGTCGTAGCGCGCATCGAGCGCCACCGTCTCGACGCGGCGCGCGAACGGCGCCGCGGCGAGCAACCACTCGACGTTGGCGGCCCAGCCCGCGTGGCTCGCGACGGGATTGTCGCCGGCGGCCTTGAGGAGGTCGCGCACCACCGAGATGCGATACAGGCGGAAGGTGGTGCACGGATCCCGGACGCCGTCGATGCGGACGAACGGGCGCAGCACCCACGGTGCCAGCCGGCTCAGCCGGCGCACGGACTTCGGCGCCCGGCGGGACGGCGCGCGTTCCGTCGCGACGACGTCGGCGCCTCCCTCGAAGCGCTTCACGAGCTCGGGGATGTGTTCCGGCTGGTCGGTGAAGTCGGCCTGCATGACGATCAGTGCGTCGCGCCGCTGATAGCGGGTGCGGCGCGCCACGTTGCGGGCGAGCGCCTCGAGCGAGGCGGCGTATCCGCGCCGCTCCTCGCCGCGCAGCATGGTGAGCGGGAGCACCTCGGCGTACGGCTGCAGTGTCTCGGCGGTGGCGTCGGTGCTGGCATCGTCATAGACGACGATCTCGTACTCGCGCGAGTACTCCTGGAAGACCTTCCGGATGCGCCACAGCAGCACGCCGATGGTCGGCGCTTCGTTGTAGGTCGGAATGCAGATGTAGAGCACCGGGACACGCTCGCGGGACCGGGAGGTGACTGCCTGTGCGTAAAGTAGGGCCTGTCCGGTGAAACACGCCACCCTGAGCTGTACCCGCCATGCGGGCCGGCGGTTCGGGGCCGCGAGGGTCGGGGTTCAGCCGGCGCGCGCCGAGCGCGCATCGAGCGCCTCGAGGTAGACGCGCAGCGTGCCTTCGACCATGTGGTGCGCGTCGAACGCACCGGCGCGCTCGGGACCGTGTGCGCCCAGCGCCTTCCGGGCGACGTCATCGGTGATGAGGCGTGCGGCGAGGTCGGCGAACGCGGCGGCATCGCCCGCCGGCACCAGCACGCCGTTCCGGCCGGACTCGATCAGCTCGGGGAGTCCGCCGACGGCGAACGCGACCGGCGGCACGCCGAGCGCCATCGCGTCGACGACGACCGTCCCCAGGCCTTCAGCGGTGGACGGGTGCCAGAGGAGGTCGAGGCCGGCCATGGCATTGTGGATCTCCTCGACGAAGCCGGCGCGCCAGCCCTCGACGCCACCGATCGACACGGCTCCCTCCTGATCGCCGCCGATGAGGACGAACCGCGTGCGGCTGCGAATGCCGGCGGGCAGGTGCGCGGCGATCGCCGCCAACGTGTCGAGTCCTTTTTCCGGCGTCATCGCGCCCACCACGCCACAGAGGACGGTGTCCGCGGGCCAGCCGCGCTCACGGCGCCAGTCGCGCGCCTCGCCGACCTCCGGCATGGGGACGCCCGAGTACACGACGTCGATGCGCGAGCGATCGATACCACCGCGCACCATCGCGTCGCGCACCGCGCGCGAGATGGCGATGAAGCGGGTGATTCGTCGTCCGTACTTCACGCGGACGCTGCGGGGAACGAACGGGACGCGCCGGGTGACGATGAGCGGGATCTCGCGGCTCCCCACCAGCGCGGTGAGGGCGATGGCGTGCGCGCGGGCATCGTGGGCATGGACCACGTCAGGCTTCCAGGCGCGGATCAACGTCCGCACCCGCCGCGCGGCGGCGAGGTCCCAGTCGCCGCGCATGCGGACGGCGGCGACCGCCACGCCGTGGGCGCGCACGCGGCGCAGGAGCGGGGTGTCCGGCTGTGAGACGACCAGCGGTTCGTGGCCCAGCTGGCGCAGCCCGGTAGCGAGCAGGAAGACCTGTCGCTGACCCCCTCGCCATTCCCGGCCGGCATCGAGATGGAGGACGCGCATGGGGTCAGGGTCGGGGTCAGGGTCAGGGGCAGGGTTCAGTGCGCGTACTCAGTATCGGGCGACACGCGTGGAGACGGAAGGTGGGAAGGTCCGCGCGCAGGAATCGCTCGCGGCGCGGCGGCGTCGCGGCGCGCGCGGAGCCGGCACTCGTCGCCGTGGCACTGGCACTCACGGCGCGCGAGTGCCAGTTCCCGCTGCCTTACGCCTGGCGTGACGAGGGTCACGTTTCGACAAGGCTCCCGTCTTCGTCACTTCAGAGAGAGGAACAGTCCGCCGATATGCAAGCTATGAGGCTGTGAGATCGCTTCCACTCGTTGGAGAGCACTCATGATCCTGGCAAACGTTCGGCAATCACTGGGACGCGATGATGCGCAGCTGGCGCTGCGGCTGATCGCGCGCGGCTCGCACTCCGAGCTCGAGAGCGCCGAGTCGACGCTGCGCGAGCGCGGCATCGACGCGCTGCTCGACGATCCGCGGCTGCTCGACGGGCTGGTGCACTCGCCGCAGGGCGCGGGCGCGTCGTATCGCCTCTTCGCCTACGTCGTCGTGCGGCACGCCCTGTCGCAGGTCGGCGAATCTGATCGCGGCCTGGCCGACTACGTGTCATCGATCCTGCTCCACTTCGGGCTGCGCAACCGGGCGACCCGCGTGGCCGACAGCGATGACGAGATCTTCACCACGTTGGCCGGGCTGGCGGGCGCGGTGGATGGTCCCGACTCGCAGCGGGCGTTCCTGGTGCGCGTCCACCTCGGGAACTACGCGCTCTGGCTGAGCGGCGCGTTCCCGGACCACATCGAGTATCGCCGCCACCGGCGTGGCGGTCCGGACCTGGGCTACTACGAGGAGATGGGCCGGCGCGGCTTCCGGCTGGCCGCCGACCACCGGCTGGCGTCGGAGCACGGCTTGTCGCCGCTGTTCGGCCTGGCCGCGGAGCGCTTCGACGTGCTGCGGGTGGCGCTCAACAACGTCAGCGACTCGCTGCTCTTCCCGCATCATTCGTCGCCCGACCGGCTGATGCGCCAGGTGCGCGACGAGGCCCGCTGGCGGCTGCAGTAACGCGCCACCGCACGGCGCGATGACCCGGGGGCGCGGTCAGGCGCCGGCCACGCGCCGCGCGAACGCCTGAAAGAGCCGCAGGTCCCACGGTTCGGCGGCGTCCACCAGCTCCTCGGGGTGCCACTGCACGCCGAGCATCCACCAGGCATCGCCGGCGGGTGATTCGATCCCCTCGATGACGCCGTCGGGCGCCCGGCCGGTGACACGGATCCCGTCGGCGACCCGGTCGAGCGCCTGGTGGTGGAGCGAGTTGACCCGCAGCCTGGTGGAACCCAGCGCACCGGCCAGTCTCGAATCGGGCTCGACGATGACTTCGTGGGCGCGGGCATCGCGGGAGGCGCCGTCGTGCGGCGCCGCCCTGGGACGCTGGTCGGCGATGTCCTGCACCAGCGTGCCGCCCAGCGCCACGTTGAGCAGCTGGACGCCGCGGCAGATCGCCAGCGTGGGGAGGGCGCGCTCGCGCGCGGCCAGGGTAAGCGCGGCCTCGGTGGCGTCGCGGGCCGGATTGGTGAGCGTCACGGTGTGGTGTTTCTCCTGACCGAAGCGCGCGGGATCGACATCCTCGCCGCCGGAGAGCACCAGGCCGGCGACGGCATCGAGCACGCGATCACCGGCGCCGGCGTCCTCGAGGGGCGGGACGACGAGCGGAGTGAGGCCGGCGCGCTCGAGCGCGTGCAGGTAGGCGACGTTCAGGCGCACCCTCCGGATCCCCTTGTCATCGAGGCGGTGGGTGGCGGTCACGGCGACGAGCGGACGGGACACGGATGGGTCGCGGTTCGGGTCAGGGCGCGGCGCCCGGTTGCGAGCGATCGGCGACGCCATGTATCCTACTCAGGTGGGACCGCTCTTCGCGAGGATCGAGCCATGCCTGCCTACGAGTACCATTGCCGCAGCTGCGGCGCCGACTTCATGCTGAAGGAGAAGATCGTGGAGCATGAGCGCGCGCGCCCGTCGTGTCCCACCTGCCGCTCCGTCGAGGTGGAGCGGGTGCTGAGCGCCGCGTACCCGCGGACGCCGAGGAAGTCATAACGCCGCTGGCAGCCGTGAGGAGACGCACGAGGCATGTTCGACAAGTTCCGGCAGCAGCTGAATGAGATCCTCGATCGCGCGACGCCGCCGGAAGACCGGCGGGCGATGATGTCGCGCATGAAGGACACGCTGGTGCAGGCCCGGATTGGCCTCGACGACCTCCGCAGCGGCCTCTCGGCCACCCGCGTGAAGCTCAAGCTGGAGGAGCGGGAGCTGGAGACGATCCAGCGCCGGAAGAAGCTGGCGTCAGACATCAATGACGCCGAGACGGTGGGCGTGGCCGGGAAGTTCGAGGCGCACCAGTCGGAGCGGGTGGCGGTGCTGCGCCGGAAACTCGAGGCGCAGGAAGCCGAGATCGCGCTGGCCGAGCGCGAGGTCACGTCAATGACCGAGGACCTGCGGGCGGCGGCGGCCGGCATCGGGCCCGGGGCGGCCGGCGCGAGGCCGCGGGCCACCGGAGAGGGCGAGCCCGGACCGGCGGAGCCCGACGCTCACGCCGCGGCCGCCGATGCGGCGGCCGACGGCGGCGCCACGCAGCTGCGCGAGGAGCTGGATTCGCTGGCCCGGACGCAGGCGCGCGCGTCGCGCGATGCCGCGGCCGAGGACAAGCTCGCCGAGCTCAAACGCCGCATGGGGAAGTAGGCGATTCGCCGGCGGCTGGCGGTCACGGTGTCGCTCGCGCTCGTTCCGTGTGCGGCCGCCGGGCGCGCCGGCGCGCAGGCGAGCGCAGTGCCGGCCGACACCGTGGGCCCGTCGGTCGCCTGCCGGGGCGAAGTGGTGTCGCGCGTCGACATCGTCGCCCACCCGCCCTTTCACGCGAGCCGGTTCCGCAACGCCGATCTGCTGCGGCGCGCGGAACGATCGCTGCATGTGACGACGAAGCCGGAGGTGATCAGAAATTTCCTCCTGCTGCGGGAGGGGATCCGGTGCACCGAGCTGCGCCGGCAGGAATCGGAGCGCATCCTGCGCGCCCAGCCCTTCCTGAGCGCGGCGACGGTGACCGCCTATCCGGAGTCCGGCGGCGCGGTGCGGGTGGTGGTCGCGACGGTGGACGAAGTCTCGACGGTGGTGGGCGCGCGGGTGGGGAAGGGCTACCTGGAGCTGGCGAGGATGGGTGACGCGAACCTGATGGGACGGGGCATCTTCGCGGCGGGCGAGTGGTCGGAGGGCCGGTTCTACCGGGACCAGTTTGGCGCCCGGCTGGTGGACTACCAGGTGTTCGACCGGCCCTACCAGCTGCGGCTGAGCGCGATCCGGCGCAAGTTAGGCGGAGATCTGGAGGCCGGACTGGCGCGGCCCTTCCTGACTGACCTGCAGCGGTCGGCGTGGCGGGTATCGGCCGGCGCGACCCGTGACTTCGCGCCCTTCTCCCGGCCGGGGCTGCCGATGGTGTCGCTCGGCGTGAGCCGGACCTATCGCGACGCCGGCGGCATTGTCCGGGTAGGCCGCCCCGGTCGCCTGGCGCTGGTCGGCGCGTCGCTGTCCCGCGAAAGCGACGCCCCGGAGGGGATGGCGGTGATCGTGGGGGACAGCGCGTTGCGGCCCGACACCGCCGCCACATCGGTCATTGGCGGACGGTACCCCCGGCACCACGCCGCCCGTGGCAACCTGCTCCTCGGCGTCCGGACGCTTCGCTTTCTCCCGGTGTCGGGGTTCGACGCGTTGACGGCGACCCAGGACCTGCGGCTGGGGACGCAACTGGGCGTGCTGCTGGGGCGATCGGTGGCGATGCTGGGGCCGGGCGACGACGACCTGCTGGTGGCGACCGACCTGTACTCGGGCGCCGGCGGCCGTCGCTCGTTCGCCGGCGTCCAGCTCCATGGAGAGGTGCGGCGCGATTTCGCGACCGGGAGGTGGGACGGGCTGGTGACGAGCGGGCGCGGCGCGTGGTACCGGCAGCGGTCGCCGGATCGCCTCCTGATCACGAGCGCCGAGTTCGGGGCGGGGTGGCGGGTGCGCGTGCCGTACCAGCTGTTGCTGGGGACGGACGACGGCGGAGTACGCGGATACGCCGGGGCGCACGCCGCCGGCGCGCGCCGGATGGTGCTGCGGGCGGAGGACCGCCGGCTGGTCGGTCAGCTGTCGGGGGTCGCGGACATCGGCACGGCCGCCTTCGTGGACGTGGGTCGCGTGGAGGCGGGCGACGCGCCGTTCGGGGTGACCACACCGCCGCGGGTGGGGTTAGGCGTGGCGCTGCTGGCGGCGGTGCCGGCCGGCGCCAAGCGGACCTGGCGGCTGGATGTGGCGGTGCCGGTGAGCCACGAGGCCGGCGCCGGCTGGGAGCTGCGCCTCACGAGCATCGATGCGACTCGGCTCTTCTGGCGCGAGCCGGCCGACGTGCGGCGGAGCCGCGAGTTCGTCGCACCGGGGGGGATCTTCAACTGGCCGTAAGGAACAAGAACGAGGAACGAGGAGACAGGCAAAGACGTAGCGCGGACTACGCCATGCGGAATACGGAATGCGGAATGCGAATGCGGACGCCAACCTTCTGTGCGGCGGTCAGGCCTTCACCGTGGCCGTGAGGCGCTTCAAGACCGGGACCAGGAGGAGCATCAGCACCGCCGCGCCCCACGAGGTCACCACCGGGATGGTGAAGAACTTCGACTGGGACGGAATCGACTCGGTCTGTGCCGCCAGGAAGCCGCCCAGCTTGTTGGCGGCGGCGTTGGCGAGGAACCAGACGCCCATCAGGAGTGAGGCAAAGCGATAGGGCGCGACCTTGGTGATGTACGACAGGCCCACCGGCGAGACGGAGAGCTCGCCCCAGGCGTGGAGCATGTAGGCGGCGATCAGCCAGAGGGGGCTCACCTTGAAGCCCGCGTCCGCGCCCCGCCCGCCCACCACCAGGAAGACGAACCCCAGGCCGAGGAGAAAGAGGCCGTACACCATCTTCATCGCCGTGGCCGGCTCGCGGCCCTGCGCGTTCAGGCGACGCCAGAGCCACGCGAACGGGATGGCGAAGATCAGGATGCAGGCCGCCTCCACCGACTGGAACCAGGACGATGGGATCGAGAAGCCGAGGACGTTGAGATCGACGTGCCGGTCGGCGAACAGGTTCATCGAGCTGCCCGCCTGCTCGAACGCCATCCAGAAGAAGATCGCGAAGAAGACGACGATGAAGATCGCGATCACGCGCTTCCGCTCCTCGCCGTGGGTGCCAAGCAGGCTCACGAAGAGCGCGGCGGTGATGACGCTCCCCATGGCGATCCCCATCGCGCCGCCATTCCAGCCGAGCGCGGCGCCGATCGCCGCGCCCAGCATGGCGTGCAGGAGGGCGGCGCGGTGCTCGGCGGGCGTGCTCTCCTCGTTGCCTTGGCCAGTGCGCTCGGCGGCCGCGGCCGGCCGGCCGGAGGGGGGCAGACCGATGCCGGGGAGATACTTGTCGCGCAGGGACAGATAGACGATCAATCCCAGCACCATCCCGACGCCGGCGGCACCGAATCCCCAGTGCCAGCCCACCTTCTGGCCCAGATAGCCGCAGATGAGCGGCGCGATGAAGGCGCCGGTGTTGATCCCCATATAGTAGACGGTGAAGCCGGAATCGCGGCGCGAGTCGCCGGCGCCGTAGATCTGCCCCACCATGGTCGAGACGTTCGACTTGAAGAAGCCGGTGCCGATGATGACGAGGGCGAGTCCGATGTAGAACGTCTGCGTGGTTTGGAGCGCGAGCGTGAAGTGCCCCAGCGCGATGACGATGCCGCCGATCACCAGCGACCGGCGGGTGCCGAGCAGGCGGTCGGCGAGGTAGCCGCCGAGGAGCGGCGTGAGGTAGACGAGGGAGGTGTAGGTGCCGTACAGCGAGGCGGCGCGTCCGTCGCTCCAGTTGAGCTGGTTGACGAGGTAGAGAACGAGCAGCGCCCGCATGCCGTAGTAGGAGAACCGCTCCCACATCTCGACGATGAACAGGAGCCCCAGGCCCCTGGGGTGGCCGAGGAGGCTCGTGTCGTCGAATACCGCGTGGCGCTCCAGCGACGGGCGCTCGATGGTCGGCGGGACGGGAGAGGACATTTGGGGAGGTGGGGAGGAGGGGAGGTGGGGAGGTCGGGCCTCTCCCCACCCCAATGATTCGCTCAGGATACCAGCGGCGCGAGGGGAAGATACCGTTCGGGCGGCCGGGTGCCACCGGCGGCGCGCTGCGCGTCCCATGACACGGAGGTCGGCGGCTGCTTGAGGCAGGCGGTCCAGTGTCCCGGGGATTTCTCCTCGAGCGCAGGGACGAGCCTGGTGCAGGCTTCGTCGCGGGCCGGGTGATGGCAGCGCGGGTGGAAGGCGCATCCCGGCGGCGGGTGGGCGGGCGACGGGACATCGCCGGCGAGCACGATCCGGTTGCGCGCGGCGCCCGGGTCCGGCACCGGGACCGCCGAGAGGAGGGCCTGGGTGTAGGGCATGAGCGGCTCGCGGTACAGGTCGCGGGCGCCGGCGAGCTCGACGATGCGGCCGAGGTACATCACGGCGACGCGATCGGCGATGTGCTCGACGACGGCGAGGTCGTGGGCGATGAACAGGTAGGCGAGGCCGCGCCGCTGCTGGAGGTCCTGCAGGAGGTTGATCACCTGGGCCTGCACCGAGACGTCGAGCGACGAGACCGGCTCGTCGCAGACGATGAAGCGCGGGTCGACGGCCAGGGCGCGGGCGATCCCGATGCGCTGGCGCTGGCCGCCGGAGAACTCGTGCGGATAGCGCGCCGCGTGTTCGGGGCGGAGGCCGACTTCCACGAGCAGCTGCCTGACGCGGGCATCGGCGGCGGCGCCCTCGGCGAGGCGGTGGATTTCGAGTCCTTCGCGGACGGCGGTGCCCACGGACATCCGCGGATTGAGCGAGGAGAACGGATCCTGGAAGATGATCTGCATGTGGCGGCGCATCCGCCGCATCGCGCCGGGGTCGAGCGCCAGCAGGTCGGTGCCATCGAAGTGGACGGAGCCGGCGGTGGGTTCGATGAGACGGAGGATGGCGCGACCGGTGGTGGTCTTGCCGCACCCCGACTCTCCGACGAGGGCGAGGGTCTCGCCGGCGGCGATGTCGAAGGAGATGCCGTCGACGGCACGGACCACCGGCGTGGGGCGGGCGAGCCAGCGGCCGGCCGGTGCGAAGTGCCTGGTGAGGTCGCGGACGGCGAGCAGGGGCGGGGCGGCCGGTACGCCGGTCACGGACTGGCGCTCCCGGCGGCGGCGGGGTGCGCGACGCGGCGCGCCGGCTCGGCGGCCAGGTGGCAGCGGACGGACCGCCCATCGCCTAACTGGTACAGCGGCGGGTGCTCGGTTTCGCAGCGCGCCCAGGCGTAGGGGCAACGCTCGCGAAAGCGGCAGCCGGCGGGCCAGGCGGCGCTGGACGGCACCGCGCCGGGGATGGTCGCGAGGCGATCGCGCGCCTGCCCCAGCCGCGGCATGGCGCGCAGCAGCCCCTCGGTGTACGGGTGCGCCGGCGCGGCGTAGAGCGGCCCGGCGGCCGCCTGCTCTACCACTTCGCCGGCGTACATCACCACCACCCGCGAGGCCATTTCGGCCACCACGCCCAGGTCGTGCGAGATGAGCAGCAGCGACATCTCCAGGCGGTGCTGCAGGTCGCGCAGCAACTCGAGGATCTGGGCCTGGATGGTGACGTCGAGGGCGGTGGTCGGCTCGTCGGCGATGAGCAGGGCCGGCCGCATCACCAGCGCCATGGCGAGCATCACCCGCTGCCGCATTCCGCCCGACAGCTGGTGCGGCCAGGCGCGGGCGGCGTCGTCAGGCGCGGGGACGCCGGCCATCGCCAGCATCTCCACCGCGGTGCAGAGCGCCTGGGCCCGCGAGGCGCCGGCGTGGATGCGCGCCACCTCGGCCACCTGGTCTCCCACCGTGAACACCGGGTTGAGGGCCGTCATCGGCTCCTGGAAGATCATCGCGATCCGGTTCCCCCGGATGCGCCGGATCTCGCCCTCGGGCAGCGCCAGCAGGTCGCGCCCCTCGAAGAGAATCCGGCTGCCCGGCTCCACGCGCGCCGCCGGCGGCAGGAGCCGCAGGATCGACAGGGCGGTGATCGTCTTGCCGCACCCCGATTCGCCGACCAGTCCCACGGTTTCGCCACGGCCGATGCTCAACGAGACGCCATCGACGGCGCGGGCGACGCCGGACGGCGCGTGGAACCACGTCCGGAGATCTTCGATCGCCAGGAGGGGAGCGGGCGCGGCGGGCGCGGTCATGGGGCCCGAAGCTGGCGCGGGTCGAGGGCGTCGCGCAACCCGTCGCCGAGCGCGTTGAGCGCCATCACGGTGGCGATGATCGCCAGGCCGGGAAAGACCGGCACCCACCAGGCTGTCGTCAGCTGGTCGACGCCGTCGAAGATGATGTTCCCCCAGCTCGCCGCCGGCGGCTGGATGCCCCGGCCGAGATAGGAGAGCCCGGCCTCGAGGACGATGACGTTCCCGACGCCGAGCGTGGCCGCGACCAGGATGGGCGCGGCCACGTTGGGGAGCAGGTGATGCAGGAAGAGGCGCAGCCGGCCGGCGCCGAGCGCCCGCGCCGACACCGCGTACTCCTTGTCGCGGGCGGCGAGCACTTCGGCGCGCACGATCCGCGACACCCCGAACCAGCCGGTGAGGCCGATGAACAGGACGAGGCCCACCGGCACGATCCGCTCCACCGCCGCCAGGACGGCGATGGCGAGCAGGATGCGCGGGATCGAGAGGAAGGCGTCGACGACCCGCATCATCAGATTGTCCAGGCGCGGGCCCGCGAAGCCGGCGCACGCCCCCCACGCCGTGCCGGCGGTGATCGCCACGGTCATCGCCAGCACGCCCACCGAGAGCGAGACGCGCGCGCCGTAGAGGACGCGGCTCAGCACGTCGCGGCTGAAGACGTCGGTGCCGAACGGGTGCGCGACGGTGGGCGCCTGGTTGCGCATCGCGACGAAATCGATGGTCGCGTTCGGGTCGTACGCGGCCAACGCCGGCGCCAGCAGCGCGGCGGCGGCGATCACGGCCAGCACGCCGAGCGCGACCATCGACGGCCGGTCGCTCCGCAGCCGGGCCCACGTGACCCGCCACATCAGGCGGTGCGTCGCAGGCGGGGGTCGGCGGCGGCGTGGAGCACGTCGGCGAGCAGGTTCCCGACCACCACCATCGCGCTGCCGACGATGACGCTCGCCAGCACCACCGGATAGTCGCGGGCGCCGATCGCTTCGACCGTGAGGCGGCCCATCCCGGGCCAGGCGAAGACGCGCTCGATGAGCACCGTCCCGCCCAACAGTGCCGGAAAGGCGAGCCCGAAGACGCTGATCACCGGGACGAGGGCATTGCGCAGGATGTGGCGGAGCCAGATGCGTCGCTCGGTGAGTCCCTTGGCGCGGGCGGTCCGCACGAATTCCTCGGTGGCGGCGTCGAGCATCGCCGAGCGCTGGTAGCGCGCGATGCCAGCGGCCGAGAGGAGCGTGAGGGTGAGGGCGGGGAGCACCAGGTGCAGCAGCCGGTCCGCCAGCCGTCCGGCGGGTGATAGCAGGGCGTGGGTCGCGACGTCGACCGCGCCGGTGGCCGGCAGCAGGCGCAGGCGATCGGCGAACAGCAGCATCATCATCAGCGCCAGCCAGAAATCGGGCATCGAGTAGAAGGCCAGCGAGCCGGCGCGCAGCAGGCGGTCGGTGAAGCGTCCGTGGCGCACGGCCTGGACCACGCCGATGCCCATGCCGGCGGCGAAGCTCAGCGTGAGGGCGGTGGCCATCAGCAGGAGCGTGTTCGGCAGCGCGCGGGCGAGGGCGGTCGCGACCGGCTCGTTGCGCGCGAAGGAGATGCCGAAGTCTCCGCGGGCCACGTTCCAGAGGTAGCGCGCGTACTGCACCGGGAGCGGCCGGTCGAGCGCGAACTCGTGCCGCCACTGCGCGCGCACAGCCGGCGAGAGGCGCGAGCTGTCGCTCTGACCCGAAAAGGGATCGCCCGGCGCGGCGTGGATCAGGACGAAGGTGACGGTGGTGACGATGAAGACGACCACCAGTCCATCCCGCACGCGCCGGGCGAGATAGCGTCCCACCGATCAGGGCGTGGGCGTGGACGGCGGCGAGGGCGCGCGGAGCCCGATCTTGTCGCGCGGGAGGCGACGGGCCGGATCGATGGTCCAGTCCGCCATGTCCGCCCACCAGGCGTCGGCGCGGACGCCGGTGGGACGGATCCGCCGGTGCACGCCGCCGATGTAGCGCGGCTCGTACAACCAGATGGCGGCCGCGTCATCAATGATGGTCTGGTAGGCGCGCCGGTAGTACGCTCGGCCGCGCTGCGTGTCCATGGTGGCGACGGCGCTGTCCACCAGCGCATCGAACACCGGGCTCTGGTACGAGCCGTAATTGGACCCGCCGGTGGCGACCAGCCCCGAGGTCGTCCAGGTCTGGCGAATGCTCGACGGGGTGGGATCGGTGTGCCAGGCGCCGAGCACGGCCTCGAACGTCCCCTTGCCCTCGCGATCGAGGAAGGTGGTGAACTCGAGTTGCTCGAGGCGAACGCCAACGCCGATCCGGCGCAGCTGCTCCTGGATCAGCACCGACATGAGGACGCGGTTCCGGCTGACCGACGGAACGAGCAGAGTGAACTCGAGCGGGCGTCCGTTGCGCACGCGGACGCTGTCGCGGTTCCGGTCGCGCCAGCCGAGCGAGTCGAGGGTGCGGTTGGCGCGGGCCGTGTCGAAGGGGAGCTGCGCCAGCGTGGTGTCGGCGGTGAACTGCGAGCGCGTCACCGGCCCCATCGAGACGACGGCCAGCGAGTCGAAGATGGCCTTGACCAGGCTCCTGCGGTCGAGCGCCATGGTGAGCGCGCGGCGCAGCTCGCGTTCGGCGAACAGGGGGTGCGGCCGGTCCGGCGTCCTGGGGTCGCGGAGATTGAACTGCAGGAACGCGTAATCGGCGCCGGGATAGGACATCGTTCCGATCTCAGGCCTGCTCGCGATCTGCGCGAGGTGCTCGGGGCGCAGCGTCTCGTACACATCCGCCTCGCCGGCGACCAGCTTGGTCATCGCCGCGTTGGCGTCGGGGATGGGCGCGAAGATGATCCGATCCAGGCGCGCGCGGCCGCGGAAGTTGGTGGTGTCGGCCTCGACGACGAGTTCCTGCGTCGGCACCCACCTCACAAACCGGAACCGCCCGCTGCCTATCGGGGCCCGGGCGAACGGGGACGTCCGCAACTCGTGCGCCGGGATGTCCTTCAGCAGGTGCGCGGGGAGAATGTAGATCTGGTAGGTCGCGTCGAAGAACTGGGTGGGCTGCCTGGTCCCGTACCAGATGACCGCCGTCAGCGAATCGGGCGCGGTCACCGAATCGATGTTGGCGAGATCCTGCCGGTTGGTCGCGCCGGCGGCGGAATCGAGGTAGGTGCGGACGCTGAAGACCACGTCCCCCGAGCGGACGGGCACGCCGTCGTGCCAGCGGGCGCGCGGATCGAGGTGGAAGGTGATCGACAGCGAATCGGGGGCCCACGTCCACGAGCTCGCCAGCCGCGGCTTGAAGCCGGCATCTCCGATGGAGTTCAACCCGTCGCCGATCTCCGCGAGGTGATCGAAGATCTGGTCCATGACGGTCCGGGCGGAGGCGCTCACCGCCACCGGCGGGAAGAGGTTGTCGGGATCGCTCGTGGCCACGACGACGGTACCACCGGTGGGACCCCTGCCGGCATCGGAGCCGCCGCAGGCGCCGGCGAGCAGCGCGGCCGCGATCGCCAGGCAGACGGCGGGCACGGGTCCGCGGTATGGCGCGCGAGCCGGAGGGGGAGTGCGGACGCCGGCGAGCCGGGTGCCGCGACGCGACAAGTAGGAGGGCATGAGTCGACCGGAACGAGGGACGAATGCTGCGGCGGAACGATACCGGCCACGTGCCGCGGCGGTCAAGGAAGTCCGGCTGTCAGCGGCGCCAGGTCCACGCATCATCGGCGTAGCGGGCGGCGCGCCCGGCCGCCTCCGCGTCGAGGGCAGCGGTGTCAGTGAGCGGATCGGCGCCCGGATCGGCGCGCCCGCGCAGCACCTGATGCATCGCTTCGGCGAACTCGGCGGCGCGCGGCGCGCGGCCCAGGATCTCCCGCAGGGTGGCCGGCGGTGGCACCGGTGGCTGCGGCCGCGCGGAGAGGCTGGCGATCAGGCCCTGGTCGTCATCGATCAGGATGGAGCCGTGCTGGAGAAAGGCATCGCGCTCACGCCACTGGGCACTGCCGGCGAGTTTGCGGGGTCCCACCACCAGCTCGCCGGCCGATGGCGTCTCGAAGCACGGCGCGTCGGTGAGTGGCGCGCCGCCCCCTCCCGCCTGCGCCAGGGCGGCGCTGACGCCCAGGCGACTCAGCGCGTCCACGAGCAGCGAGTTGATGAACGTGTACGAGTCGCGCAGCGATTCATCCTGGTCGACTGGCGCGGTGACGCTGTAGGTGATTTCGCGATGATGGAGCAGGGCGCGGCCGCCGGTGGGCCGGCGGACGATGTCGATGCCGCGCGATGCGGCGGCCGCCGTGTCCCACGCGTCCCGCGCGGCCTGGTTGCGCCCCAGCGACAGGGTCGGGCGCGACCAGGTGTAGACCCGGAAGACCGCCTCGCCGGTCGCGCGCGCGCGGTCCATCAGCGCGTCGTCCATCGCCATGTTCTGGACGCCGGTGCCGGCCGGGCTGGAGAGGAGTCGCCACCGCATGAGCGACAACATATGCCGCGTGGCCCCGATGCGCATCGCATCCGCACCCACGGTCGAGTAACTTTGTCGGGCCGGGCACGGTCTGGCCCGGCCCACGAATCCGGCGCCCGTTCACCGACTGCCGTTCGGCTGGCGCCATTGCCTGACTGTCAAATAGGAGCCGCGCTGGCGGCTCGCGGGGAGTGCATGACGAACACGACGTTTCCGGTGCCGCTGTCGGACGCCGGTGGATTCATCCCGCGCCACCTGGGCCCGGGACCGCGCGAGCAGCAGGAGATGCTCGACCTGCTCGGCTACGACTCGCTCGATGCGCTGATCGACGCGACCATTCCCGAACGCATCCGCACCCGCAAGCCGCTGGCGATCGGCGAGGCGCGCAGCGAGTTCGAGGCCCTGGCCGCGTTCCGCCAGATGATGGCCCGGAACAAGGTCTACCGCTCGTACATCGGCATGGGCTACTCGGACTGCATCACCCCGCCGGTGATCCAGCGCAACCTGTTCGAGAACCCCGGGTGGTACACGGCCTACACCCCGTATCAGGCGGAGATCGCGCAGGGACGCCTGGAGGCACTGCTGAACTACCAGACGGTGATCATCGACCTCACCGGGCTGGAGATCGCCAACGCGTCGCTGCTGGACGAAGGGACGGCCGCGGCCGAGGCGATGACGATGAGTTACGGGGTGAAAGGCAGCGACGCCCGCAACGTCTTCTTCGTCTCGCGCGAGTGCCATCCGCAGACGATCGCGGTGGTCCGGACGCGCGCCGAGGCGCGAGGGATCTCGGTGCTGGTGGGCGACCACACCTCCTTCGCCGCCGGCGACACGGTGTTCGGTGCGCTGGTGCAGTACCCGGCCACCGACGGGGCGGTGCACGACTACCGCCCGTTCGTCGAGCGGATGCACGCTGCCGGGGCGCTGATCGTCGTGGCCGCCGACCTGCTGAGCCTGACGCTGCTGACCCCGCCGGGTGAGTGGGGCGCTGACGCGGTGATCGGCAACTCGCAGCGGTTCGGCGTGCCGCTGGGTTTTGGCGGGCCGCACGCGGCGTTCTTCGCCACCCGCGACGAATTCAAGCGGACGATCCCGGGCCGGATCATCGGCGTGTCGAAGGACGCCGACGGCAAGCGCGCGCTGCGCATGGCGCTCCAGACACGCGAACAGCACATCCGGCGCGAGAAGGCGACGAGCAACATCTGCACCGCGCAGGTGCTGCTGGCGGCGATCGCCGGCATGTACGCGGTCTATCACGGTCCCGAGGGACTGCGCCGGATCGCGATGCGGGTGCGCCACCTGGCGGCGACGCTGGCCGAAGGGCTGCGCCGGCTGGGACACGCGGTAGGCGATGCGCCGTTCTTCGACACGGTGCGGGTGGTGCCGGCCGGGCGCTCGGTGTCCGACGTGATGGCCGAGGCGCACGCGCGGCGCATCAACCTGCGCGCGCTGGACGACCGCACGGTCACCGTGGCATTGGATGAGACGACGACCCTCGCCGACGTGTCGGACCTGCTGTCGGCGTTCAATGGCGGGTTCTCCCCGGCGTTCACCGCCGACCAGGTGGCCGCGGCCGTCGACTCGTCATTCGGGCCCGCGTTCGCCCGGACCAGTCCGTTCCTCACGCATCCCGTGTTCTCCCGCTACCACTCGGAGACCGAGATGCTGCGCTACCTCAAGATGCTGGAGTCGCGGGACCTGTCGCTGACGCACTCGATGATCCCGCTCGGCTCCTGCACGATGAAGCTGAACGCGACTTCCGAGATGATGCCGGTGACCTGGCCGGAGGTGGGCCGGCTGCACCCGTTCGCGCCGGCCGAGCAGACCGAGGGATACCGCGCCCTGTTCGCCGAGCTGGAGAAGGACCTGGCCGAGATCACCGGCTTCGCGGCCGTCTCGCTGCAGCCGAACGCGGGCTCGCAGGGCGAGTACGCCGGCCTGCTGACCATCCGGCACTACCACCAGAGCCGCGGGGAAGGGCACCGCACCGTCTGCCTGATTCCGCAGTCGGCGCACGGGACGAATCCGGCGAGCGCGGTGATGGCCGGCATGAAGGTGGTGGTGGTGAAGACCGACGCGAGCGGCAACATCGACGTGGCGGACCTGACGGCGAAGGCCGAGGCGCACAAGCAGAACCTGGCCGCGCTGATGGTGACCTATCCGTCGACCCACGGCGTGTTCGAGGAGGCGATCAAGGACATCTGCGCGGTGGTGCACGCCAACGGCGGGCAAGTGTACATGGACGGCGCCAACATGAACGCGATGGTGGGGCTGGTGCGGCCCGGCGACATCGGCGCCGACGTCTGCCACCTGAACCTCCACAAGACGTTCTGCATTCCGCACGGCGGCGGCGGCCCCGGGATGGGCCCGATCGGCGTGGCCGCGCACCTGGCGCCGTTCCTGGCCGGCCACCCGGTGGTCCCGGTGGGGCGCAAGGACTCGTCAGGCACGGTGTCGGCGGCGCCGTGGGGGAGTGCCAGCATCCTCCCGATCTCGTACCTGTACATTCGGATGATGGGGGGCGCGGGGCTGGCCGAGGCGACGAAGGTGGCGATCCTCAACGCCAACTACGTCGCCAAGCGGCTGGAGGGGACCTTCCCGGTGCTCTACCAGGGCGCGAACGGGCGGGTGGCGCACGAGTGCATCCTCGACACCCGCGACCTCAAGTCGCTGGCCGGCGTGGAGGTCGAGGACATCGCCAAGCGGCTGATGGACTACGGATTCCACGCACCGACGGTCTCGTTCCCCGTGGCCGGCACGTTGATGGTCGAGCCGACCGAGAGCGAATCGAAGGAGGAACTGGACCGGTTCTGCGATGCGCTGATCGCGATCCGCGATGAAGCGCGGGACATCGAGATGGGGGTGGCCGACCGGGAGGACAACCCGCTCAAGCACGCGCCGCACACGCTGGAGCGGGTGTGCGCCGACGCCTGGACCCACGCCTATCCGCGCGAGCGGGCGGCGTTCCCCGCGCCGTGGACGCGGGAGCGGAAGTTCTGGCCGTTCGTGGCGCGGGTCGACAGCGCCTACGGAGACCGCAACCTGGTGTGCAGCTGCACGCCGGTGGAGGAGTACGCGGCGGTCGGCGGGGCGTGAAGGAGGCGGGGGGGGGGGGGGGGGGGGCGGGGGGCCCCCCCGCCCCCCCCCCCCGACCCGCCCGCGGAAGCCCGCCCCCCCCGACCCGCGCGCCGGCCGACACGCACACCCCCCCACCCGCCCGCCCAACG
>JBGPGH010000012.1:0-88727 GCA_041483735.1 Gemmatimonadaceae bacterium | reverse complement strand
GCGGCCGGCGCCTTGTCCTTCGGCGCGCACGCCTCCAGCAGCATCCCGATCGCGCCCAGGCTGACGCCCAGCGCGGCCGCCCGGTGCACGAACTCGCGGCGCGAGACGCGCCCGCGCTGCAGCTCGACCGCCAATCGCTCGATGTCCTTGCGTTCGCTCACGGCGTTCTCTCCTTCGCTGAGGGACCACGTACCGGCGATCCCCGCGGGGGCCGCCGTCGTCGCCGGATGTCGCGACACTCGGCCGCGACTCATCCGTGCCAAGGTTGGCGCACCTAAGTTGGCATCGCCGGCGGCAGGGCGTTAGAGCGCCGGCGGGCGCCGTGCTGCAGCACCACGCACCTCTCCGCGCACCAATTTCTGTCCTCGCCACTCCATGGACTACCAGCGCGTTACGCCACCTCCCCACCTCCCTTCCTCCCTCCTTCCTCCCTCCCTCCCTTCCACCCTTCCTCCCTACAGAAAGTCCAACGCCCTGAACCACGCCCCGGCCAGCGGCAAGAACCACGGAACGCCCTCGTAGAACGGAATCGCCGGGAACCGGTGGCTCGCGAACGGAGGCAGCGCACGGCGGCCGGCGATCGCCTCCCCCATCCACGCGCCGAGATACGTCGCCATGGCCACGCCATGGCCGCAGTAGCCCAGCGCGTAATGAATCCCGTCCAGCCGGCCCGCATGCGGCAACTCGTCGAGCGTGAAGCAGACATTCCCGCCCCACCCATGCGTGACCTGCACCCCGGCCAGCTGCGGAAATACCGTCACCATCCCCCGCCGGAGGATCGCGCTGGTGCGCGCCAGGCTGGTTGGCGTGAACGACGCCCGCCCGCCGAACACCATGCGGTTGTCGGTGGAGAGCCGGAAATAGAACAGGAGATTCCTGGTGTCGCTCACCACGCGCCGCTGCGGGATCAGTTCGCGCGCCAGGTCGGCGGTGAGCGGCTCGGTCGCGATGATGTGGCTCCCGATGGGCACCACCCGCCGGCGCAGCGCGGGCGTCAGCGCGCCGGTGTACCCGTTGGTCGCGATCAGCACGTCGCGGGCGTGGATCGCGCCGCGGCTCGTGTCGATCGAGAATCCGCCAGGCGCCCGGGTCAGCCGGCGGGCCTCCGTCCGCTCGCACAGGCTGGCGCCGGCACGCCGGGCGCCATCGGCCAGGCCGGCCAGGTACGTCGCCGGCTGCAGGCTGCCGCCGGCGGGGTCGAGCAGCGCGCCGTGATAGTGTGATGACCCCAGTTCCCGGCGCGCCTCGTCAGGCGTGAGCAGCTCCGCCCCCATCCCCGGCAGCCGGCCGAGCGCATCGTGCTCGGCGCGCAGCCGCGGGAAGTGAGACGGCTTCGCGGCCACCGACAGGTGTCCGCACCGGGAGTACTCGCAGGCGATGCCTTCCCCGGCGATCAGCTCCTCCAGCGCCCGCAGCGCGTCGAGCGACAGGGCGTGCAGCTCGGCGGTGGGCGCGTCGCCCAGCCGGCGCGCGATCGCCGTCGTGGCGGGCTTGTAGCCGCTCAGGACCATGCCGCCGTTGCGCGAGCTGGCGCCCCAGCCCGCCGTCTCGCGCTCCAGCACCACCGCGTGCGCGCCGAGCCTGGCGAGGGCGCGGGCCGCCGACAATCCGGTGTAGCCGCCGCCGACGATCGCCACGTCGGCGCGCGCCGGTACGGGCTCGTCGGGCGGCGCCGGCGCGGACGGCGGCCCGTCGGTCCAGAGGCACCCGGACGGCGGGTGGGCGGCGCTCACGCGGCGTCCCCGCCCGCCCGCGGTCTGCCGGCCCGCATCCCGCCCCGCGTCACTCGACGATCGGGGACTCGCGACTCAGCCGGTCCGACAGGTAGATGAGCACCGACGTCAGCAGCAGGATGATCGTGCTGATGGCGTTGATGCTGGGCTCGATGTTCTTGCGGACCATGCCGTAGACGACGATCGGCAGCGTCGACGACCCCGAGCCGGAGACGAACGAGGTGATCACGTAGTCGTCGAACGACATGGTGAACGCCAGCAGCGCGCCCGACAGGATGCCCGGCCAGAGCTGGGGCACCGTCACGCGCCAGAAGGTGGTGATCTCGTCGGCGCCGAGGATCATCGCCGCTTCCTCGAGGGTGCGGTCCATGCCGGCCAGCCGCGCGAGTACCACGATCACCACGAACGAGATGTTGAAGGCGACGTGGGCGATGGTGATCGTCGTCAGGCCCAGCGGCACGTTGACCAGCGCGAACAGCAGCAGCAGGGAGATTCCGACCACGATCTCCGGCGTCACGATCGGCACGTAGAGCAGTCCCTCGAACAGCGTCCGTCCCCGGAACTTGTGCCGCGCGATCGCCAGCGCCACCAGCGTGCCGAACAGCGTCGAGATGAGCGTCGAGATGACGCCCACGATCAGGCTCGCGCGCACGCCCCGCAGGATGTCGGCCCGCTCGAGCAGTCGCAGGTACCACGTGAACGTGAACCCCGTCCAGTCCACCGAGAACCGGGAGGCGTTGAACGAGAATGCCACCAGCACCATCACCGGCGCGTGGAGGAGGAAATAGACCACCGCCACGAAGGCGATCAGCCACTTCGGGAGTCGCATGGCGCTACCGCGCCCCCTCGGGCGCGGCGTCGCGTACCCGGAGGTAGAGGAGCACCGCCACCAGCACCAGCGCCATCACGATGAACGAGGCGGCCGATCCGAACGGCCAGTTCCGCGCCGACGAGAACTGGTTCTGCACCAGGTTGCCGATCAGGATCTCCTTCGCGCCGCCCAGCAGGTCCGAGGTCAGGAACGAGCCGAGCGCCGGGATGAACACGAGCAGCGAGCCCGCCACCACGCCCGGTACCGACAGCGGGAAGGTGACGCGACGGAAACGCGCCGCCGGCCGCGCCCCCAGCACCTCGGCGGCCTCCAGCAGCGAGAGGTCGAGCTTCTCCAACGAGGCGTAGATCGGCAGGATCATGAACGGCAGGAAGCCGTACACGAGGCCGGCCATGACCGCGAACGGCGTGTACAGCATCTGCAGCGGTTCGCGGATCAGGCCCAGCCGCAGGAACCAGTTGTTGAGCAGCCCGGTGTCGCGCAGCAGGAAGATCATCGCGAACGTGCGCACCAGGAAACTGGTCCAGAAGGGGAGCACGACGAGAAAGAGCAGCAGGCTCTTCCACCGCCCCGAGCGCGCGATCACGTACGCCACCGGGTAGCCGAGCGCCAGGCAGATCAGCGTGCACTCGAGCGCGTACAGGAAGGTGCGCGTCAGAATGTCGAGGTACAGCGGGTCGATGAACCGCCGGTAGTGCTCGAACGTGAAGCCGACTTCGACGCCGCCGTAGATCCCGCGCGGCATCAGGCTGTACGCGAACATCAGCACCAGCGGCAGCGCGAAGAAGACGAGCAGCCAGAACGCGCCCGGCCCCAGCAGCGACCACGCCTGCAGTTCGGCGCGGCCGTGCAGCGCCCGCAGCAGGCGCTCCCGCATCCCCGGCCGCGCGGGGGTGGCCGGCGCCTTGCCCGCGTCAGGCGCGGTCACGCGTCTTCCAGGATCTGGCAGTCCTCGGGGCGCCAGCAGACCGCCACCGCGTCACCCGGCTTCCAGGGCAGCGGCTTGATGAGCTGCCCCTCGTTGCGCACCGCCACCGTCACGTCGGAGCCGTCGCTCATCGTCACGATCACGTGCATCGTCTCGCCGAGGTAGATCACGGTCCGCACCGTGCCGGGTAGCGAGTTCTCGTCAGGCGGGCCCTCGCCCGGCCGGCACAGGTCCAGCCACTCGGGGCGCACCGCGATCTTCACCGCCTGGCCGGCCGACACCGCTCGCTGCGCGCACGGCCCGCCCTCGGTCGGAATCCGGAACCGCTCGCCCGGGGCGGCCGCGCCGGCGACGTCCCACGTGTCGACGCCCCGCCTGCCCACCGAGCCCCCGAAGAAATTCGATTCGCCGATGAACTTCGCCACGAACTGGGTGCGCGGGTTCTCGTAGATCTCGGCCGGCGTGCCCAGTTGCGCGATCCGGGCGTTGTCCATGACCGCGATCCGGTCGGACATCGTCAGCGCCTCTTCCTGGTCGTGGGTCACGTACACGAACGTGATCCCGAGTTTCTTGTTGAGCGTCTTGAGCTCGAGCTGCATTTCCTTGCGCAGCTTCAGGTCGATCGCGCCCAGCGGCTCGTCGAGCAGCAGGATCGTCGGCTGCAGCACCAGCGCCCGGGCCAGCGCCACCCGCTGGCGCTGCCCGCCGGAGAGCTGCGCCGGCATCCGTCGCGCGAACGTCTCGGGCTTCAGCCGCACCATCTCCATGGCCTGGCGCACCCGGTCGGCGATCTCGCCCTTCGGCGTCTTCCGTTGCTCCAGTCCGAACGACACGTTCCGCTCCACCGACAGGTGCGGGAAGAGCGCGTAGTTCTGGAACACCATCGAGATCTGGCGCTCGTAGGGCCGCTTGGTGTTCACCACTTCGCCCAGCAGCTTGACCTCGCCGCCGTCGGCGTCAGGCTCCTCGAACCCGGCCAGCAGGCGCAGCGTCGTCGTCTTGCCGCACCCCGACGGGCCGAGCAGCGAAAAGAACTCGCCGCGCTGAATCTCGAAGGAAATGGCGTTGACGGCGGTGACGTCACCGAAGCTCTTGCTCACCGCCCGGAATTCGACCACCGGGTCCCGCGCCGACGTCGGTTTCATGTGTGAGCGGGGGTCAGGTCATGGCCGCGGCCATCGCGGCCTCCATGGCATCGAGTCCTTCGGCGAGCACATCCTCGGGAATCGTCAGCGGCACCAGCACGCGGATGACGTTGCCGAAGGTGCCCGCCGACAGCAGCAGCAGCCCCCGGTTCAGCGCTTCGGCCAGCACCCGGCCCGTCAGCTCCTTCGCCGGCTCCTTCGTCGCCCGGTCGGTGACCAGCTCCATCGCCACCATCGCGCCCAGCCCGCGCACGTCGCCGATCGCCGGATAGCGTTCCTGCCAGGCGCGGAATCGCGCCGTCACCCTGCGCCCGATCCGCTCCGCGGCGGCTGGCACCTGCTCGCGCTCCATCACCTCGATCACCGCCAGTGCCGCCGCGCACGCCAGCGGGTTCCCGCCGTACGTGCCGCCCAGCCCGCCCACCTGCGGCGCGTCGAGGATGTCGGCGCGCCCGGTCACCGCCGCCAGTGGCAGCCCGCCGGCCAGCGACTTCGCCGTGATGATCAGGTCGGGCACCAGCCCGTAGTGGTCGCACGCGAACATCCGGCCGGTGCGTCCGAATCCGGTCTGGATCTCATCGGCGATGAACAGGATCCCGTGGTCGGCGCAGAACCGGCGCAGCTCGTCCAGGTACTCGGGCGGGGCCGGCACGAACCCGCCCTCGCCGAGCTCCAGTTCCATCACCACCGCCGCCACGTCACCGGGGTCCACCAGCGCCGAGAACATCCGGTCCAGGTGCCCGCGGTCCGCCTGGCAGCACCGCCCGCCTGACGAGCCGGCGGTGCAGCGGTAGCAGTACGGGAACGGAATCCGGTAGACCTCGGGCGCGAACGGGCCGAACCCCTTCTTGTATGGCATCACCTTCGAGGTGAGCGCCATCGCCAGGTTGGTCCGGCCGTGGAACGCATGCTCGAAGCAGATCACTGCCTGACGACCGGTGAAGAAGCGGGCGGCCTTGATGGCGTTCTCCACCGCCTCCGCGCCGCTGTTGACGAACAGCGTCCGCTTCTCGTGCGTGCCCGGCGTGATGCGGTTCAACTGCTCGGCCAGCGCCACGTACGGCTCGTAGGTGGTGACCGGGAAGCACACGTGCATGAAGTGGTCGAGCTGCCCGCGCACCGCCTCGACGATCTTCGGGTGGCGGTGTCCCGCGTTCACCACCCCGATGCCGCCGCCGAAGTCGATCAGCCGGTTGCCATCGGCATCGGTGAGCACCGCGCCGTCCGCCTGCACCACCGCGATCGGCGTCACCGCCGGCACGCCCCGCGGCACGGCCTTCGACCGGCGCGCGAGGAGAGCGCGGCTGTTCGGTCCCGGAATCCCGGTCTTCAACTCAATGGCGCGTCCCATGGGCGGCGTTCCGCGAACGGGTGGATGGACTCGGCTGGACATCCGGGGGTGAGCTTACGACGCGTGGCGGGCCTCGGCAACCGCGGCATCCTCTTCCGTCTCCGCCGCGCCGCTGTACCTTTTTCACCCGTCAGGACGCTCCGACCCCATCGGCAGAGGATCTCTCCATGTCGTTCGCGACCCGTTTCCAACTGCGCGGCTGGTCCTGCGGCGTCGTCATCGCCGCAACCGTTCTCGCCGCGTGCTCCGGCGCAGAGAAGAAGGGCGGCGGCGGCGCCGCCGTCCAGAAGATCGCCATCACGGCCACCTCCGATGCGAGGGCGGACGCGAAGACCTACCTCGCCAGGCTGTGTCCCAAGCCGATCGGCGGCGAGCTCAACTTCATGGTCTGGGAGGGCTACACCGACACCCTCTTCGCCAAGCCGTTCGAAGAGGCGTGTGGCGTCAAGATCAATTCGACGTTCATGCAGTCGAGCGACGAGCTGGTCAGCAAGCTCCGCGCCGGCGGCGCGAACACCATCGACCTGGTGTCGCCGTCGAGCGATGCGATTACCCAGATCGTGCAGGCCGGACTCGCCAGGCCGCTCGAGCTGGGGCGCGTCCCGAGCTACGCCGACCTGATGGCCAGCTTCCGCGCCCTGACGATGGCCAAGAAGGACAGCGGCGTGTACGGCATTCCGTGGGCGTTCGGGCCCAACCCGCTCATCTTCGACACCACGAAGGTGAAGGGAGCCCCCAAGTCGTGGAACGACCTCTGGGACAAGAAGTACCGCGGCAAGCTCTCGATGCAGGACGACATTGCGACGCTCTGGATGGTGGCGCAGGTGCTGGGGATGGATGACCCGAAGGACCGCAGCCACCTCTACAACCTCTCGGACGAGGATCTCGCGAAGGTCAAGGCCAAGGCGTTGGAGCTCAAGCCCAACATCCGGAAGTACTGGGCCACCGCCGGCGACATGACCCAGCTGTTCCAGAGCGGCGAGATCGTGGCCGGCGAGGGATGGCCGCTCATGACGGCGCAGCTGCGCGGCAACAAGTTCCCGGCCGGCGAAACCATTCCGCAGGAAGGGACCACCGCCTGGGCCGACCACTGGGTGGTGACGTCGGGCGCGAAGAACCTCGACGCCGCCTACGCCTGGCTGGAGTACGCGTCGCAGCCGTTCACCCAGAAGCTGATGGCCGACGTCACCAACTACATCGTCGCCAATCCCGCCGCCAAGCAGTACATGTCGCCGGAACAGGTCGGCACGCAGCGCGACATCGCCGACTACGGCGACAAGGTCAACTTCTGGCAGTGGAGCCCGCGGCGCGACAAGTACACGGAAGTCTGGAACGAAGTGAAGGCCGCGAAGTGATGCGCTCGTGAGGCAGGGCGGGGGCGGTCCGCGAGGGCCGCCCCCGCGTGCGTTCGGGACCGCACACGGACCGGGGCCGGCCAGTTGCACCCCAGCCGTCATGGTGCGCGCCTCCCCACCTCCCCACCTCCCCTCCGTCCCCGTCTTTCCGTGTCCGCTCCTCCGATCCTCGAGCTCCGCCACCTCTCCAAGCGATTCGGCGGCGTGACCGCCGTCGACGACGTCTCCCTCGCCATCCTCCCCGGCGAGTTCCTCACCCTGCTCGGCGCATCCGGGTCCGGGAAGACGACCACCCTGCGGATGATCGCCGGCTTCGAGCTCCCCACCGCCGGCGACATCCTGATGGAGGGCGCGCCAGTCACCGCCCTGCCGCCGTTCAAGCGCGACATCAACACCGTCTTCCAGCACTACGCCCTGTTCCCGCACATGAGCGTCCGGGCCAATGTCGGCTACGGCCTGCGAATGCGCGGCGTGCCGCGCGCCGAGCGCGACGAGCGCGTGGCCCGGGCCCTGGACATGGTCCGCATGGCGCAGCTCGGCGAGCGCGCGCCGCGCCAGCTGTCGGGAGGCCAGCAGCAGCGGGTGGCCCTCGCCCGCGCGATCGTCAACCGCCCGCGGGTCCTGCTGCTCGACGAGCCGTTAGGCGCGCTCGACCTCAAGCTCCGCAAGGAGATGCAGCTCGAGCTGAAGGCCCTCAACAAGCAGCTCGGCATCACCTTCGTCTACGTCACCCACGACCAGGAAGAAGCCCTCACCATGTCCGACCGCATCGCACTGATGCGCAACGGACGCATCGAACAGCTCAGCGGCCCGCAGGACATGTACGACGCGCCGGTCTCCAGGTACGTGGCCGACTTCATCGGCGAGACCAACCTCCTCTCCGGCGCCGTCACCGCCGTCCGCGACGGCTGGGCCGACCTCCGGATCGGCGACACGACCCTCCGCGCCCGCGCCGCCGCCCCACCAGCCGCCGGCGCCAGCGCCTGGCTCTCCGTTCGCCCGGAATTCCTGCACGTGATCAGGGGCGCGCCCGCCGCCGGCGAGAACCAGCTGCAGGGCACCGTCCGCGAGACGATGTTCGTCGGGGTCGTCACCAAGATCTTCGTCGACCTCCCGGGCGGCGCGACGATCGTCGCCCACAACCCGCCCGGGAGCGATGTGCCGCCCACCGGCTCCACCGTCCGCCTGGGCTGGCCCGCCGAACGGGGACTCTGTGTCACCGACTGAGCCCACCACCCTCGATCGCATCCGGCAGAACCGCACCCTCCGCACCGTGGTGGGGAGCGCCCTGCCAGTGGGATTCGTCACCCTCCTCCTGCTGCTCCCCTATCTCCTCCTCCTCGTCCACTCGTTCTTCCGTCTCGACAACGGGAACCTCACCCACGAGCTGACGCTCGAGAGCTACCGCCGGCTCTTCGGCACGCCGCTCTATCCCACCACGATCCTCTTCTCGGCGGGGATCGCGGCGCGGGTCACCGTCGCGTCGCTGGTGCTCGCCTATCCGCTCGCCTACCTGCTCGCCTTCAAGGTCCGGCGCCACAAGAACCTGCTCTACATGGCGGTCATCATCCCGCTCTGGGTGAGCTACCTGGTGCGCGCCTACGCCTGGAAGATCATCCTCGGCCAGGAAGGGGTGCTCAACGGCTTCCTCCGCTCCCTGGGCCTCATCGACCAGCCGCTCCAGGTCCTGCTCTACAGCAAATGGGCCGTCATCCTCGCCCTGATCCACATCTACACGCCGTTCACGCTGATGCCGATCTACGCCGTGCTCGAGGCCATCCCCACGTCGCTCAAGGAGGCGAGCCAGGACCTCTACGGCAACCGGTGGCAGACCTTCTGGCACGTGGTCATGCCCCTCTCGCTCCCCGGCGTCATCGCCGGCTGCACCTTCGCCTTCGTGCTCAGCATGGGCGACTTCATCGCCCCCATCCTGCTCGGCGGCAACGACAGCGCGCTGATGGTCTCGAACCTGGTGGTCAGCCTCTTCGGCGTCGCCTACAACTGGCCGCTCGGCGCCGCCGTCTCGATCGTGATGCTGGCCATGACCCTCACGCTGCTCTGGCTCGCCAACAAGCTGGAAACCGCGCTCAGCTACGCCGGAGAATCGGCGGTGGCGGGCGGCGTGGGCGGACGGCTGGGCGGTGCGGCCGCAGCGGCCCCAGCGGCCGCGGAGCCGGCGCGATGACCGCGCCAGCCGGAACCGTCGCGCGCCCCCGCGATCCTCTCACCGGCGCGCTGTGGACCGCGGGCGTCGCGGTCTTCCTGTTCATCTACCTGCCGCTCGCGGTCGTCGTGCTCTTCTCGTTCCACGATTCCGCCATCGTGGCGTGGCCGCTCAGGCTCGGCACGTGGAAATGGTACGTGGCGCTCGCCGGCGACCGCGGCATGATCGACTCGGCGCTCGCCAGCCTCAAGCTGGCGCTGCTCGCCGTGGCGATCGCCCTCAGCGTCGGTGTGCCGGGCGCGTTCGTGATCGACCGCTTCGACTTCCCCGGCAAGACCGTCTTCCGGCGCCTGGTGCTGCTCCCGCTCATCCTGCCGGGAATCATCACCGGCGTCGCGCTCCTCACCTACTTCTCCTTCATCGGCCTCTCGCTGTCGAGCGGCTTCCCGTTCATTCCCGGGTGGCCGGTGGTGCTGGGGCATGGCGTGGCGCTCACCTCGGTGGTGATCACGCAAGTCTACGCCCGCCTGCAGCGATTCGATCGGGCGCAGGAGGAGGCGAGCCAGGACCTGTATGCGAACGAATGGCAGACCTTCTGGCACGTCACCCTGCCGAACATCCGGTCGGCGGTGCTGGGGGCGGGACTGCTGGTGTTCACGCTCAGCCTCGATGAGATCGCGGTCACCTTCTTCCTGATCGGACGCCAGAACACCCTGCCGCTCCAGATCTGGGGAATCCTCCGTCGCGGGATCACCCCCGAGGTCAACGCGGCGGCCACCATCATCTTCCTCGTCTCCGTCGCCGTGATCGTCGTCTGGGCGCGCCTCATGCGGGACGATCGCTGACGGCCGCGCCCGCGGCGCTGGTGCACTCCGGACCAGCGCCGGCCCGCCGCCTCCTGCCATCCCGGGAGCTTCCATGTTCCAGCCATCGCTCTCTCTCGTTCTCGCTGCCGCCCTCATCGCGGGTCTCCCGACGCCGGATCGCACGGACCGCCGCACTCGGCCTGCTCCGGCTGCCGGCGCGCCGTCGACTCGAACGCCGCGCCTCGATGATGGACTCGCGCGCACGCCCCCGATGGGGTTCAACACCTGGAACAAGTTCGCCTGCGATGTCAGCGAGCAGCTGATCCGCGAGACCGCCGACGCGATCGTGTCGAGCGGGATGCGCGACGCCGGCTATCGGTACGTGGTGATCGACGACTGCTGGCAGGTGGCGCGCGACAGCGCTGGTCGCCTGGTGGCGGACCCGACGCGGTTCGCGCACGGCATGAAGGCGCTCGCCGAGTACGTGCACGGAAAGGGACTCAGGTTCGGCCTCTACACGGATGCCGGCGCCAAGACGTGCCAGGGGCGGCCCGGTACGCTGGGACACGAGGAGATCGATGCCCGCACCTTCGCCGAGTGGGGTGTGGACTACGTGAAGGAAGACTGGTGCTACGCCGAGGGGCTCGACCCGCGCGTGCAGTACGGCCGCTTCCGGGATGCATTGGCGCGCGCCGGCCGCCCAATTGTGCTGAGCATCTGCGAGTGGGGTCGGGACCGTCCGTGGGACTGGGGGCCCGCCAATGGACACCTCTGGCGCACCACCAGCGACATCGAAGACAACTGGCAGAGCCTGCTCTGGATCCTCGCGTCGTCGTCGATGCACGTCGCGGCCGCGGGACCGGGACACTGGAACGACCCGGACATGCTCGAGGTGGGGAACGGCGGCATGACCGACGCGGAGTATCGGGCGCACTTCAGCCTCTGGGCGATCATGGCGGCGCCGCTGATGGCCGGCAACGACCTGCGCTCGATGTCGCCCGCCACGCGGGCGATTCTCACCAACGCCGAGGTGATCGCGGTGGATCAGGATTCACTCGGCGCGCAGGGGCGGGTGGTGCTCGACCGGGGCTACGGCGCCCAGGTCTGGTCCAGGGAACTGCGGGACGGGTCGCGCGCCGTGGCGCTCTTCAACCAGCGGTCCGATTCGGTGAGCATCACGGCGCACTGGAGCGACGTCGGCCTGCCCCGGGGACGAGCGATGGTCCGCGACCTGTGGGGGCATGCGGATCTGGGGCCGTTTTCGGATGCGTATACGGCCAGGGTGGCGCCACATTCGGTGGTGATGGTGCGCATCCGTCCGGCGCCGGGCACCGGCTGACGGCCGCTGTCCCGAGCCGCCGTGGGGAGCGCCGCGGCGTCCCTGAAATAGAACATCTGTTCCAATTCCGGTGTGTTTCGGTCTCAGGTCGGCCCTGAAACCGCAACCCCCAAGCCTCCCCGAAAGGGGGGTTGCCGCCCCCCCCGGGGGGCAGGTTAGGGTGCGTATGGGCGGGGCGCCTCAGGCAAACCGCTTGTTTGCATCCTCCGACAATCGGAGGGTCCACTCTCGCGGCTGACGATCACCCAGCGGCCGTGACCCCCAGCAGCGGCGGGGGCGAGGGAGCGCGGCTCCCGGACCGAGTGCCGCTCCACAATTCAGAGAGGAGACTGTGAGAGTCCTGGTCCTGGGCTCCGGCGCGGTGGGGACCGTGTCGGCCCTCAAGTTCAAGCAGCTGGCGATGGTCGAGCAGCTCATCATCGCCGACGCGGTGTCCGCGCGCGCCACCCTCCTCGCGGACCGTCTCGCCGACCCCCGGGTGAGGGCCATCACCCTTGACGCGGGTAACAGAACCGAGCTGGCCTGCGCGATTCGGGAGACACGCACCACCCTGTTGCTCAACGCGGCGCTGCCCGAGACGAACATCGACGTGATGCTCGCCTGCCTCGACGCGGGCTGCGACTACATCGACATGGCGAGCGCCGGCACCGCCGACGACGGCATTCCCAAGATGGAGGAGCAGTTCGCCCTGGACGGCGCGTTCCGCCGGGCGGGACGGCTGGCGCTGCTGGGGATGGGCGCCGATCCCGGCACCACCAACATCTATGCCGCCTGGGCGGCGCGGCACCTCCTGGATGAAGTGACCGAGCTGCGCATCCGGGACGGCGACAATTCGGTCTGCAGCGGCCACGAGGGATTCCTGGCCGCGTTCAGTCCGTGGGTGTTCATCGACGAGTGTCTGTGCCGCGCCGTGAGTTACCGCGACGGGCGCTTTCACCTGGAGGAGCCGTTGACCGGATTCGAGCCGTTCAACTTCCCCGAGCTGGGGGTGCTGAACTGCTACTACGTGGACCACGAGGAGTCGAAGACGTTGCCGCGCGTCTTCCCGCAGGCCAGGGTGATCGACTTCAAGCTGTGCATGGATGACGTCACGGTGAACACCTTCCGCGTGATGCAGCAGCTGGGCCTCCACCGGACCGATCCCGTCCCGGTGGGCGATCAGGTGGTGTCGCCGCGGGACGTCGTGGTGTCGCTCCTTCCGCAGCCCAAGGACCTGGCGGGACGGATGCACGGCAAGACGTGCGTCGGCACGCTTGCCAGGGGGCTCCGGAACGGCGAGGAGCGCGCCCACTACATCTATAACGTCACCGATCACGACGCGGCCTGGCGCGATCTGGGCGTCCAGGCGACCGCCTACCAAACCGGGATCCCGCCGGTCATCGCCGCGGAGTTGATCGCGTCGGGGATCTGGAAGGGCTCGGGCGTGATGTGCCCGGAGCAGTTCGACCCCGATCCGTTCCTCGCGCGCCTGGGGCCGGCGGGGATGCCGTGGCAGGTGCGCGATGACTCGATCCGTGACGCGGTGCGGCCGCCGGACGGGGCGGGGTGGCCGGCGCCGCTCGCGGCGCCCCGCAAGGTGATCGCGGCCTGAAAAGCGACGCGACCACCCGCGATGTTCCGCGGGTGGTCGCGTGTTTGTGGGGGTGGTGCGGCGCCCGATCAGTCGCCGAACGCGCCCACCGGTGCCTGACGACGGACACGCACCGCCTTGGCGGCCGACGCGGACCGATCGTCGATCGTGAACGAACCCACCAGCTCCTGCATCTGCTCGGCCTGGCTCGCCAGCTCGACCGCCGCGCTGGCGGACTCCTCGGCGTTGGCGGCCGTCTGCTGCGTGACGCCGTTCATCTGCGACACCGACTCGTTGATCTGGGTGATGCCCTCCGCCTGGTGCTCGCCGGCGGCCGCGATCTCGCCCACGACGTCCCGGACGCGATTGACCTGGTTGTTGATCTCCTCCAGGCGCTTCAGCACTTCGCCGTTGAGCGCGACGCCCGTTTCGGCGTGACGCGCGCTCTCCTCGATCTGGTTGGCCGTGGTCTTGGCGGCCTCGGCCGACCGCAGCGCCAGGGCACGGACTTCTTCGGCGACCACCGCGAACCCGCGGCCGGCATCGCCGGCACGCGCGGCTTCGACCGCCGCGTTGAGCGCCAGCAGGTTCGTCTGGAACGCGATCTCGTCGATCGTCTTGAGGATCCGGGCGGTCTGATCACTCGACGTCTTGATCCGGCTCATCGCGTCGGACAGGTGCTTCATGCTCTCCACGCCGAGCCCGACGCGTTCCCGCGCCACGTCGGTGAGGGAGCGCGCTTCACCCGCGTTCGACGAGCTCTGCTTGGCCATCGACGACAGCTCCTGCAGGCTCGACGACACCTCTTCGAGGCTCGAGGCCTGCTCCGAGGCGCCCTGCGCGAGGCTCTGGCTGCCGGCGGTGATCTGGCCGGCCGCCGAAGCGACCTGCGAGGTGGCGGCCTGCACCTGGTTCAATGCGTCGGCCAGGTTCTGGGCCGCGGTGTTGACGGCGGTGGCCAGGAGGGTGTACTCGCCGCGGTACGATCCCGTCATCCGGACCGTGAGATCCTTGGACGCGATCTGGTCCATCACCGTCCGCGTCTCGCGCAGCGGCTCGGCCACGGCGTCGAGGGTGTCGTTCATGCCCTGCAGCAGTGTGCGGTAGGCGCCGTCGTACTTCGTGGCGTCGCCACGGGTGTCGAGGCTGCCTTCCTGCGCGGCGCTCACCAGGGCGGCGGTCTCCGTCACCAGGCCCTGCACGGACTTCCGGGTGACTTCGAACGAGGAGACGGTCTTCTCGATCTGGCGCAGGATATCATTGAAGCTCGAAGCCAGCGCGCCGATCTCGTCGCCCGACTTGTGGTCGATCATCGGCGTGGTGACCGACACGGACTGGTCGAGCTGGCCGTGGGCCATGGCATCGAGCGCGCGCTCGACCGCGGCGACTTCGTTGGCGCGGAGCTGCTCAAGGCGCGCGGAAATCTGCGAAACGGGCACCGAAATCCGCCGCACCATCACCACCGAAGCGAACGCCACCACCGCGAAGACGATCGCCGTCAGCACGATCAGGAAGATGCGCTCGCGCCGGATGCCGGCCTCTTCGCCCGCGACCAGCGCGTTGGCGTGCTCCCGCAGGCGCTGCGACAGGCTGTCCAGCAGCAGGACCGGCGCGCGGTCCTGGCCCTTCACCATGCTGTCCGCGACGATCGGGTCCAGCCCCTTGCCGGCGGTGAACACGTCGAGCGCGGCGGCGTACTTGACGCCCATCGCCTTGTGCGCTTCCGCGAACCGGTTGGCGTAGTCCTGCGCCGCCGAGTCGGTGGTGGTGGCCTTCAGCGTATCGAGCGTCGCCAGCACGCCGGCTTCCGACGTGTGGAACGCGTTCGTGTACTTGGTGAGGTTCTCCGGCTTGTAGCCACGGAGGAGAATGTCCTTCCACTCCTGTACCTGAGTCTTGAAGCGCACCTGGGTGCTGATCCCGATGGCGCGTGCCGCCAGGTCCCGGTTGATGATGGCCGAGTACTGCTCGCTCAACGACGACTGGCGGTACGTGAGGTACCCCGTGAGGATGGTCCCGACGCCGACGGCGAGACCGATCACGAGGTACAGCTGGGCTGCGATCTTGAGGTTTTTCATGACGAGTTGGATTGGCTCAGGGTGTTCGGACGGGCTACCAGGACGTCTGCAGGTTGACCAGGATCTGATGCTCGGACGGAAGCGTTCCGACCTTGTAGGTGCGACTGTTGTAGTTCAGCTGGAGCTTCGCGTTCTGGCCGGCGAGGTACCAGTTGAACCCGCCCAGAATGTCGTGCGTCACGTCGGTGGCGACGCCGGTCTCGATGTTGCGATCCGGATCCCAGGCGTCGAAGCGGGCGACGAGATCGAACGTGGGGCGCAGCTTGTACGTGCTCATGACGTAGTAGCCGATGCGGTTGACGGCGGCATCGGAACCACGCATGAACTCGGCGCGGGTCATGAGGGCATGCCAGGTGTACTGCGCCTCGCCGCCCAGGCGATCGCGCCGCGGGTGGGTGGCGTTCGGCTTGCCGCCGTACACGCCCGAGCCGCCCAGCTGGAGGCCCGGCACCAGCGGGCGGAACACCACCCGGCCGATCCACGCCTTCTGCGGGTCCTTGTCGGTGTTGTTCTGCGATTCGCCGCTGCCGTTGAAGGCGCCGAGGAAGTAGTCGGCGTACCTGGTGGCGGAACCGCGGATCATCGCGCCCACGTCACGCACGTCGCCGAACGAGGCGCCCCGTGCCTTGTCGGCCACGAACATCGGACGTTCCACCGTCTCGAGCTTGCCTGACGACAGGAAGCCCATGTTGCTGAGCGGGATCTTGATCTGGCCGGCGTCGACGTGCGCGTGCCACGGCAGGTCCACCGTGACGAACGCGTCCTGCAGCACGCGGCCGGACTGCGCCACCGAGGCGTCGGCCAGGACCTTCGTGCCGTTGACGGTCACGTAGGTCGGGCTGACGCTGAGCGACTTCGCCGCGTCGAGCATCACCGCCCACGACACGGTCGGCGCCACCTGGCCCGACATCTTGAGCTCGACGCGACGCACGCGGAACGAGCGCGCCGGAATCCTGGCGCCGTCAGTGTACCAGGCCTGGAGCAGGCCGTCGAACTTGATGGTGCCGAACCCGACGCTCGCGGCGGCCGCGGAGGCCGCGGCGGGCTTGGCCGGTGCCGGCGCGGCCGGCTTGGGCTGAGCCGGTGCGGTGGGCGCGGGCTGGGCAGGAGCCGCGGGTGCGGACGCGACGACTGGCGCGGCCGGAGCGGGCGACACCGGAGCTGACGGCGCCGGGGTGGTGCTGTCGGCCTTGGCCGGCTGCGCAACCGCCGCCGAGGCGACAACTGCGGTGGGAGTCGCCTTGGCCTTGGCGACCGGGCGAGCCGAGGGCGCGTGCGTGGGCTTGCTGGCGGGCGCCGGCTTGGCGCCGCCGGCCGCAGCCTGCCGGGCCGCGATCATGCGCTCGCGCACGGTGTCGCGAGGAGCTGCCTGCTGCGCGTGCAGAACCGGCGCGAGCGTGAGCAGAGAGACGAGCGATGCGCGGATAACGCTGGAATTCATTGGAGCGTCCTCACTTCGAGTGCATCGAACCATTGGCGGGCAAGTCCCGACACAGGAATGATCGGCACCCCGAGGTGGTGTCTTGAATTGCGACCGATACTCTCGCCGCCTCGACACGGCGAGGGCGACAGTCCACTGAATTGACGGTTTTGTCAGAGACGCCGGCGTGGCGTGTGTCCACTCGATGGCGTAGAATCGGAAGCGCGCCGAACGCTCCGCGCGCGTCGGTGCCCCTGTCCGCCACAGGGCGACCGCACCGACCGGTCGAACCCCACCCGCTGAGGTCCCTCCCGTGATCCCGAACCGTCAACGCGCCCTCGTGGCGTGCGTGCTGTCGAGTCTCCTGCTCGCCGGTCCCGCGCTTGTGGCGCAGCAGCCCGCCGCGGGGCCGGCCGCCCCGAAACCCGGGGCCGGCGTGCCGGAAGCCCGGCGGTTCATGGAACAAGCCGAGCGCGAGCTCGACTCGCTGGGCATCAAGGCCAACCAGGCACAGTGGGTCGCGGCGAACTTCATTACCGACGACACCGAAGCGCTCTCCGCGGACGCCAGCAACACCTTCGCGGTGGCGGTGCAGCGCCTGGCGATGGCGGCCCACCGTTTCGATCGCGTGACCGTGCCGCCCGAACTGCGGAGAAAGTTCGTGCTGCTCAAGCTCGCGCTGGCGGCGCCGCCGCCGGCCAATCCCCGGGAGGCCGTCGAGCTCACGCAGATCACCACCAGCATGGAGGGGGACTACGGGAAGGGGACGTACTGCCGGCCTCCCCGGGCCGCGTCCGGCGCCGCGCCGAACGGCAAGCCGGAATGCCTGCAGATCAACGACCTGAGCCGGATCCTCGCGACCAGTACCGACCCGGCCGCGCTGCTCGATGCCTGGCAGGGCTGGCACCGGGTGGGCGCCCCGCTTCGCCCGCGTTATGCGCGGTTCGTGGAGCTCTCGAACAAGGGGGCGCGTGGACTGGGCTTCGCGGACGCCGGCGCCATGTGGCGCTCCAACTATGACATGCCGCCCGACGCGTTCTCCACCGAGCTGGAGCGCCTCTGGCGGCAGGTGCGGCCGCTCTACCTGTCGCTGCACGCCTACGTGCGTGCCAGGCTGGGCGAGCGGTACGGCACCCGCCTGGTTCCGGCCGACGGGATGATCCCGGCCCACCTGCTGGGGAACATGTGGGCGCAGGAGTGGGGCAACATCTATCCACTGGTGGCACCCGCCGCCACGCCCGGGCCCGGCTACGACGTCACCGACCTGCTCAAGCGGAAGGGGATCGACGAGCACGAGATGTTCCGCATCGGCGAACGCTTTTTCACGTCGATGGGGTTCGCGAAGCTCCCCGAGACGTTCTGGGAGCGGTCACTCCAGGTGAAGCCGCGCGACCGCGACGTGGTCTGCCACGCCAGCGCCTGGGACATCGACGGCCGCGACGACGTCCGGATCAAGATGTGCGCCGAGATCACCGGCGAGGACCTGGTCACGATCCACCACGAGCTGGGCCACAACTTCTATCAGCGCGCCTACAAGACGCAGCCGTACCTGTTCCAGAACGGCGCCAACGACGGCTTTCACGAGGCGATCGGTGACGCGATCGCGCTGTCGATCACGCCGGACTACCTGAAGACGATCGGGCTGCTCGACACCGTGCCGGCGGCCGCCGCCGATACCATGCTGCTCCTCCGCCAGGCACTCGACAAAGTCGCCTTCCTGCCATTCGGCCTGCTGATCGACCAGTGGCGGTGGAAGGTGTTCTCGGGCCAGGTGAAGCCGTCGGAGTACAACGCCGCCTGGTGGGCGCTGCGCCACGAGTACCAGGGCGTGTCGGAGCCGCTGTCGCGCAGCGAGGCGGACTTCGATCCGGGGGCGAAGTACCACGTACCGGCCAACACGCCGTATACCCGCTACTTCCTGGCCCGCATCCTCCAGTTCCAGTTCTACCGGGCGCTGTGCCGCGAGGCCGGCTACACCGGTCCGCTCCACCGCTGCTCGTTCTACGGCAGCGCCGCCGCCGGCCGCCGGCTCAACGCGATGCTGTCCATGGGGCAGAGCCGGCCGTGGCCGGACATCCTCTACGCCATGACCGGCGAGCGCCGGATGGATGCCGGAGCGATGCTCGAGTACTTCGCGCCGCTCCAGGCGTGGCTGGACCAGCAGAACCGGGGCCGGCCAGTCGGATGGAAGTAGCGGACCGGCTGGTGGCTGGGCGCGGAACGCGGGGATAATTTCCGGTAGCGAGGCGGACATCACGTCCGCGGGACAACTTCGTCCGCGGCTGGAGGAACGCATGGCAACCACGGCGCGCGCGGTCAGGACCGTTCGAAAGCAATCCGGGGCGCAGGCATACAGGATGCATGTCGACGGGAAATTCGTCGCCGCGAAGTCGGGCAAGACGTTCAACGTCTACAACCCGGCCACCGAGGGTGTGATCGCCACCTGCCCGGCCGGGGGCGCCGACGACGTGGACCGGGCGGTGAAGGCGGCGAAGCGGGCGTTCTATGGAGGCTTCCGGACCACGTCCGCGCAGGAGCGCGGCCGGATCCTCTTCCGGATCGCCGACCGCATCCGGGCGCGCCGCGCCGAGCTGGCCGAGCTCGAGACGCTCAACTCGGGCAAGCCGATCGCCGAGTCGGAGTACGACATGGACGACACCGCCACCTGCTTCGAGTACTACGGCGGGCTGGCGACGAAGATCAACGGCGAGGTGCTGCCGGTACCGGCCGATGCGATCGCATTCGCGCTGAAGGAGCCGATCGGCGTGGCCGGACAGATCATCCCGTGGAACTACCCACTCATGATGGCGGCGTGGAAGATCGCGCCGGCGATCGCGGCGGGCTGCACGGTGGTGCTGAAGCCGGCCGAGCAGACGCCCCTCACGATCCTGAAGCTGGCGGCGGATTTCGAGGGGTGCGGCGTGCCGCCGGGGGTGATCAACATCATCACCGGTGATGGGCCGGGCGCCGGCGCCCCGTTGGTGGCGCATCCGGATGTCCGAAAGGTCGCGTTCACGGGGAGCGCCGCGGTGGGGCGGCTGATCATGCGGAGCGCAGCCGACCAGCTGAAGCGGGTGTCGCTCGAGCTCGGCGGCAAGTCGCCGAACATCTTCTTCGCGGACGCGGACTTCGAGAACGCCGTGGACGGCGCGCTGTTCGGCGTCTTCATCAACCAGGGCGAGGTGTGCTCGGCGGGGAGTCGCGTCCTGGTCCAGAAGGAGATCTACAAGAAGTTCGTCGAGGCGGTCTCGGCGAAAGCGAAGACGATCAAGGTCGGCGACGGAATGAACCGCGACAACAAGATGGGCCCGCTGGTGAGCGCCGAGCAGCACGCGCGGGTGAAATCGTACCTGTCGGTGGGCAAGCGGGAGGCCAAGTTGGCGGCGGGCGGCGGCACGCCGAAGGAGCTGGCCACGGGCTGGTACGTGGAGCCGACGGTGTTCTACGACGTGAAGAACTCGGCGCGGATCGCGCAGGAAGAGATCTTTGGACCGGTGATGAGCATCATTCCGTTCAAGGACGAGGCCGACGCGATCCAGATCGCCAACGCGACGGACTACGGCCTGGCGGCGGCGGTCTGGTCGCGCGACATCTTCCGCGCGTTCCGGGTGGTGAAGTCGCTGGAGGCGGGGATCGTGTGGGTGAACCACATGCAGCCGACGTTCGTCGAGGCGCCGTGGGGCGGGTACAAGGCGTCGGGTTTCGGGCGGGAGCTGGGGCACTGGGGGGTGGAGGAGTACCTGGAGACGAAGCAGGTGTTCATCAACCTGGACGAGAAGCCGATCGGCTGGTACTGAGCAGGGCGGTCGCGGGGGCGCGGGGAGGCGGCGCGTCGCGCCGCCTCCCCACGCGCGTCTCACGGAGCGAACGAATGGCGATTTCCCGTTATGGTCCCTGGATCGGCGGCGCCGAGGTGTCGCCGGCGGGGCGCGACATCGACCCGGTCCGGAACCCGTATTCCGGTGAGGTCCTCGCCGAGGTCGCCCGCGCGACAGGCGACGACCTGGAAGCGGCGATCGGGGCGGCCCAGCAGGCGTTCGGCGTCATGCGCAAGCAGCCGCGTCATGCCCGCCGCGACCTGCTGGTGCGCATCTCCGCGCGCCTGGCCGCCGAGCGCCGGTCGCTGGCCGAGGAGCTGTCGCGGAGTTGCGGCAAGCCGATCGGCCAGGCGCTGGGCGAGGTCGACCGCGCGATCATCACGTTCTCGCTGGCGGCCGACGAGGCGCGCCGGTTCGGCGGGGAGGTGGTGCCCCTCGACGTGGATGCGCGGGCGGAGCAGATGGAGGGGCTGGTCCACCGCTTCCCGATCGGGCCGATCAGCGCGATCTCGCCGTTCAACTTTCCGCTGAACCTGCTGGTGCACAAAGTGGCGCCGGCGATCGCGGTGGGCTCGGCGGTGGTGGTGAAGCCGCCGCCGCAGTGCCCGACGATGGCGTTCCGGCTGGGCCGGATGCTGGCCGACTGCGGCCTGCCGGCGGGCGCGTACAACGTGCTCCACCTGGCACTGCCGCTGGCCGAGCGGCTGGCGACCGACGAGCGGTTCAAGCTGCTGACGTTCACCGGCAGTCCCACCGTGGGGTGGCACCTGAAGAATCGGGCCGGCAGGAAGAAGGTGGTACTGGAGCTGGGCGGGAACGCGGCGGCGGTGGTGCACGAGGATTGCCCCGACCTGGACTGGCTGGCGCAGCGGCTGGCGGTGGGGGCGTTCGCGTACGCCGGCCAGGTGTGCATCAAGGTGCAGCGGGTGCTGGTGCACGAGCCGGTCTACCAGGCGTTCACCGACAAGCTGGTGGCTGCCTCACGAGCGCTGGCGGTGGGCGATCCGATGGACGAGAAGACGGTGGTGGGCCCGCTGATCGACGCCGCGGCCGCCGACCGGGTGGAGTCGTGGATCGCGGAGGCTGAGGCGGCGGGCGCCACCGCCCTGCTGCGGGGGGCGCGCACGGGGAGCGTGCTGGGCCCCACGATCCTGGCCAACGCGCCGAAAGACGCGAAGGTGAGTTGCCGGGAGGTGTTCGGGCCGGTGGCGACGGTGTCGCCCTACACCGACTGGTCGCGGGCGCTGAGCGAAGTCAACGATTCTCCGTACGGTCTTCAGGCGGGCGTGTTCACCCACGACGTGCGGCGGATCTTCCAGGCGTTCGACACGCTGGAGGTGGGCGGCGTGATCGTGAACGACTTCCCGACGATGCGGGTGGACAACTTCCCGTACGGCGGGGTCAAGGAGTCGGGCTTCGGCCGCGAGGGAGTGCGGTACGCGATGGACGACATGAGCGAGCCGCGGATGATGGTGCTCAACCTGGGCAGGTAGGAGCGGGGCGGGCGATGTATTCGACGTGCATTTTCTGCAACAAGCCGCTGGGCGCCAACGAGACGGTCGAACACTTTCCGGTCGGCCGCCGGCTGGCGTTCGACGCGGCGCGCGGCCGGCTGTGGGTGGTCTGCCGGTCGTGCGAGCGATGGAACCTCACGCCGCTCGAGGAGCGGTGGGAGGCGATCGAGGAGTGCGAGCGCTTCTATAGAGACACGCGGGTGCGGGTGTCGACCGACCAGATCGGGCTGGCGCGCCTCAAGAGCGGGCTGGAACTGGTGCGGATCGGCGAGCCGCTGCGCCCGGAGTTCGCGGCCTGGCGGTACGGCGACCAGTTCGGCCGGCGCCGCAGGCGGCAGATGCTGATCGTCGGCGCCGGCCTCACCGCGTTAGGTGGCGTAGTCGCCGGCGGGATGGCGGCCGGGGTGGGGATGGGCGGATTCTGGTGGATGCTGAACGGGGCCGTCAGAGGTATCGTGAGAGGAAGCCCGGACAGCATCATCGCGCGGGTGCCGGTGGGCGGCGATGTCCTCAAGGTGCGCCGCAAGCATCTGAGCGAGTCCTATGTGATCCCCGGCCCGGATGGCGAGCTGGGCCTCCACCTCACCTACGCCGGCGGTGTCTACGACCTCACCGGCGACGTGGCCCGTCGGGCCGCGGGGCTGATCCTGCCGGCGGCCAACCGGTTCGGCGGGTCGAAGAGCCAGGTGGCCGGAGCGGTCTCCTGGATCGAGGGCCGGGGCTCAGCCGAGGACTTCCTGCGCGGGATCGCGCACTCGGCGGGACGGGGCGCCATCTCGGCTCCCCGGCCGGTGATCGGCAAGTTCCTGAGGTCCGGTCGCCGCAGCTGGATGGACCAGGACCAGGACGTCACCGGGCTGGCCGGGTACGACACCACCCTCCGGCTCGCGCTCGAGATGGCGCTGCACGAGGACGCCGAGCGCCGCGCCCTGGACGGGGAGCTGGCGCAACTCGAGGAAGCCTGGCGCGATGCCGAGGAAATCGCCGGGATCGCCGACAACATGTTCCTGCCGCCGGGCGTGGACGACTTCCTCCGCGACCACCGCAAGCCGGCCGACAAAGGTTAGGCTTTCGGCTTTCCCTTCAGGTACTTCGCGTACCACGCCAGGTACCGCTGCCAGCGGTCGCGCCGGTAGCTCGGCGTGGTGAGGCCGTGGTTCTGCCCGGGATAGATCACCAGCTCGGTGTCGATCCCCCGGCTCTTCAGGGCCTGGTACATCTGCTCGCCGCCGATGATCGGAACGTTGAAGTCCTTCTCGCCGCCCATGAAGAGCGTCGGCGTGGTGATCCGGTCGTTCTTGTAGAACGGGTAGGAGACCTTCTCCCACAGCTTCGGATTCTTCCACGGCGGGCCGAGCTCGGTGTCGTACTGGAGGATGTACTGGTCGCTCCCGTACATCGCCGTCTGCATCGCGCTCCCCGCGCCGCTGGTGCCGGCCTTGAAGCGCGGATCGGTGGCGATCGTGTAGTCGGTGAGGATCCCGCCGTAGCTCCACCCGCCGATCCCCATCCGGTCGGCGTCGGCCACGCCGCTGGACACGACATAGTCCGCGGCCGCGAGGAGGTCGACGACTTCCTTGTTTCCCCAGTCGGCGTAGATCGACTGCGCGTACTTCCGTCCGCGCCCGCTGCTGCCGCGGTAGTTCACCGAGATTACCGCGTAGCCGTCGGCGGCGAAGAGCTGGCGCTCGAGCGCGAAGTCGTGCTGGTCCTGGCCGTGCGGGCCGCCGTGGATGCGGAGCAGCGTGGGCAGCCGCGCGCCTGACGACGCCACCGATGCCGGCGGACGGAGCAGCAGCCCGTGCACCTCGTTGCCGTCCTTCGCGGTGAAGGTGACATCCTGCGTGGCGCCGACGTCGACACCGGCCAGCCAGGCGTCGTTCTGGTGCGAGAGTGGGCGCGTGGCGCCGCCGGCCGCGTCGAGCGCGAAGACCTCCGAAGGCTGCATGGCGGTGCCGGCGAGCAGCGCGATCCGGCCGTCCGGCGCCATCGCGTAATCGGCGATCACGCCGCGCCCCTTCGTGAGCGCCTCGACCGCCCCGCCGGCCGCCGGCACCCGCGCGAGGAAGACCGCCCGGTCGTCCCCGACCTGGAAGAGCACCGACTTGCCGTCAGGCGCGAACATCGGCTGTCCGGCATCGCGATCGAACCCGGGACTGAGCAGCCGCGGCGTTCCACCGCCGGCCGGGATCACCGCGAGCTCGGGCTGGTCGTACGCCCAGTACTTGGGGTCGCCGCCCTGCAGGTACGCGATCATGGAGCCGTCGGGGCTCCAGGCCGGCCGGGCGTCGCCGTCGTTGCCCGGGGACGTCGTGAGCTGGCGTGGCGCCGCGCCGGTCTTCGCGTCGATCACCCAGAGGTCGGCGTTGTTGTTGCGCTCGGGGTCGGCGGTGCGATTGCTGACGAACGCGATCGACTTGCCGTCCGGCGACCACGACGGCTGCGATTCGTCGTAGCTGCCCGGGGTGAGGACCTCGCTCTTCTTCGCCGCGATGTCGTACAGGTAGAGATGCGAGTGCGTGGGACCGAGGTATCCCTCACCGTCTTCCTTGAAGTGATACCGGTCGATCACGATCGGCTTCGCCGTCTTGGCCTTCCCCTTCGCGCCCACCGAGTCCCATCCCGCGGGCGGGAGCGCCGTGTCGGAGATCACGAGCACGAACCGCTTCGAGTCGGGCGACCAGGCGTAGTCCGAGACACCGCCCTTGATGCTGGTGAGCTTCGACGCCTCACCGCCACGCCGGTCGAGCAGCCAGATCTGCGAGCCTGACGATTCTTCGTCGCCGCCGGCGGGGCCGTCGGTGCGCCCGGAGAGGAACGCGAGCCAGCGCCCGTCCGGGCTCCAGCGCGGTGCCCGCTCGCCACCGGCGCTGTGGGTCAGCTGGATGACGTCGGATCCGTCCCAGCTCGACATCCAGATGTCGGTCTCGTTGCGATCCTTGGCCGAATCGACCCGGGTGACGGCGTAGGCCACCCACTTGCCGTCGGGCGAGAGCTGTGGGTCGGCGACGTTCCTGAGGTTGAACAGGTCATTGACGTTCAAGGGGCGCCGCGCGGCCGCCTGCGCGTGCAGGGAGGACGAGGCGCCGAGTGCGAGGACGGCGGCGAGCGTGACGGCGACCGGGGACGAGAGGCGGGGCATGGGCGGGAGGCGGACGGAGGGAACGGGAGAAGCGAAGCAGGAAGCAGGAAGCAGGAAGCAGGAAGCAGGAAGCAGGAAGCAGGAAGCAGGAAGCAGGAAGCAGGAAAAAGACGCCGCCGCGGCCGGGACAGGAATGGAGAATCCGGCGCGACGGACGGTTATCTTAGCTCACTCATGGTGCGGTCGTCCATGCGCGACTGGAAAACAGGGAACTCCAGGCGCCATGTTCCGATACGTTCGGAGACATGGGGTGAGGCGGGAAGCGGGAGGCGCGTTATCGTGGAGTGCACATGCTGATCAGGTCGCGCAAGGCGTCCGACGTTCGCGCGTCGGAGGTTACCGACGAATCGCTGTATCTCAACCGGCGCCAGTTCCTGGGCGCGGCCGGCGCCCTGGGGCTCGCCGCCGCGGCCGGTGCCGCGACGCCGGCGCTGGCACGCGCGGCAACCGGCTCCGGTCGCCGCCAGGCCGGTACTGGCGCGCGCCCGGACGACCCGGCGACGCCGTACGAGGCGATCATCTCGTACAACAACTTCTACGAATTCGGGACCGACAAGAGCGATCCGTCCGATCCCGAGCTGAACAAGGGGTTCCGGGCGAAGCCGTGGTCGGTGCGGGTGGAGGGGCTGGTGTCGAAGCCGGCGACGTACGCGCTCGACGATTTCCTGAAGCCGCACAAGCTCGAAGAGCGGATCTATCGCCACCGCTGTGTCGAGGGGTGGTCGATGGTCATCCCCTGGCTCGGCTTCCCGATGCGCGACCTGATCAGCAGGGTGCAGCCGCTGGGGTCGGCGAAGTACGTCGAGTTCACCACGCTCTACGATGCGGAGATGTTCCCGGGGCAGCGGCGCTCGGTGCTCGACTGGCCGTACACGGAGGGGCTGAGGCTGGATGAAGCGATGCATCCGCTGACGCTGTTCGCGGTGGGGATCTACGGCCGGATGCTGCTCCCGCAGAACGGCGCCCCGCTGCGTCACGTGGTGCCGTGGAAGTACGGCTTCAAGGGGTGCAAGTCGATCGTGAAGATCCGGTTCACCGAGTCGCCGCCCGACACGGCCTGGAACAAGGCGGCGGCGCACGAATACGGCTTTTACTCGAACGTGAATCCCACGGTGGACCATCCGCGGTGGAGCCAGGCGAAGGAGCGCCGGATCGGCGAGTTCCTGCGTCGGCCGACGTTGATGTTCAACGGGTACGATGAAGTGGCGAGCCTGTATGCCGGGATGGATCTACGAAAGAACTATTAGCTACTGCGTACTGAGTACGGAGTACTGAGTATCGTTAAGCGTGGCGGGATGGTCCGGTGAGCCGCGGCGAGCAACTGAGTACCAAGTACTGAGTACTGAGTATCGCTCGGTGTGGCAGGTATGGTGTGGTGCGCTGCAGCGCGCTGAGTCCCCAGGAGCACGCTACGATACCAGGTACTGGAATGGCCTGCCACGTCTCGCCGATCCCTAACGAACACTGAACGATACTCAGTACTCAGTACTCAGTACTCAGTACGCCATCACCGGCTTTTCGCCCTCACCTGACTCCGTGCGCCCACCGCCCAAGCCCTACCTCTTCGCCCTCTGCCTGGTGCCGTTCGTGCTCCTCGCGGCCGATGCGATCACCGGCGGGCTGGGCGCGAATCCCATCAAGGAAGCCGAGATCCGCACCGGACTGTGGACGCTCCGGTTCCTGGCGATCACCCTGGCGGTCACGCCGGTCCGGCGCCTCACGGGATGGAACGCGATCATCCGCTACCGCCGGATGCTCGGGCTGTTCGCGTTCTTTTGGGGGTGCGTGCACCTCTCCATGTGGGTGGGCGTCGACAACTTCTTCGACTTCGGCGACATGGCGCGCGACCTGGTCAAGCACCGGTTCGTGTACGTCGGGATGGCGACCTGGCTGACGCTGGTCCCGTTGGCGGTCACGTCGACCACCGGGTGGATCCGCCGCCTGGGCGGGCGGCGCTGGAACCGGCTGCACCAGCTGATTTACCTGTCGGGGATCGGCGGCACGGTCCACTACCTGTGGGCGGTGAAGAAGGACACGTTCTATCCGCTCGTCTACCTGGCGGTGTTCGCGACGCTGCTGGGCTGGCGGCTGTCGGCATCGCTGGGCGCGCGCGCGGCGGCGCGCGCGGCGGCGCGCACGGAGGCTCCGGGGCCGGCCGGGCCGGCGCGCGCCGGAGAGCGGCGCCCGTCCGAGAGCGGCAGCGCCGCCTGACGAGTGGCTCCCCGCCGGCCGCCGGACACCCTGTCGCTCTTCGCGATCACCGCGCCGGGACTCGAGGCGATCACCGCGCGGGAGCTGGCCGCGCTCGGCGCGCGCGGCATCGCCGCGACGGCGGGCGGCCTGGCCTGGCGCGGCGCCCTCTCCGACCTGTACACCGCCAACCTGTGGCTCCGGACCGCCAGCCGGGTGGTGGTGCGGCTGGCGCGCTTTCGTGCCACCGCCTTCCACGAGCTCGAGCGGCACGCGCGCCGGGTGTCGTGGGAGGCGTTCGTGACGCCCGACCACCCCGTCCGGCTCCGGGTGACCTGCCGCAAGTCGAAGCTCTACCACTCCGATGCCGTGGCGCAGCGGATCGAGGAAGCGATCGCCCACCGGCTGGGCGTGAAGCCTCCCGCCGCGACCACGCGATCCGGAAGCCATCGCGATGCCGACGACGGCGACGAGGCCGATGACGCCGCAGGCGCCGACGCGCAGCTGTTCATCGTCAGGCTCGCGCACGATGAGGTGACCATTAGCGCCGACAGCTCCGGGGCGCTCCTCCACCAGCGCGGCTACCGGCAAGCCCTGGGCAAAGCGCCGATGCGCGAGACGCTGGCCGCGGCGATGCTCCTCGGCTCAGGCTGGGCCGGCGCCGACGGGCGGCCGCTGCTCGATCCGATGTGCGGATCGGGGACAATCCCCATCGAGGGGGCGCTCCTGTCGCGTCGCATCGCGCCCGGCAGTCGCCGCGCGTTCGCCTTCCAGCACTGGCCGGGTCATGAGGCGGGACGATGGGACGCGCTGGTGGCCGCGGCCCGCGACGGCGAACTGGCACGCTCTCCTGTCCGGATCGTGGCGTCGGACCGGGACGCGGGCGCGATCGCGGCGGCCAGCTCCAACGCCGGGCGCGCCGGCGTCGCCGCCGACATCGACTTCTCGGTGCGGCCCATTTCCGACGTGGCGCCCCCGGCCGGACCGGGCGGAGGGCTGCTGGCGTCGAATCCACCGTACGGCGTGCGTCTCGCGCGGGGCGGCGGCGCCGCCGCCGGGCGGGACCGGCTCCGCGACCTGTACGCGCAGCTCGGCAACGTGGCGCGGGCGCGATTCGCGGGCTGGACGCTGACGCTGATGACCGAGAGCCGATTGCTCGAGCGCCAGGTCGGCGTACCTTTCACCGAGCTGTTCCAGACGTCCAACGGAGGGATCGCGGTGCGGGTGGTCACGGGCCAGGCCGGCGAGGGCGCGGATCGATGAGCATGTTGCACGCGGAAGGGAGTGACGCGGCGCTGCGGGTGGCCGAGGTGCCGCCGGAGACGGCGGAACTCGCCGGATTGCGCGCTCGTCAGGCAGCGCGCCCGGTGCACGGCCGGGTCGTCTCCCTCAACCGGTCGCCGGGCGGCGTGCCCAAGCTGCCGGTGATGTCCGTCCGGGTGACGCACGAGGGCGTGGACGGCGACCGGCAGGAGGACAAGCGCCACCACGGCGGAGCCGAGCGGGCGCTGAGCCTCTACTCGCGTGAGCGGATCGACGCGCTGCGAATGGAGGGGCATCCGATCTTCGCCGGCTCCACCGGGGAGAACGTGACGATCGGCGGGCTCGACTGGTCGGCGATCGTCCCCGGCACGGTGCTGACGCTGGGCGAGGTGGAGGCCGAGGTGACGAGTTACGCCGCGCCATGCACCGGGATCGCCGGGTCGTTCTCCGACGGCCGGATGGTGCGGATCTCGCAGCTGGTGCACCCCGGATGGAGCCGCGTGTACGCGCGGGTGACGCGCGAGGGATCGCTGCGGGTGGGGGACGGCGTCTGGGTCGGCGTCGCGCCCGCCTACAGCTCGACGAGCTGACCGAGTCCCAGGCGCTCGGCCTCCTCGAGCGCACCGTGCGCCGCGACGACATCCTGCACGGCGTTGCCCACCGACTTGAAGAGCGTGATGGCCTGCGGCGACGGGCGCCCCGGGTGCCGGCCGGCGGCGATCTCGCCGAGCTCGGCGCGGATGTGCGACCGGCGGATTTCGCCGCGCGCGATCGGGATGAGGAGGTCGCCGGCCTCGGCCAGCGCCGACGCGCGGTGATCCACCACCACCAGCGCGGCGCGCACCGTGGCGCCCGGGATCTCGCGGGTCTCCGGGCGGTAGGCGCCGATGGCGTTGATGTGCGCGCCGGGCTTCACGTCGCGGTGGGCGAACACCGGCCTGGTGGCGGTGGTCGCGGTACAGATCACGTCGGCGCGACGCAGCTCCCGTCGTGAGGCATCGGCCAGGACGGCGATCGCCAGTTGTGCCGACATGATGGCGGCGAACGCGGCCGCGCGACCGGGGTCGGGCGCGTAGACCAGCGCCTCACGAATCGGGCGCACGGCGCAGACCGCCTCCAGCTGCGTGCGCGCCTGCGCTCCGGCCCCGAAGATCGCGGCCACCGCCGCATCCGGTCGCGCGAGGAGGTCGGTGGCCAGCCCCGACGCGGCGCCGGTCCGCAGGGCGGTCAGGGACGCGCCCTCCACCAGGGCGCGCGGCTGGCCGGTGGCGGCGTCGACCAGCAGCACCACGCCGTGGATCAACGGCAGGCGGCGTGCCGCGTTGTGGTCGAACACCGACACGACCTTGACGCCGGCGGCCGCCGAGTCCGGCGCGCCGGCCGGCATGACGAAGACGCGGCCGTGCGCCCCGGGGACATCGATGCGGGTCCGCACCGGCGCCGCCGCCGTGCCTGACGACAGCTGGATGAACGCCTCGCGCATCAGCGCGATCGCCCGCGGCATGGGCAGCACGCGCCGGACGTCGTCGCCGGTGAGGATGCGGAGGCCCGCGGGCATCGCGGTCGCGGCCGGCCTCAGCGGAGGAGGAATCCGCCGCCGAGCGGATCGGCGGGATCGATCCAGAACTCGCCGCGGCCGGAGAGGTGCGCCCGGCCCTCCACTTCGGGGATGACCGCGGGGTGGGGTCCGAACGTGGTGACCTCCGCCACCCGCGCGGTGAAGCGGCTGTCGACGATACTCTCGATCACCATCGATCCGCCCACCGGCAACTCGCCGCGCGCGTGGTGGAGCGCCATGCGGGCGCTGACGCCGGTGCCGGTGGGGCTGCGGTCCACCTCGCCCTCGGCGAAGATGCAGACGTTGCGGCTGTCGGTGCCGGCCGACCGTCCGGGCCCGGTGAAGATCGTGCCGTAGAGGAAGGAGAGGTCGGGCTCGAACGGGTGGACGATCGGGGCATCCGCCATGACGGCGTGCTTGATCGCCATGCCGAGCTCGATCAGGCGCCGGAATTCATCGCCGGTGAGTGCGAGGCCAAGGGCCGGGGCATCGACGAACGCATAGAAGGCGCCGCCGAACGCGACGTCATAGCGGACGGCTCCGACGCCGGGCACGGTGACGGTGCGGTCGCGATGGAGGACGAAGGACGGGACGTTCCGGAAGCGGACGCCGTCGGCCCGCCCGCCGGCCACGCGAACGTGGGCGGTGACGAGTCCGGCGGGGGTGTCGATGCGGAGGGTGGTCTCGGGCTCGCGCACCGGCACCATGCCGGTGTCGACGGCGGCGGTGGCCAGGGCGATGATGCCGTGGCCGCACATGGTGCTGTAGCCTTCGTTATGCATGAAGAGCACGCCGAGGTCGGCGCCCGGGGTCACCGGCGGCGTGATCACGCACCCGTACATGTCGGCGTGCCCGCGCGGCTCCCACATCAGCGCCCGCCTCACGTGGTCGAGGTGCTCGCGCAGGTGGCGGCGCCGCTCGAGGATCGTCGTCCCGGGCAGCGGCGGGAGGCCGCCGGTGATGATCCGCAGCGGCTCGCCGCCGGTGTGCGCGTCGAGCGTCGTGAGGCGCGTCCACGACGGCGGCGGGCGCCACCGCGTGGCCGCCGCCAGGTCAGAAGCCAAACGCCACCGCCAGGTTGATGTGGTCGTTGGTGAACGACCGGGCGGCATAGGTCGTCTCCAGCCGGCGGTACTCGACGGCGACGGTGAGGGGGCCGTCGGGGTGCCACGACAGCTGGCCCGCGCACGCCTGGTTCTTGAGCCGGGCGCCGGCGGCCAGGTCCTTGTCCTCGGGATCGTCGACGCCGCACCCGGCGCCGAGCGTCCACGTCGTGGTGGGCCGGACGAGAAGCTGTGCCCAGCCACCGGCATCGCGCACCGGGACGCCGCCCGCCCCCAGCCCCTGGCCGATGCCGCCGCCGCCCAGTCCCTTGAGCGCCTTGCCGCTGTACCCCTCGCCGCGCACTTCCACCCGCCCGCCGATCGGAATCCGGGCGTCGACCGAGACGGCGTCGCTCGGCAGCAACGAGTCACCGGTGGTCGCGATCCAGCCGTGGTGCACGCCCGCGCCGATTTCTCCGGCCGTCTCCTCGCTCCCCCAGCGTGCCCGGACGCGTCCCTGCAGGAAAGGACGCCGCGAGCGCTCGGCCACGTCGAAATCCGTGTCGAAAGCGCCGGCGGCATCGCCGCTGGTGGGCGCGAGCACCGCCCCCTGCACGGCGAGGCGCAGCGCCCCGCCGAATTCCGCGGTGGCGCGCATCTGCGGCAGCCAGAGCCAGAGGTTGCCGGCGCCGGCGAAATCGGGCGTGCCCACGCCGGCCAGGCTGGCGGGGTTCAGGCCGGCGATCAGCGGCTGCTCCTGTCCGACCATCAGCTCGCCGCGCCGCCAGGCAATGGTGCCGGTGGCGGTGCGGATCCGGAGCAGGGGAAAGGTCCGGCCGCCGCTGGAGGCCTGTTGTCCGCCGTAGAAGTCGGTCTGGAGCTCGCTGCGGAAGGCGCCTCCCAGCACCCGGTCGGCGGTGACGGAGAGGCCGAGGGTGGTCTGGCGGATGGCCATGCCGGCGCCGTTCGCCGGCAGTCCGGGGGCGGTGTCGGGGCGTACAAATTGCGGGTTGTCGACGTTGTTGACGCGCCGGCTGTTGGAGAAGGTGTTGGTGAGGATCCGGCCCGAGAGCTCCATCTGGAGGCGGGAGCGGGTCTGCACGCCTGACGAGGCCTGCGCGGCCAGCTGCTGCCGGAGGAGCTCGATCGCTTCTTCGGCCCGCTCGAGGCGGGCGGCGAGCGAATCGGCGGGAGCGGCCGCGGGCCTCGTGCGGGCGGTGTCCTGCGCCCCGGCGGCGGCGGCGAGCGCCAGCAATCCGGCGGCCAGCGCGGGGATCGTCCTTGACGCTCCCCGTCGGGGGGCGAAAATTACGCAGGCGATGTACGCGGTGATCTTCTCTCGCATTGGAGCCGTCGTGGTGGATGGTGATCGGCGGCGCACGCGGTTGCGGCGCGCCCTGCTGGGGTGCGCGGCCGGCTTGGCGTTCGTCCGGCCCGCGATGCCGGCCGCCGCTCAGGGAGCGGTGAGCGGCCAAGTGACGATCGTGGAGCGGCCGGGAGAGACGACGACCGACCTCGGGAACGCCGTCATCTCTCTCGAACCCGCGCCGGGGACGAAGGTAAGGCTCCCGGAGTCGAACGGACAGATGGCGATCCAGGGGCGGCAGTTCGCGCCGCGCGTGTCGGTGGTCGCGGCCGGCAGCTCGGTGTCGTTCCCGAACCAGGATCCGTTCAGCCACAACGTCTTCTCCAGCGCGCCGGGCGCGTCGTTCGACCTGGGGCTGTACGGGCGCGGCGGGAACAAGTCGGCGACGTTCAAGAAGGCCGGGTCGTTCCCCGTCTATTGCAACATCCACGCGCGGATGACCGGGTTCGTGGTGGTGATGGCCTCGCCGTGGTACACGCAGGCCGGCGCCGACGGGCGATTCACCCTCGCCGGCGTGCCGGCGGGGAAGTACATCGTGCACTTCTGGCACGAGCGCGCGCCGGAGCAGACGCGCGAGCTGGTGGTGCCGGCGGCGGGGGTGGCCGGCGCCAACGCCGAGCTCGATGCCCGCGGCTACAAGTTCGTGGCGCACAAGAACAAGTTCGGCAAGGAATACACGTCGACCAGCGGCGACCGATACTAAGCGGTCAGCGGTCAGCGGTCAGCGGTCAGCGGTCAGCGGCCAGCGGTCGGAAGCTCGCTCGTATACCTAACTTCTCGCAACCCACATCACGGTGCCGAAGCTCTCCTTGACCTGGAAGATCTTTCTCGGCACCGCGGGTGTCGTGACGGCCGTGCTGGCGGGCACGCTCTACGCCACCAACCGCTCGGCCACCCGGGCATCGGACCAGGCGATTTCGCGCGGGCTGGAGGCGACCAGCGAGCAGATCTCGGCCATTCTTGGCGGCCGGCAGCGCGGCATGCTCAACGGCGCCGACGTCTTCGTCCAGAACCCGAGCTTTCGCGAGCAGCTGGGCCGGAACAACCCTGGCGACGTCCTGGATCAGGCCGATGAGGCGGCGCAGCGCATCGGGGCGACGTGGGTCCAGATCACCAACGCCGGCGGCATCCGGCTGGCGAAGACGAGCGAGCGATCGGCCGGCCCGGAGGACCTGAGCGAATCGTCGATGATCGGCGGGGCGCTCGAGGGCGCCGGGACGACGGGCTTCGGCGTGGACGGCGACAGCGCGCTCTTCCAGGCGGTGGCGGTGCCGATCCAGGGAGCGGCGATCGGCTCGGTGGTGGGCGTCCTGATGGCGACGCGGAAAGTCGACGACTCGCTGGCGGCGTCGGTGCGGGCCGCCACCGAGAGCGACGTGGTGTTCTACTTCCTCGACTCCACGGGGGCGCCGCGGGTGGCGACATCGACGTTCGGGCGCGATTCCGCCCTGCTGTCGTTCCTGGGGCGCTACGCTCCCCGGCCGGATTCGGCGGGCGCGCCGCCCGCGGGTCCGGCCACCGACAGCGCCGCCTCGCCGGGGCTGGCCGAGGTCGAATTGGGCGGCAAGCACTACGTGGCCCGGGGCGCGCCGCTGCGCTCGGCGAGCGGCCGGGTGCTGGGCGGGTACGTGGCGCTGCGGTCGCGCGACGCGGAGTTAGGTGCGTTCCAGGCGCTGCGCGACACGATCCTGTTCGGCGGGGCCATCGGCGTCGCGCTCGCCTTCCTGCTGTCGTACCTCATCGCCCGCCAGATCACCCGGCCGGTCACCGCCCTGGTGGGTGCCACGCGCCGCGCCGCCGAGGGCGACTACGCCGCCGACATCGAGGTCCAGTCGTCGGACGAGATCGGCACGCTCGCCAACGCCTTCCGGGCGATGCTCTTCGACCTGCGCGACAAGCAGGCGCTGGTGGACTTCCTGAGTCGGGCCGAGGACTCGAAGACCGTCCCGATCGCGGCGATGTCGCGCACCCAGGTCTACGCAATGCAGGAGATGGGCGTCACCGTCGAGCCCGGACAGACCTTCGCCGGCCGCTACGACATCAAGGAAGTGCTCGGCGTGGGCGGTATGGGGATGGTCTACAAGGCCAACGACCGCGAGCTGGGCGAGGTGCTCGCGCTCAAGACGCTGAAGCCGGACCTGATGTCCCAGGACCCGAGCGCCCTCGAGCGGTTCAAGAACGAGATCCGCCTCGCCCGGAAAATCGCGCACCGCAACGTGGTCCGCACCTACGATCTGGGAGAGAACAGCGGCATCTACTTCATCACCATGGAGTACGTCGAGGGTCGATCGCTCAAGGACCTGATCCGGTCGCGCGGCAAGCTCCCGGTGCCGGCGGTGCTCACCATCGCCAAGCAGCTCTGCCGCGCCCTGGAGAGCGCCCACGAACAGGGCGTCATTCACCGCGACATCAAGCCCCAGAACATGGTGGTGGAGCCGGACGGCGTGCTGAAGGTGATGGACTTCGGCATCGCCCGCCTCGCGGTCCGCTCGCCGGGCGCGGGAATGACCCAGGCGGGCATGGTGGTGGGAACGCCGGAGTACATGGCCCCCGAGCAGCTGCTGGGCGACGACGTCGATCCGCGCGTGGACATCTGGGCTACCGGCGTGGTGATCTACGAGTGCCTCACCGGCACGCTCCCGTTCACGGCCGACTCGCCGATCGTGCTGATCAGCAAGCTGCTCGAGGAGACGCCGCCCACGCCGCGGTCGGCGTCCAGCGACATCCCGCAGGCGCTGTCCGACCTGGTGATGCGCACGATGGCCAAGCAGCGCGAAGACCGGCCCGCCTCGGCGGCCGAGCTGCACGACCTGCTGGCGGCGATCGGCTGAGGCGAAGGGGCGGGTGAAAACACGACGGGCCAGGCATCTCTGCCTGGCCCGCCGCGCTTCAGCCTGGAGCGTCAGTCGCCCAGCGTTACGGGCACTTCGGCTCGCCTTCGTTGGCACCAGTCACCGGGGCCGTCGCGGCGCCGATGTAGATACCGCAGGTCTTGGTCGTCGCGTTGTGGTACGCCGTGGCGTTCCACCCCTTCCCGTCCGCCGAACCGATCGCGACCGTCACGCCTGAGGACTCCTTGTAGTTCAGGTTGGTCGTGGCGGTGCTGTACGAGGTGTTGTCCGAGAAGTACGCCTCTTCGGCCGTCACCAGGTTCCGCAGGTCGCTCTTCATCGAGGCCATGTAGGCCTTCTCCTTCGTGTTCGCGAACTTCGGGATCGCGATCGCGGCCAGAATGCCGATGATCACGACGACGATCAGAAGTTCGATCAGGGTGAAGCCGGAGCGAGTGGAGCGCATGAGGAATGTCCTTGAGAAGGGTGAGCTCTTCGGTACTGCTTGACGTCCGTTCCGGACGGAATTAGAGCAGGGTTCGGGCCACGCCGTTCTGGCACAGGGAAGTTGTTGCAGAGGTGGAACTTCAGTCAGAGGGCCCCCGCCGCCAACGGCACACAGGATTGCGCCTTGCCAAAAGCCGGGGCGAAATGCAAATACCGTAAGTTGCGCTGAATCAACATGATTAGGGACTTCTAAGTCAACCGGGCGGCGGAGCCTGCGTGGATCGCTCTCGCGAGCAACGAGGTGGGGTCGGCGGGCGGGCGACGAAAACGCCCGTTGGCGCGAGCGCGCTCGCGTTCTCCGCGGCCGAGGGACTCGAAGCGCTCGGTACGTTGGGCGTCGGCGTCGCGGTAGTGTCATCGGACTGGCGGGTGGTGTACGCGAATCGCGCGTGGCTCGCCGTGTTCGGCGCCACCTGGGACGACTCCGCCGGCCGCTCCCCCGACCGCGCGTTTCCGGCGCTGGTGGGGTTGGGGCAGGAGGAGGTGCTTCGGGCGACCGCCGCGGACGGGCGTGCGCGGTATTGCCGGGTGACGCCCCCCGAGCAGGGGGCCGCGGATCTGGCCGGTCCGCCCTCCCGGGATGTCCGCGCCATCAAGACGCGGTCCGGCGGCCTCCTGCTCGAGCTGAGCCCCGCGGCCGTCCAGCCACGCGCCAAGGACGCGGCCACGGAGGGCGAGTCCGATGACGCGCGCACCCGCGAGCTGGCCGCCGACCTCGACGCGGCCACCCGCGCGAAACGGAATTTCCTGGCGGCCATTTCGCACGAGCTGCGCACTCCGCTCACGGCGCTGGCCGGCTACGGCGAAATCCTGGGAGACGAGGTGTTGGGCGCGATGTCCAAGCCGCAGCTCGACATCGTCGAGAAGATGCGCTCGGTCACGCACCACCTCACCGTGATGATCGACGAGCTGCTGTCGTACTCGACGCTGGAGGCCGGGCGCGAGACGGTGACGCTGGCCGACGCCTCGGCCGGCGACCTGCTGCGCGCGACCTCGGCGGTGGTGGAGCCCCTGGCGCGCGAGAAAGGGATCACCTTCTCGGTCTCGATGCCCGGCCATCCGCCGATGATGCGAACCGATCCGGACAAGGTGCGGCAGATCCTGGTGAACCTCGCGGGCAACGGGGTGAAGTTCACCGACGAGGGGAGTGTGGAGCTGTCGCTGGAGTCCACCGATGGCGAGGTGCGGTTTCACGTCCGTGACACCGGGATCGGCATCCGCGAGGAGGACCAGGCCCGGCTCTTCCAGCCGTTCGGCCAGCTGGACGACAGCCTGACGCGGCGACACGGCGGCACCGGGCTGGGGCTGTACCTCTCGAGCCGCCTGTCGACGCTGCTCGGCGGGCGGATCGATTTCGAATCGGCGCCGGGGCGGGGCTCGACGTTCACCCTGATCCTGCCCATCCAGTCCACCGCGGTGCAGTGAGCGGGCCCGGCCCGTCCGCGCGGTGACGACCCCACCATCGTTCCATTAAGTTTCCTTCCATGAGCAGCACCCGGCCCGATCCCACAGCTCCGCCCATCGCGAGCGCGTTCAACGACGGCTACATCGCCGAGGTCTACGAGGCCTGGCGCCGCGATCCCCAGTCGGTCGACGAGAGCTGGCGCCAGTTCTTCCGGCTGGCGCAGACGTTCAGCGGGACGGCCGCGCCGGCGCCCGCCCCCGCGCACGACGCGGCGTTCCTGCGGAAGGTGGCCGGCGCGGCGGCATATCTCGACGCGATCCGGTACTACGGGCACCTGGCGGTGCAGATCGATCCGTTGGGGTCGCCACCGCCCGGCGCCACCGAGTTGACGCCCGAGTTCTACGGCGTGTCGGACACGGACTTGGCGGAGGTGCCGGCCGGCCCGCTCGGCTTCACGCAGGAAACGGCGGCCGACGTCGCGCGCTGGCTGCGCAGCCTCTACTCCTCGAGCCTGGGCGCCGAGTACGAGCACCTGACGGAGGAGGAAGAGCGCATCTGGTTCCGGCGGACGTTCGAGGCGAACGAGCTGCGCCGCACCCTGACGGTGGAGGAAAAGCGCGACGTCCTGCGGCGCTTGAGCGAGGTGGACGGGCTGGAGCGGTTCCTGGGGCGCGCCTATCAGGGGAACAAGCGCTTCTCGATCGAGGGGACCGACGTGCTGGTGCCGATGCTCGATGCCACGATCGAGGGAGTGGCCGAGGCCGGCGGGCACGAGGTGATCATCGGCATGGCGCACCGCGGCCGGCTGAACGTGCTGACGCACGTGATGGGGAAGCCGTACGCGGAGCTGTTCGCGGAGTTCGAGGGGAAGCACATCACCGGCGACGATGGCGACACCGGCGACGTGAAGTACCACCTGGGGCTGCGCGCCAAGCGGGTGATGGCCGGCGGCCGGGTGGTGGAGCTGGTGCTGGCGCCGAACCCGAGCCACCTCGAGTTCGTGAACCCGGTGATCAACGGGCTGGCGCGGGCGCACCAGCGGGCCGGCGGCGACGCGAACTCGCGCGACGCGGCCGGAGTGCTGACGGTGTGCGTGCACGGCGACGCGTCGTTCGCCGGCGAGGGCGTGGTGGCCGAGACGTTCAACATGAGCCGGCTGCGCGGCTACAAGGTGGGCGGCACGCTCCACATCATCGTCAACAACCAGGTGGGGTTCACCACCGACCCGTCGGACGCGCGGTCGACGTTCTTCGCGAGCGACCTGGCGAAGGGATTCGAGGTGCCGATCATCCACGTGAACGCCGACGACCCCGAGGCGTGCATCGCGTCGATCCGGCTGGGGATCGCCTACCGGCGGCGGTTCGCCAAGGATGTCCTGATCGACCTGGTGGGGTACCGGCGCCACGGTCATAACGAGACGGACGAGCCGTCGTTCACGCAGCCGCGGCTGTACGCGCGGATCAAGGAGCACCCGACGGTGCGCGAGCTCTGGGGCCGCCGGCTGGTGGCCGAGGGGGTGGCGACCGCCGACGATGTGGCGGCGGCCGAGCGGGAGGTGGCGCGGAAGCTGGAGGGCACGCTGGATGAGGTGAAGGCCTCGCTGGCGAAGACGGGCGAGCACCACGGCGACGAGTCGGAGGACGGGCCGCCGGCGCCGCCGCCGGCGGACATCGACACCGCGGTGCGCAGCGAGCAGCTGGCCGCGCTCAACGAGCGCCTGCTCACCTGGCCCGAGTCGCTGCACGTGCACCCGACGCTGGCCAAGACGCTGGCCCGCCGGCGCGAGTCGCTGGAGAGCGGGATCGACTGGGGACACGCCGAAGCGCTGGCGTTCGCGACGCTGCTGATCGAGGGGACGTCGGTGCGGATGAGCGGGCAGGACGCCGAGCGCGGGACGTTCTCCCACCGCCAGTCGGTGCTGCACGACATGGCGAACGGCGGGATCTACGTCCCGCTCCAGCACCTGCCGCAGGCGAAGGGGACGTTCGAGGTCTACAACAGCCCGTTGTCGGAGACGGCGGTGATGGGGTTCGAGTACGGTTACAGCACCGCCGCCGACGACACGCTGGTGCTCTGGGAGGCGCAGTTCGGCGATTTCGCGAACGTGGCGGCGCCGATCGTCGACCAGTTCCTGGCGAGTGACCGCGCCAAGTGGCGGCAGGATTCGGGGCTGGTGCTGCTGCTGCCGCACGGCTACGAGGGGCAGGGGCCCGAGCATTCGAGCGCCCGGCTGGAGCGGTTCCTCCAGCTGTGCGCGGAAGGGAACATGCGGGTGGTGTACCCGTCGACGCCGGCCCAGTACTTCCACGTGCTCCGTCGTCAGGCAAAGCTCCACGATCGCCGGCCGCTGGTCCTGATGCAGCCGAAGAGCCTGCTGCGCCTCAAGGCGGCGGCGTCGACGCTGACCGACCTCTCGGCGGGGATGTTCCGGGCCGTGTTCGACGACGCGATCCCGGCCGCGAAGCGGGACGACGTGCGGCGGCTGGTGTTCTGCAACGGCAAGGTCTACTACGACATCGTGGCCCAGCCCCGGGTGCCTCACGTGGCGGTGGTGCGGGTGGAGGAGCTGTATCCGTGGGCGCACGACGACGTGGCCAGGATCGTCGACTCGTACCCGGCCATCGACGAGGTGGTCTGGGCGCAGGAGGAGCCGAAGAACATGGGGTCGTGGTCGTACGCGGCGCCGCGGCTCCGGGCGTCGACCGGCAACGCGATGGTCATTCGCTATGTGGGGCGCCCCGAGCGGGCGAGCCCGGCCGAGGGCTACCTGTCGGCGCACCAGGCCGAACAGGCGCGGATCGTGGCCGAGGTGCTGGAGGTGCCGAAGATGGCCGGCCGGCGGAAGAGCGTGGCCGGCAAGGGTACGGGCTGACCGGTGCGCCGCCTCGCGCACCGGGCGGCCCTGGCGCTGGCGCTGGCCGCCGCGCCCCTGTCGCTGCGCGGCCAGGGCGCGGCCGAGCTGGGCGGCCTCGTGTCGGGGCTGGGGACCTCGATGCGGGTGCTGGTGATCGGCGCGCACCCGGATGACGAGGACACGCGGCTGATCGCCTGGCTGCGGCGCGGACGGCAGGTGGAGACGGCCTACCTGTCGCTCACCCGGGGCGACGGCGGCCAGAACCTGATCGGCAACGAGCTGGGCGAGGCGTTAGGTGTGATCCGGACCGAGGAGCTGCTGGCGGCCCGGCGCGTCGATGGCGCCACCCAGTACTTCGCCCGCGCCTACGACTTCGGCTTCTCGAAGAGCGCCGACGAGGCGTACGGACACTGGCCGCACGACACCCTGCTGGGCGACGTGGTGCGGGTGGTGCGCGCCTTCCGTCCGCACGTGATCGTGGCCGTGTTCACCGGCACGCCGCGCGATGGCCATGGCCAGCACCAGGTGTCGGGGCTGCTCGCCCGCGAGGCCTGGGACGCGGCCGGCGACACGACGCGCTTCCCGCCCGGCACCTTCGGCGCGGCCTGGACGCCCGCCAAGTTCTACCGGAACACCTCGTACCTGCGCGGCGAAGGGAAAACGCTCGAGTACAATGCCGGCGAGTATGCGGCGCTGCTCGGCCGGTCGTACGCCGAGATCGCGGGCGAGAGCCGCAGCCAACACCGATCGCAGGCGTTCGGGGTCCTGCAGCCGAAGGGCGTGTCGCTGGGCTCGGTGCGTCGTGAGGCGTCCCGGGTGAACGAGGCCGCGCCGGCCAGCACCGAGCGCACGCTGTTCGATGGGATCGACACGACCTGGGCGCGCCTCGCGCCGGCGATGCGATGCGGCCCGGCCCGCGCCGCCCTCGACTCGCTGGCCGGCGCGATCGCCGCCACCCGCGCCCGGCTGGACCTGTTCGACCCGGCGCCGGCGGTGCCGCTGCTGGCCACGGTGCGGCGCCTGGCGCGGACCGCCGCGGGCGACGCGACCGAAGGGTGCCGCGTCCGCGACGCCGATGCCGAGCAGTCGCTGCGGGTGCTCACCGACCGCGTCACCCGGGCGCTGATCGACGCGCTGGGCCTGGTGGCCGAAGCGATCGTGCCGCGCGACGTGCTGGCCGACGGCGACTCCATCACGGCGACGGTGACGGTCTACAACCGCGGCCGCCTGACGGTGATGGCCCGTGGCGTCTCGAATTCCCCGCCGGCGGCCGATGCCGTCGGCGGCAGCTCGGGTCGCGGATCTCCGGTCGCGGCCGGCGCGCCGGCGGTCGGCATCGCGCCCGACAGCAGCTACCGGACGACGGCGACGGTCCGCGGCGCGGGGACCACCGGGCCGTGGTGGCTGGCGCGCCCGCGACGCGGCGACTTCCTGCTCGCCCAGACGCGACTGCCGGTGGAGAGCGAGCAGGCGCTCTCGCCCTTCCCGCAGGTGACGGTGGTGATCGAGGCGGCGGGGGAGACGATCCCGCTCACCGCGCCGGTCGTCTTCCGGTTCGCCGATCCGGTGAGGGGCGAGCTGAACCGGCCGCTGTCGGAGGTGCCGGCGGTGTCGATCACGCTCGACCGCGAGGTGGCCCTGGTCCGCGCCAACGCGCCGATCGCCTTCCCCGTGCGGGTGACGCTGCGGACGGCGTCGACGGAGGCACGGGCGGTGACGGTGGCGCTCCGGCTGCCGGCGGGACTGTCGGCGGACTCGGCGACGCGCGCGGCGACCGTGCCCGACTACCGGAGCGTGCGGACGGTGGAATTCCTGGTGCGCGGCCGGCTGGCGCCGGGGCGCAGCCGGATCGCGGCGGTCGCGACCACCGATGGCGGCGGGCACAGTTATGCGCGCGGCTACGTCCCGATCGAGTACGAGCACATCCGGCCGGCCAGGCTGTACCGGGAGTCGGCGCTGGACGTGGAGGCGGTGGACGTCGCGCTCCCGGCGACGCTGAACGTCGCCTACGTGCAGGGCGTCGGCGACAACGTCGCGCCGATCCTGCGCGAGCTCGGCGTGCCGGTGACGGTGCTGGAGCCCACCACGCTGGGCACCGCCGACCTGTCGTCGTACACGGCGATCGTGGTGGGGACGCGCGCCTACGAGGCCCAGCCGGAGCTGGTGACGCATAACGGACGGCTGCTCGACTACGCCCGGGCCGGCGGCACGCTGGTGGTGCAGTACGGGCAGTATGAAGTCACCCAGCCGGGGATCATGCCGTACCCGATCACGCTCGGCCGCCCCGCGCAGCGGGTGACCGACGAGGCGGCCCCGGTGCGAATCGTCGACTCCACCGCCCGGGTGCTGACGACCCCCAACCGGATCACCGAGCGGGACTTCACGGCGTGGGTGCAGGACCGGACGCTCTACATGCCCGCCACCCACGCCCCGGAGTACGCGGCGCCGCTGTCGGTGAACGACCCGGGCGAGCCGCCCAACGATGGCGCGATCCTGGTGGCGCCGCTGGGGAACGGGCTCTACGTGTACACGACACTGGCGTTCTTCCGGCAGCTGCCGGCCGGCAATCCCGGCGCGGCCCGGCTGTTCATCAACCTGATCTCGTCAGGCAGGAAGCGCGGGCCGATGAGCGCCCGGCCGGGCGCGGAGCGGGAGGTCGGGCGTTGATCGGGCGTGGCCGGGGCCGGCCCGCGCGCCGGCTGGCCGCCGGCCTGTGTCTGGGGACCTGCCTCGGCGCCGCCTGCGCCCGCGACACTCGCACCGTCCTGACTGTCTACTCGCCGCACGGCAAGGACCTGCTCGAGTACTTCGAGGCGGGATTCGAGCGCGCGCACCCCGGGATCGACGTGCAGTGGGTGGACATGGGCTCGCAGGAGGTGCTGGAGCGTGTCCGGGCCGAGAGCGCGAACCCGCAGGCCGACGTGTGGTTCGGCGCGCCGGCCGAGATGTTCGAGCGGGCGGCGCGCGAGAACCTGCTGGAGCCGTACCACCCGGGGTGGGCGGCGACCGTGCCGGCCGAGGCGCGCGACAGCGCCGACCGGTGGTACGGGACGTACCTCACCCCCGAGGTCATCGCCTACAACCGCGAGGCGGTCACCGCGGCCGAGGCGCCGAAGGACTGGGACGACGTCCTCGACCCGAAGTGGAAGGGGAAGGTCGTGATCCGCGACCCGGTGGCGAGCGGGTCGATGCGGGCGATCTTCGGCGCCATCCTGCAGCGGTCGATGGCGCAGACCGGCTCCACCGCCGCCGGCTTCGAGTGGCTGCGCCGGCTGGACGAGAGCACCCGCGAGTACACGCTCAATCCGACCATCCTGTACCAGAAGCTGGGGCGGCGCGAAGGGGTGATCTCGCTCTACAACATGCCGGACATCGCCACGCTCGAGCAGCGGACGAAGATCCCGGTCCAGTACGTGATCCCGCGGAGCGGCACGCCGCTGCTGGTGGACGCGATCGCGGTGGTCCGCGGCACGCGGCACCAGGAGGCGGCGCGGGCGTTCTACGAGTTCGTGACGACGCCGCAGGCGATGCTCGACGCCGCCAGCCGGTTCCTGCGGATCCCGGCCCGCAACGACCTGCCTGACGAGCAGCTGCCGGCGTGGATCCGGGCGGCGCGGAAGGACATCCGGCCCATGCCGCTGGACCGGCGGCTGATGGCCGACAGCCTGGACGGCTGGATGACGTACTGGGACTCGCACATCCGGAACGCGGGGAAGCGCTCGTGAGGCTTCCGGCGGCGGCCGGCCGGCGCGGGCGGCGATGAGCGCCGGCGCCCTGTCGCTCGCCGCGGTCAGCCGGCGGTACCCGGGCGCCGCCCGCGCGGCGGTGGATGGCGTGACGCTGGACGTGGCGGCCGGCGAGCTGGTGGCGCTGGTGGGCGCGTCCGGCTCGGGGAAGACCACCACCCTGCGGATCGCCGCCGGCTACGAGCCCGCCGACGCCGGCACGGTGACGCTCGACGGGCGCGACATCACCGGCCTGCCGCCCGAGCATCGCGGGTTCGGCATGGTCTTCCAGCACTACGCGCTTTTTCCGCACCTGTCGGTGGCCGAGAACGTGGCGTTCGGGCTGGAGGCGCGCGGGGTGGGGAAGAGCGCGCGCCTGGCGCGGGCGCGGCTCGCGCTCGACGGGGTGGGACTGGGCGAGAAGGCCGCGCGACCGGTCCAGGCGCTGTCGGGGGGCGAGCAGCAGCGGGTGGCGCTGGCGCGGGCGCTGGTGATCGAGCCCCGGGTGCTGCTGCTCGACGAGCCGCTCTCCAACCTCGACCCGACGCTCCGGGAGTCGATGCGCGACGAGCTGCGCCAGATGCTGCGGCGGTCGCGGGTGACGGCATTGTTCGTGACCCACGACCAGGAGGATGCCTTCGCGGTGGCCGACCGGATCGCGCTGCTGCGGGAGGGTCGCCTGCTGCAGGTGGGCACCCCGGAGGCGCTCTACCACGCGCCCGCCTCACGAGCGGTGGCGGACTTCATCGGCCGGGGCGCGATCGTGCCGGCCGGCGACGAGGGGACGCACGCGCGGGTGACGGTGGGCGGCGTGGACCAGCGCGTTGCGATCACCCGCCCGCCCGGGGAGCGGGCCGGCGCCGCGGCCGGGATCGAGGTCGTGCTCCGCCCCGAGGCGCTCGCCCTCACCGCCGCCGACGTCGCCGGCGCCTGGCGCGGCGAGGTGCGGGCGCTGCGGTTCGCGGGCGCCTCGTTCGCGTACACGGTGGCGCTGGCCGGCGGGGTGGTGGTCGAGGTCGCGTCATCGACGCGGCTGGCGAGGGAGGGCGAGCCGGTGGGAGTGCGGATCGCGCGCGAGCCGCTGGCCGCGGTGCCGGCCGGTCCGGAGGCGGCGGCGTGAGCGGCGGCCGGCGGCCGATGGCGACCTGGGCGTTCGCGCTCCCCATTTTCGGGCTGCTCCTGTGGAGCGTGGTCTACCCGAACATCGCGGTGGTGGCGGGCAGCCTGGAGCAGGGGCTGGCCCACTGGCGCGCGTTCGCGGCCAGCCCGTCGGATCGTGAGGCGCTGGTCACGAGCCTGGAAGTATCGGTGCTGTCGGTGATCGCGTCGACGGCGGTGGGCCTGCCGCTGGCGTTCCTGCTTTCGCGGGTGGAGTTCACCGGGCGCCGGGTGCTGAGCGCGGTGGCGACGCTGCCGGCGGCGCTGCCGCCGCTGGTGGGCGTGGTGGCGTTCCTCTTCCTGTACGGCGAGAGCGGGGTGATCACCCGGGGGGTGCAGGCGGCGCTCGGGCTAGCCGAGGCGCCGTGGCGCCTGACGGGAGTGTGGGCGATCGTGTTCGTCCACGGCTACACGATGTACGTCTACGTCTACCTGTTCGTGGCGGCCGGGCTGGAGCGGCTGGACGGGTCGCTCGGTGAGGCGGCGGCGGGGCTGGGGGCGGGGCGGTGGATGCGGCTGCGGCGGGTGACGCTGCCGCTGCTGACGCCGGCGCTGGCCGGCGCGATGCTGCTGGTGTTCATGTCCTCGTTAGGATCATTCTCGGCGCCGTACGTGTTTGGTGGAGGCTTGCGGGTGCTGTCCACGCAGATCGTCGCCTCCAAGCTCAACGGCAACATCGGCGTGGCGTACGTGGAGACCACGGTGCTGGCGCTGAGCGCGGTGGCGGCGCTGGCGCTGTTCCGCTGGCTGGAGCGACGGCGCAGGTACACGATCAGCGGGAAGGGAGGCGCCGCCGTCCGGTCGCCGGTGCGGTCGCCGGTGCTGCGGGCGCTCGCGCCGGCGGCGGCCGCGGCGCTGGTGCTGGCGCTGGTGCTGCCGCACCTGATGGTGCTGCTGGTGTCGTTCGCGCGCGACGGCGCCTGGACCACGCAGGTGCTGCCGCCGGAGTACACGCTCGACAGCTACCGGCGGCTGGCCACCCAGCGCGAGCTCTGGCGGCCGATCGTCAACAGCCTGTCGATGGCCGCCATCGCCACCGCCGCCAACGTCGTGGTCTGCTTCGTCGCCGCCTGGCTGATCGTCCTCCGCCGCTTCCGCGGGCGCGCCGTACTGGAGCTGCTGGTCGCCCTGCCGTGGGCGATCCCGGCCACCGCGATCGCGATCGGGCTGGCCGCGACCTTCAACCGGAACGACATCGCGACCGGCCGGATCCTGCTGGTGGGGACGTTCTGGATCCTCCCCCTCGCCTACTTCGTGCGCGGCGTCCCGGTGGTGGCGTCGGCGGTCGAGAGCTCGCTCCGCCAGATGGACCCGTCGCTGGAGGACGCGGCCCGCGGACTGGGCGCGTCGTGGTGGCTGACGATGCGCCGGGTCATCCTCCCGGCGGCGCGCCCCGGACTGGCGGCCGGCGCGATGCTCGCCGCGGTGAGCGCGGTAGGCGAGTTCGTCGCCAGCGTGGTGCTCTACACCCACGCCAACCGCCCCATCTCGGTGGAGATCCTGGCGCAGCTGCGCGACCTGTCGTTCGGGACCGCCGCGGCGTACAGTGTCCTGATGATCGCGCTCGTGCTCGGCATCACCCTCGCCGCCCGGCTGGGCGAGGGACGGCTGGATCGTGAGGTGACCGAGGGCGGAACGGTGCTGGCGTCGTGACCGCTCCGCCCGCCGCCCAGCCAGGCGGGCCGCCCCGGGCCGGATCGCGCCCGCGGGTGGTGATCGTGGGCGGCGGATTCGGCGGACTGTACGCGGCACGCGCGCTGCGCACCGCGCCGGTCGATGTGACGGTGATCGATCGCGCGAACCACCACGTGTTCCAGCCGCTGCTCTACCAGGTGGCCACCGCGGCGCTGGCGCCGAGCGACATCACCGCGCCCATCCGATGGCTGCTGCGCAAGCAGCCGAACACGAGCGTATTGCTCGCCGACGTGCAGGGGATCGACGTCGCGCGCCGCATCATCCACGCCCGCGGCGCCTCACGCCCCATCGAGGAGCCGTACGACTACCTGATCCTCGCCACCGGCTCGCGCCACGCCTACTTCGGCCATCCGGAGTGGGAACCGCTGGCGCCGGGCCTCAAGACGATCGACGACGCGCTGGAGATCCGGCAGCGGTTCCTGATGGCGTTCGAGCAGGCGGAAGCGTGCGACGACAAGGACGAGCGCGACGCGTACCAGACCTTCGTCGTCGTCGGGGGCGGCCCCACCGGCGTCGAGCTGGCCGGCGTGATCCCGGAGATCGCGCGCAACGCGATGCGGGCCGACTTCCGCCGGATCAACACGCGGCGGACGCGGGTGATCCTGGTCGAGGCCGGCCCGCGCATCCTCCCCCTGTTTCCCGAAGACCTGTCCGGGCGCGCGCGCCGCGACCTCGAGGCGCTGGGAGTCGATGTCCGGATCGGCGCCGCGGTCACCCGGATCGAGCGCGATGCGGTGTTCCTGGGCGAGACGCGGATCGCCGCGCGAACGGTGTTCTGGGCGGCGGGCAACGCCGCCTCGCCGGTGGCGCGCTCGCTGGCCGTCCCGCTCGACAAGGCGGGGCGCGTCCTGGTCGAGCCTGACCTCTCGATTCCCGGGCATCCCGAGGTCTTCGTGTGCGGCGACCTCGCGGCCGTGTTCGAGCGCGAGGGCGCGCTGGTGCCGGGGGTGGCGCAGGGTGCGATCCAGGGGGGCCGGACGGCGGCCGGCAACATCGTGCGTCTCCTGCGCGATGAACCGACAGTGCCGTTCCGCTACCTGAACAAGGGGAACCTGGCGACGATCGGGCGCAGCCGGGCGGTGGCCGACCTCGGCTTCCTGCGCCTGTGCGGGCGGGTGGCGTGGTGGTTCTGGCTCTTCCTCCACATCCTGTACCTGGCGGGCTTCCGCAACCGGTTAAGCGTGCTGGTGCAGTGGGGCTACGCCTACTTCACCTACCAGCGTGGCGTCAGGCTGATCACCGCGCGGGGGTCCGGGAGCCTGCTCCGCCGGTAGGCGGGTGATTGACGGGCCGCGTGACGGTTCTCATGTTTGGCAATCGGCCGGCATCGCGACGGCGCTTTGCCCGGTCCCGCAGCCCTGCGTGCGCGGAGAGCCCAGTGACTCGTCCGACCGCTTCGCCCCACCCGTTCGCGTACGGCCCCGACCGGCGCTCAGCCGAGCTCGAGCGCTATGCGATCATGTGCGACGCGATGCCGCTGGCGGCCGCGGTGTTCGACGCGACGCTGACGCTCGAATACGCCAACACCCGCTTCCGGCACCTGATCGCCCCGGCCCCCGCGGCGGGCACGGATCCGGCCCCTCCGTCCAGGGCCGGCGATGACGCGCCGACGCTGGCGCGGGTGCTGGCCGGCGCCACCGGCGACGTGAACGCGCTGCTCGCGGCCGCGGCGTCGCACCGGACGGTGCAGGGCGTGCGACTCCGGTTCGCGGAACCGGACGGGTTCCGGATCGTGGAAGTGATGGTCACGCCGCTGGGCGACGCGAGCCTGCCGCGGCGTCCGATGGCGTTCTTCGCCGCCGACACCACCGAGCAGTCGCGGCTGGCCCGCGAGCTCGAGGCGCAGCTCCACCGCTCGGCCACGCTCTATCGCCGGGTGTCGACCGAAGCGGAACGGCTGGAGCAGATGGTGACGGCCCGCTCCAACGAATTGCTCGAGATCCAGGAGGCGCGCGAGCGCGAGCGGCGGCTGGTGGCGGTGGGGCAGGTGGCCGCGGGGGTGCTCCACGACCTGAACAACGCGCTCAACCCGATCATGGCGGCCGCGTACCTGCTGCCGCTGCGCGCCGACGATGCGAGCGCGGTGCGCGACTACGCCGCGCGGATCGCCAAGGCGGCCGAGACGGCCGCGGCCACGGCGGCGCGGGTGGGGCGGTTCATCCGGCAGGAGCCGGTGCACGCCACCGACCTGGAGCGCCTGGATCTCTCGCGCCTGGCCGCCGACGTGCTGGACATGACCGAGTCGCAGTGGAGCGTGCGGACGCTGGGCGCGCCGGTGAGGCTGGAGCGCGCGCTGCCCGCCGGCCTGTGGGTGCGCGGGATCGCCGGCGAGCTCCGCGCGACGCTCCTGAACGTGATCGCCAACGCGCTCGATGCCATGCCGGGCGGCGGCACGCTGGCCGTCAACGTCCGCGCGGACGGCGCGGACACGGTGCTGGAGGTGCGCGACACCGGCGTCGGGATGACCGCCGAGGTCCGCGACCGCGCGTTCGAGCCGTTCTTCTCGACGAAGGGTCGTGCCGGCAACGGCCTGGGCCTCTCCGAGGTCTACGGGATCATGAAGCGGCACGGGGGGCGCGTGGAGCTGGAGTCGCAGACGGGTGCGGGCACCACCGCCCGCCTGGTCTTTCCGACCGTGCCTGACGAGAGCGGGGCCGCGCCCGGGGAATCTCCGGCCGGCGGCACGGCCGCCGCGGTGGAGCCGGGCGCCGGCGCGGCGGGGAGCGGCGCCTCGCGCCGGGTGCTCGTCGTGGAGGATGACGCCGAGTTGCGCGAGAGTCTCCGCGAGGTCCTCAAGTCGGACGGGCACGAGGTGGAGATGGCGTCGACCGTCTCGCACGCCCTGGCCCTGCTGTCGGCCGGACACGACCTGCCGTGGGATGTGGTGCTGACCGGCGTGCAACTGCCTGACGGGAGCGGCCTGGACCTGATCCGGACCGTCCGCGCCTACTGGCCGAGAGTGCGGGTGGGCGTCCTGGCCGACCGCGAGGAGGGGGCCAATGCGGCCGACGCCGATTTCCTGCTCTTCACGCCGGTGCGCGCCGAACAGCTCCTGGCGCGGGTCGTGCACGGCGGCGAGGGCGCGCGATGATGCCCGTGGCGCCGGAGGAGCGCGTGACGCGCGGCGTGCGGGTGCTGCTCGCCGACGACGACGCCGAGGCGCGGGCGCTGCTGGCCGAGCTGCTGGTGGCGTTCGGGCACGACGTGGTGGCGCAGGTGGCCAGCGGCGACGAGGCGATCGAACGCGCGCAGGACCTGGAGCCCGACGTGGTGCTGCTCGACGTCCACATGCCGGGCCGCTCGGGGATCGACGCCGCGGCCACGATCACCGACCTGGTCCCGGGTACGTCGGTGATCCTGTTCACCGGCGATCCCGCGTTGACGCTGAGCGATGGCCAGGTGGGCGAGACCGCGGCGATCGCGGTCCTGCCCAAGCCCACGCCGCCGCCGCTGCTCGACTCCACCGTGCGCTGCGCGGCCCAGCGCGGCCGCGAGATGTCGGCCGCTCGTCGTGAGGCGGAGGTCGCGCGGCAGGAGCTGGAGGAGCGGAAGTGGGTGGAGCGCGCCAAGGGCGTGCTGATGCGGCGCGCCGGCGTGTCGGAGGAAGAAGCCTTCCGCATCCTCCGGCGCGCCAGCCAGGACCGCTCGCGCCCGATGATCGAGGTGGCGCAGGCGGTCCTGGACGACGCGGCGGACGCTACTTCCTGACCGCCACCGGGACCGACACCACGGTGTTGTCCCACAGGAACGACAGGATCCCGGCATCACCCGCCGGCTGGAGCGTAATCGCGAACCGCTCCAGCGGCTGCGACAACGTGGCGCGGGTCATGTCGATGCGGACGAGGTCGGAGTCGGCGAAGTAGACCGTCCCCCACTGCCCCTTCTGCCGGTTGATGATGAGCTTCCATCCGTTCTGGGACGGGAGCGTCCACAGGGAGTAGCGGCCGGCCGGCACCGGGACGTTGTTGATCAGGATCTCGGCGTCGGTGGTGAAGTCGGTGGCGGCGTTGGCACCGGTGCGCCACACCTGGTCCCACGGCACCATGCCGCCGAACACGGTGCGTCCGCGCTTGGCCGGCTTGGAGTAGGCGATCTGGAGGTGGGCGCCGCCGATCGTCCCCCGCACCGTGTCCGGCGGCGAGAGCATGCCGAGGGCCTGGCCTGACGAGTCGCGCCGGGCCGACGCGGCGGCGAAGCCCTGGACGTCGGCGGTGGCGAGACGGGCCACCTCATACTTCTGCGTGGTCGCGAGCCCCTGCAGCCCGGTCATCTGGCCGGCCCTGTCCAGCCTCGCGCGATAGGCGGGTTGGTCGTTGAGCGCAAGGGTCATCGAGTCCGTGCCCAGCCGCTTCACCGTGCCGGTGAGCAGGGTGCGGCCGCCCACCTGCCAGAGCGGGTACTGCAGGCTGTCCCTGCCTGACGCGCGCGCCAGCTGCAGGGCGAGCTCCTGGAACGCGAACTGGAGGTTGGCGAAGGGGATGGCGCCGTGGGCGGCAACCACGATCGCGCGGGTGCTGTCGGTGGTGACGGTGCCGCGCACCGTGTCGGCGCCAAAATCGGCCGACACCCTGGTGACCGGGCCGGGGGCGGTGAGGCGCCGGTTGGTGAACTCGAGGTGGGCGGGCATCCCGTTGGCGCCCAGGGTGAGGGTGTAGTTGCGCATCGTGGTGACCGGGATCCGCACCACCTCCTCGCCGGTGATGGTGTTGCCGGTGCGCGTGTACCGTTCGAGGGCGATGGTGTCCTTGCCGAGGGTGACGAGGAACGCGCCGCTCTGGGCCGGCGCGGCGCGCGACGCCAGGGCAATGGTGAGCGCGGCGGCGGCGAGTGCGCGTGCGGCGTGAACGACCGAAGACATGCGTGCCTCCCGGAATCCGGGTCTGGGGGAAAGAGTGCCTGACGAGGGACGGGCGGCCGCCGGCGCTAGCCGGCGGCCTCGGTGCTGCGCGCGACGTGCGCGCTGGTACGCTGTTCGAGATCGAGCCCCAGCACGATGGTCAGCGCCACGAGCGCGCCCGAGATGAAGAACGGGACGCTCTTCCCCATCGTGTCGAACACCGTGCCGGTGACGAGCGGGAAAATGGCCCGGGCCGCGCCGCCGAAGGTCTGCTGCACGCCCATGTACAGCCCTCGCTCGTGGCTGCCGATCACCCGCGACAGGAGCGCGGTCACGCAGGGGAAGGTGAACGCGGTCCCCAGTGGAATCAGCGCCACGAACACGGCCAGTACCGGGATCGACCGCGCGAACGGGATGCCCGCCAGCCCGATCGCCAGCAGCGTCGACCCCACCCGCGACAATTTCGCCTCACCCAGCCAGTCGACGAACCGCCCCAGCAGCAGCAGCCGGGTGACGACCGAGATGATCCCAATGTAGAGGAAGAAGTAGCCGATCGTCTTCTCGGTGACGCCGAACCGGTCGTTCAGGAAGAGCGCCAGGACGGTGGTGGTGCCCTGGAAGGCGCCCATCGCGATCGCGTAGATCCAGATCAGGCGCGACGGCGGCTCGCCGGTGTGGGTGATGACGCGCATCACGGCTGCCCGCGAGGTCCTCGGCTTGGCGGCCTGCGGATGCGGCACTTCCCGCGCCTCGGTGAGGAAGTGCCACGCGAACGCCATGTTGATCAGGCAGAGCAGGGCGGCCAGCAGCCCGGGCGCGGCCGGCCCCACCGCGAACGAGACGCCCCCCACCGTCACCGGGCGTTCGCCGAGGACGATGGCGACCGAGCCGAGCACCGGTCCCAGCGCCACGCCCAGGTTGGTCGACGCCGAGAGCCAGCCGAGGCTGCGGGCGCGGTTCTCCGGCTCGGTGGCGTCGGCGACGTAGGCCTGGATCACGCCGACGGTGCCGCCGCCGGCGCCCTGCACGATCCGCGACAGGAAGAGCAGCGTCAGCGACGTCGCGAACCCGAAAATGATGTACGCCATCGCCGACGCACCTAACGCAACCAGCAGCGCCGGCCGCCGCCCGAACCGGTCCGAGAACCGGCCCCACACCGGCGCGCTCACCAGCTGCGCGATGGTGAACGAGGTCACCAGCAGCGCCGAGATCTGCCCGATGCCGATGTGCGGGTGCCAGAACGGAATCGCGAGGGTAATCCCGCTCCCGCCCAGCCGCTTGGCGTAGAACGGGAGCAGCGGAAAGACGATCAGGTTGCCGAGCATGTCGATGAACGCCGCCCCCATCAGGACGGCGAGCTTGGCCGGCACTTTGCGCAGCTCGAACCAGAGCATGTAGAGGAGCCCCAGCCCCACCGCGCCGGCTATCAGCTTGAACGTGAGCGACTCCAGGATCGCGGTCGGGCCGGCGCCCACTCAGACCTCGCTCCGGCCCAATGCCGCCGGCGGCACCGCCCGTCCCACTACGCCGGCCAGCGCCACGATCGTCAACAGGTAGGGAATCATCTCCACGAATTGCGACGGAATCACCTGCGCGCCCTGCAGCTGGATCTGCAGCGTCTCGGCGGCGGCGAACAGCAGACACGCCAGCCCCGCGCGCAGCGGATCCCACCGGCCGAAGATCACCGCCGCCAGCGCGATGAAGCCACGTCCCGCGGTCATCTGGTCGCTGAACTGGTGCTGGTCGAGCGCCAGGTAGACGCCGCCCAGTCCCGCCAGCATCCCCGAGAGCGCCACGGCGATCACGCGAACGCCGGGCACGCCCACGCCGAGCGAGGCGGCGGCTTCGGGATGCTCGCCCACCGCCCGCAACCGCAGCCCGAAGGGCGTTCGCGAGACGACGAAGGCGACGACCGGCGCCGCCAGCAAGCCCATCCAGACGAGAGGGTTCCGCACTACTCCCATGAACACGCTTCCCCCCGCCATCGTTCCAAATCCCGCTTCCAGGCGCGGCGAGTTGGATGAGCTGTCGAAGGCGAAGCGGAGGAAGAAGCGGGTGATCCCCACCGCCAGGAGGTTGATCGCGATCCCGCTCACCACCTGGTCGGCGCGGTAGCGCACCGACGCGGTGGCGTGGACGAGCGCGAGGGCCAGGCCGCCGGCCACGCCGCACAATACGCCGACCCACGGGCTGCCGCTGTAGAAGCTCCCGAGCGCGGCGGTGAACGCGCCCAGGAGCATGAATCCCTCCAGCGTCAGGCTGATGATCCCGGCCCGCTCGGCGAGCACGCCGCCGCTGGCGGCCAGCAGGTACGGGACCGCGATCCGCAGCATCTGGAGGAGGAAGTCGGTGATCCTCACGACGGCCGCCTCACGACTTGCCGGAGCAGCCGGCGGACCTCGGGGACGGCGGTGGCGACGGCGAGGATCACGATCCCCTGCAGCACTTCCACCATCTGCTTGGGGACCAGCGCGTGGATCGCCAGCCCGCCCTGCGCGAGCGTCGCGAAGAAGAGCGCGGCCAGCACCACGCCGGCCGGGTGGTTGCGCCCGACCAGCGCGACGGCGATGCCCAGGAAGCCGGCGCCGCCGGCGAAGCCGTCCTCGTAGTAGCCCTTGTAGCCCGACACGAAGTTGACCCCGCCCAGGCCGGCGAGGGCGCCGGACATCGTCATGGCGCGCATCCAGACGCCGGGGACGTGGACGCCGCCGTACTCGGCCGCCAGCGGCTGCAGGCCGGCGGCGCGCAGCTCGTAGCCGCGGCGGGTGCGGAAGAGGTGGCGCCAGACGAGCAGGGCGGCGGCCAGCGCGACCACCAGCGTCAGGTTCGCCGCCGAGCCCTGGAACGCCGGCACCATCCGCGACAGTCGCGCGATCCGCCCCACCGTGAATTCGGGGGTGTGCAGCGTTTCGGGGACGTGGAGCCTGGCGGCCACCACCCAGTTGAGGAGCGCCAGCACCACGAAGTTGAGCATGATGGTGACGATCACTTCGTGGGCGCCAAACCGCGCCTTGAGTGCGCCGGGGATGGCCCCCACCGCGCCGCCGGCCAGCGCCGCACTCGTGAGGCAAACGACCAGCGCCAGCGGGGCCGGCAGCGCCGGCGCCAGGAACAGGCCGGCCACCGCCGCCCCGAACCCGCCGGCCGCCAGCTGGCTCTCGGCGCCGATGTTGAAGAGGCCGGCGCGCATCCCCATCGACACCGCCAGCCCGGTGAAGATCAGGGTGGTGGTCTTGTACAGCACCTGGCCAAAGCCGTAGGCGTTCCCCCACGTCCCGTCGAGCAGCAGCCGCCACACCGCGCCCGGCTGCTGGCCGAACACGAGGATCAGCAGGTCGCCGGCGACGAGGGCGATGAGGAGCGCCACCACCGTGGGCAGCACCGCCTCCTCGACCGCGATGCGCCACGCGGCGGCCCGCGACGGAGCGGCCGGGGACTCGGCGGTGAACGCCGGGGCGGGCGACGGGGCGGCGGGCGTGGTCACGCGGCCTGCGAGCCGGCGGCGCCGGTCATGTACGGGCCCAGCACTTCGGCGCTGGCATCGTGCCGGGCGAATACCGCCGCGATCCGGCCGCGATACATCACCGCCACCCGGTCGGAGAGGGCGAGGATTTCCGGGAGCTCGGCCGAGACGAGGAGGATCGCCTTGCCCGCGGCCCGGGCCTCGAGCAGCCGGGCGTGGATGAACTCGATCGCGCCGACGTCGACGCCGCGGGTGGGCTGCGACGCCAGCAGCACGTGGAAGGCGCGTCCGCCGCCCATCTCGCGGGCGATGACGATCTTCTGCTGGTTGCCGCCGGAGAGGGCGCGGGCCGGGAGGCCGGGGTCGCCCGGGCGGATGTCGAAGGCGGCGATCAGGTCGCGGGCGTGGGCATCGATCCGGTGGCGGTCCAGGACGCCGCCGGCCGTGAACAGGTGCTGCTGGCCCAGGACGAGGTTGTCGGCCACCGGGAAGTCGAGGATCAGGCCGCGCTGGTGCCGGTCCTCGGGGATGTGGGCCAGGCCCCGGTCGGCGCGGGTGCGGACGTCCAGGCGCGCGACGTCGCGGCCGCCCAGCAGAAAGACGCTGCCTGACGAGGGCGTCCGCAGGCCGGCGATCGCGTCGACCAGCTCGGTCTGGCCGTTCCCCTCCACGCCGGCGATGCCGAGGATCTCGCCGGGCGAGATCGTGAAGCTCACGCCATCCACCGCCCGCGGGTGACGGGGGCCGTCGACTACCAGGTCGCGGACCTCGAGCGCCGCGACGACGCCGGGGAGGGCGGCGTCGGGGGCGCGCACCGCCGGCGGCGGCGGGTGGAGGGCGCGGGCCAGCTCCTGCACGTCGGTCACGTTGACCGGGGCGATGGCGATGCTGCCGCGGGCCACCGGCTGCGCCGGCAGTGGGGCGGGGCTCAACGCCACGTCGCGGCCGACCATCGCCCGGGCGATCGCGGCCGGCGTGGTGGCGGCCGTCGTGAGGCGCTCCACGGTGCGACCGGCGCGCATTACCGTGATCAAGTCCGAGATCGCCATCACTTCGTCGAGCTTGTGGGTGATCAGGACGATCGTCGAGCCGTCCGCCCGCAGGCGGCGCAGCACCGCCCACAGGTCCTGCACCTCGGGGGGCGAGAGGACCGCGGTGGGCTCATCGAGGATCAGCAGCCGGGCGCCGCGGAAGAGCGCCTTGAGGATCTCGACACGCTGCGCCTCGCCCACCGACAGCTCGGACACCCGCCGGTCGGCGGGGACCACCAGGCCGGTGCGCTCGCTGATCGCGCGCACGTCATGCACCGCGCGCGCCCGGTCGAGCAGCGCCCCGCCCGCCCGCACCGGCTCGCGGCCCAGCACCACGTTCTCGGCGACGGTCAGCCTGGGGACGAGCATGAAGTGCTGGTGGACCATCCCCACGCCGGCGGCGATCGCGCGAGCCGTGGTCCAGCCGGTGACGTCGCGGCCATCGACCTCGATGGTGCCGGCGTCGCAGGAGAGCATCCCGCTCAGGATCCGCATCAGCGTCGACTTGCCAGCGCCGTTCTCGCCGACCAGCGCGTGGATGTCCCCGCGCCGCACCTCCAGCGTGGCGGCCCGGTTGGCGCGGACCGCGCCGAACGACTTGTCGATGCCGTTCATGCGGATGGCGGGACTCTGCCCGCCGGTTTCCGCATTCCGCATTCCGGATTCAGTCATCGGGTCGACGGTACTCTGATGCGGCCCGCGATGATGTCGGCGCGGAGGGCTTCGAGGCGCGCCCGCACCGCGTCCGGGATCAGCGCGTGGTTGTGCTCGTCGTCGATGTAGCCGACGCCGCCCTCGGCCAGCCCGAACGAGTAGACGCCGCCCTTGAAGGTCCCGCTCCTCACGCGGCGGATCGCGTCGAAGGTCACGTTGTCCACGCCCTTCACCATCGACGTGAGGACGTGGCCGGGCGCCTCGTTGTACTGGTCGGCATCCACGCCGATCGCCAGCCGGTTGAGGGACCGCGCCGCCTCGAACACGCCTAACCCCGTAGAGCCGGAGGCGTGGAAGATGACCTGCACCCCGGACTGGTACTGGCTGAGGGCGAGCTCCTTCCCCTTGCCGGGGTTGCGGAACGCCTCCGGGGTCGCGCCGGCGTACTGGACGATCACCGTGCAGTCGGGACAGACGTGCTTCACGCCGGCGCGATAGCCGGCCTCGAACTTGTGGATCAGGGGAATGTCCATCCCGCCGACAAACCCGACCTTCTTCGACGTGCTGACGAGCGCGGCCAGCGCGCCCACCAGGAAGGAGCCCTCCTCCTCACGGAACTTGAGCGCGGCGAGGTTGGGGGGCGGCGGCACCACGTTGCCGTGCGCGTCGGTGGTCAGGGCATAGTCGACGCCCGCGAACGAGACCCCCGGATACTCCCTGGCGAGTTGCGTGAGGTCGTCGGTGAAGATGAAGCCGACGCCGACCACCAGCTGCATCCCTTCGGCGGCGAGCAGGCGCAGTCCGGCTTCACGATCCGAGCCGTCGCCGGGCTCGATGAACCGTACCCGGGCGCCGAGCTCGCGGCTGGCGCGCTCGGCGCCGCGGAACGCGCCGTCGTTGAACGACTTGTCGCCGCGTCCGCCGACGTCGAAGACGACGCCGACGTTGAGTGTCGACGCGGGTGCCGCGGCGACGTCGCCGGGCGGGCGCGCGAAGAGGAGCGCGACGTGCACCACGAGCAGCGCGCCGAGCAGGACCAGGAGCTTTTTCACGCGAGAAGTTTCGCGCCGGGGGGGCGGGTCGGCAAGCCGAGCGGACGCGCGCCCTCAGGGGCGCGCCAGCGCCCAGTCCAGTGCCCGCGACACCGCCGGACCGGTCACGATCATCCGCTTCAGCGAGTGACTCGCGAACGGCACGACGAACCGCGACAGCCTCGCGCCGCCGGCGGACATCAGGGCGGAGTCGGCGGAGCGGTACTTGTCACCGTCTCCGCGCACCAGCGCGATCCGGACGCCGGCGGGGATCGCGCCGATCGTCGCCGCAACGGAGAAACTCCCGGGACCTTCGGGCTCGGAGAGATTGGCGAGGTCGGCGACGGTGACGTCGAGGTGGCTGCGCGACCCCGGGCCCAGCGCGAGGACCGCCGCCAGTCCGGGTGCGGGCACGTGCGCGGCGGTCCAGATGGCCGTTTCAGCACCTAACGAATGCCCGGCGAGGATGAGCGGCACCGCGTCCGGGCCGGCGCCCAGCTCGACGCGCACCGCGGCCAGCACGCGTCCCATTTCGGCCGCGAACGCGCTGTCGCGGGGGGCGGCGGCGCGCGGCAGGCGTGAGAAGACCGGGCGGATGTCCATGCCCACGACGCTGAAGCCGTCCTCCTGCAGGCGGTGGGCGAGTTCGCGGTGTGGCGTCCAGAAGCCGACGTCGTTGCCGAAGAAAAAAACCAGCGCGCGTGGGGCGCGCGTGGAGTCGGCCGACGGATAGAAGTAGAGCGGCAGCGCGCGGAGTGCGGCGTCGCGCGGCGCGTACGTGGGCTCGGAGTCGCCGGCACACGAGGCGAGCGCCAGTGCGAGCACCGGCGCGAGACGGACGGTGGTACGCCGCATCCCGGCCCTAGAACGTGAGCGCGCGCAGATACTTGTAGCTGTTCGCGATCGAGGCGAACGGGTCGGGCGGCTCGTCGTGCTCGACGAACCAGTGCTTGATGCCGGCGCGCTTTCCGTCGGCGAGAATCCGGCGGAAATCGATCTCGCCGGCGCCGACGTCGACCATCGCGCCGGTTGGCGGCTGCTTCATGTCCTTGACGTGCACGAGGGGGAAGCGGCCGGGATACTGCGCGAAATACGTCAGCGGGTCGTGGCGGCCGCGGGTGATCCAGTACAGGTCCATCTCGAACTCGACCAGCTTCCGGTCGGTCTCGGCCTGGAGAATGTCGTAGGGGACCTTTCCTTCGACCGGCGTGAACTCGTAGTCGTGGTTGTGGACGGCGAAGCGGAGGCCGGCCTTTCGCGCCGCGGCGGCCGCGGCGTTCATCTTCGCGCAGATGCGCTGGTAGTCGGCTACCGTGCGCCGTTCGTTCGCGTCGATCCAGGCGCAGACGATCCACTCGTGGCCAATCGCATGCGCCTCCTCGAGCTGTCGCGGCCAGCCGTTGCCCAGGTCGCCGTAGCTGACGTGCGCCGATGGGGCGCGGAGTCCGGCATGGCGCAGCGCCGCGCGCACCTGCGCGGGCTTCCGGCCGAAGTAGCCGGCGAATTCCACTTCCGTGTAGCCGATGGCCGCCACCCGGTCGAGCGTCTGCTCGACGTTCTTTTCCATGGCACGGCGCACGGTGTAGAGCTGCACGCCGATCCGCTCGAGGCGCCCCGGGTCGCCGGCTTCGGCCGCACCGGCCCGGGTGTCGGCGCCGGCCGCCCGCGCCAGCGCCAGCCCGCCGGCCGCGGCCGAGAGCGATTCGAGGAACGAGCGGCGGCTGATCATGGGGTGGATCGCTCCGGCAACTCGTGAGGCATTGGCGGCGGTCACAGATTGTGCCGGCGCATTTCGCGCACGGCATGGTCGCAGGCGCGGGCGGTGAGCGCCATGTAGGTGATCGACGGGTTCTGGCACCCCGACGACGCCATCGATGCACCGTCGGGAACGAACAGGTTCTTCGCGTCGTGGGCCTGGTTCCAGCCGTTGAGCACCGACGTCTTCGGGTCCTTCCCCATGCGGGCCGTCCCCATCTCGTGGATGCACAGGCCAGGCGCGGCGCCGTTGGTGTTCAGCTTCACGTTCCGCGCGCCGGCCGCCTCGAGCATCTCGCCGGCGGTCACCGGCATGTCCTTCTTCATCGCCCGCTCGTTGTCGCCCCAGGTGCAGCGGATGCGCAGGGCGGGGACGCCCCACGCGTCGGTCTTCTCCGGGTCGAGGTCGACGTAGTTGTCGTGCCGCGGCAGGCACTCGCCAAACGCCTCCAGCGACATCCGCCACGGGCCCGGTGTGATGATCCGCTGCTTGAAGTCGGCGCCGTATCCGGGCAGGTCGTTGCCGCGGTCCCAGCCGTCGCGCCACGCCCCGCCCTGCATTCCATACCCCCGGACGAAGTCGGGGTGCGCGGCTTTCACGTTCCGGAAGCGCGGAACGTAGACCCCGTTGGGCCGGTTGCCGATCGGGTGGCGGTCCAGGAAGCCGTCGAATTCGCCGTCGGCGCCCACCTCGAAGTGGTGGTCCATCAGGTTGTGGCCCAGCTCGCCGCTGGAGTTCGCCAGCCCGTCGGGGAATTCGGGGGTGGCCGAGTTGAGCAGGATCCGCGTCGACTCGAGCGTCGACGCGCAGAGGAAGATGATCCGGCCCCGGAACTCGAGGTACTCGCGGGTCACGGCGTCGATCACGTCCACGCCGCTGATCCGCCGCGTGGCGGGATCGAACACCAGCCGGCGCACCACGCTGTGCGGGCGCAGCGTCAGGCGGCCGGTGGCCCGCGCCGCCGGCAGCGTGGAGCCGATGCTGCTGAAGTACGAGAACTGGACGCAGCCGCGATGGCACGGACCGCAGTAGTGGCAGGCCGCCCGGCCGCGATGGTCGCGGGTGAGCACCGCGCACCGCCCGATGGTCAGCATCCGCTCGCCGCCAAAGTGGCCGGCCAGCTGCTCGCGCACGTGCTGCTCCACGCAGTTCATCTCCATCGGCGGCAGGAATTTCCCGTCAGGCAGCTGCGACAGGCCCTCGGGATTCCCGCTCACGCCGACGAAGTCTTCCACGTAGTCGTACCAGGGCGCGATGTCCTTGTAGCGGATCGGCCAGTCCACGCCCACGCCCTCGCGGACGTTGGCCTCGAAGTCGAGGTCGCTCCACCGGTAGGTCTGGCGCGCCCACATGATCGACTTGCCGCCCACCTGCCGGCCGCGGATCCAGATGAACGGCTTGTCGGGATCGGTGGTGTAGGGATGCTCGAGGTCGTTCACGAAGAACTTGCTCGCCATCTCGTCGCATGCGTAACACTGCCGCTGCACCGGCTGGTCGATCAGCTGGCGGCGGCGGTCGCGCTGACCGTGGTAGCGCATCTCCCAGGTGGGGACGTGCTCCACGAAGTCCTCGCCCGGGTCGATCGGGCGCCCCGCCTCCAGGACCAGCGTGCGCAACCCCTTTTCGGTGAGCTCCTTGGCCGCCCAGCCGCCGGTGATCCCCGAGCCGATCACGATCGCGTCGTACGACGGGGCGGCGCTCATTGCACCTCCAGCGGCACGCAGCCCAGCAGCCGGCCCGGTATGATCCGCTGGCGCAGCGCCAGCGTGAAGCCCGGCTCGGAGGTGAAGTAGCCGGTCAGGGTCAGCGAACGGAACATGTAATAGAACTGCAGACTGGGGACGCGGGGAGCGGACGTGGGGGTCGCCGCGACGGCGGGCGCGGTCGCCGGCGCCTGGGCCCGCAGGCGCGCGCTCTCACGCATCGCGGTCAGCTCGGCGTCCAGCGCGTCGAGAATCGCGACACGATCGGCCGGCGGCGCGCCCAGATAGTCCGATGCGCCCTTCGCGCGCGCCCGCGCGTCGAGATCCGCCAGTCCCGCCAGGAAGCGCACCCGGTAGTCGTCGTCGCACCACTCGGCGAGCACGATGTCGATGAACTCGTCAACCCGCGCCGCCCGCGCACCCGGTGTGTCGGTCTCGGGGAGAATGAGGTCGGCGACCGTCGCCACCGTCTCGCGCTGACGCGGGTCGAGCACCTGGAACTGGTAGTCAGTCCCGGCGCCGCCCGCCAAGGCGTCATCCCAGCCGAGCGCGAACAGGCGGCCGGCCGACGCGTGCAGCAGGGCCGGCAGCGTCACCGCCGAGCCCAGGAGCCTCAGTGCATCGCGCCGATCCATGTGAATCCTCCCGCTCCCGCCGATCGATCCGGGGCGAAAACATAGCACTTCCCCCGACCCGGCGCCGCCTTTTGATTTCACAGCCCATGCCCGACCGGATCCGGACGCGCGTCCTCGTGATTGGCAGCGGAGTGGCCGGCCTGCACACCGCCTGGCGCGCTTCGGATGGCGGCGACGTGCTCGTGCTCACCAAGCGGTCGCTGTTCGATTCCGCCACCGCCTATGCGCAGGGCGGGATCGCCGCCGCGCTTGGCGCCGGCGACTCGCCCGCGCTCCACCGGAAGGACACGCTGGCCGCGGGCGCCGCGCTCTGCGATGCGGCCGCGGTGGAAGTGCTGGTGGAAGAGGGGCCGGCGCGGGTGCGCGAGCTGCAGACCGCCGGGGCGCGCTTCGACCTCGAACCCAGCTGCCGCTTCAAGCTGGGGCGCGAGGCGGCGCATTCGCGCCACCGCATCGTCCACGCGCACGGCGACCAGACCGGCGCCGAAGTGGCGCGCACCCTCATCGAGCGGGTCAGGGAAAGCCGCAGCATCCGGGTGTTCGAGGCGACCCGCGTGCTGGACCTGATCGTCGAGCGCGGCGAGTGTCGCGGCGTCCGCGCCAGCGTCCGCGGGCGGGCCAGCGAGATCATCGCGGACGTCACCGTGCTCGCCGCCGGCGGGTGCGGCCAGGTGTACCGCTACACGACCAACCCGGTGGTCGCCACCGGCGACGGCTACGCGATCGGGCATCGCGCCGGCGTGCGGCTGGCGGACATGGAGTTCGTCCAGTTCCACCCCACCGCGCTCGACACGCCGGAGAATCCGCTCGCGCTGATCTCGGAGGCGGTGCGCGGTGAGGGCGCGGTGCTGCTCAACGGCGAACGGAAGCGCTTCATGCTGGGGCGGCACCGGCTGGCCGAGCTCGCGCCCCGGGACGTGGTGGCGCGCCACATCTTCCGCGAGCGGCAGCGCACCGGGCACGTCTGGCTCGACGCGCGGCGGCTGGGGCGGTCGTTCGCCAAGCGGTTCCCGGGAATCCTGGCGCTGTGCCGGGCGCGCGGGATCGACCCCCGGCGCGATCTGATCCCGGTCACTCCGGCCGCACACTATATGATGGGGGGCGTGGTGACCGACCTGGTGGGGCGCTCCAGTCTGCCGCGGCTCTACGCCTGCGGCGAGGTCTCGCGCACCGGGGTCCACGGCGCCAACCGGCTGGCCTCCAACTCGCTGCTGGAAGGGCTGGTCTTCGCCGAGCGGGTGGCGCGCGACCTGTTGCAGCTCCCGCGCCTGTCGCGGGTGCCGGCGCCGCGCGCCTGGAAGGTGCCGGTGCTGCTGGACCGCGGCGCTGCCCAGGTGGCCGCCGATGATGTGCGGCAGGTGATGTGGGACCACGCCGGAATCGCCCGCACGGCCAAGGGGCTGCGCCTCTGCCTCACGATGCTTGACGACATCGAACGGCGGCTGCCCGAAGGCGCCACCGAGGAGGGCAACATGGTGGACACGGCCCGCCTGATCGCGACCGCGGCCCTGATGCGCAAGGAATCGCGCGGCGGCCACTATCGCGAAGACTTCCCCCGGGCGCGGCGGACGTGGCGGGGGAAGCATATCGAGTGGTGAACAGCCAACGAGGAACGAGGAGAAGTACTGGAGCGCCCCCGCCGGGACCTTAGCGCCCTATTCCTGCTTCCTGCTTCCTGCTTCCGTTAGATTGCGTCCATGACTGAGCTCGAATTCCGCCCGGACCCGGCGCTCCACGCGAAGATCCGCGACCTCGCCCGCGAGCGGAACGCGGTCATCCTCGCGCACAACTACGAGCGGCCGGAGGTGCAGGACGTCGCCGATTTCGTCGGTGATTCGCTCGGACTCTCCCGCGAGGCGGCCCGGACCGACGCCGGGGTGATCGTCTTCTGCGGCGTGCACTTCATGGCCGAGACCGCCGCCATCCTGTCGCCCACCAAGCGCGTCCTCCTCCCCGACCTGGCCGCTGGCTGCTCGCTCGCCGCCACCATCGACGCCGCCCAGCTCCGCGCGTGGAAGGCCGAGCATCCGGGCGCGGTGGTGGTCAGCTACGTGAACACCACCGCCGAAGTGAAGGCCGAGACCGACTACTGCTGCACGTCGGGGAACGCGGTGGAGATCGTGAACGCGATTCCCGCCGACCGCGAGATCCTCTTCTGCCCGGACGTCTTCCTGGGCGCGCACGTCCGCCGCGTGACCGGCCGGACGAACATGCACGTGTGGATGGGCGAGTGTCACGTCCACGCCGGCATCACTCCGGAGAACATCGCCCGGCAGCGCGCCCTCCATCCGGAGGCCGAGTTCCTGATCCACCCCGAGTGCGGCTGCTCCACCAACGTCCTCGAAGCGATCAGCGCCGGCGACGTCGATCCCCATGGGGTCCACGTCCTGTCCACCGAGGGGATGATCCGGCACCCGGCCCAGTCCCGGGCACCGGAGTACATCGTCGCGACCGAAGTCGGGATTCTGCACCGCTTGCGCCGCGAGAACCCGAAGAAGAAGTTCTACGCAGCGAGCGACCTCGCCCAGTGCGCCTACATGAAGGTCACCACGCTGCCCAAGGTCCTGGCGTCGCTCGAGCACCTGCAGCACCACATTACGGTTCCGCCGGACGTCGCGGCGCGTGCCCGAACGGCGATCGAACGGATGGTCGCCATCGGGGGACAGCGCCCGCTCTCGCCCGCTCCGGACACAGCGGAGGATCCGGGCGAATGATGCTGGAACCCACTCGCGAACCCCACGAGCCGCGCCGCGTGCCGATGGTCGTCACGCCCAACTCGGTGCCCGCCATGGCGCACCTGTCGCCGCTCCGGTTCCCCCTGAAGCCCGACCAGCTCATGGCGCTGGTCAAGGCGGCGCTCGATGAGGACGCCGCGTTCAACGACCTCACCACGATCGCCACCGTCCTCTCGGACCGGCACGCGCGCGCCACGCTGGTGGCGCGCGAGACTGGCGTCATCTGCGGCGTGCCGCTGGCGCTCGAGGCCTTCCGCCGCATGGACTCGCGCACGTCGATGCGGATCGACATCGAGGATGGCGGCCGCGTCCAGAAGGGACAGCCGGTCATCTTCCTCTCGGGCCACGCCCGCGCGCTGCTCGCCGCCGAGCGCGTCGCCCTCAACTTCATGCAGCGGTTGAGCGGGATCGCCACCCACACGGCCCGGTTCGTCGACGCCGTGAAGGGGACCGGCGCCCGGATCCTCGATACCCGGAAGACCACCCCCGGCTGGCGCGCGCTGGAGAAGTACGCGGTGCGCGCCGGAGGCGGGCTCAATCACCGCATGGACCTCGCCTCGGCGATGCTGATCAAGGACAATCACCTCTCGGCGGTCGACGGCGACGTGAAGGTCGCGGTGAAGCGGGTGCGCGACATCGCGCCCCCCGGCGCGCAGATCGAGGTCGAGTGCGATCACCTGGAGCAGGTGGTGGCGGCGCTCGAGTCCCGTGCCGACATCGTCCTGCTCGACAACATGCCGCCCGAGCTGATGCGCGAGTGCGTGAACCTCGCCAAGGGCCGGGCGATCGTCGAGGCGTCCGGCGGGGTGCGGCTGGACACCGTGCGGCGGATCGCCGAATGCGGCGTCGACTGGATTTCGGTGGGGTCGCTCACCCACTCGCCGCCGGCGCTCAACCTCGCGCTCGACTTCGAGTGACCGGAGCCGGCGCGCCGTGCTGGAGCGATCTGGTACGGGCGCCGGAGGCGTCGAAGCCGGTGGACGCGACCGCCACCGCGCCGGGCATCGCCTGCGAAGTCTGCGGATCGGCGCGGGTGGTGTGGCGCGCCTGCAAGCTCGTCTGTGAGAACTGCCGGACGATCCTGAAGACCTGCGCCGACTGCTGACGCGCGGCCGGCCGCGGCCGGCTCAGCCCGTCCGGCCCGCCCGCTCCAGCTGGTGCGCCAGCGCGGCCGCGTCGGTCACCGGCGCCTGGCACGCATAACGGCGGCAGACGTAGGCGGTCGCCTTCCCGGCCACCATCGGCTTCCCCTCCAGCAGCGCGATCCCCCCGGCGGCCACCGCCTCCGGGTGCCCGCCGGCCAGCACCAGCGACGGCGCGTAGCCGGCCGCCACCGCGCCGGCCAGCGCGCGGAAGTCCGCCGACGCGGGGTCGCCGGCCAGTGCCACTTCCACCGCGCCGTGGACCGCCAGGTCGGCGGCGCCTAACAGATGCCCGAACGCCGGCCCGTGCCGCGCCATCGCCTCGGCCAGCGCGTCCAGCGTCCGCTCGGCCGCCCGGCGCGCCCCCTCGTCGCCCGACAGCTCCGCCAGTCGCAGCCGCAGCTCGGCCGCCAGCGACGTTCCCGACGGCGTCGCGTTGTCGGTGATGTCGCGCGGCCGGGTGATCAGCGGCTCGGCGTCGCGCGCCGTGTCGAACAGCTCCTCGTCGTCCCCCTCGCCTGCGCCGTGGAACCACTCGGCCATCTGCGCGCCGATCTCCCGCGCCCGCTCGAACCAGGCGCGGTCGAACGTCAGCTCGTACAGCGACAGGAAGCCGAGCGCCACCGCCGCGTGATCTTCCAGAAAGCCGGGGATCCGCGTCACGCCATCCAGGTGCGAACGCATCACCCGGCCGCCGCGCACCATCTCGCGCGCCAGGAACTCGCCGTTCCGGACCGCCAGCGCGCGCCAGTCGCCACGACCGAACGCGCGCGCCCCCTCGCACACCGCCCGCAGCATCAGGCCGTTCCAGGCCGCCAGGATCTTGTCGTCGCGGGCGGGCCAGACCCGCTTCGCGCGCGCCGCGTACAGCGCCTCGCGGGCGCGGGCGACCGCGGCCGCCACCTCCGCCGCGCCGGTGCCGGCCCGCGCGGCCACCGCCGCCGGTTCGGCCGGCACGTGCAGGATGTTCGCGCCCTCGAAGTTGCCGCCCTCCGAAACGCCGAAGTACCGGGACACCAGCGCCGCGTCGACGCCGAGCAGCGCCTCGAGGTCGGCCGCCGCCCAGACGTAGAATTTTCCTTCATGTCCCTCGCTGTCGGCGTCGAGCGTCGAATGAAACCCGCCCGCCGGCGATGTCATCTCACGCGCCACCCAGTCGATCGTCTCCGACACCACCCGCTTGACCTCGTCGTCCTTCGTCGCACGCCAGAGGTCCACCCCCAGCCGCGCCATCAGGGCGTTGTCGTAGAGCATCTTCTCGAAGTGCGGCACCAGCCACCGCTCGTCCACCGAGTACCGGTGGAAGCCGCCGCCCACCTGATCGTAGACGCCGCCGCGCGCCATCTTCCGGACGGTGTTGTGGACCATCTCCAGCGCCATGGGCGTCCCCGCGCGACGCCAGTGCCGCAGCAGGAAATCCATCGTCATCGCCTGGGGGAACTTGGGCCCGCCGCCGCCGCCGCCGTCGAAACCGCCGAAGCGCGCGTCGTATCGCTGGGCGATCGCTCGATAGGCACGCTCCAGTGTTTCGGGCGACAGCGTGCCGGAGGGCGCCGGGATCGCCGCCTGGCTCGCGTACAGCTCCCGCATGGTGCCGGTGGTCCGCGCGATCGCGTCCTTCTTGTCGCGATACCCCTCGGCCACCGACCGCAGCAGCCGGGGAAATCCCGGCATCCCACGCCGGTCGTCGGGGGGAAAGTAGGTCCCCCCGTAAAACGGCTCGCCGTCCGGCGTCAGGAACATCGTCATCGGCCAGCCGCCCTGGCCGGTTATCGCCTGCACCGCCTGCATATAAATGCCGTCGAGGTCGGGCCGCTCCTCCCGGTCCACCTTGATGTTCACGAACAGCTCGTTCATGAGCCCGGCGATCTGCTCGTTCTCGAACGACTCGTGCGCCATCACGTGGCACCAGTGACAGGCGGCGTAGCCGATGCTCAGCAGGACAGGTTTTCCCTCACGTCGCGCGCGCTCGAACGCCTCCCGCCCCCAGGGATACCAGTCCACTGGGTTGCTGGCATGCTGTCGCAGGTACGGACTTGTTTCACCGGCGAGGCGATTTGGGGACATGAGGGTAACAGGGTCAGGGTCAGGGTCAGGGTCGGGGATCAGGGGACTCGAGGCGACGACGGTATGTGAAGCAGGAAGCAGGAAGCAGGAAAAGGGCTCGCAGTACCGAGTTCTGCCAGATGTCTTCGACCTTCGACCTCCGACCTCCGACCTCTATTATCATCAACCTCATACAGTAGCTGCACGACCGCCATGTCGCTTCGCACCAGACTCCTCTCCCCGCTTCCGGACCGTGAGCCGCGGCCGCACGCATTCCGCCGCCTGCTTGCGTGGATCGGGCCATCGCGGTGGATGATCTGGCCCGCGGCGATGACGATCCTCCTGCTGCTCACCGCGATCGCGCCCGAGTCCACGCTCCGCGACGCGGCCACGGGACTCCCGGCTCACGGGGCGCGCCTCGTCTTCCCGGCCTGGTACGTGGTGCTCGCCCCGCTGAGCGACACACTCGACGCACTCTCGATGCTGTCCGAGCCGCAGCACGTCGCGCTGGTCCTGTCGGTGCTGGTGGTCTTCGCCGGGTGGCGCGCGCAACGGCTGGGACGCCGCCCCGGACGAATTTCCATATGGCCGATCCGTGAGGCACTGGCCGGCGTTGCCGCGCTCGGCGCCTTGGCGCTCGTGTACCTCGCGTCCGCCATCCTGCCGCGTCCCATGGCGCGGCTGCGACTGGACGACCCCGATGAAGTCGCGGTCGACTTCCACAGCCACACCGGCGCGTCGTGGGATGCCCGCGCCGGCTTCAGCGCCGCCGGCAACCGCGCCTGGCACGAGGCTGCGGGGTTCGATGTGGTCGCCATCACCGACCATCGCACCTTCGCCGGCGCCGAGGACGGTGAGCGCCACAATCCGCGATTGGGCGGCGGCGTGCCCCTCCTCCTCAGCGGACTGGAAGCCCGCGACTCCGCCGAGCACGTGCTCGTCTTCGGCCTCTCGGCGCGCGATTCTTCGATGCTCGATCGGGGCGAGCTGACCCGCGATGCGCTGGCCACGGCGGACACGCTCCCCGACGGCCCGGTCGTCATCCTCGCGATTCCCGCCGACCTCTCGGTGATTCCCGCCACCCACGCGCGTACCCTGGCCCACATCTCCGCGCTCGAGCTCTCCGATGCCTCACCGCGGGGACTCGCCCAGGAGGACCGCGAACGGCGGCACCTCCTCCACGTCGCCGACAGCCTGGACCTGGCGGTGGTGGCCGGCTCGAACAATCACGGGTGGGGGCGGACGGCCGTGGCGTGGACCGCGATGCGCGTGCCCGGTTGGCGGCGACTGCCGCCCGATTCAGTGGGCGCGCAGATCCGCCGCATCGTCCACCGCGATGGACGGCGTGCCGCCCGGGTGATCGAGCGCAGCCGCCCCACCACGGCACCCGGTTCCGCGGCGCTGGTCGCGATGCTCCCCGATGTCGCCTGGCTGGAGCTTCGGACCCTGACGTTGCCCGAACGGGTGTCGTGGCTGCTCTGGTGCTGGGGCCTGGCGGGCGTGGCCGTTGCGTCGCGGCGGCGGGCGGTACCGGCGGGCGCGCTCTGGCCGTTCACGAGGCGGAGGCAGCGCGCCGCGTGACCGGAACGGCCCCGGCGCCGCCGGCCATCGACCCTCACGAGCGTGGTGCCTGGCGCGCGGCGCTCGGCATCAGCGGTGTGGCGCTCGCCGTGCGGCTGGCGCTGGCCGCGGCCACGCCGCTGCTGCCTGACGAGTCGTACTACTGGACGTGGTCCAGGCGGCTCGCGGCGGGCTACTTCGACCATCCCGGCGCGATCGCCTGGCTCATCCGGGGCGGAACGGCGGTGGCGGGACCCAATCCGCTGGGCGTGCGCTTGCTCCCGGTGCTGTGCGGAGCCCTGGCGGTCTGGACGCTGCTCCTCGCCGCCCGGCGGCTGGCCGGTGCCCGCGCGGCCCGCGACCTGGCGCTGCTGCTCGCCCTGATGCCGCTCCCGGCGCTGGGACTGGTGCTCGCCACCCCCGATGCGCCGCTGGTGGCGGGCGCCTCGCTGGCGCTGGCCGCCACGCTCCGGGCCACCGGGCCCGGCGTGGACGAGCGCGCGGCGCTCGGGTGGTGGCTGCTCGCCGGGGCCGGTGCCGGCCTGGCGATGGTCTCGAAGTACACCGCGGTGCTGGTGCCGGCGGGGATCACGCTGGCGCTGGTCGCCGACCGGCGGCTCTGGCGTCACCTCGCCCGCCCCGGGCCGTACGCGGCCGTGGTGGTGGCGGCGGCGGTCTTCGCGCCGGTGATCTGGTGGAACGCCACCCACGACTGGGTCTCGTTCCGCTTCCAGCTGCACCACGGCTTCGCGGCCGCCGGTGGGAGCGTCGTGAGGCGCGAGCTGCTGTACGCCGCCGGACAGGCGGCGGTGGGCTCGCCGGTCGTCCTGGCGCTGGCGGTCGCCGCGCTCTGGCGCGCGCTGCGCGGGCGCGGCGGTCCGAGCGACCGGCTGCTGGCGGTCGTCGCCGTCACCATCTGGCTCTTCTTCGCGTGGAGCGCGCGCAACCGGCCCGCCGAGCCTAACTGGCCGGAGTTGGCGTGGCTGCCGGCCGCCCTGCTGGTGGCGCGCCACGCCGGCCGGCCCCGGTCACGACGGTGGTTCCAGGCCGCGCTCGGCGTCGCCGCCGCGATGTCGCTGCTCGGGGCCGTGCACGCGCTCCACCCGCTCGTCTCTCTTGGCGGCCGACGCGATCCCACCGCCCAGGGCTTCGGGTGGGACAGCGTGGCGGCCGCCATGTCGCGGGCGCGCGATTCGCTGGGCGCGGCCCGCCCGGGACACCACGCCTGGCTGGGCGCGGACCGATACCAGGATGCCTCGGCCATCGCGCTCCACGTGCCTGACGAGCCGGACGTCTGGTCGCTCAATCTGGGCGGGCGCCCCAACCAGTTCGACCTCTGGCCGCGATTCCCGGAGCGCGCCGCCGCCGGCGACGACCTGGTGCTCGCGCTCGACGAGTCCGCCGGCACGCCGGCCGTCATCGGACTCCTCACCGCCTCGTTCCGTCGCATCGACCGTGGCGCCCCGCTCGTCCTGCTGCGCGGCGATCTCCCCGTCGCCCGCCGCCGCATGTGGTTGCTGCAGGATTACACCGGCGTCTGGCCGCCATCGAAGCCGGCCCGCACATTCTGACGCACTGTCCCGGCTTTACCTTGTAGTGGGGATGGGACCCGCTTTCCCTTCACGAATTCTCAGGCACCCGGTCCTACGCAGGCCGCACCACCTCCCGTTTCTCACCATCCGCTCCGGTTTCTCAGTCTCCCCTCCCGTTTCTCAGTCTCCCCTCCCGTTTCTCAGTCTCCCCTCCCGTTTCTCAGTCTCCCCCTCGTTTCTCAGTCTCCCCTCCCGTTTCTCAGTCTCCCCTCCCGTTTCTCAGTCTCCCCTCCCGTTTCTCAGTCTCCCCTCCCGTTTCTCAGTCTCCCCACCTCCTTCCTCCCTTCCTCCCTTCCTCCCTTCCTCCCTTCCCATGGCCCGCGACCTCGACACCTTCTTCTCCGCGAACAACACCCGGATTCACGAGGAGCTCTTCGACTTCCTCCGGATCCCGAGCGTCAGCGCGCGGTCGGAGCACACCGGCGACGTCAGGCGCGCCGCCGAGTGGGTGAAGACGTCGCTCGAGCGGGCGGGGCTCACGGCGAAGATCCACCCCACGGCCGGCCACCCGGTGGTGGTGGGCGAGTGGCGCAAGGCGGGCCCCAAGGCGCCCACCGTCCTGATCTACGGCCACTACGACGTCCAGCCCGCCGAACCGCTGGAGCTGTGGCACTCGCCGCCGTTCGAGCCCACGATGCGCGACGGCAAGCTGTTCGCCCGCGGTTCGGTGGACGACAAGGGGCAGCTGTTCATCCACATCAAGGCGCTCGAGGCCCACCTCAAAGTGCGCGAGACGCTCCCCCTCAACGTGATCGTCCTGGCCGAGGGCGAGGAGGAGGTGGGGAGCGAGAACCTGGAAAAGTTCATCGACGAGCATCGCGAGCTGCTCGCCTGCACCTGGTGCGTCATCTCCGACTCGGCGATGTTCGCGCCCGGGCTGCCGTCGATCCTGTCATCGCTGCGCGGACTGGCGTACTTCCAGATCGACGTCCAGGGCGCGGCCGGCGACCTCCACTCGGGGAGCTACGGCGGCGCGGTGGCCAATCCGGCGATGGCGCTGGCGCGGATCCTGGCGACGATGCACGACGCCAACGGGCGGGTCGCGATCCCGGGGTTCTACGATGCCGTGCGCGAGTGGCCGGCGGCGGTGCTGGCCCAGATGCGCGCGCTGCCGCACGACGACAAGGTCTTCCTGTCGGATGCCGGCGCCACCGCGCTGGCTGGCGAGAAAGGCTACACCACCCTCGAGCGCATTTGGACGCGCCCCACCTGCGAGGTGAACGGCCTGCTGAGCGGCTACACCGGCGAGGGCGCCAAGACGGTGCTTCCCGCGAAGGCGATGGCCAAGGTGAGCTGCCGCCTGGTGCCCGACCAGGATCCGGCGGCGATCGAGAAGCTGATGCGGGCCCACGTGGCGCGCGTCGCGCCGCCCGGCGTCACGGTCACCGTCGCCCACCTGCACGGCGGCCGCCCCTGGCGCGCCGAGCTCACCGGTCCGCTGTTCGATGCCGCCCGCCGCGCCCTGGCGGCCGCCTTCGGCCGCGAGCCGGTCATCACCGGCGAGGGCGGTTCCATCCCGGTGGTCGGCGAGTTCGAGCGGGTCCTCCACGCCCCGGTGCTGCTGGTGGGCTTCGGGCTGCCGGGCGAGAACGCCCACGCGCCCAACGAGTGGATCAGCGACGACAACTTCACCCGTGGACTGCGGGCGGTGGCGGCGCTGTGGGAGGAATTAGGGCGCGCGGAAGGCTAACGAATACGGAATGAGGAACGAGGAGACGGGCGCGGCTTTTCTCCTCGTTCCTCGTTCCTCGTTCGTGCTCGCCGGCCTAGAGGCCGGCGAGCAGGGCGTCGTTGTTCTGCGTCGCCGCGATCCGCTTGATCAGCCACTCCATCGCCGCCTGGGGCGGCATCTGCTGGAGCCCGCGGCGCAGCGTGTAGATCGCTTCCAGCTGGTCGGCGCGGTACAGCTTCTCCTCGCGGCGCGTTCCGCTGGTGGCGATGTCGAACGCCGGGAAGATCTGCTTCTCCGACAGACTCCGGTCGAGCTTGATCTCGCAGTTCCCGGTGCCCTTGAATTCCTCGAAGATCACGTCGTCCATCCGCGAGCCGGTCTCCACCAGCGCGGTGGCGATGATCGTCAGCGAGCCGCCCCCGTGTTCCGGGGCCACGCTGCGCGCCGAGCCGAAGAATGCCTTGGGCTTGGCCATCGCGGTCGCATCCAGGCCGCCCGACAGCGTCCGCCCCGTGCCACGCTCGGCGGTGTTGTGGGCGCGCGCCATGCGCGTCAGCGAGTCGAGCACGATCACCACGTCCTTCCCCGCCTCCACCAGGCGGCGCGCCCGCTCCAGCACCATCTCGGTCACGTCGACGTGCCGGTCGGCCGGCTGGTCGAAGCTCGACGCGATCACTTCCCCCACCCCCCACGAGATCGCCTCGCTCACTTCCTCGGGGCGCTCATCCACCAGGAGGATCAGCAACACCGCGTTGGCATGATTGATCGCGACCCCCTCGGTGATCGCGTGCAGCAGCATCGTCTTGCCGGCACGCGCCGGCGCCACGATCAACGCCCGCTGGCCGTAGCCAATGGGCGCGATCAGGTCGATCGCCCGGCGGGTGAGCTCGGGTCCGACCTTGGCGGGCCGCCCGGTCTCGAGAGTCAGCTTCCGCTCGGGGTACGACGCCGTGAGCGACTGGAAGTCCGGCCGGCGCAGCGCGGTGGTCGGGTCGGCGTCGTTGATGCGGAGGATTTCCACGACGGTGGTGCGGCCGCGTTGGTCTCGTCCCACGCTCGCCACCAGTGCGTCGCCGCGACGGAGGCCGAACTGGCGGACCACGGCCGGCGGGACGAAGGCATCGCCGGTGTCGGCGAGATAGCTGTTGGCGGCGCGTCGAATGAAGCCGCCATCCCGGGCTGCATCGTACCAGCCCATCGTTTCGCTGTCGGCCACCACCGGGGTGGCTGGAACGGGCTGCTGGTGCTCACGGCGCTGGCGTCGATTGCGCCGGTGATTACGCCGCCCGTTGTGCTGACCCTGTCCCTGCTGGAATCCACCGCTGTCCCGTCCGCCGCTGTCCCGTCCGCCCCCGTCCCGTCCGCCGCCGCCTCGTTCGGAAGGACCCGGTCGCTGGCCGCCGCCCGCCGAGCCGTTCACGTCGTACGTCGAGGACATGTTGCCGCCATTTCCATCTCCGCTCCCTCCGGCGTCGTTCCCCATGTCTCGCGGGGTGGCATCGGGAGGGCCGCCATACGATTCACCGTTGGATGCGGCCGGCGGAGAGGGTTCCCGCCGGTCGCCCTCGAGGGGCGGTTGCGGCGGCGGGAGGGGAGTCGAGGGCGACGAATCGCGATACGGGTTCTGGTCCATGCTGTCGTTCGGTGGACGTTTGAATTGACGCTGCCCGCGGCGGCGGCGATGCGGGCCTCGAGGGTCGTTCATGCCAAATGGGGATTGGGGTCGTTCGTTCTGATATCGCGCGCGGCCGACGCCACCTACGGCGCCTGACGTGCATTGAAGACGGATGACTCGGAGCACTTTGCCCGCCAGTGCACACCGGCGCGCATCGAGCGTTGCCGCTGCTCGTGGCGCGGAAGGAATGCCTGTCGCGGGATCGGTCGTACGCGCCTGGCGCGTCCTGCAGTCGCTCGGTCCGCGGCCCCCTCACGCGACTACCGGTGACTCGTTCGACTGTCGTGGTTTCCTGACGGCGATCAGCACCGATCGGACGTCGCGGAGAGCCACGCAAACATGTCCGGGCCGGCGGGCGTCGATCTCAGCACCCCGGCGGCCTGCTTTCAGTATCGCCAGAACTCCGCGTGGGCGCAACCCACCAGGGCCGCGGATTTCGCGGATTGGGGCGGGCTTCCGCGGGTGCCCTACCCGGCCACGGAAGTCGCCGCGGCGCGGGCGGCCACGGACGCGGCCCGCTCGCGCGCGTCGCTCACGCCGTCCAGCTGCCGCACGAGGAGGATGGTGCGCCGGCACAATTCCAGGATTCGGCGGACCGCCTGCAGCTGCTCCGGCTCCAGCGCGTCCATCTCGAGCAGCTGGCTCTCCGCCAGCAGCGCCGTGAGCGGGTTGTTCAGGGCATGCTGCAGCCCCAGCGCGATCTCACCGGCCGCGATCAGTCTGCGGGTGCGGCTCAGGTCCGAGCGGATCGCGGTGGTCACCGGATCCCGGTCGTCGGGGTGGCCCGCCAGTGCCGATGGCAGCTCCCGGGCGATCAGCGCGCGGACCACCACCCGCGCGCCAAGCCGCGAGGCGAATCCCTGGGCCACCGCGTCGGGGCCGTCCACCACCAGCGCCAGCGGGCCCAGGAATCCGGTGGCGCGGATTCGGAGCAGCGCGTCCTTCGCGCGGGCCCCACCCCGCTCGGCGCGGGCGTCGAGGACGATGGCGGCGGCATCGGCGGGTGGACGGACCACCGCAGGCTCGGCGACCTCGACGTCGAGCGAGGGGAGCGTGGCCGCGAACAGCTCACGCACCGCCTCGGCGAAAGCCGGATCGTCGGTCAGCACCACCGCGCCCAGGCGCTTCGGATCGGTCACGATCCAGCCTGTGCGTCGCACGCGGCAGCGCTCTCGACGCGGTCGCGGTAAGTTTCCAGCATGCCTGCTCCGTCCATGGATTGTCGCTCCGAGATCGCCACCGCGGTCGCGCGCTACCAGGCCCACGCCGACATGGCGCAGCTCCTCACGCGGCTGCAGGCGATCGCCCAGTCAGCCACCCCTGAAGAGATTATCGAGGGGGCGGAGCCGTTTCTTGAGATGCCGGAAGTGGTCGGGCCGCTCTATGAGCACGTTGTAATCGCGCGCCCTTCCGACGCGCGCGCGCTGGTGGTGCTCGCCAACGCGTACTGGCTGGCGGGACGCGGTCCCGACGTGGTGGGCGAGCTCGCGTCGCGGGCGATCGCCGCTGATCCCGGGCACCGCGGCGCCTGGCACCTCTGGGCGCTCACCGAGTCCAGTCCCCGCGAGCGGGTGGCCCGGTGGCGCCAGGTGTGCGAGCGCTTTCCCGCCGACGAGCTGGCCCGGGTGCTGCTCGCCGACAACGCCGCCTCGCTCGCCGGCGCCGAGCACGATGAGGAGGCGCTGGCGCTCGCCATCACCACGTACGAGTCGCTCCTGCCGAACACCACCATGCCGGTGCAGCGCCAGGCGCTGGAGACCGCGATCGGTACCCTGAGGGGGTGGCGCCTGTGAACCACGACCACGGCGGGGACGGGTCGCTCGCGGAATTCCGCGAGTTTCGCGAGCGGATGAACCAGGTGATCCTCGACGAGAACAACCTGGTGGTCAACCGCTTCTTCGCGCTCGATGGCCGTGCCTACGAGAGCGGGGCGCTGCCGGTGAAGACGAAAGAGCTCCTGGGCCTCGTCGCGTCGATGGTGCTGCGCTGCGACGACTGCATCACCTATCACCTCGTCCGCTGCCGCGAGGAAGGCGTGTCGCGCGCGGAGGTGTTCGAGACGTTCGGGGTCAGCTTGATCGTGGGCGGCTCGATCGTGATCCCGCATCTCCGGCGGGCCGTGGAGCGGTGGGGGGAATTGGAGAAGGGCTGAGACAAGGCGAACGAGGAACGAGGAGACGAGAACGGGCGGTCGTTGCAGTTTTCTCGTTCCTCGTTCCTCGTTCCTCGTTCCTCGTTCCTCGTTCCTCGTTCCTCGGCCGCTAGGCCGAGTGGCGACTGCCCGGCTGCGCGAGCTGGCGCACCAGCTCCACGATTTCGCGCAGCTCGAACGGCTTGCGCACCACCGGGCACTCGCAGGCGCGGACGATCTCCTCGGCCTGCTCCGAGATGTCTCCGGTGAAGAAGATCGTCTGGTGGACGAGGTGCGGCTGGAGTCCGGTGGCCAGATGGAAGAGAACGTCGCCGCGCATGTCCGGCATACGGAGGTCCACGATCATGACGTCGACGTGCTCGCGGCCGAGGAGCTCCTGGGCCGCCCGCGCCGACAGGGCCGTCTCGACTGAATAGCCCGCCTTGGTGAGCAGGATCGACACGGCCCGGCAGATGGCGGGCTCGTCGTCCACGATCAACACCCTGATTCGCTCCGCCATGCCGGTCACGATCTCCTCTCGGTTCAGCCACGGCCCGACGCCGGGGCGCAGATCTTCTCGAGCAGCTTCTTCACCACCTGTTCCGGATCCAGCCGGTGCCGCGCGCGGCGCGGCGTCAGTCCCAGCAGTTCCCGCGAGTGCTCCACCAGCCGCCAGTGCGAGCTGTACCGCAGCTTGGCGGCCACGTCCTGCATCGAGTGCCCCGGATCGCGCGCGTATCCGTATGCGCGCAGCAACCGGGAGGCTTTCACCAGCAACATCGGCGACGTAAACCCCGCCGCCCCCAGGTGGCGATACACCGTTCGCGTCGGCATCCCCGCCGAGGCCGCCAGGTCCGACACGTCCCGCACCGACAACGGACTCCGATACATCCGCTCGATCGCGTGCGCCAGCGTGGACGGCAGGAGCGCCAGTCTCGGGCGCATCCCCTCGAGCATCTGCTCGCTGAGCGCCGATCCGGCCAGCCGCTGCAGCAGCGCGAGGAAGCGGGCGGGCTCGTCCTCGAAGCGGTGCAGGACGAGGTGTCGCACGCCACCGATCCGCGCGGCATCCACCAGCGGACGGAAGTTCGCCGGCGTCATGTGCGCGTAGAGCACCAGCGGCAGCGACGGAAACGACTCCATGAGCTGCTGGATCTCGGCGGTGCGCACCGTGCCATCGGCGGCGGGATCCACAACCAAGACGTCGACCGGGTCGTGCCGGACGATCGATTCCAGCTCGAACCAGCTGGTTGCGACCACAAGCGCGTCGGCGGGCGGGCGAACCACCATCCGCAGGTGCGCGGTCAGAAGTGGATTGAGATGGGCGGCGACCAGCACTGGTTATTCCCGGAAGTGGCAAATAATGCAGCATTTTTGGCACAAAATGCTAGTTCACGCCACAGCCGGCTGTCCTACGTTCCGGATGACCACCTGCATTCCTCTCGTCATCTGGAGCTTCACCAATGTCCCGTCGCGCGATCAGCCTCCTGGTTCTGGGTCTTGTCAGCTTTGCCCTCACAGCCTGCGCCCAAGCAACCGCGCCGCGCCCCGACTGCGTCAACACTCAGGGCACGCATACCTGCAGCTGATCCGGCACCGGATCCGTCGGCCGCTCCGCAACTGCGTCAGCCCGGTACGCCGAGCTCGACGCGCATCCTCCCGATCGCTGAGGCGATCTCCTCGACTTCCTGCGGAGCGGCAATCGGCGACGTCGGCGCCGGAGCGGCGCTGACGCCGCTGGCCAGGTCGGAGAGCGCCTGCTCGGCGTTGATGAGCGCCCGGTTCAGCTTGGCGCGCTCCGCCATCTCCCGCATCCGCTCCAGGGCGGAGCGGGCGCTGTCGAGGCGCCCGAAAATCCGGAACCCGAGCGCGGCCGACCAGTAGTAGTCCACGGCGAGCGACGACGGCAGGTCCTCGTGCGCCAGCGCCCGCCGATATTGCTCGAAGACGGGCTCGGCCCGGTCCCAGGCCGCGACTTCCATCAGGTTCAGCGTCGCCGACCAGCGCGAGTACTGCTCGGGAGATGTCGAGGCGAGAATCAGCCAGGCGTTGCGAGCCGCGTCCCGTCGCCCGAGTTCCAGGAACGAGACGCCGATGTCCGACAGGAGTCGCTCGCGTGAGGCGGCGTCGGCCATGAGCTCGAGGGCGTTGAACTGCAGCCGCAGCGCCCGCTCATGCTCCTTGCGGAGGTTGGCGACGCTGGCGCGCTCGTGCAGGGCCAGCGCCTGCATGTCGGGGAGCTTCGCGAACCGCGCCGCCTGAATGATCTCGTCGAGCGTCTGCTCGGCGAGTGGCAGGTTGCCGTGGTCGATCGCGACCTTTCCCTCGGCCAGGCGCGAGCGCAGCATCTTCGACGTGTCACCGGTCCGCGCGGCGATCTCGCCGGCCTGCGCGTAGGCGTCCCCCGCGCTCTCCCAGTCGCTGAGCACGCGGTAGCAGTATCCGAGCTGCATGTGCGCGTCGAACACCAGGTCGGCGTCCAGCGCCACCGGGACCCGCTCGGCCACCGAGGCGAACACATCGGCCGCCAGGCTCCACTTGCCCGCGAAGTCCAGGGCGCGGCCATACGCCATGAGGCGCGGCGCCACGCTCCGCACGTCGATCGCCCGCGAGGCGCACATCACTTCCAGCGCGCCGGCCAGAATCGCCCGTACGGGATCGCCCGACTCCACTGACTCGATCGAATCCCGGATCGCCCGCACGCCCCACCCATCCGGCCGGACCGCGCTCGGTCCCTCGAGCATCCAGAGGTCGAACAGGCGCATTGTCAGGAGTCCCGCCGTGGCCGAGCGCCAGTCGGAGCTACCTTCCTCCATGCCGGCCAGCGTCTCGAAGTAGGGCAGGTGTCGCAATGTTGCCTCAGGTCTTGCCACAGTCGCTCCAGGTTCAATGTGCGCGCTACTCGCCGCCGCTACTCTCGCACGTCTGCAACCGTTGGACAAGTAGCGTTTTGTGCCACGAAATATTCCCTTTTGTGCCACACAGAGGGAGCAGGCCGGGACGCCAAACGGGGCGGCGTTCCGGGATGCCGCAAGACCGGGGCCGGTGGGGAACGCGCGTTTGTTAGGTTTTTCTCATCGTGGCCGCGCCACCGTTTCCGGATTGCCATCGGAGACGTAGCGTTCGCCCGGCCGGTCGAGGCGCTCGAGAGCGTGCTCGAGCTCGCTGCCGGTGGCCTGGATCCGGGACAGGTGCAGCGGGTCGAAGCGCCGGTCGTAGGGGCTGAGGACCGGGCCGCCGGTGACCTCCAGGATGGCGTCGAAGTGGTAGTGCGTCGTGCGGCCGCCGGCATCGCGCCACGATCCCGAGCGAGCCAGCTCCCGGTGAACCGGCCAGACGCCGAGCGGCAGCGCGAACGTCCGCACCTGGTAGCCCGGCACCGCCGAGTCGATCGCCATGTTGCCGCGGGCGATCTGCTCCTGGACCACCGCGTCCGTGTACTTCTCGAGGTCGGCGTGCCAGAGCGTGTGCCCGCAGAGCTCGAACCCCAGCTCATGCAGCATCCGCACCTTGCGCAGCCGCCATTCGGTGCGCTGCCCCTCGATGCCGTGGTCGCCGAAGAACGCGTGGCCGGCCGACGCCGCCGGCAGCATGCAGAACACCGCGCGATTCCGCCAATCGGGATGGGTGCGCCCGAACGCGAGCCAGATCCCCAGCGCGCTGGTGGAATCGATCAGCAGGCTGTCGCCGCGCTCGATGAACCGGAACTGCGACGGCGAGGCATCGTCGAACGTGAAGACGACCGGCGACAATCCGGCCGCGAGGTCGATCCGCCGGTCGATCACCTCGGACATCGTCACCGGCCGATAGCCGCGCTCGTAGAGCATCTCGAGGTCGCGGCGGAAGCGCCCTCGCTCGCGACTCCAGCGCGACTCGTGATCGGTGACCAGGTGGTACTCGAGGATCGGGATCCGCCCCAGCTCGTTCGGGGGCCGCGGTGGCGGAACTGCCGGGACGGGCGGCGGCGGGTTCTGGCCGGAGAGTCGCGCGGCCATCAGGAGAGCCGCGGCGAAGGTGAGCACGGAGCAACGATTCATCTGGTGAACGTGACTCCAGGACAGGGGTCGGATGTCGCGAGAGCGTGCGCGCCGCGGCGAGGAACGGCCCAGGCCCGGTCGCACTACCATGCTGTAGATTAGCCGCGGAGGCGCACCATTTCACCCATCGCCGAGTTGAGTCAGCGCGTCCGGTCGGCGCTGCGCCGGATCTGGCGCCACGCGCGCCGAGACCCGTCGCGCCCCGCGCGCGCCTGGGCGCGCGCGCACTGGCGTGCGCTGGCGCTGCTCGGCGTGTCGGTTTCGGGCGCACTGGCGTTCGACGCATGGCTCTACACGTGCGGCCTCCAGGGGTGCCCGTCCACCGACGAGATCCGCTCGTTCCGGCCGGCCGAAGGGGGCCGCGTCCTGGACCGGTTTGGCGAGTCGATGGGACGGATGGTGGCGGTACGGCGGATCAACGTGCCGCTGGATCAGGTGCCCCTCCACGTTCGTCAGGCATTTCTGGCCACCGAGGACCGCCGCTTCTACTCACACCACGGCGTCGACTGGCGGGCGATGCTGCGGGCTGCGTCACGGAACGTGCGCGCCGCCGGCGTCCGCGAGGGGTTCAGCACGATCACCATGCAGGTGGCGCGGAACACCTTCGTCGCCCGGCGGTTCGGCGAGCGCTCGCTGGCGCGGAAGCTGATGGAGATGCGCGTCGCCGGCCTGCTCGAGCGGACCATCCCCAAGGACCGGATCCTCGAGCACTACCTGAACGTGATCTACCTCGGCAACGGCGTCTTCGGCGTCGAGGCGGCCAGCCGCGACCTGTTCGCCAAGGGCGTCGACGAGCTGTCGGTGGACGAGGGAGCGATGCTGGCGGCGCTCCCCAAGGGGCCGTCGGCGTACACGCCGCGCCGCAATCCCCGCCGCGCACTCGCCAGGCGCAACCTGGTGATCGACCTGATGGTGCGCGAGGGCTTCCTCGACTCGGCCACCGCCGACGAGGCGCGCGACCGGGACATCCAGATCTCCGACGATTCGTGGCGTCCCGATCCCGCCGACGCGTCCTACGCGCTGGACCTGGTGCGCGCGATGGTGGACTCGGTGCTCACGACGCGCGGGCTGGAGATGGGCGACGTCACGGTGCGCACCACGCTCGACGCCAGGGCCCAGCGCGCGGCCGACGACGCCGTGGAGCATCGCGCCTCGGAGATCGAGGACGAGACCGGCCACTGGAGCCGGCGCGGCCAGGATGCCCTGCAGGGGGCGATGGTCGCGCTCGATCCCCGCTCCGGCGACATCCGGGCGCTGGTGGGCGGACGCGGCTACCAGCCCGGCGGGTTCAACCGCGCCGTGGACGCGCACCGGCAGCCCGGTTCGGCGTTCAAGCCGTTCGTCTACGCGGCGGCGCTGGCGGCCGGCCTGTCACCGGCCTCGTTCGTCGACGACCAGCCGATCGAGATCGACCAGGGCGGCCGGAAGTGGACGCCGGCCAACTTCGACGGACGTTATGCGGGCCGGATCACGCTCCGCTCGGCGCTGATGCGCTCGGCCAACTCCGCCACCATCCGGGTGAGCCGGGCGGTGGGGGAGTCGCGGGTGATCGACGCCGCACGCCGCAACGGGATCACCAGTCCGCTGCAGCCGGTACCGGCGATCGCGCTGGGTGCGTTGGAGGTGACGCCGCTGGAGCTGGTGGCCGCGTACGCGCCGTTCGCCAACGGCGGCTACCGGGTGCGCCCGCGGATCGTGAGCCGGATCGAGGCGGCCGACGGCACGGTGCTCTGGAAGGACGAGCCGGAGCGCATCCAGGTGATGGATCCGCGCGATGCCTGGCAGCTGACGTCGATGCTGCGCTCGGCGGTGGACCACGGTACCGGGCACGCGGTTCGTGAGGCGGGCGTGGACGAGGACATCCCGGTGGCGGGCAAGACCGGGACGACCAACAGCGGGACCGACGTCTGGTTCGTGGGCTATACGCCGACGCTGGTGGCCGGCTTCTGGTTCGGCTACGACACGCCGCGTCCGATCGGCGCCGGCGCCGCGGGGGGCCGGTTCGCGGCACCGGCGTGGGCGGAGTTCTATCGTGAGGCGTGGAGCGAGAAAGACGAAATGAGGGACGGAGGGGACGGTGGGGAGGTGGGGAGGACGAACAGCGACGGTGGTTCCGACGCCTCTGCCGATCCCTGGGCGCCGCCGCCCGGCATGGTCATGCGAGAAATCGATTCGCAGACTGGCGAATTGGCCACCGAGTGGTGCCCGCTCACGCAGCGGGAGTGGTTCCGCCCGGGCACGGAACCCACCGAGCCGTGCCGGGCGCATGCCGGCCGCGTGCCGCCCACCTGGACGGCGGCGATCGAGCGCCGCCTCACCCGGGCGTTCAAGCGGCTCTTCCGGTTCTAGGGATCCGCGGGGCCCGAGAGACTCGTGAGGCTTGTCTCGCCATGGGTGGCGCCCGACCAGCGAGGCCAGGCCCGCTCCCTTGCCCCGGTTCCCCTCAGCTCCCCGCTTCCTGAGTCCACGTCCGTTCCCTACACCAGTCCAACCCACTCCTCGCGCCGCATTCCGTATCCCGGGAAAACGGTCTCCAGCCGCTCCGCCCCCAGGTGCGTCGCGGCAATCTCCGAGAAGACCGCGCGGAAGTCGGTAGTCAACGCCAGGTCGCGCCCCTCGTAGAGCTGCTCGCGCTCCAACCCGGGCCACTTCCCGCGCACCGTTCCGCCCTTGATCCCGCCGCCGAGCGCGAACATGACGCCGGCATGTCCGTGGTCCGTCCCGCCGTTCCCGTTCTCGTGCGCCATGCGCCCGAACTCGGACATGGTGAGGATGACGACGTCGTCCATCCGGTCGCCGAGGTCGGTGGCGAGGGCGGCGATGGAGCGGGCGAAGTCGTCGAGCCGCTGGGCGAGCTGGCCGGCGGCGCCGCCCTGGTTCACGTGCGTGTCCCATCCGCCGACGTCGGCGAACGCGACCTCGACGCCGACGCCGGACTTGATCAACTGGGCGATCTGGCGCAACCGGTCGCCGAACGCCGAGCGCGGGTAGTCGGCGCCGTGCTCCGGTGCATAACGTTGCGGATTGGCAGCACGGAGCATCTTCACCGCCTCGAACATCTCGGCGCCGGCGCCGTGGATGAGGTCGGCCTGACCGGTGCGGTAGAGCGCTTCCAGCCGCTCGGCGGCGCTGCCAGTGGCGCGGACCGAGAACTCGTCGAGGCTGTTCATCGCCACGGTGGCTGACGGCCCCTCGAGAATACGGGGTGTCTGCGGCGCGAACGCGACCGCCCGGAAGGGTGAGTCAGCGGGCGAGGGCGCTGTGGCGTCTTTCCTGCTTCCTGCTTCCTGCTTCACGGCGTCCGAATCGCGGGCTGTCGTTCTCTCGCTTCTCGTTCCTCGTTTGCACTCCTCACAGGTGCCTCGCACGGCCAGATACCGGTTCAACCACCCGTCCGGCGTCGCCTTCACGTCGGGCGTTCCGCTCTCCATGTAGTCCTGGGCATCGAAGTGCGAGCGGGTGCTGCTCGGGCTCCCCACGGCGTGGATCGGGGCGAGCAGGCCGCGGCGATAGAGCGGCTCGAGCGGGGCCAGCGCGGGGTGCAGCCCGAAAAATCCGTCGAGGTCGATCACCGAGGCACCGAACGGCCCGGGCGCGCCTCGTGAGGCGGCGCCTGGTCGGGGAATCGCGATCGACGGGCGGAGCGCGTAGTAGGCGCGCTCGCCGTGCGGCACCACGACGTTCAGCCCGTCGGCGGCGCCGCGCTGGAAGAGGCAGATGAGGACCTTCCCCTTCCGGGCGCGCGGCAGCTCCATCCCGAACACCGAGCGGCGAAGGAAGCTCGGCGAAAGGCCGATGGTGACGAGGGCGAAGGCGCCGGATTTCAGGAAGATGCGTCGTTGCATTGGAAGGGGATGGTGAACGTACTGAGTACTGAGTACTGAGTATCTATTGGTGCACGGGCGGGCTTGAGTGCTCAACGGCACAGAAACGATACTCAGTACTCCTTACTCAGTACTCAGTACGCAGGTTACCGTCGCTGGAACTCCGGGCTGCCGAGCGCCAACCCCAACACCTGCGCCAATCCGGAAAGTGCCGGCAGGGGCCCGAAGGCGGGTCCGCCCCGGGCGTTGGGCCGGAGGGCGGCGTCGCGCATCAGCCGGCGGGCATCGCGGCGATCGGGGCGGCCGGGAGGATCGTCAGGCGCCATCATGTCCGGGACGCCGGCGCTGTCGGCGCCCATCGCCATCGCGCTGTCGGCCGGGAGGCGGCCGGCGGCCAGCAGGGGGTGCTCGCCGGAGAGCATCACCGCCCGGGTGTCGGGGGAGACGGCGCCGCCGAGGATCGCCGCGACCACGCCATCGACCTGTGCCTCACGAGTGGTGTCGCGGAGCGCCGCGGCCGGCCCCCACCGGTCGAGCGTCACCCCCGGCAGCCGGCCGGCGGCCACCGCCAGCCCGAAGTTGATCCGGTTGAGGATCGCGCCGGTGTTCATCCACGCCTCGCCGGTCTCGGGCCAGCCGTTAGGGGCCTGGTGCCCGAACAGCGGCTGCCCCAGCCGGTTCACCACCTGGGCCGTCCGCGGCGTCAGGTCGGGCTCGGCGCCCATCGCGCGGACGGCGCTCACCACCACTTCGAAGGGCGACTTGACCTTGGCGCGCCAGGCGGCGCGCGAGAAGAACTCGGGGGACGTGACTATGGTACGGACCACTTCTCTGATGTCGCCATCGGTGCGGGTGAAGGTCGCGGCCGCGCGGTCAACGAGCTCGGCGGGGGGCGTGTCGCTCACGAAACGGCGGGCGAGCTTGAGGGCGATGAAGTGCGCGGTGGCGGGGTGGCGGGCGACGATGTCGAGGACGTCCTCGCCATCTTCGACGCCGCGGCCGAAGGGCAACTTGTGGCCGAGGACCGTTTTGGGGCCGGCGTCGTGCGTTTCGGGGCGGAAGAGGGAGCCGCCGCCCAGGCGCGGCGGGGCGATCGTCCAGCCGGTGAAGGCGCGGGCGACCTCGATGATGTCCTGCTGGGTGTAGCCGCCGTCGACACCTAACGTGTGGAGCTCGAGGAGCTCGCGGGCGTAGTTCTCGTTGATCCCGATGGGGCGCGGGCGACCGCCGGGGAGGGCGGGGGCATTGGGCCGCCGGTAGGCGCCGGGGGGCACGATCGCGCCGGGCGCGAAGATGCGGGTGCCGCCGCGCCCCGGGCGGAGGACGCCGAACCGGGGCTCGCGGGCGGCGGCGAGAGTGGGGTGGGCGCTATCGGCGACGCTCTCCCAGTTGTCGAGGTAGAAGAGCATGGCCGGCGATGCCGCCACCGCCCCCAGCAAGTCGCGGAATTTGCCGAGCGCGCTCGGGCGGATGACGTCGCGGTCGTAGTCGACCAGGAAGTAGCGTTCGCGCGGCCCCTTGGCGACGTATACCGTGAAATGGTTCTCCCAGAAGTCGGTCATGACTTCCTGGAGCTGGCGCTCGCTGACCGTGGCGCGCGCGACTCGCGACGTGACGAGCTCGGCGACGGGACGGTTGGCCTCGCGGCCGACGCGGCGGAGCTCCTGGCTGTCGGCGGCGGAGAGTGCCGAGTCTCGGCCGTTAGGCCGGCGCAGCCGGGCGAGCACCTGGGCGGGCGGCGGGTACTTCTCCTCGAGGTCGCTGGCGCTCATCGCCAGCGTGGGGAGCTGGGCGAGGAGCCGGGCCACGGCCGGGTCGTCGATGCGTTCGGGGTGGAGCTGGAGGTCGATCCACTGGTCGACGCCCATGGCGCGGACGCGCTGCGCGTCGCCGGGGCGCGGCCCGAAGGTGAGGCGGCTCAGGGCCTGGCTCACCTGCTGGTCGGCGGTGAGCTCGCGGGGGAGGAGGGCGGCTGGATCGACTTGTGCCGTCGCGACTAACGGAGCCGGGCCGGGAGCCGGGCTGGAGCCGGTGCAGGCGGCGAGGGCGGCGGCGAGGCCGGCGGCGAGCGGGAGGAGGGCGCGGTGCGGGCGGGAGGGCATGGAGTGGGGAGGGTGGAGTGTCCGTAGGACGGTGGCGGTTACACTGATGTTAAGGGGGATTGGCTGGAGGGAGGAGGGGATCGGGGAGTGGTGAATAGACTGCGTCCATCTTGCAGTCCATTTCACAGGTGGGGCGTGGGTGCACGGGGCGCAGGTGCTGGCGCTTGTGAGCGTTGCGGGGGGTGCGTAGTTTTCTGTCGGCTGGTTAGGTCGCCAGATGTTCGCAGCATAGTACCGCGCCCGCAGGCTATCTCCGCCGTATAATTGTCGTTAGGCTGCTGCCCACACCGTCTGTGACCGATTTGCCTCTGTCGCCGTGGGATATCGAGGAAGGCATTCGCAACGCGGAGAGATTCTTCCGAGTCCTTCCCAAGGTGTTTCCTGACGCCACGCTCTTCATCGCTGAGGGGTCAGGTATCACCAAAGAGGTCGCCGCCTTCTACCGTCGCCATGCCCCCGCCGAAGTGAAACGGCCTGCTGATCTCTCACGCCTTGCCCTGGTCCCTCGCTACTTCTGCGCTTGTTCGCCAGAGTTCCTTCTCGAGCTCGCCCGATTGGCCAGCACAACGCCTCGCGTAGGGCTCCTCCACCATCTGTACCTGTATCGAGGCGAAGACCAGCTCATCGAGTGGCACGATGCATTCGCCAACGCCTTACTCCTTTCACCGGACTTGCCCGAAGAGACGGTGGCGACCTTGGCAAGGAAGTTTGGCCGTCGGTACGGGCGTGCGCGCTTTCCCAGTTCCTAGGTACGGTCATGCATCTATTGGGGCAGCAGCCTAACCAGCGCTTGAAGCTGTCGGGGTGCGGCGGCCGCTTGAAAGGGAACGGCTTGGTCCTGATTGCGGCCGCCGCACCCCGCAGCTTAAGCGCAATCCGTTAGGCTGCTCACAGCCTCGGTATCGGCTTCTGGTGATACTTGATTAGCGCCCGCTATCTTGAACAAGGGACCGCCCTCGCCCTAGAGCAGTCTGGCTATCTGCTGGCCGATGCCGCCGCGCTCTACCGACAGGGGAGCTATGCCACCTCACTTGCTCTTGCACAGTTTGGTCGTGAAGAGCTGGGTCGGTACCGCATCTTTCTCGACCTACGTGCCAAGATCAACGCAGGAACCCCACTCGACCTTGATGCCCTGCTCTCTGTCGGCGGCAACCACCTAGCCAAGCAGCGCAGAAGCCAAGTCGGTGGCGTTACGTTTCGTCCGAGCCCAGCGGAAGGCCTGGGTCGAGCCATTCAATCCATCGTAGGTTCCCGTCCCGATAGCGACCAGTATCAGCACGCGGCTGAGACGGCCGACGCCGCGGCTCAGGCAAAGCTTGGCAGACTGCCGAACTTGCGCCACGAAGCCCGGTTGGCTGCGCTGTACGTCGACCCTAGTCGCGATGGCAAAACATGGAACAGACCTAGGGACACGACCCGCGAGCAGACGTATCAGGCTATCCAAGACCTTTTCAACGACTACGCGAGTGCCTTTAACCGCCTCCAGAAGGACGAGCCCGGACTCCTTGCTCTGGTACCTCGAATACCACGTCCAGAGGTCGGTCTCCTAGATCCGCTTTGACCGCTAACAGGAGCAGCCTAACCGCGCGCTGCAGCGGCCGGGCGCGTGGGGCGGCCGGCCGGGTGACGCCCACTGGCTCGCGATGTATCGTCAGCACCACTCCGCCCCTACACCCAGAGCGCCCGCCGCTGAGCGCGGACGTTGTCGATTCTAAAGACGTTGTTCACGCCGCTCGAGGAGATAGAGGAGCGGCGGGATGTGGCCGAGCGCGGAGTGCGTGCGGCTGGTGGACAGCGCGGTGATCTCGAAGTCATCCGGGAGCGACTTCAAGGCAGGGATGTGCGCCTGCGCCGCCCAGCCGCGATCCGGATTGACGCCAATGCTGCCGACACGAATCCTGTTGGTTCCATTCTCTCTCATGGTGGTCTTGCCTGGTCCCTGGTTTCAGAGGCCCTCCTGTGGCGAGTTTGGCCTCGCTACAGGAGCGCCGGCGCCAGGACCTCGCGCGCGAAGGCTTCGAAGCTGCGCGCCTTCTTGCCGGCGATCTTCTCGACGAGGACGCTGGTGTAGTCGCCCCAGTTCGCGGCGTACGCGGCGCTGTAGTCGTGCATCGTCCGATCGACCCAGGGCGCGGACGGCTCGACCGACGCGAGCGGAACGGCCATGTAGGTAATCTCCTTGCGGAGCACCCTGGTGAGCACCGCCGCCATGTCGGCGAACGTCAGCGACTCGGGACCGGTGATCTCGTAGGTGCCGAAGTCCCACGAACTGTCGAGCAGCACCCGCGTCGCCACGTCGGCGATGTCGCGG
>JBGPGH010000011.1:0-93079 GCA_041483735.1 Gemmatimonadaceae bacterium | reverse complement strand
GGCGTTGAAGCGCTGCTGGTCGATCGAGAACGACCCGTCGCCGATGATCGCGATGCCCTTGTCGGTGGCGGCGATCAGGTCGTCCCACCCCTGCTCCTTCTCGCCGGGGAGGAGCGACACGTTGGGCATCCGCTGGAACTGGATGTCCTGCCACGACTGCGAGTACGAGTTGCCGTGCGAGCGCGTTTCGCGCCCCTGCTTCCGGTACCACCAGTCGAGCCACGGTGCCTGCTCGCGGGTGGTCTGGTAGTCGTTGACGATGCCGTTCTTGATGATCAGGAAGGTGTCCGGCTCCACCCCCTCATCATCCCAGCCGCAGGCCGAGAGGGAGCCGGCCTGGGAGCGGTCGCCCTGGATGTTCATGAACTCCGGCCCGTAGCGGAACGCGCCGAGGAACTTCTCGGGCGGGGCGACGAAGCTGGTGCCGGCGTAGTTCGCCTCGTACCCCATGGCGCGGTCGAGCTCGGTGGGGTGGGCGATCGACTCGTGGATGGTGAGCCAGAGGTGGGACGGGTGGAGCACGAGGTCGTACTTGCCGACGTCGACCGGCTTGGCCTTGAGCTTCTGCACGGCCTCATCGGCCCACTTGGCGGCGTTCTCGACGAGGTTCGCATCCAGGACGTGCTCGTAGCCGAGCCCCCGCGGGGCGATGTCGTTCGACTGCCGCGACTGGAAGTCGGAGAAGTCCGGAGCGACGGCGGTGACGTTCATGCCTGGCTGCGCCCGGTACAGCGTCTGCACCGTGTAGGTGCCGTCGGTGGAGGCGAAGGTCTTCTCCTCGCGGAGGAAGAACATCGACGAGTTGACGAACCGGGCGCCGGCCTTCATGGCGGCGGCGTTTGCGGTGAGCAGGAGCTGGACCTTGTCCTCGATGGCGACGTCGAACGGGTCGGTCTTGATGGCGGCGCGCCAGTGTCCGTCGGGGGTCGGGGTGACGGGGGCGAGGACCACGGGCTTCACGAGCGCGTTGCGATTCGCCCTGGCCTGGGCCACCGCCTGACGAGCGATCCGGGCGACCTCGTCGCGGGTGAGGTCGCGGCTGGCGGCGAATCCCCACGCCCCGCCGGCGAGCACCCGCACGCCGATGCCGAAGGTCTCGTTGTCGACCAGGGCCTGGACGCGCTGCTCGCGGGTGATGATGGCCTGGTTGCGATTGTCGCTGATCCGGACGTCGGCGTAGTCGGCGCCGGCGGCTTTGGCGGCGTCGAGGGCGCGCATCGCGAGCTCGCGGACGGAGGCGTCGCCGGCGGCGCCCGAGCCCGCCGCCGGCGCAGCCGGCGCGGGGGCGGGCGCCGGAGGAGCGCCGGCCGGGGCACCGCAGGCGGCCAGGCCAATCGCGGCCGCGGCCCCGGATGCGGTTTTCAGGAATTCGCGGCGGGTTGTGTCGGCGGTCATGACGGAGGAGGCAGGAGTGGACGGCGCGTCGGCGCGGGCAGGTCGAGAGAGGGTGGCGCGACGACCAACGGGGCACAAGTCCCCCCGGCCGGTGCACGACCGGACGACTGGCCAGACGCCGGTTCGCCGCACAACGTTATACCGATCGCGTGCTTTGCGAAGTTTCTGACAGCACGAATACGCCCGAACGTTGCAGGACGCTGCCTCATCCGGGATTCCATGCCGACGATCACGCTCGACGGACGCACGGTCACCGTGGCGCCGGGGTCGACCATCCTCGACGCCGCGCGCTCGATCTTCGTCGATGTTCCGACGCTGTGCTGGTACCCGAAGCTCCCGACCGTCGGCAACTGCCGGATCTGCCTGGTGTCGGTGGCGGGGAATCCCAAGCTGGTGGCGGCCTGCGCGACCCAGGCCGAAGACGGGATGACGGTCACCACCGAGTCGGTGGCGGCGGTGAAGAACCGGCAGGGCGTGTTGAGCCTGCTCCTCGAGCGCTACCCCGCCGAGCAGATCCCGGCTGGCGGCTCCCGGAACGAGTTCGAGGCGCTGGTCCGGCGCTACGGCGTGGCGACGGCTCGGCGGTCGGGACTGCCGCTGCGGCTGGGTGACGATCGCGACGGCGATCCGATCATTCAGCACGACATGTCGATGTGCATCCTCTGCACGCGCTGCGTGCGGGCGTGCGAAGACATCCAGGTCGTTGGCGTGCTCGACGTCGCGCACCGCGGGGACCACGCCGAGATCATTGTCGGCGCCGACGGCAACCCCGAGCACGCCGGGTGCACGTGGTGCGGCGAGTGCGTCCGGGTGTGTCCCACCGGCGCGATCCACGACATCCTGCCGCTCGCGAAGATGAAGTCGAAAGACATGCCGGCTCCCGACCGCTCGGTGCGCAGCGTCTGTCCGTACTGCGCGGTGGGGTGCCAGCTGGACCTCGAAGTGGCCGGCGAACAGGTGGTGCACGTGCGGAGCCCTTGGATCGAGGAGGACACGCCGAACCAGGGCTCCACCTGTGTGAAGGGCCGGTTCGGCACCGACTTCGGCCAGCACCGCGACCGGCTGCAGGTGCCGCTGGTGCGGCGCGGGTGGAAGAAGGTCGGCGGCCGGTGGGTGTACGACCCGGCGCACGATGGCGCCGGCCGCTGGCACCGGCGCGGCGGGCCGTGGACCGATGTGCAGGCCGAGAGCAACACGACCAAGCGGCGGCCGCGGACCAACCCGCTCGACACCCTGCCGTCGGGTGCCAGCCCGCTGGGCGACCCGCGCGACCGGGTGGCGACGCCGCACGACTGGTACGCGCCCTTCCGCGAGGCGACCTGGGATGAGGCGATGGAGATCGTGGCCCAGGAACTCGTGAGGCTGCGCGACACCCGCGGCCCGTCATCGCTGGCCGTGTTCCAGTCGGCCAAGTGCTCCAACGAGGAGAACTACCTCCTCCAGCGGATGTTCCGGGCGGGCATCGGCACGAACAACGTCGACCACTGCACGCGGCTCTGCCACTCGAGCTCGGTGAGCGCGATGCAGCGGGCGATGAACACCAGCGCGGCGTCCGGCTCGATGCGCGAGATCGAGCACGAGTCCGATGTCCTCTTCCTGCTGGGCGCCAACACCACCGAGTCGCACCCCGTGTTCGGGGCGGCGATCAAGCGCGCGCTCAAGCGTGGCGCGAAGCTGATCGTCTGCGACCCGCGGCGGATCGAGCTGGCGACCAGGGCCGACATCCACCTCCAGGTCGTGCCCGGGACCGACGTCGCGCTGCTCAACGGGATGCTCCAGCACATCCTGGCCCGGGGGCTGGAAGACCGCGCGTTCATCGCCAGCCGGACGCACGGATTCGAGGCGGTGCGGGCGGCGGTGCAGCCCTACACGCCCGAACGGGCCGAGGCGATCACCGGGGTGCCGGCGGCGCTGATTCGTCAGGCAGCCGAGCTGTACGCGCGCGGGCCCCGGACATCGACGCTCTGGGCGATGGGCCTCACCCAGCACCGCACCGGCACCGACATCGTGACCACGCTGCTGAACCTGATCCTCGCCACCGGGATGATCGGGCGGTGGGGGGCGGCGATGATCCCGATCCGGGGACAGAACAACGTCCAGGGCGCCAGCGACGTCGGGGCGATCCCGATGGTCTACACCGACTACCAGACCGTCACCGACCCGGAGATCCGCCACCTGTTCGCGTCCACCTGGGGCGTGCCTGACGAGCGCATCCCGCTCGAGGTCGGGCTCAAGGTGACGCAGATCGTCCAGGAAGACTCGCCGGTGCGCGGGATGTTCATCATGGGCGAGAACCCGATCCTCTCCGACCCCGAGGTCTCGCACGCCGAGCACTGGTTCCGGGATCTCGAGTTCCTGGCCGTGCAGGACCTCTTCCTCACCGAGACCGCCCGCTACGCCGACGTGGTGCTCCCGGGCGCCTCGTTCGCCGAGAAGGACGGGACCTACGTCAACACCGAACGCCGCATCCAGCTCGGGAACAAGGCGGTGGAGCCGCCGGGCCAGGCGCGCGGCGACCTCGAGATCATCATCGAGCTGTCGAACCGGATCGGGCTGCCGACGCGCTTCCGCGATGCCGCCGAGGTCATGGACGAAATCGCCCGGGTGACGCCGTCCTGGCGCGGGGTGTCGCACGCCCGGCTGCGGAACGGCCCCGGGCTGCAGTATCCGGTCGCCGACGCGAACCACGGCGGGACGGCGTTCCTGTTCGCCGACGACTTCCCCACCGCCGATGGCAAGGCGACGATGGTGGCGGTGGAGTTCCTGTCGCCCGCCGAGCTGCCTGACGACGAGTTCCCGTTCATGCTGAACACCGGCCGCCAGATGTACCACTGGCACACCGGCACCATGACGCGCCGGTCGGCGGCGCTCGACGCCCGCGAGTCGACGCCGACGGTGGAGATCTCGCCGGCCGACGCCGCCGAGCTGGGCATCGCCGCCGGCGACGAGGTCGTGATCGCCAGCCGGCGCGGCGAGATCCGGATCGCCGCCCGGATCTCGACCCGGGTGGCCCGGCGCCAGATCTTCATCCCGATGCACTACCGGGAAGCCGCCGTGAACCTGCTCACCAATCCGGCGCTCGATCCCTACGCCGGCATCCCCGAGTTCAAGGTGTGCGCGGTGAAGGTGACGCCGGCACCGGCCAGCCCCGGCCGGCAGAGCGAGGACGCCAGCGCCGCGGTGTCCGCCGGCGACTGACGCGCGCCGGCGCACTTCCTTCCGGCACCCCGCCGTGCGAGCTTTCGCGCCGCGCCCGAAGGGGCGCGGGCGCCACCTGCGACGCACCCCCACCGGGAGCACGACGGCGTGAAAGCGCTGGTGAAGGAAACGGCCGGGCCCGGCTTCACGCTCAAGGACGTCCCCGAGCCGACGATTCGCGACGACGAAGTGCTGATCCGGGTGCGGCGGGCCGGCGTCTGCGGTACCGACGTCCACATCCACGAGTGGGACGACTGGGCGCGCGGGCGGTGCAAGCCCCCGTTCGTGGTCGGACACGAGTTCGCCGGCGACGTGGTCCAGGTGGGCGCGCTGGTGACCGACGTGAAGTCCGGCGACCGGGTGACCGCCGAGGGGCACATCGTGGATGGGCGCTGCCTGCTCTGCCGGACCGGAAACGCCCACGTCTGTCCGTACACGCGGATCATCGGCGTCGACCGCGATGGCTGCTTCGCCGAGTACATCGCGATACCGGCGACCAACGTCTGGCATCTCGACGACAACATCTCGTACGACATCGGCGGCATCCACGACCCGATGGGAAACGCCTTTCACACCGCCCTCACCGCCGAGATCCCGGGGGCGACGGTGCTGATCACCGGCTGCGGGCCGATCGGGATCTTCGCGGTGGGGATCTGCAAGGCGGCCGGCGCGTCGCGGATCATCGCCTCGGACATCAACGACCGCCGGCTCGCGCTCGCCAGGCAGATGGGCGCCCACGACGTGGTCCACCCGGAGGGGGCCGAGGCGGCGGTGAAGCGCGCCACCGACGGGATCGGCGTGGATGTCGTGCTCGAGATGTCGGGGATCCCGTCGGCGATCCACCAGGCGTTCGCGCTGGTGCGGGTGGGCGGCCGGGTGCAGATGCTCGGCATCCCGGCCCGGCCGATTGATGTCAACTTCGCGACCGAGATCATCTTCAAGGGGATCACGATCTACGGCGTGGTGGGACGCCGGATGTACGATACCTGGCACCAGATGACGCGCTTCCTGCGGTCGGGCGAGTTCGATCCCACGCCGGTGATCACCCACCGCTTCCCGCTCTCCGGTTTCGCCGAGGCGATGCGGGTGATCAAGTCCGGCGAAGCCGGCAAGGTCATCTTCGAGATCGCCTGACGAGACGGGGCCCGCACGCGCCGTCCGTATTCCGCATTCCGGGTTTCTCTCTCTCATGTCGCTCAACGCCCGATTCACCGCCGACCTGCGTTCCCGGATCGACCAGCTCCAGCGCGACCAGGTCTACAAGCGCCTCAACTACCTCGCCTCGCCGCAGGCCGCGCGGGTCGAGATGGAGGGGCGCGGCTCGGTCCTGATCCTCTCCTCCAACAACTACCTCGGCCTGTCCGCCGAGCCGGCGGTGGTCCAGGCCGGGATCGATGCCCTGCACCGCTACGGCGCCGGCACGGGCAGCGTCCGGTTCATCTGCGGGACGTTCACGATCCACCGGGAGCTCGAGGCGGCGCTGGCGCGGTTCGTGGGGACCGAGGCGTCGATGAGCTACGTGTCGGCGTGGAACGCCAATGAGGGGCTGACGGCGACCGTCGTCGAAGAGGGTGACTTCGTGGTGTCGGACGCCCTGAACCACGCCTCGATCATCGACTCCATTCGTCTCGCCAAGTCGATCACGAAGTGCACCACCGCCGTGTACGCGCACGGCGACCTGGCCGACCTCACGGCCAGGCTCGCCGCCAATCGCGCCGCGAAGCGCCGGCTGATCTGGACGGACGGGATCTTCTCCATGGAAGGCTCGATCGCGAAGCTCCCGGAAATCCTCGAGATCGCGCGGACCCACGACGCAATCGTGATCGTCGACGACTCGCACGCCACCGGCGTCCTGGGTCGCACCGGCCGGGGGATCGCCGAGCACTTCGGCGTGCTGGGAGAAGTCGACGTGATCACGTCGACGCTCGGCAAGGCGCTGGGCGGCGCGGCCGGCGGGTTCGTGGCGGGCTCGTCCGCGTTATGCGACTACCTGACACAGCGGTCGAGGCCGCAGCTCTTCTCCAACGCGCTGCCGCCCACCGTGGCCGCCAGCGCCCTGGCCAGCGTCCGGTTCGTCGAACAGCACCCCGAGCGCGTCCAGACGCTGCGCGACAACACCACCTATTTCCGCGAACGGATCATCGAGGCCGGCTTCAAGCCGCTCGCCGGCGACACGCCGATCGTGCCGATCATCGTCGGCGAGACCGCGCTGGCCATCCAGATGAGCGACCTGCTGCTCGACGAGCACGTCTTCGTCACCGGCTTCGGGTTCCCGGTGGTTCCGCAGGGCCAGGCGCGCGTGCGCTGTCAGATCTCGGCGGCACACACGACAGCCGACCTCGACGAGGCCGTGCGGGCGTTCAAGACGGTGGGGCGGAAGCTGGGGATAGTCTAGGCGGAGGTCGGAGGTCGGGAGACTAGCGGTCAGCGGTCAGCGATCAGCGGTCAACTTCCCCGCTCCCCGTTCCCCGTTCCCTGTCAGTTCTGCACCTCACCTGGACCTGCAGCCGGCGCCAGCTGGCGACGTCGTCGCTCTCCACCTTGAGCACTCGCGCCGCGCAACGGCCGCCGTCGAGCATCCACGGCGCCAGCCAGGCGGCGATCTGCAGCGGCAGGTGCCCGATCACGTCGCCGCCGCGGGCGTGCACCCACACCGCCGGGATCTGCGCGCCGAGCGGATCGGGGACGAGGATGAGCTCGTCACCGGCCGCGAGCCGGTGGACCACGTCGGTGCGCGTTCCGAACACCGTCCCCTGCACGGTGGTGCGGAACTCCTCGGCGTACGACGGCAGCGCGATCACGCCCCTCCGGGACCTTCGTCGGTCATGGCGTGCGACTCGGCAGCCGCTTACTTTCGCCGCCGATCGTCCGATCCTCGCTCCTCTCACACAATCGCATCCCGTGTCCACACGCGCCAGCCTGCCTCGCCCCCGCCGCGCGATTCGCGCCCGGCCGGTCCCTTCCTCCCGCACGCGCGATCGCGCGCCGCGTTGGCGGGCACTGGCCGCGTTACTCTCCCTCGCCATCGCGGCGGCCGCCGGCGGGCCGGCGCCGCTCGGGGCACAGGGCGTCCCGTCGCCACAGAGTGTGCTGGGATTCGGCGTCGGCGCCGACCGCTCGCTGGCCGACTGGCCGACGATCGTGCGCTACTTCGGCGCGCTGGCCGCGGCGTCGCCGGCGGTGGTGCTCGACACGCTCGGCCCCACCACCAACGGACAGCCGTTCATCCTGGCGACGATCTCGACGCCGGCCAACATCCGCCGGCTGGCGGAGATTCGCGCCGCGCAGGCAAAGCTGGCCGACCCGCGCACGCTGGGCGCCGAGGAGGAGCGGCGGCTGATCGCCGCCCAGCCTTCGGTGATCCTGATCTCGTGCAACATCCACTCGACCGAGATCGCGTCGTCGCAGATGGCGATGGAGCTGGCCTGGCGGCTGGCGACCGACTCGACGCTGCAGGCGCAGCTGGAGCGGGTAGTGGTGCTGCTGGTTCCGTCGATGAACCCCGATGGCGAGCAGATGGTGACCGAGTGGTATCGCTCGGGGCTGGGGACGCCGTTCGAGGGCGGGCCCATGCCGTGGATCTACCATCCGTACGTCGGGCACGACAACAACCGCGACTGGTACATGGTCACCCAGAAGGAAACCAGGCTGGTGACCGACCTGCTCTACCGGCGCTGGTTCCCGGAGGTGTTCTACGACGTCCACCAGATGGGGAGTGAAGGGGCGCGCCTGTTCGTGCCGCCGTTCGTCGATCCGATCAACCCGAACGTCGACCCGCTGATCGTGCGCGGGATCGCCCAGATCGGCGCCGAGATGTCGATGGCGCTGGAGACGAACGGAAAGTCCGGCGTGGCCGATCACGTGATCTACGACCTGTGGTGGCACGGCGGCGCGCGCTCGACGCCGACGCGGCACAACATGATCGGGGTACTGACCGAGGCGGCCAGCGTGAAGATCGCGACGCCGATCACGCAGACCATGGCCGACCTGAAGGGACACGACCGCGGGCTGCCGAAGTACCAGGCGCAGACCAATTTCCCGAATCCGTGGCCGGGCGGCGTCTGGCGCCTGCGGGACATCGTCGACTACGAGCTGATCGCGGCGCGGGCGCTGGTGAAGCTGGCCAGCGACCAGCGTGAGGCATACGTGCGGAACTTCGTCTTTCTCGGCCGCAAGTCGGTGCGGCTGGGCGAGACGGAGAAGCCGTACGGCTACGAGATCCCGCTGGCGCAGCGCGACCCGTCGGCGGCGCGGCGGCTGGTGGAAGTGCTGCGCGTGGGCGGTGTGGAGGTGGACTCGACGCCGCGGTCGTATCTGGTGCGCCTGGCGCAGCCGTACCGCGCGCACGCCAAGGACCTGATCGAGGTCCAGCACTACCCGAAGCTGGAGCGGTGGCCGGGCGGCCCGCCGGAGCGGCCGTACGACGTGGCGGGCTGGACGCTGCCGCTGCAGATGGGCGTCACGGTGTGGCCGGTGGACACGCCGCTCACCGCGCCCCGGACGCCGGCGGCCGGCGTGGCGGCGGCCGGCGGAGCCGCGCCCGCGGCGTCAGGCACGGCCGGGCCGCCGGTGCGCCAGCGCGGCCGCGGTGGGCCGGTCACGCTGGACCCCCGCAACACCGCCGACTACCGGGTGGCGTTCCAGGCGCTGGCCTCGGGAGCACGGGTGGACGTGGTGGAGGGCGGCGCCCCCGCCTCACGGGGCGGGCCCCTGACGCGCCTGGCGCGCGCTCCCCGGATCGCGCTCTACCGGTCCTGGACCGGCAACATCGATGAGGGGTGGACGCGGTGGCTGTTCGACCAGTTCGCGGTGCCGTACAGCAGCCTGAGCGACTCGGGCGTGAAAGCAGGCAAGCTGCGTGACCGTTATGATGTGATCGTCGTCCCGGACATGAGTCTCCGGGAGGCGCGCGATGGCATGAGCGCGTCCGCGGTGCCCGCGCGTTATGCGGGCGGGCTCGGGGCCGCGGGCCTCGCGGAGCTCAAGGCGTTCGCCGAGAGCGGGGGGACGCTCGTGATGTTCGACCACGCCGCCGAGATCGCCACCAGCGTGCTCGGGGTGGATGTCCGGCGCATCACGGTCCCGCCGCGCCTCGACGACTGGATCGACAGTGACTTCGCCTCCGGTGCCGACAGCACGCATCGCCAGCGCGAGCCGCTGTACGCTCCGGGGTCGGTGTTGCGGGTGCTGGTGGATACTCGTCAACCGGTGTCGCGAGGCATGCCCGACACCGCGGCGGTGTACTTCACCAACTCGGTGACGTTCGAGGTGCCGGCGGGGTCGGCGACGCGGGTGATCGCCCGCTATCCCGCGCGCGCCGAGGACATTCTGCTGAGCGGGTACCTGCAGGGCGGCGTCGCGATCGCCGGCAAGGCGGCGGCGGTGGAGGCGCAGGTGGGCGGCGGACGGGTGATCCTTTTCGGGTTCCGGCCGCAGTATCGCGGCCAGGCGTACGGCACGTTCCGGATGGTGTTCAACGCGTTGCTCGAGGGCGGGTCGGCCGCTCCGCGGCGCTGAGGTCTGCGGTTCACGGATACCCTTTCGAGGCTGATACCATGCGACAGATTCGAACCCTCGCGGCGGGGCTGGGCGTTCTGGCAATGCTGCCGGCGGCCGCGTCGGCGCAGTCCGGGCGCCTGTTCGAGAATTCCTGGTTCTGGGGCGCCAAGGTGGGCGGACTGACCTTCTGGACCACCCGGGTGCAGCATGCCTTCGCGCCGCTGGTCGGCGGCGAGTGGCTGATCACCCGCTCGCGCGCCGCGCTCTACCTGTCGGCGGACCAGTCGATCTTCAACGAACAGTCGACCGTCAAGGACACCCTGGTGGCTGGCGGCAACCGCACCGTGAACATCAGCGACAACCGCCGCTACACGATGGCCCTCCTGGCGTTCCCGCGGTCGGTGCTCGGCTTCCGCGCCTACGGCGGGCTGGGCTTCTCGTTCAACATCATCCAGACGGCGACGGCCACCGGCACCTTCGCCAGCCAGGCGCAGGCCGATACCATCAACCTCGCCGTCGAGAACCAGCGCAGCCGCGTGTCGCCGGTCTTCATCGGCGGGATGCAGGCGCAGTATCAGCGGTTCTCGATCTTCGGCCAGGCATCGATGATGCAGACGCGAGGCAACTTCCTGTTCAACAACAACGGCAATTCCTACGTGATGGAAGCCGGCGTCCGCTGGAACATGGGGTCGGCGGTGGAACGTCCGCGGTAAGGCGCGGCGCTGACAACGACGCACCCGCCAGCGAAAGCGGCGCGGGCCATCCGGCCCGCGCCGCTTTTCGCATCAGGGTCCGCGCCCTACCCAGGGATTGTCGCGGACGCAGAAGCGCAGGGGCCAGTCCGTCGCCCTGGTGATGCCGATGCGCGGCGTCACCGCGACCTCGGCGTCCGACAGCGCCGGTCCCTCCCGGATCTCGAGCGGCGGGCGCTGCAGCGGCCGCCCGTTGTGCCGGCCGTCGATGCCCAGCGCCGCGCAGAGCTTGCCCGGCCCGTTGGTCAGGTCGATGTCGCGCCGGGCCGCGCGCCGGCGGGCGCGCATCAGCTCCAGTCCCCACACCGGCTCCACCGCGCGGATCAGCACCGCGCTCGCCTCACCGGCGGCCCGGGTGACGGCGTTCACGCACCAGTGGACACCATAAATGAAGTAGACGTAGGCGCGGCCGGGCGGGCCAAAGAGGGGGGCCGTGCGCGCGGTGAGGCCGGCGGCGGCGTGGCAGGCAGGGTCGTGCTCGCCAATGTAGGCCTCCGTTTCGACGATCCGGCCCGCGGTGACGCCGCGATCGCCGCGGCACACCAGCAGGGCGCCGAGCAGCTCACGGGCCACGCGCTCGGTGTCGCGGTCGTAGAACCCGGGGGGCAGCACCGCGCCGCGCGGGCGGAAGAGGCGTGGTGCCTCGAGTCGCGGCGCGGCGCCCACGGTCACTCCTCCGGAGTCGACTCCGCGGGGGCGGCGCGCTTCTTCGCCGCCGGCTTGCGTCGGCGCGCGGCCGGGGCCTTCTGGTCCGGGGCGGCGGCCTGCCCGGACGCCGCACCGGCGTGAGCGGCTCCCTTGCCCCGCGTGCCGCGTCCGCGCGTGCCGCGCTTGCGAGGCGCCTTCTCCACCGCGGGGACCTCCGCGGCGGCGTCCTCTTCCGCGACCGTGTCGTCGACCACCCCGACCATCAGGAGCTCGGGCGGCGGTGCACCCGCCTTGCCGCGCGACCCGGACCGGCCGGCCGTCCGGATCCCGCGTGGGACCATCCCGCGGTGGGCCGGCGCGACCGACGGGGCCGGCGTCGCCGCCGCCTCCGCGCGTCCGAGCTGGTCGGCCACCGACGCGGTGGCTACGGCGAGCGCGACCTCGAAGTCATCGCCACGGCGGCGCAGGTCGATCACCTCCGCGTCGTGCGCATCGCGGAGGATGCGGCTGAAGTTGCGCTCGCTCAGGCTCTCGCTGTCGTGGCCGAGGAGCACGAACGCCTTCGACCGCACGTCGCTGGCCCGGGCGGCGCCATTGCCGGTGGCGAGCGCCGCGACCGCGCGGCGTACGACGTCGAACGCTTCATCCTTCGTCAGGCGTTCACCCGATGAGCCGATCGCGTCGCGTGACGGGGCGGCGGCGGCCGCGTGAGGCGGATGCGCGTGCCCCTGGGGGGCCTGCGTCCGCGCCGGTTCGCGATGGTCGGGGCCGTGGCTCGCGGCGGGCGCGGCCGGGGCGGCGGGGACCGCTCCCCGATCGCCGCCCCTGCCCCGCCCCCGGCCACCGCGCCGCCCGCGACGGCCGCGCTCCTCGCGTTCGCCGGGAGCATCGGCGGCCGGCGCCTCGGCGGCGCCGGCACGGAGGGCCGGCCGTGCGGCCGCCGGCCCATCACCGGGAGGGGCGACTTCCAGCTGGCCGTTGTCGAGCTTGGTGAGGACGATCAGGCCACGCTGCGCGGCTTCCTGGCAGAAGCGCGAGAACTTCGCCATGCCCAGGTTGCCCTCGTCGAACGACGAGTCGATCTCCTGCATGACCTGCTTCAGGCGGTCGGAGCGCATGACGTCGCCATTCCGCTTCATGCGGGCGATCGCCTCGGTGACCAACTCCCACGGATCCCAGGCGGTGGTTTCATCCTCGGCCGCGCGGACCAGGCCGGCGAGGGCGTTGTAGGAGAAGTACTCGTCGCAGTTCATGACCAGCAGGTCGCTCGACGATTCGCGAATGCCGACCCCGATCACGTACTTGCCGTACTCCTTGAGCTTGAGGACCAGGCTCGAGAAGTCGGAGTCACCCGAGAGGAGGATGTAGGTGCCGATCTCGGGGCGGGTGAACACCAGCTCCATGGCGTCGACCGCGAGCCGGATGTCGGTGGCGTTCTTCTTCGACGACCCGTAGGCGGGCGCGAAGATCATGTCGATCGACGACTCGGTGAGCGGCACGATGTACTGCGGATACCGGCGCCAGTCGGCGTAGGCGCGCTGGACCGCCACCTTGCCCTTGATGATGTCGGACGAGAGGAGGTTCCGCAGCTCCGAATGGAGATCCTTCTGGATCCCCATCGTGACGTTGTCAAAGTCGATCAGGAGGGCGGCGTTCGGGGCGTGGTGGAAGGCTGGGGAGGTGGCAGTGGGCACTGGCGCGGCGTGCGGGCCCCGGCTGATCGGGGCCGCCTGGACGCGCGCCGGAGCGCTGCGTGGATGGCGTGCTGGCATGTACTGTCCGTGGTGGCATGGTGAGCGGAAGTCCGGCGACCGCCGCTCGCCGCGCCTCCTCTCCGCGTATCGACAGCGAAGAGGTCCAGCGAAGCGAGCGCCAACGGGCGCGCGCGTATCATCCGCATAAGCGACTCGTAATCTACTGGGGCCCCGGCGGTTATGTAAGCCGGGAGGGCAATTTTCAGATTCCCATTGCCTTCAGGATGACCCGCTTGGGCCGGCGGCCGTCCCATTCTCCATAGAAGACGCGCTGCCAGGGACCGAAGTCGAGCTTGCCGTTCGTGACCGGGACGATCACTTCATGGCCGACGGTCAGCGAGCGGAGGTGGGCCGCGGCATTGTCCTCACCGGTGCCCGAGTTGTGGCGGTAGCGCTCCGGCGACCATGGGGCGATGGACTTCTCGAGCCAGTCGAGGATATCCTGCCAGAGCCCGGGTTCGTGATCGTTCACGAAGACGGAGGCGGAGATGTGCATCGCCGACACGAGCACGAAGCCTTCGGTGATCGCGGCCGCCTGGCGGCAGGCGTCGACCTCGTCGGTGATGTCGATGATCTCCTGGCGGCGTTTGGTGGTGAAGGTGAGGTAGGCGGTGTGGCTTTTCATGGCGAGTTTGTGAGTGGTGGGGTATCCCGCGACAGCGTAAGTTGTTGGGCGAAACAGCGGTCCGAGGGGCCGCGTACGGAGCCCGGGTGAAGCGATTCCGCTTTCGCACACGACTCTTCGTCATATTAGCGCTCTTCGCCGTCGTGCCGTCGCTGGTGCTGACTCTCCTGTGGGAGGGTACGGTTTCCATGGGACTGCCGTTGGTGAGCGGAAGCGTCGCGTGGGACAGCGTGGCGTCGAGCGGGGAGCGGGCGATCAGGGCGGTGCGGTCCGCGCCGCTGACGAACGAGCAGCGCCGCCTGCTCGCCGCGCACGAGCTGGAGCTGACGACGTCGCTCACGCAGGCGCGGCGGTTCCGGTACCTGGGCGGGCGGCTGGTGCCGGTGCTCGCCCTGATGGCGTTCGTGGAGCTGGCGGTACTCGGCTACTTCGCGTCGCGGGTGGCGGGCCACCTGAGCCGGCAGCTCAGCCGGCCGCTCGACGAGCTGGTGCACTGGACGGAACTGATCGGGCACGGCGAGACCCTGCCCAACGCGCCGCCGCGGAAGGGGGCGCCGGAGTTCGAGGTGCTGCGGGGCGGCATGCGGACGATGGCCGCGGAGCTGGAGCGGGGACGGGCGCGGGCGCTGGAGGCGGAGCGCCTGCGCGCGTTTCGGGAGAGCGCGCGGCAAGTGGCGCACGAGCTGAAGAATCCGTTGACGCCGATCCGGTTCGCGGTCGCTCGCCTGCGACGGGACGCGCCGGCCGAGCTGGCCGAGACGGTCGAGGTGCTGGACGTGGAGTCGCGCCGGCTGGAGGCGATGGCGCACAGCTTTTCGCAGTTCGGGAAGCTGCCGGAGGGTCCGGCGGCGGACGTCGACGTCGGCGAGCTGGTGCGATACGTGGCGCGGTCCACGGTGCCGGAGACGGTGTCGCTGGAGCTGCGGGTGGATGCGGGGATGCCGATGGTGCTCGGGCATCACGACGCGCTGGCGCGGGCGCTGTCGAACGTGCTGATCAACGCGGTGCACGCCTGCGCGGAGCTGCCCGCCGGGCGGGCCCGGATCGCGGTCGGGGTGACGCAGGTGCACGAAGGCGAGGGGACCTCGGTGCGGATCGCGGTGCGGGACACGGGATGCGGCATTCCGCGCGAGCAGCTGGAGCATATCTGGGAGCCGTACGTGACCCACAAGGCGGGCGGCACCGGGCTGGGGCTGGCGATCGCGCGGCAGACGGTGGTGGCGCATCGCGGCACGGTGGAAGCGACCAGCGAGGTGGGAGTGGGAACGGAAATTCGCCTCACGCTGCCGGTGAGCGGCACGGCCCAGTCGAATGGAGGACGGTCGAGTGAATGAAGACATCGTGATCCCGTTCATCGTCTTCAGCTCCATCACGATCATCGTGATCGGCCTGCCGATCGCGCGGGCGATGGCCCGCCGGATGGACCGGCAGTCGGTGCAGCCGCCGATGAGCGCGGAAGTCCTCTCCAAGCTCGACCGGATGGAGCACGCGATCGATTCGATCGCGATCGAGGTGGAGCGGATCTCCGAGGGGCAGCGCTTCACCACCCGGCTGCTGTCCGACCGGACGGGAGCCGTGGGCGGGGCGCCCGACGCCGTCGAGGTACAGAAACGATGAAGCGGAGTGAGGCATTGTGGCGCGGCATGAGCGCGCCGGAATGACCACGGACATGTTGACCCTGGACAGACTGAACGGGAGAGTCGGGTCATGATCAGCGGACCAGAGATGGTGCTCGCCATTGTCGTCGTGGGCGCCACGACCGGTACCGTGCTCGGCTTGACGAAGATGTGGATGGGCAGGCTCGAGGCGCGGGATCGCGCGCGCATGACGATGTCGCCGTCAGGCGTGGAGGACCGCCTGGCGCGGATCGAGCACGCGGTCGACGCCATCGCGATCGAAATGGAGCGCGTGTCCGAGGGACAGCGCTTCACCACCAAGTTGCTTTCCGACCGGCACGGCCAGCCGCCGCACTCCCCGGAGTCACCGCCGGGGGAGCGTCGCAGCTGACGCGTCAAGGAGATTGCCCGTGATCGTCGCTCTGCCCGCACCGCAACTGCCGACGCCGCCGGTGCCGCCGTCCATTCCTTTCGATCCGAACATGGGACCACCCGAGTCGGTGGTGCAGATCGTCTTCATCGTCTTCGGCACGATGGCGGTGATGGGGCTCGGGATCGCGATGTTCCGCGCGCTCGGCAAGTACTTCGAGCGCCGCCAGGTCCCGGCGTCCACATCCCCCGAGGTGCTCGCACGCCTGGAGCGCATCGAGCAGGCGGTGGAATCGATCGCGATCGAGGTGGAGCGCATCTCCGAAGGACAGCGCTTCACCACCAAGCTGATGTCCGAGCTTCGCGGACTCCCGCAGCCTGACGCCATGGCCCAGCGCGATGTGGCCTCGCTGCAGCGCGCGCCGCAGGAACGCGTCCGGTGAACCTGTCGCCCCTCGTTCGCCCGCGCGCATGCCCTCGGTCCTGATCATCGATGACGAGCCGAACATCCGCCGGATGGTCGGCGCGCTGCTGTCGGCGGAAGGGTTCGAAGTGCGCGAAGCGAGCAACGGGCCGGAGGGGCTGACCCGCGCCGTCGAGTCCGAACCCGACGTGGCGCTGCTCGACCTGATGATGCCCGGTGAGCTGGACGGCATGGCGACGCTCGGCCGGCTGCGCGAGCGCTACCCCGACCTGCCGGTGGTGATGATGAGCGGCAAGGCCGGACTGGCCGACGCGGTGAAGGCCACCAAGCTCGGCGCGTTCAACTTCCTCGAGAAACCACTCACCCCCGAGGGCGTGCTGCTGGCGCTGGCCTCGGGGCTGGACCTGCGCCAGGCGCGGCGGGAAGCGCGCACCCTGCGCGCGGACCTGGGGCTGACGCAGGAGATGGTGGGCGACAGCACGGGGATGCAGCGCGTTCGGGAGCTGATCGCGCGGGTCGCCCCGACCGATGCCCGGGTGCTGATCACCGGCGAGTCGGGGGTTGGCAAGGAACTGGTGGCGGCCGCCATCCACTCGGGCAGCTCGCGGCGCGACAAGCCGTTCGTGCGGGTGAACTGCGCCGCCATCCCGCGCGACCTGGTGGAGAGCGAGATGTTCGGCCACGAGCGCGGTGCGTTCACCGGAGCCAGCGAGCGCCGCATCGGGCGCTTCGAGCTCGCCCACACCGGCACGCTCTTCCTGGACGAAGTCGCCGACCTGGGCGCCGAGGCACAGGCGAAGCTGCTGCGCGCCATCGAGGCGCACGAGATCGAGCGCGTGGGCGGTGGCAAGCCGATCCGCATCGACGTCCGGATTCTCGCGGCCACCAACAAGGACCTGAGCCGCGCGGTGCAGACCGGGCACTTCCGCGAGGACCTCTTCTTCCGGCTGAACGTGATCCCGGTCCCGGTTCCGCCGCTCCGCGAACGGCCCGACGACATTCCCGGGCTGGTGCGCCACTTCTCCATCGTGCACCGGTCGCGCACCGGCCAGCCGTCGCCCGCGTGGAGCGCGGAAGCGATGGAGATGCTGGCGCGCTACCGTTGGCCGGGAAACGTGCGCGAGCTGGCGAACATCGTCGAGCGCCTGGCGATTCTCCACGCCGGTGAGCCGGTCACCGAGACGCACATCCGCGAGCTGCTCCCCCTCGACCGTGAGTCGCCGTCGGCGGGGACGCCGAACCGGCTTCCCGATGCCGCCGGGCTCGATACCTCGCTCACGTCGACGCTCGACGACTTCGAGCGGACGCTGATCCAGCGCGCGCTGTCGGTGGCGGGCGGCAACGTCGCCGAGGCGGCGCGCAGGCTGCAGACCGACCGCCCGAATCTCTACCGCCGCATGAAGCGGCTGGGCATTGGCGGGGGAGGCGGCGGGATCGGTGAGTGAACGGGATCTGCCGTGAGGCACAGGGTGTCGCGAATCGTGGGGTCGCTCTGACACAGGAGGCGGCTACCCGGGGGGACACCCGGCGGCGACCGGGGCGGCGGTGGAGGAACGAAGGCGTTGCCCGCCCTGCACTTCCCCGACAGTGGGATGGGTGGTACGACGCCTGCCACCCACCGGCGTGTCGAGTAACTTGTGGAGTGACCATGCGAGCAATCCTGAGAGCGGTTGGACTGACGCTGGTGGCCGTTTCGGCCGCGGGCGCCCAGGAGCGACGGGACAGCATCTCCAACCGGGACGCCCGGGCCCTGCCGCGCGAAGTCGCGCGCGAGGTGACCGACCTGTTCAACGCGCCCGGCACCGTCCGGTCGACCGGGAGCCTGGAGATCGCCGCCGACAAGGAGATTTCCGGAGACGTCGCGGTGCTGAACGGTCCGCTCACCGTGGCCGGCCACATCACCGGGCGGGTGGTGGCGGTGAACGCCGATGTCGTGCTGAAGCCAAGCGCCCGGATCGATGGTGACATCCTGGTCGTGGGCGGCGTCCTGGAAGGCAAGGAGACGGCGTACGTCGGCGGCGAGATCCGCATCTACCGCGAGGTGCTGTACTACCGGCAGGAAGGCGACCGGATCGTCGCCGAGCGGCGGAGCGACACGGACGAAGACGAGCGCTGGTGGCGGCGCGAGCGCCGCAACCGGTCTCACGCCTGGAGCGAGTTCCGGATCGCGTCGGCCCATACGTACAACCGGGTGGAAGGCCTGCCGATCTACCTGGGTCCGAGTGTCCGGGAGCGCACGTCGTGGGGGACGGCGCGGCTCGATGCCTACGGCGTGGTGCGCACGGCGAACAACTTCACCTGGGACAGCCAGAATCTCGGGCACAGCGTGAAGGGCGATCTCCGGTGGGGACGGCGCGGCGGGCTGGGAATGAGCGGCCGCCTGTATGACGTGGTGGAGTCGGTGGAGCCCTGGCAGCTGAGCGACACCGAGGTGGGGCTGGCGTCGTTCTTCCTGCACCGCGACTACCGGGACTATTTCGACCGGCACGGCGGGAGCGCGACGCTGTCGCTGTTCGCGGCCGACGCCGCCGACCTGGGCCTGACGCTGAGCGACGAGCGATGGGGCGCGCGGGACGAGCGCGATCCGTGGACGCTCTTCCGCAACAAGCAGAATTGGCGTCCCAATCCGCTGCTCGATGAAGGCCGGTTCCACGTCGCCACCGCGCGGCTCCACGTGGACACGCGCAACGACGAGAACAACCCGTGGTCGGGGTGGTACCTGCTGGCCGAGGTGGAACGGGGACGCGGTCTGGTTGAGCGGGTGGGGCCGACATCACCGGGGGTCCGGACGTACGCGACCGGCCGCACCGGGTACCAGCGCGGGTTCCTGGACCTGCGGCGCTACAACCGGTTGTCGCCGGACGCCCAGCTGAACCTGCGCGTGGTGGTGGGCGGCTGGCTGAGCGGCGACCCGCTGCCGCTGCAGCGCCGGTTCTCGGTGGGCGGCCCGGGAACGATTCCCGGCTTCGACTTCCGCGAGACGGGGATCGATCCGGACGTGGGGGCGTGCAGTCCGAATCCGTCGCTGGCGCCGGCCGGATTCCCGGCCGAGTGTGACCGCATGGCGCTGGCCCAGGCCGAGTACCGCGGCGACATCCACGTTCACGTCTTCAACGACAACAACAGCGACTGGTGGCCGCACCCGCACATGGACAACGATGCGACCTGGGTGCTGTTCGCCGATGCCGGCCGGGGATGGCTGGTGGATTCGCCCTTGACCGGACTCGGCTACGCACGCGGCGACCTGCCGGCGTTGGGCACGTTCCGCACCGACATTGGGCTTGGGCTGGATTTTGGCGGATTCGGCGCGTACGTCGCGAAGGCGGTGTCGAAGTCGGATGAACCGGCCAACTTCCTGATTCGCGTGAAGAAGCGATTCTGACAGGTGACGCATCGGACCGCCCTGGCGTTCCTGCTGATGGCGTGGGGGGCGGCGCTGCAGGGGCAGCGTCGTCCCCGTCTCGATGTGCAGCTTCCGGCGCGGAACTCTGCGCCGACCGAAGGACCGGTGGTGCGGTCGCTGGACCTGCTCACTGACCGCCAGATGTCGGACCTGCTGGCGAGCGGCTTTCCGGCGCGGCTCCACTTTCGCGCCGAGCTCTGGTCGGCGAGCGGATGGTTCAACGACCTGGAGCGGACGTCGGAGTGGGACGTGGTGGTGCGATACGAGCCGCTGAGCAAGAACTACCGCGTGGCGCGGATCGTGGGCGACCAGGTGACGATGCTCGGACAGTTCGCGACGCTGGCGGAGGCCGAGGGCGCGGTGGAGCGCCCCTACCGCGTGGAGCTGGTGCCGCCGGCCGATACTCGGCGCTACTACTACAGCGTCGTCCTGGACGTGGAGACGCTGTCGTTGAGCGACCTGGACGAGGTGGAGCGGTGGTTGCGCGGCGAGCTGAGGCCGGCGGTGCGCGGGCAGCGCAATCCCGGGACGGCGCTGACCCGCGGCCTGCGCACCCTGTTCGCGCGACTGCTGGGGGGCGAGCGCCGCCACTACGAGCAGCGCAGCCCGACCTTCAACGCCGGTTAGTCAGCGTCCGCGGGCGTGGTGGGCGGCGGCGGCGGCGTGGGTGTGCGCGCCATGCGCCGCGGTGTGCCCCGGGGCATGCGGGTGCAACTGCGGCGGGTGCGCCAGCTCTTCGAGCTGGTGGAGCACCTCGGGGCCGTAGAAGGTGCGGATGTAGTGCCCCTGCTGCGGCGTGAGCTTGCGCACCGCCCAGCTGAGGTGCACGAAGTGCGGCTCCACCGGGTGATGGAGCGGGTGCATCCCGATCTCCTCGGGCAGGTGGTTCGCCTTCCGGGTGTTGCACGGGCTGCAGGCGGTGACGACGTTGGTCCAGTCGTTGGTTCCGCCGCGGGAGAGCGGCACCAGGTGGTCGCGGGTGAGCGACTCCCGGGGACGCAGCTCCGCCAGAGACCGTCCGCAGTACTGGCAGCGGTAGCGGTCGCGCGCGAACAGGAAGGTGTTGGTGACCTGGCGGCGGAAGCGGCGCGGCACGTGGATGAACTTCGTCAGGCGGATGACGGCGGGCCGCGGGAACGAGAGGCGCTCCGAGCGCACGACGCGGTCCCCGTCGGCCTCGACGATCTCCGCCTTCCCGTCGATCACCAGTCGCAGCGCACGGCGCAGCGGCACCATGGTGAGCGGCTCGAACGAGGCATTCAATGCCAGACAACCGACAATCACGCTGTCCTCCGGCCACGCGTACGGCGTGGCATCCCTTCGAAGCTACCGAAGCGTCGACAGGCGAACAAGATGCCAACCGGCCTTCGCGGGCCCCGCGATGGGTCGGCCGGGCCGCGGCGTGGCGCTCTTGCGGGGGCATTGTACCCGACGGTATACGTGGGACCCCGGGGCGGAGCGGGCCGGAGCCGCGACCGGGAAGCAATGCCGGGTGCGCGCCCGGCGTGACCGCGCCGGCGACGGAGCAGCAGAGCATGCGACGAGCAGTACGGAGAGTCCTGGGCGCGATCGCCTGCGTGGCGGGGACGGGATGCGGCGACAGCGGCGCCCCGACGCCGCCGCCGGCCGTCAAGATCGTCTTCCTGGACGACCTGGTGCAGCTGAACACGCTGCAGAGCGGCGGCACGCCGCAGCTCACCGCGCTCACCAACGTGCTGCCGTTCGCCGCGTCGCGGGGGGCGATCTACTACCTGGCGCCGCGGGTCGTCGTCGCCGGGGACAACGCCGGCCGGCCGGTGCTGACCATCACCGACAGCGGCGGGCTGCGCCGCTACCACCCGGAGTCGGGGATGGTGGACACGTTCCCACTGCGCTACTTCGACAGCCAGGCGTTCGGCGCGGCGACCAACGATGGGCGCCTGTTCGCGTACACGACGATCGACAACGACTCGGTGCACCTGAACACGTTCAGCCTCGAGACCGGCGAGCGGCGGTCGGTGAACGTGACGGGGACCGTGCAGGCGCCGGCTTCGGAGCAGATCGGGCTGGCGACGCCGACGTTCTCGCCGTCCGGCGATTCGCTGGTGTTCCTGCTGCCGAACTTTCTCGGGATGCAGATGCTGGTGTACGAGCCGCGCACCGGGCGCTACGACGTGCGGCTGCTGCGGGTGCAGGTCACGACGTTCTACGAGCCGTTGCAGGGGTGGCCGCGGTGGACGGCCAGGGACAACTCGGTGCGGTTCCTTGCCCGGCTGAAGAGCAATCTGCAGCCGACCGACACGCTGGCGGTGGTGCGGATCTTCCCGCGCGAGCCGGACCGTCCGAACGAGATGGTCTACGCGGCGCGGGTCCCTGACTCGCTGTCGATCGCGAGCGCGAAGTTCTACTCGTTCAGCGAGGACGGGAACACGGTGGTGATGTCGGTGGCGACGACGCAGGGGAAGACGGGCCTGTTCGCGATGCGCGCCGGCCACGGGACGCTGGAGACGCTGCTGTACGACGGGAGAGTCACGCCGAGGTATCCGCTGCTGATCCCCTAGGGAGGGAGGGAGGAAGGGAGGGAGGGAGGAAGGAGGGAGGAAGGAGGGCGGAGGGAGGACGCGCGAGCCAGGGAGGACGGAGCGGGGAGGGAGGGAGGGAGGGCGGCGCGGGGAGGATGCGGGGGGACTGCTCGCTGTCCTGCTCCCCAGGTCTGCGTCTGAGTCTGATCCCTGACTGGGGTCTACGTCTGAGTCTGCTCGCTACCCCACGCGCGCAGCGCGGCGGCCACTGTGTCGATGCGGCGCGCGAGGCCCGGATCCGGGCGCTGCAACACGCCATCGCGCAGCAGGATCTCTCCCTTTACGGCCACAAAGGTCGCGTCGCGGCCGGTGAGTGAAAACACCGCGGCGGCGACCGGATCGTGCACCGGCATGGCGTGCGGGCCGTCCAGACGGAAGGCGGCCAGGTCGGCGTCCTTGCCGGGCTCGAGGGTGCCGATCCGGTCGGCCAGGCCCAGCGCCCTGGCGCCGGCGACGGTCGCCATCGCCAGCGCGGCCGCGGCCGGGAGCGCGGCGGGCTGTCCAAGCCGGGCGCGCTGCGCCAGCACCGCGAGCCGTGCCTCGGCCAGGATGTCCATCCGGTTGTTGCTCGCCACCGAGTCGGAGCCGAGCGCGACGATGATGCCGGCGTCGAGCATCGCGACAATCGGCGCGGTGCCGTGGCCGAGCTTGGCGTTCGACGCGGGACAATGGACCACGGGGCAGCCGGCGGCGGCGATCGCGGCGATGTCGGCGTCGTCGAGACGCACGGCGTGGATCAGGAGGGCGCGCGCGGCCAGCACGCCGGTGTCGGCGAGCAGCGCCACGGGCGAGCGGGCGCGTGGCGCGACGGAGATGCCGCGGCCGGCCAGGAACTCCGCGAACCACCCCTCGCCGCGCGACACCAGCCGGCTCTCGTCCTCGCTCTCGGCGATGTGGACGGCGATCGGGAGCTTCTCGTCGCCGGCGTAGCGGGCGGCGGCGGCGAAGAGCCGGGTGGAGACGCTGTACGGAGCGTGGGGGGAGATGCCGACCCGGACCAGGGCGGTCTCGCGCTCGCGGAGCGACTCGACGCGCGCCCGCAGCCCATCCATCGCCTCTTCGCAGCGGGCGGGATCGGGGCCGAAGACTTCCTGGTACACGACGCCGCGGACGCCGGCCTCGCGCATCGCGTCAAGGGCGACGCCCGACTCGCAGGTATCGGCGCAGGTGGTGATGCCGGCGCGGACGCCCTCGGCGAGCCCCAGGCGGGCGCTGTCGAGCAGCGCCTCACGATCCGACAATGCCTCACGACGACCGCGGGCGACGGTCCTGACCCAGGCATGGAAGTCGAGGTCCTCCAGCCAGCCGCGCATCGCGGTGAGCTCGAGGTGGGTGTGGGCGTTGACCAGGCCCGGCATCAGGACGGCGTCGCCGAGGTCGATGTCGCCGCCGGTGCCGGCGGGCGGCGCGGCCGCGCGCGGTCCCACGTAGGTGATCCGGCCGTCCTGCACCACCACGCTGGCGTCGGCGACCGGGGCGCCGGCGATGGGGAGCACCCACCGGGCGTGGACGCGCATCAGGCGCGCGTCCTGGAGCCGTGGACCGCCGGGTCGTAGAGGTCCTCGTCGCGGACGCCGAGCTCGCGGGTGAGCGCCAGCGACCAGGCGACGTCGCCGACGTGGGCGCGGGAGTGGCCATCGGAGCCGAGCGAGAGCCGGACGCCGGCGTCGGCGGCGCGGCGGACGAGCCGCTCGTGGGCGCGGTAGCGTCCCGAGACCTCGAAGGCGATGCCGGCCGCGAACAGGGCATCGACCACCCGCTGCTCGCGCTCGTCGGTCCAGATCTCGTCAGGCGGCGTCTTCCAGAGCGAGAGGTGGAGGAGGGTGGGATGGGCGAAGATGTCGATGGGCATCTCCCGCGCCATGCGCTCGATGTTCTCCACGACGAGATCCATGTAGTCGTCGTTGGTCAGGGCGTCGGGCCACGAGCGGTCGAAGGCGCGGACCAGCTCATCGCCGGGGAGGATCACGGCGTGGAGCGAGCCGATCCGGTGGGTGAAGCGCCGGGTGACCTCCGGCGGGAGCTCGCGCCAGAGGTCGTCGTGCCAGCAGAACTCGCCGCCGCGCAGCACGTCGAGCGGCTCCAGGGCGTCGAGGTAGCCGCGGACGTCATCCTCCGACATGAGGGCGCCGACCACGTCGCGGGAGATGTGGTCGGCGATGCCGGGCCGGACGCCGCGGGCGCGGACCGCCGCCACCATCTCGTCAGGCGGGAGCGCCCCGTCGGACATGGTGGTGTGGGCGTGGCAGTCCAGCGGCGTCCAGGTCATCGCCGTCGCGGCGGCGGGGGCGGGGCTGGAGGGACCGGGCCCGGGGCCGGCGGCTTGACCGGCGGCGCGGCGGTGGTGTCACCGGGCCGCATGGTGAACGGCGTGTGGACGTCGCACTCGCGGGTGGGCTCGGTGCCCGGGATGTAGTACTCGGTGTAGACGCGTGGCAGCGGGCAGAACGGGTTCTTCAGCATCCCGGTGGAGTCGTCGACCACCCGCGAGATGAGCCCCTCGGGGCGTGGCCAGTCCGGGGGTGCGGGCTTCTTCTGGTAGATCTCGCGCATGAACGCGGTCCAGGCGGGAGCGGCGAGAATGCCGCCTTGCGCATTCGCCTTGATCTTCTGGGGCTTGTCGAGTCCCATCCAGAGGCCGGCCACGAGGTCGGCGGTGTAGCCGATGAACCAGACGTCGGTGCCGTCGTTGGTGGTGCCGGTCTTGCCGCCGGCCGGGAGGGTGAAGCCGGCGCCGGTCACCGCGCCGGCCGCGCTGCCGCGGCGCACGACGTCCTTCATCATGTCGACCATCAGCCAGTCCTCGTCGCGCGTCAGGACGCGGGTGGTGTCGACCGGCGTTTCCCAGAGGACTTCGCCGCGGGCGTTCTCGACGCGGAGGATGGCGCGCGGGGCGGCGCGCACGCCGTAGGTCGGGAAGGTGGTGTACGCGGCCACCATCTCCAGCGGGTGGACGTCGGCCGAGCCGATGTGGATGGAGGGGTACGGCGGGATGGGTGTGGTGATGCCGAACTTGCGCGCCATCTCGACGACGCTCTCCTCGCCCAGCTCCATCCCCACCTTGATCGCGACGATGTTCCGCGACTGGTAGAGTCCGCGCCGCAGCGTCATCCGCCCCTCGAACTTCAGGTCGTAGTTCTGCGGCGTCCAGAATTGCGAGTCGAGCTGGGGGACCGAGATGGCGGTGTCGTTGACGATGTACGACGGCGGCCGGCCGCTCTGGATGGCGTCGGCGAAGACGATCGGTTTGAACGTGGAGCCGGGCTGGCGGAGGGCCTGGGTGGCGCGGTTGAACTTGGAGTCATCGAAGTCGCGGCCGCCCACCAGGGCGCGGACGGCGCCGGTGCGCGGGTCGAGGACGATGAACGCCCCCTGGAGGTAGGGCGAGACGGGGGCCGTTTCCTCGTCGGGGGCGGTGGTGCGGGCGAGGTACTGCTCGTAGGTGGTGTGCGCGAACGGGCCGTAGGCGCCTCCCTCGATGGCGCGCAGCTGGCGCTCCAGCGCCCGCTCGGCGGCCGACTGCATGTCGAGGTCGAGGGTGGTGAAGACCTTCAGCCCCTGCTCGTAGAGCTGGCGCCCGAACTGCTCGTCGAGCTGCTGGCGGATCCACTCGACGAAGTACGGCGCCACCTCGCCGGTTTCGGCCTTGCCGGCCAGGCGCAGCGGATAGGCTTTCGCGAGCGAGGCGTCGATATCGGTGATCACGCCCTCGCGGCGCATGAGCTCGATGATCGTGTTGCGGCGCTGGATGGCGCGCTCGGGGAAGCGGCGCGGGTTGTAGCGCTCGGGGGCCTTGGGGAGGGCGGCGAGGGTCGCCGCCTCGGCGAGGTTGAGGTCGCGGGCGCTCTTGCCGAAGTAGCGCTGGGCGGCCGACTCCACGCCGTAGGCGCCGTTGCCGAGGTTGATCTGATTGAGGTAGAGCTCGAGGATGCGGTCCTTCGGATACCGTGCCTCGATCCGGCTGGCGACGCGGGCTTCCTTGGCCTTGCGGATGGGCGACTTCTCGCGCGAGATGCGCTCGGGGAAGATGTTCCGCGCCAGCTGCATGGTGATCGTCGAGAAGCCCTGGTCGAAGCGGCGGACGCGGAGGTCGTAGAGGCCGGCGCCGATCACCCGGCGCCAGTCGATGCCGTGGTGCGCGTAGAAGCGCTTGTCTTCGGCGATCAGGAACGCCTGGCGCAGGATCGGCGGGATGTCGCGGATGCGGATCAGGGTGCGGCGCTCGACGCCGAGCTCGGCGATGAAGCGGCCGTCGGCGGCGTAGAGCTTGGAGGTCTGGCGCGGGGTGAAGGTCTCGATCACGTCGACCGACGGGCAGGCGGCGCCGCGGCAGATGAGCGACCAGGTGGCCCAGGCGCCGCCCAGACCAAAGGAGGCGAGGAAGGTGGCGCCGAGGAGGACGCCGCGCACGCCGTCGGGATGGCGGCGGAGGAATTCCTTCAGCCTGAGCGGGAGCTGGGCGAGGAACGAAGGGACGGTCATGCGCGGGGAGGAAGCTAACCGCGGCGGCGTGGAGCCGCCATGTGACAGCGCGCGGACGCACGTCTATGTTTCCGCGAATGTCCCGGACCAATTCCGACCTGATCGGCGAGCTCGCCTGGCGCGGGCTGGTGTACCAGCAGACCGATGGGCTGGCGGCGGCGCTGGCCGCCGGCCCGGTGACCGCCTACTGCGGCTTCGACCCCACCGCCTCCAGTCTGCACGTGGGGAACCTCGTGCCGGTGATGGGGCTGGTGCACTTGCAGCGCGCCGGCCACCGCCCGATCGCGCTGGTGGGGGGCGGGACGGGGATGATCGGCGACCCGAGTGGGAAGACGGCCGAGCGGCACCTCCACACGGTGGACGTGGTGGAGGGGAATGCCGTCGCGATTCATGGACAGCTGGAGCGGTTCCTCGACTTCACCGGGCCGAGGGCGGCGGTGATGCGGAACAACGCCGTGTGGTTGATGCCGCTCAAGGCGGTGGAGTTCCTGCGCGATGTGGGGAAGCATTTCACCGTCAACTACATGATGCAGAAGGAGTCGGTGAAGGCCCGACTCGACGCCGGCATTTCGTACACCGAGTTCTCGTACATGCTCCTGCAGGCGTACGACTACCTGGAGCTGTGCCGGCGCGACGGGGCGACGCTGCAGATCGGGGGGAGCGACCAGTGGGGGAACATCACGGCGGGGACGGAGCTGATCCGCCGGGTGCTGGGGAAGGAGGCGCACGCGCTGACGCTGCCGCTGGTGACGACCGCGGCCGGCACGAAATTCGGGAAGACGGAGGCGGGAAGCGTCTGGCTGGATGCGGCGCGGACGTCGCCGTACCAGTTCTTCCAGTTCTGGATCAACGCCGACGACCGGGACGCGGCGAAGTACCTGCGCTACTTCACGCTGCTGGAGCGCGGCGCGATCGAGGCGCTGGAGGGGGCGATGGCGGCGCACCCGGAGCGTCGTGAGGCGCAGCGGGAGCTGGCGCGCGAGGTGACCACGCGGGTCCACGGGGCGGAGGCGGCGCGGGTGGCGGCCGAGGTGTCGGGGCTGCTGTTCGGGAAGGGCGACGCGGCGGCCCTGTCACCGGCGGCGCTGGAGGCGCTGCGGGCCGAGGTGCCGTTCGCCGAGGTGGCGCGCGCCGACGACTCGTCAGGCGTGGAGGTGATCGACCTGCTGGTGGCGGCGGGGCTGGCGGCGTCGAAGGGCGCGGCCCGCCGGCTGGTCGAGCAGGGGGGCGTATCGGTGAACGGGGCCAAGGTCTCGGCCGACCAGAAGACGGTGGACGGCGGCCAGCTGCTGGCCGGCGGGTACCTGCTGCTGAAGAAGGGGGCGCGGGACTACGCGCTGGTGAAGGTCACGCTCTGATCCCGGCGGGACCGCTACTCGCCCACCATGGTCGCCAGCGCCCGGTCCACTTCCTCCTCGGTGTTGTAGCAGTGGGGGGAGAGGCGGATCGCCCCCTCGCGCAGCGAGTGCGACACGCCGGCGCTCGTGAGGCGCTCCGAGGCGGCCACCGGGTCGCGCGGCGCCACCGCCACCACGCCGGCCCGGCGGGCGGGATCGGCCGGCGTCACCAGCCGCACGTCGCCGCGGTCCAGTGACCACTCCACGATCCGGGTCGCCAGCCGCTCGACGTGGGCGGCCACCGCCGCCGGCCCCAGCTCGCACAACAGCTCGAGCGACGCGTTCATGCCGTAGAAGTCCTGGTACGGGAGGGTGATCACCTCGAAGCGGCGGGCATCCTCCCACCAGGTGAAGTCGTAGTCGGTGAGGCGGGTGAAGTCCTCCGAGGCGCGCACCGACATCCACCCCACCGCCTGCGGCTCCAACTTCTGCACCAGCGCCTCGCGGACGTAGACGAAGCCCGTTCCCCACGGCGACAGCAGCCACTTCTGCCCGCCGCAGGCGAGGAGGTCGACGTGGCAGTCGGTGACGTCGAGCGTCGCCCCGCCCAGCCCCTGCATGGCGTCTACTATGAGATAGATCCCGCGCTGGTGGCACGCTTCGCCCAGGCGCCGGAGGTCGACCTTGTACCCACTGGAAAACCCCACCCACGACACCGACACCGCCCGCACCCGCGGCCCATCGAGCGCCCGGTGGAGCGCTTCCTCGTCAGGCAGGCCGTCGCGGACCGGGATCTGGCGCAGCGTCACGCCCCGCGCCTTGTCGAGCGCCATCCACGGATACACGTTGGCCGGGAACTCCTTGTCGAACGAAAGGACGACGTCCCCCTTGTCGAAGGGGAGGGCACGGGCGGCGAGGTTGATCCCGTAGGTGGTGTTCACCATCAGCGCGACTTCGGCGGCGGTCGCGCCGATCAGGCCGGCGCAGAGCTCGCGCGACCGCCGCACGGTGCCGAACTCCAGCTCGTCGGTGATCCGCCACGGCATCGACCGGAGGGTGTTGTATTCGGCCAGCGCCCGCACCGTCCGCACCGGGAGCGGGCCGGTGGAGGCGTGGTTCAGGTAGATCCGCTCGCCGCGTTCGGCCCACGGGAACTCGCGCACGCGCAGGGTGGCGACGTCGTAGGAATCAGCGATGGGGGACGCGGTCACGGCTCGCGCAGTTCGGGAGGAGTGTCCGGCGGCTGGCGGCGCCAGCGCCGGTGGTGCCAGAAATATTGCTCGGGCGCGGCGCGGACCACTCGCTCCAGCGCGCGCGTGTACCGGGCGACGATTTCGTCGATGTCGTGGTCCCGGTCGCCGGTGTCCTCCACCTTCACTTCCTCGAAGCTCAGGCGGTATCGGCCGCACGGAAGGCGGATGCAGGCCGCGAACACCACCGGCGCGCCCAGCCGCAGCGCGAACACCGCCGGCCCGCGCGGCGTCTTGGCCGGCCGCCCGAAAAACGGAACGAAGGTGGAGGCGAGCCCCAGCACTCCCTGGTCGGCGAGGATCGCGACGACGTGTCCCTCGCGCAGCGCCCGCGGGATGCGGCGGACCGCGTCGGCGTCGTGGACCACGGTCATCCCGATCCGGCTGCGGGTACTCGTGAGGTATCGGTCGAAGAGCGGGTTGGCCATCCCGCGCACGATCGCTTCCACCGGGAGGCCGCGGGCGGCGACGTACGCTCCCCCCAGCTCCCAGTTGCCGACGTGCCCGGTGACCGCGATCACGCCGCGCCCTTCGGCCACCGGCTTGGCGAGCAGCTCCCAGCCGACCACCTCATCCACCAGGTCGAGAATTGCCTCACGATCCAGCGTCGGCAGCAGCGCCGTCTCGATCGACGCTCGCCCCAGGTGCCGGTAGGCGCCCAGCGCCATCCGCGCCACCTCGGGCGCGCCCAGCCCGGGAAAGGCGGCCGCGATCTGGCGCTCCACCACGCCGCGCCGGATCCCCAGCGGGCGGTAGCCGAGCGCGCCCAGGCCGGCGCCGAAGGCGCCGGCGCCCCGCCAGTGCAGCGCCCGCAGCGCCGCCACCGTCCCGCGCAGCGCCCAGTACTCGGCGCGGTGCCGCAGCGAGGCGCCCCCGGTCATGGCGCGGTCCGACCGGCCGGAGCGGCCAGCACGCGTTCGGCGAATGCGCGCGTCTCGGCCCCCACCCGCGCCCAGTTGTAGTGCGTCTCCACCGCCCGGCGCGCGGCCTCGCCCATCGCGTTCCGGCGGGTGGCGTCGGTGAGGAGTATCCGGAGCGCGGCGGCCACGGCCGCCGGATCGTCAGGCGGGACCACCAGCCCCGTCTCGCCGTCACGGACGGCGGAGCGGACGCCGCCGGAATCACCGGCCACCGACGGGACGCCGCTGGCGCCGGCCTCGACGAACGACAGGCCGAAGCCCTCGACGTTGATCCCGCCATCCACCCGGGAGAGCCCGGCGTAGACGCTGGCGGTCGCGTAGGCCTCGGCGACGTCATCGTCGCTGAGCGCGCCGGCGAAGGTCACCCGGTTGGCGACCCCCAGCGAGCGCGCCAGCTCGCGGAGCCGCGGCTCATCGCGCCCGTCGCCGACGACCAGGTAGCGCACGTCAGGCAATTCGGAGAGCGCGGCCAGCGCGCGGATGGCGACGTCCTGACCCTTGTGCGGCACCAGCCTGGCGACGGTGAGGATGAGCGGCGCGTCTCCAAGCCCCAACCGGCGGCGCAGCTCGCCGCGATTGCGCGACGGCGCGAACTGGACCGGGTCGGTGCCGAGGTCGATCGCGGCCACCGGCGGGGGCGCGTCGATGCGCAGCTCGCGCATCAGGTCGGCGGTCACCTTCGCCGACCACTCCGAGATCGCGACGATGCCGGCGGCGTCGCCGAGGATGCGGCGGGCGGTGGCGCGCTTGAGGGCGCTTTCGCGGACCTTGCGGTGCTCGCGCAGGAGGTCGCCGCCGTAGACGTAGACCAGGTAGCGGACGCCGGCGCGCCGGTGCGCCCACCAGACGGCGTAGCCGGTGGGGCGGATATTGCCGCAGTGGAGGGCGCGGATGCCACCGCGGCGGCAGCGCCGCACGATCCAGCGCGCCCACCGCATCTGGTTCACGAACCGCTTGGCGTCGGCGAACGGGAAGGGTTGCCTGACGATGGCGTACGGTTCGCCGCGGTCGAATTCGCCCGCGCGGGGCGACGCGACGGTGGAGACCTCCATCCCGTCGCCGCCGAAGTGCCGGCTCAGCTCCACGTGGCGCCGCGCCATCCCGCCCAGGTCGGGGGCGTAGTCCTGGGTGACGAGCAGGTGCGTCACAGCGGGCTCGTCCAGGCGGCGCCGGAGAGCAGGTTGGCGATCCGGCGGTCGTAGGTGTGGTGGGCGCGGACGAACCGCTCCCCCTCGGCGCGGATGCGCTCGCGCTCGCGCGGTTCGGCCAGGAAGTGGCGGGCGCGGGCCGCGCAGTCGCCGACGTCCGCGTACCAGGCGCAGTGGACGCCATCGAGCAGCAGCCGGTCGACGCCCGGCGTGCGGGCGCCGAGGTAGAAGGCGCCGGCCAGGATCACCATCCACATCCGGTCGGAGGCGTAGGTGGTGGCGCCCTGTGCGCGCGCCGGGTTCACGCCGAGCACGATCTTCGAGCTGGAGCAGACGGCGGCGAAGTCGCGTCCCTCCACCGCGCGCCCGCCCCAGCGGATCTGCCCGCGCCACGGCCTCCAGCCCGGCCCCCAGACGCGGAGCGGGACGTGCCGGGCGACTTCGGCGAGGAAGAGCGGGCGCTGCTCGTCGTACGGCGTCCCGATGAAGGCCACCTCGGCGGCGAAGCGGGGATCGTGAGGCACCGGCACGATCTCGCTCGCGCCGGCCGCCGGCAGGAACTTGGCGGGCAGCCCCAGCGCGCGCCACTCGGCGTCGAAGCCGGTGACGAAGAAGACGCGGCTCAGCTTCCCGATCGCGGCGATGTGGCCGATGTCGGGGCGATCGGTGTCGCGGTGCCACTGGGGATCGTGGTACCACATGGCGTTGGGGATGGCTCCGCCGTCCATGATTTCCTGCACCGTGTCGGGGGCGAGCGCCAGGCACTTGGAGAGGAAGACGAAGTCGGGGCGGAAGCGGCGGGCGGCGCGGAGCGCGCGCCATTGCGTGACGCGCCACCCCGTCAGGCGCTTCGAGCGCCGGTCGTCGAAGAGGAGGGTCTCGTGGCCGGCCCGTCGGAACGCGCGCTCCACGGCGGCTTCCATGCGCCAGGGATTGCGGTGTCCGATGAGCAGGATCCGCATTACGGCGCACCGGCGCCGCGCCGGGTCAGCTCCCAGAGGCGCGCGTACTTCGCCGCGACGCTCACCGCCGCCATCACCGCCAGCACCAGTCCCGGGGCGCCATCCAGGAACCCGCCGCGGATGAGCCACATCGAGACGAAGCGCGCCGGCGGCTTGACGAGCAGGGTGAGCGCGCCGGCGCGGCGTCCGCGGTCGTAGTGCTGCCGCGCCCACGACCGGCTGTAGCGGTTGAGCTTCTCGAAGTACTCGTCGAGCGACGCGTACGGCGTGTGGAGGAGCGGCTCGCGGAGGGCGCCGACACCGGCGGGCGCGATCACGTGCTCGTGGACGGGGCTGTCGTCGTAGCGGAGCGCGCGGCGGAAGAGCCGGATGGGGCGGTCGCGCGACCCCTCCCACCCGCCATGCCGGATTTCCTTTCCCATGAAGAAGTTGCGCCGCCCGATTCGCCAGGCATCCCGGTCCGGCGATCCGCCGATCAGGCGGGCGATTTCGGCGGCCAGCGCGGGGGTGCACCGCTCGTCGGCATCGAGCACCAGGATCCAGTCACCGCGGGCGCGCTCGATCGCGGCGTTCCGCTGCAACCCGATGGTGCGGAAGGGATGGTTGAGGACGGTGGCGCCGGTGGCCCGGGCCCGCGCCACGGTGTCGTCGGTGGAGTCGTTCTCGACGACCAGGACTTCCCCGGCCCAGCGGACGCTGGTGAGGCAGTCTTCGATGATGGCGGCGGCGTTGCGGGCCGCGACCACCACCGTCACGGACGGCGCGGCGCCGGCGGCGGGCGGTCGCGGCGAGCCGTCGCTCACACGATCCACCGGCTGCGATCGAGGGCGTGCTCGGCGGCGCGCTGGAATCCGTCGGCCATGGCGTCCAGCGGCCAGGTGCGGGCCACGCGCTCGCGTCCGGCGGCGCCCATCGTCAGGCGGCGCGCCGGGTCGCCCATCAGCGCGGCGATGCCGGCGGCGGCCGCGTGGGGATCGCCCGGCGGCAGGACGGCTCCGGTCTGGTCGGGGGCGACGAAGCGGGAGGCGGTGGTCTGGCGGTCGGCGAACACCGGGAGGCGGAGGGCCATGCCGTCGAGCGCGCCCCAGGCCGCGTCGTCGCCGCGGGCGATCACCCAGACCAGGTCGGCGCGGCGGAGCGCCGGCAGCCGGTCGTCGCGCCGGTCGCCGATCCGGAGGGCGTGGGAAATCCCCAGCGCGGCGGCGTGGAGGCGCAGCGTGTCGCCCAGTCCGGGGCCCACGCCGAGCATCGTCAGGCGGAGGCCCGGGTGGCGCGGGGCGAGCAGGGCCGCGGCGCGGAGGGCGGTGGCCGCTGCCGCCGGGGCGGCGCCGTCGAGCAGCACGGCGATGGTGAACGGGCTGGCGACACCGCCTGACGAGCGGCCGCCGGAGACCGTCCGGCCGGCCGGCTCGTCGTACTCTTCCGGCCGCACCCCCAGGTCCGCGACCTCGGGCTCGAGCATCCGCGCGCCGATCGGCGGCGGCGGCAGGGCGCCGGCGTCGGAGACGAGCAGGCCGCCGGCCGCCAGGCGCAGCGACAGCCACGAGCGGGCGCCGAAGCCCGGGGTCTCGTCAGGCGCGATCCGGCGGACGATCGCGCCCCGCGCGGCCAGCCGGACCGCCGCCGCGGCCACCGCGTGCCCGCGCTCGCCGTGGACGAAGACGACTTCGATGAAGCGGTCGCGGATGAGGCGGCGCAGCGCGGCGACCTCGCGGCGCCATGACCCCATTCCGGGGAGCGTGACGACCTCGAACCCCGTGAACGAGACGCGGCGCTCCACCTCACTCCCCTGGGCGCAGACGAACATCACCGGGTAGCCGCGCTCGCCGAGTGCCCGGGCTGCCGCGGCGAAGACGCGGGCGGTGCCGGTCCACGATGTCGCGGAGTGGAGGAAGAGGATGCGCATCTGTCAGGGTCAGGGCCAGTGGTCAGTGGGCGGGCAGGGGTCCGTCTGGGTTGCTGGCGCCGGCGCCAGCGCCGGGTTCTACTGCGTTGGCGCGGATTTCGCTGAAGAGCGCGGATGGCCGCGGAGTTGTCCGGCATCGTGCCGTCGAGGAGGGTCCGGGAGCCGTGCCGGCGTGATGTGATTTGGAAAACCACAAACAAAGAAAAAAGCTACCTCATGAGAGCTGGCTCCGGCGGGCCCTCCGCGACTATCCGTGTCGTTTCCGCGTCATCCGCGTACAAAGCCGTAGAAGCCTGCTCCGGGCCGACCCCGGCCAGCCCGGGCCGAATCCTCGCTAGGCAGGGGCCCCGACCCCGGCCTCCGCCCCCACCCTGTCGTCCACGAACTGCATCTGGTACAACCGGAAGTACGCCCCCCGCCGGGCCAGCAACTCGTTATGCGCACCGCGCTCGATGATCCGCCCACGGTCCAGCACCAGGATCTGGGTCGCGTGCACCACCGTCGACAAGCGGTGCGCGATCACGAACACCGTCCGGCCGGCCAGCAGCCGGTCGATCGCCTCCTGCACCAGCCGCTCGGACTCGGTGTCCAGCGCCGAGGTCGCCTCGTCGAGTATCAGGACCGGCGGGTCGGTGAGCAGCGCCCGGGCGATCGCGATCCGCTGCCGCTGCCCACCCGACAGGCGGGTGCCGCGCTCCCCCAGCTGCGTGTCGTAGCGGTCCGGCAGCTCGTCGATGAAGCCGTGGGCGTTGGCGGCCCGGGCCGCGCTCTCGATCTGCGCGCCGCTGTACTCGGCCTCGGCGCCGTAGGCGATGTTGTTGCGGACGGTGTCGTTGAACAGGACCGTGTCCTGGCTGACGATCCCGGTGAGCCCGCGGAGCGAGGCGAGTTTGATCTCCCGGGTATCGACGCCATCGAGGGTGATCCGGCCCGCGGTCACCTCATAGAAGCGCGGAATGAGGTCGACCAGCGTGCTCTTCCCCGCCCCGCTCGCTCCCACCAGCGCCACCACCTCGCCGCGCCGGGCGGTGAAGCTGACGTCGGTCAGCACCGGCTCGGTGTCGTACGCGAACCCCACCCGCTCGAAGACGATCGCGTCGCGGAAGCCCTCGACGGCGCGGGTCCCCTTGTCGGTCTGCTGCTCGGTGGGCGCGTCCAGCACCTCGAACAGCCGCTCCGACGCGGCCAGCGCCCCCTGCGCCACCGTCGGCAGCTGCGACACCATCTTCAGCGGCTGGAGGAGGCGCATCACCACCGCCAGGAAGGAGATCAGCATCGACCCCTGCATCGTCCCGTCGGTGAGCACCTGCCGCGCCCCGATCCAGAGCAGCGCCACGGTGATGACCGTCCCGATCACCTCGGTGATCGGCTGGGCCATGAACGCGATCCGCGTCACCTTCACCATGCCTGACGAGTACCGGGCGCTGGCCTCGGTGAACCGCCGCTCCTCGTACGGCTCGGCCCCGAACGACTTCACCAGCCGGATCCCGCCCACCACTTCCTGCAGCACGCTCATCATCTCGCCGTAGTCGTTGCGCAGCCGCCGGTAGCCCTTGCGCAGCCGCTTGAGCAGCGGCTGGAGCGCCCCCATCAGCAGCGGCGCCACCACCAGCGCGAACAGCGTCAGCCTGGCCGAAATCAGGAAGAGCATCGCCAGGTAGGCGACGATCACCGCCACGTTCTGGATCGACTGCGTGACCAGCTGGGTGATCAGCGTCTTGGTCTGGTCGGTGTCCGACAGCACCCGGGCGGTGATCTGCCCGCCCCGCGTCCGCGTGAAGTAGCCGAGCGGGAGGCGCTGGAGGTGCGCGTAGACCGTGTCGCGCATGTCGCGCGTCACGAATTCCTGCAGCTGCGCCCCCAGCTGTCCGCTGAACCAGACCAGCACGTTCTTCAGCAGGACGGTGAGGAGGATGATCAGGATCACCGTCTGCAGCGATCCCATCTTGTCGGCCGGATCGAGCAGGTAGCCGATGGTGAACTGGAGGAAGCGCCCCATCGCGCCGGCCACCGGCAGCAGCTGCTGCTGGCCGAACAGGGCGTTCAGGAACGGGATGAGGAGCGCGAACGAGTAGGCGTCGAGGATCGCCGCCAGGACGCTCGTGAGAATGGTGCCCGCCATCCGCCCGGTGTGGGGGCGGAGAAAGCGGAGGAGGCGGCGGTAGAGGCGGGTGCTCACTTGCGCGGCGTGAGGATCGCCAGCGGCAGGATCACTTCCTCCGGCGTCACGCCGCCGTGCAGGAAGCTGCCGCGGTAGCGGCTCTGGTACTCGCGGAGCTTGGTGGGATAGACGAAGAAGCAGTCGCCGGCGGCCAGCAGCGTGTTGGCGCCCAGCCCCCGCCGCGGCAGCCGCAGCGCGTCCTCGCTCCGGAAGAGGAGCGCCAGCTCGGGCCGCTCGGCGCGCAGGTCCTCGCCGAACTTGTAGCGCAGGTTGGCGGTGGCGTCGCGCTTGGCGAAGACCGTGGCCGGCGTCTCGCAGTGGATCGAGCCGTGGTCGCTGGTGAGCAGCACCGGCAGCTTCCGGCGCGCCGCCTCACGCAGCACCGACAGCAGCGACGACCGCTCGAACCACTGCCTGGTGATCTGCCGCAGGGCGATTTCGTCGCGGGCGACTTCGTAGAGGATCGTCGACTCGCTGCGCCCGTGCGTCAGCAGGTCGACGAAGTTGAAGACGAAGGCGCTGATCCCGTCGCCGGCGAACGCCGACTGGAGGTGGCGCTCGAGCTCGTCGGAGTCGTTGGCGCTGGAGATCTTGTGGTAGCGCACGGGGATCGTGCGCGCGCCCCCCCCCGCGCCACCGGCCGCCTTGACGTCCGCCAGCTGCGCCTCCAGCAGGTCGCGCTCGTGGGCGTTGAGCGTCTCGTCCTCGTGCTCCCCCCACCAGTCGGGAAAGCGGGCGGCGATCTCGCCCGGGAAGAGTCCGCTGAACAGGGCGTTGCGCGCGTACGGGGTGGCGGTGGGCAGGATCGAGTAGTAGTGGGTGGTCTCGACGTCGAAGAGCGGGGCGAGCAGTGGCTCGAGCACCATCCACTGGTCCAGGCGCAGGCAGTCGACGACGATGTAGACGGCGGCGCGCTCGCGCTCGAGGATGGGGAGGAGGAACTCCCCCACGACGTCGACCGACAGCGGCGGCCGGTCGCCCTCGAGGTCGAGCAGCCACGCCGGGTACTCGCGCGCCATGAAGGCGGCGAACTCCCGGTGCATGTCGACGTACAGCCCGCGGAGGGACTCGTAGAGCCCCATCTCGCCGGCGGCGGCGAGGTCGATGTCCCAGCGCATCAGCTCCACGAACCGGTCGATCCAGCCGCGCCAGTCGCGCGGCTTGGCGCGCTCGAGCTCGATGGCGCGGAAGCGCTCGACGAAGGCGCGGGCCACCGCCTGCTGCCGGATGCGCGGCCCCTCGAGGATCCGGGTGATCACCGCCAGCACCTGGCGCGGGTTCACCGGCTTCACGAGGTAGTCGCGGACGTTGGCGCCCAGCGCCTCGCGCAGGGTGGTGTCCTCCTCGCTCTTGGTGACCATCACCACCGGGATGGACGGCGACATCTCCTGCATCTCGCGATAGGCATCGAGCCCGCGCTTCCCCGGCATCTGCTCGTCGAGCAGGACGACGTCGTACGCGCGGCGGCGCAGCATCTCGACCGCGTCGTCGGCGTTGGTCGCCAGCGCCACCTCGTAGCCCTTCTCCTGGAGGAAGATCCGGTGCGGCTCGAGCAGCTCCGCCTCGTCGTCGACCCACAGAACAGACTTGGGGACCGGGGAACGGGGACCGGGAGGAACAGGCGGCATCCGTTGAACTTACAGGTATGAATGCGGAATGCGGAATGCGGAATGCGGAAACGAGCACAAAACCCACTCTCCGGATTCCGCATTCCGGATTCCGGTTGCCGTCCCGGCACCACTCCCGGTAGCTTCCGCGCCATGCTCTCCGGCCCCCCCTACAGCCTCGCCCCCGCCGAGTTCCGCTTCCCCGCCCTCGCCGCGCTCGCCGGCCGGGCCCAGCTCGGCGGCAAGCGGGAGGTCGCGCTCGCCTCCCTCATGGCCGCCCGGCTCGTGGCCGGACTCCTCCCCCCCTGGCCCGTCCGTGGCGAGTCGCGGTCGCTGCGCGGCGCCGGCGCGCGCACCTGGTTCGGCTCGCTGGCGCTCCCCGCCGCGGGGGGGCTCCGGGTGGCCTTTGCCAGGCTGGTGGAGACCACCGCCGGCGACGACCTCGAGGCCCTGGGCGTGGCGCTGGCGAAGGTGATTGAAGTCACGGCGCCACACCTGGATGCGCGCGCACTTTCAGAGTTGAAGCAGCTCGCCCGGGCGGTCGCCGAATAGCCCGGCCGGCGGCGCGCCGTCGCCTCCTTGCGCGGGGGGGAGACGACATCCATGATGACACATGACGCGCCGCGCTGACCTGTCGCCGCTGACGCAGATCATGCAGCGCGTGGATGCGGTGTCGGACGGAGCGCCCTCACCGGACACGGTGTCCACCGGCTTCCCCAGCCTCGATCGACTGCTGGGCGGCGGGGTGCGGCACGGTGACCTGATCGTGCTGGGCGGCGACGTGGGGAGCGGGAAGTCGGCGTTGACGCTGGCCATGGCGCTGCGGGCGGCCCAGGACGATCGGGCCGCCGCGGTGCTCTCGGGGGAGATGTCGATCGACCGGGTGATGGAGCGGGCCCTGGCGATCGAGGGGCGGGCGCGAGTGGATGACATTCGGCGCGGGTCGCTCGACGAGACGACCCGCGCCAGTGTGGGTGGGGTGGCGGTGCGGCTGCGCGATGCCGCGCCGGCGATCGGGGTGATCCCGCCCGAGGGGCTGGAGGGGATGGGCGACGAGTTGCGGCGGATGCTCGATGCCCAGCTGATCGTGGTGGACCCGCTGGAGGCGCTGGTTTCGGGAGCCCGGCCGAGGGACGAGGAGCTGGCGTCCGCGGTACGGTTCTTGAAGATGATGGCGGTGGAACTGCACGTCGCGATCGTGGTGACGGCACAGTTGCCGGGGATGACGCGGGAACGGCGCGACCTCCGGCCGACGCTCGATGACTTTGGCGCCCTGGGCGCCGTGAAACAGTTGGCCGATGTGGTGCTGGGTCTGTACCGGGAGGAGATGTACACCACCGGGGCGGGCCATGGGGTGGAAGGGGCGACGGAGCTCCTGGCGCTCAAGAACCGGAACGGCGCCACCGGCTACGTCGACCTCTATTTCTACAAGCAGTGGATGCGTTTCGAGGACATGCTCGACCCGGACCGTTAGGAGGCAGGTGTCATGCGGCTCTTCAAGTGCCTCACCCTGTTCGGCGCCCTGGCCCTGGCCGCGATCCCCGCGGCGGCTCAGCGCCCCGACAACCTCACCAGGCTGGAGCTGGCGCGGAAAGCGAATCCGCAGTCGGTGGCCGCGCTGCGGTCGCTCGGGATCGCCTACTACCGCGCCGGCCGCTACGCCGACGCGCGCCCGGTGCTCGAGCAGGCCAACCGGCTCGCCCCGCGCGATGGGATGATCGCCCTCTACCTCGGCATGAGCGCCGAGCAGACCGGCGAGTACACGATCGCCAAGGACGCGTACTCCGGGTACGTCCTGAACGGACGCACCAGCCGGGTGCGGAAGCAGCTCAAGACGCGGCTCGCCGCCCTCCAGCGCCGCGAGCTCGAGCTGTCCGCCAAGTCGGCCGTCGCTCGTGAGGCATCGCTGTCCTCCGAGCCCGGCTCGCCGATGACCATCGCCGTCCTGCCCCTCAAGTTCACCGGCTCCGACAGCTCCCTCATGCCGCTCGAGCGCGGCCTGGCCGACCTGATGGTCACCGACCTGTCGCGCTCCCCGCAGCTCACCATCCTCGAGCGCGACCGGGTCCAGGCGCTGCTCGACGAGATCTCGCTCTCGAAAGGCGGGCGGGTCGACGCCGCCACCTCCGTCCGCACCGGCAAGATCATGCGCGCCGGACGGGTGATCGCCGGCGGCGTCAGCCAGCTGGGCGGCCGCTCGATCCGCATCGACGCCGCCGTCGTCGACGTCCCCACCACCCTGGCCGGCGACCCGGTGCAGGCCGAGGACCAGCTCGACGCGCTCTTCAACATGGAAAAGAAGGTCGTCCTCGGGATCTACGAGAAGCTCGGCATCAGGCTGACCCCCGCCGAGCAGGCGCTCGTCCAGCAGCGGCCCACCCGGTCGCTGGCCGCCTTCCTCTCGTACAGCGCCGGCCTGCTGGCACAGGACAAGGGGAACCTCGACGAGGCGTCGCGCCGGTTCGAGGATGCGGCCCGGCTGGATCCCAGCTTCACCGCGGCGGCCGACAAGAAGACCGAGGTCGACAACGCCAAGGTCGGCGCCAGCGTCACCGTCGGGTCGATCGAGACGATGGTCCAGAGCACGGTGGAAGGATCGACCGCGATCAACGCCGCCGACCACGGCGTGCCGACGGTGGAAGCTCCGCCGATCACCACCACGCTCAACAACACCGCCAACGACCTCAACCCCGGCATCGCGGTGCAGCTCGGCGCCACCACCACGACCACCGCCACGGCGCCCTCGCAGAAGGATCCGGCCAGCACCGCATCGGGCGACGACAAGCCCGCGGCCGCGACCGGAAAGATCGTGATCGTCGTCCGCCAACCCTGACCGGAGAGCCGCCATGCGACGCACCATGACGCTCGCGCTCGCGCTCGCGCTCCCGGCCGGAGCCGCCGGCGCCCAGGCGCTGCTCGACCGCTCGTTCCACCTCGGGCCGCAGTACGTCAGCTACAAGCTCACCGGGCCCATCCAGGAGAATGTGACCGAGCTGGCGATCCCGTTCGCGGTGGTGATTCCCATCGCCGAGCGGTTCACGATCGACCTCGGCAGCGCGTACGCGAGCTCCAGGGTGAAGGCCAGCGGCGTGAACAGCGAGATCACCGGCCTCACCGACACCCAGATCCGGGCCAACTACACGTTAGGGAACGACGCGGTGATCCTGACCGCCGGCGTGAACATCCCCACCGGCCAGTCCGAGGTCACCGCGGCCCAGCGCACCGCCGCCGGCCGGATCGGGAACGACTTCTTCGCCTTCCCGATTTCGAACTTCGGGAGCGGCTTCGGCGGCACCGGCGGGATCGCCGCCGCCAAGGTGATGGGCGACTGGAACGTCGGCATCGGCGCCAGCATGCGCTACAGCGCCTCGTACACGCCGTTCGCGTCGTCGGCGTCGCAGACCGCGTTCAAGTTCGAGCCCGGAAACGAGTATCGCGCGCGGCTGGGCGCGGACCGCGGGCTCTGGAACGGCCGCATGGCGCTCGGCGTCTCGTACTCAAAGTTTGGGAACGACCAGGCGGGCGGCTTCTCGTACAGCACCGGCGACCGGATCATCGGACAGGGTGCCTATTCGCACCCGCTGGGCTCGATGAACCTGTTCATCTCGGGCTGGGACCTGGTCCGGATGAAGGGCGAGCTCGCGGCCGGCATCACCGCGCCGTGGGAGAACATCGCCAACGGGACGGTGTCGCTGTCGTTCAACGCCGGCGGAATGCAGCTCGAGCCCAGCGCCGAGTTGCGTGGCTGGTCGCGGGACGGCGGGCGGGCGGGCCGGCTGGCGTCGTTCGGGCTCCGGGCGCACATCGACGTCGGGTCGTTCACGATCCTGCCGAGCGCGTCGCTGGCGACGGGCGGGTATCTGGATGTGAGCGGGGCGACGGCGAATATCTCCGGGTATCGGGGTGGGATGATCATTAGATACTCGCGCTGAGGTCGGAGGTCGGAGGTCGGCCGGCGGGCTGGATTGGGTGTGGGAGGTGGGCCGCGTGAGGCGGGCTTGGTCCTACGGCGTGGGAAACGGATGCCGCGGATGAGACGGACTGATCGGTGCCAGGGGGCGGCTTCGTGAGAAGCTGCCCTTTTTTTGTTGGCCCCCCGCCCCACCCCGCTCCCCGACCCAGCCCGTGCAGGGATATATTCCGGAAGCAGGAAGCAGGAAGCAGGAAAAAGGCCGCGGGCCGTCTGGACGCCGCGGTCACCGCACAGAACGCAGACTTCCGGTGCTTTTTTCCTGCTTCCTGCTTCCTGCTTCACGGTCTGTCTCCTCGTTCCTCGTTCCTCGTTCGGACCCGCCATGGCCGGCCATTCCAAGTGGAAGCAGATCAAGCACTACAAGGCCGCCGCCGACGCGAAGCGCGGCGCCATGTTCACCAAGCTGATCCGCGAAATCACGATGGCCGCCAGGCTGGGGGGCGGCGACGCCGCGGGGAACCCGCGCCTCCGCACCGCGATTGAAGCCGCCCGCGCCTCGTCGATGCCCAAGGACAACATCGAGCGCGCGATCAAGAAGGGGACGGGTGAGCTGGAGGGGGTCGAGTACGTCGAGGTCACGTACGAGGGCTTCGGGCCCGGCGGCGTGGCGCTCATGATCAGCGCGGTCACCGACAACCCCACCCGCACCGTGGCCGACGTCAGGCACAAGCTCTCGCGCGGCGGCGGCAACCTGGGCGCCACCAACTCGGTCGCCTGGATGTTCGACCGGAAGGGGCAGATCTACCTCGACGCCACCAAGCTCGGCGAGGACGCCACCCTCGAAGCGGCACTGGAAGCCGGGGCCGAAGATTTCGCGCGCGAGGAGGACCAGTTCGTCGTCACCACCGGCACCGCCCAGCTTCACGCGGTGAAGGGCGCGCTGGAATCGAAGGGGATCGCCGCGACGTCGGCCGAGATCGCCTGGATCCCCAAGCAAGTCGTTAGGGTGGAAGGGAAAGTGGCCGAGTCGCTGTTGAGGCTGCTGGAAGAGCTGGAAGAGCTGGACGACGTCCAGAAAGTGGACGCGAACTTCGACATGGACGCGTCGGAGATGGCCCGGGCGTGAGGCATCGCGCCGGACTGGGAGGCGGCCCGTGATCGTCCTGGGGATCGACCCGGGCACCGCCACCACCGGCTACGGTGTGGTCGAGCGCGCAAACGGCGGCGCCGTGCGTCTGATAGAATGTGGCGTCATCAACACCCGCGCGCGCGACCCGCTGGCGGCGCGCCTCCACGAGATATTCGACGGCGTCCGCACGATTATCGAGCGCCACAAGCCTGACGCGATGGCGATCGAGGACGTGTTCTATGCCCGCAACGTCCGGACGACGGTGGTGTTAGGTCATGCCCGCGGCGTCATCATGCTCGCCGCCCAGCAGGGCGGGATCGCGATCCACGAATACGCGCCGCGCGAGATCAAGAAAGCGGTGGTCGGGAGCGGCGCCGCCGCCAAGGAGCAGGTCCAGTTCATGGTGATGCGGCTGCTGCGACTGAAAACCCCGCCCCGCCCCGCCGACGCCGCCGACGGCGTCGCCGCCGCCCTCACCTGCTGCCTGGGCGAGCACCTGGACCGCGTCCGCCTCCGCGCGCGGGCCCTCTCATGATCGCCCACGTCTCCGGCACGCTGGTGGCGCGGGACCTCGACCGGATCGAGATCATGACCGCCGGCGGGACGGCGTACGAGCTCCAGATCCCCCTCTCCGTCTACGAGACCCTCCCCCGCGCCGGCGACGCCATCTCGCTCCACACCCACCTGGTGGTGAAGGACGACGGCTGGCAGCTCTTCGGCTTCGCCAGCGACTTCGAACGCCGCCTCTTCCGGAAGCTGCTGGATGCCAAGGGCGTTGGACCGGCGCTCGCGTTAGGCCTGATGTCCGCCCTCTCCGCCGACCGCCTGGTGCGCGCGATCAGGGAGAAGGACATCGCCACCCTCCAGAGCGTCCCCCGCGTGGGGCGGAAGAAGGCCGAGCAGCTCATCCTCGACCTCGCCGACAAGCTCGACGCCCTCCTTCCCCAGACCTCGGCCGTACCGAAGCACTCCCTCGGCCCCGCCGCCGACGACGCCCTCCGCGCTTTGGTGGCACTCGGCTACACCGCCAGCGACGCCGACCGCGCCCTCCGCGCCGCCCTCGATGGAAACGGCAACCAGATGCCGGCCACGGAATTGATCCGCGCCTCGCTGGCTAAATTGTCCACCAGGTAGGATGTTTCCTGTTCGGCCCTGAATCCGTACTCACGGCAGGAACCAGGTAGGAGGCCCCCCTCCGCTTTCCTCCCCCCCTCCTTCCTCCCTCCCTCCCTTCCTCCCTTCCTCCCTCCCCATGCCCGCGATCCGTACTCACACCTTCACAGAGTCCGTCATTCGAGAAATGACCCGCGTCGCCACCCAGTACGGCGCGCTCAATCTCGCCCAGGGCTTCCCCGACTTCCCGATGCCGGCGCCGATGAAGAACGCCGCCTGCGCCGCCATCCACGGCGACATCAACCAGTACGCGATCACCTGGGGCTCGCCCGCGCTGCGGCTCGCGATCGCCGAGAAATACCGGCGGCACTATGAGATGACGGTCGACCCCGAGGTCGACATCACCGTCACCTGCGGCGCCACCGAGGCGATGGCGGCGGTCTTCCTGGCGCTGATCGATCCCGGCGACGAGGTGATCGTCCTCGAGCCCTTCTACGAGAACTACGGGCCCGACGCCATCCTGGCCGGCGCCAAGCCCGTCTTCGTCCCGCTGACGGCGCCCGACTGGCAGATCGACCCCGACCGGCTGCGCAAGGCGTTCTCGAAGAACACCAAGGCGATCATCGTCAACACGCCGCACAATCCCACCGGGCGCGTCTTCAGCCGCGACGAGATCTCGCTGATCGCCAACTTGTGCGTCGAGTTCGACGTCCTCGCCTTCACCGACGAGATCTACGAGCACATCCGCTACGCCGGCGGCCACCACCCGATCGCCAAGTGGCCGGGGATGTGGGAGCGGACCGTCACGATTTCCGGGCTGAGCAAGACCTTCAGCTGCACCGGCTGGCGGTTAGGCTACGCGATCGCTCCCGAGCCCCACGCGACGGCAATTCGGAAAGTCCACGACTTCCTGACCGTCGGCGCCCCCGCCCCCCTCCAGGCCGCCGGTGCCGTGGGGATGGCCTTCGACGCCGCCTACTACAACACGATGGGGAACGAGTACCGCGCCCGCCGCGACGTGATCGTCGGCGCCCTGAAAGACGCCGGCTTCAAGTTCTCCATCCCCGAGGGCGCCTACTACATCCTCGCCGACTTCTCCGCCCTCTCCGACCAGGACGACACGACCTTCGCGATGTGGCTGACCAAGGAAGGCGGCGTGGCGACGGTGCCGGGCAGTTCGTTCTATCATGAACCAGCGTTGGGCAAATCGCTCGTCCGCTTCGCCTTCTGCAAGAAGATGGAAACGCTGGAAAAGGCGGCCGAGCAGCTTTCAAAGCTGGCAGCGAGGGTGTGAAAGGCACTGAGTACCAAGTACTGAGTACTGAGTATCGTATTCCTGAGTGCCGGGTACGGAGTACCAGCTGCCCTTTCCTGGCGGTACTTTCCTGATCGGGCAAGACTCTGCCCGCGACGCTGAACGATACTCAGTACTTAGTACTCAGTACGTAGCAAGCCGGGCCCGGCCCGCCCCCAGTACTTCCCGATACTCAGTACTCCGTACTCAGTACGTTACGAATCAGGCAGGACTCACCCTCGGAACTCCCCGATACTCAGTACTCAGTACTCAGTACGCACAGTCCCCCGCCCCGTGTCCCGAGCTGAAATAACAACTCCAGAAATTCTGGGCGACGAAAGTTTGGTGGAGCTCTCCCTCCGCCCCCAACGCCTGTCCGAGTTCATCGGCCAGCCCCGGGTCAAGGAGAGCCTCCAGATCTACATCGACGCCGCCCTCGCCAGGCGCGAGCCGCTCGACCACACCCTCTTCTTCGGCCCACCCGGACTCGGCAAGACCACCCTCGCCGAGCTCATCGCCCGTGAGCTCGGTGTGAACATCCACGCGACGTCCGGCCCCGCCCTCGAAAAACCCGGCGACCTCGTCGGCACCCTCACGAATCTCCGCTCCGGCGACATCCTCTTCATCGACGAGATCCATCGCCTGCGCCCGATCATCGAGGAGTTCCTCTACCCCGCCATGGAGGACTACAAGATCGACATCCGCCTTTCCGAGGGGCCCAAGGCGCAGACGATCACGATGCCTATCGAGCACTTCACCCTCATCGGCGCCACCACCCGTCTGGGCATGCTGACGCCCCCGCTCCGCGCCCGCTTCGGGATCGAGCAGCGGCTGAACTACTATCCGGCCGAAGACCTGCTGATGATCGTCCACCGCACGGCGGAAGTCCTGAAGGTCGAGGTCGACGAAGACGGCGCGATCGAGCTCGCCAGGCGGTCGCGCGGCACCCCGCGGGTGGCCAACCGGCTGCTCCGCCGAGTCCGCGACTACGCCCAGGTCCGCGCCGACGGCCGCATCACCCGCGACGTCGCCCACCAGGCGCTCCAGCTCCTCGAGGTCGACGAGTTCGGCCTCGACGACATGGACACGCGGGTGCTTCGCACAATCATCGAGAAGTACGAGGGCGGGCCGGTGGGGATCGGGACGATCGCCGCCGCGGTGGGCGAGGACGCGGATACCATCGAAGAGGTGTACGAGCCCTTCCTGGTCCAGAACGGCTTTCTCCAGCGTACTCCACGCGGCCGGGTGGCGACGACGCAGGCCTACCGCCACTTCGGCTTCACGCCGCCTAACGCAAGCCAGGGCGGCCAGCCGACACTCTTTTGAGCGCCCGCCGGATCGCCGTCGCCCTCGCCATCGCCTCGGCCGCGCGCGCCCAGGCGGTCCACTCCCCCGCCGCCGCCCAGCTCGACTCCCTGGTCGCGGCCGGCGACTCGTCAGGCGCGCTGAAGCTCACCGACCAGCTCCTCCGCGCCGATCCGAAAAACGCCGAAGTGTTCTACCGCCGCGGCATGCTCGCCTGGGGGATGTCGCGCAGCGAGCGGCGCGTCGGCTTCATCCGGGACCAGAACGTCATCGACCTCCTCCGCGTCGCCGACAGCTCGCTCCGGATCGCGACGATGTATGCTCCCGACAGCGGCCGCTACTGGATGGAGCTCGGCAGGTTCTTCCTCAACTCCAACCTCGCCACCCTCCGCTTCCAGGCCGCCTCGATCTTCGGCAAGGCGGTCGACGCCGCCCGCCGCTCGGGCGACTCGGCGCTGGTCGCCGAAACCGCCGACGAGGCCGGGATGGTCTACTGGCGCCGTTACGAGGCGGTCGCCGACCGGCGCAACCTGCGCCAGAACCAGCAGGTCGATCTCTCCATCTACCGCAACGACCCCAAGGCGCTGAACAACTTCCTCGAGACGATGGTCTGGCAGCCGACCGTCTTCTCCGGAGAGGGCGACTATCTCAAATCTTCCGACTATTTCGCCGAGGCGCTGCGCGCAGACCCGAACAACCCTCGGGCCCTGCGGCACGCGATGATGGCGCTGGCCGACCGCAAGCGGTGGGAGGAGCTGAAGCAGCTGTCGCAGCGGCGGCTCGACATCGCTCCCTGGGACCCTAACGCCTGGCTGGGGCGCGGGCTGGCGGCCCACCGCCTGAACGACGACCGCGACGCGACCATCGCCTTCGACAGCGCCCTGGCCTTCCTGTCGCCCAGGGACCGCGCCCGATTCACCCGCCTGTCGCGGATCCTGCGTCCCGAGGGGGGGAGCCGCGCCAAGCAGGACTCGAACAGGTTCAGCGACTCGGCGCGGTACGAGGGGCTCCCGGCGGCCGAGCGTGCGCGCCTCGAGCGTTACTATTGGATGTTGTCCGATCCCCTGACCCTCACGCCGGGTAATGAGCACTGGATCGAGTTCCTCGCGCGCGTCGCCTACTCCGAGTTCATGTGGACGTCGGACGACTTCGACCTCAAGGGCGCCGACACCGACCGCGGCGACGTCCACATCCGGTACGGCCCGCCCCAGACGGTCATCGGCTTCCAGCCCAACGGGCGCGGCATCAACGAAACGATGTGGCTCTACAGCGACGGGCTGAACTTCGTCTTCCGCGCGCCGCCCACCTGGGGCACCGCGTCGCTGACCCAGAGCTGGCTCGAGGTCGTGGAGGAGTGGAAGAAGCGGAGTCCGGTGCAGTGGAACAACGTCGACCACAACATCGACTCGATCTCGCTGCAGGTGGCGCGTTTCCGCGCCGATGCGGACTCGGGCGATATTTTCGTGGTTGCCGAGCTGCCTATCGACAGTTTGGTGAAGGGGCTGGACCTGGCGCGGGCGCCGATCGACATCGACCTCAAAGTGTACGAGGCCAACGCCGAGCTGTCGATCCGGGACTCGACGCGCGAGATGGTGACCATTGGGCAATCGCAGCCGGCGCGGGTGCGCGCCTGGCGCGAGCGGCTGGCGCGGGGGACGCACGTCTACCGGGTGGAGGCGCTGCAGCCCGACAACGTGCATGGGGCGCGCGGGTTGGGGTCGTTCGAGCTGGAATCGGACGCGGGCGGGTTCGCGATCAGCGACGTGCTGGTGGCCGACAACATCGCCCCGCGCGGCGACGCCGCCAGCGCGACGCGGTGGCGCGATTTCAACATTGTGCCGAGCGTGGGCCGGTTCCGGCGCGGGCAGTCGATGTCGTTGTTGTGGGAGACCTACGGGCTGGCGGCGCAGGACGGGTCGAACAAGTACCGGATCGCGATCACCCTCGACAAAGTGCAGCGGAAGGGCGCGGGGGCGTTCGTCGCGAGGATAATCGGCGGCGCGGCTGAGGCGTTAGGTGTGAACGCGCGCGGTAAGGGCAAAGTGACCCTGACCTTCGCGCGCCAGGCGCCTGCGATCCCGGTGAGCGTGGATCACTACGCGCTCGACCTGGGGGGCGCGCCGCCGGGTGAGTACACCCTGCTCGTCGAAGTCACCGACCTGGTGACGTCGAAGAAAGTGACGCGCAAGACGACGATCACCGTCGTCGAGTGAGCGCCGGCGCTGACGGGGGTAAGCCCCCGGCGCCTGGGGCGGCCGGGGGCGATGGCAGTCGCACCGCGGACTACGACTATGACCTGCCGCCGGAGCTGATCGCCCAGACGCCGGCGGCGCGTCGTGACGAGAGCCGGCTCATGGTGGTGCATCGTGAGGCCGGCACCATCGAGCACAGGACGTTCAAGGACCTGCCCGAGCTGATCCCGTCGGGCGACGCGATCGTGCTCAATACCAGCCGCGTGATCCGCGCTCGGCTCCTGGGGACGCGGGATTCGGGTGCGGCCGCGGAGGTGCTGCTGCTCAGGCCCCTGCCTGGCAGTTCTGGCGGCGGTGGCGCGGCCGGCTACGAGTACGAGGCGATGGTCCACCCCGGCGGGAAGCTGAAGCCTGGGCGGGTGGTCCACGTGGCGCCGGCCTTCGACGTCGAGATATTGGAAGTGACCGACCGCCGGACCCGGCGCGTGCGGCTGGTAACGGCGCTGCGGGCCACCGAGGCGATCGAACGACACGGGCACGTCCCGTTGCCGCCCTACATCACCCACCCGGACTCGTCAGGCGACGCGGAGCGATATCAGACCGTGTACGCGCGCGAGCCTGGGTCGGTGGCGGCGCCCACCGCGGGGCTCCACTTCACGCCGGAGGTGCTGGCGGCCCTGGCCGCGCGCGGCGTCAGGCGCGTGGACGTGACGCTGCACGTGGGGGCGGGGACCTTCAAGCCGGTGGAGGTGGACGACCCGGCGCAGCACGTGATGCACGAGGAGTTTTTCTCGGTGGCGGCCGAGTCCGCGGAAGTGCTCAACGAGACGCGGGCGCGCGGCGGCCGGATCTGGGCGGTGGGGACCACCGCCTGCCGCACCCTGGAGAGCGCGGTGCACGAGGACGGGACGTTCGTGGCGGCGAGCGGGGAGACTCGGCTCTTCATCCGGCCGGGGTATCGGTTCCGGGCCGTGGATCACTTGCTCACGAACTTTCACCTGCCGCGGTCGACGCTGCTGATGCTTGTCGCGGCCTTTGCCGGCTACGGGCTGACGATGCGGGCGTATCGTGAGGCGATGTCGGCTGGCTATCGGTTCTACTCGTACGGGGACGCGATGGTGGTGGTGTGAAGCTGGCGAGGGGGGGACGTTTGGAGCTATCGTGAGGTAGGGTCGAGATTGCTGGCTGTGGCCAGATCCCCCCAGGCATGACCACGCAGGCCGGCTTGGAGACTCCTTGAGACCATGCGAACGCGCAATGTCCTCATGCTCTGCATAACTGCACTGGCCTTCGGTGCAATCTTCTGGCCGGGCATCTACCGATACGATCGCGTTGAGGAAGGCTCCGTGCGCACCAATCGTCTGACGGGTTCGGTTCAGGTGCTCTCGGGAGGCGGTTGGACCGCTCTGGATGTCTGGAGTGCCACAGACCTGCAAGACCTCCCTGCAACTGAGTTGACCAAGCTGGTCGGCACTGGCTCGTTCAGGGGCGGCAGGTCATTCGAAGTCGAGCTCTACAATGGATCGCGGTGGCGTGTGAACGAAATTGAGTATGAGATCACGGCAGCCAAGGGACACGGCAATGCACCCGGGAACCCGTACGTATGTGTTGGCAGTGAATGTACCCGACGATTTCGCCAGAGCGTCAGTATCCCTCCGCTGGGCTCGTATAAGGACGATTTCAGCGTTGGCGGCTCGGTCGAGGGTTGCGAGCCCACGTGGCACATCGTTTCCGCCCGGGGACGTCTTGAGGGCTAGTGAAGTGATCGCTGGGCGCACTCGACGGCCGACGAACCGGTAGTGGCGGCTGTGCGTGCGCGGCGCGTGAGATTGACGTGCCAATGGTTGACTCCTACCGAGGTCCGCATTGCCCAAGGCCAAGCGCACAGTATCAGGAGGCTCCGCCGCCACCGTCGGGTATGAAGCTCAACTCTGGCAGATGGCCGACACCCTCCGCGGCAACATGGACGCCGCCGAGTACAAGCACGTCTGCCTCGGCCTGCTCTTCCTCAAGTACATCTCTGACGCGTTCGAGGAGCGCCACACCGCCCTCATTCGAGAGAAGGCTCAGGGTGCTGACCCCGAAGACCCGGACGAGTACCGTGCTCACAACATCTTCTGGGTGCCACCCGAGGCGCGCTGGACGCACCTGAAGGCGCAGGCTCGCCAATCCACGATCGGGCAACTCGTGGACAGCGCGATGGAGGGCATCGAGCGCGACAACCCGGCGCTCAAAGGCGTGCTCCCCAGGGACTATGCCCGACCGGCGCTCGACAAGGAACGGCTCGGCCAGCTCATCGAAAAGATCAGCAACATTGCCGTGGGCGACAACGCCAGCCGCGCCAAGGACGTGCTCGGCCGCGTCTACGAGTACTTCCTCTCGCAGTTCGCGAGCGCCGAGGGCAAGAAGGGCGGCGAGTTCTACACGCCGCGCTGCGTGGTCAAGCTCCTGGTCGAGATGCTCGAGCCCTATCGTGGCCGGGTCTACGACCCCTGCTGCGGCTCGTCGGGCATGTTCGTGCAGTCGGTGGCGTTCATCCGCGCGCACGCCTCCGGCAATGGCAACGGGGGCAGCGGCAACGGCGGCAAGGCGGCCCATTCAGCAAAGGGGGGCGCCCGGCCCGACATCTCGATCTACGGCCAGGAGTCGAACTACACCACCTGGCGCCTCGCGCGCATGAACCTCGCCATCCGCGGCATCGACGGCCAGATCGGCCACGGCGACACCTTCCACAACGACCGCCACCCCGACCTCAAGGCCGATTTCATCCTCGCCAATCCGCCCTTCAACATCTCCGACTGGGGCGGCGAGCGGCTGCAGGGCGACAAGCGCTGGCAGTACGGCGCGCCGCCGGCGGGCAACGCCAACTTCGCCTGGGTGCAGCACATCGTGCACCACCTCGCGCCCGCCGGCGTGGCCGGCTTCGTGCTCGCCAACGGCTCCATGTCGTCCAACCAGTCGGGCGAGGGCGAGATCCGCAAGAACCTGATCGAGGCCGACCTCGTGGACTGCATGGTCGCGCTGCCGGGCCAGCTCTTTTACTCGACGCAGATCCCCGCCTGCCTGTGGTTCCTCGCGCGCGACCGCAAGAACGGAAAGTTCCGTGATCGCCGCGGCCAGGTGCTCTTCATCGACGCGCGCAAGCTCGGCCGCATGGCGGATCGAACGCACAAGGAGCTGACCGACGAGGACATCGCCCGCATCGCCACGACCTATCACGCCTGGCGCGGCGAGCAGGACGCGGGCGGGTACGCCGACATCGCCGGCTTCTGCAAGAGCGCGCCGCTGGAGGAAGTCCGTAGGCACGGCTTTGTGCTCACGCCCGGCCGCTACGTCGGCGCCGAGGCGATGGAAGATGACGGCGAGCCGTTCGAGGACAAAATGAAGCGGCTCACCGCGACGCTGCGCGAGCAGCAGACGGAGGCCGCGAACCTGGATGCCGCGATTGCCGCCAACCTGAAGGAGCTTGGGTATGGCGGGTGAGTGGTCGGATAAGCCCTTGCTGGAGCTTTGCTCGTACATCAACCGAGGATCTGCGCCCGCCTACATCGAAGCCGGCGGTGTCCTCGTGCTCAATCAGAAATGTGTACGCGATCAGCGAGTGAGCTTTCTCGAAGCGCGGCGAACCGATCAGGAGCGAAAGCCTGTCATCGGAGACCGAATGCTCCAGCTGTTGGACATTCTCGTGAACTCCACAGGCGTAGGCACCCTCGGTCGTGTCGCGCAGCTCGTCGCCCTGCCCGAACCGGCAACTGTGGACTCCCACGTCACGATCGTCAGACCGGACCCCGCGGCTGTTGATCCTCGGTACCTCGGCTTTGCAGTTCGACTGTACGAGCGCGAGATCGAGGCGCTCGCTGAGGGATCAACCGGTCAAACGGAGCTTTCTCGGGCGCGACTCGGAGCCTTTCAGGTCCCGCTCGCGCCCGAGAAGGAACAACGCGCCATCGCCCACATCCTCGGCACCCTGGACGACAAGATCGAGCTGAACCGGCGGATGAACGAGACGCTAGAGGCGATGGCGCGGGCGCTCTTCAAGTCGTGGTTCGTGGACTTCGACCCCGTCCGCGCCAAGGCCGCAGGCCGCGACCCAGGCCTGCCCAAGCCGCTGGCCGACCTCTTCCCAGATTCCTTCGATGACTCGGAGCTGAGGGAGATTCCGAAGGGGTGGAAGGTTGCCCCCCTTTCGGACTGCGTCGATGTCGCGCGCGGCCTGTCCTACAAGGGATCGGGGCTTTCTAGCTCGGAGGATGGTGTGCCAATGCACAACCTGAACTCGATCTACGAGGGTGGCGGGTACAAGCACGATGGACTCAAGCACTACCAGGGCGAGTACAAGCCGCAGCACGTCGCGTGCGCCGGAGACCTCATCGTTGCAAACACCGAGCAAGGACACCATCGGCTGCTGATCGGATATGCGGCGATCGTACCCGCTCGGTTTGGAGGCCAGAGCCTTTTTAGCCACCACCTCTACCGCGTCCGCACCAAGAGCAGTTCGGGTTTGACCGCCGACTACCTATGCCACTTGCTGAACACGAGTGTCATACATGAGACCGTGAGCGGGTACGCCAACGGAACCACCGTGAACATGCTTCCGATGGACGGACTGCAGACGCCACAGGTCTTGGTGCCCCCCTCACGAGTCGTTATCGCATTCAATGACATCGCCGAGACGGCGCGCAAGCGTCACGAAGAAATGGTTGAGGAGGGGCGCACCCTCGCCGCCCTGCGCGACACGCTGCTGCCGAAGCTCATCGCCGGCGAGTTGCGGGTGCAGGATGCCGAACGGTTCGTCGGGAGGGCGACCTGATGGCTCAGGCACCTTCCAGCACGCACCGCGAGGGACTCAAGGCGGCCCGGCTGCTGATGGTGCTCAGCAGCATCTCGCCGCTATTCATCCTGTGGGCGATCCGCGGGAACAGCCTCATCCCCGACCGCTACTTCATCGCGTTCTGCGGGCTGATGGTAGTCGTCCCCAACGCTTTCCTCTGGCTGCGCATCAGAACGGCCAGGAAGCAGGCGGACAAGCGCGAACTCACCGTCGGTACGGCCGACGACCACCGCGACCACATCCTTGTGTACCTGTTCGCGATGCTGCTGCCGTTCTACTCCGAAGACCTCGGGAGCTGGCGGTACCTTGGTGCCTCGCTCGCCGCTCTGGCGTTCATCGTGTTCCTGTTCTGGCACCTGAACTTACATTACATGAACCTGCTGTTCGCGGTGCGCGGGTACCGGGTCTTCACGGTTTACCCGCCGGCCGATGGCAACCCGCTCACCGGCAAGATCCGCCATGCCGTCATCACGCGCCGGGTCAGCTTGGCCTCCGGCGACCGGCTCGTCGCCTACCGCTTGAGCGACACGGTGTATCTCGAGGCGGAAGCATGAAGCTCGACTTCGACATCGGGAAGGTCACCGCCACGGAGTTCGGCGTGGGGCGGGACGACGGCAACGCGCGGACCTTCCTCGCGGTGCCGGTGGATGCGGACGTCCAGGCCGCGCTACGCGAGATGGTGCAGGCGACCTGGGACGAGATGCAGAGGGACGAGGACGGCCCGGCGGAGTACCAGCCGTCGGACAAGCACGGGAGTACCGAGTACCTCTACCTGCCGCTTAGCGACGATCTGGCCTCGTCCCTTCGCGAGCTCCACGAGGCGGCCAATCTGGATATCGAGGCCAGCGCGCTCGCCGACCCGTCCGACGTGTTCTGCTACTTCGTGCGGCAGACCGACGGTAAGAGGCGCCGCCTGACCGCCTTGCGCCGGGCGACGCAGTTCAAGGGGGTCCTGAAGAGCAAGGGTCGTCTGGTTCGCATGCTGGATGACTCTCTGCGGATCATCGAGGACACCGTCTTCAAGCTGGACAACGACTTCGACCTGATCGTCGATTCGGCCAACGTGCTCATCCTGCGACCAAGCGGCTTTGAGTTCGCCGGAAAGCTCGAGCAAGCGATCTTGGATGCGGTCCCGCAGAACATCAAAGCGATCCGGAAGGACCTCACGTTCGTGGAATTCGCCGGCATCGAGGAGTACGCCAGCAAGCATCCGCGCGCCGCCCGCTATCTGGCCTCGATCCGGGGGCAGGAAGAGACGAAGAGCATCGACCAAGCCGCGCTGAAGAGTCTCTGCAAGCGCACCGGCGTCGAAATCACCGAGTCGAAAGGCAAGGTCACCATTTCCGCTGGCCACGAGATGGGCTTCCTGGAAGTCCTCGACCGCCGCCGCTACGAGCTGGAGCTCGTGAAGGGTCAGCCCGAGCGCTTCAAGGCAGGGAGCCGAAGGAAGATCAATGGATAGTGCGGGCAGGAATCTCGTGGTCGAGGACAGGAGCGAGATTCCGCAGGCATTCCGGGAGAGACTCGGGCCCGGGCCGGTGCGCACATGACCCAATTCACTGAATCCGTCGTCGAGCAGGCCGCGCTGGCATGGCTCGAGAGCGTCGGTTGGCAAGTCCGGAACGGCGCCGAGATCGCCCCCGGCGAACCCGCGGCGGAGCGTGACGATTACGGGCAGGTGGTCTTGGCACAGCGGCTGCGCGATGCGCTGGCCCGGCTCAACCCGGCGCTGCCCGCCGAGGCGCTGAACGACGCCTTCCGCAAGCTGATGCGGTCCGAAGGCGTGGAACTGATCGTGCGCAACCGCGCGCTGCACCGTCTGCTGGTGGATGGCGTGACGGTCGAGTACCGCGATGCCGAGGGCGGCATTCGCGGCGCGCAGGCGCGGGTGATCGACTTCGACGACCCGGGGGGCAACGACTGGCTGGCGGTGAACCAGTTCAGCGTCGTCGAGAACAAGCACGCGCGGCGGCCGGATGTGGTGCTCTTCGTGAACGGCCTGCCGCTGGCAGTGGTGGAGCTCAAGAACGCCGCCGACGAGAACGCCACGATCTGGAGCGCCTTCCAGCAGCTCCAGACATACAAGGCCGAGGTGCCGTCGCTGTTCGCGCTGAACGCGCTGCTCGCCATTTCCGACGGGGTGGAGGCCCGCGTGGGCACGCTGACCGCCGGTCGTGAGTGGTTCAAACCCTGGCGCACCATCGCGGGCGAGACGTTGGCCGACGCACATCTGCCCGAGCTCCAGGTGGTGATCCAGGGGCTGTGCGCGCCGCGCCGCTTCCTCGACCTGCTGCGCGACTTCATCGTGTTCGAGGACGACGGCGGCAGCATTGCAAAGAAGATGGCGGGCTACCACCAGTTCCACGCGGTGCAGGTGGCGGTGGGCGAGACGCTGCGCGCCGCCAAGATCAAGCGGACGCTGGAGGAAGGGCGGTATGAGTCGGGTCGCAAGCCGGGCGGCACCGCGGGCGACCGCCGCGTGGGCGTCGTCTGGCACACGCAGGGGTCGGGTAAGAGCCTGACGATGGCGTTCTATGCGGGACGCATCATCCGCGAGCCGGCGATGCAGAACCCGACCGTCGTCGTACTCACCGACCGCAACGACCTCGATGACCAGCTCTTCGGCACCTTCTCGCGCTGCAAGGATCTGCTGCGCCAGCCCCCGGTCCAGGCCAAGAGTCGAGAGCACCTGCGCGAGCTGCTGAGCGTCGCGGCGGGTGGCGTGGTCTTCACCACCATTCAGAAATTCTTTCCGGCAGAGAAGGGTGACCGGCACCCGAAGCTCTCAGAGCGCCACAACATTGTGGTGATCGCCGACGAGGCGCACCGCAGCCAGTACGATTTCATCGATGGCTACGCGCACCACATGCGCGACGCGTTGCCGCAGGCCTCGTTCATCGGGTTTACCGGCACGCCCATCGAGCTGCAGGACGCCAACACCCGTGCGGTTTTCGGCGATTACATCAGCGTCTACGACATCCAGCGCGCCGTGCAGGACGGCGCCACGGTCCCGATCTACTACGAGAGCCGGCTGGCCAAGCTCGCGCTCGACGAGGCCGAGCGGCCGAAGATCGACCCGGACTTTGAGGAGGTCACTGAAGGTGAAGAGGTGGAACGCAAGGAAAAGCTCAAGACAAGGTGGGCGCAGCTCGAGGCCGTGGTCGGCGCGGAGAAGCGCATTGCGATCGTGGCCCGCGACATCGTCGACCATTTCGAGCAGCGCGCCGAGGCGATGTGGCGCCAGACGCGCGACGAAGGTAAGGGAATGATCGTGTGCATGAGCCGCCGCATCTGCGTCGAGCTGTACCGAGAGATCGTGAAGTTGCGGCCGCAGTGGGAAAGTAGCGAAGACGATCAAGGTGCCATGAAGGTAGTCATGACTGGCTCAGCCTCAGATCCTCCCGGCTGGCAGCAGCACATCCGCAACAAGCCTCGGCGTGAGGCGCTCGCCAAGCGCTTTCGGAACGCCGACGATCCCCTGCGCGTCGTGCTGGTGCGCGACATGTGGCTCACCGGGTTCGACGCGCCGAGCCTGCACACCATGTACCTCGACAAGCCCATGCGCGGGCACGGGCTCATGCAGGCGATCGCGCGCGTGAACCGCGTCTTCAAGGACAAGCCGGGCGGGCTGGTCGTGGACTATTTGGGGCTCGCTCACGAGCTGAAGGCCGCGCTCGCGACCTACACCGAGAGCGGCGGCACGGGCAGTACGGCTCTCGATCAGAGCGAGGCGGTCGCAGTCATGCTCGAGAAGTACGAGGTGTGTTCCGCTCTCTTCCATGGCTTCGACCGCAGCAAGTGGACGACCGGAACGCCGCAGGAACGACTGAGCCTCCTTCCCGCGGCCCAGGAGCACATCCTGAAGCAGGAGAACGGCAAAGAGCGCTGCGTGGGTGCCGTGCGCGAGCTGTCGCAGGCGTTCGCGCTGGCGGTGCCCCACACCGAGGCGCTCCGCATCCGGGACGACCTGGCATTTTTCCAAGCCGTGCAGGCGGTGCTCGCCAAGCGCGCGCCTGCTGACGCGCGACCCGAGGAAGAGCTCGACCACGCCGTTCGCCAGATCATCTCGCGTGCGGTAGCTCCGGAGGGCGTGATCGACATCTTCGCGGCCGCTGGCCTTGCCAAGCCGGACATCTCGATCCTCTCCGACGATTTCCTGTCCGAGGTGCGCGGAATGCCTCAGCGCAACCTGGCCGTCGAGTTGCTGCAGAAGTTGCTCAGAGGTGAGCTCAACACTCGGCGGCGCAAGAACATCGTCCAGGCGCGCTCCTTCGCCGAGATGCTTGAGCAGACCATCCGCCGCTACCAGAATCGCGCCATCGAAGCGGCGCAGGTGATTGAAGAGCTGATCAAGCTCGCGAAGGACATGCGCGACGCGAACGCCCGAGGAGTAAAGCTGGGCCTTTCGGAGGAGGAGCTGGCCTTCTACGACGCCCTCGAGACCAACGACAGCGCCGTGAAGGTCTTGGGCGACGACACATTGCGCGACATCGCCCGGGAGCTGGTCCAGACGGTCCGCAGCAACGTGACCATCGACTGGACGCTGCGCGAGAACGTCCGCGCTCAACTGCGGGTGCTCGTCAAGCGCATCCTGCGCAAGTACGGTTACCCGCCTGACAAGCAGGAGAAGGCCACGCAGACGGTGCTGGAGCAGGCAGCGCTGCTGTCAGAAGGCTGGGCCACGGCGGCATGAGTATGCCATGATAGACTTGTCACCCAAGAGGGCACGAGCATTCCGCATCACACACGTTGACAACCTTCCTTGGGTGTTGAAGAACGGGCTCCATTGCCGCAACTCCACCACAAGAGACGATAACTACGTTGAAATCGGCAATCCGGATCTGATCTCGAAGCGCGCCGTGCGCGTCGTACCAGTGAAGCCGGGAGGAACGCTCAGCGACTATGTTCCTTTCTACTTCACCCCGTATTCGCCAATGCTCTACAACATCCGGACAGGGTACGGCGGCATAGCTCGGCGACCGATGGACGAAATAGCCATCCTCGTGACCTCATTGCCCACCCTCCGGGACCAAGGGGTGGAATTCCTCTTCACCGATCGGCACGCGTACTTACTCCCTTGCGTCTACTTCAGGGATGTGAAAGACTTAGAGAGAGTGGACTGGAAAATCCTACAGGCTCGCGACTTCAAGCGCGACGCCGCCGACCCCGCGAAGTTCGAGCGATACCAAGCGGAGGTCTTGGTTCACAGGCATATGCCAGTTTCAGCACTCCATGGCATCGTCTGCCACAGCGCGGCCGCAAGACTGCGGATCGAGAAGGAAGCATCAGCGCTGAGTGTGGACGTGGAAGTTAACTCTCGCCCCGACTTCTTCTTTTGATGATTCGTTATACAAGTGGGAACCTGCTGCAGGCGCGCGCCGAGGCACTCGTCAACACAGTCAACGAGGTAGGCGTCATGGGTAAGGGCGTCGCCCTAATGTTCAGTGAGGCGTACCCCGACAACGCCAAGGCCTATGAGATCGCCGCCAAAGCGAAGAAGGTGAAGGTAGGGCGGATGCTTGTGACGAAGACACATGAACTTGTCGGGCCACAGTTCATAATCAATTTTCCGACGAAGAAGCACTGGCGTCAGCCGTCACGCCTAGAGTGGGTGCATGAGGGCTTGAAGAGCCTGGTTGGGGTCATCCGCAAGCATGGTATCACATCGGTGGCCGTGCCCCCTCTTGGATGCGGCAATGGCGGCCTCCAGTGGGATCAAGTGCGGCTCGAAATCGAAGCAGCTGCCGCCTTGCTGCCCGACGTGGATTTCATTGTCTACGAACCCACGGACGCGTATCAGAACGCACCTAAGCGCGCTGGAGTTGAGGCACTGACGATTCCGCGAGCGCTGATCGCGGAATTGGTGCGCAGGTACTCAGTTCTTGGCTTGGAGTGCACGAATCTGGAGGTTCAGAAGCTGGCGTGGTTCCTACATCGCTCGATCGTCACGCTCCGGTTACCTGATCCACTGAGCCTAAACTTTGGCGCGAATACGTTCGGACCGTACTCGGACCAACTGCGGCACTTGTTGAACGGTCTCGACGGAAGCTATTTGCATAGCGAGAAGCGACTAAGTGACGCTGGGCCGCTCGACCTGATCTGGTTCGAGGACTCCAAACGCGCCACGGTCAAGGCATATCTGGATTCGGATGAGGCGCTCCGATATCGAGAGGCTCTCGAGGCCACTGCGAGCACGATTGATGGGTTCGAGTCGCCACTCGGCATGGAACTCCTCGCCACCGTCGATTGGCTGTTGACCGAAGCGAGCACTGAACCAACCGTCCCTGCCCTCCGAGGCGCCTTGGCAGCGTGGCCCGGCGGTCGCGCCGCCGCACAGCGGAAGCGTCGGCTCTTCGACGAGAGGCTCCTGAGCCTTGCCCTCGAACGCCTGCGTCCGAAGGAGAGCGACGGAAATCACGACGCCGCCCTGACGCCGGAGCAAGCGTAGCCGGGGTTGTTGCATAGCAGGTAGCCGAAGTCGGTCGCGGGCCGGTGGGTGTTCGTGAGGGTGAGCCGCATGCGGTGAATCCAGGAACCGCGCGCGTGCGTAGCTGCACCATGCGTCCCGGGCTTGTCCCGGTCGCCACCCGTTCTACCTTGTCCGCCTCTCTACGCGAGCCCAGCCATGCTCTCCTCCGACCACGCCACCCTGATCGCCCTCGCCATGCTCGCCGCCCGCGCCGATGGCAACACCGGCACCGCCGAGCAGGCCGCCATCGACGCCGCCGCCGCCCGCGCCGGTTCGCCCGACGTGAGCGAGCTCGCCCAACAGGTCGCCGCCGGCCAGATCTCGGCCAAGGACCTCGCCGCCCGGCTCTCCGACGACGAGGCCCGCGTCCTCGCCTACGACACCGCCCTCACCGTCTGCAACGCCGACGGACCCGCCAACACCGCCGAGCTCGCCTTCCTCGACGAGCTCCGCGCCGCGCTCGGCATCGCCGTCCCCGCGCCCGTCGTCCACGACGGACCGCCGCCGGCCGGCCCGCTCGACGACTTCATCCTCCAGCAGGCCATCCTGACCGGCGCACTGGAAATACTACCTAACGACCTCGCCAACCTCGCCATCCTCCCGCTCCAGCTCCGGATGGTCTACCAGGTGGGCCAGCGCCACGGACAGAAGCTCGACCTGAACCAGGTGAAGGACCTCGCCGCCACCCTCGGGCTGGGCGCGGCCGCGCAGAGCGTCGGCGGCGCGCTCATGGGTCTCGTCGGCGGACTCGCCGGCGGACTGCTCGGCGGCTTCGTCCGCGGCGCCGCCCGCGTCGCCACCGGCGCCGCCATCGCCTTCTCGGCCACCTACGCCCTGGGCCACGTCGCCGACAAATACTACGCCCAGGGGCGCAACCTGAGCCGGGCGGACCTCGTCGCGCTCTTCGAGAAGTTCAAGCAGGACGCGCAGACCATTTATCCGAAGGTACAGGGCCAGATCCAGAGCAAGTCGGGCACGCTCAATCTGCAGGGGCTGTTGGCCGGGCTCAGGGGGCTGTAGGATAACGGACGGAGCCACCCCTTCCCTCTTCCCCGCGACCGGTCGCGACATGCCAGCCAAGCGCTCCCTCAAGTGCCTCACCGTCCGGCAGCCGTGGGCCTGGGCCATTTGCGTCGGCGCCAAGGACATCGAGAACCGGAGCTGGACCACCAGGCATCGGGGCCCCATCGCCATCGTCGCGAGCGCGAAGAAGGGGCGGGTCAACGCGATGCTACGTGAGGCCAGCCCGCGCACGCCCAACACCGCGCTGTTCACGTTCGGTGCGGTGATCGGCCTCGTGGATCTCGTGACGGTCGAGGAAATGAATCAGGGGCTCGAGTCCAATCGTTGGGCATCCGGCCCCTGGTGCTGGCGCCTCGCGAACGCCCGCCTCCTCCCGTCTCCGATACCGTGCAGGCCCAAGCTGAACGTCTATTCCGCCGACGACGCGATGGCCGAGGGCGTTGTGGCGCAGGCGTCGCGCGCCAGCGCCGGGCCGATCGATCGTGACGGCACGGAATGGCTGGAGATCATGGAGGAGTACGACACTCCGAGTTTCCTCGCGCACCTGGAAAGCTACGAGCTGCTGGAGCGCTGGGCGGATCTCCACCGAGTCAGTGCCGCCGCGCTCGCCGAGGAACCGGAGCAGCCGCTCCTGCTGTACTGCTGCGGGCGCGCCCGACTCGGGCTGGGCGAGCCCGCCTTGTCGATTCCGTTCTTCAGCATGGCGTTGGAGATCGACCCCGACGACGCGGGGAGCTTGTTCATGCGCGGGCGGGCGTACGAGGCACTCGGCAAAGCCGACTGGGCGAAGGAGGACTACGACCGGGCCTATGAGCTCACCCCGGAAATCGAGTCCTTCCTCCGGGACAACATGGCCGTCGACAACAATGACGAGGCGAGCGGGCCGCGGGGCTGACACTCCCCCGTTCGGTCAGCGGGCCGCCACACGCCGTGCGGGGCTCGCGCTTCTCTTTCGCCCTGCCCAGGGGGCCCCGTCTTGGTTGGCCATTCGGGTCACCATCGGGGCATCTTGCAGCCACGTCCTCACGGGATGAGCGCATGCAATTCCAGCTGACCGCCGTCTATCGCAAGGTTGCCGAAGGCTACGTCGCTTTCGTCGAGGAGCTCCCGGGTGCCAACACCCAGGGGAGCACCCTCGAGGAAGCGCGCGTGAACCTGCGTGAGGCCGTGGACCTCGTGCTGGCCGCCAAGCGCACCCTCGCCGAAGACGAGTTGCGCGGTGCGGACGTGATCCGGGAGCCGCTCAGACTACCGGCGTGAAGCGCCTCGACCTCGTCCGGCACCTGCCGTCGTGTGGCGCGCTTGCCGCATGGCGCTTGGGGCGCCGCCCGTGCAAGTTGAACTCCCTGACCCCCGACTCTGACCCTGAGTCTGACCCTGTTTTCTGGAGGCTCCATGCGCCACCGTCTCACCATCGCCACCCTGTTTGTCGCCGCCGCGCCCGCCCTCATGGCCCAGGCCGCGCCCGCCAAACCGGCCGCGCCTGCCGCCAAGCCGGCCGCGCAGGCCGCGCAGGCCGCCACGCCCGCCAAGACCGCGACGGCCAAGACGACGACGGTCAAGACGTCCGCCGCCGGCAAGCTCGCCTGGGGGCCCGCCCCCGCCGTCTTCCCCAAGGGCGCCACCATGGCCGTCGTCAGCGGCGACCCCGGCAAGGCCGCGATGTTCAGCATCGAGCTCTCGATGCCTGACGGCTACAAGATCCTCCCGCACTTCCACCCCACCGATGAAACGATCGAGGTGAAGAAGGGCACGTTCGTCTACGGCATGGGCGACACCTTCGACGTCAGCAAAGCCAGCACGATGAAGGTCGGCGATAAGGGAAGCATTAAGGCCCAGATGCACCACTTCGCCACCGCCAAGGGCGCGACGATCATCCAGGTGACGGCGATGGGGCCGTTCGTTCTGACGTACGTGAATCCGGCGGACGATCCATCAGCCAAGAAATAGGTTGGAAGGGAGGAAGGGAGGGAGGGAGGAAGGAGGGTGGGAGCAAAGCGAAGGGAGGGGGGAGGGAGAGGGGCGAAGGGGGAGGGAGAGGGGCGAAGCTAACCAGGGGGCTAGCCCGGATGGCGGGCTGGCCCCCTTGGTGTACATTCGAGCGAGCCACTGATGCCCACCATCTTCGATCCCGCCACGCGCGACGCCCTGCTCGGGCGCGCCGCCAACCTCGCGCCGGACCGCCGGCCGCTGTGGGGACGCTTCACCGCGCCCCAGATGGTCTGCCACGTGAGCGCGTCGCTCCGCCAGGGACTGGGCGAGCTCGACGCCGGCCCACCGGTGGGCCTGTTGACCTGGCCGCCGCTCAACTGGCTCGTGATTCACGTCCTGCCGTGGCCCGCGGGCAAGGGGAAGAGTCCCCCGGCCTTTCTCGCCACGCAACCCGTCGGGTGGGAGAGCGACCTGGGCAGTCTGCGGGAGCTGATCGGGCGCTTTTCCGCGCGCGGCCCCGACGCCGACTGGCCGCCCAGTCTCGCCCTGGGTCGGATCTCGGGCCGCAGCTGGGGCGTGCTGCAGCACAAGCATCTCGATCATCACTTCCGGCAGTTCGGCGTGTAGGTCGGGCGGGCCGACAGGGCCCAATGGCGTATATGTCGAAAGCGCGCTGTTATTTCGACACATGTGCCGGACATGTCGATTGCAGCGGCAGGTCGCGGAGATCCTCCCCCACACAGCTTCCGCGGCATTGACTTACTCAACGTATTGAGCAAAATCACTCAATACGATGAGTATCAGGAGGCCCCCCTTCCAGCGCCCCCACGCCGCCGTCCTCACTGCCTAGGCCAGCGCGCGCTCGACTCGATGCGGCCGCGCCGAGGTGCTACTCTACGGATCACCCCTCGGCCGGAGAACAAACCCTTGCACGCACTACGCCACCTCCGCTTCCTCGTCGCCCCCACGCTGGCGGTGGTCATCGGCGCGCCATGCCTCACGACAGCCGTCCTCGCCCAGGGTCCTGCTCCCAGCCTCCCCGCGTCCGCGTCCGCTCCCCAGACAGAGTCCGACGCCTACACCCGCTACGAGCTCCTCGCCCCCGGGTCGGCGAAGTTCCGCATACTATATGAAGTGACCGCGACCACCGCCGGCGCGACGCACTACTTCAACCCCATCCGCAAGGGAAGCATCGCCACCGACGAGCGCGTCTGGGACCGCGCCACCGGTAAGCCGCTCACGTTCGACGTCGTCGGCGACAGCGTCGCCCGCGCCGGCGGCGTCCGGGGGGGCGGCGGCGACTCGACCCAGCAGTACATCCGAGTCACCCTCGCCCGGCCGGTGCCCGCCAACGGCGGCGAGGCGCGCATTTTGATCGACAAGACGTACGAGGACGCGAAGTCGTACTACCCCGACGGCAACCTGATCGTCTTCGACCGCCCACTCGGCGTCAAGCGCAACACCGTCGTCCTCCCGCTGGGCTGGGAGCTCGTCTCCTGCAATTATCCGTCGCAGGTGCTCCAGCAGCCTGACGGGCGCATCGCGATCAGCTTCTGGAACGCGACCCCCGCCGAGGCGCCGCTCGTTATGCGGGCGCGTATGGCGGCGGTGCCGCCGGGGGCGCCCCTCCCCGCCCCGCTCGCCGGTCGACTCGACGAGCGTGCCCACCAGAACCGCGAGATTGTCTATTTTCTGCAGCCGCCGGAGACCCACGCCTTCGACCTATACCACGACTATACCGAGTCGCGGCCGGGCACGAGCACCTATCTCAACGTCGTCCGCGCCGGCAGCACCGTGGCCAACCCGCGGGCGCTGAACCTCGACACCGGCGAGCCGCTGCGCTGGGAGATCGTCAAAGGCGATGCGATCACGAAGATGGGGCTCGACGTCCCGGCCGCCGAGGTCACGTCGACGACCGAGGTCGTCGTCTTCAGGTTCCCGCCGGTGAAGGCCGGCGAGTCGGTGCGGCTGCGGATGTTCGAGACCTACACCGACAGCGCGCGCTACAAGCTCATGAGCGACGAGTTGGTCTGGGACCGCACCTTTGGCCGGCCGGCGAACGCGATCGTCCTTCCCGCGGGGTGGCTGCTGACCAACAGCTCGATCCCGGCGACGGTGAGCGAAATGCCTGACGGCCGGGTGCGGCTGGACTTCATCAACGCCCGGACGGATGAGATCGCGGTGCTGGTGACGGCGCACCGGAGGAAATGATCGTACTGAGTACTGAGTATTGAGCAACTGAGTACTGAGTACTGAGTACTGAGTATCGTTCAGCTGTCACGTAGCTCTCAGCTCTTCGTGGATGGACTCAGTGCTCATGGCGTTGTACCGTCCACAAGCCACCAAGCCCGCCGCCGCGCTGAGCGATACTCAGTACTCAGTACGAAGTACTCAGTATCTTCGTGCCGGGCGGAGCTCAATGGCAGGCAGTCCAACTGCTGTATCAACTCCCCGGTCGGAGAGTCGACACGTGCAAGCACCCCTTTCCATCCGCCTCGGCGCGACTCTGGGCGTCGCGGTTCTATCCTTCTCCATGTCGCCAGCCGCGCACGGACAGGCGCCGGTCGTCACCGCCACGCCGCCTTCGCGGATCGAGGCCAGGCTGATCGAGCGCTACGAACTCCTGAGTCCCGACTCGGGAACAGTCCACATTCGCCGTGAGGTGACGGTTACCACACCGGCGACCGAGTACTACTTCAGCCCCATCTATTCCGGGAGCATCGCCACGGTCGAGCGCATCACCGACCGCGCCACCGGTGAGAAACTGTTCTTCGACATCGTCCGGGCTGACTCGGCGCGGGAGGTTGGCGTTCAGGGCGGTGACTCCACGCAAGAGTACATCCGCATCCCCCTCGCGCGACCCGTGCCCCCAAGGGCGTGGCGCGCCTGCGCATCGAGAGCATCGAACAAGACGTGAAGAGCTACCACCGCGAGGGGGCGGTCCTCGTTTTCAGCCGCAAACTCGGCGATCTCAATACCGTCGTCCTCCCCCAGGGCTACCAGCTTGTGTCGGTCAACTATCCGGCCCAGGTGCTCCAGCAGCCTGACGGGCGCGTCGCCATCAGCTTCAGGAAGGAGGCGCCCAATGAGACGCCGCTGGTCATGAGGGCTCGCCCTTCACGCGTGATCCAGAAGAAGCTGTTCGAGTCGACCTTGGAGTGGCGGCTCGGTGAGCGCGCCAGCTCGGATCGCGACGTGGTCTACGCCCTGCAGCCGCCCGAGTCGCACAGCTTCGACTATTCTCACGACGCGACGGACTCCGAGGCCGGCGTAGGCGTACATTTGGACCCAGTCAGCTCCGGAACGACCGTCATCAACCCCTGGGCGCGCAACCTGGATACGGGTGAGTTGCTGCTCGGAGAAGTCGTCACCCGCAAGGAGCACACCCGGCCAATACCCGGTCCACCCTCAGACATCTACCCAGGGCTGCACGAGGTCCACTATTTCTACCCTAAACTCCAACCAGGCAAGACTATTCGCCTGCGGATATTCGGGACCTACACCGATTCCACGCACTACGGACTGATAGACAATGAGCTGGTATGGAACCGCCTCCTGGGCGGACCGGCGGCCATCATCCTGCCGCCTGGCTGGCTCCTCACCAACAGCTCGATTCCCGCCATCGTGCGTGAGCTGCCTGACGGCAGGATACGGCTCGATCTCAACAGCCCTGGGCCGGACGCCGTGACGGTGTTCGTGACCGCTCACAAGAAATGACGTGCTCGGAGTACCGAGTGCCATCCACGAAGAGCTGAAAGCGACACGACCACCGAGCGATACTCAATACTCAGTACTAAGTACTAAGTACTAAGTACTCAGTGCTTTCCCACACTCCGGACAGAACTTCGGCGCCCCCTGCACCACCGCTCCGCAGCTGCCGCACGTCTTCGTCTGCGCCGTCGGTGTGCCGCACTCCGGGCAGAACTTGGCGCCCCCCGTCTTGGCGCCGCACTTCGAGCAGGTCAGCGCGGTCACCTTCGACAGGTCGCGCGCGCCGACGAAGTCCACCGCCCGCGCCTTCTCGATCACCTGCTCTTTCGCGGCCTGCGCCTGCGCCGAGGCGATCTCTTCGTCGAGGTCCGGCGCGCACGTCTCGCAGAGGCCGGCCTTCTTGTTCCAGCACACCGGCTCGCAGACCCAGTTGCCGCACCGCGAGCACTGCTTGAACAGTTTACTGATTTCCTCGGTCGCGTTCCGGAGCGCGCTGTCGTGCTGCGGGCCGGCGACCGCCTGCTGCAGCTGCTCCGCCCCCTGGGCCGCGCGTCCGAAGATCCCGCCCAACAGCGACCCCACCGCCTGCGCCGCCGCGGCCGCGGTGCCGAGCGGGTTGGCGACAAAGGTCGACTGGTAGCCGTTCCCGCACTTCTCGCAGAAGAACTTGAACTGGTAGCCGCGATTGGAAGAGAGATCGGTGTAGTTGTTGGTGAAGGGGATCGTGGCCATGGGTCAGGGGCTTGGAGAGTTGGTGTGCGGCGTACTGAGTACTGAGTACTGAGTATCGCTCAGTGCGAGAAGAGAACTCAGTGGCTGGTCGAGAGCAATGGCGGACTGAGTACGGTCCGCCGCACGCTGAGGCCCGTTGCACACTGAGCGATACTCAGTACTCCGTACGCAGTACTCGGTTGACGTCCACCGCACGCCGAGGCCTGCGTCCACGCTGAGCGATACTCAGTACGTAGTACTCAGTACTCAGTTGGCCTATCCCGGGGTAGAGACTATCTGGCGAGGAAAGCTCAGCCCCCGCTCCATCTCTTCACGGGCGGAGAGCATCCTCTCCACTTCCGCGCTGACCTCGGCGGCGAGGCCGAGGTGCGTCGTGAGGCCTTCCACCGTGCCGGAGCCGGCGTGGAGGCGCAGCAGGTTGAGCCGGATGGTCTCCAGCGCACCCACCGCGTCGCCGAGCTTGGCGTGGATCGCGTCGCGGTCGGCGCGGAGGTCCTGCCAGGCGTCGGACGAGCCGGCGTCGCCGGCCCCGGCCAGCGCTTCCTGCAGCTCGTCGTAGCGGCGCCGCAGCGACTGGGCGTCGTCCTGCAGCCGCTGGAGCAGCCCCGGCAGGTCGCCCAGCGCCTGACGAGTCTCCTTCGGCAGGCTGTCGTACAGGTTCTCGGCGGCCATGCCCAGCGACAGCTCGGTGGCGCGGTGGGTCATGGCCGAGCCTAACACGCGGTCGCCGAGCAGTCTGCGGGCGAGCGAGAAGGCGGCCTTGCCGATCCGCCCCAGCCAGACCTTGGCCCAGAACTCGGTGTCGATGTCGCGACGGCGGTTGAGCAACATGCCGTAGCCGACGGTGCTGACGGCCATCGCCGGGCCGGTCACCGCCAGCACGCTGTCGATCAGGTTGGCCGGCACCCAGACCCTCAGGATGTTCATCCCGACCGCCGCGGCGCCGGCGACCCAGAAGGCCGTCCCGGACACCTTCGCGACCCTGCGCAGCAATGTCTCCAGCTGTGACGGCCCCCGCCCGTGCTCCACCGCGTGCTCCTCGCGCGCCTGCTCGAGCTCGGCCTTGAACGCCGGGCTCAGGTCCGCCTGCGAGAAGCCGAGCAGCGAGAGGCGGCGCGCGGCGCTGACGAGGTAGGCGAGCGGCGCGCCTGCCAGGCCGAGGAAGAACGTGGTGAAGCCGGCCGTCCCGCCGAAGAGGTACGCGATGCCGACCGAGGCGGTGAGCCATGCGCCCGGGAAGATCAGCGTCCCGCCGCTGTCGAGGCGGCCGTTGCGCTTCACGAACGCCCGCAGCGCCGGCGGCAGCTCCCGGCGCTGCTCCAGCGCCACGCCTAACTGCTCTGCCAGCGCCTCGGCGCTCGCCGGCCGGTGCCCGGGGTCCTTGGCGAGACAGCGGTCGACCAGCAGCGCGACCTTGCGCGGGACGGGGAGCCCCATCGTCGCCAGCGGCGGCGCCGGTTCCGTCACCTGCCTGGCGAGGACCTCGGTCGCGCTCCGCCCCTCGAACGGGAGCCGCCCGGTGAGGGCGTAGAACGCCGTCGCCCCCAGCCCGTACAGGTCGCTCCGCGCGTCGACGTCCCCGCCCAGCGCCTGCTCGGGGCTCATGAACTCCGGCGTGCCGGCGACGCCGTCGAGTTTGCCGCCGGCATCGCCGGTGGCGGCGGCGATCCCGAAGTCGGCCACCAGGACCCGCCCGGTGGCGCTCTCGAGGAGGATGTTGTCGGGCTTCACGTCGCGGTGGACGAGGCCCTGCGCGTGCGCGTGGGCGAGCGCCCAGGCGACCTCGCGCAGCACCCGAGCCCCTTCCGACGCGGGGAGCGGCCCGCGCGACCGCACGCGGTGGGCGAGCGTCTCGCCGTCGATGAACGCCATGACGTAGAAGACGAATCCGCCGGCGTCGTCGACGGCGTGGATCGGGATGATGTTCGGGTGCGAAAGCTTGGCGGCGAGCCGGGCCTCGCGGAGGAAACGCGCGCGCAGCGCGGGATCGCTGGCGCGGTCCGGCGGGAGGAGCTTGATCGCGACCGGCCGATCGAGGTGGACCTCGCGGGCGAGGTAGACGATCCCCATCCCGCCGCGGCCCAACTCGTGGTCGATCGAATACCGGCCGGCGAGGGCGAGCTGGAAGGCGAGAAACAGAGGATCGACCGGTGCCGGGTTCATGGCCCCAAGATAGGATGGCCCGGGGCTGGCGGCAGCCCCCCGCGGAGGTCGGAGGTCGGAGGTCGGAGGTCGGAGGTCGGAGGTCGGAGGTCGAACAGCAGCGGTCAGCGGTCAGCGGTCGAACGACGGAGATCGGTGGTCCTGGCAGGGCCCCCTTGCGCCAATCTGCTTTGTGTTACAAAGTGTACAGGTGGTCCCCCGGCTTTGTGGCGAGGGCTTGTCTCCTCGTTCCTCGTTCCTCGTTCGGAGTTCCCCGTGTCCGCCGTCACCAAGTACTTCTTCTCCCCCGTCTACGCGCCACAAAGCGCCTGGGAAGTCGTGAGCTGGTGGGAGGCGCGCCGGCCGATGTACAACCTCGTGGTCGGCGGCGCCGGTGTGCTGTCGCTCGCGGTCGCGACGATCATGGCGCTCCTGCCGCCCAACCCGGTGGCGGTGGGCGTCCCCTGGCCGGCGATCGTGATCTACGGCGTCCTCGCCAACCTCTGCTACTCACTCGGCCCCGCGATCGACCTCTTCATCCGGCGCCGGTGGGGGAACAGTTATGCGCCGGTGGGGCCGGCGATGTTCCGCTACGGCTTCGCCTTCTCGGTGGGGCTCTCGCTCCTGCCCATTCCGATCACGATCCTGGGCTGGGGCCTGAGGATATTGGGTGCGTTTCGATAGATCGTGAAGCAGGAAGCAGGAAGCAGGAAAGGCCGCCGCCACGCCGAGTTGCCAGCGCCGTATCGGATCATGGGGCTGCGGGCGCGCCCGAAACCGTTAGGCCAACATTCCGCAGCCCTGGCCGGGATTCATCCGGCCCCCGGGCACGGCCGTCCGTCTCTTCCGATGCATCCGTTCACAACGCCGTAGAAGCCGGCCGAGGCGCACCGCCACCATCCCACGCACGAGTCTCGTGGCCACCGAACCCACGTCACGCAGGTCCGCCGGGCCCAGCTATCGATGTTTGATGAACGTCCCGTCGTTCAGATCCGCCATCGCCCGCCGCAGCTCCTCCTGCGTGTTCATCACGATCGGCCCGTACCACGCCACCGGCTCCTCGATCGGCTTCCCCGACACCAGCAGGAAGCGGATCCCCTCGTCGCCCGCCTGCACCACCACCTCATCCCCCTTGTCGAAGAGCACCAGCGACCGATTGCCGGTCGTCTCCCGCACCAGCACCGCCTCGGCGCCGGCCTCTTCGGTCAACACACCTGTCGGAGACGACGCATCCCGGAACGTCCCGCTCCCCTCGAAGACGTACGCGAAGGCGTGGTTGTTGAGCTCGACCTGGAGTCGCTTCCGCTTGCCGGGCGGGACCGAGACGTCGAGATAGCGCGGGTCGGCGGCGATCCCGTCGACCGGCCCCCGCTTCCCCCAGAAGCTGCCGCAGATCACCCGCACCTTCGTCCCGTCGTCGTCGGTCACCTCGGGGATGTCCTTCGCCGACACGTCCTGGTAGCGCGGGTCGGTCATCTTCAGCGACGACGGCAGGTTCGCCCAGAGCTGGAAGCCGTGCATCCGGCCGCGCGGGTCGCCCTTCGGCATCTCCTGGTGCAGGATCCCGCTCCCGGCGGTCATCCACTGGACGTCGCCCGCGCCGAGCGCGCCGGCATTGCCCATGCTGTCGTTATGGTTGACCGTGCCGGCCAGGACGTAGGTGATCGTCTCGATCCCGCGGTGTGGGTGCCACGGGAAGCCGGCCATGTAGTCGGCGGGGCGCTCGTTCCGGAAGTCGTCGAAGAGGAGGAACGGGTCGAAGTCGGTGGTGTTCCCGAATCCGAAGGCGCGGCGGAGCTTCACGCCCGCGCCTTCCATGGTGGGGACAGATTCGATGATGCGCTTGACGGGGCGGATGGACATGGGACAGGGCCAGGGTCGGGGTCAGGGTCAGGGTCAGGGCCCGAGTCGGACCACTGAGTCTCACTGACCCTGAGTCTGGCCCTGGCCCTGCCATCGGAGACTAATCGGCGCCGCGCCGCGGAGCAAATGCGCGCTCCCTGGGTACACGATCGCGGCGCCCCCCCTTTGCGCGCGTCCGGTTCGCGCGACAATTTCCGGGCTCGACCTCTTACCAGTGAGTCGCCACATGATCAGACATCTCGTCCTCCCCGGCGCCGTGCTCGCCGCCGCCGCCACGCTCGCCTCCCCGCTCGCCGCCCAGGAAGTCACCCGCGCCGGTCCCACCAAGCCGATCTCCGTCCAGTGGCTCGGCCACGCCGCCTTCGAAATCGTCTCGTCAGGCGGGACGCGGATCCTGATCGACCCCTTCCTCACCGGGAATCCGTCGACACCCGACTCGCTGAAGGCCCTGTCGCGCTACAACGGAGCCACCAAACCGGCCGCGATCCTCGTCTCGCACTCCCACGGTGACCACGCCGCCGACGCCAAGGCGATCGCCGTGGCGAGCGGCGCCCCGGTGATCGGCGCCTACGACTGGGTGGGCACGCTGGGCCTGCCGGCGGCGCAGACGTTAGGTGGCAACGTCGGCGGCGCGTTCACCATCGGCGACGTGAAGATCAGCCTCGTGCCGGCGATGCACGGGAGCGAGCCGGGCGGCCGCCCCACCGGCTTCATCCTCCAGTTCGCGGACGGCCGCACGCTCTACCACACCGGCGACACCTGGATCTTCGGCGACATGGCGCTCATCCAGGAGATCTACCACCCCGACATCATCCTGCTCGGCGTCGGCGGCGGGCCGTACACCCAGGATCCGGAGACCGCGGCGCTGGCGATCCGGAAGTACTTCCGCCCGACGGTCATCATCCCGATGCACTACGCGACCTTCCCCGGGCTGGCCACCGAGAACCAGGTGCGCTCGGCGTTCGCGGGGGACGGGCGGCTGATGGTCATGAAGCCCGGGGAGGCGAAGAAGCTCTAGGCCGGGATCCGACCGCGGCGCTGGCTTTCGCGCCAGCGCCAGGACTCACTGCTGGGAGCGCGGATTTCGCGGGAATGCGCTGATCTCCGCGGATTCTTTCAGTGGTGCGTACGGCTCAGCGGCCCGCACAGGACAGAAAAACAAAGAAACAGATTGGTTAAACTGTTCTGTGCGGGCGCCCGTGACTATCCGCGCTTTTCCGCGCAATCCGTGTTCAGGCAGTAAGAGCTTACCTTGGGCCCGGCTCAGCGGCCCTGGACCCGGCTCAGCGGCCTTGGGCCCGGCTCCGCGGCCTCAGGCCCGGCTCAGCGCTCCGACCCCCAATTGACGATCGGGAGCACCCTCCGCCCGGATGGATTGTCGCGCACGATGTTCAGCACCCCGATCTGCACCCCGTTCAGCGACCACGCGTAGTTCAGCAGCCCGATCGCCAGACCGTGCTGGTGTCCCTTGAGCTGGTTGAAGGGAGCGATCGACACGCCCGTCAGCTCGCCCTTCTCCAGCCGCGTCCACGCGCCCGCAATCATCAGTCCGTCCATGTCCCGCGCGCCCACGCCGAAGCCGCCGAACGCGATCCCCTCGATGCGCGCCGCCCCGACGCCGCCACCACCGAGGGCGAGGCCGCGCATCAGCTCGCCGGCGCCGACCCCCACCGCGCCGATCATGATACCTGTCGCGCGTCCGCCGACCCCGACCCCGATTCCACCGAACCCCAGTCCCGTGAAGTCGCCGCCCGCCCCCACGCCGACGCCGCCGATCAGGATCCCGGTCGCCCGGCCGCCCGCCCCGACCCCGATACCGCCGATCCCCAGTCCCCGAAAGTCCTCGCCGGCGCCGACGCCGATCCCGCCAATCATCACACCGCGCACCGGCCCGCCCGCCCCCACCCCGATCCCGCCGATCGCGAGCCCCTCCAGACCTTCGCCGGCCCCGACGCCGATCCCGCCGACCCAGGCGCCGCGCACCTTCCCCCCGGAGCCGACGCCGATGCCCCCGCCACCGATCCCCCACAGGTCGCCGCCCGCCCCCACGCCGATCCCGCCGACCATGATTCCGGAGAGTCCGCCGCCGGCGCCGAGCCCCACCGGGGCGACGCCGAGCCCCCGGATGCGCTCCTCGGCCCCCGCGCCGATGATGCCGGTCGCGATGCCGTCGATACTCCGCGCGCCGGTGACCGGCAGACCTAACGCCATCCCCTTCACGATCCCGCCGCCCCGCCGGTACGGCTCCCAGATCGTCGCGTTGATCCCGTCGACGCGGCGCAGCCGGCTGTCGCGGAAGTTGAGGCGCAGTCCCTTCACCTGGCGCGAGTCGCCGATGCTCAAGCCCACGCCGTTGATGGTGAGGTCGACGCTGCGGCGTTCCTCCGACCGTTGGGCTGATACACGGAGCGGGATGAGGGCGAGCAGGAAAGCGGCGGAGGTGAACTGACGGACAGGTCGCATGGCGTGGGGTCCGGGAGGGTGGAGGAAACTGCGTCCTGTACGACCGGGACCGGGAGTGGTTTCAGGGGGCGTGCGGCTCGCCGCGCGGTCCGGAGGGCGCGCCCGCCGCGCCTCCGGTCCGGCGAGTGATTGTCACCCGCAGCGCCAGTGCGTAGGTTGGCCGTTCCACTCTTGCCAGACTGAGGGCCTGTCGACCGATGAATCACTCCGCCGTTGCCGCGTCCACCGCGCGCGTCCTGCTCGCCACCGTCCTCGCCGCCGCTCCGGCAGTCGCCACCGCCCAGCGTCCGGTGCTCACCGACGCCGTCAAGGCGTACGTCCGCACCGACACCACGGTCGTCGCGCTCACTCACGTGCGGGTGATCGACGGGACCGGCGCCCCGGCCCGGGAGAACCAGACGCTGGTGATCCGCTACGGGAACATCGCCGCGGTCGGCGACGCGGCCTCGGTCACGGTCCCGGACGGCGCGCTGGTGCTCGACCTCACCGGAAAGTCGGTGATCCCCGGGCTCGTGGAAGTCCACGAGCACCTCTTCTACCCCACCGGGCCCGGCGTCTACGCGTACCTGGCCGAGAGCTTCACGCGGCTGTATCTCGCCGGCGGGGTGACGTCGATGCGGACCGGCGGCAACATGAACGGCTTCGGCGAGCTGAACATGAAGCGCGCGATCGACGCGGGGCAGAAGCCCGGTCCGTGGCTCGACGCCACCGCGCCGTACCTCGAGGGGCCGGGTCTCCCGCTGCCGCAGGTACACACGCTGACTGATGCGGCCGACGCGCGCCGCCAGGTGAACTTCTGGGCCGACCAGGGAGCGACGTCGTTCAAGGCGTACATGCACATCACCAGGGCCGAGCTGGGGGCGGCGGTCGAGGAGGCCCACCGGCGGCGGCTCAAGGTGACGGGCCACCTCTGCTCGGTGACCTATCGTGAAGCAGCCCAGCTCGGCATCGACGACCTGGAGCACGGGTTCTTCGCGGCCACCGATTTCGTGGCCGACAAGAAGCCTGACGAGTGCCCCGGGCAGACGCAGGGACTGGCGGCGCTGGCGGCCGTCGCTCCGTCCGGCCCGGAGGTGCGGTCGCTGATCGACGAGCTGGTGCGGCGGAAAGTCGCGCTGACCAGCACCCTCACCATCTTCGAGACCTTCGTCCCGGGGCGGCCCCTGCCGCCGGGCCTCGACGTCCTCGTCCCGGAGCTGCGCGACCAGTTCACGCAGCGGTTCGCGGCCACCCAGCGTAACACCCAGTCGACAATGGGGCCGGTATTCGCGAAGGCCCGCGCACTCGAGGTCACGTTCTCGCGCGCCGGCGGGCTGCTGCTCGTCGGCACCGACCCGACGGGCGGTGGCGGGGTGATCCCCGGCTACTCGGATCAGCGGGCGGTGGAGCTGCTGGTGGAGAGCGGCCTCACGCCGCTCGAGGCCATCAGAGTGGCGACGCTCAACGGCGCGACGTACCTCGGGCGCGCCGCGAAGGTCGGGTCGATCGCGGTGGGGAAGCAGGCGGACCTGGTGGTGATCGCCGGAGATCCATCGACGCGGATCGAAGACATTCGGAACGTCGAGGTGGTCTTCAAGCAGGGTGTCGGGTATGACCCGGGCAAGCTGATCGCATCGGTGAAGGGGAAGGTCGGATTGTTTTGAGCCGGGTTTGCCGGCTTCGTGCGGCCGCCGGACAGTCTAACGGCGTGGGAAACGGATGCGTCGGAAGAGACGGACTGATCTGTTCCAGTGATGGTTTCGTGCTTACCTGGCTTGATGGTTTTCGTGCTTTCCTGGCTGGCCCGCGTCCGCCAAGCGACTTTTGCGACAATCCTATCTTGTTTTTCTTGGTTGTTTGTTCTTGGGTAGTTCGTACTTAGTCATCCGTCAAGTCCGAAGCGTCCGTTTCCCCCGCCGTAGTAGCCGGCGTGGCCTCGGTGCCCGCCGAGCCCGCATGATCCGTCCCCCCCCGACCCCGGCTCAGACTCCCGTGCCCGACAAACCAGTCTCCCCCGTCTCCCGCCGCGACTTTCTCGTCCGCACGACACAGGTTGGCGCGGCTCTCTCGGTGAGCCCTATGCTCGGCCGCGCGCTCCTGGCGCCGCCCGACGCCGCTGCCCCAACGACACACCCGTCCGAGGCGCTCCACGCGCCGATCGATGCCTCACAACTGTCCGTCACATGGCGGATGCTCGGCCCATTCCGCGGCGGGCGGGTCGCGGCCGCCACCGGGGTGAAAGGCCGGCCTCACGAGTTCTACTTCGGCGCGGTGAACGGCGGCGTCTGGAAGTCGATCGACGCCGGACGGGTCTGGTTCCCGGTCTTCGATTCGCAACCCGTCGCCAGTATCGGCGCGATCGCGGTCGCCCCCTCGGCGCCTGACGTCGTCTATGTCGGCAGCGGCGAGTCGACCCTCCGCGACTCGGTGGGCTACGGAAACGGCGTCTACAAGTCGACCGACGCCGGCCGGACGTGGACGCACCTCGGCCTCGACGACACGCAGCACATCGGCAAGATCGCCATCGACCCGCACGATCCGAACGTGGTATTCGTCGCCGCGATCGGCCATCTCTACGCGGCCAACCCCGACCGCGGCGTCTTCCGCTCGAAGGACGGCGGGAAGACGTGGAAGAAGGTCCTCTTCAAGGACGACAACGTCGGCGCGGTCGACGTCGTGATCGACCCCACCAATTCACGGACGGTGTTCGCCTGCCTCTGGAATACCCGGCGGCCACCCTGGTTCACCTACGCGCCCACCAACGGGCCGGGGGGCGGGATCTGGAAGTCCACCGACGGCGGCGACAGCTGGACGCGCCTCACGACTGGCTTGCCCAGGGAAGGCATCGGGCGGTGCGGGATCGCCGTCGCCCCGAGCCGTCCGTCGCGCGTCTACGCGGTGGTCGACTGCCTGGTGCCCGAGGTCGGGGCAGCCGGAGCCACGCCGGCCGCGGCCCCTGCGCCAACGAATCCGGCGGCGCCGGCGGCTGCCCCCGCGGGCGCCACGACTCGTCAGGCAGCGCCGCCTCCGGGCCAAGGCGGGTTCTTTCGCTCCGACGACGGCGGCGCGAGCTGGACCCGCCTGTCGAACGACCCCGCGCTCTGGGGACGAGGCTGGTACTTCGAGAAGATCGCGGTCGATCCCGGGAATCATGACATTGTGTACGTCCCCAACGTCTCGATCAGCCGGTCGAAGGACGGCGGCAAGACGTGGGTCGCCCTCCGCGGCTCACCCGGCGGCGATGACTACCACCAGGTCTGGGTCTCGCCTGACGATCCCGACACGCTGATCTCGGCATCCGACCAGGGCGCGATCATCACGCATAACGCGAGAACCGACGACCCGCGGCAGGTGACCTGGAGCTCGTGGCTCAACCAACCCACCGCCCAGATCTACCACCTGTCGGTCGACTACCGCTTCCCGTACTGGGTGACCGGCGCGCAGCAGGACAGCGGCGCGGTGGCGGTGCGGTCGCGCGGCAAGTTCGGCGAGATCTCGGAACGCGACTGGGAGCCGATCGGCGCGGGCGACGAGAGCGGCTTCACGGCCGGCGACCCGCTGCACCCGGGCATCATTTTCGGCGGCACCGGCAGCCGCTTCGACCTCGAGTCCAACACCCCGCGCCCGACGGGGCCGGCGCCGCGCGGCCCGGAACAGGGACGCGCCGACTGGACCCAGCCGCTCGTCTTCTCGCGCGCCGACCCGCGGGCGCTCTACTACGCGAACCAGTACCTCTTCAAGACCACCGACGGCGCGAAGTCGTGGACGCAGATCAGCCCCGACCTCACCCGGCCCGATCCCGGCATCCCGCCTAACCTCGACGCCACCGCTGCCGCCGCCGTCGACCGCAACGGCAGGCGCGGCGTGATCTACACCGTCGCCCCGTCGCCGCTGCTCGTCCCGATGGTCTGGGTGGGCACCGACGACGGCGCCATCCACGTCACCGGCAACGACGGCAGGACCTGGCAGGACGTGACTCCGGCGGCGATGACGCCGTGGAGCCGAGTGACGATGATCGAAGCGTCTCACTTCGACCTCGACTCGGCGTACGCCAGCCTCGACCGCCACCAGCTCCAGGACTTCGACCCGTACATCTACCGCACCCGCGACCGGGGCCGGAGCTGGCAGGCGATCACCACCGGCCTGCCACGCGGCGTGTACGTGCACGTGGTGAAGGAGGATCCCGTCAGGCAGGGGATGCTCTTCGCCGGCACCGAGCGCGGCGTCTGGATCTCGCTCGACGACGGCGACAGCTGGCAGTCGCTCCAGCTCAACCTGCCGGTCACGTCGATGCGTGACGTCGAGGTCTACGGGAACGACCTGATCGTGGCCACCCACGGGCGCGGCTTCTGGGTGATCGACGACATCAGTCCGCTGCGCCAGCTGACCGACACCGTGCTCGCCGCCGACGCCTGGCTGTTCAAGCCCGCCGACGCCATCAACATCGTCCAGGGCGACGACAATGGCACACCGCTCCAGAAGGACGAGCCCCAGGCGCCGAACCCGCCCGACGGTGCGTACCTCGACTACTGGCTGAAGAGCCCGGCCGCCGGCCCGGTGACCCTCGAGATCCTCGACGCCGCCGGCGCCACGGTGCACACGTTCACCACCGAACCCGCCCCACCACAGCCGGCCGGCGCCGGCCGTCGCGGCCGCGCCGGCGGCATCCCTAACACCTCAGCCCTCTGGCGCACCGAGCCCGGGCCCTTCTCGGCCGCCGCCGGCATGCACCGGGTGGTGTGGAACTTCGAGGCCGGCGGAGGCGGGGGGGGCGGATTTGGCGACGGGCGGCGAGCGGGCGCCACCGCCCCGGTCGCGGGCACGTTCACCGCGAAGCTGACCGTGGGCGGGAAGAGCCTGACGCAGGCGTTTGCCGTGAAGCCGGACCCGCGCGCCGAGCCGTAGGTACCTGACGACATCCCCGTGATTGCATCACGAGGGCTGCCTACTCGACCCGGTCGATCAGCGGATTGGGGTGCTCTCCCAGGAATTCGACCCAGGCCTTCTTGGCGCACGGGTAGTGTTTGGCGGCCTCGACGAGATCCATGAACGCGACGATCGTGCTCTCGAACCGCCCGGCGAGGTCCGCGTTGGCGATCCGGCCGGCCGCGTCGAATGCCTGGTGCGCCTGGGCGAGCGAGAACATGTCCGGGTACACGCGCGCGCCGAGGTGTTCGAGCGGGACGCGAAGAGCCCACACGCCGCGGTTGCCGCCGACCATGGACGGTGATGCCGAGAGCAGCAGCGCATGGCGTCCGTTGAACGGCTGGGGCCGGTGTCGCGACGCCCAGTCGATCGCGTTCTTCAGCACTCCCGGCATGGAAACGTTGTACTCCGGCGAGGCGATCACGAAGGCGTCGCTGGCCTCGAGGCGACGGCAGAGCTCGGCCGGTCCCGGCGGCAGTCCGCTCTGCGTCTGGGCGTCCTGGTTGTAGGAGGGACCGTCGAACTCCGCCATCGTCGCGAAATCGACGGTGCCACCGTGTTCCTCAATCACCCGGACCGCGAGGCGTGCCAGCCGGGTGTTGAGCGAATCCGCCCGCAGCGACGCCGAGAACGCCAGAAACCGAACCGGTTCGCGCGACGGGGCCGAAGCGGAACGATCGGGTGCCGGAGACCATGGCGAGTCTGGGCGCATGCCGTCCCCGGTGGGTCGCACGGTCATCGCATCGCGCGATCGAGAAGCCGCCGAGAAGGGCAAGTCCGGCTGAACACGTCCCATTTCACGACGCGAAATGTACCCCTGTTGCGCCGCCGGTGGAATGGTTACCCGTGGGTACCCACTTGCCAATGGATACGATCAGCCTATCTCTGACCAGCACCGGCCGTGATCGGCGGGTGGCAACCCCATTGACTGGAGGCAACAATGAAGCGCCGTACGATGACTGCCGCGGCGGTGGCACTCGGCCTCATGCTCACGACCGTCGTGACGACAGGCTCGCTCAAACGGGCGTCGCCCGCGGTGCCCAGGCAGGCCGACCGCTGCCCCCAGCGGCTACAGACCTTCGACACGCTCGACTTTCAGGTGTTCAGCCACCAGGTGTGGAACCGGCTCTCGGAGAGCCACGCCGACAACATCATCGTGACGTGGCCCGACGGCCATGAGACGAACGGCATCACGCGGCACATCGCCGACCTGAGCGCGATGTTCGTCTACGCGCCCAACATCACTATCGCGGTCCACCCCATCAGGATCTGTCAGGGCGACTACACGGCCGTGACCGGAGTCATGACCGGGACGTTCTCCCGGCCAATGCCGACGGCGAACGGGGGGGCGATTCCGCCGACCGGGAAGGCATTCCGGATCACCATGGCCACCATCGGCCACTGGAGCGGCGACACCATGGATCACGAGTGGCTGTTCTGGGACAACCAGGACTTCATGCGTCAGATTGGACTGAGCCAATAGGCTCCGCGACCGGAGCGGTGTCGCATGACCAGAGCCGGATCTCGTTTCCGGATGGTGCCGAGCGTGCGAGGAGCCCTAACGGGGTTCACCTCCTGGAGTGCGTTGCTCCCCCTCCCGGAGATCAAACGACAGTGCCCCAGACGGGCACCGCCGCACCTGCTCGGCGATCTCGTCAGGCATCGCGCCATTGACATCCACCCAGGGCCGGCGCCTCACGTCGAACACCGCGCCCAGCCCCTGCACGCAGCGCCCCGAGTGGATGCAGAGCGTCGGGTCGAAGCGGACCGTGATCGCATCGCTCCGGTATTCCTGCACGCGCTTCCCGCCACGCGCCTCCGCACCACCGGAACCGCTGTCGGCGCTCACCGGAGGTGGACCAGCGACTGGTATTCCGGATGACGGCGGATGTACGCCGCCACGAACGGACAGAGCGGGACCACCGCGAGGCCTTCCGCCCGCGCGAACTCGAGGCCGGCGTGCGCCAGCGCGTCACCCACGCCGTGCCCCTGAAGGGCCGGTGAGACCTCGGTGTGCACGAAGATGATCTTCCCCGGAGCCGACCGGTACTGGAGCAGGGACGGAAGCCCGTTCACTTCCGCGGTGAACCGCTGCTCCGCGGCGTCATGCCTGACGACGATGTCGGTCGAAGGGGGCGTGCTCACCAGTGACCCAGTGGTATCCGTGGAGGAGCCCGTGCTTGAGGCGAGGAGATACCCGGTGCATTGTATGGCGGGAGGACCGGACGCGCAAACAGCTCCATCGCTCCAACGTTGACGAACCTGGATTGAGGCTCCGCATCACGCTGCAATCCGATGCATCCGTCTCTTCCGGTGCATCCGTTCCCCCCGCCGTAGAACCCGGCCTCGGCTCGATGCCGGCCGAACGACCACGATGGCCAGAGGAGACAGAAGCCGATGATGCCCAGCAGATTGATGAGACTCACCGTCATCCTCGCCGTCGCCGTGCTCGGCGTGCCCGCCCTCCACCCACAGGCACCACCGGCACGCACTGCCGCGCACCGGCCATCGGACGCCAATGATTGGCCCAGCTACAATCGAACTCTCGCCGGCGACCGCTTTTCTCCGCTGGCCGAGCTCCATCGCGGCAACGTCGCGCGGCTGAAGCAGCTCTGCACCTACATGCTCCCCGAGGTGACCTCCCTCCAGACCGGGCCGCTGGTGGTGGGCGGGACGATGTACTTCACCACCGACACCATCTCCTACGCCATCGACGCGGCCACCTGCGCCGAGAGGTGGAAGCGTGTCAGGCACAGCGACACGCCGGGTGCGCTGGCGGTGAATCGCGGCTTCGCGTGGCTGACCGGGCGGCTCTTTCGCGGCACCTCCGACGCCCACGTGATCGCTCTCGACCCCGCCGATGGCCACCAGATCTGGGACCACGTGATCGACGAGAAGGGGCCGGGCGTCTCGATCCCGATGGCGCCGGTCGCGGCGAACGGGCTCGTCTACATCGGCAACGCCGGCGGTGACCTGGCCGGCGTCACCGGCCACGTCTACGCGCTCGACGCCGGCGACGGACACGTCGTCTGGAAGTTCGACGTCGTGCCGGCCGCCGGACCGGCGCGGGCGAGCTGGACCAACACCCGGATCCCAGTGTCCGGCGGCGCGTTCTGGACCTCGTTCACGCTCGACACCGCGTACGGCGTCCTGTACGTCGCGTCCGGCAACCCGGCGCCCGACTTCGACAGCCAGCTCCGCACCGGCGACAATCTCTACACCAACTCGGTCATCGCCCTCGACGCAGCCACCGGCGGGATGCTGGGCTACAACCAGCTCGTGAGGCACGACAACCACGACTGGGACGTGGACAGCCCGCCCACGCTGGTCACCACCCGGTCGGGCCGGTCGATCGTCGCGTCGGCGAACAAGGAGGGGCTGCTCTCGCTCCTCGACCGCTCGCGCCTGACGACGCGCGCGCCGACCACCGCCGGCGACCTGGCCGCCGCCCTGCCCCTCCTCTCGCAGAGCCCGACCACGACCCGCGAGAACGTCGACGTACCGCTCTCGCGCGACAGCCTGGTGCGCTTCTGTCCGGGCTTCCTGGGCGGCTCGGAGTGGAACAGCGCGTCGTACAGCCCGCAGGTGAACACGCTCTTCGTCGGCGCGGTGGACTGGTGCGTCGCCGTGCAGCTCAAGCGCGACACGGTCGAGTTCCCCGCGACCGGCACCGCCTGGTTCGGGTCGGTCAAGGACACGGGGATCAAGTTCGACACCGTGTCGCTCGCCAAGGGGTGGCTCACCGCGTTCGACGCCGAGAATGGCCTGGCGAGGTGGAGGTACCGTGCGCCGAGGCCGATGCTGGCCGGTGTCACGCCGACCGCGGGCGGGATCGTCTTCGCCGCCGACATGGGGGGCGAACTCTACGCGTTCGACGCGACCAGTGGGCGCGTGCTGTGGGAGACCAACACCGGCCAGTCGACCGGCGGCGGGATCGTCACCTATCGCGCCGGCGGCCGCCAGCTCCTGGGCGTCGCGTCAGGCATGAAGTCACCGGTCTGGCCGGGGGGCGCGGAGAAGAGCCGGATCCTGGTGTACGGGCTGCGCTGAGCCGCGGTGCCAGGGCACGCGTCAGGATAAACAAAGAAACGAAGACGTCTTTCCGCACCTGAGCGGACGCTGGCCGACGGATCCGACGCGACCCATGAGCAATCCACGATCATCCGTGAAATCCGTGCCCCCCGCCGTAGAAGCCGGCGGCGTCCCGCGAGTAGCCATGCGCACTGATCCCTCCGCCGGGATGCGGGAGCCCGGCACCACGCTCAGCCCGCCTGGCGCGCTCCCAGCTTGAGCACCACACAGCACATCCCGGGCTTCGGATCGAGCACCGGCTTCGCGCCCTTCACCTCGAGTCCGTCCACCACCCCCTCGACGAGGGAGAGGTTCATCCCGCAGACCAGCTCCCGGTGTTCGCTTGCCAGGGCGTGGAAGGGGCAGTTGCGCAGCCGGATCTCGCCTGACGACTGCTCCGGTTCGTAGCCGTTGGCGGCCAGGGCCGCGACGGTCCCGGACAGCAGCCTCTTCTTCCCCGCCCGCCCGCCGGCCCGCGCCCGGGCCTCGGCGCCGATCCCCTCGCCGATCGTGTGCGCCATCCTCGTGAGCGCCGTGCGGGTCGGGCGGGCATCGCTGGCGTCGATCGCCGCGGCGAAGATCCGCGCCGCGAGCTCGTAGCTCCGCCTCGGCAGGGTGACGTCGAGCTGGCGCGCCGACCGGCGGTAGAGTTTCGACGGGCGCCCGGCTCCGGGGCCGGTCTTCCCCGACAGGCGCCGGAAGCTCGTCTCGAGGAGTCCTTCCGCGGCCAGCCGGTCGAGATGAAATCCGGCGAGGGCGCGGGAGACCTTCACCGCCCGCGCCGCCTCGTCCCGGCTCACCTCGCGCCGCCGGTCCACCACATAGAAGTAGAGCGACCGGCGCACCGGTTCCTCGAGCGCCGCCAGTCCCGCGATCTGCCGTTCCAGCTCTCCGGGTTCCATGGGCTCGAATCTAAAACATTAACCCGCTATTTAAAAGCCTTGACGCCGCCGGAGCCCGGACACTATAATAGCCAGTATCGCTTTTAGACTGTCCCCAGCCGGAGCTCCGTCATGACCAGCCTCTTCACCGCCCTCGTCGTCGCCGCCACCACCCTCACCGCCCCGCCCCAGGCCACCAGTCGCGCCGCCTTCCACGACGCCATGCGCAAGCTCTGGGAAGACCACGTCACCTGGACCCGCCTCTACATCGTCAGCGCCGCCGCCGGACTCCCCGACGCCCAACCGGCCGCTCAGCGGCTGCTCCAGAACCAGGTCGACATCGGCAACGCGATCAAGCCCTTCTATGGCGACGCGGCCGGCGAGCGCCTCACCGCGCTCCTCCGCCAGCACATCCTCGTCGCCGCCGAACTGGTGACGGCCGCCAAGGCCGGCAACACCGCCGCGGTCCAGGACGCGTCCACCCGCTGGTACGCCAACTCCGATGAGATCGCGGACTTCCTGAGCGGCGCCAACCCGAAGCAGTGGCCGCAGGCGACGCTCCGCTCGGCGATGCATCACCACCTCGACCTGACGCTCAGGGAAGCGCAGGCCCGCCTCGCCGGCGACTGGGCGGCCGACATCGCCGCGTACGACACCGTCCATCAGCACATCCTCGAAATGGCCGACGTCCTATCCGGCGGCATCGTCAGGCAGTTCCCCGCGCGCTTCAGCCGATGACTCCGGCTCCTCGGCGGTCGGGCGCGGCCCTCGAGCTGCGCCCCGCCGGCCACGTCCTCCGTCCGGCGCACGCCCCCACGCATCACGCGCCGGACGGGGACGATCGCCTGGCCGGCGTCGCCGCCGCCTTTCGGGGATTCCTCGAGTCGCTGGGACTCGACCTGGCCGACCCCGACCTCAGTGGCACCGACCGGCGCGTGGCCCGTGCCTATCGAGAGATGCTGGGCGGGCTCCGCCCCGGCGCCGAGCCGGTGTTGAGTACCTTTCCGAACACGGAGGGACATGCCGGGATCGTCTCGGTCACCGACATCCCCTTCTATTCGATCTGCGCGCATCACTTCCTGCCCTTCTTCGGCACGGCGCATGTCGGCTACGTGCCCGGCGACCGGCTGGTCGGCCTGTCGAAGCTGGCGCGGGTCGTCGACTACTACGCCCGGCGACCGCAGCTCCAGGAGCGGCTCACCGAGCAGGTTGCATCGCTGCTCGACGAGCGGCTGGCGCCGGCCGGCGTGATCGTGTCGCTTTCGGGTCGACATCTCTGCATGGAGATGCGTGGCGTGTCTCGCCCCGGGGTGACGACGACCACGATGGCCGTCCGGGGGACTCTCGCGGACGAACGCCTGCAGAACCTGTTTCTGGCGCGGGTGCGTGGAGGCGGGCCCCGTGCGGACACATGATCCCACGGATCGGGTGCGGATTGCCGCCGATACGGCAGGGGGCACGGGTGGAAGACGGCGGAATCCGCGCCCGCCGCCGAAGGACCCGGCATTGGCGCGCATCTCACCGACGGCCGATGATTCCAGCGACGAGAGGTATTGCCTGACGATGCCACACTTTCCCTATCTGATCATCGGCGCCGGCATGACCGCCGACGCCGCCGTGCGCGGGATCCGCGAGCTCGATCCGTCGGCCGCGATCGGCCTGATCGGCGACGAGCCGGACCCGCCGTACGCGCGTCCGCCGCTCTCCAAGGCGCTCTGGAAGGGCGAGGCTCTCGACAGCATCTGGCGCAAGACGAGTGAGGCGGGCGTCGACCTCCACCTGGGCCGGCGCGCGACCACGCTCGATCCCGCCGCCCGGAAGGTCGTCGACGACCGCGGCACCACCTACACCTACGACAAGCTGCTCTTCGCCACCGGCGGCACGCCGCGGCGCCTGCCGTTCGGCGGTGACCAGGTGATCTACTTCCGCACGCTGCGGGACTACCACCGGCTCCGCGAGCTGGCCGGCCAGCATCGCACATTCGCGGTGATCGGCGGCGGGTTCATCGGCTCGGAGATCGCCGCGGCGCTGGCCACGCAGGGGTGCGCGGTGACGATGCTTTTCCCCGAGGACGGCATCGGCTCGCGCCTCTTCCCCGCCGACCTCGCGCGCTTCCTGGCCGGCTACTACCGGGAGAAGGGCGTCGTCGTGCGCGCCGGCGAGAGCGTCACCGGGATCACGTGGTCCGGCTCCCGGGCCACCGTCGAAACGAAGAGCGGACTCACGCTCACGGTCGACGCGGTGGTCGCCGGGCTCGGCATCATCCCTAACGTGGATCTCGCGAAAGCGGCCGGCCTCACGGTGGACGATGGGATCGAGGTCGACGACCGGCTCCGGACATCGCGTCCGGAGATCTTCGCCGCCGGTGATGTCGCCCGCTTCACCGCCCCGGCGCTGGGCACCCGCATCCGCGTCGAGCACGAGGACAACGCGAACTCCATGGGACGCGCCGCCGGCCGCGCGATGGCCGGCGACACCGCCCCCTTCTCGCACCTCCCCTTCTTCTACTCCGACCTCTTCGAGATCGGCTACGAGGCCGTGGGCGAGATGGATCCGCGCGTGGCGATGGTCGCCGACTGGAAGGAGCCGTTCCGCGAGGGCGTCGTCTACTACGTGCCTGACGGCAAAGTCCGCGGCGTCCTGCTCTGGAACACCTGGGGCCAGGTCGACGCGGCTCGGGCGCTGATCGGGGAGCGCGGACCGTTCGCGGCGAAGGATCTGATCGGGAGGCTGCCGGCGAGCTGATGGTGTGGTGTTCTCCGGCCGGCATGGTGGCAGCGCCGAGTCTCAAGGCGGGGGGCGCGGATTCCGCGGAAACGACATGGATGTCCGCGGAGACTGCAACAACGCGGATTGCGCGGAGCAACTGCCCTGATTTCCACGGAGGCTGCAACTGCCGCGAATCGCACAGCAAGCAATCGCCTGGGTTTCCAGGAGTGAGGCTGAGTTGGCCGACCCCGGACGGGGGGCGCTGGTCCGTCCGCTCCCAGGGATCAGTCCGTCTCTTCCGATGCATCCGTATCCCCCGCCGTAAGGGCGGGCGTGGCGCACCGCGCCGGCGGCGGCGGGCACCAAGCCAGCGGCGTGGGCTCGAGCCCATCGAAGCCCGCAGCGACCCCGCCCCCGAGGCCCGGGTTGTCGCCGGCGCCTCGGTCCGATACACTTGACGCACGGATGAAACCCGCCGATCCGCACCGACCCGCTATTCGCACCGCACCGCGCCCGCGTGTGGTCCGTCTCCATTGACCGCACCCCGCAAGCGTCGGAAGCGCCGAGGCAGCGGACGAGGTGGCGGAGGCGGCGCGTACGCGCCGGGCCCGTCGGCTCACTCGTCGCAGCCCACGACGCGGGGCGCCCAGCTCGAGACCCGCCGCTGGCTGCTGGAGCGCCACGGCCCCGTCTGCGCCTACTGCGACAAGAAGGTCGACCCGAAGACGATGACGCTCGACCACGTCACGCCGCGCCGCGGCCAGACGGCGTACGACCGGCGTGACAACCTGGTGCTTGCCTGCCGGCCGTGCAACGCGAAGAAGGCCGACCAGTCGCTGCTGGCGTTCCTCATCGCCCGGCGCGAGCGCGCCTTCAACCTGCTGCGCTACGGCGACCACCTGAGCCCGATGCTGCGGCACCTGGTGGCCGACATCGCCGGCCCGGAAGCGGTGGCGCGCGCCGAGCGGCTGGCGGACCCGGACTATCCCTATCGGGACTGAGGGGAGACGACCCCCCGGCCGGCACGCCTCCGCCACGCGCGGCCGTTACGGAAAGTTCTCGTAGGCCCGGAATCGCCTCCGGATCTCCCTGCACTGGTACACGGTGCAGAGCGAGTCCAGTCGCGCCGCGGCGCGGCGGGTCGCGATGGGAACGCGACGTGGCCCCGTCGCGCTGGCGCCACCTGACAGGCTGCGTTCCGCCCACCGCCACCGGGTCACGCTGTCGGCCGCCTGAGTTACCGTGAGGCAGCGGGCGCGCGGGCAGGCCGACCTGGTGAGCGCCTCCAGCAGCATCACGTTGATCGCCGAGTCGGCGCGCAGGCCGCGCCGGGCGCCGAGCGTGTTCCAGGAGAGCGGGTGGTACTCGATCATGTCGACGGTGTTGTCGTCGCCGTAGACGACCCACACGAGCCGGCCCTTGTAGGCTTCGATCTTCAGCAGGTCGTCGCCAAACTTCACCGTGTCGGGGCGGCCGAACACCTCTCGCACCCGGGCCACGGTCCGCCCGGGCTCGGGATAGACGCGGACCCACTCGACGATCGAGTCCTCCTCCGCAAAGTAGAAGGTCGTGATAGGGCGCGTCCGGCCGAACGACAGGAAGCTCCACCCGCTGGCGTTCCTGCCGCTGGACTGCGGGTCGCCGCGCAGTTCGATCACTTCGCCGATCCGGGTGAGCCCCAGCCGCGTTCCCTCGACGGTCTGCGGCGAGGCCCGTCCGGCCGCGACAAGCAGACAGGCGACCAGCGCCAGTCCGCGTGGAGGAGTGATCGGTCTCACAGTCTGTCCCGTGCGGCTGCACCATTTCGCATACGGTACCCAGCCATTTCGCACCGATTCGCTGCCAAGGCGCCCCTGGATCCGGCCGGGAGCGCCCCATCGATCGACAGGGTGCATATCCGGTGCCGCGCTCGCCGTGGACCGGCCGGTCCGGTGTACGGGAGGGGGCGTGACGCGCTGATCGCGAAGAGATACCAGGTCACCTGCCGCGAGATCGCCGGTGGCCACGATCCGTACGACCGGGAGTGAGCCCTGCCCGGAGCGCCCGAGGCGCTGCTGGGCCGGTAGGGCGGTGTGCGCCTCACGAGTCGAGCCGCACCTGGCGCGGCGCTCGCAGCAGCCGCCGCGTTGCGGTGCGGCAGTCAGGAACGTAGGTTGGCGTGGTGCTGGCCGGTCCGTCCGCTGATCCCACGAGATGGTGCTCGTCTACGGCCTGAACCTGATGGCTGGCTGCTACGCGGCAGGGGCGCTGTCCTGCCTGCTGGCGCGCTGGTCGGGCCGACTCGCGCTGGTCGCGGGTCACATGGCCGCGCTGGCGGGAGCGGTGGCGGGCCTCGGTGTCTCGCTCGGCGTCCTGCTCGGCGAGCCGGGACTCACGTTGACCCAGCCACTCCCGGTGGTCTTTCCGTTCGCGCGACTTTCGCTCTCGGTGGACGGGCTGTCGGCCTACTTCCTGCTCGTGATCTCCCTCGTGGCCGTGGCCGCCGCGATCTACGGGCCGGCCTATCTCCGTACGCACGCGCCCGACGCGGGACGGGCTCGTCAGGCGGCGCAGGGGCTCGCGCTGAACGTGTTCCTGGGCTGCATGGCGTTCCTCTGCTGCGCCGGCGATGCGGTGACTTTCCTGCTCTGCTGGGAAGGCATGACGCTCGCCAGCTACGTCCTGGTCGTTTCCGACGACCGGGACGGAGAAGACGCGCGGGCCGGTCTCCTCTACATGGTGATGGCCCACGGGGGGACAGCCTTCCTCCTGGTCGCGTTCCTTGCCCTGACCGAGCGGGGCGGGGCGTTCGACTTCGCGGCCCTTCGCGCGGCGGCGGGTGACCTCGACGACACGACCCGGACGACGCTGTTCTTCCTGGCGTTCGTGGGGTTCGCCACCAAGGCGGGCGTCGTCCCGCTCCATGTCTGGCTTCCGCGCGCGCACCCCGCGGCCCCGAGCCACGTCTCGGCGCTCATGTCGGGCGTCATGCTCAAGGTCGCGATCTACGGGATGCTCCGCTTCGCGTTCGACTTCCTCGCCCCGGCTGCCGATCCGCTCCCGCTCTCGTGGGGATGGACGGTGCTCATCGTCGGCACGACCTCAGCCGTGCTGGGGGTGCTCTATGCGCTCCAGCAGCACGACCTCAAGCGCCTGCTCGCGTTCCACAGCGTCGAGAACATCGGGATCATCCTGATCGGGGTGGGCCTGGCGATGATCCTGTGGCGCCGCGAGGGCGTGGGCGGCGTCCTCGCGACCGTGGCGCTCACGGCGGCGCTGCTCCACACCATCAACCACGCGGCGTTCAAGGGGCTGCTCTTCCTCGGCGCGGGCAGCGTCCTCGCCCGCACGCACGTCCGCAACATCGAGGAGCTGGGCGGGCTCGCGCGGCGCATGCCGTGGACGGCGGGGTTGTTCCTGCTCGGGGCCGTGGCGATCTCGGCCCTTCCCCCGCTCAACGGGTTTGTCAGCGAGTGGCTCACCTTCCAGGCTCTGCTGGGCGGCGCCGGCCGCTTCCACGGCCCGGCCGGTCTCGGCATCGTCTTCTCCGCGGCGATGCTGGCACTCACGGGAGGGCTCGCCGCCGCCTGCTTCGTGAAGGCGTTCGGCGTCACGTTCCTCGGTCGCCCGCGTACCCCTCACGCCGAGCATGCCACGGAGGCCCCGCGTTCGATGATCGCCGGCATGGCGTGGCTCGCCGCGCTGTGCGTGGTCCTCGGCGTCGCGCCGGGGTATGCGATGCGTCTGCTCGACGCGCCGACCGCGGGCCTGCTCCACGGTCCCGGCGCGAGCGCCGTCGTGACGGCGCGCGGGCCGCTGGTGCTGTCGACGGGGCTGACGGCGTCCGGGGCGGACGCGACAGCCATCTCGATGACGATGGTAGCCGCGCTCCTCATCGCCCTCACGGCGATCGCGTGGGTCCTGCGGCGCGGAGCGGGCGGTGCCAGGTCGCACGCCGCGCCCACGTGGACGTGCGGGATGAGTCCCACGTCACGGTTCGACTATACGGCGACCGCCTTCGCCAAGCCGCTCCGGCTCGTCTTCGCGGCCCTCTACCGCCCCCGTCGCGAGGTGACCCGGGAGACCGCCGGCACGCCGTACGTCGTCAGGCGCGTCCACTATGCCGGTGAGGTCGTGGACGTCGCGGAAACGCAGATCTACCACCGCGCCGAGCGTGACATCTCGGCGCTGGCTCAGGCCATTCGCGCCCGCAGCACCGGCCGCATTCACGGCTACATCGGCTTCGTGCTCGGAGCCCTGTTCGTGGCGCTGCTGTTGTTCGGGGTGGTCCAATGATGACCGGCGGGCGATCGCCCGGGCTCCTGCTCGTGGAGATGAGCCTGCTCGTGCTGCTCGGGCCGCTCGTCACCGGCACCATCCAGAAGGTCAAGGCACGCCTCCAGTGCCGCGCGGGTGCCGGCGTCCTGCAGCCGTACCGCGACCTGACCAAGCTGTTCCGCAAGGGCACGGTCCAGGCGGACTCGGCCTCGGGGTTCTTCCGGTCCATCCCGGTGCTCGTGCTGGCGGCGACGGTGGCCGCGGGCGCCCTCGTCCCGGTGATCCAGGCCGGGTCGCCCGCATTGCCGTTAGGCGATGCGGTGCTGCTCCTCGGACTGCTCGCGCTGGCCCGCTTCCTGACGGCGGTCGGCGCGCTCGACGCCGGCGGCGCCTTCGGAGGCATGGGAGCCTCGCGCGAGATGATGCTCGCGCCGCTGGTCGAGCCGGTGCTGATGATGGTGGTCTTCTCGATCGCGGTGGCCGCCGGTACGACCGAGCTCGGCGCCCTCGCGGCGCAGCGCGGGACGTCGTGGATTCTCGACTGGCACGCGGCGGACTTCCTCGGCTTTGCCGCCATGCTCGTGCTGCTCCCGGCCGAGACCGGCCGCATCCCCGTGGACAACCCGGACACCCACCTCGAGCTCACCATGCTGCACGAAGGGATGCTGCTCGAGCACTCCGGGCCCGGGCTCGGCTGCATGGTGCTCGCGTCGCACACCCGTCAGATCGTGACCCTCGGCCTCGTGTCGGCGCTCTTCTTCCCGGTGGGGCCCGCGGACGGGACGCACGCCACGGGACTGCTCCTGGGCGCCGGCGTGTTCGCGGCGAAGATCCTCGCGCTCGCGACCTACCTCGCGCTCGTCGAGTCGTCCTACGCCAAGCTCCGGCTCTTCCGCGTGCCGCAGTATCTCGCCATCGGCTTCGTGTGCGCCATGACGGCGCTCGCGCTGAGGATCCTGTGAGCGCCGGCACGGTCCACACCATCGTCGACGACCTCGGCGCCCTGCTGCTGTTCACGATGATCCTGATCCTCGCGGCCGGCCAGATCTACCGGGCCATCTACGCCGTGGCCGCGCAGTCGCTCCTCATCGCCATCGCCGGCGCCGTCCTCGCCATGGCCACCGGCAACCGGGACCTCTGGGTGATCGCCGGTATCACACTCACCGTCAAGACCGTCGCGCTGCCGTCGGTGCTGCACTGGGTCGTCAAGCGGATGAACGTCCGGCGCGAGGTGGAGCCGGTAATCCCGATCGCCGCGACGCTGACCCTGGCCGTGATCATCGTGGTGGTGTCGTTCCACCTGAGCGCCACCCTCGGCCCCGTGAACCAGGCGATCACAGGCAACGCGCTCCCGGTCGGCATCGCGCTCACGCTGCTCGGAGTGCTGGTGATGGCCACCGGCAAGACGGCGCTGACCCAGATGGTGGGCCTCTTCGCGTCGGAGAACGGGATCTTCTTCACGGCCATGGCGGTGACGCAGGGCATGCCCCTGATCATCGAGATCGGCGTCATCCTCGACGTCATCCTCGCGGTGCTCGTCATGGCGATCATGGTGCTCCGGGTCCGGTCGACGGTCGACGCCGACATCGCGGACCTCGATCGGTTGCGGGGCTGATGGGTGAGGACCAGGGAATGACTCGTGGCTGAGACGCTCCTCTGGGTGCTTCCGCTCGTGCCGACCGTCACGGCCATGCTCATGGCCACGTCGCGCGACCGCCGCGTCCTCTCGGCCATCGACGTCTGCGGCTCGGCGGTGCTCTTCGCGTTGACGCTCGTCCTCGCGCGTGAGGTGATGACCGGCGGTCCGCGCGCGCTCGGCGTCCTCCGCATCGACGCGCTCGGGCTCGTCTTTCTCGTCCTCGTCGCCGTCCTCACGCTGGCCGTGTCCATCTACACGGTGGGGTGGCTCAAGCAGGCGGTGGCGGTCGGCAACATGAAGCCCGAGCTGCTGCGGTCCTATTTCGCCCTCGTCCACGCCTTCGTCGCGACGATGGTCGTGACGGTCCTCGCCGACAACCTCGGCGTCCTCTGGATCGCGATGGAAGGGACGACGATCACCTCGGCCGTCCTCATCGGCTACCACGGCCATCGGCACGGCCTGGAGGCGGCGTGGAAGTACATCATCGT
>JBGPGH010000010.1:0-94833 GCA_041483735.1 Gemmatimonadaceae bacterium | reverse complement strand
TGCACCGCCACCGCCGCGCCGGAGTCGGAGACACAGTCCAGGTACCACTTCGACAGCAGGAACATGGACACTGCTTTTTCCCGAGGTGGGCGCGCGCTCCGACAAACCGCCGGTCAAATGTCGGGCGCGAAGCCCGAAGTGCCATAGGGGATGCCACGACCGGGGTGAAGGGCTATCGCCGACCGTGGGCTGAAGTGATGTCGCCTGCAACCTTTAGATGACGCTCCCCGGCCCGCCCCGCGTACCTTCGCCCCATGTCCGCGGAGACGTATGCCTTTGGCGAGCTCGGGGAGCGGGTGGCGGAGCGCTGGCTCCGGCGCCACGGCTGGCGCATTGTCCAGCGCCGCTTCCGGAACGGCCATCGCGACATCGACCTCGTCGTCGAGCGCGAGGGGGTGGTGGCCTTCGTCGAGGTCAAAGCCCGCCACGGCGATGGCTTCGGCGACCCCGTGGAAGCCGTCCACTGGCGCAAACAGCGTGAGCTCACCCGCTCGGCCCTGGTCTGGATCGACCGCCACGGGCGCCCCGATGAGGCCTACCGCTTCGACGTCATCGGGGTCCTGGTGAGCGGCGAGCGGGTCCTGGTCCGGCACGTCGAAAACGCCTTCATGCTGCGGCCGGTGTCTTGACGAAATCGGGGATCTTCGTATTTTGTTCGGGGGGGGGGGGAGGGGCGAGAAAAGACGAACGAGGAACGAGGAGAAGGGCAGGAAACCAGGGGTCAGCGGTCAGCGGTCAGCGGTCAGCGGTCAGCGGTCAGCAGACAGCAGACAGCAGTCAGGAGGCAGCGGTGGCGCACTGAGCCCCGCTGCAGCACCAATAGATACTCAGTACTCCGTACTCAGTACTCAGTTGTCAGTCCCACCACACAACCCGGAATCATCCCCCATGGCGACGTCCACAATGCAGGATGACAAGAAGAAGGCCCTCAACCTCGCCATCGCGCAGATCGAGAAGAGCTGCGGGAAGGGGTCCATCATGAAGATGGGGGCCGAGTCGGCGCGGGTCCGGGTGGAGGCGATCTCTACCGGGGCGATCAACCTCGACGCGGCCATCGGCGTGGGCGGCATCCCCAAGGGGCGGGTCACCGAGGTCTTCGGTCCCGAGTCGAGCGGCAAGACGACGCTCTGTCTCCACGTCGTCGCCAACGCCCAGAAGAACGGCGGGGTGGCGGCGTACATCGACGCCGAGCACGCCCTCGACACCGAGTATGCGCGCAAGCTGGGGGTCGACGTCGAGAACCTCCTCATCTCGCAGCCCGACACCGGCGAGCAGGGGCTGGAGATCTGCGAGATCCTGGTGCGCTCCGGGGCCGTGGACGTCGTGGTGATCGACTCGGTGGCGGCGCTCGTCCCGAAGGCGGAAATCGAGGGGGACATGGGCGACTCGCACATGGGGCTGCAGGCGCGGCTCATGAGCCAGGCGCTGCGCAAGCTCACCGGCGCCATCGCGCGCTCCAGGACGGTGGTGATCTTCATCAACCAGCTGCGCGAGAAGATCGGCGTCATGTTCGGGAATCCCGAGACGACGACGGGCGGCAAGGCGCTCAAGTTCTACTCGTCGGTGCGGCTCGACATCCGGCGGATCGGCCCGGTGAAGGAGAAGGAGGAGGTCATCGGGTCGCACGTGCGGGTGAAGGTCGTGAAGAACAAGGTCGCGCCGCCGTTCAAGCAGGCCGAGTTCGACATCATGTACGCCGAGGGGATCTCGCACACGTCGCTGCTGGTCGACATCGGAGCCGAGTCGGGGATCATCGAGAAGACCGGGGCGTGGTACTCGTACGGCAACCAGCGGATCGGCCAGGGTCGCGAGAACGCGAAGATGTTCCTCAAGGACAATCCGGCGATGATGGCCGAGATCGAGGAGAAGGTGAAGGCGGTGCTCGGTGTGAAGGCGGAGTTGGGTGCGGCAGGGGAGCCTGGTGAGGCTGGAGAGGAGTAAACCGAACGAGGAACGAGGAACGAGGAGAAGAGCCGCGGCATGGTGTTGATCACTGGCATCATCGAACTGCCGCGGCGGACCGGGCGGTATTTCCTCGAGCTGGATCCGCCGCCTGACGCCGACGTCATTGTCTCGGTGGACATCATCGCACGGCTGGGGCTGGCGGTGGGGCGCGAGGTGGACGACCGGCTGAGGGCGGCGCTCGACGACGAGGCGGCCGCCCTCGCGACGTTCGACCGCGCCGCCGGCATCCTCGCGCTCCGCCCGCACTCGGCGCAGGAGCTGCGCCGCAAGCTCACGCAGAAGGGGGAGACGCCGGCGCGCGCCCAGGCCGCGGTCGAGCGGATGCTCGCGCTCGGCGTGCTCAACGACGCCGAGTACGCGCGGCAGCTGGCGCAGGCGAAGGTGGTGGGGAAGGGGGTCTCGCGGCGGCGTCTGCAGCAGGAGATGTACAAGCGTGGCGTGGCGCGCGACGTGGGCGAAGCGGCGATCGCGGAGGTGCTGAGCGACGAGTCGGTGGACACCGCCGCGGTGCTCGATCAGCTGGCCCGGAAGAAGCTGCGGACGCTGGACGGGCTCGACGCGCCCACGCGCCGGAGGCGGCTGTACGGGTTCCTGGCGCGGCGCGGCTACGAGCCTGACGAGGTGCGGGGGGTGGTGGAGCGGGTGCTGCGCGAGGTTTGACGCGGAGGGCGCGGGGGCGCATCGTTTTCCTCGCGCGCATCGTTCACCGCGCGCCCCCCCGAGGAGGTCGTCCCATGCGTAGCTGGAAACTGCTTTCGCTCACCGGTGTTCTCGCGCTCGCCGCGGCGGCGCCGCCGGCCCACAGTCAGGCAGGCGTCACGGTCGAGATCGCGATCGGCAAGTCGGTCGCGATGAACGTGCCGGCCGACACCGGCTCGGCGTTCCCCGCCGACGTCGGCGTACTGTATTGCTGGACGCGCGTGACCGGCGCGGCCGGCGCGAAGGTCACCCACGTCTGGATCCACGGCGCCGACTCGACGTCGGTCGACCTCAACATCGGCGGGTCGCCGTGGCGGACGCACAGCAGCCGGAAGATCGCCGCGACCGCCACCGGAGAGTGGACGGTGCAGGTGAAGGACGCGAGCGGCGCCGTGGTGGGGAGCAAGACGTTCACCATCGGCGGGTAGGGGCGTCTCAGCCTCCTGGAGCGCCGAACGCGCGCTCCCGGGCCTCGCGCAGCACCGCCGGGTAGTTCGTGATCATGCCGCACGCCCCGCGCCGCCAGAGCACCACGGCGCGGGCCGGGTCGTTCACGGTCCAGACGTGGACCGCGGACCCGGCCTCACGAGCGGCGCGGATGAAGCCAGGCGTCGGGACGTGGAGCATGTCGCGGAAGTAGTCCGGGACGGAGTAGGCGTGCGGATGCGACCGCGGCGCGCCCAGCCCCGCGAGCGCGCGGAGCCAGAGCTGGAGAATCGTCCGGCGTGACCCGCCGATGAGGAATCGGGGATCGCGGAACGGAGCGAGCGCCGCCTCGTCGGCCGACGCGACCACGCATCGCCCCGCCGCCTCGTGCTCGAGCAGCAGGCGCCGCACCGGCTCGGCCACCTCCGCCTCCTTGAGCTCGATCAGGAGCGGAAGCGCCGGAAAGCGTTCGAGCAGGTCTCGAAGTGAAGGGACGCGCACGCCGCGTCCCCGCCACGGGAAGCTTGCGCCGCCGTCGTCCGAGTAGCCGAAGCCGGCGTCGGCCGCCTGAATCCACTCGCGGGCGAGTGTGGCGACCGCACCGCGTGCGTCGGTGGTGCGGTCCAGCGTGGCGTCGTGGATCACCATCGCCTCGCCGTCCGCCGAGCGCCTGACGTCGAGCTCCACCGCCTCGGCGCCCTGCTCCACGGCGAGCGCGAAGGACTCGAGGGTGTTCTCGGGCGCGTGCCCGGAGGCGCCGCGATGGCCGATCACGGGCCGACCTGCGAGATCGAGGAGCGCGTGCATGCAGGGATAGTGGAGCCGGGAGAACCTGGTCGACAGCCTCCCTCGTCCCGCCTCCCGCGTGCGCCTATATTTCTGCGCATGCAGGCCTCAGAAATCCGCCGCCGGTTCCTCGACTATTTCGTGCGCCAGGGGCACGCCGAGCGACCCAGCTCATCGCTGGTTCCCGGCGACGATCCCACCCTGCTGTTCACCAACGCGGGGATGGTGCAGTTCAAGAAGATCTTCCTGGGGCTCGAGGAGCCGTCGTTTGGATCGCGCCGCGCCACGACGTCGCAGAAGTGCGTCCGCGCGGGCGGCAAGCACAACGACCTGGAGCAGGTGGGGCACACCGCGCGCCACCACACGTTTTTCGAGATGCTCGGCAACTTCTCGTTCGGCGACTACTTCAAGCGCGACGCGATCCGGTTCGCCTGGGAGTTCGTCACCGGCCCGGTGGCCAAGGGGAACCTGGGGATGCCCAAGGAGCACCTCCGCGTCTCGGTGTTCGCCGAGGACGACGAGGCGCGGGCGCTCTGGCGCGAGATCGCGGGACTCCCCGACTCGCGCATCTACGGGTTAGGCGCGAAGGACAACTTCTGGCAGATGGCCGACACCGGGCCGTGCGGCCCGTGCTCGGAGATCTACATCGACCTCGCCCACGTCGCGAAGGACTGGTCGTTCCCCGCGGCTGCCACTGGCGAGTGGACCGACGTCACGCGCACCGAGTACTCGACGGACGCGTTCGTGGAAGGCGCGGAAGCGGGGCGCTTCCTCGAGTTCTGGAACCTGGTCTTCATGCAGTTCGATCGTCAGGCGGACGGGACGCTGATGCCGCTCCCCAAGCCGTCGGTGGACACCGGGGCGGGACTCGAGCGCATCTCGGCCGTCATGCAGGGCGTGACGAACAACTACCACACCGACGTCTTCACGCCGATCATCAAGCGGATCGGGGAGACGGTTGGCGTTCCGTATCGCCGCGCCGACTCGCCGGGCGCCTCGGCGGAGGTGACCGCATCGTTCCACGTGATTGCCGACCACGCGCGCGCGGTGGCCTTCCTCCTGGCCGACGGCGTCTTCCCGTCCAACGAAGGGCGGGGCTACGTGCTACGCCGGATCCTGCGCCGCGCGGTGCGCTATGCGTGGCTGCTGGGCCGCCGCGAGCCGACGCTGGTCGATGCGGTGGCGACGGTGATCGAGATGATGGGCGACGTCTACTCGGAGCTGCGGCAGCGAGGGAAGCACATCGTCGAGACGACCCGCGCGGAGGAGGAGCGCTTCCTGACAACGATCGGCGGTGGGATGACGCGCTTCGACGAGATCGCGCCCGCCCGCACGACCCAGGAGCGTTCGATCTCCGGCGAGGATGCATTCCGCCTGTACGACACGTTTGGCTTCCCGATCGACCTCACGGAGCTGATGGCCCGCGAGCGCGGCTACACGGTGGACATCGCCGGTTTCGAAGCGGCGCTCGACGCGCAGCGCCGGCAGTCGCAGGAGGAGAGGAAGTCGCGGAAGCTCACTGTCTCGACGGACGAGCTCACGGACCTGAGCAAGTGGGAGAGTCGCGACGTCGCGCCGACGCCGGTGGGCCCATCGACCACGCAAGGGAAGGGGACGGCGGGCAGCGGTGCGTCCAGCGGGCCTCCCGACCGCCGCTCCGGCCTCATGAACCGCGCTGAGTTGGGCAACGAATCCCGCTTCGTCGGCTACGACGTCACCGAGATCGAGACCCAGGTCACCGCCGTCAGGCATCTCGATGGCGGGCGGGTCGCGATCATGCTCCGGGAAACGCCGTTTTACGCCGAGTCGGGCGGTCAGATCTCCGACCAGGGCGAAATTGTCGGAACGGGGTGGCGCGTCGACGTCGATGAAGTGCGCAAGATCGAGGGACGGAACGCGGCGGTCGGCACGCTGAGCGGCGCGATCTCGTTCGGCACCGTCACGGCGCGCATCCCGGCCGACCGACGCAAGGACACCGAGCGCCACCACACCGCGACCCACCTCCTCCACGCGGCGCTCCGCCAGGTGCTGGGCGAGGCGGTCCACCAGGCCGGTTCGCTCGTCGCCCCCGACCGGCTGCGCTTCGACTTCACGCACCACGGTCCGGTCAAACCGGAGCGGCTGGCGGAGATCGAGGCGCTCGTGAACCGCGAGATCTGGAAGGGAACTCCCCTCGGCTTCGCCGAGAAGCCGTACCAGGAGGCGGTGAAGGCGGGCGCGATGGCGCTGTTCGGCGAGAAGTACGGCGACGTGGTGCGCGTCGTCTCTATCCCGGGCTTCTCGATGGAGCTCTGCGGCGGGACGCACGTGAAGAACACGGCCGAGATCGGACTGTGCCGGATCGTGAGCGAAACCGGCGTCGCGGCCGGCGTCAGGCGCATCGAGGCGCTCTGCGGCCCGCACGCCTTCGAGTACATGCGCGAGCACGAGCGTACACTCGTGAGGCTCGCGGAGGCACTCAAGTCGCCTGCTGATGGCGTGGAAAAGAAGGTCCACACGCTACTTGATGAGCGGCGGGCGCTCGAGAAGCGCGTCGACGAAGCGACCCGCGGTGGCGCGGGCGGTGGAGGCGGGCAAGTTCAGTCGCTGCTCGCCGGCGCCACCTCCGTGAACGGCGCCCGGATCGTCACCGCGCAGGTCGCCATGCCTGACGTGAAGTCGCTCCAGGCACTGGGCGATGCGCTGCGCGAGCAACTGACCAGCGGCGTCGGCGTGCTGGCGTCGAGCTTCGAGGACGGCAAGAACACGCTCCTGGTGGTGGTGACCGACGACCTCCGCGACCGGGGCGTGCGCGCCGACCTGATCATCAAGGACCTCGCCGCCGCCGCCGGCGGGAAGGGTGGGGGCAAGCCGCACATGGCGCAGGCTGGCATCCCGGATGCGGGGCGCATTCCGGCGGCGCTGGAGCGCGTGCCCGCGGTGGTCCGCCCGCTGCTCGAGCACGGCTCGTGACGCTCGGCGAGTGGCTCGACTCGCGCACGCCCCCCGCGCCGCCCGCGCTGCTGGCGCGTATGCGCTCGGCGCTGGGCGACCGCCTGACGCTGCCGGCCGAGAAGGCGGATGCGCTCTGCCTGGCGGCCGGCGAGGCGCTGCTCGCCGACCTGCTGGCTTCCGGTCGTACCTCACGCGATGGGGCGATCGACCTCCTGGCCGCGGACGGACTGGTGACCTACGCCTTCGAGGCGGCCAGCGAGCGGCCGGCCGGTCCGGATGGCCTCGCGCGCGACGCGATCGAGTGGATCGCGCGCGTTCCGGCTCGGCTCAGCGGCGCGGAACCGGTGTCCGGATGACGGCGAAGATCTCATCGCGGGAACGGCTGGTGGGCGCTCTGCGGCAGCTGGCCGAGACGGCGCTGCGCACGGCCGAGACGCTGGCGCCGGACCTGGAGAAGGCCGCGTCGCTCATCAGAAGCACCATGGATCAGGGCGGCACCCTGTATTTCTGCGGCAACGGCGGCAGTGCCGCCGACGCCCAGCACATCGCCACCGAGTATGTCGTCCGCTACCAGAAGAACCGGCGCGCCTATCCGGCGGTGGCGCTCACGACGGACACCTCGCTCCTCACCGCCGCCGGCAACGACTTCGGCTTCGACCAGATTTTCGCGCGCCAGGTGGAGGCGCTCGTCACCGCGCGCGATCTGCTCGTGATCCATTCCACCAGCGGCGACTCGCCCAACGTGCTGAAGGCGGCCGAAGCGGCACGCGCCAAGGGCGCGAAGGTGCTGGCATTCTCGTCGCGCGAGGGCGGGAAGCTCAAGGCGCTCGCTGACCACAGCGTGATCGTCCCCACCGAACGCACCGACCGGGCGCAGGAGATTCATCTGTGCGTGGAGCACGTGATCTGCGAGCTCATGGAAGAGACACTGTGATCTCGCTCCGCGGCAGGCGCGCGCTCGTCACCGGCGGCTCGCGTGGAATTGGTTCCGCAACCGCTTTATTGCTCGCCGAGTGCGGCGCCGACGTCGGAATCGGGTACCGGAGCCGAGCCGAAGCGGCGTCGGAGGTGGTGAAGCAGATCGCCGGCCGCGGCGTGCGGGCCTTCGCCCATGCCGCCGACCTCGCCACTCGTGAGGGCGCCGAGTCGCTCTTCGAGCGCGCGCAGCGGGAATTCGGCGGCGTCGACATCTTCGTCGGGAACGCCGGGATCTGGCCCGTCGATGAGGCGCCGCTGGCCGAGATGGGCGACGACCGCTGGCGCCGCACGATGTCCGAGAACGTGGACGCGATCTTCTACACCACCCGGGTGGCGGCGCGGGTGATCGGCGGCGGCGGCCGGATCGTGCTCGTCTCGAGCACCGCCGGCCAGCGTGGCGAGCCGATGCACGCCGACTACGCCGCCTCCAAGGGCGCGATGATCGCGCTGGTGAAGTCGCTGGCGGTGGAGCTCGCTCCGCGCGACATCACCGTGAACAGCGTCGCGCCGGGCTGGGTCGACACCGAGATGTGCGAGCTGCCCTTCGCCGATGGCGGCAAGGCGCGGATCGCGACGACGATCCCGCTGGGGCGGATCGCCAGCGCCCGCGACATCGCCGGCCCGATCGTCTTCCTCTGCTCGGAGCTCGCCCGGCACATCACCGGCGAGATCGTCAACGTGAATGGCGGGAGCGTGCTCTGCGGATGATCGCCGTCCTGTTCACGGGCGGGACGATCTCCATGCGGCACGACGTGGCCGCCGGCGGCGCGGTGCCGGCACTCTCGGCGCGCGAAATCGTCGCTGCCACCAGGGGGCTGGAGCAGGTGGCGGCGCTGGAAGTGGAGGAGTGGGGCGCCTGGCCGGGCCCGCACATGACCGTCGAGCGGATGTGGGCGCTGCGGAACCGAATCGCCGAGTTGCTCGCCCGCAAGGACATCGACGGCGTGGTGGTCACCCACGGCACCGACACCCTCGAGGAGTCCGCGTACCTCAACGCCCGCTCCATCGCCAATGAGAAACCGATCGTCTTCACCGGCGCCATGCGGACCGCGAGCGACCTGGGGTGGGATGGGCCGGCGAACCTGATCGACGCCGCCCGGGTGGCCGCGTCGCCGGAGTCGAGCGGCTACGGCGTGATGGTCGTGATCGGGGGTCGGATCTTCGCCGGCATCGACGTGACCAAGGCACACACTCACCTGTTGGACGCGTTCGAGAGCCCGGGGCTGGGCCCGATCGGAGTGATCGACGACGGGAGCGTGATCTTCCGCCGCGCGCTCCCTCCCGCGCCTTCGGTGCTCGCTCCGCGCTCGCTCGCGACGCCAGTGGACATCGTCGTCGCCTGGGCCGGCTGCGACGCGCGGCTGCTCGACGCGTCCCGTCAGGCGGCGAAGGGCGTGGTAGTGGCGGCGATGGGGCGGGGGAACGTGCCGCCGGAGATGGCGGCCGGCATCGGCCCCTGGATCGCCGGCGACAAGCCGGTGGTGATCGCCTCACGCGCGCAGCGCGGGCGCGTGGGCCATACCTATGGATATCCGGGCGGCGGGCGCCGGCTGTTCGAGATGGGGGCGATCTTCGCGGGCTCGCGCCGCCCACAGCAGGCGCGCATCGACCTCATGCTCGCCCTGGGCGCGGGACTTTCGGTCGCGCAGGTGCGCGAGCTGTTCGCGGCCTAGTGCGCGCCTACCGAGTCGCCGTCGACTTCGCCGGCCTGCGCCGCGTCGGAACCGTCGCGCCGCGTCCACTGCGCGAAGCATCGCCATCCGAACTCGTCGGCGGCCCGGCGCTGGTCCGGGTACCCGAAGTAGTCCGTCCACCCTTCGAGACTCGCACGCCAGGCGCAGTCCCAGACGAAGTCGAAGACGTGGCGTCCTTCGCTGGCGCTGGCGCCTTCGCTGGCCTCGACGCTCCTTCTGGCCTCGCCCTCTGCCGGAGCCACCTCGACGAGCACGCTGCCCCGCAGGTCGGAGCAGCCCGATTCGGCGTCGACGTGCATCCGCTCGATAGCGAGGCCGGGCTCCTGGTGGAGCAACTGCGCGACCAGCCGGAGCACCTTGATCCGCGGCACATGGCGCGCGATGGTGATCCTCGGCGCCACCTGCCCCTGCGCGTACGCGAGCGCGTCGGCCTTGAACTCGCCGGTGGCGTTGGACTGGTCGAGCAGGGCGCCGAGGGGCATGGAGGAAAGGTAAGGGGGAGGGGAAGGGCCTTGGCTAGACAGGGGAAACGCACCCCGAACGCCGGCGTCGCGCGAGCCGCTGTTTTCTCGAATCTCGTTTCTCGTTGGCTGTTGCTCGTCTCCTCGTTCCTCGTTCCTCGTTCGCTGTACAGTCTCGGCATCCGGACAGCAGCTTGACACTCCTCTCCCCCCCCGAGCCCGTCCTGACGATTGCCCGCACGCTCGAAAGCGCCGGCTTCGAGACGTGGTGCGTGGGCGGCGCCGTGCGCGACGCCCTGCTGGGTGAAGCGCACCTCGACTGGGATCTCGCGACGGCGGCCACCCCGAAGGACGTCCGCCAACTCTTCCGCCGGACCGTCCCGGTGGGGATCGACTTCGGGACGGTGGGGGTGCTCGACCCCAGCGGCGTGATGCACGAGGTCACCACCTTCCGAAAGGACGTGCGCACAGACGGCCGGCACGCCGAGGTGGAGTTCGGCGTGTCGCTGGACGAGGACCTCGCGCGCCGCGACTTCACCATCAACGCCATCGCCTACTCGCCCAGCCGCGACGAGCTGCGCGACCCGTTCGGCGGGCGCCGCGACCTCGAGGGGAAGGTCGTCCGGGCCGTCGGCACGCCTGACGAGCGGATGCGCGAGGACCGCCTGCGCGCGCTGCGGGCACTGCGGTTCGCCGGCCGGTTCGGTTTCGCCGTCGACCCGGCCACCTGGAAGGCGATCGTCGACAGCGTCCCGTACCTCGGCCGCCTGTCGATGGAGCGGGTGAAGCAGGAGCTCGAAAAGACGATGGACCAGGTGGCGCGCCCCAGCGCGCCGCTGCGGCTCTGGCGCGACTCCGGGGCGTTCGCTGCGCTCATTCCGGCATTGGCCGCGGTCGCGGACGTCACCCTCGCCGCGGTTGACCGGCTGCCGCGGCCGTCGCTGGCGCGACGGCCGCAGCGCCGGATCAACCGCCTCACGGCGCTCTTCGTCGGCCTGGGCGGCGACACCGCCGAACGGGCGCTGCGGAGCCTGCGCTTCTCCAACGCCGACGCCGGCTGGATCGGCGTGCTCGCCGGCAGGTGGGCGGCGGTGCAGGTCGAGATGGAACGCGCCCTGTCGGACGCCGGCACCATCGGCGACGCCCAGATCCGGCGCTGGGCCGCTACTGTGGGGCGCACCCGCCTGGGGCCGTTGCTCCGCGTCGCCGACGCGATCTGGGGGGCGCGCGCCGAGTCCGGAGAGTTCCCGCGCGCCGCCTGGCTGCGGGTGGGGGCGCTCTACCGGCGCGCGATCCGCATCGCCTATCGCGATCCCATCGAGGTCGCCGACCTGGCCGTCGACGGCGGAGACCTGCTCACCGCCGGCGTCCCCTCCGGGCCGCAGGTGGGCCGGGCCCTCCACTCCCTGCTCCAGCAGGTCCTCGCCGATCCCGCGCTCAACACCCGCGAGCAGCTCCTGGCGCGCGCCCGCGCGCTCGTCCCGGAGCGGCGGTGAAGGAGGGCGCCACCGGGATCTCCGGCGCCTGGCGCCGCTTCCGCGCCGGCGGCGATGGCTTCACCTTCACGCGCGAGCCTGACGAGAGCGGCGCCGGCGACTACTACACCGCCCACGTGGTCGCCCCCGCCGAGCGGGTGCTCGACGCCTTTCTCGCGCTGACGGTGAACCTCCCCGACCAGGTCGACGTCGCCATCGATGAGGTGCGCTCCGACCGCCAATGGCTGGGGCCGGATGTGTCGCTGGCCGAGGCGCGCGATGAGATCGGACGCCTCAAGGTGCCGCTGATCGCGTACGGCGGCGTCGAGATCGCTCTCTACAACCGGGAAGACCAGGTCACGCTGAGTCCGTGGCTGGAGCTGTTCATTTACGCCCGCACCGACCGCTGGCTCTACCTGCTGCAGGGCCACGGCTTGGAAGAGCGGCGGGTGCTGCGCCCGCGGCGGTGGAAGATGTCGCGCTCGGCGTTCCAGCCGGCGCCCGCCATCTCACAGGCGGTGAGCGCCGTGGCGCAACGCCTCACGCTTCGCGCCCGGCCGTCGTGATCGCCGCCGCCATCGTATCGGCGGGCGCCGCGGCGGCCGCCAACATCGTCGGCGCGCTCGCGGTCACGTCGCGCGCGCGCTGGAGCATGCGAGCCCTCGACCTCATGATCGCCTTCTCGGCGGGCTTCATGATGTCGGTGGCGCTGGTCGACATGCTGCCTGACGCGATTGTCGCGATTGGCCCGCCGGCCGCGGTGATCGCGCTGCTCGGTTACCTCGCGGTCCACCTCACCCAGCACACCTTCGCCGGCCACTTCCACTTCGGCGAGGAGACGCACGCGGTGACGCGGTCGGTGAGCGTCTCGGCGCTGGTCGGGCTGCTGCTCCACACCTTCGTGGACGGCGTGGCGATCGCGAGCGGCTTCTTCGTCAGCGACTCGCTGGGGATGCTGGTGGTGACGGCGATCGTCCTGCACAAACTGCCCGAAGGTCTGGCGATCTCGTCGCTCTTTCTGGCAGCCGGAGCGGGCCGGCAACGGGCGATTCTCGCGGCGGCGGCGCTGGGCCTCGCCACGATCGCCGGCGTCCTGGTCACCTCGCTGGTCGAGCCCCTGACCCACTACGGCCTGGCCCTGGCGTCGGGGGTGACGCTCTACGTGGCCGCCTCCAACCTGGTCCCGGAGTTCCAGGCCAAGGGCGGCTGGCGCCTCCCGGCGGCGTTCCTGGCGGGGAGCGGGATGTACTTTCTGGCGCGATTGGCCGTGATGGGGTGAAGGCGAACGAGGAACGAGGAACGAGGAGACAAGCGGCCAACGACGCCCTGCGCCCTCCGGCGCTCTGAGCGGTAGATTGTAGCAGGCCTCACCGCATCGCTGCTTCTGTTTGTCTCCTCGTTCCTCGTTCCTCGTTCCTCGCCCCGTGCCCTCGCGCCGCGCGCCCTCACCCTCGCTCTTCGCCATGCCCGCCGAGCGCTCCATGCCGCTCGCGGCCCGCATGCGCCCGCGCACGCTCGAGGAGATCGTGGGGCAGCGCCACATCCTGGGGCCGGGCGAGCCGCTGCGTGAGGCGATCCTGAAGGGACACGTCGGTTCGATGATTCTCTGGGGACCGCCCGGCTCGGGGAAGACCACCCTGGGCCGGCTCATCGCCCACTACACCGACCGCGAGCTCGTCCCCTTCTCGGCGGTGAGCGAGGGCGTGGTCCGCGTCCGCGAGGTGGTGGCCGAGGCCGAGGAGCGGCTGGCGATGGGGCGGGGGACGATCCTCTTCGTCGACGAAATCCACCGACTCAACAAGGGACAGCAGGACGCCTTCCTCCCGTTCGTGGAGTCGGGGACGGTCACCCTGGTTGGCGCGACCACCGAGAACCCGAGCTTCGAAATTATTGGCGCGCTGCTCTCGCGCTGCCGGGTGTTCGTCCTGCAGCAACTGTCGCCTGACGATATCGCCATGCTGCTCCGCGCCGCGCTCGCCGATGGCGGGCGCGGGCTGGGCGAATGGCGCCTGACGGTGGACGAGGACGCGCTGGCGCTGATCGCCGCCGAGGCCGATGGTGATGCGCGGCGCGCGCTCACCGTGCTCGAGGCCGCCGCGCTCCACGTGGGCAAGGAAGGGCACATCACGGTACCCGTCGCGACCGGCGCCCTGCAGAAGCGCTTCGCCCACTACGACAAGGCGGGCGAGGAGCACTACAACCTCATCTCCGCCTATCACAAGGCGCTGCGAGGAAGCGATCCGAATGGCGCCCTGTACTGGCTGGCGCGGATGATCGACGGCGGCGAAGACCCGCTCTACATCGCCCGCCGTACGGTCCGCTTCGCCGCCGAAGACGTGGGGCTCGCCGATCCCAACGCCCTCACGCTGGCGATCGCCGCCCGCGACGCCTTCCACTTCCTCGGCTCACCCGAGGGAGAGCTGGCGCTGGCCGAAGCGGCGGTCTACCTGGCCACCGCGCCGAAATCGAATCGGGTCTACCAGGCCTGGGGGGCCGCGCTCGACCTCGCGCGCGAGACTCCCGCCGAGCCCGTTCCGCTGCATATTCGGAATGCGCCCACCGGGCTGATGAAGGAACTGGGGTATGGGAAGGGGTACCAGTACGCGCACGCGGTGCCGGAAGCGTTCACGCCGCAGGAGTATCTTCCCGAGCGGCTGCGCGGCACCGAGCTCTATACGCCGGGCGCGTTCGGCTTCGAGAAGGAGATCGCGAAGCGGCTGGCGTGGTGGGCGGAGCTGAAGCAGAAGATGTCGGCGCCGGAGCGCGCCGGCGAATGAGTCGAATCCTCGTGGAGGGAGGCATGCGCAAGATCGCGTTCGCGGTGGTCCTGGCCTGTGTGGCCGTCGCGTCGGGGTGCAAGACGATCGCCCGGTCCGCATTCGAGAGTCCGATCGTCACCTTCAAGGATGTGAAGGTCACCGGCGTCGGTCTCACCGGCGGGTCGGTGGACATCGTCCTGAGCGTCTACAACCCCAACGGCTTCCACCTCGACGCCACCCGCCTCACGTACAAGTTGATGGTCGACAGCGTGTCCCTCGGCACCGGCGCGCTCGATTCGCGCTTCGTGATCCAGGGGAACGACTCGTCGATCGTGAAGCTGCCGCTCACCTTCACCTACGTGGGGTTGGGCGAGGCCGCGAAGCAGATGCGGGAGACGGGCAGCGTGAACTACCGCGTCTTCGGCGACATCACGGTCGGGTCGAGCGTCGGGACGTTTACCCGGGCGTTCGATCGCACCGGCCGCTTCTCCAGCCTGAGCGTCATTCCACGGTGAGGCGGTCATCGCCAGAGAACTGATTTCGCTCGCCGCGCCGGTTGAGCGCGCCGTGCTGGTCGGCGCGCCCCTCAAGCGCACCAACGCCCGCCACCACCTGGACGAGCACCTCGAGGAGCTGGAGCGCCTGGCCGACACGGCCGGCGCCGTCGTCGCCGGCACCCTCACCCAGCAGCTCGACCGCCCCAACTCCGCGACCTACCTGGGCGCCGGCAAGATCGAGGAGCTGCGCGAGCTGATCAGCGCGACCGCGGCGACGCTGATCATCTTCGACGACGAGCTCAGCCCGGCCCAGGGGAAGACCATCGAGGAGACGCTCGGCACCCGGGTGGTGGACCGGGCGGAGCTGATCCTCGACATCTTTGCGTTACGGGCGCGCAGCGCCGAGGCCAAGATGCAGGTGGAGCTGGCGCAGCTCGAATACTCGCTGCCGCGGCTCCGGCGGATGTGGACGCACCTCGAGAAATTCCGCGGCGGCATCGGCGTGCGCGGGCCGGGCGAAACGCAGCTCGAAAGCGACCGTCGTCTGATCGGCCACCGCATCCGCCTGCTGAAGGAACGGCTCGCCGACGTCCAGCGCTCCCGCGAAGTGCAGCGCCAATCGCGGCGGACTTCATGGCGGGCGAGCCTGGTGGGGTACACCAACGCCGGCAAGTCGTCGATCCTGCGCGGCCTCTCCGGCGCCAGCGAGGTCCACGTCGAGGACCGGCTGTTCGCGACCCTCGATCCGCTCACTCGTGAGACGGACCTGGGCGACGGGCAGACGGCGCTCCTCACCGACACCGTCGGCTTCATCCGCAAGCTGCCGCACGACCTGGTGGCGAGCTTCCGCGCCACGCTCGAGGAAGTCCGCGACGCCGACCTGCTGCTGCACGTGATCGATGCCAGCCATCCCACCTGGGAGGAGCAGCGCCTGGTGGTCGACGACGTGCTGGCGGAGCTCGAGGTGCACACCAAGCCCGTCCTGCACGTCTTCAACAAGGTCGACCGGCTGGACGTGGCGGACCTCCGCGCCCTGCAGGAGCGGATCGCGAACCTCCTCCCCAACTCGGTCTTCGTCTCGGCCGTCGCCCCCGACGGGCTGGAGCCGCTGCGCCGGGCGCTGCTGGCGGCGGTGCGGGCGCTCCGCCCGGTGATGGAGCTCCGCCTGCCGGCGCACGACGGAAAGCTCCTGGCCGAGATCCACCGGGGGGCCGAGGTGCTGGAGCAGCGCCTGGACGGCGAGGCGATGGTGCTCCGGGCCCGGGTGGACGAGGCGCTGGCCGGTCGGCTGCGGCGGGCAGGAGTGGGGGTGGGAAGCGGCCGGGGCGAGTGAGGGGCTGAAGAGGCTTCTCCCCCTGTGGCTGGCGGCCCGCGGCTTGCGTTAGACGCTTCTCAGGCGCGGGATCGGGAAAACCACCCTCCGCTTCCATTCGAAAATCCAATTGCTTGCGGCGGCATCACTTGCGCTCCATGTTCTGGCGCGCGGGAATCGAGGCAGGCTGGTCAGGCAGGCGGGCGCATCCCCCCTTGACGACGAGGTCAGGAGGAACAGGCGGCCGCGCTCCGTTGTGCACTTGCCACAAAGGTGTGACATGAGACACAAGGCGCTCGCGACGGCGGTCACGAGCATGTGCGCCCTTCCGCTGGTGGCGCTGTTCGCTTCCTGCGACCAGACGGGACCCGCGCCCACGGGTCCGCGGAGCGTCGAGGCCGTCGCCCGCGCGGGCGAGGACGGCGGACCGGCTGCCCCGGGCACCGGGATCTGGATCCTCCACATTGATGGAGGCCGTTTTCGCGACCACGTCCAAATCGTGAGCGTCCAGCAGTCCACCTGGCGTCCGTCGGTGTACTTCATGCGGGCCCTGCCATCGTTGGACTATTCCGGGACGCCGACGCGGGATTTCTCCTCGGTCATCGCGCGGGGCGTGCGGCAGGGGCCGGTGATGCGGTGGCAGCTCACCCTGCCGGGCGGCGACCTCGCGCAACTCCAGTATCAACTGCTCGGGGACACGGCCAGCGGCGTGATGCGGATGATGGGCGATACACCGCGGCCCACGTATGCGGTGGTGGGAGTGCGCGTGGACTCGGGCATCATTGCATCGACCGAGACGCGGCCGATCCCGGCCGTGCCCCGTGACCTGACGCCGGAGATTCTGCTGCGGGTAGACGATGCCGCGGCGGCCGATGTCGATTTCGAGGGGCGGATTCGTGCGCGCGGCCTGATCGCGGAGTTCGCGATTCCCACCCGGCTGGTGGGGAGGCCGGGCTACGCGACCTGGAGCGACGTCGACGCGTGGCGCCGGGATGGCATGGGCATCATCTCCCATTCGCGTACTCATGGCTACGGAGATCTTGGCGACGCCGACTTCATCGGCGAGGTGATCGGTGGGATGGCGGATCTTGCCGCGAGGGGGTTCGCGACTCGGATCTTCGCGCAGCCCGGGACGTGGCGAGGGGCGGCGCTCCTGGACAGCCCGGCCAAACTCGGTGGCTGGCGCGGTGCGTTGCTGCGCTCGACGACGGTGGTCTCGGAGGCCTACTCGTACGGCGGCATGCTGAGTCTGCCGCTGCGCGACTCTCTGGCGATCGGGTACAGCCACTGGACGCTCTCCGACGGCCAGACCCCGGAGGGTATTCTCCGGCAGTGGGGGTACTCGTCCCGCCCCGGCATGTTCACGACGTTTCTCGTACACAGCGGGCGGATGGGCGGCCCGGCCGCGCTCGACTGGTTCCTCGATACGCTTGCCGCGGCACGTGCCCAGGGCCGGATTCAGCTCGTGCACACCAGCCGGGAGGCGTTCTTCGGGCCGTAGACGAAGTCGCCAGCTCCTGAGTCCTCCTGGAAGACGGCCGCCGCGCTGACGAGCGCGGCGGCCGTTTTCGCGTTGCCCCCAGGCCCGCAGGGCCGGCGGGCGAACTCCGACGGGCCCGCCTCACTGTCACAGATCGCGCCTGGGTCATCACGGGGTGACGCGCACCCGGCCACACGCGGAGATGTGTGAGAGTCCCGGCGCCTGATCCCGCGCTTCGAGGGCAACAGCGGCGGATCACCGTCGTCTAACGGGTGATCACCATCGCGCGTGAATCGAGCAGCGCCGCGCAGGATGTTCGAATCGGCTGTCGATCGGGCGATCAAGAATACCTCGTGAGTGCCGAAACCATGGCAGGCACGCGGCATGGACGCCTGACTCTCCTTAGAGAACGCCAAGGAATGCGACAGCCTCACACACACTCCGGTCACCCCGGGCCACGGACGCTCCGGGCCACGACACTCGCACTGGCACTGCTGCTGGTCGCCAGCGCGTGCGGCGACGAGTCGACCGGTCCCGTCTCGGGCCCTGGCGCGTCGCGTGAAGCGGCCCGCATTCGCCTCGTGTCGCTCGCCCCGGACTCGGTGATCCTCGATGCGATCTCTGCCGGCGTCGGGTTGCGCGCGCAGGTACTCGACATCGACGGGATGCCGGTGCCGACCGCGACGGTCCGGTTCACCTCCCTGGACTCGACCGTGGCCACGGTGAACGCCTCCGGCGATGTCGTCGCCAGGCGAAACGGCCGGACCGCCGTGCTGGCGCGCGCGATCGGCGGCGGCGAGGATACCGCCTGGATCGAGGTCCGGCAGCGCCCCGTGCGCGTGGCCGCGACCACCAACAACATGATGATGTTCGCGCTCGGCATGACCGCCGCGGCGCCCGTGCAGGTGCTCGACCGCCTGGGGTCCCGCGTGCCGGACGTGAAGCCGGAGCTGCGGAGCAGTGATTCCACCATCGTCACACTCCAGGCGAACGGTGCCCTGCGGGCGGTGGGAGTCGGCCAGGCCGACGTCACCGCGGCGATCCCCGGAGATACGATTCGCGTTCCCGTGACCGTCACCCAGGCGGTGGCCGCGGTGCTGGTGTCGCGCGATACGGTCGTCTTCGATGCGCTGAGCATGTCGCAGGACGTCGGCGCGTACGCGATCGATTCGCTCGGCAATCGTATCGCGGGCCTCGTCCCCGACGTCGAGGTCGCGGACCTGAACATCGCGCGGCTCAGGAATGGCACCGTGCTCGAATCCCGCGCCAATGGCGTGTCGGAAGCCACGGCCAGCGTGGGGTCGGCGGTCGCGCGGTTCGTGGTGGTGGTCGCGCAGGTCCCGGATTCGGTGAGCATCACCCGGTCCGACACGACCCGCATCGCCAACGCCACGGTGGGAGCGCCGCTGCCTGTCGCCTGCGACGTGTTCGACCGGCAGGGCGCGCCGATCCGGCCGGCGCCGGCGGTCGCAGTCGCCCCGGGCGCGACGATGAGCGGATCGACGTGTTCGACGCTGCGCATCGCGCGCTCGGGATTCGATACCGTACGGGTTTCGGTGGGACGTGCCCGGGCCTCACTGCCGATCGTGGTCGCGGCGCGTCCAGTCACCAGCTCGCTGCTCGGCGACCCGCTCGAGACGGACAGCGTTCCGCAGGGGACCAGCCCCTGGGCCCCCAGCATGCGACGCAATTCCCGGGGCCAGTTGGAGATCTACTCGACCGGCTACGTCTACCATCCCGAGGACGCCAGCTTCCGCGGCGACCTGCACCGGTATGTCTCGGACGATGGGATTCGGTTCCGGTACGATGGAATCGCCATCCGTCGCGATACGACCCCGTGCTCCCTGCGCGACAACGGCGTGGAGAACATGACCATCGTCAGGCGCGCGGACGGCGCCGGCTGGCGCATGTACTTCGCCGCCGGCTCGTTCGACTGCTACGGCTGGCAGGTCTTCTCCGCGGTCTCGGATGATGAGCGCAACTGGACGATCGAGCCCGGCGTCCGCATCACGAACGGTTCCGACATCAACGCCACGCAGCCGCCAACGGGGCCCTATCCGGCCGGAGAAGGAATGGTCGTGGACCGGCTCCCGAATGGCGAGTGGCGGATGATCGTGTCGACCTACGAGCCCGTGCAGCCCCGGCAGGATGTCTGGCAGATCACGGAGTGGCGTTCCCAGGATCAGCTGACGTGGCGGTACATCGGGCCGGTGCTCACCACCCGCGACATGCCTCGTGAGGGGCAGTCCTCGGTGTTCAGCCCGACGATCCGCGAGTTCGCGCCCGGACTGTTCCGCATGATCTTCTCCGGCGACAACCGCCGGGACAGCGATGGCCGCTTCCGCATCTGGAGCGCGGTCAGCACCGACCAGAAGACGTGGCAGCTCGAAGGAGAGCTGATGGGCGCCCCCGGCGTCAACCTCTTCTATGCCAGCCTGGTCGACGAGACCCTGGTGTTGGTCCGGCGCAGCGCCGATCAGTCGACCGATGGCCTGGCGCGGGCGACGGTGGTGATGCCCTGACAGAGCGGTAAGGGCAAGCGGACTTGCGCGAGCCAGGTCCGCCAATATCGTGAGTCACATGCGAGCATCTGGCGTGGGCGGCCCCGGCCGCCCATTTGCATTTGCGGGCACCCTCCTCCGACTCGGCGCCGCGATCGTCCTCATCGCCTGTGGACCTGAGCCGACCCGGGTGACCCAACTGCCGGCGGGCAGCTGGGTCTCGATCGAACGCACCGATACCGTCGCCATCATGAACGTCGCCCAGGGGGAGCGACTCCCGATTCGGTGCACTGTGTACCCGCGGGATTCCACCGGCCAGACCGTCGCGTTCTACCGGGCGCAGGTCGCCCCGTCACGACGACGCATCTTCGGCGGCACCCACTGCGATTCGCTGGTGGCGTTGCGCTCGGGCTATGACACCATCCGCGTGGTCGGCGTATCCGCCTCCGCGATTCGTGACCTGCCGATCGCGCTCGCCATTCGCCCCGTGGCGAGCTCGCCCACCGGTGATCCGGTCAGCCTGGATCAGTTTCCGTCGGGCATGACCCCATGGGCGCCGAGCGCGCGCACGAATTCCCGGGGCCAGATCGAGCTGTACCTCGCGTCGTATCCCGTCGATTCCACCGGCGCCGACCTGCTGCGCTACGTGTCGAGCGACAGCGTCCGGTTCCGCTACGATGGCACCGCCCTGCGCCACGATCCGGATCCGTGCTCGCCGATGGGCTGGGGCGTGGAGAACGTGGTGATCGCGAGTCGCGCCGAGGCGCCGGGTTGGCGGATGTTCTTTGCCTCCGGCTCCGACGATTGCTATGGCTGGAACGTGTACTCCGCGGTCTCGACGGACGAGCGGACATGGGTCGTTGAGCAGGGTGTCCGGCTGAGCGACGGAGGAACGCCAACGCCGGCGAATCCCGTTCCCGGCCCCTGGCCGGCCGGTGAGGGCATGGTCGTCGACCGGATCGCCAGCAGCGAATGGCGGATGATCGCGTCCACGTACGAGCACGTGGACTCGGCGGACCGGTGGCAGATCACCGAATGGCGGTCGAGGGACCAGCTGCGATGGGCGTACCAGGGCCCGGTCTTGACCACCGGCCAGTTGCCGCCGGAGGGCCAGGGTTCGGTCTTCAGCCCGACCATTCGCGAGATCGCGCCGGGCCTGTTCCGGATGCTGTTCACCGCCGACAACCGGGGCTCCCCGGCGCCGCGGAGCGGGCTGTGGAGCGCGGTGAGCATCGACAAGCGGACCTGGCAGCTGGAAGGAGAGGTGCTGGGCGCCCCCGGCTGGGACCTGTACTACGCCGCGCTGGCCGGCGATCGCGTCTACTTCCTTCGCCGGGCGAACGGCGGTCCCGACGTCGTGGCATCGGCGCGCGTCCGCATGCCCTGATGACCGGCGGGTGAAGTTAGGTCGCGCGGCAGCGAACGTCATGGCGCGGGGCGCACGAGTCGCGCCGCCGGGGCTGGCGAAGCATGAGGGGCCGCGTAGATTTCCCTACTCGTGTGGCGGCCCCGCCGCCGATGATTCCGGATTCAACCCGCTGCCTGGCTGCTGCCCGCTTCGATGGGCTCCTTGATCAATCGATGGAAACGGATCGGATACGGGCGCGAGCTCCGGTGACGTCGGGCATCGCCTATCAGGAGGTCGTTCCCCCGCCCAGGGTGCTGGCTTCCCTGGACGTTCAGCCGTATCTCCCGTCGGTGAGCTCCCGGGCCAAGCGGGTCCTGGATCTCGTATTCGCGCTGGCGGCCGTGATCGTGGCGGCTCCGGTCTTCGCCGCCATCGCGCTGGCGATCAAGCTGAGCTCACCGGGGCCGGTGCTCTTTCGTCAACCGCGCCTTGGCCTGCTGGGCAGGCCGTTCGAGATGCTGAAGTTTCGCACCATGCGAGACGGGTGCAGCGAAGATCCCCACCGCGAATATGTCAGCCTCATGGTCACGGAGTCGGACGGTGCGGTCCGGCACGGCGATGCGTTCAAGCTGTCGAACGACGATCGGGTGACGCCGGTAGGCCGCTGGCTGCGCCGCACGAGCCTTGATGAGCTCCCGCAGTTCCTGAACGTCCTGCAGGGGGAGATGTCGGTCGTGGGGCCGCGGCCGCCACTCGGCTACGAAGTGGAGCTCTACGAGGACTGGCAGCTCCGTCGCCTCAGCGTGCGCCCGGGGATCACCGGGCTCTGGCAGGTATCGGGACGCAACCGCCTCACGTACGCCGAGATGTGCCGCATCGATGTGGAGTACATCGACCGGTGGAGCCTGCCGGGGGACCTGATGATCGTGCTGAAGACCCCGCTGGTCATGATCGCCAACCTGGGCCGGGCGGCGTAGGAAAGCCTGGCGGCGCGGCGTCTTCCGCGGTCGTGGCATGACCGGTGTCGCCCCCGGTGGTTGCGCTTCGAGGTGATACCGGCTTTTGTAAGGGTACCAGAGCGAGGGGATGGGTTCGTGGCCAGACTGGCGGGAGCATGAGCACCGGCAAGCGACAGCGAGACGGACATATCGGAGTCGGCGTCATCGGCTGCGGGTACTGGGGGCCGAACCTCGTCCGCAACTTCGCGCGCCAGGAGAAGACCCGGGTTCTGGCGGTGAGCGACACGCGGTACGAACGCGCGCTCAAGGTGGCGGGCGAGTACCGCATTGAGTGCTGCTCCGACGCCCCGGACGAGATGATCGCGCATCCGGACGTCGACTTGGTGGTGATCGCGACGCCGTGCAACACGCACCACGGGCTGGCCAAGCGCGCGCTGAGCGCGGGCAAGCACGTCCTCGTGATGAAGCCACTGACCACCCGCGTGGACCACGCCGAGGAGCTCGTCGAGCTGGCCGATCGGAACGGCGTGGTCCTGGCGGTCGACCACACGTTCGTGTACACCGGCGCCGTGCAGCGCATGAAGGAGTTGGTGGCGAGCGGCGAGCTGGGCGACGTCTACTACCTCGACAGCGTCCGCATCAACCTCGGCCTCTTTCAGGCCGATGTGAACGTCATGTGGGACCTGGCGCCTCACGACATCAGCATCATCGACTACGTCCTGGGCGGCATGCTGCCGACCGATGTCTCGGCGATCGGCGCCAGCCATGCCGGGAGCCGGACCGAGAACATCGCCTACCTGACGCTCCGCTACGGCCCCGAACTGCTCGCCCACGTGCACGTGAACTGGCTGGCGCCGGCCAAGGTCCGCCGGACCATCATCGGCGGATCCAAGCGCATGGTCATCTACGATGACATGGAGCCATCGGAGAAGCTGAAACTCTACGACAAGGGCGTCACGATCACATCGGCCAGCGGCGCCGATGCGGTGTACAGCCAGCTGGTCTCGTACCGCACCGGCGACATGCACGCCCCCAATCTCGACATGCGCGAAGCGCTCGCGGTGGAAGCCGAGCACCTGGTGCACTGCATTCGTACCGGGACGGTACCGCGCGCAGATTCGCGGGCCGGTCTGCGCACGGTGCAGATCCTGGCCGCCGCGCAGAAGTCGATCGAGTCGGAGTCCAGCTTCGTCCGGCTGTCCCCGTCGCCGGCGTCCCGGGTGCCCGCCAATCCGGTTCGCCACGTGCTGTGAGCCAGGATCTCGCGGCGACCCAGCTTATCGCCCCGGACGTCAAGCTCGGCAGGAACGTACGGATCTTCGCCTTCGTCAACCTCTACGGCTGCACCATCGGGGATGACTCGCGAGTGGGCACGTTCGTGGAGATCCAGCGCAACGCGGTGATCGGCGCGCGCTGCAAGATCCAGAGCCACACCTTCATCTGCGAAGGGGTCACCATCGAGGACGAGGTTTTCGTCGGTCACAACGTCAACTTCATCAACGATCGCTACCCGCGCGCCACGACCTCCGGCGGCGACCTCCAGGGCGACGCCGACTGGCAGGTGCAGCGGACGCAGGTCCGGCGGCGCGCCTCGATCGGCACGGGGGCGGTGATCCTGGGCGGCATCACCATCGGCGAGGCCGCGATCGTCGGCGCCGGCTCGGTGGTGACCAGGGATGTCCCGGCCCATACCATAGTAGCGGGCAACCCCGCCCGGATCATCCGGCAGGTGGATCAGCCCTAGGCGCGCCCCGCGTCCACCCAGCGGGTGGCGCCCCCGACGCCCCGGCACGCGGAAGCTATATTTGGATTCCCGTCGCCTCCCACATCGAACTTTCCCATGACCGCACCCGTCTCCAGCGCGCCCGCGCACCTGACCGTCCCGTTCCTCGATCTCGTCGCCCAGCACCTTCCGCTCGAGCCGGAGATCCTGGCGGCGGTCCGGTCCGCGTTGCGGACGGCGTCGTTCGTGGGCGGCCCCGAGGTGCTGGCCTTCGAGCGCGAGTTCGCGGCGTTTGCCGGTACATCGGACGCCGTCGGCGTGAACAGCGGAACGGATGCGCTCCGGTTCGCCTACCTGGCGATGGGCATCCGCCCCGGGGACGAGATCATCACCGTTCCCAACACGTTCATCGCCACCACCGAGGCGATGACGCAGGCCGGCGCAACGATCCGGTACGTCGATGTGGAGCCCGGCACGCTGACCATGGACCCGAACGCGCTGGCCGCGGCGGTCGGACCCCGCACGGTGGGGATCGTGCCGGTTCATTTGTACGGCCAGACCGCCGATATGGATCCCATCCTGAGTGTCGCGCGCCAGCGCGGACTCTGGGTGATCGAAGATGCCTGCCAGGCGCATGGCGCCACGTACAAGCGGCGGCCCGCCGGTTCGATGGGTGTGCTGGGCACGTTCAGCTTCTATCCCGGCAAGAACCTGGGCGCGTGCGGCGAAGCCGGCGCGGTCACGGGGTCGCACGCCGAGGCGCTGGCGACGGTCCGGCGGCTGCGGGAGCACGGGCAGGTCACGAAGTACTATCACGACAGCGAGGGATTCAACGGGCGGCTCGATGCGCTGCAGGCGGCCATCCTGCGGATCAAGCTGCGCCACCTGGCCGAGTGGAACGAAGCGCGCCGCCGTGCGGCAGGCTGGTACCGGGCGGGGCTCAGCGGCATCGACGACCTGACGCTGCCCACCGAGGCGGCGTACGCCACGCACGTCTACCACCTGTTCGTGGTGCATACGCCGGAGCGCGAGCGGCTGCAGGCGCACCTGGGCCAGCACGGCATCGGCACGGGCCTCCACTATCCTCTCCCGCTGCACCTGCAGCGTGCCTACGCCGGCATGGGCTATCGCGCCGGCCAGTTCCCGGTGACCGAGTCCGCGGCCGGCACGCTGCTGAGCCTCCCCATGTACGCCGAGCTCAGCGAAGCGCAGGCGTCGCACGTGATCGATACGATCCGCGCGTTCTTCGGGCGATAGGTCGGTCGTGTGCGGCATCGCGGGCGTCCTCGATCCGCGGGGAATCGACGAGCCGAAACTCCGTCGCATGACGGCGTGCCTGGCGCGCCGCGGTCCCGACGGCGAAGGGTACTACCTGGGGGTTGAGATCGGACTCGGCCACCGTCGGCTGGCGGTCATTGACACGTCGAGCCGCGCGTCGCAGCCCATGGAGCGCTATTCCGGCCGGCTCCGCATCGTCTTCAACGGCGAGATCTACAACTTCCGCGCGCTGCGGGCCGAGCTCGAGCGCGAGGGCGAAGTCTTCGTCACCGCATCCGATACCGAAGTGCTGCTGGCCGGGTTCCAGCACTGGGGCGACGCGCTCTGGGGCCGGTTGCGCGGCATGTTCGCGTGCGCGATCTGGGACGGCGACACGCGCGAGTTGACGCTCGCGCGCGACCCGCTGGGCAAGAAGCCCCTGTTCTGGACGCGACTGGGCGACTCGGGCGGCGTGGCCGGCACGTTCCTGTTCGCGAGCACGCTGCAGGCACTGTTGCGAGGGTGTGACCGGGGTCCGTCGATCAACCGGGCCGCCGTGAACGACTTCCTGGCGCGGACCGCCGTCTCCGGGACGCAGACGATCTACGAGGGGATCCACCGACTGGCCCCGGGCCACGTCGCGAAGGTGTCGAGTGCCGGCCCGCTGCGGAGCAGCGCGTACTGGACGCTCCGGTACGCACCGAAGCTGGACGTCGGGTTCGATGAGGCGTGGGCCGAATCGTCCCGGCTGCTCGATCAGGCGGTGGAGCGCCGGTTGGTGGCGGACGTCCCGCTGGGCGCGTTCCTCAGTGGAGGGTTCGACTCGGGACTCGTGGTCGCGTCGATGGCGCGGCAGCGGCCGCGGGTGCGAACGTTCACCGCCGGCACGCCGGGCAGCGCGTTTGATGAACGCGCGCTCGCTCAGCAGGTGGCACAGCGGTGGGCCACGGAGCACACGGACCTCGCCCTCGCGGCGACCAACGCGCAGTCCCTGCCGCTGCTGCTGGCGGACGTCGGGCAGCCGTTCGGCGACTCGTCGCTGCTCCCCTCGTACGAAGTCGCCAGGGCGGCGCGCCAGCACGTCACCGTGGTGCTGACCGGTGACGGCGGTGACGAGAGTTTCCTGGGCTACACGGCGTTCCAGGGCATCCTGGCGGCCGACATGCTGCGCCGTACCGTTCCGTTCCCACGGGTGCTCGGCGCGCTTGGCGCGGTGCTGCGCGGCGAGGGCAAGGGCGCGCTGCGCCGGCGCGCGGGACACGTCCTCCGGTTGGCGTCAGGCGGGACCGGCGTCGCCGATGCCATGTACAACCCCATGGGATTCGACGCCGCCTGGCGGCAGCTGCTGCTGCGCGAGCCGGTCCGGCGTGACCTCGACATGGCGGCGCCGGAGCTGTCCGACCGGATGTTGTGGGCCGAGTCGGACGCCGAGGACGAAGTCGAGCGCTACTCGTCGGTCTTTCTCCGGACGACGCTGCCGGATACCTACCTCGTCAAGGTGGATACCGCGACCATGGCGACGTCGCTCGAGGCGCGGTGCCCGTTTCTCGATGTCGACCTGGTCGAATACATGGCGCGGGTGCCGAGGCGCCTGAAGTTTCCGCTCGGCAGGCGAAAGTACCTGCTCCGGCCGCTGGTGCAGCGGGACCTTCCGCCGGCGATTTTGCGCCAGCCCAAACGCGGATTCAGCGTCCCGGTGGCGCAGTGGCTGCGCGGACCGCTGGCCGGCCTCTTCGATCAACTGGTACTCCACGGCACCGGCACGTTCGCGAGCCTGGTGGACGTCGCGGCGGTGCGCGAGCTCAAGCGCCGCCATGATGCCGGTGACGATCATCAGTCGCGGCTGTGGACGCTGCTCACGCTCTCGATCTGGCTGGCGGTGGCGGTGGACGGCACCATGTCTCCGGATGCGCTGATCGGCTCGTGGGACGGGGAACGGGCGGCGTGAACGCTGGACGACCCCTGAAAATCCTCGTCGTGACGGCCATGTACCCCTCGCCGGAGCGTCCGCAGCGGGGTCCCTTCGTGAAATCCCAGGTGGAGAGTCTGATCGCCGCCGGCGCGACGGTCGACCTCCTGGTCTTTCCCCCCGGCGGCGGGCTGCGCGGCTACTTGCGCGCGAGGCGGAGGATTCGTGAGGCGGTGGAGCGCCTGCGGCCGGACGTGGTGCATGCCCACTACGGGCTGGTCGGATGGGCGGCGGCGGGTGCGGGGCCACCGGTGGTCACGTCGTTCTGCGGTGACGACCTCCAGGGGACGTACGGCGCCCGCGGATTGTCGCGCCTCAAGTTCGGCTTCGAAGTCTTCCTGTCGCAACGCGCGGCGCGCCTCACGCAGGGGGCGATCTGCAAGAGCCAGCGTCTTCGCGAATCGATCCGCGACCAGCCGGCCCGGGCTCGCGCCGTCGTGATTCCCAACGGCGTGGACCTGGCGGTGTTCCGCCCCGCAGACCGGTCGCTGGCGCGGGCGGCGCTGCAGATTCCGGCGGGGGTTCCGCTGATTGTCTTTCCGAACCAGACCGACGAGCCGAACAAGCGGTTCGCCCTGGCGCAGGAGGCCGTCGCGCGGCTGCAGCGTCGGGTGCCGCGGGCGATGCTGCTGGTGGCGAACGGCGTGCCTCACGCCGACATGCCGCGGTACTACCACGCCGCCGACGTCGTGCTGCTCACCTCGGATCGTGAAGGGAGTCCCAACGTCGTGAAGGAGGCGCTGGCGTGCGGCACGCCGGTGGTGGCGACCGATGTCGGCGATGTGCGCGAATGGATCACCGCGTCGTCCGGGCGCGTTGTCGCATCGGACGCCGGTGCGATCGCCGGCGCGCTCGAGGAGCTGGTGCGGACGCCGCCGCGCGTGGATGTCGCCACGATTCGCGAGCGACTCGCGTCCGACCGAGTTGCCGAGCGGATTCTCGAGTACTTTCGCCGGATCGCCGGCGTGACGACCTGATGCCTGACGAGTCGCGGTGACCGGCCCGGGTCGTTCGGGCGTCCGGCGGGTGGTGCGCCTGGCCGCGCTGAGCCTGGCGGCGAAGGGGCCGGGCTTCCTGATTCCGCTGGTCATCGCCTCGGCGTTCGGGGCGGTGGCGTACACCGATGCGTACTTCCTCGCGTACGCGGGATTCCTCATCGCCGGGGGCGCGGTGGGCCCGGCGCTCGAGGTCGCGGTCGTTCCCTACGCGGCGGCGGCGCTGGCGCGGGGCCGGCAGGCGGCGGCCGGGTTCGTCGTCGCCCTCGCCCACAGCGCCCGATCGTGGGGCGTACTGGCCGCGATCGCGGGAGCCCTGCTGCTCGCGGTGGGGCTGTTCGTGGCACCCCCTCGCGGCGTGTCGCCCGGGCTGGCCCTCGGCTTCTACCTGCTCATGGCGCCGGCGGTGGTCGCGTGGTGCGTCGCCGGCGTGCTGTCCGGCGCGCTGACCGCGGCGTGGCGGTTGGAGACGAGCGCGCTGGGCAATGCCTTTCGCGGAGTCGGCGCCCTGCTCGGGGCGGTGGTCGCCGCGGTGCTCCACAGCCTCTGGCCGGTGGCCGTGGGCCTCAGCGTGGGCGAGATCGCGCGCGCGGCCTGGCTCGGCCGGCGCTGGACCGGTGCGCTGAGGCCGGTCCCGGAGGGCGAGGCCACCGCGTCCCTCGTCGGGTTTCCCAGCGCGGTCGTTCACCTGGTGGCGACGCAGGCGGTGCTCATCCTCGCCCCGTTCGTGGAACGGTTCATCGTCGGCACGGTGGCGCTGGCGGCCATCTCGCACGTCGAGTACGCCACCCGGCTGGTGACGGTCGCCTCGGTGGCGTTCGACGGCGGCGTGGGCCCGTGGCTCCTGGCCCGCTGGGCCAACCTGCGCGCGCGGAGCGAGCTCCACCTGAAATGGACGCAGGTCTACCGGCTGCTCGCCTTTGGCGCCGTGGCGGCGCTCGCGATCAGCGCGTTGATCGCGATCGCGGCGCAGCCGCTCGTGAGGGTGCTGCTGCTCCACGGAGCGTTCAGCGAGTCCGATGCCGAAACGGTCACCCGGCTCCTGCGCTGGTATGCGGGCAGCTTCTTCTTTACCATGACCGCCCTGTGCATCGAGCGCCTGCTCCTGGCGCGGTCACAGTATCGGCTCTTTCTCGGACTCGGCGTCATCCGTGCCTCCCTGCGCCTCACGACGCTGGCCATCCTGATCCCGCGACTGGGGATCATCGCCCTGCCGGTGGCGAACGGCGTCGCCGACGCCGTCCACGCCGCGGCGCTCCTGGTGGCGACCCGCCTGCGGCCGACGGTACCGGTCGCATAGCGTCGTCCGTCCCACTATGCTTCCTTCCGAATCGAGGGTCTCGTGGTGAGGCCCCGGTGTTCCCGAGCCGCTGTCCATGGCACTTCGTGAAATAGACTGGGCGCGAGCCTACGGGACGTGGGGCGAGGTGGGCGAGGGATATTCGACGCGCCGGATCACGGAGTCGCTCGCCGACTGGTTGCCGCGCGGGGCCGCGCGGGTCCTGGAGCTGGGGTGCGCGCCGGGCCGGTGGCTGGCCTGGTGCGAGCGCGAACTGGGCGCCGAGGTGCACGGCGTCGAGCTGAATGCCGAGGGCGCCCGGTTGTCCCGCCTGACGAGCGCCACCGCCGGCGTGGTGCGCGCATCGGCGGACCGCCTGCCGTATCGGGATGAGACGTTCGATGCCGTGTTCTCCCTGGGCCTCCTGGAACACTTCGAAGTCCCGTCGCCGATCCTGCGTGAATCCTGGCGCGTCCTCCGTCCCGGCGGCCTGACGTACGCCCTCACGCCGAACATCGCGGCGGGGACGTTTCAGGGATGGCACTGGCGGACGTTCAACCCGGAGAACTACGCCGGCCATCGCCCCTTCACGCTCGGGGAGCTGGAAGACGAACTGCGGCGGGCCGGCTTCGAGACCGTGCATCGCGACTACCTCGGCCTCTACGTGCCTCACGGGCAGCGCCTGATGCACTGGCTGCGGTTGTCGCCCCTGGCGCGTCGCCTGGAATTCCCCCGTCTCGCCACCAGTATTGCGGTCGTGGGCCGCCGCCCGGGCGCGATGGCGAAGATGCCGCGCGGGCCGGCGGAAGTCGTGCACGCGTCGCCCGGACGATAGCCGGTGCCGGCGACGCCGGATCAGTCGCTGCCGCCCAACGACGCAGGGGCGGCGTGCCGTGCCGGGACGGGCCGGCGGCCGCGTGCCTCGATGCCGTTTCCGCCCTTCCGGCACCAGATGTCGTGCAGGCCGACCCGCTCCAGCGCGCGCTGCAGCTGTCGGCGGGTTCGCAGGTGGCGGTAGTAGTCGGACACGGCATCGTGCGTCTCGAGGACCGCCCAGGTGCGGAGATCCCGATCGCCGAGGTCACCGGGGACATTCGGGGGCAGGACCACCGGAGAGATCCGGCTGACCAGCGACCGGAGCCATCGCGACCCACGGGCTGTGCGGCGGTGCAGGGGCCAGAAGGCGCCGACGATGCGCTCGGTGACGTGCAGCGCGGTGCCAGGCGGCAGGCGCCTGACGACCTGGCGGACGGCCCAGGTCGGCTTGAGCACCCACCCGATCGACCAGGTGTAGTGGTCGCAGACCACCCATCCGCCGGCGCGCACCTGCCTGACGAGTGCCTCGATCGTGCGATCGGGGCTGGCCGTGTGCTGCAGGACGCCCAGGCAGAGGACGATGTCGAACTGTCCGGCCGGGAATGGCAGCGCCATGACGTCCGCCTGGGCGACGTGGTGCCGCGTATCATCCACGGGACAGGTCCGGGCGTTGGCCTCCACCGCGCCGCTCAGGTCCACCGAGGCGACGGACGCGCCCTCCGAGAGAAGCACCTCGGTAAAACGCCCGGCACCGCATCCGACCTCGAGCACCGCGGCATTCCCCAGGCCGGCCCAGAGCGCGTCACCCAGGCAGCGGCGCAGACGGTCGCGCGCCAGCGGAAGGCCGAGGGTCGAGTCGAGCTGCGTCGCACGCCATCGCGTCCACTGGGCGCCAAAGCTGTCGGCGTAGCCGTCACTGGCCACGAAGCGCGGGATCCCGTTGACGACCGGCGCACTGGCACCGCACTGCCGGCACCGGAGCGCGCCCGCATCGGCCACCAGCTCGCCATGGCCGGCCGGGCACACGTACGGCGGCAAGCCCCCGGCTCCACCCGACTCGTTAGCCATATCCGGAACGTCGTGGCGTGCCGGGGGATCGTCAAGACAGGACACGGATGCCGCACCTAGCTCGTCACGCGGTGGCCGGATAGGTTGGAGCCCGTGACGTTCTCCTCGACCGCGAAGCCGGCCTTGTTACCCGGCTCAGTCACGCTGGCCGTGCTCGTCGTGCTCGCCGCGTCGGCCGCAGCGGTCTGGCCGCCGGTGGCGGCGGTGATCGGGCTGGCGGCACTCGCCCTCGCGGTCGACACCTGGACCGAGACCGCGCTGTCGGTCGGCGCCATCACGGGCTACATCGTGCGCCCGCTGCTCGACCCGTTCCACGACACCCGCCTGGGCGGCGTCAACCCGGCGGAGGCGTTCGGGATCGCAATGCTGGTGTGGGGCGGCGTGATCGCGTTCCGCCGCTGGATTCAGGGGGAACCGCTGTGGCCAGATCGCCTGTTCGGCGCCGGCCAGTCTTTGCTCATCGCCCTGCACCTGATCCTGGTCGCCAGTGGGGCGGTGGCCTTCGGGGCCGCGGGATTCGCGACCGGCGGCCGCGACGTGATCCGCATGCTGAGCTGGCTGGCGGCGGGGATGATGCTGATCTGGTGGCTGAGCGACGGCACCCCGGGGCGGATCCGACAGGGCTGGACTCTGCTGGTCGCCGGGGCGCTGGCCCCGATCGGCGTCGGCGTGTACCAGGCCCTCACCAACTCGGGCAACCTCGAGGATGAAGGGCTGAATCGCGTCTACGGCACGTTCACGCATCCGCAGTCGTTCGGCGTCTTCCTGGTTCCGCTCGTGATGGTGGGGATCGCCGGCGTCGTGCGGCTCCACGGACGGTGGCGCGGAGCCTCGGCGGCCTGGGTCGGGCTCACGCTCACGTTGCTCGCGCTGACGTACAGCAGGACATTTCTGATCACCCTGCTGGTCGCGGTCGGGCTGTTCGTGGCCCTGCCGGCGATTCGCCTGCGATTGCGCCAGACGCTGGAGATCGCCGGCGGCGCGCTGGTGCTCCTGGCGGGCGCCTGGCTCTGGTTCGGGGACCTGGTGCGCGCCCGGTTCGAGGGCATTTCCATCAGCGGCAGCGCGATTCGTGAGGCGGCGCTGGCCGGGGCCTCAGGGAATTCCTTCCAGTGGCGCGTCATCAACTGGGTGGGACTGATCCAGAAGGGGCTCGACCATCTGTGGATCGGACACGGCCTGGCGATGACGCCGGTCCTCAACCCGCTGTTCGACGAGCGCGTCAACACCCCATTCTCCGCGCACGACGACTTCGTGCGCTTCTTCTTCGAGGGTGGGCTGCTCGGCCTGACGCTGCACGGCGTGCAGCTGGCGATGTTCGCCCTCTGGCTCATCCGGGTGTCGCGCCGGACGCCCGCCCCGTGGAGCGTGGAAGCCAACGCGGTCGTGGCGACCCTCCTGGCGCTCTACCTGTTCACGGCGGGTACGACCGAGATGTCGCAGCAGACCGCGTCGATGTACGAGGTCTATCTGCTGATCGGGCTGCTGTGCGCGATGCGCGTCGCCGGACGGAGCGTGAACTCCGGCGCGCCCGGTCAGAATCGCGCGGCCGCTCCGGGAGCGGGTCCTGCGGCGGAGGACGTCGCCAGCAGGTAGAGCGCCGCCACCAGGAACCCGGCGAGGGTCGCGGCGATCACCGTCAGCCGGCGATTGGGCCAGCTCTGCCTGATGGGGAGCAGGGGAGGATCGATGACCGTCAGCGCCGGCGTGTCCCGCACCTCCTGCAGCGCGGCCTGCTCCGCCTGGCCGCGGAGCTGCAGGTAGATCTGCGAGGCGACATCGACCGCGCGCTGGAACCGGTCGCGCTCCACCTGCAGCCCGGGCGAGTTGGCCACCCGGTTTCGCATGTTGAAGGCCGCCAGGGCATCTTCGGCGTGCGACAGGGAATCGCGGGCGTCCGCGACCCGCGCGCTCGTGAACTTCCGTTCGGCGCGCGCGCGCGACTGGCGAATGCTGATGTTGAAGTCGTTGAGCACCGCCAGCACGCTGTCCGCCAGGAGTTTGGCCATCTCCGGCGACCGGCCCTCCACGGAGAACGCCACCACGCCGGTCCGGAAGTTCAGCGAGACCGTGAGGCTCTTCGCGAGTTTCGCGGCCGTGCGCTGGAGCCGCTTCTCGCCTTCCAGCGAGCCGTATCCATAGATCTGCGCGATCGGCTGGATGCCGTCGCCGGCCGGGAACGACGCCTGCGCCAGGCGCCGGGTGACGATCTGGGACGTCACCAGGTCGGCGTAGAACTGCGCGTTAGGCCCTCCCCCCAGCGCGGTGGCGCCAAGCTGGCTGGCGAGGCCCGCCAGCCCGCTGTTGCCGAGGAGCGATGGGCTGGCCGATTCGGGCTGGAACGATGCGGTGGAGGTGTAGTACCGGGGGAGCGTGAACGCGGCGAGGACACCGATCGCCGCGCCGATCGCGCTCGCGACCGAGAGGGGGCGGAGATGGACCCGCGCGGCCGCGAGGACGCCGGCGATTCGCGCGCGGAGGTTGTCGCCGCCCGCGTCGGCGGGGTCGCTCATCGCTTGAGCACGACGACGATCGCCACCAGCGACGCGAGGATCTGCGCCACGGCCCCGACCGCCGCGACGTAATCTCGCCGGTCGGCAGGATCCTTCTCGGGCACGTAGATCGAGCCGCCGGCTCGCGGGACCGGAGTCCCATCCGGCAGGAGAGTCCGGTTGTTGACGCTCTCCACCTTGCCGTTCGGTTGCACGACGTAGGCGCGCTTCACGTCGGCGCGCTTGCTGGGCCCGCCGGCCGCCCGGATGTAGAACGACATCTTCTCGCCGGGGACGTAGGACACCGCGACCGGGGAATTCACGGCGCCGGCGACGTTCACGATCGCGTTGTACGGTGGGATGAGGAGCGAGTCGCCGTCGAGCAGGATCAGGTTGTCGCGATGCCTCGGGTCCCGGAGCGCGGCCGGCAGGTCGATGCCGATACGCCCGAGCTTGTCGCGCCGCCGGTAGAAATACACGCCTTCCGCGTAGGCCTCGGCGGTCAGCCCGCCGGCGCGCTTGATGAGGTCGCTCAGGCGCTCGGTCTTGCTCACCAGCGCGTAGCGGCCAGGGTAGGTCACCTCACCGCTCACCACCACGGAGCGCTGGAGCTCCCAGTCCGGCTGGCGGAGAATCAGCACGTTGTCGTAGGGACGCAGCTCCACTTCCGGCGCGACGCCCGTGCCGGCCGGCAGTCCGGGCGGGCCAGGGTACCTGCCGTCCGGCGCCCGCTCGAAGAGGTAGGACGAGTCGAGCGCGATCCGGAGGGTGGTGGCGGTGATCCCGCCGGCGCGCTTCTCGGGCAGCCTGGCGATTTCCGCCTCGCGCAGGTACGCGCTCTCCTGCAGGCCACCCGCCAGCAACACCAGGTCGCGGACGGTGATCCCTTCTCGATAGGCATAGCGGCCGCCAAACCGGACCGCGCCGCTGATGGCGACGTAGCGCTCGGGACGGAACTCGCGCACCGAGAACACCCGGATCTCGTCATCCTCGCGCAGCGGGACATCGCTGATGACCGCGCCGGTGGAGTCGCGAAACGCCGACCGGAGCTGCATCCGCGTCGAATCGGGGCGGAGGCGGGTGATCGAGAGCTGCCCGAGGTAGACGTCCGGCTTCACGCCGCCGGCCAGCCGGATGGCATCGGAGAGCTTCATCCCCTCCGTGAAGCCCTGGTCACCCGGCGTCCAGACATCGCCCGTGATCCCGACGCGGTTGCGCACCCGCTCGCTGATCGCGAACACGCGAACCGTATCGCCGGGCTCGAGCGGGAACGCCGGGCCGGCCGGGCCGGTCATCGCGTCGGAGGCGATGTCGATGACCATCCGGTCGCGTCCGCCGCCGCCCCGTTCGGATGGCGGGAGGATCCGGACCACCTGCAGCCGACGTCGTGAGGCAGTGGGAGAGAAACCGCCGGCGGCGGTGATCAGGTCCCGCAGCGTTTCGCCCGCCTTGAGCTCGTAGATCGCCGGCCGGACCACCTGGCCCAGGACACGGACCAGTGTTCCGCGCACGCGCACGAACACCACATCGCCGTTCTCGAGCCGCACATCGTGGGACGCGTCGCCGCGCAGGAGGTAGTCGTAGACGTCCAGCGCGTCCACCAGCTTCCCCTTCCGGCGGATCTCGATCGCCCGCATCGACCCGTTCACGGTGGGGCCCCCCGCGGCGTAGAGCGCGGTGAGCGCGGTGCCGGCGCTGGAGACCTGGTAGCTCCCCGGCGTCATCACATCCCCGACCACGAAAATCTGGTTGCTGCGGAGGCGCGCCACGCTCAGGGAGAAACGGGTCGTGGCCGCCGGGCCGCGGCGGACGCCGGAGTAGACCCGTCCAAGCCGCGCGTAGAGCAGGTCCTCGATCTGGGCCAGGGTCAGGTTGGCGACGTACAGCTGGCCGACCTGGGGGACGACCACGAATCCCTCACGAGTGACCTGCAGCGAGTGCGCGAGCTCCACGTCCCCGGTCAGGATCAGGATCAGCTGGTCGCCGGGGCCCACGCGGTAGTTCGCGTCCACCGGCCCGCTGAGGTTGGGCTGAAAGAGTGTCGTCGACCGCCGGAACAGGTTGAGCCCGAAGATCACGTCGCCGGTGTCGCGGAGGAGGGCGGGCTGGCCAGCCCGGGTGTCCGTGACCGACGAGAGCTCACCCTCGCGCGCCGCCCGGCTTTCGCTCCCGCGCCCGGAGCGCGCCAGGCTGTCCGACTCGACCGACCGGATGGGCCGGCCGGCTGAATCGACGCCGCCGATCTCCCGCAGCAGCGAGACGTCGTTCGAGTCCGCGATGCCGAGCGAGCGGACCGCCGAGAAGACGTCGTTCGCCAGGGGGATCGAGTCCGGGCGGGCGGCGCTGCCCGGCAGGTACGGATCGAGCAGGTCCTCCGGATATCCTCCGGCGCGGAGGCGGGCGCGTACCTGGTCTGGAGTCAGGCCGCTGGCGCCGATGCGCTGGCGCAGCTGGGCCACCAGCTCGGGTCGGGTCCGGAGGAGTTGTTGGGCCTCGGCCGTCGTCGGATTCTGCGCCCGGCCCCGAGCGGCCACCGAACCGAGCAGCAGCGCGCCGATCATCACGCGCCCGACCACGCCGCGCATGGTCACCCTAGGCGGTCCGGAGCAGATCGAAGGACTCGATGGTGCGCCCGAGTCCCTCCTCCAGCGCGGTGCAGGGCGTGTAGCCCAGCACGCGGGTGATCGCGTCGAGCGACGCGAGTGAATCGCGCACGTCGCCGGTGCGCGCCGGCTGGTATCGCGGCGACATCGTCACGCCAACGAGCGAAGCGATCAGGCGCCAGATCTCGTTGACCGTGACGCGCTGGCCGCAGCCGACGTTGAACACCTCGCCCAGGGCCTGGGGCGGCGCCTCGACGGCCAGGAGGTTGGCATGGACCACGTTCGACACGTGGGTGAAGTCACGCGTCGCCTCGCCGTCGCCGTAGATCACCGGCGCCTCGTTGCGGAGCGCGGCGGCGATGAACTTCGGCACCACCGCACCGTACTGCGACTGCGGGTCCTGGCGCGCGCCGAAGACGTTGAAATAGCGGAGCGCCACCGTCTCCAGGCCGTACGAGGCATGGAACGCGCGGCAGTACTGCTCGCCCGCCAGCTTCGACACGGCGTACGGCGACATCGGCCGGGGTTGCATCGACTCGCGCTTGGGGAGCTCCCTGGTATCGCCGTACGCGGACGACGACGACGCGTACACGAACCGCCGGACGCCGGCGTCGCGCGCCGCGATCAGCATGTTGAGCGTCCCGGTCGCGTTCTGATCGTGCGTCGTGGCCGGGTCCTGGACCGATCGCGGGACCGAGGGCAGGGCCGCCTGGTGGAGGACGATCTCGGCGCCGTCCACGGCGCGGCGGCACGTCTCGAGGTCACCGATCGAGCCGACGATGAGCTCAACGCGCGCGGCGAACCCATCGAGGTTCGCCCGCTTGCCCGTCAGGAAGTTGTCGAGCACGACGACGTCGTGTCCGGCGGCAGCGAGGTGTTCGGCGAGGTGAGAGCCGATGAAGCCGGCGCCCCCCGTGACCACGAAACGCATCGGTCGAGGAGTGGGATGGAAGGAGACCGCCTGTCGCAAGGCACAGCGACGGAAATGTGCCTGCACCGCCGTCGTTTGGCGAGCCCGCGACGGGGCAGGGTCGGGCGAGTGCAAAGCGCCCCCACCCGCGCGGATGGAGGCGCCTGGAATGGTCGCGCAGGGACTCGAACCCCGGACCTCTGGTATGTGAGACCAGCGCTCTAACCAGCTGAGCTACGCGACCGGCGTGCCGCGCCTGACGGTGTCGGCGGCACCCCCGCGCACGGATGCGGTGCGCGACGGGACGAAGAATGTAACCCCATGCCCCGGCAGAAGGTAGTGCCGCCCCCGGTGACCCCTCACGATGACCGGTGTCGTCGACGCCGGACGACCTCGGCCGCTATATTATCGGCGCGCGCAGTCCCGACCTCCGACCCCGGACCTCCGACCTCCATGTGCGGCATCGCGGGCATTCTCGACCCACGAGGCGTCAACGAGGACACACTGCGCCGGATGACGGCGTCCATGTCGCGTCGCGGCCCGGACGGCGAGGGGATCTGCGTCACCGGCGAGGTGGGGCTCGGCCACCGGCGGCTGGCGGTCATCGACACGAACGACCGGGCGGCCCAGCCGATGTCGCGCTACGACGGCCGGCTGCGGGTGGTGTTCAACGGCGAGATCTACAACTTCCGCGCCCTTCGCGCCGAGCTCGAGCGCGCCGGCGAGGTGTTCACCACCGAGTCCGACACCGAGGTGCTGCTCGCCGGCTTCCGGGTCTGGGGCGATGCCCTCTGGCCGCGCCTCCGCGGCATGTTCGCCTGCGCCATCTGGGACGCGGCCGAGCGCACCCTGACGCTGGCGCGCGACCCGTTAGGGAAGAAGCCGCTCTTCTGGACGCGGCAGGGGTCCCGGTTCGTCTTCGCCAGCACCATCGACGCGCTCCTCCGCGGCTGCGAGCGGACGCCGCCGATCAACCGCGGGGCGGTCAACGACCTGCTGGCCTGGACCGTCGTCTCCGGTACCCAGACGATCTATGAAGGCGTCCAGCGGGTGGCCCCCGGCCACGTCGCGCACGTCACCGCCCAGGGCGAGCTGGCGTCGACCGCCTACTGGGAGCTCCGCTACGGGCCCAAGCTCTCGATCGGGTTCGAGGAGGCGTGGACGGAAGCCTCACGACTGCTCGATCAGGCGGTGGAGCGCCGCCTCGTGGCCGATGTCCCGCTCGGCGCGTTCCTCAGCGGCGGGTTCGATTCCGGGCTGGTGGTCGCGGCGATGGCCCGGTTGCGGCCGCGCGTACGCACCTTCACCGCCGGCACGCCGAAAACCCGGTTCGATGAGCGCGACCTGGCGGCGAGCGTCGCCGCCCGATGGGGCACCGACCACACCGGGCTCGCCATCGCCCCGACCAACGCGACCGTGCTCCCGCGGCTGCTTGCCGACGTCGGCCAGCCGTTCGGCGACTCCTCGCTGCTCCCGTCGTTCGAGGTGGCGAAGGCCGCGCGCCAGTTCGTCACCGTGGTCCTCACCGGCGACGGCGGCGACGAGAGCTTCTTCGGCTACACGCTCTACCAGGGGATCCTGGCCGCCTCCTTCCTGCGCCGGACCCTGCCGTTCCCCGGCGCGCTCGGCGCCGCGTCGCGGCTCATCAGCGGTGAGGGGGTTGGCTCGGTGCGACGCCGCGTGGGGCACGTGCTCCGGCTGGCTTCGGGCACGCCCGGAGCGCCGGAGTGCCTGTACAATCACATGGGCTTCGACCCCGGCTGGCGCCGCTCGCTGCTCCGCGAACCGGTGCGCCGGGCGATCGATCTCGACGCGCCGGAGGGCATGGAGCGGTCGCTCTGGCGCGCGTCCGACGCGGAGGATGAGGTGGAGCGATACGCGTCGGTGTTCATGCACACCACGCTGATCGACACCTACCTCGTGAAAGTCGACACGGCCACCATGGCGACTTCACTCGAGGCGCGGTGCCCGTTCCTGGACGTCGACCTGATCGATTTCATGGCGCGCGTGCCGCGCCGGCTCAAGTTTCCCTCGGGTCGGCGGAAGCACCTGATGCGGCCGCTGGTGCGCCGCGACCTGCCGCCCGAGCTGCTCAAGCAACCCAAACGGGGTTTCAGCGTGCCGGTGGGCGAGTGGCTGCGCGCGGGTGGCGCGCTGCGTCCCACCTTCGACCGGCTGGTGCTGGGCGGTTCGGGCGCGTTCGCCGAGCTCATCGACGGCGACGCGGTGCGGCGGCTGCAGCGCGTCCACGACGAGGACCGGGGCGAGGGACAGGCATCGCGCCTGTGGACCCTGTTCTCGCTGGCGGTCTGGGCGGCGGTGGCCGTGGATCACTCCATGTCGCCTGACGACCCGCTCGGCGCGTGAGCTCGATGCTCGATCGCAGCCGGATCATCGCCACGCCCGGCTACAGCCGGTGGCTGGTGCCGCCGGCCGCGCTCGCGATTCACCTCTGCATCGGCCAGGCCTACGCGTTCAGCGTCTTCAACAAGCCGCTCACCACGCTGATCGGCCTCACGAGTCCGGCTCCGGCCGACTGGGAACTCGCCACCGTCGGCTGGACCTTCAGCCTGGCGATCGTCTTTCTCGGGCTGTCGGCGTTCACCTTCGGCCACTGGCTGGAGGATGCCGGTCCCCGGAAGGCGATGTTCGCCTCGGCGTCGTGCTTTGGCGGTGGATTCCTGGTGGGCGCGCTGGGCGTATGGACGCACCAGTTCTGGCTGGTGTTGCTGGGCTACGGCGTGATCGGCGGGATCGGCCTGGGGCTCGGCTACATCTCGCCGGTGTCGACGCTGATCAAGTGGTTCCCGGACCGGCCGGGGATGGCCACCGGGATGGCGATCATGGGGTTCGGCGGCGGCGCGATGATCGGATCGCCACTGGGCGTGGCGCTGATGAACCGCTTCAAGTCGCCGACGTCGATGGGCGTGTGGGAGGCGTGGGTGGTGATGGGGCTGGCGTACTTCACCTTCATGATGTTCGGCGCGTTCACCGTGAGGCTGCCGGCGCCGGGCTGGCGGCCGGCCGGGTGGACGCCGCCGGCGGTGCCGAAGAAGCTGGTCACCAGCGCCAACGTCGACGTCAACGAGGCGATCAAAACGCCGCAGTTCTGGCTGCTGTGGGGCGTGCTCTGCCTCAACGTGACTGCCGGGATCGGGGTGCTGGGGCAGGCGTCGCCGATGATCCAGGAGATGTTCCCCGGGGTCATCACGCCGGCCGCGGCGGCGGGGTTCGTGGGACTGCTGAGCCTGGCGAACATGGCCGGCCGGTTCATCTGGTCGTCGGCGTCGGACAAGATCGGCCGCAAGGCCACGTACATGATCTTCTTCGGACTGGGCGCGGCGCTCTACGCGTCGGTCCCCACCAGCGGCCACCTGGGGAACGTCGTCCTGTTCGTGTCGCTGTTCGTGGTGATCCTGACCATGTACGGCGGGGGCTTCGCCACCATTCCCGCCTATCTGCGCGACATGTTCGGGACGATGCACGTCGGCGCGATTCACGGCCGCCTGCTCACCGCCTGGTCGGTGGCCGGGGTACTGGGGCCGGTGCTGGTGAACTACATCCGGAAGTACCTCATCGACCACGGGGTCGCCGCCAAGGACGCGTACTCGGCGACGATGTACCTGATGGCGGTGCTGCTGGTGGGCGGGTTCCTGTGCAACATCTCGGTGCGGGCGGTCGACCCGAAGCACCATTTCGCGGAGCCGGCGCCGGGCGCGGCCGGGCCGGGCGCCGGCGCGACGCCCGCGGTGGCGCGCTCGTGAGGCGGGGGAGAGTGACGCATGACCGATGAACGCGGATCCGGCGGTCGCGGCAGCGGAGTCGTCAGGCTCGTGATCGCCTGGGCCTACGTGGGGATCCCGCTCGCGTGGGGCGTGAGCGAGGTAATCCGGAAGAGCCTGGCTCTCTTCAGGTAGTCGCGCCCAACAGCTCGCGGTAGACGTCGCGGACCTTCGCCGCTTCCTCCGCCCAGTTCAAGTGCGCCGCGGCCTGTTGCGCCGCGCGCGCACGGTCGACGCGCGCAGCCGGCGACGCGGCGGCCATGGCGCGAATGGCTGCCGCCGCATCGTGCGGGTCGTCGGGCTGGAAGTACCACGCGGTCCCCTCGGGAAAGTACTCCAGGTAGGTGGGAAGGCGCGGCAGCAGGAGCGGGACGCCAAGGTGCACGTACTCGAGGAGCTTGGTCGACAGCGCATACCGCGTCATGGCGTCGGACCGGGTGGGGACGATGCCGGCGTGGGCCGCGGCCAGCTTCGGCGCGAGTTCGCGCACCGGCAGCGATCCGTGCAGGGTGACCACGCCGCCCAGGCCGAGTTCGGCGATCAACCGTTCGAGCACGATCCGGTCGGGCCCATCGCCGAAGATCTGGAGCCGGGCCGGTGTGCCGGCCGCCCGCGCTTCGGCCACCGCCCGCACGGCCAGCGGCAGGCCATAGAGCGGGGTGAGCGTGCCATGGTAGCTCAGCTGCAGGTCGCCGCTCACGACCCCGCTGGTGAGGCGTTGGGGGCCGAAATCGGCGGAATCGGCGACGTTGTGCACGACGACTATGCGCTCGTTGGCCCGCGCCGGGCGGGAGCGGAGCAGCCGTTCGATCGGGTGGTTGACCGTGAAGACGACGCTCGCCCGGCGGCGGGACCACCGCTCCAGCCAGCGCGCGACTGACACGCCGGCGCGGCCGCCGGCACCCGGAAACTTCGACAGGACGAACTCGGGAAAGACCTCGTGCAGGTCGAGAATGGTCCGCGCCCCCCGGCGCCGGGCCGGCGCGGCGGCGGCGATGAGGAAGTCCGGCAAGGTGTGGATGTGGACGACCCGGACGCGCGAGAACCGGGGCGAGCGCCAGAGCAGCCAGGTGCAGCGCGCGATGAAGTCGAGGTAGTCCATCGCGTACGACAGCAGGGGGCCGCGCCGCTTCACCGATGGCAGGCGGATCACCGTCAGGCGCCCGTGCCGGCTGACCGCCCGCCCGTCACGCCCTCCGCGCAGCACCACCACCGCGACTCGCGCGCCGGCTTCCGCCGAGACCAGCGCCTCCTTGCGTACGCGCGGGTCCTCGGGGATCCAGGTGTGTGCCAGGTGCACCACGTCGAACCGTGAGGCGGAGCGGGTGCGGACGCTGTCGGCCATTCGTGTGGCGGGGGATGAAGAGAGAGGGGTCCGATGAGCCGGACGGCCGGACGCATGCTAGTCCTCCAGCGGGGGGCAAGCAAGCCGCGGTCCCCGTCCCGCACGCATGGTCGCGCGGCCGGCAGGATGGTGCCGGGGCTTGCGCGCGCATCGTCGGACGGGCGAGAGTTCGACGCGAACCGACGGAGAGCGGCTCGGCGCCGGGTCGGGCCATGCGGCGTCGATCCGATCGGCGCGCCGTCCGGGTCCCCTTCCAGCGAGGAGTTCCGCGGCCGCATGTGTGGCATTGCCGGCGCGATTACCGCGTCCCCGCATCCCAGGGTCGTCGACACCGTGAAGCGCCTGACGGCGGCGCTGGCGCATCGCGGCCCCGACGGCGAGTTCTTCTGGTCGGCGTCGTGCGGGCTGGAGGCCGGCCGGCCCGACGCCGGTGGCGCGGGCCGGGTGCGTCGCGATTCACTCCCTGCCGCCGCGACCGTCGCGTTCGGCCACCGGCGACTGGCGATCGTCGACCTCGCCACCGGCGACCAGCCGCTGTGCAACGAAGATGGGAGCGTCTGGGTCTGCTACAACGGCGAGATCTACAATGCGCCGGAGCTGCGGCGCGAGCTCGAAGCCGAGGGCCACCGGTTCGCGACGCAGGCGGATACCGAAGTGCTCGTGCACGGGTGGGAGTCGTGGCGTGAGGCGCTTTTCGCCCGCCTGAACGGAATCTTCGCTTTCGCGCTGTACGACGCTCGCGCGGAGGCCGTGTGGCTGGTTCGGGATCCGGTGGGCGTCAAGCCGCTGTACTACGGCGTGCGGGATGGCCTCACCTGGTGGTCTTCCGAGCTCGACGCGGCGCACCGATGCGGCCTGGCGCGCGAAGAGCTGAACGTCGATGCCCTGAAGCTGTACCTCACCTTCCGCTTCGTGCCGTCACCCGCGACCATCCGGCAGGACGCCTGGAAGCTGCCGCCCGGCCACTTCGTGAAGCTCGCACCGGGATCGGCGGCCGCCGCGCCCGAGTTGCGGCGGTACCAGACGCGCGTGGTCTCGGCGGCGGACCCGCGCGGCCGCGACCAGTGGTGCGATGCGCTGATGGAGGAGCTCGGGCGCGCCGTCTCGCGGCAGCTCATGAGCGACGTGCCGGTGGGCGCGCTGCTGTCGGGCGGCGTCGACTCCTCCCTGATCACGAGCATGATGACCGCCTCGCTGCCGGCGCCGCCACAGACTTTCGGCATCGGCTTTCGCTCGCACGGCGCGGCGAGCGAGACGCGCGGGGCGGCATTGGCGGCCGCCGAGCTGGGCGTGCCGCATGTATCGATCGAAGTGGAGGACGCCGAGTACATCTCGGCCTGGCCCGCCTCGTTCGCGAGTTCCGGTGAGCCGATCGCCAATTCGAGCAGCCTGCTGCTCCGTCTCCTCTGTGAGCGAGTGGGAAAGACCCACAAGGTTGTCCTGACGGGGCAGGGAGCCGACGAACCGTTGGGTGGCTACCCCAGGCACGCGGCACTGCGACTCCAGGCCCTTGGGCGGTTCGCGCCGCGACTGAGCGCGCGCATCACCCAGGCCGTGCTCGGCAGTGACAGCGGCGCGCGATTGGCGCGGGTCCTGCGCAGCCGCGATCGCATCGAGCGGTTCGCGGAGATCTTCACCGTGATTCCAGCGGAAGATGTCGATCGGCTCCTGCCGGGGACGGGCGCCCCGACGCGCGAGCTCGCTCGCGCGGCGATCGCGCGCTGGCTCCCGGCCGACGCCGGTGCGGACGCATTGAACGCGTTGCTGCGCACCGATCGGTGCCTGTCGCTGTCGGATGATCTGCTGCTCGTCGCCGACCGCGAATCGATGGCTTCATCGGTGGAGCTTCGCGTCCCCTTCCTCGACCTGGCGCTGCTCGACCTCATGGAGCGCATGCCGAGCCGCTACAAGGTCTCGTGGTTGGGCGAGCGGAAGTGGCTGTATCGACGGGGCGCGGCCCGCCGCCTGCCGCGGGAGCTGGCCCGTCGCCTCCTGTCACCAGCCGCGCGCATGGGGCGCAAGCAGGGCTTCACCACACCGGTGGAACGCTGGTTCCAGACGGGTTCGGGTGACCTCGACCCCTCGGCGGACTGGCTGTCGGGATTGCGCGGCATTGGCGCCCTGCGCTCCGGGCCGACCGAAGCATTTGTGGCCGACCGTCAGAAGGCCGGAGGAGCGCGGCAACTGGCGCTGCTGTTCGCGCTGTCGCAGTGGGCGGCCGGCAATGCGCCCGGTCGGGATGACCGTCGCGGGGCAGCCTGACGAGTACAGGCGAATTAGGAACGAGGAGAGGAGCGCCGGGGAACAGCAGGGACGAACGAGGAACGAGGAGAGGAGCATCTGACGCTTGATGCCCGTCTCCTCGTTCCTCGTTCGTTTCCATGGGCCCTGCAGGGCTCGAACCTGCGACCGACGGATTATGAGTCCGCTGCTCTAACCAGCTGAGCTAAGGGCCCGGCGCACGAAATCTGTCGGAGCGCTCAGAAGGCGGCAAGTTTGCGCTGTTTTCTCGTTTCTCGTTTCTCGTTTTCACTCACTCCTCCCGCAACCACCACCCCACCCGCGCCCACCGCGGCTCGATCGTCAGGACGACCCGCCCCTCCACTCCGGTTCTCGTCCGCCCCGCGACGTGGTCCGCGTTGGTCACGCGATTGATGCCGACGTCGGCCGTCCCCCGCAGCGCGCCGAGCTCGGCGGCCTTGGACAACCCAATGCGCATGGTCTTCATCACCACGCCCGCCAGGAACGCCGGCGTGGTGGGATAGGCGGTGGTGGGCGGGAAGGGCAGGCGGTAGTCGCCCTCGCCCTGCCGGCGCCACGCCGCGTACGCGCGAATCGGCGCGCCGGGCAGGAGTGCGAGGTCCAGCCCCAGCCGAGCCTCGTCGTAGTCGCTGAAGCCGCGCCCGATGCCGATCCCGTACGCTGCATAACGCTCCCACGGCAGCGGCGCGCGGTAGGCGAGGTTGGTCACCCGCGTGTACGACGCGAATCCACGCTGCTCTCCCGTGAGCGGGATCCCCTCGGCGGTGAACGCCACGCCGTAGCTGGCCGGCTCCTTGCACGCCGGCGAGCAGCGGTCGATCTGGAAGTCGTCGAGCAGCAGCTGCGCCGACACGATGCCGGCGCGCCGCGTCCGCCGCGCGAGCTCGGCACCGAAACTCACGTTGCCGTCACCGACCTCGTTGTACTGCGACAGGTCGTAGAAGTTGAGCGGGTTCGCGTACGCCGGCTCGAACGAGCGCCCGATGCCGCCAAAGAGCATCGTCTCGGTGAAGGCGCCCTGCCATCCGCGCCATCGCCACGCCAGCCGGTGCGCGGCGAGGTAGCGCTGGGCGACCGAATCGCCGGTGCCAATGCGCTGGTTGTCGAGCCGCGCGAGCACCGTCGAGATGTGGAGCGCCGGCACCCCGATCCGCGCGTAGACGTGCTCGTACGAGTACGCGTAGTGGCCGAGCTGCAGTCCATCGAGCGTCGACGGCCCCCCCCCCCAGTTGCGCGACAGGCGCCCCAGGAAGAGCTCGCCGTACCGCCACTGCGCCGACAGATAGGCATCCTCGGCCCGGCCGACCTCGGAGCGCGCCTTGCTACCTGAGAACTCAGGATCGTGCTTGAGCCGCTCGTCGAGCGTGAGCCGCACGGCAGCGACCACGCGCGGGGTTCCGAGCATCAGCCGGCCGGCGACGAACGGATAGCCGGCGGCGGTGCTGTCATCGGCGAGCATGAGCTCCCGGCGGCCGGACGTCTGGCCCGTACCCCCGGCGGTGAGCGCGACCATCGCCCGGGCGTCGCCGGTCGCGAGCGTGTCCGGGTCGTAGCGGCGCAGCGCGCGCTCGAGTGCGTCGACGGCGCCGCGCACGAAGCGGGAGTCGCCGGGCTGCGGAGTGCCAAGGGCCTCCCGGATCCCACGTACGGTATACGGCCGCTCGAGGACGTCGAGCCTCGTGAGGCGTCCGCGTGCCTGCAGCGCGTCAATGTAGGCGTAGGCCGGATCGTCGAGCGGCAGGTACGGCGACGCCGGCGCCTGGGCGTGAAGCGTCGCGGCGCAGGCCAGGAGCGCGGCGATCACCCACCCGGACGCGCCCGGAACCTTCCGCCTTCCGCATTCCGGATTCCGCATTCGCTTCAGCATTCCGCACTCCGCATTCGCTTCACCGGTACCAGGCGATGGCCTTTCCGGTCGGCGTGAACTGCACCGCCGGCGCCGGAAAGTGGTAGTAGCTCAATTCGTGCTTCACCGTCCGCCAGAGGCGGTTGTTGCCCGGCAGTTTCTCCGGATCCAGGTCGAGCGACAACAGCAGCCTCCGCCTGGCCCGGATGTTCGCTCCGTTGCGGAAGTCGACCCAGTCGGTGACCGAGTGCCCCACCGACAGCCTCACGAGTCCCGGCCAGTAGCGCTTTGCCCCGGCGGGAAGCATGGCGTTGACGTCCGCCGAGAACCAGTAAGTCTGCCCCGAGTAGTCGACGGTGGCGCGCGGCGTGTTGCCGTTGCTCATCCGCCGGCGGTAACTCAACGTCGGCGACCACGAGAAGGTGGGTTTCACCGACCGCAGCGCCGGCGTGTGATACTGGGTCAGCGCCAGCACGGCGCCGGCCGAGTTCGCGAGCAGGTCGGCCGGGGAGAAGCCATACGCCTGCTGGTAGCCGTCCCAGATCTCGATCTGGAGCTGAAAGGCCGCGGCGTAGATCGCGGCCCAGGTGATGGCCTTCCGCTCGGACACGCACCCGAGACGGAGCAGCTCGCTGCCCGCGCGGGTGAGCTGATAACCACCGAGCATGTGGCCGAACTTGTCCTGATCGCGGAAGTCGAGGTCCCAGTCGTCATGCACGAACCACCTGGCGGCCCGCGGTCCCGACCACCAGGCGTTCCGGAAGTAGACGTACATCCCCACGTTGGCGCCGGCGCCCGCGGTCGCCACCGCCACCTGCACGGCCGTGCGATCGCCGGGCTTGGCGCAGGCGGCCGGAGTCGCCTCCTGCGCGCCCGCGCGCCCGCCGGCGGCGAGCAGGCCGGCCACGGCCAGCGCGTGCCTCCAGTGCCTCACGAGCCGGCCGCGGCGCGGCCGTGGGATGCGAAGTCGTCGTAGGCGGCGAGAAGCTCGTCGGGGTTGACGGTGGCCGCCCCGAGCTTCCCGACCTCCACGCCGGCGGCGAAGTTCGCGATCACCGCGGCCTCCTCGGCGCTCGCCCCCGCGGCCAGCATCGCGGCGAGCCAGGCGGTGACCGTGTCGCCCGCGCCCACCACGTCGTAGACCTCGCGCGCCGTGGTCGGGATGCGCCGCACCGCGCCGCTCGCCGAGAGCAGTGCCATCCCCCGCTCGCCGAGCGTGAGCAACAGGTGGCCCACGCCCAGTCGCCGCAGCGTCTCCGGGAGCGCCTCCGGGTGGTCGAGGTCAACGGCGGCGCCCAGCGCCGACTCCAGCTCGCGCCGGTTGGGCTTGAAGACGGTCGCCCCTCGATAGGCAAAGAAGTTGCGATACTTCGGGTCGACGACCACCGGGATTCCGCGCGCCGCCGCCCGCCCGATCGCCTCGGTGATCACCGCCGGCACCAGCACGCCCTTGTTGTAGTCTTCCAGGACCAGCGCGTCGGCCGCGTCCACCGCCGTGCGCACGGCCACGAGGATGCGATCCAGCTCGGCGCCGCCCAGGTCCGCGTCATCCTCTTCGTCGAACCGGACCATCTGCTGCGCGCGGGCCACGATCCGCGTCTTTGTGGTGGTGGGGCGCTCGACTTCCACCAGCGACCTCCGGTCGGCGCCGATCGCGACGAGCATCGACGCCAGCGTCTCGCCGGCGCGGTCACGCCCCACGGCGGCCACCAGTTCCACCCGCGCCCGCAGTGCCGCGACGTTCTGCGCGACGTTGGCCGCGCCGCCGAGGGCCATGCGCCGGTCCTTGACGCGGACCACAGGGACGGGTGCTTCCGGCGAAATGCGGTCGACATCGCCGCGCAGGTAGACGTCGAGCATCGCGTCGCCCACGATGGCGATCCGGTGGCCGGCGGCGGCGCCGAGCAGGCTGACGAGCCGGTCGCGCGCGAGCGTGGAGGGCATTGGCGGTGAAGCTAGGCGCGCGGGCGGGGAGGGTCAACGAGCATCATCGCCTCTGGCATGGTTTGGCTGCGGGGGATAGACTCGGCCCGCGAGTGCTTGCTACTGAGTACTGAGTACGGAGTACTGAGTATCGTCCATCTCGCCAGACTATTCGCAACCCGCCGCGGATGGTTCGGTGAACGCTTGCGGAACCACACCGTACCTACCCTGCCACTGAACGATACTCAGTACTCCGTACTCAGTACTCAGTACGTCCAAGGCTCCGTGCCCAGTCCTTCCCGCCTCTCGATCGGCTCCGTCCTGGCGCTCTCCATCCTGGGGATCTCCGTCTCCGGGCCGCTGGTGCGCCTCTCCGCCGCGGCGCCCCTCGCGATCGCCGTCTGGAGGCTGGCCATCTCGCTCGTGATGGTCGGCGGCGTGCTGCTCTGGACCGGCGGGTGGCGGCAGTGGCGCGTGCTCGACAAGCGCGGACTGGCACTCGCCGCCGGCGCGGGTGTGATGCTCGCCCTCCACTTCTGGACGTGGATCACTTCCATCGGGATGACCACGGTGGCGGCGTCGGTCGTCCTGGTGAATCTCCAGCCCGCGTTCGTGGCCGGCTTCTCGGCGATCTGGCTGCACGAGCGGCCCAATCGCGGCCAGGTGGTGGGGATCGCCGTCGCGATGCTCGGCGCGCTGGTGGTGGCCGCGCCGGACCTGATGCGGTCGGGCGGCGGCGCGCTGGTTGGCGCCGGCGGGAGCGGCGGCGCGTCGCGCGCGCTGATCGGCGATGGCCTGGCGCTCGCGGGGGCGGTGACCGCGGCGCTCTACTTCACGTCGGGACGCCGGCTTCGCCGGTCGCTCGACGTCTGGCCGTACGTCGGGCTCGTCTACTCGGCGTGCCTCGTGACTCTTCTCGCGCTGTCGGCGGTGTTCCACGTGCACCTCTCGCCTCAGCCGCCGCGCGAGATCGCGATCTTCGTCGCGATCGCGGTGGGGCCGATGATGCTCGGCCATACGGGAATGAACTGGTCCCTCAAGTACGTGCCGGCCTACGTCGCCAATGTGGCGTGGCTCGGCGAACCGGTGGGTGCCACGCTGCTGGCCGCGACCCTGCCGGGGATCCGGGAGACGCCTGCCGCCGCGACGTTCCTGGGCGGGGCCCTGATCCTGGCCGGCGTCTACGTGACCTCTCGCCGCGCGGCGGCGACCGTTGACGGCTGACCCGCTTGCCCGCCGCCCGCCGACCGCTGCTGTTCGACCTCCGACCTCCGACCTCCAACTCCCGTTTCCGCCCCGCGATTCGATTATCTTACCCGCCATGCGCACCCTGGACCTCGACGTCGTCGTCACCCGCGGAGCCCGGAACGAATCGGTGCATCGCGTCAGTGCCGCGGTCGTCGACGCCAAGGGCGCATTGGTCGGGTCGTCGCGGGACCCCGCGGCCTTTTCCTTCTGGCGCTCCTGTGCCAAGCCGTTCCAGGCGATGCCGCTGGTCGAGACGGGCGGGCTGGACGAAATGGCCTGGGGCGACGACGAGCTGGCCCTGGCCTGCGCCTCGCACGGCGGCGAGCCGGAGCACGTCGCGCTGGCGGAGTCGATGCTGGTGGACATCGGCCTCGAGGAAGGCGACCTCGCCTGTGGTCCCCACGAGCCGCTGTCCACGCGCGGCGTGAAGATGCTCCGCGAGAACGGCGGGCGCTGCACCCGGCTGCATAACAACTGTTCGGGGAAGCACGCGGCGATGCTCGCCCAGGCGCACATCGCCGGCTGGCCGACGATCGGGTACGAGCGGGCCGGCCACCAGGTGCAGGAGGGCGCGCTGCGGAGCGTGGCGCGCTGGTGCGACGTCCCCCGCGAGCAGATCGAGCTGGCCGTCGACGGCTGCGGAGTCGTCGTGTTCGGCCTGCCGATCGACGCGATGGCGAGCGCCTATGCCCGCCTGGCGGGCGCGGTCCGCCGCGGCGACGAAGTGCCCACGCGCGTGGTGCGCGCCATGCAGGCGCACCCATTCCTGGTGGGCGGCACGGACCGGTTCGACACCGTGCTCATCGAGGAGAGCCAGGGGCGCGTGATCGCCAAGATCGGCGCCGAGGGCGTGCACTCGTTCGCCGCGCTGGATCTCGGGCTCGGGTTTACGGTCAAGGTGGAGGACGGCTGCCAGCGGGCGCAGTTTCCCGCCGTGCTCCGGCTCCTGCAGCACTTCGGCGCGCTCCCCGATCCACTTCCCCCCCGGCTGGCCGACTGGCTGTGCAAGCCGGTGCGCAACAGCCGGGGCGAGACCGTCGGCTGCATCCGCCCCGCCGCCTGACGCGCGGCGGAATGGACCGTCTCGAAACAGAATGATGGCGACCACCCGGGGCGAGGGGAGTATCGTGCCCGCGCTCGACGCAGCGACCGCCACGCTCGTGCGGCTGGCCGCGGTGATCGCGGCCGGCTCCGAGGGCGCGGTCCGCCAGGCCCTGAGCCTGGCGGCACGGAATGGCACGGTCGACCCCGTCTGGGTGGAGGAAGTCATCCTGCAGTCGTACCTGTTCGCGGGCTTCCCGCGTACGCTGAACGCCGCCCGCGAGTGGCGGAAGGTCTCGGGCCGCGCGGCGCCGCCCGATGATGAGGGCGCGCGCGTCGAGCGCGTGGCCGAATGGCGCGCGCGCGGCGAAGCGACCTGCGCCACGGTCTACGGGCCGTTCTACGAACGGCTGCGCCACAACATCCGGGAGCTCCACCCGGCGCTCGATGCCTGGATGATCGTCGAGGGCTACGGCAAGGTGCTGTCTCGTGAGGCGCTGGACCTCAGGCGGCGCGAACTGTGCATCGTCGCGGTCTGCGCGGTGGCGCAGCAGGACCGGCAGCTCCACTCCCACCTCCACGGCGCGCTCAACGCCGGGGCGAGCCCGGCCGAGGTCGAGGGAGCGCTGGCCGCGATCGCCGACCTGATCGCGCCGGACGACGCCACCCGCTACCGGCTGCTCTGGGCGCGGGTGCGCGGATCGGCCGCCCAGGCGCGGCACTGACCATGTTCATCGATCGCGTCGTGGTCCGCGTCGAGGCCGGCACCGGGGGCTCCGGGTGCTCGTCCTTCCGGCGCGAGCACAAGGTCCCCATGGGCGGCCCCGATGGCGGCGATGGCGGGCGCGGCGGCGACATCATCATCCGCGCCGACACCAACCTCGCCACCCTCCTCGACTACACCTACCGCGACCGGTGGGACGCCGAGCGGGGCGAGCACGGCATGGGCTCGAACAAGACCGGCCGCTCGGGGCAGGACGTCGTGCTCCCCGTGCCGGCAGGCACCGTGATCCGGGACCTCGACTCGCGTGAGTTGCTCGGCGAGGTGCTCGAGCACGGCGATGAGTTCGTGGTGGCGAAGGGGGGGCGCGGTGGGCGCGGCAACTCCTTCTTCGCCACGGCCACGCACCAGTCGCCGCGCGAGTGGCAGCCGGGCGAAGAGGGCCAGCGCCGCACCCTCGAGCTGGAGCTGAAGCTGATCGCGGATGTCGGGCTCGTGGGCCAGCCCAACGCCGGCAAGTCCACGCTCCTGTCGGTGATCTCCGCGGCGCGCCCGAAAATCGCCGAGTATCCGTTCACGACCCTCGCGCCCAACCTGGGTGTGGTGCAGCTCACCGACCATCGCACCTTCGTCGTCGCCGACATCCCCGGGATCATCGAGGGCGCGCACGAGGGGAAGGGACTGGGGCTCCAGTTCCTGCGGCACATCGAGCGCACCCGGATGCTGGCCTTCCTCATTCCGATCGATGCACTCGACTGGCAGGAGGAATACGACCAGCTGCGCCGCGAAATCGCGGCTTACTCGGCCGAACTGGCCGAGAAGCCGCACTGCGTCGTGTTCACCAAGCTCGACCTGCTGGGCGAGGACTACGCGCCGCCGATCGAGGCGCCGGGCGCCTTTGGCCTCTTTCCGATCAGCGCCGCCGCGCGCCAGGGGCTGGACCCGCTGCTCGCCGCCTGGTGGCGCGAGCTGCAGGCGCTCAAGGCGGTGCGCATCAAGAGGGCGGAGGACGCCACACTCCCGTGAAGGGGAGATGCGCCGCCACGCCGCGGCGCTCGCCCTCTCACTCGTCCGCGGAGTGGGGAGCGCCACCTGGCACGAGCGGGTGGCGCGTTTTCGGTCCGGGATGCAATCGGACGATGCCATCGAGCGCGCCCTGTCCGGCACCGTCCCGCCTCACGAGCGGGAACCGGCGCTGGCATCGGCGGACGCGGCGCTGCGGGCGGCCCGCGACTTCGGCGCGCGCCTGGTGGTGCACGGCGAGGCCGGCTATCCGCCCGAGCTCCTCGACCTGCCCCTGGCGGGCCAGCCGCCGTGGCTCTTCGTCGCCGGCGACGCCGCGACGCTCGGCCGCCCGGTGGTGGCGGTGGTCGGCACGCGCCGGCCCACCCCGTACGGCGAGCGGGTGGCGCGCGAGCTGGCGTCGGCGCTGGCGCGGGCCGGGGCGTGCGTCATGAGCGGGCTCGCGACCGGGATCGACGCCACCGCCCACCGCGCGGCGCTGGCCGCCGGGCCCGCCGCCGGCGCGACCGCGGCCGTGCTCGGCACCGGCATCGACATGGCGTACCCGGTGAGCCACCGCGCGCTGCACCGCGACATCGCCCGCCGGGGGCTGCTCGTGTCCGAATTGCTCCCCGGCGACCGCGCCACCGGCGGCTCGTTCCCCAGGCGCAACCGCCTGATCGCCGCGCTGGCCCGCCTCACGATCGTCGTGGAGGCGCCGGCCCGGAGCGGCGCGCTGATCACCGCTCGTGAGGCAACCGACCTGCATCGCGACGTGGCCGCGATCCCCGGGCCGATCGATGCGCCGGCCAGCGAGGGCACCAACCTGCTGCTGCGCGATGGAGCCCACGTCATCGCCTCGGTGGCCGATGCGGTGGCGCTGGCCGGACTGACGCCGCCGGTGCGACACGACCCGCACGGCCTGGGCGCCGATGAGCGGGCGGTCTGGGACGCGCTCGCCGCCGGTCCGCTCGACCTCGACACGCTCACCGCCCGGAGCCGGCTCCCAGCCCGGCAGTGCCTGGCCGCCGTGACGGCGCTGGAGCTGGCCGGCTACGTGGAGTGCCCGCTGACCGGCGAGGTCCGAAGGAGGTAGGGACCCGTCCACGCACGGTATTTTCTCGTTTCTCATTTCTCGTTTGCCGCCCGCCGTGAGCCCGGCCCTGGTGCCCTTCTCCTCGTTCCTCGTTCCTCATTCTCGTTAGCTTCCGTCCATGCCCTTTCGTCCGCGCCACGTATACATCCACGTGCCGTTCTGCGCCCGCCGGTGCTCCTACTGCGATTTCGCGATCGCGGTGCGACGGGTGGTGCCGGTGGATGCCTATCTGGACGCGCTGCGCGCAGAGCTGAACGGCCGGTTCGAGGCACCCGGCGGGGACTGGCCGGTGGCCACGCTGTATTTCGGCGGTGGGACACCATCCAAGCTCGGCGCCGCCGGCGTGTCGCGGCTCATGGCGCTCCTCGGTGAGTTCGTGACGCTCGAACGCGGCGCCGAGGTGACGCTCGAAACCAATCCCGAGGACGTTACCGCGGAGGCGGCCGCCGCCTGGCGTGAGGCGGGGATCAACCGGCTCTCGCTCGGCGCGCAGTCGTTCGACGACTCGGTGCTCCAGTGGATGCACCGGACGCACGACGCGGCCGCGACCAGCCGTGCGGTGGAGATCGCCCGAAGCGCCGGCCTCGAGAACATCTCCCTCGACCTGATCTTCGCGCTCCCCGGGGAAGTCCCGCGCGACTGGCAGCGCGACCTCGAGCTGGCGATGTCCCTCGCGGTGCCGCACCTGTCGCTCTACGGACTGACGGTGGAGTCGTCCACGCCGCTGGGGCACTGGCGCGATCGCGGATCGGTGAGCGAGGCGCCGGACGAGCGCTACGAGCGCGAATTCCTCGACGCGCACCGCCGCCTGGGCGCCGCGGGATACGCGCACTACGAGGTATCGAACTACGCCCGCGAGGGGCGGCGCTCCCGGCACAACGCGAGCTACTGGACCGGCGCGGCCTACGCGGGGCTGGGTCCGTCGTCGCACGAGTACGATGGAACGCACCGGCGATGGAATGCTCCCGCCTACGCGGACTGGTCTGAGCGGGTGCTGCGCGGTGAGGATCCGGTGGCCGGCAGCGAGACCCTCACGCCCGACAACCGGTCCGCCGAGCGCGTCTATCTTGGTCTGCGGACGTCAGATGGCCTGCAGGTGGGCGACTCGGAGCGGGAGCACGCCGCGAAATGGATCGATGCCGGCTGGGCCGAGCTCCGGGGCGACCGTCTACTGCTGACGGCAACCGGTTGGCTCCGGCTCGACGCCCTGGCCGCCGACTTGACGTACGTCAGAAGTCGTTAGTATATTTAGAGTTATGACGTCTCCAGAGCTGACCGAACGCGAGCGACGCGTGCTCGAGGCGGTCATCCAGAGCTACGTCCAATTCGCGGAGCCGGCTGGGTCGCGCAACATCTCGCGCCGGTTTGGTCTTGGCGTCTCGCCGGCCACCATCCGCAACACGATGAGCGACCTCGAGGACAAGGGGTTTCTCTTCCATCCGCACACGTCGGCGGGGCGCATCCCCACGGACAAGGCGTACCGCGTCTACGTCGACTCCCTGATGCGGGTGCAGACGGTGTCGTCATCGGAGCGCGACCGGTTGGCGTCGGACATTCGCGCCGGCGGCTCGACGATCGAGACGATCCTGCGCCGCGCGGCCCAGAGCCTGGGCGTCCTCACGCAGGAGCTGGGCGTGGCCCTGGGCCCGCGCTTCGAGCAGGCGATCCTGCAGCGGCTGGAGCTGGTCCGGCTCTCCACCGACCGGCTGCTCATGGTCCTGACGCTGGAAGGCGGCGCGATGCGCACCCTGTTCGTCGAGAGCCGCGGGGAGATCGCCGACGACGCCGTGGCCGAGGTGACGCGGGTCCTCAACGAACGGCTGGCGGGGAGCACGCTGCGCGACATCCGTTCGTCCCTCGGTTCGCGACTTCGCGACTCCGGCACGAGCACCGACGCCGCCGAACTGCTCAACATCTTCATCCAGGAAGGGGAGCAGCTGTTCGACGTCCCGATCGGCATCGACGCCGGCAACGTGGTCCTGGGGCAGGCCTCGGTGCTGGCCGAGCAGCCCGAGTTCGCGTCGGGGGAGCAGCTGCGCCGGCTGATGGCGCTCACCGAGACGCGTGAGCACCTCGCGGACTTCCTGCGCGCCCGCACCCACGCGCCCGGGATCTCGATCACGATCGGCAACGAGCACGACGACAAGCGGCTGGAGAACTTCACCGTGGTCACCGCCGAGTACTCGGCGGGCTCGCTGTCCGGCGTGATCGGCGTCATCGGCCCCACGCGGATGCCGTACGACAAGGTAATTGCGCTCGTGAGGCACACGTCCCGGCTGGTCTCCGACCTGCTGGATTGAACGCTTCCGCATTCCGCATTCCGTATTCCGCTTCTCTTCAAATGGCTGACTTCTACAAAGTTCTCGGCGTTCCGCGCGATGTGAGCGAAGACGACCTGAAAAAGGCCTATCGCAAGCTCGCGATGCAGTTCCATCCCGACCGGAACAACGGCTCCAAGGAAGCCGAAGAGAAGTTCAAGGAGATCACCGAGGCGTACGACGTGCTCCGCGATGGGGGGAAGCGAGCGGCGTACGACCGGTACGGCGAGGCCGGGCTCCGCGGCGCCGCCGGCGCGGGGTGGCACCACGTCGACCTGTCCGAAGCGCTCAACATCTTCATGCGCGACTTCGGCGGCGGCACGTTCGGCGGGTTCGGCGACATCTTCAGCGCGGCGATGTCGGGGGGCGGATCGGCCGGCGGCGGAGCGCGCACCGGCTCGGACATCAAACTGTCGATGCAGCTCTCGCTCGCCGAAGTGATGTCGGGGGTGGAGAAGCAGGTTGCGGTCAAGCTGCTCGATCCGTGCGACCGGTGCGAAGGAGGCGGGGCGGAGCCGGGGAGCAAGGCGGCGCGGTGCTCGACCTGCGGCGGGAGCGGCGAAGTGCGTCGCGCGCAGCGGTCGTTTTTCGGGCAGTTCGTGAGCGTCGCGCCCTGTCCCACCTGTGGCGGTGAGGGGCAGGTGATCGCGTCGCCGTGCAAGAAGTGCCGCGGCGAGGGACGCACGCGCGCCGACCGGACGATCACGCTGAAGGTCCCGCCGGGCGTGGCCACCGGGCAGTACATGACGATTCGCGGGCAGGGGAATGCCGGTCCGCGCGGCGGCGGCCGCGGCGACATCCTCGTGGTGTTCGACGTGGACGACGATCCCCGCTTCGAGCGCGACGGCGAGGACCTGTACTGTGAGGCGGTGGTCACCTATCCCCAGGCGGTGCTCGGCGCCGACATCGAGATTCCGGGCGTGGCGACCGCCCTCTCGCTCCGGGTGCCGGCGGGAACGCAGAGCGGGCAGGTCTTCACGCTGCGGGGGCGCGGGTTGCCGCGGGTCAACACCGGCGGGGTGGGAGACCTCCACGTGCGCGTCCAGGTCTGGGTGCCTGACGCGGTGAGCGGCGAGGAGGAGCAGATCATCAAGCGGCTCGCCCAGCTGCAGCCCGCGCCGCCGCAGCAGGCGCGCGCCAAGGGGTTCTGGAACAAGATGAAGGAAGCGCTGGGCGCGTGACCTGGCTCTCGGTGCGCGTCCGTCCCGGGGCCGGCGGCGCCCCGGGCCACCATCGTGAGGCGGTTCTGGCGGCGCTGTTCGCGGCCGGCTCGCAGGGAGTCCAGGAGGAGGGCGATGCCCTCCTCACGCATTTTCCGGAGACGACCGACCCGGGCGCCCTGCGCGCGGCGATCGCCGGAGCCGATGCCGGCGCGGCGGTCGACATCGCGCCGGTCCCGGACGTGGACTGGAGCGAGGCGTGGAAGACCGGGGTCCGGGTCCATCGCGTCGGCGCGCTCACGATCGTGCCACCGTGGCTGGCTACCGATCCGTCCATCGATCCGGCGGCGACGATCGTGATCGATCCCGGGACGGCGTTCGGGACCGGCGACCATCCCACCACCCGCGGCGTACTGCGCCTGATGCAGCACGTGATCCGGGCCGGCGACGTGGTCGCCGACCTCGGCGCCGGCAGCGCGATCCTGTCGATCGCCGCCGCCCGGCTCGGCGCCTCACGAGTGGCGGCGATCGAACTCGACTCCGATGCGATCGGCAACGCCGAGGAGAACGTGTGGCGCAACCGAGTCGACTCCCGCGTGTCGGTGATCGAGGGCGACGCCGCCATGCTGCTCCCGCTGATCGCGCCGGTGCGGGTGGTGCTCGCGAACATCCTGTCGTCGGTGCTGGTGGGGATCCTGCCGCGGATGGCGGAGTCGTTGACCGCCGACGGACGGGCGATCCTTTCCGGGATGCTGCTCCAGGAACGCGAGACGATGCTGGCCGCGCTCGCGTCAGGCGGTTGGTCGGTGGAGCGGGAGGATACCGAGGACCTGTGGTGGAGCGCGACGATCGCGCGCCGGTAGCCACCTTCGTCGCGCCCGAGCTGGCGCGATCGGGGGCGCCCGGCACAATGCCCGGTGCCACGATCGTGCTCGGCGAGGACGCGGCGCATCACATGAAGGTGCGGCGCCTGGGCGTGGGCACCCGGGTGGCGCTCACCGACGGGGCCGGCGCGCGCTGCGTCGGGCCACTGGTGCGCCTGTCGAAGGGAGGCGCCACGGTCGAGCTGGAGTCCTGCTCCACGGTCGAGCGCCCGCCGGCCGTGCACCTGCTGGTGCCGGTAGCCGACCGCGACCGGATGCTGTGGCTGGCCGAGAAGGCGGCCGAGCTGGGCGTCACGAGCTGGCGGCCGGTGTCGTGGCGCCGGTCGCGCTCGGTGACGCCGCGGGGTGAAGGGCCGGGCTTCCAGGTGAAGGTCCGCGCGCGCATGCAGGCCGCGCTGGAGCAGAGCGGGGGGGCGTGGCTGCCTGACGTCTATCCCGACGCGACGCTCGAGCGGGCCATCGCCGCGACGCCGGCCGGGACGCCGGACGTGTCGGGCGACAGCGGGGTCCGCTGGGTACTGAGTCACGATGGGGCGCCGGCACCGGTCGACGGCGCCCTGTCGGCACCGGTCACCATCGCCGTCGGTCCGGAAGGCGGGATCGAGCCTGACGAGATGGCGCGGCTCGCCGGCGCCGGATTCGTCGCCGTCTCGCTCGGCGCCACGACGCTGCGGTTCGAGACCGCCGGTGTCGCCGCGGTGGCGATCGCGCGGGCGGCGCTGGCGGCGCTGGCGGCGCGCCCGGCGCGACGACAGCTTAGCGGGTAACGAACTCCGCGTCACCACCACCAGTCGAGCCTGTCGATGAGCGCGCCCGCCGATTGTCTCTTCTGCCGGATCATCCGCAAGGAGATTCCGGCCCAGATCGTCTCCGAGACGCCGGAGTGCATCGCGTTCCGGGACATCAGTCCGCAGGCGCCGACTCACATCCTGGTGGTGCCGCGCGAGCACGTGCCGTCGCTCAACCAGGCCGCCGACGCGGCGATGGTGGGCCGGTTGGCGCTGCTGGCGGCGCAGATCGCGAAAACCGAGGGCCTGGCGGAGCGCGGCTACCGCACGGTGATCAACACGAACGCCGAGGCCGGACAGACCGTGTTCCACCTGCATCTCCACCTGTTGGGTGGAAGGAAGATGAAATGGCCGCCGGGGTAGCCCTCGCGCGCCGCCTCACGAGCAGCGCGGTGGTGCTGTCGGCGGCGCTGGCCGCGTGGGGAGCTCCGGCCGGCGGGCAGGGCACCCCGGGCGACGCGATGCTGCGCGACTTCCGCTTCGTCAGCGGCGAGTCGCTCGCCGAGCTGCGCCTCCACTACCTCACGCTCGGCGCGCCACGCCGCGACGCGAGGGGCGTGGTGCGAAACGCGGTGCTGGTGCTCCACGGCACGGGCGGCACCGGCGCGGCCTTCCTGTCGGCCAATTTCGGCGGCGAGCTGTTCGGCCCGGGCAAGCTGCTCGACACCGCGCGCTACTACGTGATTCTCCCGGACGGGATCGGGCACGGCGGCTCGAGCAAACCGAGCAACGGGATGCACGCCCACTTTCCGCGCTACACCTACGACGACATGGTGCGCGCCACCTGGCTGGCGCTCACGGGGCCGCTCGGCGTCAGCCACCTGCGCCTCATCATCGGGACGTCGATGGGGTGCATGCACGCCTGGGTGTGGGGCTACACCTATCCGGACTTCATGGATGGGCTGGTGCCGCTGGCGTGCGCGCCGACGCAGATCGCGGGACGGAACCGGATGATGCGCCACCTGATCATGGAGAACCTGCGGGGCGACCCGGCGTACCAGGGCGGCGACTACACCGCGCAGCCGCCGGCCCTCAGGGGATCGCTCGAGCTCCTGTACCTCATGTCGAGCGCGCCGCTGGTGCAGCACCGGCAGGCTCCGACACGCGATGCCGCCGACTCGGTGATCGATGCGTACCTGGCCGCGCGGCTGGCCACGACCGACGCCAACGACCTGATCTACCAGATGAATGCCTCACGGGATTACGATCCGTCGTCGCACCTGGACGCGGTCGCCGCGCCGGTGCTGGCCATCAATTCGGCCGACGACCTGATCAACCCGCCGGAGCTGGGGATCATGGACCGGCTGATGCCGCGGGTGAAGCACGGACGGTACATCCTGATCCCCATCTCCGACCGGACGCGGGGGCACGGGACGCATTCGTGGCCGGCGGTCTGGGGCGGATACCTCAAGGAGTTCCTCGACAGCCTGCCGCAGCGGTAGCACCGGCGCGGCGCGGCCGGCGGGCCGGGAACCCGGCGACTCCCCGATCGAGTGTCGGTGTGCTACAATCCCACTCACTCACCCGGACCTCTCAGGAGAATCCCATGTCATCGACTCGCCGCGAGTTCCTGGAGCGCGTCGGCGCCGGCGCCGCCATGCTCGGCGCGCTCCCCCTCTCGTTCGATGCCGCCATTCGTTCGGCGCACGCATCCGCCCTGTCGCCTGCCTCCGCCGGCGGCGACGACAAGTGGGACCTCAGCTGGGTCGACAAGCTGACCGGCAAGCACAAGGCGGTGTTCGATTGCGCGGAAATCGAATCCGGCTACGGCGTGTGGCGGGCCGCCATCTGGGGGAAACAGTACATGGAGGTGCTGAACATCCCGGCGAAGGAGCTCTCGACGGTGATCGTGCTGCGCCACCATGGCATCGCGCTGGCGATGCAGCAGGCGTTCTGGGACGAGTACGGGATCGGCAAGGCGAAGTCCGTCATCCATCCGATGACCGAGCAGCCGACCGACCGGAATCCGGCCCTGCTGTCGTCGACGCGCGGCGAGATTGCGGCCGACTTCGACGCCGTGGCGCTCGACAAGCAGATCGCGCGGGGGACGGTGGTACTCGGCTGCAACCTCGCGTTCGGCGAGTGCGTCGGCCTGATCCAGTCCAAGTCCAACCTGTCGGCGGACGCGGCGCGCAAGAAGGCGATCGGCCTGCTGGTGCCCGGCGTCGTGCTCCAGCCCTCGGGCGTCTTCGCGTCGCTGCGGGCCCAGGAGGCGGGGTGCGTGTACTTGCGCTCCAGCTGAGCGGACGGGTTCCGCGACGCTGACCTCACGACGGAGGCGGTCATGAGCAGGAGAGTCTCACGCAGGGAATTCATGAGCGGTGCGGCGATGGCCGCTGCGGCGATTCCGCTCTGGCCACACCTGCGCGCGCTGAGCGCCGCGGCGCCGGACGAGGTGTCGCTCCGGGTGCGGCCGTTCGCGCTGTCGCGGATCCGGCTGCGCCAGGGGCCGTTCCTCGATGCCGCCATGGTCAACCGGCGGTTCATCATGGGGCAGGACCCCGACCGGTTGCTCCACACCTTCCGCCTCACGGCCGGCCTGCCCACCCTGGCCGAGCCGCTGGGCGGCTGGGAGGCGCCGAACAACGAACTGCGCGGCCACTTCACCGGCCACTACCTGTCGGCGTGCGCGCTGATGTCGGTGAGCCTTGGGGACCCCGAGGTCAAGGCGCGCGGCGACCTGATGGTGGCCGAGCTGGCGAAGTGCCAGCGGGCGATCGGCAACGGCTACTTGAGCGCGTTCCCGGAAGAGCTGTTCGATCGCCTGCGCGAGGGGAAGCCGGCCTGGGCGCCCTGGTACACGATCCACAAGCTGATGGCCGGGATGCTGGAGATGCACTCGCTCACCGGCAATGCCCAGGCGCTCGAGGTCGTGAACGGGATGGCGACGTGGGCGGGGCGGTGGGTTCAGCCGTTAGGGGATGCCGCCATGGCAAGGATCCTCGAGCGGGAATACGGCGGCATGAACGAGGTCCTCTACAACCTGTCGGCCGTCACCGGGCGCGAGGGACAGCGGGAGCTGGCGCACCGGTTCGACCACGAGCGCATCTTCGCGCCGCTGGCGGCGGGGCGCGACGAGCTGAAGGGGCTGCACGTCAACACGACGGTCCCCAAGATCATCGGCGCCGCGCGGCGTTACGAGATCACCGGCGACCTCCGCTCCCGCCGCATCGCCGAGTACTTCTGGCGCGAGGTCACCACGCAGCGCGCCTACTGCACCGGCGGCACCAGCAACGGCGAGAGCTGGAACGCCGACCCGGGCGTGCTCTCCACCGAGCTGAGCGGGTACACGCAGGAATGCTGCGTCACCTACAACATGCTGAAGCTGACGCGCCACGTCTTCGAGTGGACGGCCGACCCCGCCTGCGCCGACTACGCCGAGCGGGCGATGTTCAACGGAATCCTCGGCACCCAGCACCCTGCGGATGGCTCCAAGCTCTACTACGTGCCGCTCGCGTCAGGCTACTGGAAGCTGTTCGGGGCGCCGCTCAACGACTACTGGTGCTGTACCGGCTCGGGGAGCGAGTCCTTCTCCAAGCTGGGTGAGAGCATCTACTTCGAAGACGACGACGGGCTCTATGTCAACCAGTTCATCGCCTCGGAGCTGGACTGGTCCGCGCGCGGCGTGCGGGTGACGCAGGACACGCGCTTCCCGGCCGAAGACACGACGACGCTCACGTTCCGGACGGCGAAACCGGCGCGATTCGTCGTCCGCCTGCGATCGCCGTACTGGGCCACGCGCGGGGGCACGGTGAAGCTCAACGGCCGCGCCCTGGAGGGATTCGCGGCGCCGGGCGGCTACTTCGCGCTCGACCGCACCTGGCGCGACGGAGACAAGCTCGAGCTGACGCTGCCGATGAGCCTCCACGCGCACCCCATGCCTGACGATCCGACCCTGCAGGCGGTGATGTACGGACCGCTGGTGCTGGCCGGGCGGCAGGGGAACAGCGGCCTCACGCCGGCCACCTTGCGGGCGGTGCCCACCAAGCCGAGGACCATTCCCGAGTACGCGCTGGACGGACTGCCGACTCCGGAGTTGTCCGTGAAGACGCCGGACCCGGCCGACTGGGTTCAGCCGGTGACCGGCGCCGGTCACGCGCTGGAGTTCCACACGGTGGGGCAGGGCACTGACACGGCCCTGGTGCCGCTCTACACCGTGCTCGATGAACGGTACGCGGTGTACTGGCGTGTGAATCAGGCGGGCGCCGGGCGAGGGACATGACGCGCGTCGCGACGACGCTGCGCGAGCAGGTCTGTCGCGCCAATCTCGACCTGGTGGAGAGCGGGCTGGTGATGGGCACCTTCGGCAACGTGTCGGGGGTTGACCGCGGCGCGGACGTGATGGTCATCAAGCCGAGCGGGGTGCCGTACGAGGACCTCGACCCCGGCCGGATGGTGCCGGTGTCGCTCCGCACCGGCGAGGTCCTGGAGGGCGACTTGCGGCCGTCGTCCGACACGGCGACGCATCTGGAGTTGTACCGCGCGTTCGGGTGCGGCGGCATTGCCCACACCCACTCCGAGTTCGCCACCGCCTTCGCGCAGGCCCGGTTGCCGGTGCGGTGCATGGGGACGACCCACGCCGACACCTTTCGCGGCGACGTGCCGGTCACCCGCCCGCTGACGAAGGAGGAAGTGGGCGGGGAGTACGAGCGGCAGACCGGGTTGGTGATCGTCGGGACTTTCGAAGCGGGCGGACTGTCGCCTGACGAGATACCGGCCGTGCTGGTTTCCAATCACGGGCCGTTCGCCTGGGGGCGCGACCCGTTCCAGGCGGTGGAGCGCGCCGCGATCCTCGAGTTCGTGGCGCGCGTCGAGTTCCGCGCGCGGCTGCTCGCGCCCGATGCGCCGCGGCCGGATGCCTTTCTCGTCGATCGCCACCATTCCCGCAAGCACGGCGCCGGCGCCACCTACGGGCAGCCGCGGCCAGGCGGGTGATCGGGTGCGATGACTGATCGCATGTCCCGGCGCGAGGTGCTGAAGGTCATGGGCGCGGCCGGCGCCGGCGCGCTCCTGCCGGGAGTCGCGGCTCCCGCACTGCCTGACGAACCGCCGGCGGCCACCGCCGCGCCGGCGCCGGTCGCGGAGGTGGTGCCCGCCGGCACGGACATCCTGCCGCTGACGTCGACCAGCGAGGTGTTCATCCCGCCCAGGGGCCGGGCCTTCGACAAGTTCAGCTTCGACTTCCCCGAGCCCTCGTTCACCTGCAACGGCCTGCGCTTCGGGTTCATCGTCTTCACGCGCGAGAACGCCTACTCGCTCGACGCGGGCCGGATGCGGGTGACGACCACCGACCACGGATGTCGCCTGGTCTGCGACGGGTTTGCCTGGGCGGGTGGACAGGTCCGCGCCGACGGCCGGCTGCAGGCCGAGTTCCGCGTGTCCGGTGGCGAGACCGAGTGGGACGTGACCGTGGAGATGGACCAGCCGGTAAAGAGCGTGACGACGATCATTCGCGGCGTGCCGCGGGGCGGGATCTCCGCATCCGGCGGCGAATTCTTCGATCCGCGCGACGACGAGATTCTCTTCGGCTACCCGTTCAGCGGCGGTGACCTGTTCGGCCCGGGCGCGGCCGGCGGACTGAGCACGCCGCTGGTCATCGTCAGGCAGAGCGACACGGAGTTCCTCTCCCTGTCATCGCTCGACGACCGCGTCCGGGCCAAGCGGTTCTTCTTCCAGCCGGGCGACGCGTCGTACCGGGTGGAGGCGGTGTTCGAGGGCGAGGGGTGGCTGTCGCAGAACCGGCTGCGGGTGCCCACCTGGCGGCTGGGACGCACCGCCACCGCCGAGGCGGCCGTGGCGCGGCACTACGAGCACATCCGGAGCGCGTACCGGATCCCTGAATGGGAGGCGCGTCCCGACGTCCCCGACTGGCTGCGGCGCACCGCGTTGGTCACCACGCTCCACGGCCAGCACTACAGCGGCTACGTCTTCAACGACTACGCGCGAATGCTGGAGATCCTGCGCTGGATGGCGACGCAGATCTCCCCCGAGCGGGTCCTGGTCTTCCTGTCGTCGTGGGACGGCCGCTACTACTGGGACTACCCGCGCTACACGGTGTCGGAGCGGATGGGCGGTGAGGCCGGGTTCCGGGCGCTCGTCAGGCAAGGGCAGCAGCTCGGCTTCCGCATCATGCCGATGTTCGGCGCCAACGCCGCGAACCGGCGCCAGCCTGGTTATGCGCACATCGCCAACGCCGCCACCGAAAAGATCGACGGCGACCGCACCGACCTCAACTGGGTGGACTGGGACAACGACCGGCACCAGGAGGGCTGGCTCTCCTACATGAACCTCGGCGTCGAGTCGTGGCGGCGGGCACTCACCGACCGGATCGCCGACATGATCGAACGGTTCGGCGTGGACGCGTACTTCCTTGACATCGTCGCCGGCTGGATCAACAACCCCGTTGCCGACATGCACGAGGGGACGCGGCTGATGGTCGCGGAGCTCCGCGCGCGCTATCCGAAGGTGCTCTGCTGCGGCGAGTTCCACTACGACGCGCTGATGGAGTTTATTCCGCTCTACCACTCGATGGGCGGCCGCTACGCGCGCCCCCACCTCCAGCGGTCGGCGCGCTGGTTCCAGCACCTGAGCCACCCGGCCCCCGGCCGCGGCAGCAGCGGCGTCCACGAGTCGGGCTTCGGCCGATTCGATCCGCAGACGCTCTCGCTGCGCGACGACGCGATCCCGACGCTCCAGGTGGTGGACGATACGTTTTCAGCCCACCGCGACGTCATGGCGGCGATCATCGCGAAGGCGAAGGAGCGCGCGAAACTGTAACGGCCTGCCAGCACGGCGGGCTGGCGTGCCCGGGCTTTGGACAGTCGTCAGGCGCGCGCGGCGGCCGCGATCGTGCGGAGTTCCGGGAGCACCGCGCCGACTTGCATGGCCGCGGACTCCGGCCGGCCGAAACCGTCGTAGAGTGCCTGGTAGATCGGGAACAGGCGTCCGTAGGTCGCCACCGAGGCCGGATCGGGCTCCACCACGCGGTACGGCGGGCAGAGGGCGCGCTGGGCCGCTTCGATCGTCGGGAAGACGCCGGCCGCGAGGAACGCGAACAGCGCCGAGCCCAGGCTCGTGATCGGGCGCTGGGGCACCAGCATCGGCTTGTTCAGGACGCTCGCGTAGACCCGGTTCAGCGCTTCGTTCTTCTGGGGAATGCCGCCGCCCAGGATGACGCGCCGGATGGGGACGCCGTAGCCGGCCATGCGCTCGAGGATGATCCGCGTGTGGAAGGCGGTCCCCTCCACGGCCGCGAAGAGTTCATCTCTTGCCGTGCTGGTCATCGTCCACCCGAAGGTCACCCCGCCGAGGTTCGGATTCACCAGCACCGTGCGGTCGCCGTTGTCCCACGTCAGGCGCAGGAGGCCGGTCTGGCCGGCCTGGTAGGCATCGAGGCCCTGGGACAACGCCGCGACCGTCGACTGGGCCCGCCTGGCGATGACCTCGAACAGGTCGCCGGTGGCGGACAGGCCCGCCTCGATGCCGATGTAGTCCGGATGGATCGAGCCGCGGACGACGCCGCAGAGGCCCGGGATGCAGGCGGCGTCCTTCGCGATCGCCATGATGCAGCTGGCCGTGCCCACCACGTCCACCACGTCGCCGTCGGCGATCCCGGCGCCGATCGCGTCCCAGTGCGCATCGAACGCCCCGACCGGGATCGGAATCCCCGCCGAGAGGCCTAACTGCTCGGCCCACGCCGGGCTCAACCGGCCGGCGACGTGATCTGAGGTCAGGTAGCGGCCGCCCAGCCTGGCGCCCATGCCGTCGAGGAGCGGATCGACCCGGCACAGGAAGTCGTTGGGCGGGAGGCCGCCCTGCGCGGCGTTCCAGAGCCACTTGTGTCCCATCGCGCAGATGCTGCGCGCCACCCCGGCGGGGTCGGTGATGCCGCAGAGGGTCGCGGCCACCATGTCGCAGTGTTCGAGCGCCGTCACGAACCGCTCGCGTTTCGCTGGATTGTGCCGCAGCCAGTGGAGGAGCTTCGCGAATCCCCACTCCGACGAGTAGACGCCGCCGCAGAAGTCGATCGCCGGCAGCTTCGACTCGTGCGCGACCTCGGTGATCCGCGCCGCCTCGGCGCTGGCCCGGTGGTCGCACCAGAGGTAGTAGTCGTCGATCGCCTCGAGCCCCTCGCCCACCGGCACCACCGTGGAGCCGGTGGTGTCGAGCGCCAGCGCGAGCACCTTCGCGCCGTCGATGGCCGCCGCGCCCAGCGCGATCCGCATGGCGCCGACCAGCGCCCGCATATGGGCATCGTGCGACTGGGTCGCGAAGTCGGGGTCGCCGGCGCTGCGCACCACCGGGTACTCGGACACGCCCGTGCCGATGGGGCCCAGGGCGCTGTCGACCAGCGAGACGCGCACGCTTTGCGTGCCGAAGTCCACCCCCGCGACGATCGCCATCTCGCCTATCGATGCCGGAGCACGTCCCACCCCAGGTAGCGGGTGGTGGCTTCGTGGAGGATGTCGGCGCTGGTGGACAGGTTGCCGGCGACGTGGTGCTCGAACCCGTTGTCGCAGATGTGGCGGAGCAGCTGCTGCAGGCGCGGGATCTCGACCACGCCGGCGCCACCGAAGGTGTCGAGCGGATCGGTCGTGAAGCGGCCGTCACCCACGTAGCCGCGGATCTTTCCGGTGCGGTCGTCGGTGGAGAAGCGGGCGAAGCTCATCGGGCCCGCCTTCACCCGGCCCACGCAGGTGCCATAGGTGTTCTCGCGCCCCACCGTGCCGGCGATGATCTCCTGGAAGTCCATGCGGACATCCTCGAAGAAGTGTTTGGGCAGGTTGCTGCAGTGGAAACAGACCGCCTTGTCCGGGTCGTCGCCGTAGTTGTTGTTCCAGTCGAGGAGGGCGCTGGGCGTGCCTGACGCGAGCGTGAGCGCGTACATGCTGAGCGTGCCGCAGACGTCCACCTCGCAGGCGCTGGGCATGAGGTCGTTGCTGAGCATGCTCATGATCGTGCACGGCACCACGCCGAAGTACTCCTCCATGGCGGTCCAGCACTGGAAGGCGGTCAAGGTGACGTCGACCTCGGCCATCCAGCTGTCGACCACCGCGCCCAGCTTCGCCATTTTCAGGAGCGCGGAGTCGGGAATACCGTCGGTGGAAACGTAGGCGTGAATCGCCTCGAGCTTGGCCGCGGCCGAGGCATCGCCGTCAGGCATCCGGCCCACGCGCCCCAGGATCTCGGAGAGGTCCACCGGCTCCACCGCAATGCCGTACGACTCGAGGATCTTCTCGCTGTAGCGCACCGTCTTGAACGCGCCCGGCCGGGCGCCGATCGCCCCGATCCGCGCGGTCCGCAGCCCGCGCACCACCCGGCACACCGCCGCGAACCGCTGCAGGTCTTCACGGAACCCATCCGAGTCCGGCCGGATGGTATGACGGGTGGTCAGGGAGTAGCGAATGCCGTACTGCGTCAGGACGTTGCAGACCGACATCTTGCCGCAGAACGAATCGCGCCGGTCACGGATCGTCATCTTGTCCGGGACGTCGGCGCTGGCGTGGATCAGCACCGGCACGTCGAGGCCGGCCAGCCGGAGCGTCTCGGCCACCGCCCGTTCGTCGCCGAAGTTTGGGAGCGTCACCAGCACGCCATCGATCGCGTCACGGTGCGCCCGGAACAGCGCCGCGCACGCCTTGGCCTCGTCGCGCGATTCCACCGCGCCGTAGCGGGAGTCCTCGGCGGCGAGCGCCACCACCTCGACGCCGGCCGCGGCGAGCACCGCCAGCATCTCGGTCCGGCCGTCCTGGACGAGGTGCCCGGGAAAGAACCCCCGATTCCCGACGACCAGCCCGAGCGTCACCGGCCGGCCGCGATGCGCCGGCGACAGCGCGCGGGGCGCCGGCGACGGTGCGGGGCCCCGCCCGGCGGTTGCGGCGGACTTCTTCTTCAGTTGATGGAGAGCCATGCGATCCCCGTGGTGAAGGAAGCGTGTTGAGGATAGGGCGCGCGACGCGCGGACGGAAGCGAGCCCGGCGCGGCGCGCTGCGTTGACACCTCCCGGACGCCTTCGCATCGTTGCTGCGCTCGCAGCCCGCTCTCGATCGCTCCCCCATCCCCGGCCGCACAACAGGAGGCCGATCAGCGTCGTGCGCGCCCTCCTCCGGTCGCAGCAGGCCGGCCTGGTCTTCGTGCTGATCGCCCTCGGCGCGGGACTGACCATGGCCGCGGGTTCGCACGTCGATCCCGTCACCGGTCTCCGCGTCAACAACTTCCTCAACGCGCACACGCTGATCCAGATGGCGACCGACGCCAGCGGCTTCGCGATCATGGGCGTCGGCTCGACGATCGTGATCATCGCCGGCGGCATCGACCTGTCGGTGGGCGCGATCTACGCCCTGGCGGGCGTGACGATGGCGATGGTGCTGCGCGCCACCGGCGTCGACGGCTCGGTGGCCCCGGTGCTGCTTGGGCTGGCCACCTGCCTGGCGGTGAGCCTGGTGTGCGGCGCGGCCAACGGCGCGATGGTCATTGGACTCGGCGTGCACCCCTTCATCATCACCCTGGGCACGATGTGGATGCTGCGCGGCCTGGCGTTCGTCGCCAGCCGCGCCGAGAGCATCCTGGTCCCGCAGTCGCTGACCGCGGTCGCGAAGGCCTCGCTGGGGCTGTCGGAGTCGCTCTATCCGGTGCCCCTGCTGCTGACCCTCGGGACGGCGGCGCTGGGCTCGGTCTACCTGACGAGGACGGTGATGGGCCGGCACGTCTTCGCGGTGGGCGGCAACCCGGAGGCGAGCCGGTTCTCGGGACTCAACGTGTCGCGCATCCGGTTGGGCGTGTTCGTCCTCTCCGGCCTCACCGCGGGCATCGCCGCGTTCCTGGGCGCGAGCTTCTACGGCTCGGCGACGTCGTCGGATGCCAACGGATACGAGTTGTACGTGATCGCGTCGGCGGTGGTCGGGGGCGCGAGCCTCTCCGGCGGACGGGGGAGCGCGGTGAGCGCGATGCTCGGCGCGCTCCTGATCGTGCTCATCCGCCAGGCCATCCGGACGCTGCACCTCGACCAGAACTACGAGTGGATCATCATCGGCGGGGCGATGATCCTCGCGGTGGTGCTCGACCAGGGCGGCAGCCGCCTGCTCGCCCGCCGGCTGGCGGTGGCCGGTCGCGCGTCCACTGCCGGAAGTCCGCCCCCTTCCTGACCTTTCCCGAACTGGAGATTGTCATGCTGGCTCCGATGCGTTCGCCTGCGCGCCTGCTGGTCGCGGGACTCGTTCTCGCCGCGGCGGCGTGTGGCGGCGGCAATGCCGCGCGCGACACCAGCGCCCAGGCGGGCGGAGGCGCGGCGTCGACAGGCGGCAAGACGTTCCGGATCGCCATGATCGCCAAGAGCTCGACCAATCCGGTCTTCCTGTCCGCGCGCACCGGGGCCGAAGCGGCGGCGGCCGAGCTGTCGAAGGCGAACGGCGTCGACGTCAGGATCGACTGGCTCACTCCGCCGCAGGAGGACGGAGCGGTGCAGGCCCAGCGCGTGGCCCAGGCGGTGAACGACGGCGACAACGCGATCCTCGCGTCCACCAGCGACGCCGGCAAGATCACCGGCGCCATCAACGAGGCCGTGGACCGCGGCGTCCCGGTGATGATGTTCGACAGCGATGCCCCGGACTCGAAGCGCTTCTCGTTTTACGGCGGCGACGACGTCCAGATGGGGCGCCAGGTGATGGAAGAGCTGGCGCGGCAGATGAACGGCAGGGGCCGGGTCGCGATCCTGGCCGGCAACCAGAACGCGCCGAACCTCCAGAAGCGCGTCCAGGGGGTGAAGGAGGAGGCGAAGAAGTATCCGGGCATCACGATCGTCAACACCTTCTACCACATCGAGACGCCGCAGGATGCCGCCGCCGAGGTGCTGCGCGTGCAGACCGCTTATCCGGACCTGCAGGGATGGGCGATGATCGGCGGCTGGGCGCTCTTCACCAGGACGCTGCTCACCGACCTCGACCCGAAGAAGGTGCGGATCGTCGCGGTCGATGCGCTGCCGGCCGAGCTCGCGTATGTGGACCAGGGGCTGGCGCCGGTGCTGCTCGCCCAGCCCACCTACCTGTGGGGCTACGTGTCGGTGAAGACGATCTTCGATCACGTCTACCTGAAGAAGGACGTGCCGGCCCACGTGAACATGGAGCTGGTCCGCGTCTCGAAGGACAACCTCGGCGCATGGGCACGCCAGCTGCGCGACTGGGGCTTCTCCGACATCGACGCGAAGTTCCTGGCGCTGCCGAAGTGATGGCCGGGCGGCGCTGACGGTGCCCACGATCCGCTTCGCCGGGATCACCAGGCGCTATCCGGGCGTCGTCGCGCTCCGCGATGTGAGCTTCGAGGTCGCCGCCGGATCCTGTCACGCGGTCTGCGGCGAGAACGGCGCCGGGAAGAGCACGCTCGGCAAGGTGCTGGCCGGCATCGAGCTGCCTGACGAGGGAAGGGTGGAGCTCGATGGCCGGCCGGCGCGGTTCGCCGGCCCGCGTGACGCGCTGGCCGCCGGCGTCGCGATGGTCCACCAGGAGCTGGCGTCGTGCGACAACCTGACCGTCGCCGAGAATCTCTGCCTCGGACGCATCCCCGCCCGCTTCGGCTTCGTGTCCCGGGCGGGGATGCGGGCGCGCGCCGCCGGGCTGCTGGCCGACATCGGCGCCTCGATCGACCCCGGGCGGCCGATGGACTCGTTGAGCGTGGCGGAGCAGCAGCAGGTCCAGATCGCCGGCGCCGTGGGCAGCGGCGCCCGGACGCTGATCTTCGACGAGCCGACCAGCAGCCTGGGCGAGGAGGAGGCGGTGCAACTCTTCGCCCTCATCGAGCGCCTCAAGTCCCGTGGCGTCACCATGCTGTACGTCTCGCACCGCATGCCCGAGATCTTCCGCCTCTGCGATCGCGCGACCGTGCTGCGCGATGGGGAGCACGTCGCGACCATTCCGACCCCGTCCCTCACCGAGCCGGACCTGGTGCACCTGATGATCGGCCGGCGCCTGGAGCAGTACTTTCCGGCCCACGTCGAGGCGGCGGCCGGTGAGGAGCGTCTGCGCGTCGAGGGGTTGGAGCACACCGGTTCCTTCTCCGGTGTCAGCTTCACCCTGCGGGCCGGCGAGGTGCTGGGGCTGGCGGGGCTGGTCGGCGCCGGCCGCTCCGAGATTGCCCGGGCGGTCTTCGGACTCGACGCGGATGCCCGTGGCGCGATCTTCGTGCGCGGGCAACGTGCGCGGATCCGCTCTCCGCGTGATGCCCTGGCCCTGGGCATCGGGCTCGTGCCCGAAGACCGCAAGCGCCAGGGGCTCGTCCTGTCGATGCTCGCGCGCGAGAACGCCACCCTGTCCGTCCTCCCCTCGCTCGCCCGCTGGTCGTGGATCAGCGACCGGACGGAGCGCGAGCTGGCGCTGGACTATTTCTCGCGCCTGCAGCTGCGCCCGTCGTGCCTCGAGGATCCCGCCATGGCGCTGTCCGGGGGCACGCAGCAGAAGCTCGTGCTCGCCAAGTGGCTCGCCGCCCGCAGCGACATCCTCATCCTCGACGAGCCCACACGGGGCGTCGACGTCGGCGCCAAGGCGGAGCTCCACGCCTGGGTCGACCGGCTGGCCGCGGGGGGCGCCGCGGTGCTGCTCATCTCCAGCGAGCTGCCCGAACTGATCAGCCTGTCGACCCGGATCATCGTGCTTCGGGCCGGCCGGATCGTCGGCGAGCTGCCCCGGGCCCGCGCGACGCCCGACGCCCTGCTGCGCCTGATGGCCGGGCTCAGCGATCCAGGGCGTCCATCACCGACCGATAGTCACCGTCCGAGCCGATCGTCTTCGCCACCTTCCTGATCGCGCTGCGCACCGTGCTGTCGGCGCCGGCCGACTGCCTGGCGATGGTCCGCAGCACGTTGGCCTTGTCGCCGTCGGAGCCGATCCCCTTCGCCACGTCGAGCAGCTGCAGGACCGCGGCGTTGGTGGTTCCCGGATAGCGGGCCACCGCCAGGAGCACGTTCGCCTTGTCCCCGTCGGAGCCGATGGTCCGGGCCACCTCGAGCGCCTTCTGGAGATTGTCCGGGGAGACGGCGGATGTGCGGAGCACCGCCAGCAGGACGTTCGATTTGTCGCCGTCCGAGCCGATCTCTTCCGCCGAAGTGAAGAACGTCCCGGGCAGGGTCCCCTTCACGCCGAGCTGGTTGACGACGTGCACCAGGACCGCCGCCCGGTCGCCGTCGCTGGAGATCGTGCCGGCTGCGGTGGCGGTCGCGTCGGCCAGAGCGCTCCCGCCGGCGTCGAGGGCTTTTTCGAGCACCACCCGCTTGTCGCCGTCCGAGCTGATCGTCGAGGCTTCGCCCACGACCTGGCGAAGTTCGTCGGTGGTGAGCCCGCCGCCCTTGAGCAGCAACTCGAGATAGGTCCGTTTCGCGCCGTCGCTGTCGATCAGGTGCGCGTCCGCCAGCACGGCCGCCACGCCACCCTTTTTCCGGAGGCGGGTCACCCTGGCCGCCGCGCCCACCCCCGTGTTGCGGGCCAGCTCGGGGACGAGACGGGCCAGCCACTCGTGCGCCTCCGCGGTCGGACGCTCCTCGTCATCGCGACGGAAGCGCTTCGTCAGCTGTCCCTGCGCGTCCGACGTGACGACGTAGTCGTACTGCACGCCGTCCACCTCCTCGGAGATGCGCACCCGCCCTCTGGGCGACAGGCTGGCGATGTCGTCATCGGCATCGGTGTACGCGACCTCGCCGTGCCCATCCATGGTGAGGCAGTGCTTGTCGTCGCTGATCGAGATCGAGAAGTACCCGTCGTCGTCGTGATGCGAAATGTGCCGCGAGCCGTTCGACATCAGATGACATCCCGACCCGAAGAGTTCGGACACCGCGCTCGCGACTCGTGAGGCACGCGCCGACCGGCTCGCCGTCGCGGTGGCGGTCGCGGCCCCGCTCGAAGAAGCCGACGAGCGGGCGGATGCCGGCGCGCTCACCGATGCCGGTCTGCCCGCGGACGCCGGCGTGGTCGCCGATGCCGACGTGCTCGTGGTTGCGGATCCGCTCGGCGACGACGCCCTCGCGGGCGTCGCGCGCGTCGCGCGTCCGGCCGCCGACGCCCGCGTGGCCGAGTCCGTGCGGGCTCGCCCGGCCGTGGCCGTCGCGCCCTGCGGCGCGCGGGTCGTGGGTTCGACCGCCGCCGCCGGCATCACCACCGCGAACGCGCTCAGCGCCGCCACGGCGCCGATCAACGACACGCCCCCGCGGCGGGTGACCGGGTCGAGAATCGCCAGGAGGCGCCCTTCGAATTCCGAGCGCCGCGCCATCGCCAGGGCGGCGAACGCGGGAGCCCGCGGCGGCCGCAGCGACCGCACCAGCGTCAGCAGGTCGTCGGCATAGCGGGATGGCCGCACGCCATGCGCGAGCACCAGGTCGTCGCAGGCGCGCTCGCGCTCGGTCCGCGCGCGCCGGGCGGCGAGCCAGGCGAGCGGGTTGAACCAGTTGAGCGCCACCGCCAGTTGTGCCACCACCAGCATCACCGCGTCGAGGCGGGCCACGTGCCCCAGCTCGTGCGTCAGCACCAGCGTGCGGCGTTCGGCATCCCAGCCCACCGCGCTCTCCGGGAGAAGCACCGTGGGATAGAGGACGCCCCACGTCACCGGGATGCACTCGTCAGGCGCGACCAGCACGGTGACCGGACGGCGCACCCCCAGCTCCCGCGCGATCCGCCGCGCCGCCAGCACCAGCCCGGCATCGTCGGCCGGCTCCGCGCGGCGCGCGATCCGCGCCACGCCAATCGTGCCCCACGCGATCCGGACCAGCAGCAGGGCAATGCCCGAGAGCCAGAGCGCCACCGCCACCGAGGCAGGCGTCCACGGGCCCGCCAGGCCGGCCGGTGCCGGAGGGGTGACCCGCGAAGTGGCGTCGGGCGCGGCGACAGTCGGTGTCGCCGCCGCGCGCTCGACGCCGGATGGAGCGGTCCCGTTGGGAGAGACCGTCGCGTCAGCCGGAACGGCCGCGTGCACAGCAGACGCGACGCCGCCCGCGCCCGGCGCCAGGATCGGCGGGAGCACGGCGATGGTCCAGGCCGGCGCGACCATCCGGGCCACCGGCAGGATGACGAGCGCCGCCAGGGCCCCGCTCCACACCAGGTGCCGTGAGGCAGCCGAGGCGCGGCGCAGCAGCATCGTCAGGCCGGCGCCCACCAGGAGGATCACCGAGCCGCGCAGGGCGAGGTCGGCCAGGGCGGGGGCGAGCGCGGAGAACGTGGTCATCTAGCGACCCTCCGAACGGGCGTGGTCGATGAGTTTCGCGATCCGGGACAGTTCGGGTTCGCTGAGCTTGCCGTCGCGGGCGTCGAGCAGCGCGGCGACCGCGTCTTCGGTGGACCCATCGAAGAAGGTGCGGACGAGGTGGGCGAGCGCCGAGCGGCGCGCCGACTCGAGGCGGGCAACGGGCTCGTAGACGTAGCGCGGACCGTCCTCGCGGTGGCGCAGGTGCCCCTTCGACTCCATGGTGCGGAGCAGGGCGCGGACCGCCGAGTAGCTCGGAGGGTCCGGGATCGCCGTCAGTACCTCGGCGACGGTGCCGCTCCCGAGCCGGAAGAGGGCATCGAGGATCTGGCGTTCGCGGCGGGAGAGCGTGTGAGGGAGGGGTCGTGGCATCGGTCAGCCGGTAGAGGTGCTGGAAAACTAGCACCATGCTGGAAAATTAGCAAGCCCCCGCCTCCGGGCCCCTCAGAGAGTGAGCAGCGCGATCTCGGGGCGGGAGCCCATCCGGAACGGGATGCCCGAGTTGCCCAGTCCGCGGCTCACGTACATGCGATGCCCGCTGTCGGGGTGGCCGTACCACCCCTGCAGATAGCGGCCGCTGCCCACCGGCCGGTAGAGGGCGACCCCGAACGGTGCGACCTGCCCGCCATGGGTGTGGCCGGCGAACATCGTCATGGGCGTGCGCCGGAGCGCCGAGATCACGTCGAAGCTCACCGGGCAGTGGGAGAGCACCAGGGTGCGCGGGACCGGCGGGACGCGAAGGGCGAAGGCGGCGTGGTCGAACGGCGTGAGCTTGTTCGTGTCAGTGGGGTCGATCCATGGCGCGGCCCGCTCGGCCAGCATCTGGTAGTCGGGCGCGCCGGCGCGCCAGTCGTCGAGCCCCACGATGTCGAGGGTCTCGCCCTCGAAGTCCACGGTGACCCGCTGGTTCACCAGCAGCCGGACGCCGGCGCGCTCGTACTCGCGACCTAACAGGGCCAGGTCGCAGCGTCCCTGGTGCTCCCAGTTGCCGAGCGCGGCGAACCGGCCCAGCCGGGCGGGCACCGACTCGTACATCCGGACGCGGTGCTCCTCGCCCCGCCGGTCGACCGCGTCGCCGGAGATGAACAGCAGGTGAGGGTCGAAGGCGCGGACCAGGGCGGCCAGTTCACCGGTTTCGAACCAGAAGTGGGGGGCGTGGGCGTCGGTGGCGAGCGCGATCCGGAGGGGCTCGCGGTGCGGAACGGCGGGGGGCGGGGGATCGGGGATCGAGGAGCGTTGGGCCTGGAGCGCGTTGGCATAGGCGGCGTAGCGGGAGGCGGGGACGGCGGCGACCCCGACGCCCGCGATGGCGAGGAATCGACGGCGGGAGAGGCGAGCGGGCGACATCGATTTCATGCGTCAATATAACTTGACACAAGTTATTGCATCAGCCTAGCTTACATGGCTCAAGCCACTCAACAGGCGTGCCGACGCCACCAAGGGGGGAATCCAGTTTGTCGGAAGTCATTATCCACGACGATGAGAACTTCGAACGCGCGCTGAAGCGCTTCAAGAAGAAGTGCGAAAAGGCGGGGATCCTCTCGGACCTGCGGAAGCATCGTCACTATGAAAAGCCGAGCGAGCGCCGCAAGCGCAAGATGAACGCGGCCATGCGCAAGAACCGTCGCAGCCGGCGCGGGTGATGGCGGCACTGCTCGTCCGGCTGCAGGGCGACCTCAATGCCGCCCGGAAAGCGCAGGACAAGGCGCTGACCCTGGTCCTCTCGACCACTCTCGCCGACATCAAGAATCGACAGATCGAGCTCCGGCGCGACCCCACCGACGAGGAAGTCATCGACGTCCTCCGGAAGGGGATCAAGCGCCGGCGCGAATCGATCGAGATGTACCTGACCGGCAAGCGGGACGACCTGGTGGCGAAGGAACGCGCCGAAGTCGAGGTGCTGGAACGATATCTCCCCGCGGCAGTGCCTGACGACGAACTCCGCGCCGCGATCAGCGCCGCGGTCGCCGCCGGCGCAAAGAACATCGGCGCCGTCATGGGCCAGGTGATGCCGCAGTTCAAGGGGCGCGCCGATGGCAGCCGGATCAATGCCATCGCCCGTGAGGAGCTGAGCAAGCAGGGGTGAGGGTGCGGCGGCCTGGAGTTTCCGGAGCCCGAATGTGCGACCGACCTCGCACGTTCGGGCTCTCTGCATCCCGGCCGCGATGAACCGGCACGCCCTCGACGTCATCGAGTTCCCCCGCGCGCTCGCCCTCGTGGCCGGGCGCGCCACCTCCGCTCCCGGGCGCGACCGCGTCCTCGCCCTCCTCCCGCACGCCGACCGCCCGGCCCTCGAGGCCGAACACGCCCGCGTCGAGGCGGTCCGGGGATGCCTCACGAGCGAAGGCGGCTGGACGCCGCAACCGGTGCCGGAGCTCCAGGCGCCGGTCGCCCGCCTGCGCGTCGCTGGCGCGCACTGGAGCGGCCCCGAGCTGCTGGCCGGCGCGCTGCTGCTCGCGTCGTCCCGCCTGACGAGAGAGGCGCTCCGCGACCCGCGCCTCCCCGCCGCCGCGCGCGCCGAGCTGGCGCCGCTCGTCGACCGGCTCCTCGAGGCGCGCGGCCCGGAGCAGGCGATCGGCCGGGCGATCGAGGCCGACGGCCTCCTGAAGGACGACGCGTCACCGGCCCTGCGCCGCCTCCGGCGCGACCTGCGCGGGGCCCAGGGCGAGCTGATCGCCCTCCTCGAACGGATCGTCAGCCGCCTCGCCTCGCACCAGCAGGTCGCCGACATGTCGGTCACCCTGCGCAACGGCCGGTACGTCATCCCGGTCCGTCGTGAGGCGCGCGGCGCGGTCGGCGGGATCGTCCACGACACGTCGACCACCGGCGCCACTCTCTTCGTCGAGCCGCCGGCGGCGGTGGAGTTCGGCAACCACATCCGCGAAATGGAGATCGAGGAGGCCCGCGAGGTCGACCGGATCCTCCTCGAGCTCACCGACGGGCTGCGGCCGCTGGCGCCGGCCCTGGCCGAGGCGCTGGACGTACTGGCCGAGCTCGATGCCCTCTGCGCGCGGGCCCGTTTCGCGCTGGACTTCCAGTGCGCGCCGGTGCTCCTGGCCGCGGCCGGCGAGGGCTTCAGCATCCGCGACGGCCGGCACCCGCTGCTGCTCGCCCACGGTGACGGCACCGCGGTGGTCCCGTTCGACCTCGAGATGGAGCCCCGTGAGCGGACGCTCCTCGTCTCCGGGCCCAACACCGGCGGGAAGACCGTCCTCCTCAAGGCGATCGGCCTGATGTCCGCGCTGGTGCAGGCGGGGATCCCCGCTCCCGCCGGCGCGGGCAGCCGGATCGCCGTCTTCGATGACCTGTTCGCCGACATCGGCGACGAGCAGTCGATCGAGGCGTCGCTGTCGACCTTCAGCGCGCACCTGCGGCACCTGTCCGAGATCCTGCGCCGCTGCACCGACCGCTCGCTGGCGCTGATCGACGAGTTGGGCTCCGGGACCGATCCGGTGGAGGGGGCGGCGCTGGGGGGCGCGATCCTCGAGACGCTCACCCGCCGCGGGACGATGACGATCGCCACCACGCACCTGGGCGCGCTCAAGGAGCTGGCCGGCGAGCCCGCCGGCGCGGGGATCGTGAACGCCTCCCTGCAGTTCGACGAGGTGGCGCTGGCCCCCACCTACCGGCTGATCAAGGGGATCCCGGGGCGGTCGTACGGGCTGGGCATCGCCCGGCGGCTCAAGGTGCCTGACGACGTGCTCGCCCGCGCCGAGGAGCGGCTGCCGGCCGGCGAGCGCGACCTGACCGCCCTGCTCGCCGAGCTGGAACGGCGCAAGGCCGGGCTGGAGTCACGCGAGCGGCTGGCCGACGAGCTGGTGACCGGGGGCCAGGCGCACGCGGCGCGGGTGGCCGAGCGTGAAGCCCGGGTCCGCGAGCGCGAGCGGGCGCTGGAGCGCGACTCGCGTCGTGAGGCACGCCGCCACCTGCTCGACGCCCGCGCCGAAGTCGAGCGGACCATCCGCGACCTGCGGACGGCGGGCGCCGAGGCACGCGAGGCGGGCGAGGAGGCCGCCCGCGAGGCGCGCCGCCGTATGGAACGCCTCGCCCACGAGCACGAGGCGGCGCTCGACCGGCTCGATGCCGAGGAATCCGCCGCCGCCGCCGGCCCCGCGCCCACCGCCGATGCGCCAGGCCCGCCGGCGGTGGGGGACCGCGTGGAGCTCGGCACGATGGGCGGCCGGACCGGCCGCCTGCTGGAGCTGCGCGACGAGATGGCGGTGGTGGCGGTGGGCGTGATGAAGATGAGCGTGCCGGTGTCGTCGCTGCGGGCCACCCGCCGCCGGGAGGAGCCGCTGGAGGCGGCGGTGGCGATCCGCGGCGACCTGCCTGACGAGGTCGTGGCGAGCGAAATCGACCTGCGCGGGATGCGCCTCGACGAGATCGACGAGCCGGTGCTGCGGGCCGTCGATGCCGCGGCCCGCGCCGACCTGCCGGCGCTGCGCATCATCCACGGCAAGGGAACCGGCGCGCTGCGCGAGCGGGTGGGCGAGCTGCTGCGCACCGACTCGCGGGTCCGCCACGTCCGGCTGGGGGCATGGAACGAGGGCGGCGCCGGCGTGACGGTGGCGGAGTTCTCGTGATCCCGGACGACGTGGTGGAACAGATCCGCGAATCGGCGGACATCGTCCAGCTGATCGGCGAGCACGTGAACCTGCGCCGGGTGGGCGCCGACTGGCGCGGGCCGTGCCCGTTTCACCAGGGAAAGAGCCGCAACTTTTCGGTCTCGGCGCGCAAGCGGATGTACTACTGCTTCGTCTGCCACGAGGGGGGCGACGTCTTCCAGTTCCTGGTGAAGCGCCTGGGGATGGACTGGCCATCGGCGGTGAAGCTGGTGGCCGGCAAGGTCGGCATCGAGGTGCGCGAGGTCGACGCCCGCCGCCAGCCTGACGAGAAGGATCCGCGCGAGCCGCTCTGGGAGGCGAACGCCGCGGCCGCCGACTTCTTCCGGCGCGCGCTCTGGGAGGACGCGGCGGGGAACGAGGCGCGCGACTACCTCGCCGGCCGGCACGTCACCCGCGAGGTCGCCGACCGCTTTTCGATCGGATTCGCGCCGCGCGATGGCGCGGCGATGCGCGGCTACCTCACCGGACTCGGCATCGACGAGCGCCGCCAGCTCGAGGCCGGCCTGCTGGCGCGGCGCGAGGAAGAGACCGAAGTCCGGGCGCGATTCCGGGGCCGGCTGATGTTCCCGATCTTCGACGTCGCCGGCCACGCCTGCGGGTTCGGCGGGCGGCTGCTCGGGCCGGGCGAACCCAAGTACCTCAACTCGGCCGACGGCCCCGCGTTCACCAAGGGGCGGCTGCTGTACGGGCTCAACTGGGCGCGGCACGCCATCCGGAAGGAAGACCGGGTGCTGCTGGTGGAAGGCTACTTCGACGTCCTGCGGTTGATCGCGGCCGGACTGGAGGCGGCGGTGGCGCCGCTGGGCACCGCCCTCACCGAGGCGCAGGCTGCGATGCTCGCCCGGTACACGCGCAACGTGTTCCTGCTCTACGACAGCGACGCGCCCGGACTCAAGGCGACCTTCCGGTCGGGCGACGCCCTGCTGCAGCACGGGGTGAGCGCCCGGGTGGTGTCGCTGCCGGAGGGCGACGACCCCGACACCTTCGTCGACCGGCACGGTCTCGCGACGATGGAAGCGCACCTCGCCGCCGGGATCGACGTCTTCGAGCGGAAGATCCAGATCCTCGAGCGCCGCGGCTGGTTCTCCGACCTGCACCGGAAGCGGGAGGCGCTGGACCGGCTTCTCCCCACGATCCGTTGCGCGGTGGACCCGATCACGCGCGACCTGTACCTGGGGCGGGCGAGCGAGGTCTCGGGGGTGGAGAAAAGTATCCTGGAGCGGGAACTCGCCAACGAGTCGGGCGGCCGGCGTGGCGCCGCGGCCTCGTCAGGCACGGCCCGCGAGCCGGACGACGGCCCGCCGGTCCCCGGGGCGACGGCGGGCGCCCGCCGCCGGCCAGGTCCCGACCGTGGGCCGGCCGCCGGCCGGGGGGCGCGCCCCACCCGGGGGGCGGGCGCCGAGCGCGAGCTGCTCCGCGTCATGCTCGGCGCCCGGGCATACGTCGCGCGGGTCGCCGAGCGGGTGGAAGCGGTGCAGTTCCGCGACAATCGCTACCGGGCGCTGTTCGACACCGTCGTGAGGCTCGGCTCCGAGGCGATGACCGACGAGATCGCGGGCGCGCTCCCGGACGCCGAGTCGGTGGCGGCGCTGCAGGAGCTGCTGGCCGCGCCGAACGCGATCATCGATCCGCGGCGCACGGTGGACGACTGCGTCGCGCAGCTGAAGATCCGGGATATCGACGAGCGGCTCGCCGCGCTCGACCGCGAAATCCCGATCGCGGCGGAACGCGAGAAGAACGATCTCATTCGGGAGGTAACCATGCTTCGGGATGAGAGAACTGGACTGGGCGGTGGGGTGGGGTCGTTTCGGAAACTGGGTCGCCCGCGCGCGGGCGCATGACGATGGCATTCACGAGTTCTTCCGGAGGAGCGGTGCACACGGAGATTGAAGCGTTGCTGGCGTTGCAGGCGGACGATGCGGCGATCCGCGAAATCGAAGAGCAGATCGACGCCCTGTCGCCGCGCGAGGCGGAGCTGGACCGGCTCAGGCAGGCGGCCACCGAGGCGTTGGCTCGCGCGCGTACCGCGGTCGAGGCCGACGAGAAGAAGATGCGCGAGCTGCAGCAGCGGATCACGGAGCACCGCCAGCTGCACGAGCGCAACGTCGGCCAGCTCGAGATGGTCAAGCGGATGCGCGACGCCACCGCGGCCATCTCCCAGGTGGAGCAAGCCCGGCGCATCCTGGCCGACGAGGAGAGCGAGCTGCAGACCATGCAGCGCCGGCTGGCGGAGCTGCGCCAGGCGGTGGAGCTGCACCAGGGGGCGCTGACCGACCTGGAGCGGGACCAGCTGTCGGCTCGCGAGGCGATCGCCGCCGACCGGATCTCCCTGCAGGAGCGGATCCAGGTGGAGCGGTCCAAGCGAGACGGAACCGCGCAGCGCGTGTCGCGCGTGCTGCTCGCGAAGTACGACCGGATCCGGACCCGGCACCGCGACGGCGCGATCTTCCCGCTGCGCGGCCCTTCGTGCGGCAACTGCGACACCGCCGTGCCGATGCAGCGGCGGAACGTCATGATGCAGCGCCAGACCATCGAGGTCTGCGAGGGGTGCGGCGTGCTGATGTTCTCCGGCGAATGACCCGTCGCCCGCCGCGACGCTGGATCCTCCCCCGGACGCCCGACCCGGCGGCCGTGGCCGCGCTCGGCGAACAACTGAGACTCCCCGAGATCGTCTGCCGGCTGCTCGCGACGCGGGGCTACGCGTCGCCTGACGACGCGAAGCGCTTCCTCCGTCCCCGGCTGGAACAGCTGCACCCGCCGTCCGCGATGGCCGGCCTGGACCGCGCCGTGGAGCGCCTGGTCGCGGCGGTGCGGGCCGGCGAGACCGTGCTCGTGCACGGCGACTACGACGTCGACGGCATGGCCTCGACGTCGCTGCTGCTGCGGACCCTGCGCGGGGTGGGCGGGGTGGCGGTCCCCTTCATTCCGCGGCGCCTCGAGCACGGATACGACCTGACCGAGGCGGGCGTGCGCGCGGCCGTGGAGGCCGGGGCGCGGGTGGTGGTCACCTGCGACTGCGGCACCACCGCCCTTGGTCCGGTCGCCCAGCTCACCCGCGCCGGCATCGACGTGATCATCACCGACCACCACCTGCCGGGCGGGCCACTCCCCGACTGCCTCGCGGTGCTCAACCCCAAGCAGCCCGGGTGCGCGTACCCCGACAAGGACCTGGCCGCCGTGGGCGTCGCCTTCAAGCTCGCCCTCGGACTGGTGCGCGCCCTGGGAGCGAGCGAGACGCCGGTCCTGGAGATGCTCGACCTGGTGGCGCTGGCGACGATCGCCGACATCGCGCCGCTGCGGGGCGAGAATCGCGTCTTCGCGCGGCTGGGGCTGCGGCTGATGGCCCAGTCGAAGAACGTGGGACTGCGGGCGCTGATCCGCGCCGTCGGCCTCGAGGGGAAACCGCTCACCGCCGGCCGCGTGGGGTTCATCCTCGCGCCGCGCCTCAACGCCGTGGGCCGGCTGGGCGACGCGATGCGCGGCGTCGAGCTGCTCACCACCGCCTCCGAGGACGCCGCCCTGCGCCTGGCGCGGGAGATGGACGAGACCAACCGGAAGCGCCAGGAGCTGGATCGCGCCACCCTCGACCAGGCGATGAAGGTGCTCGACGCCCGCGACCTCGACGCGACCTTCGGGATCGTCCTGTCGGATCCCGGCTGGCACCCGGGCGTGATCGGGATCGTCGCCTCACGAGTGGTGGAGCAGACGGGGCGGCCGGCGGTGCTGGTCGCGGTGCAGGGCGGACAGGGGAAGGGCTCGGGGCGATCGGTGCCGGCGCTGGACCTGCACGCGGCGCTGGGTGAGTGCAAAGACCTCTTTGTCCGGTACGGCGGCCACAAGGCCGCGGCCGGCATCACCATCGCGGCGGACAACATCCCCGCGTTCGCCGAGCGATTCGATGCCGTGGCGCGCGCCCGCCTCACGCCGGACGACCTCTGCCCGGAGCTGCGGATCGACGCCGACATGCCGCTCGGCGACGCCAGCGCCAACCTCGAGGCGCTGCTCCGGCACTTCGAGCCGTTCGGCATCGGCAATCCGGCGCCGATGCTCATGGCGCGCGGGCTGCGGATGACCGGACCGCCCCGGGTGCTCAAGCAGGATGGCCTGAAAGTCCGTCTGGTGGGCGACGGGTCCGAGCTGGAGGCGATCGGCTGGGGACTGGCGCCGCTCGCGGCCGGCCTCGATCCGGCGCGCCCGGTGGACGTCGCCTTCCGGCTGGAGCGCGACGAGTGGAACGGGGCATCGCGCCTGCAGGCCAACCTCGCCGACATCCGCCACTGACGTGCGCATCGTCGCCGGCCGGTGGCGGGGCCGCCGCCTCAAGGCGCCGTCCGGGACCCGCGTGCGGCCCACGTCCGACAAGGTCCGCGAGGCCTGGATGAGCATCGTCCAGCACGACCTGCCTGACGCGCGCGTCCTGGACCTCTTTGCCGGCTCCGGCGCGCTGGGGCTGGAGGCGCTCTCCCGCGGGGCGCGGAGCGCCGAATTCGTCGAGATCGAGCCGGCCGCGCTGCGCGCGCTGCGAGAGAACATCGCCGAGCTCGCGGCCGGAGAGACCGCGACCATCCGCCGCGCCGACGCGCTGCGCGTGGTGGAATCGCTGGCCGCGGGAGCGTATGATGTGGCGTTCGCCGACCCGCCCTATCGCCTGGGCATGGCCGAGCGGATCGCGCGGCGCTGGCTGGCGGCGCCGTTCGCGCGGGTCCTGGGCATCGAGCACGACGCCGCCGAGGCCATGCCCGCGGCCGGCGACACGCGACGGTACGGATCCACGGCGCTGACCTTCTACCGCAACGGGACCCAGGCATGACGAGGATCGCGGTGTACGCGGGAAGCTTCGACCCGATCACCAAGGGACACGAGGACATCATCCGTCGCGCCCTGGGGTTCGTCGACCGGGTCGTGGTCGGCGTCGCCACCAACGTCGCCAAGCAGCCGCTGTTCACGCTCGACGAGCGGCTCGGCTTCATCCGGACCGCGATGGACGGCGACGGGAACGTGGAGGCGCGCCAGTTCACCGGGTTGCTCGTCGACTTCGCCCGCGAGGTGGGCGCCCGGCTGGTGATCCGCGGGCTCAGGGCGGTGAGCGACTTCGAGTACGAGTACCAGATGGCGCTCATGAACCGCCACCTCTCGCCGACGCTCGAGACGGTGTTCATGGTGCCGTCGCTCGACACCACCTACATCAGCTCGAGCCTGGTGCGCGAGGTGGCGCGCTTCCACGGCGACGTCACCGGTCTCGTGCACCCCCGCGTGGCCGAGGCGCTGCGCGAGAAGTTCGCCACACCGGGGGCGGCCGCGAAGCCCAGGTGAGCTTCCTCGACGGGGTCCGGTCGCGCGCCGCCGCCGCTCGGCGCAGGATCGCGTTCCCCGAGAGCGCCGATCCGCGAACCCGTGAGGCGGTACGCCAGCTCGCCGCCGGCCGGATCGTCCAGCCGGTGGTGATCCTCGAGGCGGCCAGCCCGGACAGCCACCAGGCGGTGCGGGCGCTGGGGCCGGACGTCGAAGTCGTCGACCCGGCCTCCGATCCGAGGCGGGCCCGCGCCGCCGCCGACCTGCTCGCCCGCCGCGCCCACAAGGGGATGACCGCGGCCGAGGCGGAGAAGCTGTCGGCGGACCCGCTGATCTTCGCCGACGCACTGCTCGCACGCGGCGACGTGGATGGCTGCGTCGCCGGCGCGGTCCACACCACCGCCGACGTTCTGCGGGCCGCGCTCTGGCTGATCGGGCCGGCGCCGGGGGTCCGGACGGTGTCCAGCGCCTTCTATATGGTAGTGCCCCCCTTTCGCGATTCCGGCACGGAACCCGAGGTCCTCACCTTCGCCGACTGCGCGGTGGTGCCCGCGCCGGATGCCGGCCAGCTCGCCGACATCGCGCTGGCCGCGGCCGCCGATCGGCGCCGTATCGTGGGCGACGAGCCGCGGGTGGCGCTGCTCTCGTACAGCACGCGGGGGAGCGGGACCGGCGACTCGGTGGCGACGGTGGCCCGGGCGCTGGAGCTGGTGCGGGAGAGGGACCCGAAGCTGGCCGTGGACGGCGAGTTCCAGGGGGACGCGGCGCTGATCGCCGAGGTGGCCGCGCGCAAGGCGCCGGGCAGCGCCGTGGCCGGCCGGGCCAACGTGCTCATCTTCCCGTCGCTGGATGCCGGCAACATCGCCTACAAGCTGGTGCAGCGGATCGCGCGCGCGGAGGCGGTGGGGCCGATCATCCAGGGACTCGCCAAGCCGTGCAGCGATCTCTCGCGCGGGGCCGTGCCGGATGACATAATCAATGTGGCCGCCATCACCGCACTCCAGGCGGGGTGACGCCGGACACGCCGGCGGGGCGACGCTCCTCAGGAGACCGAACTCATGGGTTTCACGATCAAGAAGCACAACGAGGTCAGCGTGGTGGAGGTCGACGGCCAGCTCATCGTCGGCAACCGGCAGGAGTTGAAGCAGAAGGTGCTCGACGAGCTCGGCGGCGGCGCGAAGAAATTCCTGATCGACTTCGGCAAGACCGGATACATCGACAGCTCCGGACTGGGCGTGCTGGTGTCGCTCTCGAAGAAGATCCGGGAGCAGGGGGGCGAGCTGCGGCTCGCGAATCTGAACGACGACCTGAAGACGCTGTTCGAACTGACCAAGCTCGACACCCTGTTCCAGATCTCGGACACGCGAGAGCGCGCGTTGGAGAACTTCTGACGGCACGGCGATGACGCGGCGCCGAGGGCGCGCTGGCGGTGGGGCTGGCAGGGGCCGGACCGGCGCGGCCGCCGACGGAGTCAGGCGTGAGGCGGGCGGCGTCCAGATCGAGCTCGAGATTGCCAGTGACGTCCGCCACATCGAGCGTATCGTGGCACTCGTCACCAGCCAGTGCGCCGCCATGCGGTTCGCGCAGCGCCACGTGTCCCTCAACGTCCCGGTCGCGCTCACCGAAGCCCTCTCGAACGCGATCCTCCGCGGGAACCTCGAGAACAGCGACAAGCACGTGCGGGTCCGCGCGTCGGTGGGCCCCGATCAGCTGGTGCTCGAGGTCTCGGACGAGGGGAGCGGCTTCGACCTGGAGGCGTGCACCATCGATCCCACCGGGCCGGAGCAGGTCTTGCGCGAGGATGGCCGGGGTCTCTTCCTCATGCGCAGTCTGATGGACCGCGTCGAGCGATTCACGGACCGGGGCAACGTCGTCCGGCTGACGCTGCATCGCGCATGAAGGAGCACGACCTGGGCGCGGTGCTGGCCGCGTTCAACGCAGCCACCCAGTGCGAGGCCGCGGTCCTGGTCGAGGACGAGGACGGCGGCGTCAGCACCGCCGCGTCGGCACCGAACGGCTTCCGCGCACCGGCCCGCTCGCGCCTCCCGTCCGGCGAACAGGTCGCGACGCTCAGGACGGCGCGGGGCGCGGTCCTGGTCGCCGGGCTCGGCGTGGTGGGCGGCGCGCGGCGCGCCTGGGTGGCGGTGGGACCGAGCCGCACCAAACGGCGGTCGCTCGCGCCGCTGGTGGCGCTCCTGCGGCCCCTCGCCGCGCACGCCATCGAATCGTCGATGATCGTCGACAATGCCTCACGCGAGCTGGCCGAGCGGTACGAGGAGATCAATCTCCTCTACACGATGAGCGAGATCCTCGGCCGCACCGTGTCGCTCCCGGAGACCGCGGCGACCATTCTCCGCGAAATCTGCGAGACGGTGGGCGCCAGGCGCGGCGCGATCCTCGTCCACGAGCGCGCCACCGGCACGCTCCAGGTCACCGCGCTCCTCGCCGACAGCGTGCCCGGCGCGGCCGAGAAGCTGGCGCCGCCGCAGCCGATCGCCGTCTCCGATGAGACCAGCGTGTCGGCCGGTGTCTTCCGCGACCGCCACGCCCGCATCGTGGACGAGCGCGAGATGCCCTGCGCCGCCGAGGCGCCCTACCGGCGCGGCGCGATGCTCTCGGTCCCGATCATGTGGACCACCCCCGACGGGGGTGAGCCGCTGGGCGTGGTCAACCTCTCCGACCGGCGCTCCGGCGCCACCTGGACCGCCGGCGACCAGAAGCTGGTGGCCGCGATCGCCACCCAGATCGGGACCGCGATCCAGAACGCGCGCCTGGTGCGCGCCTCGCTCCAGCAGCAGCAGCTCTCACAGGAGATGCAGCTCGCCCACGACCTGCAGATGAAGCTCCTCCCCAGCGCCACGATCGCCGCGCCCGACGCCGACGTCGCGGCGCGGGTCGTCCCGGCCGAGAGTGTGGGGGGCGACTTCTACCACCTGTTCCGGCTCGGCGAGGGGCGGATCGGCGTCATGGTCGGCGACGTCTCCGGCCACGGCTACCGGTCGGCGCTCATCATGGCGCTGGCGATGAGCGCCGCCGCGATCCACGCCCAGACTACCGGCGACCCCGGCGAGACGCTGTCGGCGCTGCTCGCGACCCTGCGCGACGAGCTGGAGTCGACGGAGATGTCGATCTCGGTCTTCTACGCGGTGGTCGACGCACCGCGCGGCACGCTCCGCTACGCCAACGCCGGCCACCCGCACGCCTTCGTCATCCACGGTAACGGCGCCCTGGAGCGCCTGCCGGCGCTCGATCCGCCGCTGGGAATGAGCGTCGGCGTGCCCCAGGCCGCCACCCGGGGGTGGTCGCTGGGCCAGGACATCCTCCTCCTCTTCACCGACGGCGTGAGCGATGCCCGCAACCGCGCCGGTACGCGACTCGGCGAACAGGCCGTGCTCGACTCCGTGGTGTCGCACCGGCACGAGTCGGCCGAGGCGATCCTGCTCCACATCTTCGGGATGCTCTCCATCCACACCGGCGGCGCGCCCCGTCGCGACGACCTGACGATCGTCGTGCTGCGGAGCTGACCGTGGGCCGCGCGCGCCGGCCCGCGACCCGCGCGTCCGCGGAACCACCCCCGCCCCGTCCGCGCAAGCGGCTGGGCCAGCACTTCCTCTCCGATCCGCGCATCCTCGGCCGGATCGCCGACGCCCTGGCGCCGGCCGCCGGCGACACCGTGGTCGAGGTCGGACCGGGCCGGGGCGCCCTCACCGACATTCTCGTGAGGCGCGCGGCGCGCGTGGTGGCCATCGAGCTGGACCGTGAGCTGGCGGCCCGCCTGCGGGAGCGCTACGCGGACGACCCCCGCCTCACCGTGGTCGAAGCCGACGTCCTGCGGGTGAGCCTCGCCGAAGCGGCCGGCACGCCGGACTGGCTGCTGGTGGGCAACGTCCCGTACTACATCACCACCCCCATCCTCTTCCACGCGCTCGAGCCCCCGCGTCCGACGCGGGCGGTGTTCCTGGTGCAGCGTGAGGTGGCGGAACGGGTCACGGCGGCGCCCGGGTCGAAAGTCTACGGCGCCCTCACCGTCAATGTGCGCGCCCTCGCGCGCCCGGAGCTCCTCTTCCGCGTGGCCCCGGGCGCGTTCTCGCCCGCGCCATCGGTCGAGTCGGCGGTGCTGCGGCTCACGCCCGTCGACGTTCCGGTGCTGATGCCTCACGAGGAGGACGGATTCCGCGAGTTCGTGCAGGGTGCGTTCAGCCTCCGCCGCAAGCAGATGCGGCGGGTGGTGCGGACGCTCGCCGCTCTGGATGAGTCGACGGCGGGGGAACTGCTCGCCGCGCACGACATCGCCGCCGCGGCCCGCCCCGAAACGCTCTCGATGGAGCAATTCGTGACCGTGTATCGGGCGCTTCACGGCGGAGGAAGCGCCGCGCCGCCGGGTACCGCGAGGCGACCCGCCGGGTGATCTTTCCGCGGTGACTCTCATCTCGCTCTCCGACATCGCGGTCGAGTTCGGCGCCACCACCCTCTTCGAGCACGTCACCGTCACCGTCGGCGATGGCGACCGGTGGGGCGTGGTCGGTCGCAACGGCTCCGGCAAGACCACGCTCTTTCGGCTGATCACCGGCGCGATGCAGCCCACCCGCGGCGCGGTGGCGCGTCGCCCGGGGCTGCGCGCGTCGCTGCTCGACCAGCACCGGGATGTCGGCGACGCCCGCACCGTCTGGGAAGCGGCCGCCCGCCCGTTCGCCCCGCTCCTCGCCCTCGAGCGCTCGCTCGCCGAGCAGGCGGCGAAACTGGCCGAGCTCGGTGAAGCCGCCGACGAGCGGCTGCTCGCCGCCTTCGGCCGCGACCAGGAGCGCTTCGCGCACGAGGGCGGCTACACCTTTCACGCCCGCGTCGACGCCGTGCTCCAGGGCCTGGGATTCGACGCCGCCGATTCGGTCACCCGGGCGGTGCACACCCTGAGCGGCGGCGAGCGCGGCCGGCTGGGCCTCGCCGCCCAGCTCGTCGCGCCCGGCGACCTCCTGCTGCTCGACGAACCCACCAACCACCTGGACCTCGAGACAACCGACTGGCTGCAGGCCTTCCTGCGCGATGTCGACGAGACGGTGATGGTGATCAGCCACGACCGCGCGTTCCTGGACGCGGTCGCCGACCACATCCTGCACCTCGAAGGCGGGTCGGCCACCACCTACCGCGCGGGCTACTCGGCGTTCGTGGAGCAGCGCACCCACCGGCGCCTGACGCTGGCGCGCCAGGTGGAGCAGCAGCGGAAGTCGATCGCCAGGGAAGAGGACTACATCCGCCGCAACATCGCCGGCCAGAACACCGCCCAGGCCAAGGGGCGCCGCAAGCGGCTGGAGCGGCTGCCGCGCCTCACGCCGCCGCCCGGCGCCGGCGACACCATGGTGCTGCGCCTCGAGATCTCCGAGCGCGGCGGCGACCGCGTGCTCGCGACCGACCGCCTGCGCGTGACTGTCGGAGACCGGGTCCTGGTCGAAGGTCTTTCAGCCACCGCCCATCGCGGCGACATCATCGCGCTCGTCGGCCCGAACGGCGCCGGCAAGTCGACCCTCATCGCGACGCTCCTTTCGGAGCGGCCGGTGCAGGGCGGGGAAGCGCGGCTGGGCGGCTCGGTGTCCGCCGCGCACTACCGGCAGGACCTGGCGCAGGTGCCGCTCGACACGTCGATCTACGATGTGATCGCGACGCTCCGCCCGCTCTGGACGCGCGGCGCCATCCAGGGCCACCTCGGCTGCTTCGGCTTTACGGGCGAGGAGGTACTGCGCTCGACCACCACCCTGTCCGGCGGCGAACGGTCGCGGGTGGCGCTGGCGATGATCATGCTCCAGCGCGCGAACCTGCTCGTCCTCGACGAGCCCACCAATCACCTCGACGTCGAGTCGATCGAGGCGCTCGAGGATGCGATCGAGGACTACGAGGGCACCGTGCTGCTGGTGAGCCACGACCGCGCCTTCCTGCGCGAGCTGGCCACCCGGGTCTGGGCGTTCGACGGCACACGGATCAGCGACTTCGGCGGCACGTTCGCGGAGTGGGAATCCACGCAGCGGGATCGCGCAGCCCGGGAAGCCGAGCGCGAGAGTCGTGAGGCGGTCAGTCGGCGGGAGCGGGAGCGGGAACAGTCACGCCGGAACGCCGCCGCGCAGGAATCCGAACAGGGCCGCCGGCGGGCCGCGAAGCGCGCCGAAGAAGCGGCCGAGCGCGCGGTGCTGGAGTTGGAGCGGCGCGCCAAGGAGCTGCAGCGCGCGCTGGATGATCCCGACCTCTACGATGGCACCGCTGACGGCGCGCGCCGCGCGCAGAAGCTGGACCAGGAGCACGCCAAGGTCAGGCGGGCGCTCGAGGACGCGATGGCGAAGTGGGTGGAGCTGGCGAAGTGAGGCGCGCAGTGTGGGCGGCGCATGGCGCTGCGGGGCGAATGCCTTGATTCGCATGCGAAAGGCCCCAGCGAGTCGCCGGGGCCTCTTTCGTCAGAAGGCCATCGTCACCGTCTTTCCCGTACGGGACCAGCGGGCGGGCTTCGGGCGTCCTCAGCATGCGCTCCCGGCGTATCGCACGAGATTCTTTGCGTGACTCACCGAATCGGGGGGCGGGACCGGCCGACGTCACCCGTCGGTCGCACTCCGTCGGGCAGAGAATATACGTCACTTGACGTATGCCGTCCCGCGGTCAGGGTCGCGATTGTGGGCCGTCCGCCGCGCCGCACGCGCTTCGCTGAGGTGAGGCGACGCCTGACACCAGACCAGGAATATTGGCTATTGACATTGTGACGCACTAAGCATACCGTGGTCGCCCTGCAAGCCAGCTGTTAGGGTGTTTCGAAAGGCAGCCGGTTCACGCGACGCTCCGCCGGGGTGGGACGCCGGGGCGCTGGGGGACTCTCTGCGTCCCGCCAGTTGGGAGGGTGCGGCGATGGGTAAGAAGGCGGTGTGGAGGACCGGCGCCGTGCGCGTCGGTGTGGTAGCGGCAGGTGTGTTCGCCCTGGCCGTGGCGTGCTCGCGCGACGAGCAGCCAACCGGGTTGCGCCAGCGCAGCCCAAACTTCGCGGCGTCCCTCATGTCGTGTGATGCGAGCTACACGCTGATCACGAACGAGGACGACAGCGTGATGGCGCAGTACGGGCTGCCCAACATCCAGGACACGTCCAACGTCTGCGAGTCCTGGTCGGGCTCCGACTACATCGCGCACGAGCAGGACGTGGGCAGTGCGGACAACATCGCCGGGTTCGCGGATACGGTGCAGGGCGTGGGGTATGACGCCGGGGCGTTCTCGTGCTTCGACGCCTCGGGGAACATGATCGATGCGCCCCAGACCGAAACGACTAATTCGTTCGATCTTCTGGCTGCCGACCAGGCGCTGCGCGATGCGTCATTTGATGACCCCTTCTACGGGATTCGGGCCAATGGCCTCTGCAAGACCGGGGGCTGTCCGCTGCAGCTGCGCCTGGGCGAGCCTGCGCCAGGCGACTCGGGGGCGGCCGGCCCGGTGGACTGCGGCGGCTACATCATTTGTGGGCCACGTCGATCGATCCACTCGGGTTGGAGGCCGCGGGGCGCTTCCCGCACGCCGGCGATGCTGGCCGTCACTCGACTCGATTCCAGCCGATTCCGCCGACACGGCCTTTCGCGCGGCGGCGTGCGAGCCCTGGTCGATGCGTCGGAAGAGCTGGAGGGAACGCCCGAGGGCGATCGCCAGTTCCGGCACATCGCCGGCCAGGACACGGTCATTCACACCTTGCACGGGCGCTATCAGCTGCTGGTGCGGGAGGAGCATCGCGGGCCAGGGGGGCGGTCAGTGGCGAAGCATTTCTGGTTGATGCTCGTTGACGGGTTTGTTCGCGATCACTCGGAACTCGAGGACACGGAACAGCTCCAGGGGCGGACCGTTACGAGCCGAGCGACGATTCGCTTCGTCAACGTCGTCGTGCCCTGACGGGTCAACCCTTCCAGCCTGAGAGGATCGTTCCATGTATCGAAACTGGAGCAGGATGATAGGGCGTCGGATGGCCGCGGTGGCGGCCGCGCTGGCGCTGAGCATCGCGCCGCGCGCCGGGGTGGGGCAGGAGCTCAACTACAGCTATACCACGTTCCTGAACGGCTTTGCCAGCAGCAACGTCATCTGGAATACGAACTACCCCTCGCTCGGGAACCGCACGACGCCCGCGTACTTGTCGCGGACGATCAATCTGAGAACGGTCGTCACGCCGACGCTGTCGGCACTATACCTGCCGGACAGCGCCGCGGGACAACCGAGCATGACGGCGACCTTGCGCACAACCCTGACGACGAACACGACAGGCTCGCACGTGCTGATCGGGCACAGCCTGGGCGCCATGGTGGCGCGCCACGAGTACCTGGTCGATCCCGCCAATCGCGGCCGGATCGCGGCGATCATCAGCCTTGGTTCCCCGCACCAGGGCCTTCCGCTGTCCGACAGTTCTGCGCGGGCGGGCGCCTTTCTGCTCGACGCTCAGCGCCGGATCAACAACGCCACTTCGGCGACCGGACTGCTCTTCTACGACATCGCGCTCTTTCTCACGGGTTTTAATTGTACGACCGGAGTCGGCTGTGCCCTTCTTGACGAAGGGGTGGCCACGGGCGTCCTTGCCATCTGGACAAACAACGCCCACCCCATCGACGTCAGCGGTGTCGTCACCCTGCTCTACGTCGCGGCGCTGCCCAGCGTGAAGACGCAATCGTCGTTCATCACCGGGCTGAACGCCTCCACGGTCGATGCAGCGATACCCCGGGCGAACCTCAAGGGCATCGTGCCGCACCGGAACGCGATTCTGCGGCTCTACGCAGATATTAAGCACCGGGACCTTGGCGAGGTGGTGAAGGACCGAAACCGTGGACTAAGCTTGTTCAAGGCGTGTCACGTCGTGGGGTATGCCATGGTTGTGACTTCCGGCCTCGCACGGAAGTGCGGCTGGGCGAAACGGGTCATGAAGCGCATGGACGAGCGCTGGTCGCTGTACACCATCGGGCGGCGTGACCCCAACGCCGGCTTCGACGGCGTCGTGCCCAACGAGCGGTCGCACTATCCGGGCCTCACCGACCCGCTGCTCGACTTTGCGCCCGCGCCGTTGACGACGCACGTGGAGCTGTATGTCAATAAGGCATCGGTGGACGCCCTCGCCACAGCGATGGCAAGAATCAACATGCCCCCTTCGGACTCGCTCAACAATCCGCCACCTCCGCCACCTCCGGCACCGCCACCGCTTTCCGTCACGGTGGCTGGCCCAACGTCGGTGCGCCCGGGAGCGACCTGCGCGTGGCTGCCCAGCCCCAACGGTGGCAGCGCTCCGTACTCGTATTCGTGGAACGGGCTGGGCGCGCCCGGAGAGGATCCGCAGTGGTTGGTGACGGCGCCGTCGTCGGGGTCCTTCACGCTGACGGTGACGGTGACGGACGCGGCGCTCAACGTCGCGGCGGGTACCAGAACGGTCACAGTCACCAGCCAGGCGCCCATATGCGTGCAGTGATCATGACGATGATATGCCTCGCGTGACTCATTCTGTTGCGCACCTCGCGGTCGTTGCGACCATTTCGGCGATCGGCATGCACGGTTGTCGCGACGCAACCGGCGCAGGAGGTGGCGTCCGCGTGCGCTGGCTCGCGGCCGACGACGGCCAGTCTCAATCCCGGCCGGCCGTCGTTGGCCCCTTGGTGGTCTTTGGTGCCGGTGGCGGCAGACTGGTTGCGCGCGACGTGGCCACGGGAGAACTGCGATGGCAGACGTCGGCCCTGCCGAGCAATCCGGGAGGCCGTCGGATCGTAGTGGTCGGCTCAGTGATCGTCGCGTCGTCAAACTCGTACACCGTCGGGCTGGACACCGGGGGGCGCGTCCTGTGGACGTACCCGGCGCCGCTTGACTCAGTCCGCGATCCTGCCCGGCCGCAGCCGGGCGTAACGGCCTACGGCACGGCGGAC
>JBGPGH010000009.1:0-127719 GCA_041483735.1 Gemmatimonadaceae bacterium | reverse complement strand
CGCCGCCCGCGAGCCTAACAGCCTATGGGCTGGGTACTGACGACCAGTCGATCGAGGAACCGGTACTGCAGCTTGGGCGAGCCGGCGTTCCAGTAGTTCTCGTAGAAGACCGCGTTGATCCCGTAGGCCGAGTAGTTCCCCAGCCAGTTCAGCCCCGTCCGCTGGGCCTCGAGATTGCCGTTGATCCAGAGCTGGAAGAGGCCGTTCGACTGGCCGGCATCGTTGAGCTTGACGCGCGCCTCCACGCAGTACCATTGCCCCACGTGCGCGGCGTCGAAGATCGGCGTCGTGGCGCGCGACAGTCCCAGGAAGCGGACGTTGGCGAAGTCGTTGTACTTGGTCGACACCAGGTTCCCGGCGGTGTCGGTGCCGGTGTAGGGATCGACCTCGAGGTAGTTCTCGTTCGGCGGCGGGTCGGTCCACACCGGCGCGACGATCGTCTGCGCCCAGGCGGACGTCACGATCCCGGTGGCGCGCATCAGCTTGTCGGCGCCGCCGCCGGTCCAGGTCGCCTCGTTCCTCACGTACGTCCGGTAGTACAGCTCCTTGTAGACGTTCGTCGTATTGTCGACGTTCCGCAGCCCCGAGCCCGCGGGCACCTTGCCGAACGCCAGGTGCAGCGAGCCGGCGCTCACCATGCCCTGGTCAAACTTCACGCGCATCCCGTACGAGCCGTTGTGTCCCACCCCGGCCTGACGCGAGAAATTGCCGCCGGCGCTGTCGTACTCGAAATACGACGTGAACCGCGACACCTCGAAGTCATCGCACCAGAGCCAGCCCGCTTGCGGCGTCGCGCACTCGGCGTTCGAGCCGGCGATCACGTTGACCTTGATGGTCGCCGAACCCGACTTCCCCTCGCTGGTGGCGGTAATCGTCGCCGTGCCGGCTGCCACACCGCGCGCCTGGCCGGAAACCGTGACCGTGGCGGTGCCGGTCGCGTTGCTCCCCCACGACACCGTGCGCCCGTTCAGGATCGCGTTGTTCGAATCGCGGGTCACGGCAGTGAACTGCAGCGTCTGGCCAATGTCCACCGAGTCGCTGGATGGCGTGACCGTCACGCTCGCCACCGCCGCGACCGCGATCGCCGAGACCTTGATGGTCGAGGAGCCGGACACCCCTTCGCTGGTGGCCTTGATCGTCGCCGTACCCGGCGCCACGCCCCGCGCCAGTCCGGAGGCGGAGACCGACGCCGTGCCGGTCGCGTTGCTCTCCCAGGTCACGGTACGCCCGGTCAGCACCGCGTTGTTGGCGTCGCGAGTCTCCGCCGTGAACTGGAGCGCCTGGCCGATATTGACGGAGTCGAGGGATGGGGTGACGACGACGCTCGCCACCGCGACCGGCGGCGGCGGTGGCGGCGCGTTCGAGTCCACCGGCGCGCCGTTGCACGCCGCCAGCGCCCCGGCGACGATGCCGGCCATCCATAGAGTCGATCGTGCTGCATGCATATGACTCGCGCCTCCCAGCGCACCGCTCTCCTTCCTGACGCACCCATCACGGCCCGGCAACCCGGTCGTTGTGTCGCACTGGTGCCGCAGCGTCACTGATACTGTAGATTGGGTCACAGGGAAACTCAACTCACAATCGGGTCACATGGACGCCCATCTCACCCGCCCCGCGCGCCTGTTCGGCGCGATGCTGGCGCTGCTGGCCACCGCCGCGGCGCTGTCCGCCCAGGGATCGCGGTACCCCGCCGCCCGCACGGTGGACCAGGCCGACACCTTCCACGGCACGGTGGTGCGCGATCCGTACCGGTGGATGGAGGACCCGGACGCGGCCGACACGCGCGCCTGGATCGCCGCCGAGAACGCGATCACCTTCGCCTATCTCGATTCCATCCCGCAGCGGGCGGCCATCCGCGACCGCCTGACGAAGCTGTGGAACTACCCGAAGTACAGCGCACCGTTCAGGGAAGCGGGGCGCTACTTCTGGTTCGAGAACAGCGGGCTCCAGAACCAGTCGGTCCTGTACGTCCGCGACGGCCGGAAGGGCACACCCCGCCAGCTCCTCGACCCCAACACGCTCTCCGCCGATGGGACGGTGGCCCTCGGCGCGCTGGCCGTCTCGAACAACGGCCGCTGGCTGGGCTACGGCGTATCGGTCAGCGGGTCGGACTGGCAGGAGTTCCACGTCCGCGACATCGACACCGGCCGTGACCAGGGTGACACGCTCCGGTGGATCAAGTTCTCGGGAATCTCGTGGACGCGGGACAACCGCGGCTTCTTCTACTCGCGGTACGATGAACCGAAGGGCGAGAACGCGCTGACGGCGGTGGTGCGCGCGCCCAAGCTCTGCTACCACCGGCTGGGCACGCCCCAGTCGCAGGACATCCTGGTCTACGACCGCCCCGACCAGCCCGACTGGATCCTGAGAGCGAGCGTCACCGACGACGGCCAGTACCTCATCGTCTCCATCAGCCAGGGCACCGACGAGCGCAACCGCGTCTACTTCATCGACCTCGGCGACCCCCGCAAGCCGGTGGTGACCCAGCCGGTGGTAAAGCTGCTCGACCGGTTCGACGCGACCTACGACTTCATCGACAATGAGGGCTCCACCTTCTACTTCCGCACCGACCTGAACGCGGCCCGCGCCCGGGTGATCGCGATCAACGTCGACCTGCCGCGCGAGGAGCAGTGGCGGAGCGTGATCCCCGAGTCGCCCGATGCCATGCAGTCGGTGGCACTGATCGGCGACCGGTTCGTGGTCAGTTACCTGCACGACGCGCACTCGCTGGTCCGGCTCGTCGCGCTCCACGGCGGGGAGGCGTTCGGCGAGCTGGCGCTGCCCGGGATCGGCTCGGTGGGCGGGATTGCCGGCAAGCGCGGCGACGACGAGTTCTTCTACTCGTTCACCTCCTACCTGTCGCCCCCGTCGATCTACCGCTACGACCTGAAGCAGCGCACCAGCACGCTCGAGCGCGCGCCGGCGGTGGCGTTCGACCCGGGCCTGTACGAGTCGAAGCAGGTGTTCTACACGAGCAAGGACGGGACCCGGGTCCCGATGATCATCACGGCGCGGAAGGGGATCCCGCTGGATGGAACCAACCCGACCCTGCTCTACGCGTACGGCGGATTCAACATCTCGCTCACGCCCAGCTTCTCGCCGGCGAACATCGTCTGGATGGAGATGGGCGGGATCTACGCGGTGGCCAACCTGCGGGGCGGCGGCGAGTACGGAAAGGAGTGGCACCAGGGCGGGATGCTGCTCCACAAGCAGAACGTCTTCGACGATTTCATCGCCGCGGCCGAGTACCTGATCAAGGCGCGGTACACGTCGTCGTCGAAGCTCGCGGTGCAGGGCGCGTCCAACGGTGGGCTGCTGATCGGCGCGGTCATGACACAGCGCCCCGACCTGATGGGCGTGGCGCTGCCCGCGGTGGGCGTGATGGACATGCTGCGCTTCCACAAGTTCACGATCGGCTGGGCCTGGACCTCGGACTACGGTTCGGCCGACGATTCGACCCAGTTCCGGGCGCTGGTCGCCTACTCGCCATACCATAGTATCCGCCCCGGCACGCGATACCCGGCGACGCTGGTCACCACCGCCGATCACGACGACCGGGTGGTGCCTGGCCACTCGTTCAAGTTCGCGGCCGCGCTGCAGGCGGCGCAGGCCGGTCCGGCGCCGGTGCTCATCCGGATCGACACCAAGTCCGGCCACGGCGGCGGCAAGCCGACCGCCAAGCGGATCGACGAGGTGGCCGACATCTTCGCCTTCACGGTGAAGAACCTGGGCATGGCCCCGGCGCTGCCGTAGGCCGCCGGCAGACCGCGCCCATGTCGACCAGCCTTCGCCCGCCGCCGGCGGCCGATGCCCCGGCGGCCCCGCCACGCCGGCCGGTGCAGTCGATCGACCCGGCGACCGGCGCCGTGTGGCGCGAATTCGCCGCCGCCACGCCTGACGAGGTGACCGCCGCGGTCGCGCGGGCTCGTGAGGCACAGGCGGCCTGGGCGGGCCGCGGCGTGGCCGCCCGGGCCGCCTGCCTGCGCGAGTTCCGCGGCGTGCTCTACCGCCGCCGCGGCGAGGTGGCCGACATCCTGACCCGGGAAAACGGCAAGCCGCCCATGGAGGCGCTGGGCAGCGAGGTGCAGATCGTCCTCGACTACGCGCGCTTCTACGCCAAGGTGGCGGCGCACGAGCTGCGGGGAACCGCCTTCACGCCCGCCAGCCCCGCCATGTGGCGGAAGCGGGTGAGCACGATCCATGAGCCGCACGGCGTGGTGGCGGTGATCTCGCCGTGGAACTTCCCGTTCATGCTGGCGGCGGGCGTGGTGGTGCCGGCGCTGGTGGCGGGCAACGCGGTGATCCTCAAGCCCTCGGAATTTACGCCGAGCTCGGGCGAGATCCTCGGCACGCTGCTGCGCGAGGCCGGCGTGCCCGATGGCGTGTTGCAGGTCGTGCAGGGCGATGGCGTCACCGGGGCGGCGCTGGTCGCGGCCGCGGTGGACAAGGTCTTTTTCACCGGCAGCGAGGCCACCGGCCGGCGCGTCGCCCTGGAGTGCGCCTCACGCCTCGTGCCGTGCTCGCTGGAGCTGGGAGGGAGCGACCCGGCGATCGTCCTCGAGGACGCCGAGCTGGAGACCGCCGCCGACGGCATCCTCTGGGGGCGCTTCAGCAACGCGGGGCAGACGTGCGTGGCGCCCAAGCGGGTGATCGTGGTGGACGCCGTGCACGACCGGTTCGTCGCCGCCCTGGCCAGCCGCGTGCGGGCGCTGCGGGTGGGCGCGGGCGCGACCCACGCCGAGGTCGGCCCGCTGATCCGTCCGTCGCAGGTGACGGCGATCCGCGCGCAGCTCGACGACGCGGTGGCCCGCGGCGCGCAGGTGGCGGCCACCGCCGAAATGCCTGACGTGAGCCCCGACGACCGCGGGCGCTTCTTCCCCCCCACCCTGCTCACCGGCGTCACCACCGGCATGCGCGTCCTGTCCGAAGAAACCTTCGGCCCGCTGCTGCCGGTGATCCGGGCGCGCGATGCCGACGATGCCGTCCGGCTGGCGAACCGGAGCCCGTTCGGCCTGAGCGCCAGCATCTGGAGCCGCGACGTGCGGGGCGCCGAACGCCTGGCCGGCACGATCGAGGCAGGCACGGTCGCGATCAACGATTCGGTGATCGTGGCGGGCATGGCGGAGGTGGCGCACGGCGGCGTGAAGGCGAGCGGGATGGGCCGGTCGCACGGCCTGGCCGGACTGCACGAATGCGTGCGGACCAAGACGATCGTGGCCGAGCGGTTCACGGCGCTGCGGCAGCCGTGGTGGTTCGGGTACTCCGCGACGCACGCGCGCAACCTCGACGGCTTTCTCGGCTTCGCGCACGGCGACACGCTGGGGGCGCGCCTGCGCGGTGCGTGGCGATCGCTGCAGCTGGTGTTCCGCGGACGCGGAGGCGGGCCGGGACGCGACGGTGACCCGGCCTCCAAGAGCGGCTCGTGAACCGGGCCGTCGACGGGCTCACCACATTCATCGCGGCCCTGCGCCCCATCCTGTTCTGGGTGGCGCTGGCGTTCGGCGTCGTGTTCGTGGTCGACTGGGCGGTGCGCACGCGGCGGATCAGCCCGTTCCGGCCCGTCGCCCGCTTCTTCCGCTCCTCGGTGGATCCGCTGCTGGCGCCGATGGAGCGGGTGATCGTCCGCGCCGGGAGCGTCCCATCCAGCGCGCCCTGGTGGGCGCTGGTGCTGGTGGTGCTCGGCGGGATCGTGCTGCTGGGCGTGCTCGGCTTCGTGCGCGACCAGATGAAGGAGATGTCGTCGGCCATGGAGCGCGGCTCGCGCGGCCTGGCGGTGATCCTCATCGCCTGGACGTTCCAGATCCTGCAGTTCGCGCTGATCTGGCGGGTGATCGCGAGCTGGGTAGCGGGCAATCCCCACTCGCGGTGGTGGCGCTGGTCATTCACGCTCACCGAGCCGATGCTGCGCCCGTTGCGGCAGGTGATCCCGACGGTGGGGATGATCGACGTCACGCCCCTGGTCGCCTACTTCCTGCTCCGGCTGGTCGAGGGAGTCATCCTGGGCGGACTGCTGTGAGCGGGCTGCGCGCCAGCGCGCGCGGGGACGGCGGCGTACGGTTTCCGGTGCGGGTGCAGCCGCGCGGCAGCCGCGACGCGATCGAGGGGGTGCACGACGGCGCGCTCAAGGTACGGCTGTCGGCGCCGCCGGTGGATGGCGCCGCGAACGAGGCGCTGATCGCGCTGCTCGCGAACCGGCTGTCGGTGCGGCGGCGGGACGTGCGGATCGTGACGGGAGCGTCGTCACGCGTTAAAGTGGTGGAGGTGGATGGGGTCGGGGTCGACCGGGTGCGGGGGCTGGCCGGGGAGCGCTGACCGCGCGACGGAGGCATGCCATGGCGACGATCATCCTGATCGGCGGCGATACGCCGCTTCTCGAGGGCGTGGCGCAGATGCTCGCGGCGCTGGGGCACCGGAGCCACCACGTGACGTCGGTCGAGGAAGGGATGCTGGCCGCGGCCGCGCAGCCGCCCCTGATGGTGGTGGTGGCGCACGACCTGGCGTCGGCGCGCGGCGACCTGGCGCGCTTTCCGCTGGAGCCGGGCGGGGCGCTGGTGCTCTACCGCACGCGACCCGGCGCGGCCACGCCGCTGCCGCATGCGCTGCTGCGGACCACGCTCGCCGACCTCCTGCTCCCGCTGGAGCGGCAGCGCCTGTCGGCGCTGGTGCAGCACGTCGAGGAGCGTGCGCGCGTGGCGGGCCGGCGGCGGAGCGGCGCGCGGGAAGCGCTGGGAGACTTGCCTCCGGACGATCTGCCGGCTAGATAACAGTCAGCCGTTGTGACAACTGCTCGTGGCGATTTTCGGCAACTTGCGGCCACGTTAAACACTCCGCTAAAGCGCCAGCCCGGCGCTTTCGCGCCCGGGCCTTTTTTTTCGCCTCACGCCGATGACCGGTTCCGCCACCCCTCCACCGTCCAGTCCATATCTGCGGGCGCTCACGCGCCGGGTGCTGGTATTCGACGGCGCGATGGGGACGAACATCCAGCGCCACCACCTCACGGCGGAGGACTTCGGGGGGAAGTCGCTGGAGGGGTGCAACGATCACCTGGTGCTCACGCGGCCGGATGTGATCCGCGGCATCCATGAGTCGTTCCTGGCGGTGGGGTGCGACGTGGTGGAGACGTGCACCTTCCAGTCGACGCCGCGCCGGCTCGCCGAGTGGGGGCTGGGGCCGGAGATGTCGCGCGAGGTCAACGTCGCGGCGGCACGACTGGCGCGGGCGGCGTGCGACGCGTACGCGACGCCCGACCGGCCCCGTTATGTCGCCGGCTCGATCGGCCCCACCGGGATGCTCCCCTCCAGCAGCGACCCGGTGCTCTCGCGGATCACCTTCGCTGAACTCAGCGAGCAGTACTACCAGCAGGCGAAGTTCCTGGTGGAGGGCGGCGTCGACGTCCTGCTGATCGAGACGGCGCAGGACATTCTCGAGGTGAAGGCGGCGATCGCCGGCTTCGAGCGGCTGTTCGCCGAGCTCGGCCGCCGGATCCCGGTGCAGGCGCAGGTGACGCTCGACACCAGCGGCCGGATGCTGCTGGGGACGGACGTCGCGAGCGCGATGACGACGCTCGAGTCGCTGGCGGTGGACGTGATCGGGCTCAACTGCAGCACCGGGCCCGAGCACATGCGCGAGCCGGTGCGGTGGCTCTCGGAGCATGCCACTTTCCCGCTGTCGGTGATCCCGAACGCGGGGCTGCCGCTGAACACCGGGACGGGTGACGCGGTCTATCCGCTGGAGCCGGCGCCGATGGCCGCCGCGCTCGCGGAGTTCGTCCGCGACTTCGGGGTGCGGGTGGTGGGGGGATGCTGTGGGACGACGCCGGAGCATCTCGACGCCATCGTGAAAGCCGTGAGGCAGGTCGACACGGAATACGGCATACGGAATGCGGAAGAGGGATCAGTTCCGCATCCCGCATTCCGGATTCCGCATTCCGTGAGTCACGCCGCCCGGGTGTCCTCGGCGATGCGCGCGATCACGATCCACCAGGACCCGCCGCCGTTGCTGGTGGGCGAGCGCGTCAACGCCCAGGGCTCGCGGGCGGTGAAGCGCCTGCTCCTGGCCGACGACTACGAGGGGATCCTCGAGGTGGCGCGCAACCAGGTGGACGCAGGCGCCCACGTGCTCGACGTCTGCGTCGCCGTCACCGAGCGCGCCGACGAGGCCGCCCAGATGTCGGCGGTGGTGAAGCTGCTCTCGATGAGCGTCGAGACGCCGCTGATGATCGACTCCACCGAGGCCGACGTGATCGCGGCCGCGCTGGAGCACACGCCGGGGCGCGCGATCATCAACTCCATCAACATGGAGAACGGGCGCAAGCGGATCGACGCGGTGGTGCCCCTGGCGAAGCGGCACGGCGCGGCGATGGTCGCGCTGACGATCGACGAGCAGGGGATGGCGCGCACCCGCGAGCGGAAGCTCGAGGTGGCCCGGAAGATCCACGACATCGTCACCGGCGAGTTCGGGATGCCTCCCGAGTCGCTGATTTTCGACGCGCTCACCTTCACGCTCGCCACCGGCGACGCCGAGTGGATCGACAGCGCCAACGAGACCATCGAGGGGATCCGGGCGATCAAGCGCGAGCTGCCCGGGGTGTTCACCATCCTCGGCGTCTCGAACGTGAGCTTCGGGCTGGCGCCCGAGGCGCGCGGCGTGCTCAACTCCGTCTTCCTCCACCACTGCGTGCAGGCCGGCCTGGACGCGGCGATCGTGAATCCCGCCCACATCCGGCCGTATGCCGAGATCTCGGCCGATGAGCGCGCGCTGGCCGACGACCTGGTATTCAACCGGCGGCCGGACGCGCTGCAACGGCTGATCGATGCGACGACCGCCGGACGGGGAACGAAGAGCGACGAGACCAGCGAAGCCGCGGATCCGTACGAGGGGATGACCCCGGAGCAGCGCGTTCACTGGCAGGTGCTGCACCGCAAGAAGGATGGAATCGAGGGCGCGCTCGACGCGGCCGGCGTGCGCGCGCAGCCGGTGCGCATTCTGAACGAGGTGCTCCTGCCGGCGATGAAGGAGGTCGGCGACAAATTCGGCGCCGGCGAGCTCATCCTCCCGTTCGTGCTGCAGAGCGCCGAGGTCATGAAGAAGGCGGTGAAGCACCTCGAGCAGTTCCTGGAGAAGAGCGAGGGCTACACCAAGGGGACGATCGTCCTGGCGACGGTCTACGGCGACGTCCACGACATCGGCAAGTCGCTGGTCAACACGATCCTCTCGAACAACGGCTACACGGTCCACGACCTGGGCAAGCAGGTGCCGGTGAACACGATCATCGACCGGGCCGTGGAGGTGGGCGCGGACGCGATCGGCCTGTCGGCGCTGCTCGTCTCCACCAGCAAGCAGATGCCGCTCTGCGTGCAGGAGCTGGACCGGCGCGGCCTGACGTACCCGGTGTTGATCGGCGGGGCGGCGATCAACCGGCGATTCGGGCGGCGGGCGCTGTTCGTGGACGGGGAGCGCGCCTATCCGGCGGGCGTCTTCTACTGCAAGGACGCGTTCGAGGGACTGGAGATGATGGATGTTCTGCAGGACCGGGACCGCCGCGCCGATGCGGTGGCCCGGCTGATCGACGACGCGCGGAAGGACGTCTTCTTGCGGACCACCGTGGGGAAGGATGTGGCGGCCGGCCAGGCGGGGGGCGAGCGGAGCGACGTGCGTGCCGACGTCCCGGTGCCGGCGGCGCCGTTCTTCGGGACCCGGGTGCTCCGCGACATCCCGCTCACGGAGGTGCTGGACCTGCTGGACCTCGACGAGCTGTACCGCCTGCAGTGGGGCGGGCGGGGCTCGGGGCCGGAGTACCAGGCGGCGCTGCGGGACGTGTTCGAGCCGACGCTGGCGCGCCTCCGCGAGCAGGCGCTGCGCGAGGGATCGGACTGGCTGTCGCCGGCGGCGGTGTACGGCTACTTCCCCGTCCAGTCGTCAGGCAACGACCTGGTGGTCTACGACCCGGCCGCGTTCGGGAGCGATGGGGGCGCGCTGCGCGAGGTCGCCCGCTTCCACTTTCCCCGCATGGTCGGGCGCGAGCGGCTCTGCCTGGCCGACTACTTCCGGTCCACCGAATCGGGCGACGTCGATGTCGTTGCGCTGCAGGTGGTCACCGTCGGCGACAGTGCCTCACGACGGTTCGACGCGCTCCAGGGTCAGGGGGAGTACAGCGAGGCTTACTTCGCCCATGGCCTGGCGGTCGAGGCCGCCGAGGCGCTGGCGGAATGGATGCACCGGCGGATCCGCGGCGAGCTGGGCCTGCCCGCCGGCCGCGGCAAGCGCTACTCGTGGGGGTACGGCGCCTGTCCCGACCTGGACGACCACCAGACGCTCTTCCGCCTCCTGCCGGCCGCCGATGCGCTCGGCATGTCGCTGACCACCGCCCAGCAGATGGTCCCCGAGCAGTCCACGGCGGCGCTCATCGTCCACCACCCGGAAGCGAAGTACTACGCCGTGCGGGGTGAGGCGGAGGGCGGCGCCGGCGCGGGGCTCAGCCCCGCCGCCGGCGCCGCCTCAGCGGGAGGAACGACCGCGTGAGGTTCGTTTCCTGCTTCCTGCGTCCTCGTTCTCGCTGCCTGGACGGGCCACTACCGCCTGAACATGAACGGCGTGCCGTCGACGGTGACGGTCTTTGTCTGCGCGGCCAGCGCCCGGAGATTTTCGCCGATCTTGAAGATCGTGCGGGTGGTGTCGCTGAGGAGCGTGTTCTGCGGCAGGTATTCGGTGCCGTTCACGTACGAGCCCGCCTTGGGGAGCGCGAGCAGGACGGCCACGGTGAGCGACGTCGTCTGGCCGGGCGCGAGCGAGGCCACCGGGCCCACCGACCATCCGATCCGGATGTCGACGGGGATGCCGCCACCTCCCTCGGGCGCGCAGACCAGCGCCGAGCCGGCGTCGACGCAGCCGGTGATCGGGCCGGCCCGGCCGGCCGCGAGGTAGCGGTAGGTGCGGCCCTCGATCCTGCGGTCGCTGTAGCGGAGCGTGTCGTCCTGGTCGAAGATCACGCCCTTGCCCGTCGCGCCCACCGGTCCGGCGAGCAGTTGCAGTCCCACCAGCGCCGGCTTGGTGACGTAGCCGGTGCTGAATGTCGACACGTTGAAGGTCCGGTCGTAAGCGACCACCACGGAGTCGGCCGGGAACATGGTGCCCAGGTCGTCGGCGTACTCGGCGAGCCCGGTGCCGCCGATATCGGCGTCGATCACGGGCGTGAGGTAGATGTCGGTGATGGTGTGGCCGGCCACCGGCTCCTCCGCGTGCACCCGCCGGTACTCCGGGTCGTTGCTGATGTTGGTGATGTCGAAGCGGAGGAACATGGCATCGGCCCTGGCGACGGGCCGATAGTAGGTCGTGCGGACGGAGAGCCCGAAGTTGGCTCCCACGCGGTCGGTGTCGTTGAGGAAGGAAAAGGCGTTCGGGTAGAGCGGGATGTGGCGGGCGTCGGTCCAGGCATCGCCCTGGTAGCGCGAGCTGTCGGCGATGCCGAACACGTGCAGCCGGGTGCGCGGCGAGTAGTCGCCGCCACGATCGAACGCCATCGCCAGCGTGTCGCCCGCCCTGGGGCTGCCGGCACCGGCGATCGCGCCGATCAGCAGCTTGCCGTGGGTGACGTACTCGTTGCCGGCGTTGACGATCGAGTCGGAGGGCCAGGTGAGGCCCAGACCGAAACGGTCGGCATTCGTGGTGCAGAACTCACCGAAGTCACTGGCGGGGCAGAGCACGCGCTTGTTCTGGCCCCAGAAGATCAGGTTCTTGCCGCTGCAGAAATCGGAGTCGAACTGCCACAGCCGGCAGGTGCCGGTCTGCAGGATGCGATAGGAGATCGACGTCGCGTTGGGATCGATGTTGTCGGTGAAGACCGAGGTGATGTAGTCGAGGTCGAGGCGGACCTCGAAGGTGTGCTGGCCGCGCGCGACGCCGACGAGGGAGTCCCGCGGGATGGCGAGCGTGTCCTTGCCGTCGAGAATCAGGCGGCCGGTCACGGTGTCGGTGTCGAAGACCGGCGTGAGGAACCGCATGGTGACCGGTCCCGTGGGCCGGGGGCCGCTGCCCTTGTCGCTCGAGCAACCGGTGACGATCAGGGCCAGGACCGTGGCAATCGCGGGCAGTTTGACGAGAGAGAGGCGCATAGGCAGGTGGGTGAGTTGACTCGACAAGGGTATACCCGGTGACGGACCGCCGCAACGTGGATCGCCTGTTGGACCCCGCAACCGTGTTCGTGTTCGACGGCGCGATGGGGACGATGCTGTACGCGAAGGGCGTGTTCATCAACCAGTGCTACGACGAGCTCAACCTCCGGGCGCCGGACCTCGTGCGCGGCGTGCACGAGGCGTACGTGCGGGCCGGCGCCGAAGCGCTCGAGACGAACAGCTTCGGCGCGAACCGCGTGAAGCTGACTCAGTACGGCCTGGAGAAGCAGGTGGGCGACCTGAACCGGGCGGCCGCCCGGGTGGCTCGTGAGGCAGCCGGCGCCGACGTGCTGGTGGCCGGCGCCGTGGGCCCGCTGGGGGTGCGCCTCGAACCCTACGGACCCACCAGCGCCGAGGAGGCCCAGGCGGCGTTCTCCGAGCAGATGACCGCGCTCGCCGAAGGCGGCGTCGACTGCTTCATCATTGAGACGTTCGGCGACCTGCACGAAATGGAGCAGGCGATCCGCGCGGCCCGCGTCGTCGACGACTCCATCCCGGTGATCGCCCAGATGACGATCGGCGTGGACGCCCACACGCCGTTCGGCGCCACCCCCGAGGACATCGCCCGCGCCCTCGAGGCGCTCGGCGCCGACATCATTGGACTCAACTGCTCGGTGGGGCCCCAGACGATCCTCGAGGCGATCGAGCGGATGGCGCCGGTCACGCAGCACAAGCTCAGCGCCCAGCCCAACGCCGGCATGCCGCGCGAGGTGGGCGGGCGCAACATGTACATGGCCAGCCCCGAGTACATGTCGACCTACGCCCACCACCTGGTGCAGGCCGGCGCGCGCGTGATCGGGGGATGCTGCGGCACCACGCCGGAGCACATCAAGGCGATGGTCGACGGGATCCGGCCGCTCGCTCCGCGGCGTCAGGCGCCTACCGGCGGCCTCACCGGCGGACTCACCGGCGGCGCCGGCGCCGGCCGCGCGACGCCGTCGCGGACCCCGGCGGTCAGCGGCGGCACGGCCGCCGTCGCCGACGCCGGCGTGGAGCCGGTGCCGTTCGCCCAGCGCTCGGCGTGGGCGGAGCGGCTGGCCACCGGCACCTTCGTCACCAGCGTGGAGATCGTGCCGCCGCGCGGCGTGGACGCGACCAGGCTGCTGACCGATGCCGCCACGCTGAAAGCCGCCGGGGTGCACGCGATCAATGTCCCCGATGGACCGCGGGCGCAGAGCCGGATGGGGGCGGTCCTCACCAGCCTGCTCATCGAGCAGCGGGTGGGGATCGAGACCGTGACCCACTACTGCTGCCGCGACCGCAACCTGCTGGGGATGCTGAGCGACCTGCTCGGCGCATCGGCGATGGGGTTGCGGAACATCCTGCTCATCACCGGTGACCCGCCCAAGATGGGCCCCTATCCGGATGCCACCGCGGTCTTCGACATCGACTCGATCGGGTTGACCAACCTGGTGCGCAACCTGAACCGCGGGCTGGACCCGGGCGGGCACGCGATCGGCGCACCAACACGCTACGTGATCGGCGTGGGGGTGAACCCGGCGGCGATCGATCCGGCGCAGGAGCGGCGCCGGTTCGAGTGGAAGGTCGACGCCGGCGCCGAGTACGCGATCACCCAGCCGGTATTCGACGTCGACCAGCTGGAGCGTTTCCTGGCCGGCATCACGCACGCCCGGATTCCGGTGGTGGCGGGGATCTGGCCGCTGGTGTCGGTGCGGAACGCGGAGTTCCTGGCGAACGAGGTGCCGGGGGTGACGGTGCCGGATTCGGTGATCGCGCGGATGCGGCGCGCCAACGAGCGCTCGAAGGAGGCGGCGGTGGCCGAGGGGATCGCGATCGCGCGCGAGATGCTGGCGCGGGTTCGCGGTTCGGTGCAGGGCGTCCAGGTCTCGGCGCCGTTCGGCAAGGTGGAGCTGGCGCTCGACGTGTTCAGAGAATCCTAATCCCACATGCCTGACGGGGGCCGGATGGCCTCCGCCAGGTGCCGATACTCTCCGATGAGGCATCGCGCCACGGAGTCCGCCGAGCGGATCGCGGCGGCGCGCGGTGCCCATCGGCGCGTCGCATGGAAGCGGCGGCCTCGGAGAGACGATGCGAAGGATCGCGGCAGGACTGGCACCGCTGGTCGTCCTCGGGACGGCCGGGGCCGGCACGGTGGCGCACGCCCAGGCCACCTCCATCACCGTGCAGAATGTGGTCCGGGTGACCATCCCCGAGCACGTCTTCCGGGGCGCCATCTACCAGGCGCCGGCGCCGCGCGCGTTCGCGCATCACGAGCGCCTCACGAGCACCTTTGACGCGATCCGGAACGAGACCGCGGTGGCGGTGAGCGGGCTGCGGCTGACGCGGGACCTGTCGCTCGGCGCGACGTTCTGGCATGCCGGCGCGGAGATGACCTCGCGCCCGTTCTTCGTGCGGATCGCGATCAACCTCGACGGCGACGCCTGGGCGCACGCGCTGGACTCGGCGTTCGTGCTGACCTTCGAGGATGGCACCCAGCTGTCGCTCGGCCGGCCGGTGCCCGATTCGTCGGCGATCGTCCCGGGCGGCGGGCGGGTGTTGCTCGACCTCTCGCTGCAGGTCTTCCTCCGGGTGGTGCAGGCCAAGCAGGTGATCGGCAGCCTGGCGGGGGAGCAGTTCGCGTTCAGCGAGGAGCAGCTGGAGGCGCTGCGGGATCTGGCGAGCCGGACCCTTCCTCCCGTGGACAGACTTGCTGGGGGGAAGTCCTCCGGTGCGGCGGTTGGGGGATGAGTCACGTACTGAGTACTGAGTACTGAGTACTGAGTATCGTGCAGTGTGGCAGGACGGATTGGTGCGCCGCCGCCGGCCGGCTCCCTGATCACCGCTCGTCACGCGCTGCCACCACTTGTGGGCATGGACGCCTCCGAATCCGGACGCGCTGCCGCTCGAGCGGGATCATCGAGAGCGCAAGGCGAATGATTTCGGTGATGAGCGCCATCCGGCCCAACACGTACTCGTCGCCAAGCACGCGGCGGCCCAGGTAGTACCAGACCCGCGCTTCGCGCGCGGAGCCGAGCGCGATCTCGAGGATCCGTGCCCGGTCCTTTCCGCCTCCCCGGCTGTATCCCTCCGCGATGTTTGCGACCACGGACCCCAGCGCGCGATGGAGCTGGTTCGCGACCGCCCAAGAGCGCCGGTTGGCATTCAAACGATCGACGTCGTCCCAGGCACTGTCCGCGAGGTACAGGGCCATGCGGTAAATGCGCTTGGCCCACAGAGTGTCGGCCTTGAGAGTCTCGGGGACACTCCTCTCCCACTCGTCGTAGCTCATGACTCCCGACTGGCGACGATGAATGCGGTGAACGATACTTCACGTTGCACAATACACGACCAACGGCGTCATCCTTTCCGCGCCGCCACAGTCCTTTCATTGCCACTGAGCGATACTCAGTACTCAGTACTCAGTACCCAGTGCGCACCTTCCCAGCCCAATGCCCTCTCACTGCGCCCTGACCCTTCTTGGCGACGACGAAAACGCCTTTCGCTCCGCCGTCGCGGAGTTCGCCGCCGCCGAGGTTCGCCCCCGCGTGGCCGAGATGGAGCGGGCGGCCCGGATCGACCCCGCGCTGATCCCCAGGTACTTCGAGATGGGGCTCATGGGGATCGAGGTGCCGGAGGAGTTCGGCGGCGCCGGCGGGTCGCTGCTGATGATGACGCTGGCGGTCGAGGAGATCAGCGCGGTCGACGCCTCGGCGGCGATCATGGTCGACGTCCAGAACACGCTGGTGAATTACCCGATCGCGCGCTACGGCAGCGACGCGCAGAAGCGCGCGTTCCTGCCCCGCCTCACGAGCGACACGGTGGGCGCCTATGCGCTGTCGGAGCCGGGCTCGGGATCGGACGCGTTCGGGATGGCCACCCGGGCCGAGCGGCGCGACGGCCGCTGGGTGCTGAACGGCCGGAAGATGTGGATCACCAACGGCGCCGAAGCCGGGGTCTTCGTCCTGTTCGCCAATGCCAACCCGCCGGCCGGCTACAAGGGAATCACCGCGTTCATCATCGAGCGCGGCAGCGCCGGGTTCCGGGTGGGGAAGAAGGAGGACAAGCTCGGGATCCGCGCCTCCAGCACCACCGAGTTGCTGCTCGATGGCTGCGAGGTGCCTGACGAGAACGTCCTCGGCCCGGTGGGCCAGGGGTACAAGATCGCGATCGAGACGCTCAACGAGGGACGGGTGGGGATCGGCGCGCAGATGATCGGCGTGGCGCGCGGAGCGCTGGAGGCGGCCACCGGCTACGTCCGCGAGCGGCAGCAGTTCGGGCGCGCGATCGCCGACAACCAGGGCGTCCAGTTCCAGCTGGCCCAGGCCGCCACCGAGCTCGAGGCCGCCCGCCTGATGGTCTACAACGCCGCCCGCCTCAAGGATGCCGGCCGCGACATCGCCCGGGAAGGGGCGATGGCCAAGCTGTTCTCCTCGCAGGTCTGCGAGCGGGTCACGTCGTTATGCGTCGAGCTGTTCGGCGGCTACGGCTACACCCGCGACTTCCCGGTCGAGAAGTTCTACCGCGACGCCAAGATCGGGACGATCTACGAGGGGACGTCGAACATGCAGCTCCAGACCATCGCCAAGTCGCTGCTGAAGTAGGGCACCGACCCGTCGGGCGCGCCCGGCCGCGGCCGCCGCGCCCTTCACGGCGGTGGCGCGGAACCGGCCAAGCCTTGCGCGCACCGCCCACGCGACGTACTCTCGCCTGACGCCGCACGGCGGTGATTGTCGCCGTCTGGCCTCACGGCGACGCGCGGAGCCCTCCATGTCGTCCAACGTCGGGAAGACACCGACCCCGTTCGATCCCTCCCTGACGACGAAGCGGGCCGCGACCCAACCGCTGGTGGGCCGCGTCCTCCTGGCCGATGACGAGCCGGACCTGGTCCGGGTGTACTCGCGGGTGCTGGCCGCGGCCGGGTTCAGCGTGTCCGCGGCGAGCGACGGAGCCGAGGCGAAGCGGCTGGTGGGCGCCATGGACTTCGATGCGGTTGTCAGCGACGTCAACATGCCAGGGCTGAATGGGATCGACCTGCTGCGCGCGATCCGCGCCATCGATCTGGACCTGCCGGTCGTGCTGGTCACCGCCGCCCCGACGCTGGACGTCGCCATCCGCGCGGTCGACCTTGGAGCGCTGCGGTTCCTGGTGAAGCCCGTGGAGGCCGAGGTACTGGTGGACGCGGTGTCCCGGGCGGTTCGGATGCGCGGGCTGGCCCGCATCAAGCGGGAGGCCCTGACGGTGCTGGGCACCCGAGGCGGCCTCGCCGGCGATCGCGCCGGCCTCGACATCACGTTTACCCGGGCCCTCGAATCGCTGCGGGTGGAGTTTCAGCCGGTGGTGTCGCTGTCCCGCCAGGCGGTGTTCGGCTACGAGGCGCTCATGCGCTGCGACGACAGCCTCTACCCGAACCCGGGGACCCTCCTGGAGGCGGCCGAGCGGCTGGGACGGCTGTCCGACCTGGGCGGGCGGATGCGCGACCGCGTGGCCGACGCGATTCCCGACCTGCCCGAGGGCGCGCTGATCCTGCTCAACCTGCATTCGCGCGACCTCGAGGATGAGACGCTCTACCAGCCTGTCGGGCCCCTCGCCCACTCCGCCTCACGAATCATCCTCGAGATCACCGAACGGGCCTCGCTCGACGGCATACCGGATGTCCGGTCGCGGCTGGCGCAGCTCCGCCGGCTTGGCTATCGCGTGGCCCTCGACGACATGGGCGCGGGGTACGCCGGCCTGGGCAGCTTCGCCCAGCTCGAGCCGGAAGTCGTCAAGTTCGACATGTCGCTCGTCCGGGATGTGGACCGGAGCCACGTCAAGCAGCGCATCCTGCGTTCGATGACCGACCTGTGCCGGGGCCTCGGACTGCTCGTGATTCACGAGGGCGTGGAGACCGCCGCCGAGCGCGACACCCTGTCTTCCCTCGGAGCCGACCTGCTGCAGGGGTACCTGTTTTCGCGTCCCGGGCGCGGCTTTCCGGCCGTCAATCCCGCCACGTATCGATAGGTGCGCGCCCGCTCGCGGCCGCGCCCAGGTCTCCGTCAGTTGGCGGCGGCGGCGCTCGTGGCGCCCATCGGCAGATCCACGATCGACGTGACTGCCGCACCCAGGGCCGCCGGCGCGGGACGGAGCTCGAGGGCGAGTCGTACGTTCGCGCCACGGAGGGCATCGGACGAGCCGGCGATGACCCGGATCGTCAGGCGGTGTGCCATGGCGGGACCCCCGCGGGCACGGCTCGCGAACACGACGCCTGCGGTGCCCGCGACCTCGATCGCCCGCCCTTCCGGATCGATCACCAGGACCCGGACGGCACCGCCGGCGCCCGAGCCGGACACGCGCACCGCGACCGTGTACGGGACGTTCGCGAAGACCGCCGGCGTCACCGTGAAGTCGACCGACGTCGCCCGCCTGACGATCGCGGTCGGCGGGCTCGTGCCCGCGAACCCCATCAAGGCCGGCACCACCGTCGAGGTGAGAATACTCGCCGTGTGAACGGCGGGTAGCTGGGCGAAGGCCCGCTGTGGCATGCCGGTGTTGAAGACGAGGGCGAGGAGTATCCCGATGGGGCATGCGGCCCGGGACAGGGACGCGAGGGATTGGTGGGTTGGTGCGGTCGTGTCGCGGGCGGTCATCACGTGGGCGCCTCCAGGCGCGGCCTCGGGTTGAGCCCTGGTAAGGCACCACCCGTGCCGGTGGCGGCACGTTCTGCCGGCGCCGAGTCCGGCGCCGCAAGGCGTTGCGGGTGAGGGGTTTCAGGCCATCCGGCGCGCCCGACCGTCGTTCGACCGCCGGGACGCTGGGGCGAATCGCCCCGCCGCCGGTGGGGAATCGTGCCCCACGGGCCGGGGCGGAATGCCTCACCCGTCCGACCCCGGGTTGGACGGACCAGTCGCCCTGTTCGGTGAACGGTCCAGGAAATGCCGTTATGACGGGCTGTCGGCTTGTGCCTTGCGACACAGTCGGAATAGTGCCAGGAGTATTAGGCATAACGTGAAGCCGCTGCCGCCACGGCTGCCCGGCCTCCACTCAGGCCACACGCATGACCCAGAACGCGGACGAGAGCACGTTCGACACTGCCCGACCCGGTGCGCCCCGCGCCGTCGAAGAGCGGGGGCGGCACCGGCCCGGGCTGCTCGAGGCCGCGCCGGATGCGGTGACGGTCGAGGCCGCCGATGGCACCATCCTGGCGATCAACCCGGCGGGGGTCGCGCTGCTGCAGGCCGCGTCCGCCGCCGATGTCGTGGGACGATCGATCATCGACTTCGTCGATCCCTCACAGCACCAGCTGGTCCGCGAGCATCTGGCGGCGGTCTTTCGCGGGGAGACTCAGGACGCGACGCTCGAGGTGTCCGGCGTGGAGGGGAATCGGCGCTGGGTGTGGCGGCACGTGGCGCCGATGCGCGGACCCGATGCCCGCGTGGAGTCGGCCCTGTCGATCGGGCGCGATGTCACCGCGATGCGGAAGGGGGAGAGCGACCACCGGCGGCTGCGGCTGCGGATGGCGACGGCGCTGGAGGATGAGCGACGCCGGATCGCGCGGGAGCTCCACAACTCCCTGTCGCAGCACCTGACGGCGCTGGTGCTCGACCTGCACGCGCTCCGGTACGCGGGCCGCGACCAGCACGACATTGGCTCGCGTCTGCTGCGCCTGCAGGAGGTCGCCGACCGGATCGCCCGCGAGGCGCATCGCGTCACCATGGAATTGCGGCCGCTCGCGCTGGATGACCTGGGACTGAAGAGCGCGATGCGCGGACTGGTCGAACAATGGTCGGAGCAGCACGACGTGATGCCGCACACGCGGCTGATGGGCCTCGAGTCGCCCCGCTTGCCGCCGGTGGTGGAGACGACCGTCTACCGGCTGGTCCACGAAGGGCTGGCGAACGTGGGCAAGCACGCGCAGGCGACGGACGTCGGCATCATCGTCGAGCGACGTGGAGACGAGGTCGTGGTCATCCTGGAGGACGACGGCCGCGGGTTCGACGTGGAGGCGACGATGGGACAGCCGCCCACAGGGCATCTGGGGTTGTCCGGCATGCGCGACCGCGTGGAACTCTGCGACGGCACGCTGACCATCGAGTCGATGTCCGGCGAAGGGACAACGCTCATCGCCCGTATCCCGCTGACCGGTCCCGAGGCGTGAGCGACGCGGTAGCGACGATTCGCGTGGTGCTGGCCGATGATCACGATGTCGTGCGCGCGGGGTTGCGGGCGCTGTTGAGCGCGCAGCCGGACTTCGAGGTGGTCGGCGAGGCCCGCGACGGCGGAGAGGCCTGCCGCATGGCGATCGAACTGCAGCCGGATGTGGTCGTCATGGACGTCACCATGCCGGTGATGGGCGGCATCGAGGCGACGGAGCGCCTGCGGCGCGAGATCCCGACGGTGCGGGTCGTGGTCCTGACGGTGCACGAGGATCGCGCGTACCTGCACCGCCTCCTCAGCGCGGGCGCCGCCGGTTACGTGCTGAAGCGCGCGGGCGCGGATGAGCTGTTCCAGGCGATTCGCGCGGTGGCCGCGGGGCGCACCTACCTCGACTCGGGCATGACCAAGCTCATGGTGCGGCCTTATGCCCCGTCGTCGGCCCGGGCGGCCACGGCGACCGAGTCGTTGAGCGAACGCGAGGAGGAAGTCCTCCGGCTGTTGGCCCGGGGGCACAGCAACAAGGAGGCTGCGACCTCGCTCGGGATCAGCGTCAAAACGGTGGAAACCTATCGCACGCGCATGCGGGAAAAACTCGGACTTCGCACCCGCATGGACATGGTCCAGTTCGCGATCGACCAGGGGTGGCTGCACGACGAGTGACTCGATTGAAGGCCATGGGGCCGGCCCACCTTACGGCGTCAGGGTATTCCCCGACAGTAGGTCCCCGGTGTCGCCCTTGATTGCCGAGTGGGGCCGGCATCATGATAACCGTTCTGAACGATGGCCACGCAGGCTCGCTTGGCGAGCGTGCGTGGAGGGGAGCGAGCGCACTAACGAGGCTGGTGTCGCATGACAACTACCGATGAGGCAACCGTGCTGGTGGTGGACGACAGCGAGCGCAATCGCGCGCTCGTTTCGGGTCTCCTGTCCCCGCGCTATCGCGTCGTGGAGGCCGCGGGCGGCGCCCAGGCGCTGACGCTGCTCGAGTCGCAGTCCATCGACCTCGTCCTCCTCGACGTGATGATGCCCGAGATGGATGGGTTCGAGACGTGCGCGTTGCTCAAGGGCCAGCGACGCGAGGAGTTCCTGCCGATCCTGATGCTCACCGCGCTCAACGACCAGCAGGCCCGCAACAGCGGGCTCGCCGCGGGCGCGGACGACTTTCTGACGAAACCGGTCGATCGCCTGGAACTGAACCTCCGGGTGGCGGCGTTCGTGCGGCTGCGCCGCCAGGACCGCACCATCCGCTCGCAGCTCGAGGAGGTGCTGCACCTCGCCGCGCTGAAGGATGACCTGATCTCGCTCATCGTGCACGACCTCCGCAACCCGCTGGCGGGGATCCTCGCGGTGCTCGACCTGATCCGGTCGGGCAACACGGACCCCGAGCTGCTGTCGGACGTGCAGATGGCGCATCGGTCGGCATCCGAGCTGCGCGTGATCCTGGACGACATGCTCGAGTTGCGCGGGCTGTCGCAGGGTCATATCCCGCTACGGCGGGAGTCGAGCCGGCTGTCCGAGGTCGTGTCCGACGCCCTGGCCGCGGTGGCCGGCACGGCGAGAGCCAAGGAGGTCCACCTCAACCTGCTGGCCAGTGACGACGTGCGCCTGAGCGTCGACCGCAAGTTGATCCGGCGCGCGATCGAGAACCTGGTGGTCAATGCCATCAGGCACTCGCCCGCGAGGTCCGCGGTGGACGTGATCATTCGCCAGGCACCCGGTGGCGTGGCCATCGAAGTCTCCGACGCGGGCCCCGGCGTTCCGGACGTCTACAAACCGGTGTTGTTCGACCAGTACAAGAGCGTGGAAGGGACCGGCGGCGGCGGCCGGCGCGGATTCGGGCTGGGGCTGTATCAGGTCAAGCTGGTGGCGGCCGCTCATGGAGGCGCCGCGAGCGTGCGCGACCGGGAAGGCGGCGGCGCCACGTTTCGGCTGGTACTGCCTGACGGGGTCGCGGAGGCCGTGACCCCCCCGGTGCCCTCGGTTCCGGCCGCGCGGCGCCAGTCCGGCACGGCCTGACATGACCGTGAACGCTCGCGCGCCATCCCTTGCCGGCGCGGGACTCCGGACCTGGGTGGAGGAGATCGCCGGCATCCTCGCGATCCTCGCCGAGCGGCGCGGCACGGATTTCCGGGACTACCGTCGCGAGACGTGCGCGCGCGGCGTCCTCTGGCGCCTGGAGGCGACCGGCTCCGCCACCCTCGCCGAGTACCGGCTGCGCCTGGCGAATGACGCGCGGGAAGTCGATTGCCTGCTGAATGCGCTGGTCATCCCGTGCTCCGGTTTCTTCCGTGACCCGGCGGTCTACGCGGCCCTGGCCCAGGTCGTGGTTCCGGCGCTGGTCGAGGCGGCCAGAGACGCGGGGGTGGTGCGGGCATGGTCGGCCGGTATCGCGAGCGGCGAGGAACCGTGGTCGCTGGCGATGCTCCTGTCGACGGCGTGCCACCAGCGGGGCGGCGTGGTGTTCGATCTTCTGGCCACCGATGTCAGCCAGCGATCGATCGACCTGGCGCGCGTCGGGGAGTACGCCGCCACCGCCGTTGCCGACGTGCCGGACGCGTTGCGCGCCCGATTCCTCCTCACCAGCGGGGACCAGGTCCGGATCGCCGATGCGCTGCGGGCCCACGTGCGATTCGCCCGGCACGACGTGATGGGCCCGACTCTCGCGCCGCCCGAAGCGGTGGTCGCCTCGTTCCGCCTGATCAGCTTCCGCAACGTCCTGATCTATTTCGACCGGCGCCTGCAGCAGAAGGCGCTGGAACGCATGATGTCGGTGCTCGAACCCGGCGGCGCGCTGGTGCTGGGGCTGGTCGAAACGTTGCCCCCGCGGCTGGACCGGATGTTCGAGCCGTTTCCAGGCGTGGACCCGGCGCTCCACATCTACCGCCGGGTGGACCGCTGATGCCGGAGTCGCGCTGGCGCCTCACGCCGTTCCGGGACTGGCGGCTCGCGCGCAAGGGCCTGCTCCTGGTCCTGATCGCGTCCACCCTGCCCCTGGCGGTCTCGGCGGCCCTGTTCTTCGTCCGCGCGCGCCGTCTGGTCGAGGCCGATGGGATCGCGCTGCTCGCGGCCCGGGCAGACCAGCTGGCGGCCGAGCTTGATGCGTTCCATCGCGTCTATTCCGGCATCGCGTACCGCTCGGCGCGGAGGGCCGACGTGATCGCCGCCGTCAGCGCGACCGGTGCCGAGCGCCGGCGGATGGCCGCGCGCGCGCGTGAGGGCTTTCTCCCGATCCTGGCGAGCGACGAGAACATCTTCTCGGTGGTGCTCGCGGATACCGCGCTCACCGTGATCGCGACAACCCTCGCGCCGTCGCCCGTCGCGCGCCTTCCGCATCGCGGATTCATTCGCACCGCGCTGGCCACCGGCGGAGCCATTTCGGAGCCGTTTCTCTCGGACGTCGTCCAGTCCGCCACCGGCTGGATCGCCTACGCCGCACGCGTCGCCGACGCGAGCGGGGAGACGGCCGGGCTGGTGGTCGTCTACGTCCGCAGCGAAGCCTTCCACGCCGCGGTGCGGGCGGGGAACGCCCGCGCCGGACCGGGCAGCTTTTCGGTGATCTACGACTCGGCAGGCATCCGCATTGCCCACGGTTTCAGCGAGGCGGAACTGTATCACCCGGCCGGTGCGCTGGACTCGACGACCATCGCCGACCTGGTGGCGGAGGGGCGTTTCGGCCGGCGCACGAGGGAGCTGCTGGAATCCCCCTCGCCGGTACCGGAGGAATTCGCGTGGGCGCGGACCAGGACGCTGCCCGCCGGCGACGTGTTCCGGACCTATTCCCCGGCCAACAGCCAGCAGAATGTCGCCGTGGTCCGCCGTCTTCAGATGGTGCCATGGACGCTCTTCTACCTGATTCCGGAGCAGTCGCTGCAGGGGCCCGTGCGCGAGCTGCTCAGGGTGATCGTCTGGCCGAGCGCCATCATCATAGTGGTGGCCCTCGCGCTGGGGCGGCTGGTTGCCGGTGGCGTGCTGACCCCGCTTCGGCAGCTGGGAACCGCCGCCGAAGCGATTCGTCGCGGTGAGGCCGGCGTCCGCGTTCAGACTCCCGCGAAGGACGAGATCGGGCAGCTGGCCGCCATCTTCAACGCGATGGCGGAGCACGTGGAAGCCGGGCGCAGCAAGCTCGAGTCCCGCGTGCGGCAACGGACGGAGGAGCTGTCGCACGCCAACGAGGAACTGCAGGCGCAGCGGGAGGAGCTGCTCGCGCAGGGCGCCGAGTTGCGGGCGCAGCAGCGCGAGCTGCAGGAGAAGAATCGCGAGGTCCTGCGAGCGGACCAGCTCAAGTCGGAGTTTCTCGCCAACATGTCGCACGAACTTCGGACGCCGCTCAACTCGGTGATCGGCTTTTCGGAGCTGGTGCTGGACGATGCGCGGTCCCGGCTCTCCGCGACGCACATCGAATACCTGAACGACGTCCTGGCCAGCGCACGGCATCTGCTCAACCTGATCAACGACATCCTCGATCTGTCACGCATCGAAGCCCGCCAGGTCTCGCTCGCGCTCGAGTCCGTGCGGCCGGCCGCCGCGATCGACGAATGCTGCAACCTGATGGGCCCGGCCGCGATGAAAAAGGGCATCACGGTGCGCCAGGCCAACCGGGCAACCCAGGCCGTGCACGCCGATTCGGGCAAGCTGCGCCAGATCCTCCTCAATCTCCTGTCCAACGCGGTGAAGTTCAGCCCGGAGGGCTCGATGATCGAGGTTGGGTGCGCCGATGAGGGCGGCAGCATCCGGTTCCATGTGCGTGACCAGGGGCCGGGTATCGCCGAGGCCCTTCGCCCGCGCCTCTTTCAAGCATTCGTCCAGGGTGAGAGTCCTCTCGTGAAGCGCCACGAAGGGACCGGACTCGGCCTGGCGATCTGCAAGCGACTGGTGGAGCTGCACGGCGGCTCGATCGCCCTGGAGAGCCCCCCCGGAGGGGGGGCAGGGGTCGGGACCGAATTCGCCTTCACGATGCCTGCCTCGCCGACAACCAGCGCCGATGGTGCCCTGACGCCCGTGGCGGCAAACACGCTGCTGCTGCTGGTGGATGACAGTGGCGGAGCCGGTGAGCTTCGGCGGGCACTGGAGCGGGATGGGTACGACGTGGTCTCGGCCCCCCGTGGTACGGATGTCCTGGCGATGGCGGAGCGACTCCGGCCCGCGGCCATCATTCTTGACCCCGCGGAGGAGGTGCGCGACGGGCTGCGGGTGCTGGACGCACTGGAACGGAGCGAGACGACGCGCGACATCCCCGTCGTCCTGTCGACGGCGCCCTCGGCGACCAGGTTCCTCCCGAAGCCGATCGAGCGAACCCGCCTCACGCACGCCCTGGAGGTTCTGCCCCCGAAGCGCGCGGACGGAAGCGCGCCGCTGGTGCTCGTCACCGACGACGACTCCGCGGTGCTGGCGCTGATGCGCGGCATCCTCGAATCGGGTGGGTACCGCGTCATGACCGCCGAAAGCGGCGCGGTCGCGCTCCGCCTGGTTGAGCGGGAAGTGCCCGATCTGTTCGTGATCGACCTGCTGATGCCCGAGATGTCCGGGACGGAGCTTATCGACGCGTTGCAGGCGAACGACCGTGCCAGCGGACGGCCGATCATCGTCTTCACGGCGGCCGAGATGACCGAGGAGGAGCGCGCCCAGCTGCGGCGCCACGTCCGCGCCGTGGCCCAGAAGGGGAACGTGACCCGTGAGGCGATCCTGAGCGCGGTGCACCGGGCCACCGACCCGCGGGTGTCGGCTCCGCTCCAGGCGCGGACCGATGGACACGGGCCGATTCTGGTCGTGGACGACCACGACCTCAACCGCAGCCTTGCCCGGTCGATTCTCGAGCGGGCAGGCCACCGCGTGCTGGAGGCGAGTGACGGCGAGGCGGCGATCGCGATGGCCATTCGCGATCGGCCGTCGCTCATCTTCATGGACCTGTCCATGCCGGGCACCGACGGCTACACGGCCACGCGCCGTCTCAAGGCCGATCCCACCACGAAACAGATCCCGGTGGTGGCGCTGACCGCGCTCGCGATGCGGAACGATGAGCAGCGGGCCTACGACGCGGGGTGCGACGCGTACCTGACGAAGCCGATCGAGCGGTTCGCGCTGGAGCAGATGGCGGCCCGGTTCCTCGTCGGCTCGCACGTGGTTGCCGGGTCGGCGTGAAGCGACGACTGTCGTTCCCCACCCGGATTCTGCTGCTCTACCTCGTCGGCCTGAGCGGCATGATCACGATCGCCGGGATGATGCAGTTGCGGATGGCGCGCCGCAATGTCTACGATGCGACGGAAGCATCGGCCCGGCACGTCCTGGTGATGTTGGAGAACATGCTCGCGATCCATCCGGACCTCCTGCGCCCGCAGACCCTGAGTCCCATCGTTCAGCGATTCGCCCGGCAGGTGCCCGACGTGGCCCGTGTCCTGGTCGTCGACGGCAGCGGCATGCGCCTCGCCGATTCGGGCGGCGGTGTACCGGGACCGGTGACCGACGACAGCCTGCTGATGGTGGGCATCCGGGAGGGGCGGAGCGCGCAGATGTTCTATTCTCGCGCCGAAGGCCGGTACCTCCGGATGGTGCGCCCCGTTCACGGGCGCCTCGACACCGATGGCGGCAGCGACGTGAGCGCGGTGGTCGCGATCGACGTCGCCATGTCACCGATCGACGCCAAGCTGCACCGCGGCGTGCTGCTCGACATGGCCGTGCTGTTCGCGATGCTTGCGCTCGCCGGAACGTTCCTGTTCGTGGTGACGCGCTACAGCTTCGCCCTGCCGCTGGTCCGCCTCACCCAGGCGACGCGCCGATTCGCCGAAACCGGTGAGTGGACGCCGCTGCGCCCGCATGGGGGCGTGGAGCTCGAAGTTCTGGCGCACGCCCTGAATCGTGCCGCCGAGGAGCGCGGGCGAAGGGAGCAGGTGGAGCGCTCCGCGCGCGAGGCCGCCGAAGCGGCCAACCGCGCGAAGAGCGAGTTTCTCGCCAACATGAGCCACGAGATCCGCACGCCCATGAACGGTGTTCTCGGGATGGTCGACCTCGTCCTGGACACCGATCTCGACGCTGAGCAGCGTGATCTGCTCGAGGTGGCCAAGTCATCGGCCGATTCGCTGCTCTCGGTCATCAACGACATTCTCGACTTTTCCAAGATCGAAGCGGGCAAGCTCGAGCTCGACCTGGCGCCGTTCGCGGTGGGCGACAGCCTGGCGGATGCGCTGGGAAGCCTGGCGCTGCGTTCGCACCAGAAGGGCATCGAGCTTGCCCTCCAGATCGACTCCGCCGTGCCCGAAGAAGTGGTCGGCGATGTGGGTCGCCTGCGCCAGGTGATCGTCAACCTCGTCGGCAACGCCATCAAGTTCACCGATGAGGGGGAGGTCGTCCTCCGCGTGGCCCTGGACGAGAGCCGGCCCGACGCCGTGACGCTGCGCTTCGAGGTGTCCGATACCGGCATCGGCATTCCGGCCGACAAGCAGCAGGCCATCTTCGAGGCCTTCAGCCAGGCGGACAGCTCCACGACGCGCCACTTCGGGGGAACCGGCCTCGGACTGACGATCAGTTCGCGGCTGGTGCACGCGATGGGCGGCCGCATCTGGGTCGACAGCAAGCCGGAGTGCGGCAGCACTTTCTCGTTTACCGCCGCGTTCGCGCGGACATCCCGCCGGGTCTCACGACCCACCCCCGCCGGGATCCGGACGCTACGCGACACACCGGTGCTGATCGTCGACGACAGCGAGACCAACCGCCGGATCCTGATGGAGGTGCTGACGCGCAGCCACCTGCAACCCGTGGCCGCCGACTCCGCGGCCACGGCGCTGGCGCACCTGGACGCGGCGGCGGCGCGGGGAACCCCGATTCCGCTGCTGATCACGGACATGTACATGCCCGGCGTGGACGGCTGCGAGCTGGCGGCGCGCGTGCGGCTCGATGCGCGGTTCGCCGCCACGCGGATGATCATGATGAGTTCGGCGCGGTTTCCCGGCGACACCGCCCGCTGCCGGGCGCTGGGGATCCACTTTCTGCTCGCCAAGCCCGTGCGTCGATCCGTGTTGCTCGACGCCATCCAGATGACGTTGGGCGTTCCGCCCCAGCCGGGCTCGGTGCCCGCCGGTGAGGCATCGCCCGCCGGCGGCGCGGACGATCCCGGGCCCGCTCAGGGCGGGACGCAGCGGATCCTGCTGGTCGAGGACAATCTGGTCAACCAGCGTGTCGCGTCGGTGATGCTGGAGCGGCGGGGCTACGTGGTGCAGCTCGCGAACAACGGATTCGAGGCGATCGACGCATCGGAGCGCGCCGTCTACGACGCGATCCTCATGGACGTGCAGATGCCGGAGATGGACGGCATCCAGGCGACGATCCGGATTCGGGCGCGCGAGCGGCGCACCGGTGGGCACGTTGCGATCATCGCGATGACGGCGCGCGCCATGAAAGGCGACGAAGAGGAATGCCTGGCCGCGGGCATGGACGCCTACCTGAGCAAGCCGATCCAGCCGGGCCAGGTGTTCGCGATCCTCGGACGACTGGCGCGCGCCCGACACCAGGCGACGGCCGACGCGCCGGCCGACGAGCCGGCCGACGCCGTGAGGACGCCGCCCTTCACCACCTCGTTCGACGAGGAACGGTTGATCGCGATGCTTGGCGGCAACGTCGACGTGATCCGGCAGGTGATCGAGCTCTTCATCGAGAACAGCACCTCGACGATCGACTCGCTGCGCATCGCGATCGAATGCGGCGATGCCCGGACGGTTGAGTTCCGCGCGCACAGCCTCAAGGGGTCCGCCGGTACGCTCACCGCGAAGGAAGTCGCCGATATCGCGTCCGAGATCGAACGGTTGAGCCGGGCAGGAGAACTCGGCCGGGTGCCGGCGCTGTTCGCGGAGCTCGAGCGTCGGGTGGCGGCCCTGCAGGAGGCGCTGGGCGCGATGCGGCTCCAGCCCGCGACGGCGGGTTAGGCACCATCGCCCCGGGTGCGCTCCGAGGCGCCCCGGTACTGCTCGAGCTTGCGGTGCAGCGTCCGGCGATTGATGCCCAGGACTTCCGCCGCCCGGGAGCGGTTGCCCTGCGCCTCGTCCAGCACCGCCAGGATGTATTCACGCTCCATCCGCTCGAGCGACCAGCGATCCTCCACGCCCCGCGCCAGGCCCGTCGAGTCGGGGGCGCGCGCCGAGGGGTGCTGGCCGTCGGCCCCCCCGTCGGGCCGGTCCGATCGCGGCGCCCCACCCGGCGCGCGCGCGGCATCGAGCGGAACGGCGGCGATCTGTCGCCCGCCATCATGCATGATCATCGCGCGCTCGACATAGTTCCGCAGCTCGCGAACGTTACCGGGCCAATCGTGCTCTTCGAGACGTGGCAGAACTTCGTTGGCGAACTCCCGGACCGGCACGCCGAGCTCGGCGGCACACTGCAGGCGGAAATGATTCGCCAGCAGCGGGATGTCACTTCGCCGCTCGCGCAGCGGAGGAACCTCGATCGGAACGACCTTGAGCCGATAGTACAGGTCCTCACGAAAGCGACCGGCGGACACCTCGCCATCGAGTCCCTCATTCGTGGCGGTGACGAGGCGGAAATCGACCGGCACCGGGGAGCCGCCGCCGACGCGCAGCACCAACCGCTCCTGCAGCACCCGGAGGAGCTTGACCTGCGTGGCCGCCGCGATCGTGGACACCTCATCGAGAAAGAGGGTACCCCGGTTGGCCTCCTCGAAGAGGCCCCGGCGATTGGCCATCGCGCCGGTGAAGCTGCCCTTCAAATGGCCGAACAGCTCGGACTCCAGCAGCGTCTCCGGGAGCGCCGAGCACTGCACCGGCGTGAACGGCCCCCGTGAGCGATCGGAGAGCGCGTGGATGGCGCGGGCCACCAGCTCCTTGCCCGTCCCCGTCTCGCCGGTGATCAGCACGCTGGCGCGGGTCGGAGCCACCCGTTCGATCAGGTCGCGCAAGCGCTGCATCGCGGCCGACCGGCCGATGAGTTGCGCCAGCGGGCCCACGGCCGAGGCGCGGCGCAGCCGGGCGAGCTCGCGCCGGCTCTCCGACTCCCGCACCGCCCGCGCCACGGTGAGCGTGAGCTCGTCGATGTCGAACGGCTTCGTCAGGTAGTCGAAGGCCCCGAGTTTCATGGCCTGGACCGCGGTATCGGTGGCGCCGAACGCGGTCATGACGATGAACTGGGCGTCGGGCTGCACCGACGGCGCGGCGGTGAGGACGCCCATGCCGTCGATGCCGGGCAGCCTCAGGTCGAGCAGGACGACATCGTAGAGCTCGCCCTCCATCGTTCGCAGCGCCTCGTCGCCCGCGCCCACCCAGTCGGTCCGATAGCCGGCATGGCCGAGCAGATCGAGGAGGAGCGCGCGGACCTCGACGTCATCCTCCACGATGAGCACTCGTGGCGCGACCGCGTCGCTCACTTGCGCACCGCCTCGGCACCGCGGTGGTAGGCCGCCGCGCCGGACTCCAGCGCGCGGGTCACGCCCAGGACGAGTTGTGTTGGCGTGAAGGGCGAAATGAGCTCGACGATCGCGCCACCACCGTGCGCCGAGGGCGGGAGGAAATCGCTCCGCGCGGCGATGCACAGCACGGGTGGGGATGGCCTGCGGGCCGCGAAGGCCGGCGCGAAGGGTGAGTCGCCGGCCGTGACCAGGACGTCGTCGGTCACGAGGAGGTCGACACCGGACGCAAAGGCGAGCAGCTCGGGCGGCACGTCGTGTCCGCCCGCGGACTCCATGACGGCGTGGCCCAGGGTGGCGAGCATGCGGCGCACGAGCGCGCGCATCGATGGCTCCTCGATGACCACGAGGATGCGATGCGCGCCCGCGGCCGGGAGCGTGGCGTCACCGCCCGCCGCGGAGGATGGCACCCGCTCCCGGCCCTCCGAGACGGGACGCAGGTAGATGGTGAAGCGCGTTCCGCGGCCGGGGGCACTGTCGACGGTGATGTGTCCGCCGCTCTGCGCCACGATGCCATAGACGATCGAGAGGCCCAGGCCGGTGCCCTGTCCGGGGCCTTTCGTGGTGTAGAAGGGCTCGAAGATCACCCGCTGTGCACTGTCGCTGATGCCGGCGCCGGTATCGGCGACCGACACCGTGACCCACTCACCCGGTGGCACCGGCCGGGGGTCGTCCTCGCCGATCCGGAGGCGCTCGAGATGGATGGTGATCGTCCCACCCGCGGCCGGCATCGCGTCGCGCCCATTCGAGACCAGGTTGATGAGCACCTGCTCCACCTGGGTCGGATCGGCGTGTACCGGGAGGGGATCGGCTCCCGCCTGCACCACCAGGCTCGCCCGGTCACCCGCGATGTGTTCGAGCACGGGCGTGACGCCGGCGACGATTTCGGTGAGCCGGTGAATGCCGGGCGAGAGCGCCTGCCGCCGGCCGAAGGCGAGCAGCTGCCTGACGATTCGCGCCGCCTTGTCCCCGGCGTCGCGGACCTTCCCGATCCGCTTGGCCGTGTCTCCGTCGGGGTCGAGGTCGCGCTGGAGCACCTGGCAGTGCCCGATGATGACGGTGAGCAGGGTGTTGAAGTCGTGCGCGATCCCGCCGGCCAGCCGCCCGATGGCCTCCATTTTCTGGGCCTGGAACAGCTGCCCCTCGAGCGAGCGGTTGCGTTCGCGCAGCGACTGGTGCAGCGCCCGCGTCCGGAGCAGGTTGCCGATGCGGAGCAGGACCTCGGTGACGTCGAAGGGCTTGGTCAGAAAATCGCTGGCGCCGTGCGAGAGCGCCCGGTCGCGGGCGTCCGGTGACGCGTCGGCCGTGAGGATGAGCACCGGGAGAAAGTCGTCGCCGCCGATCCAGCCCTTGAGCTGTTCGAGGACGGCGAACCCATCGAGCACCGGCATGTTCAGGTCGAGCAGGATGATGTCCGGGCCGAGCGACTGCACCAGCTGGAGCGCCTCACGGGGCTCGGTAATGCAGGTCACCTGCTGGTATCCGTTGCGGCGCAGCAGGCTCTCGAGGAGCCTGACGTTTTCCATCTCGTCGTCGATCACGAGAATGCGGGCGTGCGGCGCGGCGGTGTCGTCGCTGGCGGGATGAATCGATGCCCCCGGTTTGCCAGGGCAACTACATGAAGCGACTGCGAAACATCTGTCCCGGTCAGTAGAGTGACTCGAAAGGCACCGCCTGTCAACCACGAAGTGCGCGGCACGACGCGCGCGCACCGCGTCGCCCCGGCAGACCGAGTGCGGGGACCCGCCGATGCCGCTTGGCGCGGCGCTCCGGCCCCGGTATCTTCCCGCCCCATGTCCCCGCCACCGGCCGCCTCCGCCCCCACCGTCTCCTTCCGACCGCGTTCGGTGTCGGAGATGGTCGACGCCGCCTTCCAGCTCGCCCGCGCGTACTTCGGACCGCTCGCGGTGCTGGCCGCGATCCAGGCCGTGCCCGGCCTCTTGATCGCCCTCGCCCAGCTCCGGCTCCTCCCCACCCGGCCCGGCACCACCCTCCAGCCCGAGCGCATCGCCCTGCTGTTCGTGTTCGGGGCGGTGGGCCTCTGCCTGGCGGCGATCGGCTACGCCGCCCAGGTGTCGGCGGCCGGCGATGGCTACGTGGGGCAGCCGGTCGACGCGCCGACGGCGCTCCGGCGCGCCCTGGGCCGCGCCGGACTGGTGATCGGCGCCAACCTGCTTGCCTACCTGTGGCTGATCCTGCCGGTCGCGATCGCGGGCGGGGTGATGTTCGGGTCGGTGGCGGTGGGAAGCACCAACGTGGCGGTCCTGCTCCTCGGCTTCGCGTTCATGATCGCCGGGCTGGTCTGGGCGGTGCTCCTCCTCCCGCGCTTCATGCTGCTCAACGCGGTGCTGATGCTCGAGAGCACCACCATCCTGGGCGCGATGCGCCGGGTGGGCGACCTGGCGGCGGGCCAGTCGGGGCGAATCTGGAAGGTGATGGCGCTGACCTTCACGATCTACTTCGTGGCGTCGCTGGCGATCCTTGGCGTGCTGGTGGGCATACTGCGCGACGTCCAGACCGCGCAGATCGTCGGCAGCGTCGTGAACGTCGTGATCTATCCGCTCATGAGCTGCGTGTTCACGGTGCTGTACTTCGACATCCGCATCCGCAAAGAGGGCTACGACATCGAGCTGATGGCCCGGCAGCTGGGCCATGCCGACGCTCCTCCGCGTCCGGCCGCCGGCTGACGCGCATGCCGGCCGTCCTCCTCCAGCGCGGGACGGGTGAGATCCGGGACTCGATCGCGGCCGTGTTCCGGCAGCACGCGTACGAGCGCGCCCTGCAGGACACGCTCTGGCAGCGGTTTCTCGAGTGGGCCCGGAGGGTCCTCGGCGGCGGCATGGACGTCCTGTCGCGGGTGCCGGGAATCCGCTGGGTGGCGTTGGGCCTGCTGTCGGTGCTGGCGGTGGCGCTGATCGCGCGCGCCATCTACTCGTTGCGCCGGCGGCCGGCGCTGGCCGCGGCCGCGGCGGGGCGCACCGCCGACCTGCTGGCCGGCGAGAGCGACCCGTGGTCGCTGGCCGAGCGGCTGGCGGCGGCCGGCCGGCACACCGACGCGGCGCATGCGCTCTACGTCGCCTCGCTGCGGGCGCTGGAGCGCGACGAGCGGCTGCAGCTCCACCCGTCGCGGACCATCGGCGACTACGTGCGCGACCTGCGGATGCGGTCGTCCCTGCTGTTCGGGCGGTTCCGGGAGTTCGCGCGCAGCTACGAGTTCGTGGTGTACGGGCTGGGGAGCTGCGACCGCGACCGCTACGAGCGGCTGCGGCAGCTCGCCACGCCGATCGTCCGTCCCAATGCCTGACGACGCACCGGGTCCGGCCTCCCCGCCCCGCCGCGGCACGCGCCTGCTCACCTCGCCGGCGCTGGTCTTTCCGGTGCTGGCGCTGGCGCTGCTGGCCACGCTGCTGCTGTCGCCGCGGCAGCGACAGCGCACCGGCAGCGAGCGCCTGACGACGTACGCCACCGATGAGAGCGGCGGGCAGGGACTCTACGAGGTCGCCGGCCGGCTGGGGTGGCGCCCCGAGCGCACCACCGAGCCGTGGACCGCCGGCACGGTCGACACCGGGGCCGTGTACGCGGTGCTCTATCCCGGCGTGCCGCCGACGTCCGGCGAGGTGCACGCCCTGCTCGAGGGCGTACGGCACGGCGCCGGCCTGCTGGCCTCCGTCCCCGGCGACTCGCCGCTGTCCGACTCGCTGCACCTCCGCCCGGCGCGGCTGGGCGGGACGCTGATCCCCGATCGTGAGGCGACCCGCGACTGCCCGCCGGACAAGCGCCTCTTCGACCTCGACTGGGGCGACGACAGCGTGCACCTCTGGTGGCTGGACGCCACCGCCACGATGCCTGACGACACCGTCACCTTCGCGGTGGTCCGGACCCCGGGCCTGCCGGCGCGGGCGGGCGACTCCCTGGCCGCCCGCCCGGCCGACAGCGCCGAGCGGACCGGGGCGAACTCCCCCGCCCCACGCCTTCCGCGACGGTCCGGCCTGCGCGCCGGCGCGCTCGGCAGGCCGTTCGGGCGCGGCCGGGTGATCGTGGTGGCCGACCCCGACCTGCTGCGCAACGACGTCCTCCGCGTCTGCCGGTGGGGCGCCGGCGTCACCGCCGTCCGGATGCTCGAGTGGCTCTCCCCCGATGGGCGCCGCCGGATCGTGTTCGACGAGTTCCACCAGGGGTTCGGGAGGCACGCCAGCGTGTCGCGCGCCACCTGGCGGGCGCTGATCCTGACCGCTCCCGGCCGGATGCTCTCCCAGTGGGTGGCCGCCGCGCTGATCCTCGTCCTGGCGTTCGGCCTCCGCCCGATCGTTCCCCGCGCGCGCGAGCGGGTGGAGCGACGCTCCCCGCTGGAGCACGTCGGCGCGCTGGCCCGGGCGTACGAGCGGGTGAGCGCCACGCGGATGGCGACCCGCCGGATGGTGCGCGGCCTCAGGCGGCGCCACGCCCACGGCGCCTGGCGCGCGGGCGGCGGTACCGACGAGGAGTTCCTGGCCGCGCTGGCCGCCCGGCATCCGGCGCTGGCGCCGCAGATCCGTATCGTGCTCGACGCCACGCGGCAACGCGTGCGCGCCGGCGAGTTCCTGGCCGTGGGCCAGGCCATCGACCACATCGAACGCACCCTCTCTCCGTGATGACACCCGACCAGCTCGCCGAGCCGCTGCGCGCCGTGCGCGCCGCCGTGTCCGCCCGCGTCGTGGGCCAGGACGCCGTGATCGACGAGGCGCTCGTCGCCTTCCTCGCCCGCGGACACGCCCTGCTCGAGGGCGTGCCCGGCACCGCCAAGACGATGCTCGTGCGCGCCTTGGCCGGCGCGCTCGGCGCGCGCTTCGGCCGGATCCAGTTCACCCCCGACCTCATGCCGTCGGACATCACCGGCGTGAGCATGCTGGGCGAAGCGTCGCGCGCCTTCGAGTTCCACGCCGGCCCGGTGTTCACCGACCTGTTGCTGGCCGACGAGATCAACCGGGCGCCGGCCAAGACGCAGGCCGCGCTGCTCGAGGCGATGCAGGAGCGGCAGGTGACGGTGGACGGCGTGGCCCGCCCGATCGGCGACCTGTTCACCGTGTTCGCGACCCAGAACCCGGTGGAGTACGAAGGGACCTATCCGCTCCCCGAGGCACAACTGGACCGCTTCCTCCTGAAGATCCGTGTCTCCTATCCGTCTCGTGAGGCGGAGCTGGAGATGCTGGCCCGCTACTCGGCCGGCTTCGACGGCGAGCGGACGGCCGACGTCGTGCCGGCGCCGGTGCTGTCGGCCGAGCGGTGCCGCGAACTCCGTGGCGCCGTCGATGGCGTCTCGGTGACCGTCGAGGTGCGCGAGTACATCGCCGCGATCGTGCGCGCCACCCGCGACGACACCGGGCTGACGCTGGGCGCGTCGCCGCGCGCCACCGTGGCGCTCTTCCGCACCGCGCGGGCGGCCGCCCTGCTCGAAGGGCGGGCGTTCGTGACGCCTGACGACGTGAAGAACTACGCCCTGCCGGTGCTCCGCCACCGGATCATGGTCGCCCCCGAGCTGGAGGTGGAGGGGCGCAGCGCCGACGACGTCGTGAACGCGATCCTCACGCGGGTCCCCGCGCCGCAATGAGCGACAGCCGGCTGGCGCGGTGGCGCTCGGCCGTCGCGTTCGCCCCCACTCCGCGCCTGGCGCTGCTGGCGGCGCTCACCGCGCCCGCCTGGCTGGGATCGGGAACGGTCGCCGGCGTGTGGACCGCGGCCGGCGTCACCCTGGCGGTGGTGATGGCCGCGGCGCTCGACGCGATCTTCACCGCCGGCCGCGGGCACCTGACGGTGGAGCGCGCGCTGCCGTCGACCACCGGCATCGGCGATCCGGTCCCGGGTGGCTATCACCTCACGTCGCGCTGGCCAGCGGCGGTCCGGGTGACGCTGTACGACGCGATGCCGGCGACGATCCGGCGCGGCGAGCCGGCCGGCGACGACGCGGCGGCCGGCGAGGGACACCCGCGGACGGCGGCCACCCGGGAGCGGGTGCGGCCGGTGGGGCCGCCGGTGCGGCTGGCGGCCGGCGGCTCGGCCGGGATCCCGTTCACGCTCACCGCCCACGCCCGCGGCCGGTTCGCGCTGGGGCGGGTGGCGCTCCGGATCGCCGGACCGTTAGGGCTGGTGGCACGCACCGCGCGCCTGGAGCTGGACGATGAGATCACGGTGGCGCCGTCGATCGCCGGCGTGCGCCGCTACCGGCTGCTCGCCATCCAGCGCCGGCTGCGCGACGCCGGCATCCGCGCCATCCGCCGCCGCGGCGAGGGGACGAACTTCTCGAACCTGCGCGAGTACGTGCGCGGCGACGACCCGCGCCATATCGACTGGAAGGCGACCGCCCGCCGCCGCAAGGTGATCACCCGCGAGTTCACCGTGGAGCAGGGGCAGACGGTGATGATCGTGGTCGATGCCGGCCGGCTGATGACCCAGCTGGCGGGCGAGTACTCGCGCTACGAGCTGGCGCTGTCGTCGGCGATGGTGCTGGCCGACGTCGCCGTCCACTCCGGCGACCAGGTGGGGCTGATGGTCTTCGACGACCAGGTGCGGGCGTTCGTGCCGCCGGCGCGCGGGGCGGCGGCGCTGCAGCGGATTCGCCAGGCGCTGATCCCGACCGTGGCGACGATGTCCGAACCGGACTACGCGGCCGCCTTCCGGACGCTCTCCACCCGCCACCGCCGGCGGTCGCTGATCGTCGTCTACTCCGACGTGATCGACACGCGCGCTTCGCAGGCGCTGATCGCGCACATGCTGCGGGGCGCCACCCGCCACCTGCCGCTGGTGGTGGCGCTGCGAAACGATGCCCTGGTCGCGGCCGCGGCCCCGGGCGCGACGGCCACCTCGTCGATGCTCTTCGAGCGGGCGGCCGCCGAGGAGCTACTGTCCGCCCGGGAGGAGGCGCTGGCCCGGATGCGCCAGGCCGGCGTGTCGGTGGTCGACGTCTCGCCGCGGCTGATGACCGCGGCGGTGGTGAACCGCTACCTGGAGATCAAGGCGCGGGCGTCGCTGTAGGCGAACGACTCGTCAGGCTCGTCGCCCTCGGGGCCGCGACCCAGGCTGAAATACGCCGCCATCAGCACCGCGGTGAGCGCCGAGATCCCGAGCTTCCATTCCAGCGGCCACCACGGAATCGGCGAGATCAGTCCCTCGATGGAGCCGGCCACCACCAGCAGCAGCGACGAGCCGGCGATCAACCGGATCGCCCGGCGCCCCTGCACCACGAATGCCTCACGACGGCTCATCGCCCCCGGCAGGAGCAGCGCCGAGGCGAGCAGCAGCCCCGCCCCGCCGGCGATGCAGATCGCCGTCAGCTCCAGCACCCCGTGCGGCGCCACGAACGCCACGATCAGCGACAGGATCCCCTTGCTCTGGTAGAGTCCCATCACGCCGCCCAGCGAGATCCCGTTCGTCACCAGCACCAGCACCGTCCCCACGCCGGCGGTGATCCCGGCCGCGAACGCGATGAACGTCACCTGGACGTTGTTGGTCACGATGAAACTCGCCATCGCCGGCCGCAGCGACTGCGGGTCCTGGATGTACCCTTCGCTGTATTTCGCGCGCCGCACCCCTTCCTCGGCGCGATCGATCATCTCCGCCGGGATGAACTCCCGCGCCAGCGACGGCTGCCGCACCACCGCCACCCAGGCGATCGCCGCCGGCAGGTAGAGCAGCAGCGCGGCCAGCGAGATCGGCGCCACGCTCCGCCGGATCTCGCGCGGCACCCCCGCGCTCACGAACCGCCACACCGCGCGCCACCCGATCGACCGGCGGCGGTACAGGAGGTTGTGCCCGCCGGCCACCAGCCGGCTGAGGTAGAACACCGCGTCGATCTCCCGCCCCCGCGACGCGGTCTGGAGGCGGGCCAGGTCGGTCGCCATCTCCCGGTAGCGCGCCACGAAGTCGCTCACCTCCTCCTCCGGCATGTTCGGCAGCCCGGTGCGTTGCGCGACTTCCAGCCGTTTCGCGAAGTCGCTCCAGCGCTCGGCCCCCTCGGCGACGATCGCGTGCTGCTCCCGCCCCGCGCCCATCTCGCTCCGCGCCGCCACGCCGCGCGCCCGCGCCGACCGCTCGCGCTCGAACAGCTGGATCACCACGCTCGCGTCGGAGCCGGTGAGGTCGGGCGCGCGCTCGCGGAACCGGCCGGCCAACTGCTCGGCAAACGCGGCCCGGCGCGCGGGGTCGAGCGTCGCGCGCCGGGTGACGAACCGCTCCACCAGCGAGTACTCCTCGTCGGTGAGGAGCGTGGTGAGCGGCGCCGGCGCCGGCGCCTCACCGGCGACGCCGGCCGGCGAGACCACCCGGGGCGCCACCGGCACGTGCGAGACGCGCTCCTGTACGACCATGGTGCCGGCCACCAGGTCGCCCAGCCGCTTGCCCGACTTGGAGACCAGCGCGCTGAGGATGCCGACGCCGTACGCGAACGCCGGCTGCTGGTCGATGATCCGGACCAGGTTCCGCACCGCCGACGCGGCGAAGGTGACCGAGTAGCCGCCGTCCTGCACCACCCGCAACCCAACGCGACGCTTCCCGGGCGTCTGTCCGTCCCAGAGGGCTTCGAACAGGACGTAGTACCCCCACTGCGCGACGAAGACGAGGAGGTACATGATCGCCATCAGCCAGGGGCCGCTCACATCCTTGGCCGGCCCGCCCCCTCCCCCGGCCGGCCGCACCGCGCTCCGGATCAGCGTGAACAGGAGGAAGAGTCCGAGGGTGATCAGCGTGCCGAGCAGGAAGTCGAGCATCGCCGCCGAGGCGCGTGACCCCACGCCGGCAACGGTGTACGAGAACTGGACCTGCTCCGGCGTCTCGACGTCCACCACCTGGTCGAGCGTCCCGATCGTGCGGCCGGTCGCGAAGTCGGAGGCGCCGGAGGAGGAGGAGGCGGCGGTGGGGATCACGCCGGGCGGTGGGAGGGGACGCTGCGCCATGGCGAAGCAAGCTATCTTGGATGCGCGCGCGACGCGAGCGGGCCGCCCGCGGCCGGCCACGTTTCGGCACGATGCAGGAACCAACGGCTGTTCGAACGACGGAGCTCGATCCATGCGACTCACCACGCGCCCGCTCTTCCCGACACTCGCCATGCGTCCGACGGTCCTCCTCCCGGCGCTGGTCGCGCTGGCCTGCGCCCCCGTGCTCGCGCAGGCGCCGGGCGGGATGCCGGCGATGGCGCCCCCTCCGCCGCAGATCGTGACCGGTGGCCACGGTGAGGTGCGCCTGACGCCGGACAAGGCCACCCTGCTCGTCAGCGTCCAGACGCGGGCCGCGACCGCGGCCGCCGCGGGCGCCGACAACGCCAGGCGGGTCAAGGCGACGCTCGACACCCTCCGCGCGATCGGCCTCACGAGCGACCAGCTCGCCACCGTGGGGTACAGCGTGACCGCGGTGCAGCAGTACGACAGCAAGACCGGGCCCAAAGTCGTGGGCTACGACGCCCAGAACACCGTTCGCGTTGAGCTGCGCCGGCTGGACCAGGTGGGGCGGGTGATCGACGCCGCGCTCGCCGCCGGCGCGAACAACATCGCGTCCATCCAGTTCACCGCGTCCGGGCTGGACAGCGCGCGCCGCACCGCGCTGGCCGCGGCGGTGTCGCAGGCCCGCGCCGACGCCGACGCCATGGCCAAAGCCGCCGGCGGCGCGCTCGGCCCGCTGATCGAGATCTCGGCCGAGCCGCAGCAGCCGCCGCCCGGGCCGATGATGTACGCGCGGGCGACACTCGCCCAAGCCGCGCCCGAGACGCCGATCAATCCCGGCGACTTCATCGTCTCGGCCACGGTTTCGGCCCGCTGGCAGTTCGTGCCGGCGCCGGCCGGCCGGTAACCGGAAACCCTCACTCCACACTCACCCGGAGCAGCCGCCGTGTCAGCTCGTCAGGCTTCCCCGTTCGCTCTCCTCGCATTGGCGCGGCGGTTCATGGCCGCCGCGCTCACGGTCGGCGTACTCGTCAGGCCCGCCGCGGCCCGGGCACAGATCGGGCAGGACGAATTCGCGCAGCGCCGGGCCGCGCTGGCCGCCCGCATGGGCGACGGCGTGTTTCTCGCGATCGGCGGTGAGGAGCCCGCCGAAGACTACCTGATCTTCAACCAGCGCTCGCCCTTCCTCTACCTCGCCGGTTTCAACGAGCCCTCGGCGGCGCTGGTGATCGTCAAGCGCGGCGGCGCGGTGACCCGCACGATCCTGTTCGTGCAGCCGAAGGATCCGTCGCGTGAAACGTGGACCGGGACGCGCGTGGGCGTGGCCGGCGTGCAGCCGCTCACCGGCATGGAGGGGCGCCCGTCGTCGGCGATGCGGGCGACCGTCGACTCGGTGCTCGGCGAGATCGCCACCGGGACATTCTATGTCGCCGCCGACCAGAGTCCGCAGCACGGCTTCCAGAGTGGCGAGGGACAGCTCATTCAGGCGCTGCGCGCCGCGCACGCGGGCATCCAGATGGGCGACGGTGGCGACCTGATCGATCACCTCCGCGGCCACAAGAGCGCAGTCGAGCTCGAGCTGCTCCGCAAGTCGGCCGAGATCACGGCGATCGCGCAGCGTGAGGCAATGAAGCTGATCGAACCGGAGATGAACGAGTTCGAGGTCCAGGCGCTGATCGAGTACACCTTCCGCCGCAACGGCGCCGACCGGCCGTCGTTCTCGACGATCGTCGGGTCAGGACCGAATTCGACCACGCTGCATTACAGCGCCGACGACCGCTTCATGCGCGCCGGCGACCTGGTGGTCATGGACATCGGGTCGTCGTACCGCGGCTACTCGGCCGACGTGACGCGTACCGTGCCGGTGAGCGGCACCTTCACCGCCGACCAGCGGGCACTGTACCAGGTCGTCCGCGACGCGCAGGCGGCCGGCGAGCGCCAGGCGCGCCCGGGAACCCGGGCGCGTGTGATGAGTGATTCGGCGAGCGCCGTGCTGGCCGCCGGCCTCACGAGGCTGGGGCTGATCGAGTCGCCGGACGCGACCTACGACTGCCGCGAGGAAGGCGGGCGGCAGTGCCGTCAGCTCAGCCTGTACTACTTCCACGCCCTGGGGCACGGGATCGGACTCGACGTGCACGATCCCGACCAGTACTACGAGACCGGCGTGCTGGCGCCGGGAAGCGCCTTCACCATCGAGCCGGGCGTCTACGTGCGCGGGAACCTGCTCGACATCATTCCGCAAACGCCGCGCAACCGCGTGATGGTTGAAAAGATCCGCGCGGCGGTGATGCGCTTCGCCGACACCGGCATCCGGATCGAGGACGACTACCTGATCACCGACGCCGGCCTCGAGTGGATCTCCCGGGCGCCGCGCGAGATCGCCGAGGTCGAGGCGATGATGCGCGAGACGTTCGCGGGGCCCGCGCCACGCGACTCGGTGAAGGTGAACTGGTACCGGCGGGGTCCGGGGGCCCGCGACTAGAACGGATCTCCGGGGGGCGCGACCAGGGCGAGCGTCGCCTTGGGGAGATCCCGCCGCTCAAGCCAGCGGCCGAAGTCGCCCTCGATCGACATCCAGTGCGCCCGCTGCACGTCGCTCCCGCGTGAGGCATTGTTCCGCGCCTCGGCGCGCAGGCCGGCGATCCGGAAGTCGGCCATCGCCCGCGCCTCGGGCGACGCCTCCTGGTCGGCTGCCAGGAGCATCAGCCGGTCGGCCAGCGCGCGCTGCGTGACCCGCTGGAGCGCCGCCAGCTTGGGGGACGCCGGCGCCGCGCGCCGCCAGGTGGCGGCCGCCAGCGAGTCGATCGTCTCGCCCAGGGTCAGCGCGTCCGGCCCTCGTGAGGCGAACTGCACCAGCCGGGCGGCCCGGTCGCGCTGGAGCGCGCCGTCCACGATCATCTGGGCCAGCGTCCGGGCCGCGCCCAGCTCGTCGAACGCCGGCCGGGCGCGCGTCCCGAACAGTTCCACCGAGCCATCGTATCCGAAGGGGCGCGGTGCCAGCAGGGTGAGCACCGTGTCGGGGATGGCGAGCGCCTCGGGTCGCAGGGCATCGGTGAGCGCCGCCAGCGCCGCCCGCTGGCGCGCGCCATCGACCGGGCGGGTGGCCTGCAGCCCGTCGCCGCGGGTGGCGTTGCTGTACTCCATCCCGCCGATCGTCTTGCTCACCGAGTTGATCGCGAAGCGGTGGAAGAAGTAGACCGGCGCGAACCGCTCCTGGAGGAGCGCCACCGGCTCGCCGGGGCGGATGTTGCGTTCGCCGAAGTGGGCGAGCGCCACCCGGCGCACCTCGGACTGATGCCGCAGGAACTCGATCGGCGTCGCGGCATCGTCCCAGAGGTTGGTGCGGGGGTCCGAGGCGAAGTCGGGACGCGCGTCGGCGTCGGAGAGGAACAGATATCCCTTGTTCAGCCCCTCGGCGATGATCGCGCGCAGCGAGTCCCGCTCGCTGCCCGGCGGAAAGATCCCGTACGCCCAGCGGATCGCCCAGACGTCGTAGGCGCCGGGTCCGCGGGCATAGGCCGAGGCGACGTCGATCCCGCCGCGGGCGTCGAGCCTGACGCGGGGCGGCGGGTAGTCCATCACCGAGCCACGCTCGTAGGTCGACGCGATGTAGTTATGCGCCATTCCCAGCGTGTGGCCGATCTCGTGCGCGGTCACCTGCCTGACGCGGGCCAGCACGAACGCGGTGTCGGCCGCGGCGGCCTCGGCGCCCATCAGGCCGGCGTACAGGTTGTAGTCGGTGCGGGCGCGGTGCGAGTCCATCCGCGCCATGCCCTTCAGGATCTCGCCGGTGCGCGGGTCGCCGAGCGATCCGCCGATCGACCAGCCCCGTTCGTTGCGGTTGATCCACTGGACGACGTTGTAGCGGGCGTCCATGGGGTCGGCGCCCTCGGGGAGGTCTTCCACCCGGAAGCCGCCGGTGAGGCCGGCCCGGTCGAACGCCTCCACCCAGAAGCGCGCCCCCTCGCGTGAGGCGGAGCGCATCGGCTCGGGGATACCGCGGTCGATGTAGTAGACGATCGGGTCGCGGATCGGCGAGGCCGGGTTGGCGGGGTCGACGCGCTCCAGCCGATGCCGCCCGATCCAGCGCTGTTCCAGCGCCTGCTGGATGGGCTGGGCGTAGTCCTTGAAGATGATCCCGAAGAACCCCACCCGCGGGTCGAGGGCACGGGGGCGATAGTTGTCGTCAGGCAGCCGGACGAGGGACAGATGCTGCCGCACGGTGAACGCCCGCCCATCGGGGACGATCGACTCGACGATCCCCCCCGGGTTCCCCGACGCCGCGAAGGTGAGCGAGACGTCGAGCTCGGTGTTGTCCGGGAAGTTGCCGGTGTTGGCGCGATTGACGCCCGACCGGTCGCGGGCCACGGCGTATCCGCCCTGGCGCGCCTGCTCCAGCGTGCGCGACACGCCGATCCAGTCACGGAGGATCCAGTCGGTGGCGTCGACCAGCAGCCGTCCGCCTTCCCGCGCCACCAGCGGCAGCGAGGCCACGGTGCTGGGCGGGAAGGCTTCGGCCACGGTGCGCCGGTGGTCGGCGTTCGTGGCCGCCGAGCTGCGGTAGTTCCAGTTCTCGAAGACGACCAGGACGTGGTCGCCGTCGCGGTCGAAGCGCGTGACTTGTGAGGCGACATCGGCGCCGCGGTCGAGGCCGACCGGGTTGGAGCCGAGCCCGGTGGCCTCGGTGATGAAGAGCAGGGCGCGGAAGGAATCGCGCGGCAATTCGAGGAGCAGCTTTCCGGTGGCGGTATCGAGGTAGACCGGGACGAAGCCGTCGCGCTTTTCGAGGGCTGCGGTGCGGGCGGTGATCGTCTGCGGGGCGGCCGGCTGCTGAGCGGCCGGCGCGGGGGCCGGCGCCTGTGCGGCGGGTGAAGGTTGCGCGGCCGCGCAGGCGAGGGCGGCGAGGGCGGCGAGCGCGGCCAGCGGCCCGATCGCGGCCGGAGAGAGGCGTGCGGTCGTCATTTCGCCACCGTCCCCTTGAGAAGGCCTTCGCGGATCCGCAGTGCCCTGGGACTCGCGGCGGGGTCGAGTGCTGGAACCGGCGCGGCGAGCTGCACCGTAGTCTCCAGCGTCAGGCGTCGTCCGTCACGCTCCACGACGATGCTCAACGGCGCGCCGGCCGCGCCGGTGAACTTCGCCCAGAACTTGGCCCGCCATTCATCCACCACCGGGATCCCGCCCAACGACATCAGGCGGTCGCCGACCTTGACCCCAGCGCGATCCGCCGGCCCGCCGGCGTCGACACTCATGATCCGCTCTCCCGCCGAATCCGGGTTCGAGCGCACACCCAGCAGCGGGCGGCGCTCGCGGATCATCATCCCGGCCATTCGCAGGAGCGAGTCGATGGGGTAGGGATCGCGGCCGTGGACGTACCGCGCGGCGAAATCGGCGAACGAGCGGCCGCCGGCGGCGCGGCTCACCGCGCTCCACCACTGGTCGGTGGAGAAGCCCTGCCCCTTCTTCCACGTCGTCAGGTAGAGGTCGCGCATGACATCGTCGAGCGAGCGCCGGTTGTCGGTGGCGTCGCGGATCAGGATGTCGAGCATCAGGCCGGCCAGCGCGCCCTTCGCATAGTAGAGGTCCTTCGTGCCGTCGGTGGGCTCGATCCACGTCGAGAGCGACGCGTCATCGAGCGCGGTGGGCGGCGCCGCGCCGACGTTCATCAGGTGCTCCTGCACCTTGCCCAGGAAGCCGTCGACGTCGATCACGCCGCCGCGCACCAACGCCAGGTCCGCGTAGTAGTCGGTGACCCCCTCGCTCACCCAGAGCAGCGTCGTGGGCTGGGCGCGGTCGTACCGGTACGGAACCATCTCGGCCGGCCGCAGCCGCTTCACGTTCCACGAATGGAATATCTCATGCGCGTACAGGTCCGACGTGAACGAGTTCGGACTGAGGTCGTCGATCGCGAACCAGCCGACGATGTCGAGGTGCGAGTTCTGGTGCTCGAGGCCGCTCCAGCCGCCGAACGTGGAGTCGGCCACCTGGAGCACGGTGTAGCTCGACCAGGGCGCTTCGCCGAAGACCGCGACCTCCGGCGGGATCGACTTCGCAATCCAGTCCCACATCGTCCGCCGCGCCACCCCCGACACGGCGCCCGCCGGATACGTCGCGAACCGGATCCAGCGGTCGCTCACCCGCATGCTGTCGAGGTCGATCTTCCCGATCAGGAAGGGCATGTCGACCAGGTCGTGGTAGTTCGACTCGCCGTACGCGTTGGCCGCGCCTGACGACGCCGGCGTCATCCCGGTCGCGATCATCCAAGCGGCTTCGGTGTGGATGGTGACCGTGGCCGGCGCGTCGAAGCCCCGCCCCTCGGCGTAGAGGAAGAGGTTCGTCCCGTTGAAGAAGGCGACGTCGTCGCGCGCCCAGGCCATCCCGTTGTCCATCGAGTCGGCGAGATACGTGAACGACACGGCCAAGTGCTTCGCAGAGCCGGGGAGAATCCGCCAGGTGTCGTAGTCGGTCTTGTCCCAGTCGAGCGCCTTGCCGTCACCGGCGGCGCCGAACGCGGAGACCCAGCGCGCGAAGTTGGCGATCGTGTAGGAGCCCGGCGTCCAGGCCGGCAGGGAGAGCACCACCGGGGCCGGCCCGGCGACGTCGAACGACATCCGGACGCCGATGGTCCGGGTGGCGGCGGTCTTCGCGTCGAACGTGACGTCGTAGGCGACGTTGGAGACAGGCGCCGAAACGAGCGGAGGCGCCTGACGGGGGGACTGAGCGGAGATGGCGGCCGGGAGCAACGAGAGTGCCGCGAGATAGCGGGAGGCAGGCATGGGTTGGGCGGAGAAGTCTGTGGAAGGGACGGCAAATCTACGTCCAAGCGCTGCCGTTGGCGATTCGTGGCGCGGCGGAGATTCGTACCCTCCCTGGCTGCCACCGTGCCGCTGCTGCGTCATACGGCGGGGGGCGCGGATTCTCGCGGAAACGCGCGGGTTTCCGCTGTGCCGTGCGTGAGAGATCGACGCCATGCGGCCAAGGCCATCGTCGATCTGATTTCCTTCGCCATTTGTCAGCGGTCTCCTGCGCCATCCGGCGAGTCACGTGCCAGTGCCATATCCGCGCGTTTCTGCGTCCCTCCGCGTACATCCGCGTTCCAGCTGTGATACCCCCCGGCGGCACGGAGCCGGCCGGCGCGCACAAAATCGGCCGCGATCAGCTGTGCATGGATCCGTGCCCCCGGCGTCTCCTCTCTGAAGCCACTCCGGGCGTGGGCGGATCATCCGCCGGCGCCCGTGACCGCCGACATCCATCCGGGATACTCTCATGCGCGCCAATCGATCCGCCGCTCCCATCCTGCTGCTGACCCTGGCCGCCGCGATCGCCGCCTGCGGACAGTTCGACGCCAGCCCCGCGCTGCCGGATTCCAAAGCCGGGAACGAACCTGTGCCCGCCGCCTCACTCGGAAAGGTCGAGACCCGGGGGCAGAGCTTCGCCGTGGCTCGTCGCGACGCCGCCGGCCGGGAGGCGTCGACGGATCTGGCCGCGGCGCCTGGCGAAGGGGACGGACCGGAGAGCGGGTTCCGGACCCCCAGCGCGGCCGCGATCCTGCCGAGCATGATCATCCGGACCGGACAGGCCAATGTCGAGGTCGATTCGCTCGACACCGCCATCGAGCGGGTCCGGCTGCTCGCCTCACGAGTGGGCGGCTTCGTGGCCAACACGTCCATGCAGGGCGGCAGGCACCAGCTCCGCTCGGCGAGTCTCGAGATCCGGCTCCCCTCGGCGCGGTTCGATGATGCCGTGTCCGGCCTCACGCCGCTGGGCAAGGTGGAGTCGGTGAACGTGCAGGCCGAGGACGTCGGGGAGGAATTCGTCGACGTCCAGGCGCGGGTGGGGAACGCGCACCGGCTGGAGGAGCGGTTGATCGCGCTGCTCGCCACCCGGACGGGGCGGCTGCGCGACGTCCTTGAGGTGGAGCACGAGCTGGCGCGCGTGCGCGAGGAGATCGAGCGCTACGAGGGACGGCTGCGCTACCTCCGCACCCGGACGTCGATCAGCACCCTCACGGTGAACGTGCACGAGCCGGTTCCGATCATCAGCGACCAGCCGAACCCGGGGGCGATGTCCAACGCGTTCCGCGAGGCGTGGCGCCGGTTCGTGGCGCTGGTGGCGGGGATGATCGCGATGTCGGGGGTCGGGTTGCCGATGGCGCTCGTCCTGGGTGGGGCCTGGTGGGTCTGGCGGCGCCGGCGCGGACCGGTGGACCGTCGCGGCGGCAGCGGCGGCGGGAGTGACGGTCCGGTCGTCGAGGGACAGGACGCGCGCCGGGCGGCGTGAGGCGTGCGGGCTCGGCCGCGTTCGTGGGCGCGAGGCTGGCTTTGGTGGCGGCGCAGGGTCTTACGGCGGGGGGCGCGGATTGCGCGGAAGCGAGCGGAGTTTCGCTGTGCCGTGCGTGCCGGGTCCGGGACGACAGGCGGGTGTCGTGTATCGCAAGGTGTCTTCTTTTTCTTTGTTTCGACTTCAGGCGTTCTGCTTTATCCGCGGAAATCCGCGCCCCTCCGCGTGTTTCCGCGTTCCAGCCGTGAGACTTTCCGTGGCTCGGGGCCGGCTGATGCGCGCCCGGCTCTCCCGCGCCTATCGACAACGCCTCACCCGGCCACGTCCGCAGCCGGCATCCCCGCCATCGCGCTCGCCGTCCGCCGCGTCCCCCGGATCCAGAGTTCCGTCGCCACCACCATCAGCACCCACCCGGCGATCATGGACACCATCAACAGTTCCGGCGGATGCACGCCGCGCGGTACCAGGAGTACTTCCGTGACCGGCGCGATCAGCCGGATCACCGAGATGCTCAGCGCGACCGCCAGCGCCCGGACCATCCACTCGCGATGCCTCACGACATCCTTCGCCCGGATCGCGAGATACGCCCTGGCGATCGAGCCGAGGAAGAGGGCCGCGATCACCGGGATCATGGCCATCTCTACGGCCCCGCCGAACGGCATGAGCATTGCGAAATACAGCGCGCTCCCGGCGGCGACGAACGCCAGGCCAATGAGCACCCGTCCCGACCACCGGTGCAGCCGGATGTGCCGGTTCCGGATCCGCGACGAGAGCTGGAGCGGGGCGAACAGGAGGAAGAGGCCGCCGGGGACGACGTGCAGCAGCGTCGCCAGGCGGTGTGAGGCGTATCGCTCCTCGAACCGGGCCAGCTGCGCCGGCCGCTCCGACAGCAGGGGATCGTTCACCGACAGCGCCGCCATCAATCGTTCCCGCACCGGCTCGGCGCGGATGGAGAGGTCCCCGGGAAAGGCCACCCGCAGCGACGCCGCCAGCACGCCGATCGCCGCCAGCAGCGCGACGGTCAGCCACACGCCGCGGCCCGGCCACGCGGCGGCCCCGGCGCGTTCGCCGCTCACCGTCACTGGATGCGCGGTGCCCGGCGCGGCGCGCCCTGGTACCACGTGAGCGCCGACGCCCGTTCGCCGCCCATTTCGAAGACGATCCGCACGTCGGGATCGAACCCCGCGAGGAAGACCCCGCCACCCTGCGACAGGAGTTTCCAGGCGCCCTGCCCTGTCGCCTGGGCCATCAGGCTGTCGCCCTGCGTGAATACCTTGAGAGAGAGCTCGTCGCTCAGCCGGTACGTGCCGGCGAACCGCGCCCGCTCGGCCGCGGTCACCGGGAGGTCGCGCACCGCCGGCTCGGCGATCCCGAACGCGGCCCGCGCGATCCGCTGCGCGACGCGACCGGGGTTGGCGCCATCGTTGTTGGCGAGGACGACGATGATCAGGCTGTCGTCCGGATAGCCGCTCAGCATCGAACTGAATCCGTTGATCCCGCCGCTGTGACCGATGTGGCGGTGCCCGCTCACGTCGTTGACGCCCAGCCCGAATCCGTAGCCGGTGGCGCTGCCGTTGTTGAGCCGGCCCGGCGTGCTCATCGTCACGTAGCCGCCGGCGCGCAGCAGCCGGTCGCCGGCCAGGGCCCGCTGCCAGGTCACCAGGTCCTGCACCGTCGAGCAGAGCGATCCCGCGGCGAACGGCTGGGTCATGCTGATGAAGTCGGCGTTCACGGCTGTGCCTGACGAGTCGGTCTGATAGCCCTGCGCGCGATGGGCGATCACCGGCCGGGTGTCGCAGTAGCTGGTGCTGGTCAGCTTGAGCGGCCCGAACACGTGCTGCGCGAGGTACTGCGCGTACGACTGGCCCGACACGGCCTCGATCACCATGCCGAGCAGGTAGTAGCCGGTGTTGTCGTAGAGAAAGCGCTCGCCGGGTGCGAAGTCGGGGGCGCGGTCGCGGACCAGCGCCAGCAGGCTGTCGTGCGGCATATCCAGCCGCATCTTGCTCCGCCAGGCGTAGCCGATCGACGTGTAGCTCGGGATGCCTGACGTGTGGGTCAGCAGGTGGCGGATGGTGACCCGCCGCCCCGGCGTGGGAAACCCGGGCACGAAGCGCTGCAGCGAATCATCGAGGCTCAACTTGCCCTGCTCGGCCAGCTGGAGGATGGAGAGCGCGGTGAACTGCTTGGTGATCGAGCCGATGCGGTAGACCGTCTCCGGGCCGGCCGGCACCTGGTGCTCCAGGTCGGCGAACCCCCAGCCGCGCATCACGATCGTGTCGGTGCCGCGGACCACCGCGATCGACAGGCCGGGGATCTTCTCGTTGGCGATCGCGGCCCGGGCGAGCGTGTCGACCCTGGCCGCCAGCGCGGCCCGGTCGGGGCGTTGCGCGGCGGCCGCGTGCATCGCGGCGCCTGACAGAACGATCGCGGACAGGACGCGGCAGGCGACGCGCGGCATCGGCAACCCCGGATTGGTGATCGGAGAGCTTCGCGGTACCGCGCGGTCCTGTCAAGACGCCGCGACGCGGGCAGGCCTCGCCGGACGAGTGGAAAGCGTCGGGGTGTCCGCGGCGGCGCGTTCGCGCCGCTCCACCTGCCGGCTCCGCCAGAGGAAGTACAGCGCCGGAATCGCGACCAGCGTGAGCAGCGTCGCCGTCACCATCCCGCCGACCATCGGCGCGGCGATCCGCTTCATGACGTCGGCGCCGGTGCCCCCGCCCCACAGAATCGGCGCGAGGCCGGCGGTGATCGCCGTCACCGTCATCAGCACCGGCCGCAGCCGTTCGACGGCCCCCTCGGCCACGGCCTCCGCGACATCCGCCCGGTCGTTGAGCCGGCCGGCTTGCAGCCGCTGCCGGAACGACTGGTCCAGGTACATGATCATCACCACGCCGGTCTCGGCCGCCACCCCGGCGAGGGCGATGAACCCGACCCACACGGCGACACTGGTGTTGTAGCCTGACGCCCAGATCGACCAGACGCCGCCCACCAACGCGAACGGCAGGGCCAGCATGACGATCAGCGACTCGCCGACGCTCCGGAAGTTGAGGTAGAGGAGCAGGAAGATGAGCCCCAGCGTCACCGGGATGACCAGCCGCAGCTTCTCCCGCACCCGTTCCATGGACTCGAACTGTCCGCTCCAGGTCATGGTGTACCCCTGGGGCAGGGTGAGGCGGCTCGCCACCGCGCGCTGTGCGCCGCGGACGTAGCTCCCGATGTCGCTCCCCTCGATGTCCACGTACACGGTGGTGACGGGGAACGCGTTCTCCGTCTTCACTCCCATGGGCCCGCGCACCACCTTCACCGTCGCCACCTGCCCCAGGGGAATCTGCGCGCCGCCCATGGTGGGGATCGTGATGCGCGCGAGCTTCATCAGGTCGTCGCGCAGCTCGCGGGGATAGCGCACGTTCACCTCGTAGCGCTCCCGCCCCTCGACGGTGGTCGCGGCCGTCAGCCCGCCGGCGGTCGCCATGATCACGTCGTGGATGTCACCGGCGTTGAGTCCGTAGCGCGCCGCCGCCGCCCGGTCCACGTCCACGTCGACGTAATACCCGGACACGTTCCGCTCGGCGAAGACATTGCGCGTGCCCGGTACATCCTGGACGATCCGCTCGAGACGTTCCCCCAGCTGCTGCAGGGTGTCCAGGTTGGGTCCGTACACCTTGATGCCGACCGGTGTCCGCACGCCGGTGGCCAGCATGTCGATGCGGTTCTTGATAGGCATCGTCCAGGCGTTGGTGACGCCCGGCATGCGGACCGCCCGGTCCATCTCGCCCACCAGCTTCGGGTAGCTCATCCCCGGCCGCCATTCGCCCTCGGGCTTGAGGATGACGGTCGTCTCGTACATGTCGAGCGGGGCGGGATCGGTGGCGGTGTTGGCCCGGCCGGCCTTGCCCAGGACGGCCTTCACCTCGGGGAACGAGGCCAGCACGCTGTCCTGGTAGCGCATGATCGAGCGCGCCTGGGCGATCGACACGCCGGGGACCGTGGTCGGCATGAACAACAGCGAGCCCTCGTTGAGCGGCGGCATGAACTCGCTGCCCAGCCGGCTCCACGGGAAGGCGGTGGCGGCCAGCACGATCGCCCCGGCCACGAGTACCCGCCAGGGATGCCGGAGCACCATCGCGATCACCGGCCGATACCATCGCATGGTCCACCGGTTGATGGGATTCGCGTCCTGCGGGCGGATCCGGCCGCGCACCAGGTAGCCCATCAGCACCGGGACCACGGTGATCGAGAGCAGTGCGGCGCCGGCCATGGCGAAGGTCTTCGTGAACGCCAGCGGCTTGAACAGCCGGCCCTCCTGCTGCTCGAGCGAGAACACCGGGAGGAACGACACCGTGATGATGAGGAGCGAGAAGAAGAGCGGCGGGCCGACTTGCAGCGCGCTGTCGCGGACGACGTCCCATCGGGACCGGCCTTCGTCGCGTTCCAGGTGCTTGTGCATGTTCTCGATCATCACGATCGCGGCGTCCACCATCGCCCCGATCGCGATGGCGATGCCGCCGAGGCTCATGATGTTGGCGCTCACGCCGATCCCGCGCATGACGAGGAACGAAATCAGAATCCCGAGCGGCAGGGTCACGATCGCGACCAGCGCCGAGCGGAAGTGCAGCAGGAACAGGACGGCGACGAGGGCGACGATCAGGGATTCCTCGATCAGCTTCTCCCGCAGCGTGCCCACCGCGCCGCGGATCAGGTCGGAGCGGTCGTACACCGGACGCAGCCGCACGCCCGCCGGCAGGCCGCGCTGGATCTCGGCCACCCGGGCCTTGATGGCGTCGATGGTGCGGAGCGCGTCGCTCCCGAACCGGACGATCACGATGCCGGTCACCACCTCGCCGGTCCCGTTCAGGTCGGCGGCCCCGCGGCGCGGTGCCGGCCCCACCTGGACGGTCGCGACATCCCCGACCCGGATCGGCGTCCCGTTCATCGTCGAGCCCACGGTGACGCTCCGGATGTCGTCCTCGGTGCGCAGGTACCCGAGGCCGCGGATCATGTACTCCCGGCCCCCCATCTCGACGACCCGCGCGCCGATGTCCGCGTTATGCATCCCGAGCGCCTGCACCACCTTCTGCACCGGGATCCGGAATGCCCGCAACCGCTCCGGGTCCACCTCCACCTGGTACTGCTTCACGAACCCGCCCAGGCTCGCCACCTCCGACACACCCGGGATCGCCGTGAGCTGGTAGCGGATGTACCAGTCCTGCAGGCTGCGCAGCCGCGCGAGGTCGAGCGAGTCGCTCTCCAGCGTGTACTCGAACACCCAGCCCACACCGGTCGCGTCGGGGCCGAGCGTGGGCTCGACGCCGGGGGGCAGCCGGCGGCGGAGGCCGTTCAGGTACTCGAGCACCCGCGACCGGGCCCAGTAGAGATCCGTCCCGTCCTCGAAGATCACGTAGACCAGCGACTGGCCGAAGAAGGAGAAGCCGCGCACCACCCGCGCCCCCGGCACCTTCAGCATCTCGGACGAGATGGCGTAGGTCACCTGGTCTTCCACGATCTGCGGCGCCTGCTCGCTGAACTCGGTCTCGATCACGACCTGCACGTCCGAGAGATCGGGGATGGCATCGACCGGCGTCGAGCGCATCGCCCACACGCCCGCGACGGCCAGCGCCGCGGCCGCGAGCAGGACCAGCACGCGGTTGCGCAGCGACCAGGAGATGACGAAGCCGATCATGGCTGCATTCCCGGCATGCCGTCCATCGACTTGCCCGTCCCCAGTCGCGATTCCGCGTCGATCAGGAAGTTGGCCGAGGCCGCCACCCGCTCTCCCGCCATCACCCCGTCCAGCACCTGCACGCGGTCGCCGGCCCGGGCGCCGAGCGTCACCGGCCTCGCTTCCAGCGTGCCGTCGGCGCGGGCGACGAACACGAGGTTGCGCTCGCCGGTCATGACGATCGCATCGCTCGGCAGGCTGAGCGCGTCGGCGCCCAGCCGGACATCGACGTACAGCGTGGCGTACATCCCGGGCCGCAGGACGCCTCCCGGATTGGGGAGGACGACGCGCACCCGCGCCGCGCGACTCTGCTCGTCCACCACCGGGTTCACGAAACTCACCCGTCCCGTGAACGACCGGCCCGGATAGGCGGCGATCTCGACCCGCGCCGGCGTCCCGAGCCGGACCGCGGCCAGGTCCTGCTCGAACACCTCACCCTCGACCCACACGGTGGCGAGGTCGGCCAGCCGGTAGAGCTTCATTCCGGGCATGACCCCCTGGCCCGCCACGACCATCTTCTCCAGCACCACGCCGTCGAAGGGCGCGGTCAGCGTCAGGGTCTTGGTCACCGTTCCCGTCCGCTCGAGCCGCTCGACCTGCTCGGCGGGGACGTCCCACCAGGCGAGACGACGGCGGGCCGCGGCGAGCAGCGCCTGCGCGTTGCGCCACGACTCGGCGTCGCTGGAGTCGATCGAGGCGGCGAGCTGTCGCGCGGTGAGCAATTCCTGCTGTGCCGTCACGAGCATCGGACTGTAGAGCGTCAGCAGCGGCTGGCCGCGCCGCACCGCCACCCCGGTCGCGTCCACGAACAGCTGCTCGACGAAGCCGTCGACCTTGGGAGTGATGTCGGTGAGAGACGGCTCGGCGGGCACGATCTGGCCCACCGTACGCACCTGGCGGTACAACCGGCCCCGCTGGACGGTGACATAGGTGACGCCGATGGCGCGGGCCTGCGCCGCGGTGAGCGTCACGTGTACCCGCGTGTCCCCGCTGTCAGCCGCCGGCCCGCCGGCCCCCATCCGCGCGTGCTCCTCTGGAGTCATCCCGCCCAGATCCTGAGTGTCCGGGTCGCGACCGCAGGCGGCTGTCGCCACCAGCAGGCCCATCGCGAGCATCGCCACCTGTCGGGTCATTGACGCATCTCCTGTCCGGCGGCGAGCGGCCGGCCCACCAGCGCCTGCAGCTCGCCCACCGCCTGGTTGTAGTCCGCCGTGAGGCGGATGCTCTCGGTCTCGTATCGGGTCACGGTCATCTGGTTGTCGACGAGCTGCATGAAGCTCACCCGTCCCGTCCGGTAGCTCGCGAGGGCGGCCTGCACGGCGCCCCGCGCCTGCGGCAGGATGCCGCCGCGGTACAACCGGACCAGGGCGCGGTCACGCTCGGCGCGGGCCCGCGTCTCGACGATCCGGGCCACTGTCTCGTTATGCACACTGCGCTGCTCGGCCACCGCCATCTCGCGCATCGCCGCCGCTTCCTGCCGCATCGCCAGCTGCCTGGCGCCGGCGAAGACCGGCAGGTTCACGCCCACCATCAGGCTGACCATCGTCGGGAACTCGGGCCGCTGCTGGTACTGGAAGCCGACCTGGAAATCGGGGTAGATCTCGCGCCGCGCCGCCGACAAGGACGCCTGCGCCGCGGCGACCCGCTCCGCGCTCGCCCGCAGCGCCGGCCGGTCCGTTCGCGCCCAGGCAAGGAGCGAGTCAGTGGCGGGAAGTTCCGGCGCGTCCAGCGACGCGAGCACGAGTGGTCCGACCTCGATCGTCGCGTCCCGTCCCATCAGCGCGTTGAGCCGCACCACCGCCGCGATCCGGTCCTGCCGCATGCGGGCGATCTCTTCGCCCATCCGCGCGACTTCCACCTGCGCGCGCAGCACGTCCTGCTGGATGCCCGAGCCCACCGAGTACATGGCGGTGCTGACCTCGAGGAATCCGCGCAACAGCTCCTGCGTCCGGCCCATCGCGTCGATGGCGCGGTCCATCCAGGCGGCGTCGTTGTAGGCCATCCGCACCTGCGCCTCGAGCATCCGCGCCTGCTCGTCGGCGTCCGCGCTCGCCGCCGCCGCCGAGTGCCGGGCCGCGCTGCGCGCGCCACCGAGCTTTCCCGGCCAGGGGAGCATCTGCATCACCTGCACCTGGTTCATCGTCATCGGGTCCATGGTCGACCGGAGGTCGGAGGCCATCCGGTTCATGAGCCCGAACTGCAGCTGTGGATCGGGCAGCGCGCCCGCCTGCGAAATCCGCGCGGACGCGGCGGCGGCGCCGAAACGCGCCGCCAGCAGCATCGGGTTCGCCTCACGAGCGCGGGCGAGCGCATCGGCCAGCCGCAGGGTATCGGACGTGGCCGCCTGCGCCGCGGCGTGGGCCGCGCCACCGGCCAGCAGCCCGGCCGCGACCAGGAGGTGGCCGATGATCCTGCTATCGAGCAGTCCCTTCATTAGATGGTCTCCGGTCTGATGTGCTGCAGTGGCCGTCTCCCTCCCTTCTGGCAACGCCCGAGCCATCCCGGGACGGGGGCGGCGGCCGAGGTAACTCCTTGTGCCGCAAGCGACCTGTCCGAAGCTCCCGGCCCGCTCCATCTTTGCCGGGAGATCCGCGAGAGAAATTCCCCCTCCGTCTGGGGCAATTGCCCCAGTACTCCACCTGCCTCATCGGACACCGGGTGACGGGCCAATCGGGCGTGAAGTTCGGGCTCAGCGCCCAGCTGCTGGTCGCGCTGCTCGCATTCGGCGCGATCCCCCTCGTTGCCGCCATCACGGTGGGCTTTCTGGTGAGCCGGGAAGTGGTCACCGAGCAGGCCGAAGTGGCGCTCCGGGATGCCACGCAGCGCCAGGCGATGCACCTGGCCACCGAGATCGCCCGCCAGCGGCTGCTGCTCCGGACGATTACCGGACAGTTGCCTGACGAGGCCGGCGCGACCCGGTCGTCGACTCAACTCGGCGCTCTCCTCCGGCACAGCCTGCCCGAGGATGGTGTGTTCGATGGATTGCGGCTGATCGGAGCCGATGGGCGCATCCTGGCGAGCGTGGCCCTCCGCGACGCGGCGCCGCATTGGCCGGAGCGCGTGCCGGCCGCCGACTGGCGTACGACGGACTTGTCCATTCATCACCTGGACGGCCGGGTGGTCGCGTACGTCCTGGGGACGCCGGCCGGGGGCCGCGGCTGGCTGGAGGGGCACGTGCGCGCGGAGGACTTCGGCCGGCTCTTCGCCATCCCCGGGCACATGCTCGGTGGCATCGTATCGGCGATCCACGACCGCGGCGGACTCCCCGTGTACGTGGCCGACTCGGAGGCAGCCGAGGTGCTGCGCGTCACCGTGTCGGCCAGCCCGACGGATTCCTCGACGCTGCTCCGCACCGACATTGGCGCCCGCGCGTTCCGCATCGCCGCCGCGCCGGTGCCCGGCACCAGCTGGATCTACGTCGCCGGGCTGCCGCTCGAAGAGGCGCTGGCGCCGATCGCGCGGCTCCGCGACGCCGCGGCGTTGGGGACCGCACTGCTCGTCGCGCTGATCGTCCTCACCGCCGTCCTCGCCGCGCGCTTCATCGGCGAACCGCTGCGGCAGGTCGCCGCCGCGGCCCAGCAGCTGGGACAGAGCGGCACCTGGCAGCCGATCCGCCACTCCGGGGGGAACGAAGTGGGGCTGCTCGTCGAGTCGTTCAACCGGATGGCCGACGACCTGCGCCAGTCGCGCACCGAAGTGGAGCGGCTGCACGCCCAGGAGCTGGAGCGGGCCCAGCAGCTCGCCACGGTGGGCGAGCTGGCGAGCGGCGTCGCGCACGAGATCCGCAATCCCCTCACCGGCGTGCTTGGCGCCATCGAGCTCGCCGCCCGCCGCCTGCCGCCTGACGACACCGCGCGTCCGCTGCTCGCCGAGGCGGAGCGCCAGCTGCGGCGCATCGCGACCACCACCGCCCAGTTGCTGCGGTACGCGCGTCCGCCGGAGCTGCGGGAGGTGGTGGTCGACGCCGGCCTCCTGGTGGAGCGCGCCGAGCGCGTGGTCCGGCCACGCGGCGAAGCGGCGGGTATCGGGATCGACGTGGAGAGCGCCCCCGCCGGTGCAATGGTCAGCGTCGATCCCGAGCTCATGGTCCAGCTGCTCGTCAACCTGATGCTGAACGGGATCGAGGCCCTGCCGCGGGGCGGCCGGCTGCGCGTGCAGCTGCGCCGGCAGGATGGCGGCGTGGTGATCCGCGTCGTAGACACCGGCGCCGGCGTCCCCGTCGAGCTGCGCGACAAGATCTTCCGCCCCTTCTTCACCTCGAAGCCCGAGGGCACCGGACTCGGCCTTCCCATCTCGCGACAGATCGCGACGGGGCACGGCGGCTCGCTACTATATGAGGAGACGCCAGGCGGCGGAGCGACGTTCGTCGTGACGCTGCCCGTCGCGCATTCAGGAGAACCCAGGGCATGAGCAAGGCGCGCGTGTTGGTGGTCGACGACGAATACCTGATCCGCGTCTGGCTGGAGGAGCACCTGGGTGAGGCGGGATATCGCGTCACCACGGCCGAGAGCGTGGTCGCGGCGCGCACGGCGTTTCAGGAGGCGCCGCCCGACGCGGTGCTCCTCGATCTCAAGCTGCCCGACGGCACCGGCATGGATCTCCTGAAGGAGTTCCTCGAAGCCGACCCGGACACGGTCGCCATTCTGCTCAGCGCGCACGGCGACATCGCGACCGCCGTCCAGGCGGTGAAGGCCGGCGCGCACCACTTCCTCGAGAAGCCGCCCAAGCTGGAAGAGGTGCTGATCACGCTGGAGAAGGGGCTGGAAACGCGGAAGCTGAAACGGACCGTCTCCGCCTTGCGCCGGCAGACCGGGTGGCAGATCGCCGGCGTGGAGATCGTCGGCCGGTCCGCGCAGATGCAGCGCGTGGTGGAGATGATCGGGAAGGTCGCGGCGAGCGACTCGGGCACCGTGCTGCTGCGTGGCGAGAGCGGCGTGGGCAAGGAGGTGATCGCCCGGGCGATCCATGCGCAGAGTCCGCGCGCCGAGTCGGCTTTTCTCGACATCAACTGCACGGCGCTGCCGGAGACGCTGATCGAGTCCGAGCTGTTCGGCTACGAGAAGGGCGCCTTCACCGACGCGCGCGAGCGCAAGCGCGGGCTGCTCGAGCTGGGGGACGGCGGCACCGTGCTGCTCGACGAGATCGGCGACCTCGCCCCCGGCTCCCAGGCCAAGCTGCTCCGGTTCCTCGAGACGCGCACCTTCAAGCGCGTGGGCGGCGTCCGCGACATCACCGTCGACGTCCGGATCATCGCCTCCACCAACCGCGACCTCGAGGCGGCGGTGCGCGACGGCGGGTTTCGCCGCGACCTGTTCTTCCGCCTGAACGTCGTCCCGATCACCATCGCGCCCCTGCGCGAGCGGCCGGAGGACGTGGAGCCCCTCGCCCGGTTCTTCGTCGAGCAGATGACCACCAACCTGCGCCGCCCCGCCCGGTCGCTGTCGAAGGCGGCGCTGGCGATGCTCGAGCGCTACGCCTGGCCGGGCAACGTGCGCGAGCTCCGCAACGTGATCGAGCGGGCGATCATCCTCGAGGAGGGCACCGAGATCATCCCCGACCACCTGCCTGACGAGCTGAAGCCCGGCGCCCGCGCGCTGGACCTCGAACCCGGGTACCGGCTCCCGGCGGGCGGGATCGACCTCGAGCAACTGGAGAAAGACCTCATTCGTCAGGCGCTGGAGCAGACGCGCGGCAACAAGAGCCGCGCCGCCGAGCTGCTCGGCTTGTCCCGCGACACCCTGCGCTACCGTCTCGAGAAGTACCAGCTCGAGAGTTGAGGGCTCCGGGGCATTTGCCCCACTTGCCGGGGCGAGAGGCGACCCGGCGCCGACCGCCGGCCCTCCCCCGCACAGGTCAACCCGTTGTGCCGCAAGTGCCTGGCTCCGGTCGCCCGACTGGCACCGAGGTTGCCCTTCTCCATGGCGGAATCGAAGCGGATACCCGGCTCCACGACGCACGACGCACAGAGGAGGACTCCACATGAAACGCACCACGCTCGCACTTTCGACGCTCGTCCTGGGGGCCGCGCTGGCCACGCCGGCTTTCGGCCAGGCGACCGACGCGGTGGCCCGCGGCGCCACCGTCACCACCGAGTTCTGCAAGGACCACCAGGCGATGCGGGACGCGCTCGTCGTCAACTACTGGGTGGAGACGCACGGGAAGGCCGTGGCGCCCGGGCATTTCGAGAGCCGGCCGGCGACCGACAAGGAAGCGATCGATCGGCTCGCGAAGATCCACGCCAGGCTGATGCTCGCGCTGCGCGGGAACACGCGGGAGGAGTTCGTCCCGGTGTCGGCCAGCAGGCCCGGCCAGCTGGTGATCCTGAAGTCCGCACCGGCTCCCAGCCCGGCGCTGGTGCAGCAGAGCCTCGCGAACCTCGTCAAGCTGTGCCCGATGCATCGGATGCTGCACGACCAGTTCGCGATGGGGAAGCCGGCGGACATCAAGGAGCTGCGCAAAGTGATCGACAGCTCGGCTCCGGACGGCCCGCACGGTAACTGAGTCCGACGCGACAGCGGGAGGAAGAGGGCCGGGGTAACACCCGGCCCTGCTTGTTTCCCCGGTCCTCGTGCGGCACTGCCTGGCGGCGCATGGCCGCCGGGCGCGCGCCGGCGGCCGGGGCGGCCAGGCCGGGGCGCGCCACGCCAGGGCGATGAGCGGCTAGATAACGTGGCCGGTTGCGCACCGGGGACCACGCTGCTAGTTTGCTTGCATTCCGCAAGTGACATTCCGGAGGGGCAGCGTGCCACAACGGTCATCGCGGGCGGCCCGGTCCGGCTGCCCTATCAGCATCGCGCTGGAACAGCTGGGCGACCCATGGTCCCTGCTGATCGTGCGCGACCTGATGTTCACCGGACTGCGCACCTTCAACGGCTTTCTGCGTGCCGGTGAGGGGATCGCCAGCAACATCCTCAGCGACCGCCTCGATCGACTGGAGTCCTCCGGGCTGCTCACAAAGCGCCGCGACCGCACCGATGCCCGCCGGTTCGTGTATCGCCTCACCGCAAAGGGGATGGACCTGGCTCCGGTGCTCGTGGACATCATCCTGTGGTCGGCGAAGCACGGGCCCACCGACGCCCCGCCGGCGACCGTGCGCGAGATGCGGCGGCGGCGGACGCGCTTCCTGCGACGCGTCCGCGCGCGCTGGACTCATCCCGGGACACGCGCCGCGTGACGTACTCGATCGGCGGGCTCTGGCGCTACCCGGTGAAGTCGCTCGCCGGCGAGCCCCTCACGGAGGCGCAGCTCGCCCCGGAGGGGATCCCCGGCGACCGCATCGTCCACGTCCGGGGCCCGGAGGGCGTCCGTACCTCCCGGCGCCATCACCGGCTGCTCGGCCTCCGGGGCTCGCTGTCACCTGATGGCGTGGCCCTCGTGAACGGACACCCGTGGGACTCGCCGGCGGCGCTTGCGCTCGTGAGACAGGCCGCCGGCGATGATGCCTGGCTGGAGCCGGACGACAGCTCCGAGCGGTTCGACGTCCTCCCGCTCCTGGTCGCGACCGACGGCGCGGTGCGGGCGTTCGGCCGCGACATCCGCCGCCTCCGCCCGAACATCCTCATCAACGGAGTCGAGGGGATGGCCGAGACCCGCTGGCCGGGCGGCGGGCTGGCGATCGGGGAGGCGATCGTGTTCCTCCACTCGCTGCGCCCGCGCTGCCCCATGACTACCGTTGACCCGGATACCCTCGAGCGCGATCCGGCCGTCCTCAAGGACATCGGGCGCCGCTTCGGCGGGCGTCTCGCGCTCAACGCCGCCGCGCTTCGCGCCGGCCGCGTACTGGTCGGCGACACCGTGCGCCTCATCCACCAGGATGAGATCGGTCCGACCGCTGACCGCTGACCCCTGATCGCCGACCGCCGACCGCTGCCCCCTACGGCTTCTTCGCCGCCGGCTGCGCGTTCATCTTCTGCAGCACCTCGCCCAGCTTCTGCATCTCCGACCCGTACGTCGCCCAGTCGTCGGCACGCTGGGCGGCGCGCGCCTTCTCGTAGTGCTGCACCGCCTGCAGGATCAACCCGACCGAACCTGAGGCAGCGGCGGCCGGTGCGGTCCCTGTCTCCTCCGAGCCGGCCGCCGCGAGCGGCGACGCCGCGGCGCCGAGGGATCCGCCGAACAGACGCTGGAGGCCCAGCTCGAGCGTCGCCTCCATCGCCACCTGCCCCTCGTGCGCCACGATCACCCGCTTCAGCTCGGGGATTTTCCCGCCCTCGGCGCGCAGGTATAGCGGCTGGACGTACAGGAGCGACCCCTCGATCGGGATCACCAGCAGCTCACCCCGGATCACCTCCGAGCCGCGCTGGTCCCAGAGCGTGACCTGCTGCGAGACGTCGGTGTTCTGGTTGATCCGGTTGACGATCTGGGTGGGGCCGAAGACGAGGCTCTGCCGCGGGAATCGATAGGCAACCAGCTTGCCGTAGTGCTCGCCGTCGTTCCGCGCCACCATCCAGGCCGCCAGGTTGTCCTTCTGCCGCGGCGTGAACGGGCGCATGAGGATGAACTCCGGGTCGCGCTCGCCGGGCAGCCGCATGACGATGTGCCGCATGAACCCGACGCTGCTCCCTTCCTCGTCGCTCTTGACCTGGCTCACCGGCACCTGCCACTGGTCTTCCCGGTGATAAAAGGTCTCCGGGTCGGTCATGTGGAAGGTGGCGTAGAGCTGCGTCTGGGCGTTGAAGAGGTCGATCGGGTACCTGAGGTGCGAGCGCAGGTCGGCGGGCAGCTCGGCCAGCGGCCGCAACAGCCCGGGATAGATCCGCGACAGCGTCCGGATCATCGGGTCGCCGGGGTCCGACAGGTAGGCGCGGACGTCACCGTCGTAGGCGTCGATCACGACCTTCACGCTGTTGCGCATGTAGTTCGTGCCATCGGCCATCTGCTGCGCGTACGGATACCGGTCGGTGGTCGTGTACGCGTCGAGGATCCACTTCAGGCGCCCGCTGTCGGTCACCACCAGGTACGGGTCGTTGTCGAAGCGCACGAACGGGAGCGCGAGCTCGGCCCGTTCCCGGATGTTCCGGTGGAAGAGGACGCGGGTTTTCGGCGTGAGGTCCGACGAGAGGACGATGTTCAGCGACTGGAAACGGAAGGCGAACAGCAGGCGGCGCACGAACGAGCCGACGTCGACGCCATCGCGCCCGTCGTAGGTGGAATAGACGGCGGCGTCACCCTCGCCGGCCGGGTAGTCGAACTCCTTCTGCTTCGTGGGCGCGAGGACGAACTCGCCGCCCATCTCGCCGAAGTAGATCTCCGGCCGCGTCACCTTCATCGCGATCGTCGCCGCCGGCGGCAGGTCTTTCATCCAGAGGACCGGGAGCCCCTCGGGGGTCACCTGGTTCGACGGCCCTAACGTGAGCCCCATCCCGTGGGTGAAGGTGAGGTGCTCGTTGACGAACGTGCGCGTCGGCAGCGAGGTCGGGTCCAGCTCGCGCGCCGAGAGCAGGACCTGGCGCAGCTCGCCGCCCAGGCGGTACCGGTCGTCGTCGACGGCGACGAAGTCATAGTAGGTGCGGATCGCCTGGATCTGCCCGAACGTCTGGAGGAGCGGGGCGCGGTCCCAGAGGCGGACGTTGTCGATCGTGGCGCGGTTGGCCTGGAGCGACTGCATCGTGAGGCGCTGGGTGGTTTCGAGCTCGCGCCGGTCGACGCTGTCGATCCCCCAGGCCTTGCGGGTGCCGTCGATGTAGTTCTTGATCTGCGGCGCCTCGCGGTCCAGCTCGTTGGGCTGGACCACCAGCCGCTGGAACGACGAGGGGACGATCCCCACCGCCAGGATGTTCAGCACCAGGTATCCGCCCAGCGCGATCGCCGCGCCGCGGACGACGCTCCCGCGCCACGCGCCCCAGAGCAGCCAGGCGCCGGCCAGGATGGCCACGCCTCCCATGATCCGGAGCGCGGGGAGGGTGACGTGGAGGTCGGTGTAGCTCGCGCCCTGCAGCGGCCCGTGCTGCGAGTAGAGGATCGATGGCACCGTGACCAGCAGCGTGCGCACGCCGGAGAGCGCCACCACGGCGGCGGCGAGCACCGACAGGTGCACCCGGGCCATCGGCTCCACGCGCAGCCGTAACGCCTGCACGCCAAGGGCGCCGCGCATGACGTAGATCGGGATGGCGATCGCCACCAGCGACAGCATCAGGGCCGCGCTGGCGAAGGCGAGCACGTTCTCCAGCATCGGGATCGTGAAGACGTAGTACGAGATGTCGCGCCCGAATATCGGGTCGACCACGCCGAAGGGCGAGCGGTAGTGGAACTGGACGAGCGACCGCCACCCGGTGCCGGCGGTGACCGCCATGAGGAAGGCGAGCACGGCGGCGGCGAGCGGCATCAGCAGCTGGGCGAGGCGCTCGAGGAAGGTTTCCCGCGTCAGGCGGCCGGCGCGGAACCGGTCGAAGAGCGGCACCTCGTTGACCTCCAGGCCGCGGAGCGCCAGCCGGCCGTTCGAATACAGCAGCGCGAACGTGATCAGGCCGGTGGTGAGGGCGAGTGTCCACTGGGCGACGATCTTCAGGAGGAAGACGCGCTCGAAGCCGATCTCGCGGTACCAGAGGAAGTCGGTCCAGCGGCGGGCCGCGATCGGGATGATGAAGAGGATCAGCACCACGGCGACGAGCGCGACCGCGAGCCGGCGCCGTGCCGGACGCTGGGGGAAGACGAGGAGACCGGGCGGGGTACGCTGGGGCGAGTCGGGGGTCATGGACGGGAGGGTCAGAACGGTGCTGGTCCGACGGGTGAACGAAGGCGGACCTCCCAGCAAGATGCAGCGCCGGGGGCGCGGGTACCATATGCGCGACGACGGCCACCGTCAAAATCCGGTGGCCGCCGCCGATCGAATGCGCCCGCGGAACTGCCGCCGGAACCGGACAGGTGTCCGGCCCCGGCTCCCGCCGGCCGTTACGGCAGGGTGATCACGTTGTTGGTACCCATCGTGACCGCGCCGTTCCGCGCCAGGGCGCGGCCGAGCAGGGTTGCGTTGTCCACCATCGTGATGCTCGTCAGGGCAAGGATGTTGCCCTGCCACTTCGACGCCGTGCCGATCGTGGCCGACGTGCCGACCTGCCAGTACACGTTCCTGGCCTGCGCGCCGTTGATCAGGACGATGTCGCCGGCCGTCGTCAGCCCGCTTCCGGCCTGGAAGACGAAGGTCGCGTTGGCATCGCCACCGCCATTCAGCGTCAGCGTACCGGTCACGCCAATGGTGCTCGCGGTGCAGTAGACACCGGCCGGCATGGTCGTTCCGCCAAGGTCGGCCACTATTGCGTTCGCGGGCGGGCACGGCAGCAAGGCCAGATTGTCGTACGCGGTTGTGAGGTCAAGCTGACCCTGCGCCGCGGTCGCGTCGGCCAGGTGCTGTACGCCGGTAATCACGCACGGGCCGAAGCCGTTAATCGTGTTGCCCGGGCTGATGCTGACGTTGGCGGAAATGAGGCCGCCGGTGATGCAGGTGACGGCCGTGCCGGCCATGATCCCGTTGAGTGCGGCCGCGCCGAGCGTCGTGATCGGCGGCGGCGGGGCGCCCGCGGTCACGGTCACGCTCGCCGTAGTCGAGATCGCGCCGGAGGTGGCCTTGACGGTGTTGTTGAACGTTCCCGCCACCGCGCCGGCGGTGAAGAGACCGGAGGCATTGATGCTGCCACCGCCCGCGACGACCGACCAGACGGGCGCGATCGCGAAGGGGTTGCCCGTCGCGTCCTTCCCGACGGCCACGAACTGCTGCGTGGAGGTGCTGCCCATGGAGACCGAACCGGGCGTCACCTTGATGCTCGCCAGCGCACCGCGCGTGACGATCATGGTCGCATAACCCGACATGCCGCCGCCGGTCGCCCGGACGGTGTTGGTGAACGTGCCGGACACCGCACCCGCGGTGAACAGGCCGGTAGCGCTCACGGTGCCGCCACTGGCGACGACCGACCAGACGGGCGTAATGGCGACGGTGCGTCCAGCGGCATCGCGGCCGACGGCGACCATCTGTTGCGTGGAGGCCGACGCCATCGTCGCGTTCGGCGTCACGGTGATCTTCGCCAGGGCGCCTGGCGTGACTGGCCCGGCAACTCCGCTCCCGTGGCACGCCGATATGGCCAGCGCGGCCAGGGTCAGGGTGACGAGGGCCCGGGCGCGGAATCCCGTCTGGGACTGCGCGTGCCCGAGTCCGTTCTGCGTGATTCGGTTCATGTAGTGCTCCTCTGCAACCTGCGTGAGACGTTCGTTAGGGAAGATGTTCCCGGTCTTCGTCGAGCCGTTCTTCTGAACACTGGGCACGGGCGCCCCGAATCCCCATCGCTCGATTGGCTGAAAAAGGAGGGGCAACGCGCGCGCAGTTGGAGTAGTCAGGTCGTGCGATGGATCGTGCGGACGTCGCCGCGAAACACGTCAGCCTCGACCGCTCCCGGCCACTCCCCGCTCGCTTCGTACTCGGCGGCCCACCCAAAACGCGGCAGGCGCGGCAGGCCCGGCACGCGCATCGGGACGCGGGAACGGAAGGAAGCGGCGCGCAGGGCGGCCGGCGCTGCGCCGATCGCGATCGCTCTGACTGACATGTGAGTCTCCAGGGGGGGTGAAGCGGGAGGCAGGGCCGGCCGGCGACCGGACGAAGTGTCCGGCCCCGGCGCCCGCCGGCTACCGCTGGGCGATGACGGGGGCGGTCACGGTCACGGTCGCCGAACCCGTGAGCGAGCCGACGCCCGCCCTGATGGTGTTGCGGAACGTCCCGGTGTCCGCGCCGGCGGTGAACAGCCCGGTGTTGAGATTGATGCTGCCGCCGCCACCGACGACGTACCACTGGGGCGTCACGATGCTGGTGATGCCGCGGTCGTCTATCCCAGTGGCCGAGAGCCGCACCGAGGAACCGGCCGCGAGAACCAGGGGGTTTGGAGTCACCAACACGGTGGCCACCGCCGCCGACGTCACGATGACCGTCGCGAATCCGGACATGCCGCCGCTGCTCGCGCGCACCGTGTTGGTGAACGTGCCCGACACCGCGCCGGACGTGAACAGGCCGGTGGCGTCTACCGTGCCACCCTGGGCCACGACGGACCATGTCGGCGACATCATGACGATCTGCCCCGACGCGTCGCGACCGACGGCGATCATCTGCTGCGTCGACGAGGTGGCCATGGTGGCGTTCGGCGTCACGGTAATGCTCGCCAGCGCGGGCGACAACGACACGACCTCCGGCTCGACGCCGATTCCACCGCATGCCGTGGTGACTGCCAGGGCGAGCGTGGCGAGGACGGTCGCGCGGGACTTCGCGGCGGACAGCACTCGAGGGGTCGGATTCCGCGTGATGCTGATCATGAGGTGCTCCTCCTGCAATCCTGCGTGAGGGCGGCTGTGGGGAGGGTGTCCCCGACTCACCCGGTGCGTCAGTGCCTTGGACTACTGTCACCAATGGTAGCCCGCGCCCCTCCGCGCACCCATCGCACGATTAGCTGAAAAGGTAGGTATGCCTGACGACGGACGGACCGCCTCGCCCGGGGTATGCGGCGACTCGCGCCCGGGGGGCCGCGGTCTCCCCCGAGCGCGTGGGTCACTCGCACACGAGGACTAGTCAGGTCGTGGGAGAGACGTCGCCGGGCCTTTCGCCGAGATTTGGGGGTGTTCTAACAACCGCGAGGACGTCGATGTCGACCGGCACGAGGAAGATCCATATCCGCATCGCGATCGGCGGCGCCATCCTGATGGTGCCGCTCCTCCTCTGGACGTGCGCGATGTCATCCGCCGCGGCCCCGCCGGCCGTGCGGCGTGCCGCGTCGGCCGCGATGCCGGTGCGGTACGCCGAGGGCACCGTGCACGGCTTCCTCGAGCTGCGCACGGCGGCCGGCGCGTTCCTGGCGCACGGCGACCTCCTCCAGCTCGTCAAGGAGGACGGAATCGAAAGCCGAATGGTGTTTCACTTCGCCAATTCGGTGTTCGAGGAAACGGTCACCTTCACGCAGCGCGACGTTTTCACCCTGCAGGCCTACCACCTCGTGCAGAGCGGGCCGGCATTCCCGGCGGATCTCGAGGTGACGATGGCGCGCTCCGGCGCGTACGTCGTCAGGACCAGGTCGCACGACGAGGGCGAGGAGACGACGTACGCGGGTACGCTCGAGCTCCCGCCCGACGTCTACAACGGCATGGTGGTCACGATCGCGAAGAACCTGGCCGCGAACACGCCCGAGACCGTGCACATCGTGGCGTTCACGCCCAAGCCGCGCATCATCCGGCTCGAGCTGGCGCCCGCGGGCACCGGGCACGTGCTGCTCGGCACGCATGAGGAGGCGGCGCTGCACATTGTGCTCAAGCCCAGGCTGGGGGCGCTGCTCCGCTTCTTCGCCACGATCGCGCGCAGGGCGCCGCCGAACAGCGATGTCTGGATCGTGACCGACCAGGTCCCCGCGTTCGTGCGCTTCCAGGGCCCGATGTACTCCGGGCCAGTCTGGCGGATCGACCTGGCCAGTCCGAACTGGCCACAATAGGCCGCGCGGCGACCCTCAGCCGGCCCGGCCTCGCCGGCAGGCAGCGGCCCCCGAGGCCGCCGCGGGCCTCAGTGGCATTTCCCGCCGCTCTGGTCCCAGATCCGCCCGCCGACCTCGAGAAACGCGGACCGGTACTCGGCGGCGCCAAGGGTGAGCATCAACACGCCCGCGCGGCCCTCGATCCGATAGAGACTGTTGCTCTCGATGCCGCTGAATCCGCGCAGCTGCTCACCGCCCGTCCCCGCGACGATCTGCGTAATGCCCCTGGTCGTGTCGGCGACGCCCTCGGAAGTCATCGGCGAGAAGCGCTCGTAGTCGTGATCGTGGCCGTTCAACACGAGATCCACCCCATTGTCATACAGCAGCTGCCAGATCGGGACGAGCTTTCGGTCGCCGCCGTGCCACCCCGAACTGAACCGGGGATGATGCCAGTAAGCCACCGTGCACAGCGTCTTGTGCGACAGCAGATCGGCACCCACCCAGTCCATCTGCTTCTTGCGGTCGGCATCCGTGAAGACCGGGTTCACGATGAGCTCACTGTTGACGACGATCACGTGCCACCGGCCCACGTCGTAGCTGTAGTAGCCCTCGCCGGCCGGGCCGGCCTTCGCGCCGAAGTACTTGTAGTAGGGGCCCGCGGAGGGAGAGTAGTACTCATGGTTGCCGGCTGCCACGTGCAGGTTCTTCATGATCCGCTTGTTCGGATCGCCCCACGTCGGCGCGAAACAGTTGGCGAACTCGGCCGCCGTGCCCGATTGATAGGCATTGTCGCCCAGGGTGAAGACCGCGTCGTCCACCTTGGCGATGCTGTCCGCGCGCAACACACTGTCGACCAGCTTGGCGGTGCCCATGCTCAGCACCTGCGTGCAGCTGGCGATGTCTCCGACGCCCAGGAGCACCGACGCGCCGCTCAGCGCGACGACCGGCGCGGGCGACGCGGCCGGTGGAGGAGTCAGATTGACCGCCGGCATGCACGCCACGGCCGAGAGCATAACGAGCGAAATGGAGCAGGGGGCGAGCCGCATGCTGAATCCTGGAGGTGGGACGGGAGACCGCTCGGACCGCGGGCAGCAGAACTAGAAGTTGAGCCCGAGCCTGAGGTGTATGCCGGCGTGGCCGGGTTCCGTGGTGCGGGTGAGGGTGATGACGGATGACGCATCGCCGCGTCCGAACCAGATGCCCTCGCCGGTCCGCGCGTGCCACCCGCCTGGCGAGCGGCCGCCGTCGTACACGCGGCCGGACTCCGCGAGTCCGAGGATCCCGACGCGCACCGGAATGAGCAGATGGAAGCGCGCCACGGGGATCCGCACCTCCGACGTGCCATAGAGAGACGCGTCGCCCGCATACCGCTGCGTGTCCATGTAGCGCGTGGTCCCCTCACCGCCGATGGTCGCCGCATCCTGGAAGGGGAAGTTGCCATAGAGCTTCGTGCCGCCCGCGCGCATCACCAGGAACGGATGCGCCGGGATGGGCAGCGTCATCGAGGTACCCAGGGTGAGCCCGGCGGCGCCGAAGGGCGCGCGCACGCTCATCACGGCCGGGACCCAGCGCCCGGTGAGTTCCACGAGAACCCGGTGGTGGGTGTGTTCCTCGTCGACGTGCAGGGAGCGCCATTCGTACCGCGCCCCGAGCTGGAGGCCCACCTGATCGAACGTGCCGAACCCGTAGGGACGGGTCGCCGACAGGTACCTGCTGCGCGCGCTGTCGGTTTCCGTGTGCCGGACCACCGGTCCGAGCGACAAGTCCATCCTCGACCCCACCGCGAGGGCGAGCGCGGGATGGAGCAGCCACTCCCGCTGGCGCACTTCGAAGTACGTGTTGGCGCCGCCGGAGTCGATGGTCGCGTTGCCGAAGCCGCTGAAGTTCACGACCTCGAGATCGGACATCCTCGCCAGGGCCGTGAAGTGGAGCGGCGACGACTCCAGCCGTCTGTCCGCGGACAGCCCGACCCGGACGCCCTGGAATCCCATCGCGTACTCGCCCTGGGCGGCCGCCATCCAGGCGTACGGGCGGTGCGCGAATCCATAGCCGTACCGGACGACGCCGATGCGCGGCGTGATACCCGTGCGGCGGTTGAGGGTGATGCCGGCGAGTGGCGCGTAGCCGGCGCCGTTGTCGGGACCCGGCGGAGCCAGCTCGCCGTTCTTGCGCTCCCAGGGCCGCCGCTCGAACAGCGTGTCCAGCCCGTACGACACCCCGCCGACCGTTCCGGCATCGTAGAAGTGCGTGGGATGCCCGTGGCCGGACACCGTGGACGAGTCGATGAACGTGTTGGTGCCGTTCCCGCCGACGATCCGGACCGTGATGCTCTCGTGGGCGCGGCCGGTCACAAGGGCGGTGTCGTCGCCATCGTGCAGGTACACGACGATCTCCGAGGTCTCCCGCGCGTCGAACCGTCGCGAGAAGAAGGGCTCGCCGCCGGACTCGACGCGGACGTCGACGAACCGGTCCCTCGCGCGCGTGACCACCACGCGATCCGCCGCATCGGTGCCGTGCACCACCACCCGGGCCGCGAGCATGCGGTAGTACTCGCCTGCGGCGTCAGGCAGCGCGGCACGCCGGCGCCTCAGCGCCTCCGCCATGACCGGCGCCGACGCGCTGTATTCGACCGGCAACGCGTGCACCGCGGCGTCGATCACCGGGTCGGTGATCCGCGTCTGCAGGGCCCGGGCGACCGAATCCCACACCGGCCGCTCGAGGCCAGCCAGCAGCCGGGCGTCGAAGCCTCGCGGCCAGGTGAGCCCCGCGACGCTCGGCTCGTCGCCGAACGACACGAACGTCGGACTCACCAGCAGGGCGAGCCGCATGAGCACGCCGTTGTAGGAGATGAACGCGTGGTCCCGGTCGCGGGCGATCGGCTCCCACTGCGTCCGGGATCCGGATGGCAGGCGGGCCCATTTCCAGTTGCCGGCGTGACGGTCGTTGTCGTTGATCAGGAAGTCGGTGAGGCGGGCGGTGAGGAACGCGGGCGCGTCGATGTGCTGCCGTGCGTCGCTGTCGAGCAGGTGGAGCAGCTCCGGGCTGTCGATGATCTTCGTCGCACCGCCAAATCCCGGCCCATCCTTCGGGACGTTGGGATACTCCTCGATCATGCCGAGCTGCCCCGCGAACACGGCGTCAAACTCGCCGAGCGTCGAGTCATCGGCCATGACCACCAGCACCGCCGTGGGATGCAGGACGCCGCTGGCTTCGATGATCGGCGCCGAGAGCTGCGCCGCCGCCGGGTGCAGCGCGCTCACTTCATCCTGGAAGAGGCGGACCACCGGCGTGTTCCTGAGCAGGGGCGGCGCGCTGTTGGTCGCCTTGTCGGACAGGCGGAAGACGTACTCGGAGCCGCCGGCCTTCTCGAAGCGGAGCGACTTGGTCTGCATCCCGCCCCCGACCTTCGTCGGGTGGAGGCCGCCGGCGTACGTGTGCCAGTCCAGCACCGGTACCCGCATCGGCATGGTCCAGAGGTCTCGATAGGTACTGCCGCCGAACCAGCGGTGCAGCGCCCCCGCCTGGTAGCGAGCGCCGGCGGCGACGGTGACGCTCTCGGCCCGCGCCGGAGACGCGCCGGCGGGCGGGAGCGCGGCGCCCACCTGCTGCGCCATCACCGGCACCGGCCAGGCCATCGCGATCGCCGCGGCGCAAATCGAGGCGCAGGCCGAACGGAGGATGCGGCGCATCATGGCCACCGGTAGAGCGTGATGATGGCGGGCATGTCCCGGGCCTCGTCGCTGACGATGAGCAGGCTGTCTTTCGTGATCGCGATACCTTCGGCCTGGTGGTGCCGGGGGGGCAGCGGCCGCGCGAACACCGGCTCGCCCGCCGGCGTGATCGCGATCAGCGCCTTCTCCTCCGACGCGACCAGCACGTAGTTGCCCGTCAGCGGATCGATGCTGATGTCGGAGGGGTGCAGGGTCTTCCAGCCGTTCGCGCCAATGACGCCGGCGAGGGGAACCGTCAGCCGCGACAGCCGGGCGCCGCTCCCGCTCGTCAGGCTCCAGCGGTAGAGGACGAGCGCGTCGCGGAATTCCTCGTTGAGGACCCGCTTGCAGGCGAGGACCAGCGAGTTGATCGCGGGATCGAACGTGACGCCCTCGAACTCGCACTCCCGTGCCAGCCCGGTGTCGTGCACCAGGTAGTCGACGTGCGCGCCGTTCGCGCCCTCGTGGAACTCGTAGAGCTTGCCGTTGCTGGCGAGCAGGAACAATTCGTCGTGGGCGACCGCGATCCCTTCGAAATCGCCCTTCACGGACCCCTTGCCGAGGGAGAAGCGCTTCACCAGCACCCCGCGACGATAGTCGAGCTCCCAGACCTGGCCGACCTCATCGTCGTGCACCAGCATCCGGCCGTCGCTCGTCAGGGTCAGTCCCGAGATTTCCTGGAGCGCGTGGGGGAGCAGCCATCGCGCGAGCGGCGCCGTGCGGGCGACCGTGCTGTCCGCGCGCGCCCGTTCCAGGCGCGCCGCGCGCGCGACCGCGGTCGGGCTGCCCATCACCGCGGACAGGTCGTCCCGGGAAGCCCGGCAGGCCGCTGCCGCGAACAGGCACAGGGCCAGCGATCCGACGCGACGCGCCCCGATCATGCCGGCTGCTCCTGCTTCTTCCGCTCCTGGCGGCGCTCGCCCGCCTCCTTGGCGAGCGCGTCTCCGATCTCGACTTCGGCACTGTCGATGTCGCCGTTGCCGCTGGCGCGAATCGCGGTGAGGATCGCATCGCGACTCACCGACTTCCGGGTGCGGACGAGATAGTAGAGCTCCGACGGCTTGCCCGTGTTGGTGACGACCTCGTCGAGCTTCCACCGCTTGGTGACTTCGTCCAGCGCCCGCCCGACGTGTTTCTGCGCGTCGCCGAGCTTGCTGGTCGTCACCGAGACGACCGCGTCGAACCGCGGCTTTTTTCCCTTCGATCCCATCAGGAGCTTCACGCGTTCGAACCGCTCGGCCAGCGCCTCCACCTTGGTGGGCGTCAGGGCAATCACGAGGTCGCGGTCGGGCACGGTGTTGCCGCCGTGATCTTTCCCGGCCAGATCGTGGAGCGGCTCGGCCCATTGCGAACCGGCCGTCGGCTCGAGAACGGCGCGGCCGAAATCGTACCGCCAGATCAGGACGAGCACGAAGTTGAAGATGACCGAGAGCATCAGCGCGACCATGATCACCTGCACGCCGGCCGCGAAACCGATCGCGATCGACAGGAAGATGAAGACCACGTCGCGCGTGTCGCTCAGGTTCGTGCGGAACCGGACGGCGGCGACGACCCCGCCAAGGCTGAACGCCAGGGCCAGGGAGTTGCTCACCACCAGCACGATGCCGGCGACGATCATCGGCAGCACGATCAACGCCTGCACCACCGACTGGTTGTGCCCCTGTCCCGAGCGGGCCGACATGTAGACCCAGGTCACCGGCAGCATCAGCGCCAGCGTGCTGAGCAGCACGAACGCGGTGCTCAGACCGAACGCGAGGCGCGGCGCGAGACCGACGGCCGGCGCCAGCACCTGGCCGGTGGCGAGCCCGTCCTGCAGCAGCGACGGCGTATTGGCGAGCTGGCTCAGCCGCTCACCCGACAGCAGGCCGTCGAAGCCCGGAAGGAAATAGAAGAGGAGGAAGCCGACTATCGCGAGCACGCCGTAGTACGCGGCGAGGCGCCGGATCGGCCGGGCGGAGCCAAGCGTGAGGAAGGTGATCAGCCGCGTGAAGAAACCCATGGGATGCGCTCGGGAGAGGTGAGACGAATCGGGGAGAGGTTCCGTTCGGGCCCTCCCCCCCGGTCAATCAGGATCGGGATCAGTTGCCGGCGGACTTCCTGGCGGTCGCGTTCGCGTAGATCGCGATTTCCACGCGCCGGTTCAGCTGCCTGCCGGACTCGGTGCCGTTCGTGGCGACCGGCTCGGACTCGCCGCGCCCCGCGGTGCGCAGCCGGCCCGCGCTCACGCCCTGCGAGGTGAGGTAGTCCGACGCGGCGCTCGCGCGCCGTTGCGAGAGGCTCTGGTTGTACGAGAGCGCTCCCGTGGCGTCGGTGTGCCCGACGATCAGGAGGTCGGTATTCGGGAACTTGCCGAGGCTGGCCGCGAGATTGCGCAGGTTGCTCGCCGACTCCGTGCGGATCTGGTCGGAATCGAAGTCGTACAGGAGGCCCGAGGCGAACGTCACCGTGATGCCTTCGCCGACGCGCTCGATCGTCGCGCCGGGAATGCTCTGTTTGAGCTCCTTCGCCTGCTGATCCATCTGGTTGCCGATGATCGTGCCGGCGACGCCGCCGACCACCGCGCCGATGATCGCCCCCCGCGCGGTGGAACCGGTCTGGTTACCGACCACCGCGCCGACACCGGCGCCGACGCCGGCGCCGATGACCGCGCCCTGCCCCTTCTTGCTGTAGCCCGCGCAGGCGGAGACCAGCAGCGCGATCAGGACGAGTATCCCGATGCCGATCGGGCCGCGGAGGGTCGAAGACACAGTGCGTGCGTGCATGACATGCCTCGCTGGGGGTGCGTGAAAGGGGGACTACGACCGGAGGAGCGCGTTCTGCTTTCCAGCCGGAACGAGCAGGAGGGCGGTGCCGATCACGATCGCGCATACGCCGGCCCAGACGGGCACGTTCACCGTGCGCTGGTCCTTCACCGTCAGCTCGAGCGGGCCGATCTGCGCCTCGTGGGTTTCCCTCGTGTACGTGAACCCGCCGTAGGCCAGTCCGGCGACGCCGGCCGCGATCGCCACGATCGCCATTCCCTTGATTGCGTTCACTTGATTCTCCCAGTTAGGCGATCTTGCGCCCTTGAATGACCCGAACCAGCACCACCACCACCGCCACGACCAGCAGGATGTGAATCAGTCCGCCCATCGTGTACGAGGTCACCAGACCCAGCGCCCAGAGGGCGAGCAGGACGATCACCAGTGTCATCAGCATTGTGCCCTTCTCCTTGAGTCGCCGCATCGCGGACGAGGTGTGACTGTGTGGTGGAAAGCGCCGGACGGCGGCACCCTATCGCGGGACGCGCAGGGACTGCCCGAGCGTGAGCACGATCGGCGTGCCGGCCGGAACGATCACGTCGCGGTACGCATAGCGGGCCGCCACGGCGGTGCCCGCCACGGCACCGATCGCGCCACCGATGACGGTGCTCTTGGTGTCCTTCCCGATTACCTGGCCGGCGGCCGCGCCGATCGCCGTCCCGGCGCCGATTCGCAGCGCTTCATCGGACGTGACGCCACGCCCCTTGAGCTGATGTGGCACCGCATCCAGCGTCGCGGTCAGCGGGTACGACTGGCCGTCCACCGACACGGAATTGACGATCAGCGACAGCCGTCCCTCGGGGCGGATCTGCGCGCTGCCGGGTTCCAGCTTGTCGATCGTCAGCGTCACCACCGATCCCGATGGGATCACCACGCCGCCGCGGGCGTCTCTCACGTCACCGCTGACGGTCGCGCTCAGCCTCTCACCGGACTTGTTGGTGCGCGACGACAGCGCCGTCCGGGTGGTCGCATCGATGCGCGTGCCGCTGGGGAGCGTCCGGGCACTGGCCGTGGTACCGCCGGCGTCGTTGCCCTCGCCGCCGCCCTTCGACACTTCCTTCGCCGCGCCGGTGCTGCACGCCGCCAGGCCCAGGGCCAGCAGCGCCGTGTAACGCGATCTCGACATGTGCTCTCCGTCGTGCAGGTGGCTGTGAAGAGGGGGACGTACCGGCTCACGCAGCGATGGTGTGAGCGCAGCGCCTCCGGGGCTCTTCAGGACCGGGAAGCACAACACGAACAGTAGGGATGGTCGCGAGGACCACCCATCGCACGAACGGATGAAAGAGGGCGTACGCTACTTGAGGTAGCTGGACGCTGCGCCCCGGCGATCGGCCGGGCGGCGGGCCGGCGTGGTGCTAGGCCGGGCCCTCGCGGTGGGAATACGCGGCGATCTGCAACCGCGTGTGCAACGCCAGTTTCTCCATGACGTTGCGGACGTGACTCTTGACGGTATGGGTCGCGATGTTCAGCCGCTGGGCGATCTCCTTGTTGCTCAGCCCTTCGCCGATCAACTCGATCACCTCGCGCTCGCGCTTCGTCATGCGCACATCGTCGATCACGTGCGCGCCCAACCTGGCGTCGGCCTCCCGGGCGATCTGGGAGAAGAGCGACTCGGTCATGCGGGGCGGCAGCACCTTCTCGCCGGCCGCCACCGACCGGATCGTCCCGACGAACTCGTCGAAGGTGGCGTCCTTCAGGGCGAACCCCGAGACCCCGGCGTTCACGAACTCCACGATCTCCTCGTTCACCGGGAGGAGATCCATGACGATGATCTTGGCGTCGGGATGCTGCTCTTTGAGCGTGGCGGCCACGCCCAGGCTGTCCTGGTCGCGCAGCCCCACGTCGAGCAGGAGCACGTGCGGATGCGCCCCGGCAGGCAGGGCCGTGTCGGAGCTGGCCGAGGCGATCACGCGCACGTCGGTGAGCTTGTTGAGCATCGCCGTGAGCGCCTCGCGCACCAGGCGATTGTCATCGATGATGGCGACCGTGATCGCTTCGCTGGCAGGCATGGGCGCTGGACGCGTGAGTGAGACTGGACGCAAATCTGACCCTTCTGCCCCGTTCCATCAATAGCCCCGCCAGGCGTTGGGTCGAGCCGGCGTCCCCCGCGGCATGGCACGTTCGTGCGATGGCGCGCCGGCCATGCGGGGCGGTAGTGTCCTCCAGTGGCCGATGTACCCCGTCGGCGCGTACCTGAGTCAATCCCCGATCCCCTCGTCCGAGGAGCAGGCGGTGACGTACCTGGAGAGCTACAGCCCGACGTCCTCCCCGCCCGTTCCTGACGTGGGGGCGGCCTATATCCCCGCCGCCCAGCGGCTGCTCCTCGACATTGTCGATACCGTCCGGGAGCCACTCCTCGTCCTCGACGCCGAGTTCCGCGTCACGCAGGCGAATCGCGCCTTCTTTCGCACCTTCCGGGTCGCATCCCGGGACACGATCGGCGAGGTCCTGTTCGCGCTCGGCGACGGCCAGTGGGACATTGCACCCCTCCGCGAGATGTTGCGCGACAAGCTCCCGCTCGAGGCGCAACTGGATGACTTCGACGTCGACCACGTGTTTCCGGGGATCGGCCGCAAGATCATGCTCCTCAACGCCCGGCTCGTGTCGCAGGGACCGAACCTGCCGCGGATCATCCTGCTGGCGATCGAGGACGTCACCGAACGCCGCATCACGGAACGGCGCCTGGCGGAGCAGCGCCGGGAGCTGCAGCGTTCGAACGCGGCATTGGACGAGTTCGCGTCCGTCGTGTCCCATGACCTGCAGGAGCCGTTGCGCAAGATCCTCTCGTTCGGCGACCGGCTGAGCATGTCCGCGGGTCCGGCGCTGGAAGGCGGGGCACACAAGGATCTCGATCGCATGCTCAGTGCGGCCGCCCGCATGCGAACCCTGATCAATGACTTGCTGGCGTACGCGCAGGTGGCCACGCGCATCCACCCGTTCGCCGCGACGGACCTCGCCCAGATCGCCCGGGAGGTCATCGCAGACCTCGAGACGTCCATCGCGGACGTGGGCGGCCGGGTCGAGGTCGGGGCACTTCCGGTGATCGATGCCGATGCGCTCCAGATGCGCCAGCTGCTGCAGAACCTGCTCGGCAACGCGCTCAAGTACCGCCGAAAGGACAGACCGCCGGCAGTCCGGCTCAGCTGTTCGAGCCCCGGTCCCGGCGGCCAGTACTGCACGATCAGCGTGACCGACAACGGGATCGGGTTCAACGCGGAATATGCGGAGAAGATCTTCAAGATGTTCGAACGACTCCACGGCCGGTCGGTGTACGAAGGCTCCGGCATTGGCCTTGCGATTTGCCGAAAGATCGTCGAGCGGCACGGCGGCACGATCGCCGCGACGAGCATTGCCGGCGAGGGCGCGACATTCACGGTCAACTTGCCGGTCACGCACGCAATACCAGGATTCAGCCAATGATGCAAAGCGAAAACAAGATCCCGATCACGATTCTCATCTGCGACGATGATGAGGACGACCGGATGCTCACCCAGCAGGCCCTGGAAGGCGCGCACATCTCGAACTCCATTCGATTCGTCGAGGACGGCGAACAGCTGCTCGACTACCTCTACCAGCGCGGAGAGTTCGCGGGCGAGACCGGGAAGGCCCCGCGTCCCGGCTTGATCCTGCTGGACCTGAACATGCCGAAGCTGGATGGGCGCGAGGCCCTCAAGGTGATCAAGGGCGACCCGGCGCTGGTCGACATTCCGGTGGTGGTGCTCTCCACCTCAGGGCTCGACGAGGACATCATCCGCAGCTACAAGCTGGGCGTGAACTCCTTCATCACCAAGCCGGTCACCTTCTCGGGACTGGTGGAAGCGATGAACGTGCTCGGCCGCTACTGGCTCGAGATCGTCGAGCTGCCGCCGGTGGCCGCGTAGGACAGGTGGTCAGGTGACGGCAATCAGGACTGACGCGCCGCCGACGGCGGCGCCGGAGGCCAGCCGGGCGCCGACGGCGATTTCCATCGCCATCGTCACGCTGATGGTCATCGCCTCGCTCAAGCTGGGCCGGGCGGTCGTGCTGCCGGTGGTGATCGCGCTCCTCCTCACGCTGATGCTCAGCTCGCCCGTTCGCTGGCTGCACAGCAAGCGGATTCCCGAGCGCCTGGCGGCGGCACTGGTCGTCTTCGGCGCCCTCGGTGGCGCCCTCGGCGCGGTGGCCCTCGTCGCCTCACCCGCGAGCGAGTGGGTCGCGTCGGCGCCCGAGACGATGCGGAAGCTCGAGACGAGGGTCCGGCGCCTCGCGACCCCGATCACGGCCCTCGTGCGATCGGCGAACCGGATGCAGCAGGCCGCGGCGCCGGCCGCGGCCGACGCGCCCGCGACAGTGCAGCTGGCGTCGCCCAGCCTCTTCGCCCGGCTGTCCGAGACGGCCGCGGTCATCCCCACGGTGCTCACCGTGGTCTTTCTGACCTTCTTCCTCCTTGCCAACGGACCGCTCGTGCGCCGGAAACTCGCCGGGCTGCTCCCGGGAGGGGACGAGCTGACGCGCCGCGAGCACCTGCTCGGCGCGATCGAGATCGCGGCATCGCGCTTTCTGGTGACGGTGGTCGCGGTCAACGCGAGCGTCGGCGCCCTGACCGCGCTGGCGCTCTGGGCGGTGGGTGTGCCCAGCCCCCTGCTCTGGGGCGGGATCGCCGCGGTGCTCAACTTCGTGCCCTACCTGGGACCGGTCGTCACCGCCGCCATCATCACGGGCGCGGCGCTGGTCACCGTCGACCAGCCGGCGCGCGCGCTGCTCGCGCCCGCGGCCTTCCTCGCCCTGCACCTGGCGGAGACCAACTACGTCACGCCGACGCTCCTCGGACGCAACCTGCCGGTGAACACGGTGGCGATCTTCCTCGGCCTGCTCTTCTTCAGCTGGATGTGGGGGATTCCCGGCGCGGTGCTGGCGGTGCCGCTCACCGTCTGCGTGAAGCTCGTCTGCGACCACGTCCCCGCGCTGGCGCACGTGGGCGCGCTGCTCGACAGCTGAGGGGTACGGGCCGGCGGCCGCCCAGGTGGCGGCGACGGCAGGAGATGCAGGACGCCCGCTTCGGACATCGAAGCGGGCGTCTCTGTCATCCCGGCGCTACGGACGCGGTACGCGGGTCCGTGCCAGACCGGGGGAGTCGGGAACAACTACTGCAGGTAGTTCCAGAGGCCGTAGAGGCCGACGACACCGCCACCGACCATGATGATCGTGCCGGAGTTGCCGCCGACGACCGCGCCCACGAGCAGCGCGGCTCCACCAACGACCATCAGCGCCGTGTTGCGTGAAGTCGGCCCATAGGGCCGCGACAGGACGGGCGCGGCGGTCGTCGCGGTCGTGTTCAGGCTGAACGTGGCGCTGGCCGGCGCCTGCCAGACCGAGAGCGCGCGCTCGGCGGCCAGGCTGGGCAGGGCGGCCGGTGCCGGGACGGTGACCGGCGCCACTCTCTGCACCGACGCGTCCTGCGACACGTTCTGGGCGGCGAGCGGTGAGGCGAAGAGCAGGACGGCCATGGCCGTGGTGAGGCTCTGATGACGTGACACGGAAGTCTCCTCCGGAATGCGGTTCGTTTCTGCGAGATGCATGAGTAGCACCCGGGCCCGCGCGCGACCATCGCACCGATGGCGTACCTCGTTCGTGCGGAACGATTCCATGCGGGTGGCGCGCTCCGTGGCTGGTCGCTTGGCTCGATCCACTAGTCCTTTTGGACGACGCGCCCTACTCCCTTCGCCCGATTGTTCCCGTGCCGGATCAGCCGTAGTCTGCATGCCATGGAGCCGACCAAGCCGGTGCTGAAGATCACGACGGAGGAGTGGCAGGCGAAGCAGGCGCGCGGGATGGCCGCGCTCGTCGGCGATCGCCCGTACATCGTGATGATGCACGAGTCCACGAAGGAACCCGTGTACCAGCCCGTGGACATCGTCCGGGCGGACCCCCCGACTTGACGCGCGAGCGCCGCGGGCCGGTGACGCCGATCCGCCCTGACTTCAGACTGCTTCACGAACGGACCTGCGACTTTCGACCGGGAGCACCAATGAACGGAACGACCAGAAGGCTTCTCTCCGGCGCCGCGACGCTCGTGAGCGCGATGGCGGCGCTGAGCTGCGCGACCAACCCGGTGACCGGCAAGCGGGAGCTGGCTCTGGTGTCGGAGTCGCAGGAGATCGCCATGGGGCGACAGGGCGCCGCCGACGTCACCGCGAGCGTGGGCCTGTACCCGGATGTCGGCCTCCAGGCGTACGTCGATCGCGTCGGCCAGACACTGGCCGCCCGGACCGAGCGGCCGAAGCTGCCCTGGGAGTTCCACGTGGTCGACGATGCGGCCGTGAACGCCTTCGCGCTCCCGGGCGGCTTCGTCTTCATCACCCGCGGCCTGTTGACCCACATGACGAACGAGGCCCAGCTCGCCTCGGTGCTGGGTCACGAGAGCGGGCACGTGGCGGCGCGGCACAGCGTGCAGCAGATCAGCCGGCAGGAGGTCGCGTCGCTCGGCCTCGGGCTGGGATCCGCGCTGTCTCCGGCCATCGCGAAGTACGGCCAGGTCGCGGGGGCCGGCGTCGGGCTGCTCTTCCTCAAGTACAGCCGGGACGACGAGACCCAGGCCGACCAGCTCGGCTTTCGTTATGCACTGGCCGATGGGTACGACACGCGCGAGATGATCAGCGTGTTCGAGATGCTCCAGCGCGATCAGCAGCTGAGCGGGGGCGGCAAGCTCCCCGAGTGGCAGGCCACCCACCCGAGCCCGGTGAACCGGATCAGGGACGTACAGGGCCTGGTGTCCGCGTCCACGCAGGACTTCGCCTCCCGAAGGGTCGCCGGCGAGGAGTACCTGCGGCGGCTCGATGGCATGGTCTACGGGGAGAACCCGCGCGAGGGCTACTTCCAGGGCGCGCTCTTCATTCACCCCGACCTCCGGTTCACCTTCCAGTTTCCCGACTTCTGGAAGACGCGGAACGCGAGCGATGCGGTGACCGGCATCAGCGCGGCCCAGGATGCCGTGATCGAGCTGCGCGGCGCCCAGGGCACGGCCGCCGAGGCGGCCAAGGCGTTTTTCAGCCAGCAGGGGCTCCAGGCGGGTGCCCAGTCACAGAGCACCATCCACGGGAACCGCGCCCTCACCGGCGAGTTCACCGCGCAGAGCGACCAGGGGGCGTCGATCCACGGCGTCGCGACGTTCATTGAATACGGCGGCGGCACGTGGCGGATCATGGCCTACACCGCCGCGGACAAGTTCGCCTCCTACAGCGGCCTGTTCGGCCGGGCGATCAACAGCTTCGACCGCCTCACGGATCCGACCGCGCTGGCCGTGCAGCCGATGCACGTCCGCATCGACGCGGCGCCGAGGGCGATGTCGCTGCAGCAGTTCAACGCGCTGCTGCCGTCGAACATCCCGTTCGCCGAGCTGGCGATGATCAATGGACTGGATGAGGGCGCGCAGCTGCGCGCCGGCCAGACGATCAAGCGGGTGATCGGCACGCCGCTGGCGCTCAGCAGTGGGCGGTGAGCGCGGGCGTCAGGGTCGCTGGAGTCACGCGGGAAGCGTGTCAGTGCGGTCAGAATTCCGTCATCGGGGCTCTTTCGCGAGCTCGGCGTAGTCAACGGCGCCGCGCATTCCCTCGAAGTACAGATACACGAACAAGAAGCCGACCAAAGGAATGAAGGAACCAGTCAACAGGACGCGCAGCAGCAAAGTCGCGGCCGCGTTGATCAGGAGGATCGCCGACGCGAGCTGGCTTCTCTTCCAGTGAACCAGCCACCCCAGCAGAACGGTCAATGCACTCCCAAGCACGGCGGACCAGACTACCCGCCAGTCACCGTCGCTCAAGCCGATCGTGATGAAGATCAGGAGGCCGAGGCTGCCGCCGATGTACGCCGCCAACGCGGCGCGCTCCATTCGCTGCAGCGCCTGCTCCCGCGCCTGGTGCCACTCGCGCTGATTCATCGGGCGTCCGGAGCCAGGCATCAGCTCGCCGACGCACTGCTCTTGCGCCGCAGCCACCGCCAGTGCCAGGCGGCGATCAAGATGAGCGCCGCCACGATCGCGAAGACAAGAAGGAACTTCGTTGGCCAGCCAAACCCGAAGCTTCCCACGCGATACCTCGCTCGGACTGGAGGCGTCGGTTCGATGTAACCGGCGCCGGGGCATGCCTGTCTATCTAATAGTATGCGCGCCTTCGTCCTCCCAGGCATCATCCTCGGCCTCGCCCTCGCCTGGCTCGGCCTCCGCTCGTACGACGCCCTCACCCGCCCCGACGTCCCCGCCCAGGTCCAGGCCGTGGTGCAACGCTACGCCCCCGGCATCCAGATCGGCGCCACGGTCAGGGAACTCCGGCCCAGGGTTTCCGCGCCGCTCACCTACGTCCCGCACCTGGGATGGGTGGCCACCCTGCGAGACAAGACCGGCGTCTCGCAGCTCCGGCTCCTGGTCTCCGAGCAGGACCGCGCCGGCGCCGGCGCCGACGGCGACCGGGTGGACGCCGTCGAGCTGGTCACCGCGTCCCCGGACGCGTACATCACGGTGCTCACCGACCTGACGACCGTCTTCCGGCGGATGCCGCGCGAAGGATGCCTCACGACGCCCGAGCCGGGCAAGTATCGCGAGGTGCGCCTCTGGACCGTCGGCGACGACGGCGGCGTCGCGCTGGTGAACGACTTCGGAGGGAACACTACGTTCCGTCACACCGGCATGGTCGTGGTCGCCCTGCTCGCCTACGCCGGCCCCTTCCGCGGCAGCGCCACCCTGCGCGAGAGCTGGACCGCCCGGAGCTGCGCCAGGCTGACCGGCCTCGCGCAGTGACGCGGACACCGGCGGCCACTCGGCGCCTAACTACGCTGGCCGTGCTTCCGGCGCTCGCCCTCGCGCTCGTCGCCACGGGTTCCTGTCGACGGGCCAGCGCCGGCGGCGCCGACAGCACCCAGGCGGCGGCCGCGTCCGACAGCCTGTCGGTGGCGCTGGAAGACGAAGTCGGCGGTCCGCCATCCGCCGGCGGACCGCCCGCCCCGCTCAGCCCCGACTCGCTGGACGCGTGCACCGCCCTGCCGCCGTCCGAGCCCACGAAACGCATGGAGTCGCCGCTGGTGACGATCACCCTCCCCGCCGACTTCGAGCCGCTCGGCGCCCCGACCCCGTCGGGGAACGGCACCGCGAGCTACCAGTGGCGCGGCGAAGATGGGTCGCGGGTGCAGATCCTCGCCTCGGGCGCCTCGTCGGCCCACGAGGGATGGACCGGGCCGCGGGCGAGCGAGTGCGACTTCCAGGCCGCCGGCGCGCAGGTCCACGTCGACGTCCTGTTCTGGGGTCTGACCGGCACCGACCGGACGGTGCGGGCCTGGTTCGACCTTGGCGGCGACCGGCCCAGGCTCCAGTACGTGGCGCACGCGCGTACCCTGGACCGGCAGGATGAGCTGCTGCGGGCGGTCCGGACGGTCTGGATCTCGACGATGTGGGGTGTCAGGCAGTAGTCGCCCTCACAAACGCGGGAAAACCCCGGCGCCACGGGTCTGGCCCCCGCCCCCCGCACCTGATATCGTTTCCGCCGTCCTCCACCCGTATCCCCATTGCCCGTCCGTTTCGAAGAGCTTCGCGCGGCACTCGCATCCCGGTACCGCGTTGACCGCGAGCTGGGCCGCGGCGGCATGGCCACGGTCTATCTCGCCCACGACCTCCAGCACGACCGGCCGGTCGCCCTCAAGGTCGTCCTCCCCGAGCTCGCCGCCGCCATCGGCACCGAGCGCTTCCAGCAGGAAGTCCGGCTCGCCGCGCGCCTCCAGCACCCGCACATCCTCGGCGTCTACGACTCCGGCGAAGCCGCCGGCCAGCTCTGGTTCACCATGCCGTACGTCGAGGGCGAGTCGCTGCGCGACCGGCTCACCCGCGAGACCCAGCTCCCCGTCGAGGAGGCCGCCCGGATCGTTCGTGAGGCAGCGCTGGCGCTCGACTACGCGCACCGCCACGGCGTCATCCACCGCGACATCAAGCCCGAGAACATTCTCCTCTCCGACGGCCAGGCGCTGGTCGCCGACTTCGGCATCGCCCGCGCGCTGGGCGGGGAGCGGTCGCTCACCGCCACCGGCGTCACGGTCGGGACGCCCGCCTACATGAGCCCCGAGCAGGCGAGCGGCGAGCGCACCCTTGACGCGCGCACCGATGTCTATGCGTTAGGCTGCGTCCTGTACGAGCTGCTGGCCGGAGAGCCCCCGTTCAGCGGACCCAGCGCCCAGGCGGTCATGGCCCGGGTGATGACCGAGACGCCGCGCCCGCTCACCGCCGTCCGGCCGGCCGTCTCCCCCGCCCTCGCCGCCGCGGTCGCCAAGGCCATGGCCAAGACCCCGGCCGACCGGTTCGCCTCGGCCGCCGACCTGGCCAAGGCGATCTCGATCACCAGCGGCGACCAGTTCGCGTCGGCCGCCGAGGTGGCCCGGGCGCCCACGCTGGCGAGCGGCGCGGTCGCCGCCGGAGGCCGGAGCCCGCGTCAGGCATTCCGCCGGATGGGGCCGGTGGCGATCGGACTCGCCGCCCTGGTCGTGGTGCTCGCCGGCGGGCTGGGCATCTGGCGCGCCACCCATGGCGGCGACAACGCGCGCCGGATCGCGGTGCTCCCCTTCGAGAACGAAGGCGCCGCCGAGGACGACTACTTCGCCGACGGCGTGACCGATGAGGTCCGGAGCAAGCTCGCCGGGATCCCGGGCCTGCAGGTGACCGCGCGGAGCAGCGCCGGCCAGTACCGCCACTCGACCAAGAACCCGAGACAAATCGGCAAGGAGCTCGAGGTCGAGTACCTCCTCACCGGCACCGTGCGCTGGTCCAAGGTGGCCGGCGGCCGGAGCCGCGTGCGCGTCAATCCGGAGCTGATCCAGGTGTCGACCTCGGCCAGCACCTGGTCCGACGCGATCGACGCCGACATCTCCGACGTCTTCACGGTGCAGTCCGACATCGCCGGCAAGGTCGCCTCGGCGCTCGACCTCGCGCTGGGTGCGGGCGAACGGCAGCGGCTGGCCGAACGACCGACACGCAGCCTGGACGCCTACGATGCCTACCTGAAGGGCGAGCAGATGACCCAGGGGATGGGCATCATGGAGGTGTCGCTCCTCAAGGAGGCGCTGGTCCACTACCAGCGGGCGGCGACGCTCGACACGACGTTCGCACAGGCGTGGGCGGCGATCGCGCTGGCCGAGTGCGAAATCAACCGTGCCACCAGAACCGAGGACGGCGTCGCGCGCGCGAAGGACGCGGCCGAGCGCGCCCTGCGTCTCGCGGCCAGCCGGCCCGAGGGGCGGCTGGCGATGGGGACGTACCTCCGCGTCCTGGCCAAGGACTATTCGGGCGCGCTGGAACAGTTCCAGGCCGGCTTGCGCGCCGATCGCAACAACGCCGCGCTGCTCACCGCGGCCGCCGGCGCCGAGCGCTCGTTGGGGCGGTGGGACGAGGCGCTCTCGCATCTCGAGCAGGCGCAGCGGATCGATCCCCGGTCGATCTCCACGGCCCGGGCGCTCGCGTACATCTACCACGACATGCGGCGCTACCCGCAGGCGCTGGCCGCGGCGGACGTGGCGCTGGCGCTGTCGCCCAACAACCTCGCCGTCGTACAGCAGAAGGCGACCACCTGGCTGTCGCTCGGCCACCTCGACAGCGCCCGGGCGGTGGTGCACCAGGCGCTGAGCACCGGGGCGGACACCACCGCGGTGATCGCCCGCTTCGCCCTGTACCAGGAGATGATGTGGGCGCTGGATCCGGCGCTCTGGCCGAAGTTGGTCGCGCTGCGCCCCGAGAACTTCAACGGCGACCGCGGCCACTGGGGGCTCAAGGTCGGCGGGACGTGGAAGCTGTTAGGCGACACCGCCCGCGCCCGCGCCTACGGCGACTCGGCGCTGGCCGACTTCCAGGCGCGCTTGGAGAAGTTCCCCGAGGAGGCGCAGCTCCAGGAGCTGGTGGGACGGGCGCTCGCCCTGGGCGGCCACCGCGCCGAGGCGATCGTGGCCGCCGAGCGGTCGCTGAAGATGCGGGAGACGAGCCTGGACGCGTCCACCGGGCCGTACGTGCGGTACCAGGTGGCGCGGATCCTGATCCAGGCCGGCAGCTACGAGCGGGCGCTTGAGCTGATCGAGCCGCTGCTCTCGAGCCCGTCGTCGGACCTGACGCCGGCGTGGCTGCGGCTGGAGCCGATCTTCAAACCGCTGAGGGGGAATCCGCGGTTCGAGAGGCTGATCGCGGCAAAGTAGGCCGCATGCGCCCGACCTCGCGCACCCCGCGCAGGTACTCGCCCGGCGTCAGCCCGAACACGCGCTTGAAGTGCCGGTTGAGGTGGCTCTGGTCGCTGTAGCCGGCCCGGAGCGCCGCCACGCTGATGCTCCCGGTCTCCAGCATGAGGTCCCGCGCGCGACGCGCTCGCCACTGCACGTGATACGCGATGGGGGGAGCGTCCATCGCTAGCCGGAACCGGCGGATGAGCTGGAAGACGCTGATCCCGAACGCGGCGCACACCGATCGCAGCGACGGCGCCCGTGTGTTCGGATCCCGCACGAGTGACAGCATCGCCTGGACCGCGCCGTCGGCGCTGGTGGCGACGCCCGAGTGCGCGACGGGCTCCATCCAGTCGCGGGCAAAGCGCTCGATCGCCGCCAGTGCGGCCGGCGCCGCCCCCTCTCCACTCGGCGCCAGGAGCGCTTCCCCAATTTCGCGCAGCGCTCCGAATGCCCCGTCCTCGTGCAGCACGACCCGTCCGGCGCGTCCCCGCCACACGGTGTCCGGTGTGCCCAACCGCGCCTGCAGGGCGATGGCCGGCACATAGAGCATGAGATACGACCAGCTCGCCTCGTTGGGCGAGCGCACCGCGTGGATCGTCTCCGGGGGCAAGACGATGACGTCCCCGCGCCGCACGGTCTGCTGTTCGCCCCGCGCCACCAGGACGTGCAGGCCATCGAGCGCCACACCCAGCGCGTACTCGGCGTGCGCGTGCGGCGCGAACCGGACACCCTGATGCCTGGCGCGCAGGACTTCGATCCAGCCGCGATCGTCACCCAGCGGCAGTCGCCTGATCTCCGAGCGCCCGCACTCGAGTCCGGGCAAACCCGGGGGCGGCGCTGTCCAGACCGAACCGAGAGGCGAGGTGGCCATACATCATTAGATATGCGCAGACCCCGGTTGGGTTCCCTCCGCGGACGCCGCGCAGCGAACGAACGGGTCGCCGCAGCGAATGAAGGCCGCCCGGAACGGCGGACATGAAAGCGCAATTCCATTCAGGCGCGCCCGCCAACCACGGCACAAGATTGTGGGTTCCCGTCGCCACGGAGTCGCCGTCATGCGTCCGGTATCGAGCACGCTCGTCCTGCTGGCGTTGAGCGCCGCCACGCTCCTCGCGCAGGACAAGCCCAAGGTCATTGAATACTGGAATCCGGCGTGGTCTCCCGACGGCAGGACGCTGGTGTTCGAGTCCACCCGGGATGGCAAATACGCCGTGTACACCATTGGCGCCGACGGGACTGGCCTCAAGCGGCTCACCTCGCCGGACGTCAACTCCGAGCAGCCCGGCTGGTCGCCCGACGGCACGCGCATCCTCTTCTCATCCGACCGGGACGGGAAGCACCTCGACCTGTACCTGATGGACGCCGACGGCTCGAATCCCGTGCGCCTTACCACCACGCCGGCCGGTGGATACTACCAGTCCGCCTTCTCCCCGGACGGGAAGTGGATCGCGTTCCAGGGCCGGCCCGACAACGCCCGTGTGGACGACCACATCTACGTGATCCGCGCCGACGGCAGCCGGTGGCGTCAGCTCACGGACTCGACGACCAACAGCATGAGCCCGGCCTGGTCGCCCGATGGGCGCTGGATCACGTTCGAGCAGCAGCCGGTGACGAAGCGGCTGTGGAAGGAGATGGACAAGGAAGCGATGGCCGGTATGCGGAGCGGACAACGACTGCTCGCCATCGGCCCGGGCGGCTCCGGGCTCCGGCCGCTGCTGCCGGGTCAGACGCGCCCCTGCTGCGCGCGGTGGAGCCGCGACGGCCGCACGCTGTACTTCGCCACCGGTGTGGGCGACTCGGCGGTCGTCTGGGCAGCGAGCGTCGACGGTTCAGGCGCGCGTCGCCTCGGCTACAAGACCGTCCTGGGCGGCATGGAGATCTCGCCTGACGGGCGCTACGTGGCGTACACGAAGGAGGTCGACAAGCTGGCCGGCGTTTACGTCCGCGAGATCGCGACCGGTGTCGAGCGGCTCATCGCCGGTGGGGCGGCGCGTTGAGGGGCCCGCGAAACACTCGTCAGGCTTCGGCCCTGCCCAGGCCGGTGCACCGGCGGTATTGCGCCGGCGTGAGCCCGGTGTGCCGGCGGCATTCGCGCGTGAAGTGTGCCTGGTCGCTGAACCCGGCGCCGAGCGCGATTTCGCTGATGGGGCGGCGGCTCAGCGCGACTTCGCGCATCGCCCATTGGATGCGGAGCGTCCGGGCGAAGCTCCCGATGCTTTCGCCAAAGTGCGCCTTGAACGAGTGGGCGAGGTAGCAGGGATGGACGCCCGCGCTCCGCGCCAGCACGGACAGGGACAGGGCCGCGCGCCACTCGTCGTGCACCCGGTCGCGCACTTGCAGCAGCCAGCCGGGTGGGCGACCGGTGGAGCTGTCGCGGAAGGTGCGGCGAGCAGCCGCCGCCAGCAGCAGCATCACCAGCGACTCGACGCACAGCGCACTGAGGTTGTCGGTCGCGTGCAGCTCGTGGAGGATGCGCGGCGCCTGCGCCGAGACGCGTGGATCACTGAGGCGGTGCACGGCCCCGAGCATGCTTCCGAACGGCGCCAGGAACTGCTCGTCCCGGGCGTCGGGCTGAATCACCACGACGTGGGCGCCGGCGGGGCCGGCGATGTTCGAATGCTGCTCTCCCAGCGGCTCGGTCCAGGCGACGCCGGCAGAGCAGTCCAGCGCGCGTCCGGCGATCATCGTGCGGAATCCACCGTCGACCATCGTCGCGAGGATGGGGCGGTCGTGAGTGTGCGGTTCGAGGGCGACACCGGGGGGAAAGAACGCATCCGTCACGACAAAGTGCGTCGTGTCGATGGACAGGAACTGCGGGCTGCCCATCGTGACCGGGACCATCGCGGATTCGCGCACCAGCCTCACTCGCAAGGGGTCTCCGCAAATACCCATCGCGGTACGCAACGTGTCAACCGGTGCGCAATCCCGTTCAAAATTCGCCTTGGGGTAATTGGCGGGCTCACCGTGGCCGCGGTGGGGTGCGGCAGCAGCGCGGGCCCGCAGGAACAACTCGTCATCGACGACGGATCAGCCTACGTGCCGGCCTCCGAGTGGCGGACGGCCCTGCCGGCGTCGGTCCGGCTCGATGCGGGGCGGATCGCGGCCCTCGAGCGCAACATCGAGGCGGGGCGATACGGGTCCGTGCAGGGGCTGGTCGTGGTGCGCTACGGATATGTGGCGGTGGAACAGTACGTCGGCTGGTCGAGGGAGCAGGCGCACACGCTGCAGTCCGTGACCAAGTCCGTGACGTCCCTCCTCTACGGCATCCAGTCGGCCGGCGGCACCGCGGCCGCCGACGCGCTCGACCGGCCGGTGATCGACATCTTCGTTCGCTATCCCACTGTCGACAATCTCGATGCGCGGAAGCAGGCCCTGACGCTGCGACACCTGCTGACGATGCGGACGAACATGGACTTCTGGGAGCAGCCGTATCCCGGCTCGCCGCTCGATCAGCTGAACCGCTCCACCGGCGACTGGACGAAGTTCATACTCGACCGTCCGATGCTCAACGATCCCGGCACTTCATGGGCGTACAACAGCGGCGCCGCGATCCTGGTGTGCTCCGTCATGCGGGAAGTCTCGGACGAGAACCCGGTGGCCCTCGCGCGGCGCGAGCTGTTCGCTCCCATCGGCGTGACCGGCGAGAGCTGGTACCGGAGTCCCTACGACTCCCTGCCTCACTGTGGCGGCGGGCTCTATCTCAAGCCCGTCGACCTGGCCCGCATCGGATACCTCGTGCTGCGGAAGGGGCGGTGGGGCGACCGGCAGATCGTGCCGCGGGCGTGGATCGACTCGTCGACGCGCGCCGTGACCACGGGGCCGCCCGTCTTCTTCTCCAACTATGGGTCCGGCTACGGTCGTTTCTGGTGGCTCTTCCCCACCACGGCCGGCGGGAGCGGCGAGGGCGTCATCGCCGCGTCGGGATCGGGCGGGCAGTGGCTGTTCGTCGTCCCGGCGCTCGACCTGGTGGTGGTGGTGGTCGCGGCGAACGGAAACGGGCTGGACCTGCTGTACAACGAGCTTCTCCCGGCGGTATCCCCGTGAGGCCTTCCCTTGTCATTCTCGCCGCCGTGCTGGCCGGCAGTGCCCCGGCCATCATCCGGCGCGCCGATCGTCCGGATGCGCGCTATCTGGAGCTTGGCGCGCGCCACCCCTCGGTGATCGCCCTCGGCCGGGTGGGCGATGCCACGCTCATCGCTCCACAGTGGCTCCTTACGGCCGCGCACGTCGCGCGAGCGGTGCGCAACGGACGCGCCGGCCCGACAGTCACGATTGCCGGCCGGCAATACCCGATCGACAAAGTGATCCTGCATCCGGCGTGGCAGGAGATGAGCGAACACGACGTTGGCCTCGTTCATCTCGCGAGGCCCGTCATCGGCGTCAGCCCGCTTCCGCTCTATCGCGGCGAAAGTGAACGTGGGATGATCGCGACGATCGTCGGGCACGGCAGCGCCGGCACCGGCGACTCGCGGGATCGCGCGGAGGACGGCCGCGCGCGCGGCGCCACGTCACGCGTGGACAGCGTCAGCGATGCCTGGTTGTTCTTCAGCTTCGATGCGCCGCCTGCGGGCACGGATCTCGAGGGCGCTCCGGGACGAGGCGACAGCGGTGGTCCGGCCATCATCGAGATCGCTGGGCGCTTCGCGGTCGCCGGCATCAGCTCCGCCGGATACGACGGGCGCGACGGACCGGGCTCCTATGGCGCGATAGACGTGTTCACCCGGGTGTCGACGCATGCGGCGTGGATCGACAGCGTCATGAACGCGCCGGCGGGCCCGCCCTAGGGCACGATCCGCGTCCAGGCCGCTCCGTCGAACTCCCACGTGTCGGCGAGCGCGGCGCCGGCGGCGTTCTGCCCGCCATAGAGGACCACCTTCCCTCGCTTGCTGTCGAGCGCCATGGCGGCGCTGAGGCGCGCCGGAGGACCGCTGATCGCGAGCTTGGTGAACGACGCGCCATCCCACTTCCAGCTGTCGCCGAGCGTGTTCACGCCATCCGAGCCGCCAAAGAGGAGGATGCCGCCCCCGGGGAGCTGCGCGGTGGCGTACGCCGTGAGCGCCGGCACCGTGCCCACCGGCGTGACGGCGGTCCACTGCCCCGCCCCGGACGCTTCGAGCACCTGCACCGCGCGGTCGCTGGTGCGGGACTGGAAGAGCGTCAGCTTGGTGCCTGACGATGCCAGGCTCGGCGCGAACCCCAGGTTGGGGACCGAGCCTGACAGCTGCGCCCACGCGCCGCCGCTCCACTCCCACTGGTCGTGGAGGTCGGCGGCCGAGGACGGACTGAAGCCCCCGACGATCGCGACCGCCTGCCTCACGGGATCGTAGCCGCCGGCGACGTGCTCGCGCGCCGGCGGCCCGGTCGGCGAGACGAAGGACGGCGACCACGCGCTGCCATCCCACTCGAACGTGTCGTTGAAGGCGGGGCCGGTGGGCGCGGTGCCCGTCCGGCCGCCGAACACGACCACGCGCTGCCGTTTGGCGTCGAACGCCATGGCGAAGGCGTTGCGCGCCGACGGCCCGGTGCCTGACGAGAGGCGGCGCCAGGTCGCGCCATCGAACGACCAGAGTGAGCGCTGGTCGGACTCGGCGCCGCCGGCAGTCGCGGGACCCCGGCCGCCGAAGAGCAGCACGACGTGGCGCGTCGTGTCGTACGCCATACCGTGCCCCCACCGTCCCAGCAGCACCGGTGCCGGTGCGGCTCCCGTCCCGCCACCACCGCCGCAGGCGAGCGTGAGCACCAGGGTCAGCGCGCCCGCCCGGACCCGATGGGCGAACGCCGGGGAGGAAAGCGGCATCGGAAGCCTCCGGGGCGAGTATCGAACGATCAGGACCGTCAGTGCCGGACAGTCTGATGCTCGACACGCCGAGAGGCGATGCGGCTGCAGCGAACGGCTGCATCCGCGCAGCCAACGCGGCCTACGCCGGGAGGATCACCTCGGCCAGGGAGCCGTTGCCTGACGGCTCAACCTCGAGCGCCAGCGAGGCCGTCCCGCCCCAGCGCGCGCGCAGCCGCTCGCGGGTGTTGGCGAGTCCCACGCCAAGTCCCTGCTCGGCCGCACCGACGCGCCCACCGTCGCCACGCTCTTCCACCCTCACGGTGACGTGGCCGTTGGTCCGCCGGGCCTCCACCACCAGGTGCGACGTCCCCGCCCGGCACGCCACCCCGTAGCGCAGCGCGTTCTCCACCACCGGTTGGAGCAGCAGGAACGGGACGCCGATGTCGGCCAGCGCCGGCTCCAGCCGGACGTCGACCGACAGCCGGTCGCCGAACCGCACCCCCTCGAGCAGCAGGTACTCGCGCAGGAACGCGAACTCCTCCGACAGCGGCACCAGCTCGTGCGGGTGCTCGCGCAGCAGCTCGCGGATCAGGCTGCTCAGTCGCGCCAGGACCTCGACGGCCTGGTCGCGTTCGCCGGCGCGCACCAGCATCGCCGCCGCGTTGAGGGCATTGAACAGGAAGTGCGGCCGCAGCTGCTGGGCGAGTGCCGCGAGCCGCGCATCGGCCAGCGCCGCCCGCAGCGTGAGCGCTTCCTCGCGCAGCCGCGCCTTCTCGCGCACGTTGCGAATCACGTGCAGTCCGCCGGCGACCGCGAAGAACACCGGCACCTGCTCGAAGTACGCGGCGCCCAGCAGCCACCAGAAGTGCTCGACGAAACGCGACCCGAAGAACGCCACATGGACCGCGTCGAGCAGCGCCAGCGTCAGCATCGGAAAGAGCAGACCGCCAATCAGGTGCGCGGCGATCGCGCCGGCCGGCCGCGGCTGCGGCAGCGGAAAGCTGCGCACCAGGGGAACGACCGCCGCGGCTCCGATCGACAGCGTGATCCAGAGCGGCAGCAGGTGCGACCAGGCGAACCAGAACGTCTCCGGCGAGCCCTGCAGCCGCGACTGCAGGACCTGCTGCGCGGCGTGGAGCAGCGCGATCACCGGCGTCGCGGCCAGCCCCCAGAGCAGGACCTGGCGCGCCCCGGGGAGCGGAACCGCGGCGTCGGCCGGTTTCACAGCGATCCGGCCGGGGGATGCGGGACGCCCGCGCTCCGGAGCGCGCTCCGCAGCAGCGTCCATCCGCTGCGACTCACCGCCACGCGATGCCCGGTGGCCAGGAAGAGCTGATAGCTCCCCGTGCGCGTCCTGCGCGTCTGCCGGATCGCGTCGAGACGGACGATCGTCGAGCGGTGCACGCGCACGAACCGGGCGGGATCCAGCCGCATCGCGAGCGAGTCCATCGACTCGCGGTGCAGCAGCGCCGCGCCCCCGGTGTGCAGCCGGACGTAGTACCCCACCGCCTCGATCCACTGGAGCTCGTCGATCGGCACCACGTCCGTCCGTCCCAGGCTGCGCACGATGATCTGGCCGGCCGCCGAGGGCTGGGCGTCGTCCCGGTCGCCGGCGGCGGCGCGGAGCCGGTGTGCCTGCCGCGCGCGATCGAGCGCCTCCACCAGTCGGGCGTCGGCGAACGGTTTCAGCACGTAGTCCACCGCCCGGACCCCGAATGCCTCCACCGCGTAGCTCTCGTGGGCGGTGACGAAGATCGTCAGCGGCCGGTCGGCGGCGGGCAGGCGCTTGATCGCCTGGAGGCCGCTCCCGTCAGGCATCTGGACGTCGACCAGCACTGCATCGGGCCGCGTCCGGACGATCAGGTCGTAGGCCTGGGCCCCGGTGCCCGCTTCGCCCACCACCCGGAAGTCCGGCAGCTCCTCGATCAGCCGCCGTATCCCGCGCCGCGCCAGCGGCTCGTCGTCGATGATCGCGACCGTCATCTGCGACTCGCGCATGACCGGCGTCGGGCGGGAGTGAACGGTACTCATTGGCACAGGATGTCCGCCGGCAGAAGCCGTTGCAAGCGCGCGGCGCCCGCCGCACCCAACCATCCGCTGCCAGGCCGCGGGCGCCGCTGCCGCTCACTACTTGACGTGCACCGTGATGTCTCCACTCGAGACCGGGAACGTCCGCGCGTCAGGCACCGGCGTGTTCGGCCAGAGCATCGCGGCGCAGTACTCGGGCGACGTGTTGATTCCCGCCGATCCCTTGAAGCCGAAGGTCGTGGACCGATCGGGCGTGTCGGTGTGCCCGTGCCCGTAGTCCGCGACCCGGAACCAGATGTCCATGCCGGGCTGGAAGATCTCACCGTCGCGGAAGGCCGGAGCCGTAGACCGGTTCTCGGTGATGACGCCGGCGACCCAGGCGTGGTGATTCACCGCGTCGAACGCCAGGCAGGTCACGCGTCCCGTGAAGTCGACGGTGCCGTCGGCGTTGGCGCGCGTCTCGGTGAAGTCTCCCTCGCTGCTCCCATCGGCACGCTGCAGACCGCGCACGAACAGGTCCATGTACCCCGCGGCGGCCGAGGTCAGGTCCACCACGGCGTGGCCCGTCACCGCGGCGACCACCCGGCGGTTGGCATGCACCGACAGGGCGGGCGCGGCCGTCGCGGCCGTGGCCGACGCCGGCGTGGGCGCGGTGGGCTGGTCGCAGCCCAGGACGAGCAGGGTGGCGCAGGCGGACAACAAGATCTTTCGCATCGGGACTCTCCTGTGAAGCGTGGACAGGAAACGTCCCACGAGGGCATGACGCGGTCTTGAACCGCCTTGCCGCCGCTTGAACGATCTGGTTGTGAGGGGGATCGGATCACCCGCGCTCGCGTCGCGATCATCGCGTGAGCTGCCACGCTCCAGTCCCGTCCGCGTTCATGACCCACACTTCCCACGACCCGGTGCGATCGCTCTGGAACGCGATTCGCCTGCCGTCGGGGAACCACACCGGGAGCTCGTCGTGGTACGCGGCCGCGTGCTCGGCGAGGCGGGTGGCCTGCCCCGTCGCGACATCGACGACCCAGATGTGGCTGCTCGATCGCTTCGGGTCCCGCGGATCGTCCACGTCGCTCTGCACGGCGAGGCGGCGGCCATCGGCGGAAAACGCCGGACACTGCGGGCGCCCCTGCTCCGGCGTGAACCGCGTGAGGGCGCGGCCGCCGGATCCATCGGCACCCACGATCCAGATCTGCATCCCGGTCGAGTCGTTGCGCGCGGCGGCCACCCGGTCGCCTCGGGGCGACACCGCCGGACACCAGTACGCGGCGCGGTCCGAGGTGAGCGGCACCCGCCCCGAGCCGTCCAGTCGTGAGGCGACGAGCTGCATTGTGGTCCACTCGCCCACGCCGGCCACGAAGCGCGCGCCGTCGGGAAATGGCACCGCGCCGCCGCGCGCCGGGGTGCGCGCCACCTCGGCGGGGGCGCCGCCCTCGACGGGCAGCGAAAAGAGCCGGGCGGTGTCCTTCTGGGTCCGGCCGTACAGGAGGCGGCGGCCATCGGCGCTCCAGTAGGCTCGTCCGTGGTGGCCGCCGTCAGTCGTGAGGCGCCGGACCTCCGATCCGTCCGCGTTCGCCAGAAAGACGTCGCCGGTTCCGTCGCGGTCGGACGCGAACGCAATCAGCCGTCCGTCCGGCGAGACCGTCGGGCTGGCGCCGTGCTGCGCCGGTTGCGCCACCGCACCGGCGGCCGTCGCGGTCACCGCGGCCACGGTGAACGGGACGACGTACCGACGCGTGTCCCACATCAGCTGGAGCTGCCCCCGCTGACCGCCCTGGTCGCTCACCGCGATCGTGAACAGTTCCGCCGGCACGCCATCCCACGTGGCGAGGGTCAACGGCACCCGCATCACGTCGCGCGTGGGGTCGTACTGCGTCCCCCACTGTCCCGTCTGGGCGTTGATCACCAGCTCCACGCGGTCGCCCGACCAGTGGGTCCAGAGCGTGTAGAGCCCCGCCGCGAGGGTGCGTCCGCCGATCTCCAGGTCGCGGTCGGTGCGGAACTGCGTCGCCGCGTTCGCCCCGGTGCGCCAGAGCGTGTCGCCGAGCACGCCATTGGCGAACACGTTCCGCCCGCGCAGTGATGGCCGGCCGTAGTCCACCCGGAGCTGCGCGCCGCCCACCGTCGCCCGCGCCGTGTCGCGACCGGTGAGGAACGCGCCCGGTGCGCCGCGCGCGCTGTCGCGCGCCGCCAGGCTGGCGAACGCCCGGTCGAGATCGGCGCCCGCCACCCGCTCGGCGACGTACTTGAGCGTCGACGAGGTTCCATCGACCGCGAGCAGGCGGCCGGCGGCGTCGAAACGCATCCGGATCGGCGAGCCGAAGACTATTGCGATGGCGGAATCTCCGGAGACGCGGAAGGCCAGCTTGCCGGACGGGCCGCCCAGCGGCGCGATCAGGAAAATCGTGTCGCTCGCTACGCCGCGGGTCCGGAGCGAGGCCGCCCAGAGCTCGGCGAATCCGTACGCCTCGGGGATGATCGGGAACCCGCCGCGCGCCGCCGCCCGCAGCCTCACGAGCGTGTCGCGCAGGATCTCGGTGAAGACGCTGTCGGGCGTGAACGTCATCGTCAGGCGCTGGACGCGGAAGAGCGCGCCGGGCTGACTCGCCCGCACCGGCGTGAGCTCGAGGCGGGTCGGGTAGCCGCCGGCTCCGACGTCGACAACGTAGTGCCACTGCGACGCCGCCGGGATCCGGCGCACCACGTCCCCCTCCATGCGGCCGGCGGTGCGCGTGAAGCGCTCGACACTCAGGGTGTCGGTGCCCAGCCGCACGACGATCGCGCCCTGTTGCCCGAGCATCCTGGCGGGGGCGAGAGCCAGGACGGGGGCAACCAGCAGGAGCCGGATCAGTCGCCCCGGAGCGTGCAATGAGATGTTCACGGGTGCATTCTATCGCCGGGGGGCCGCGACCGCTTGAACGCCATTGCGCGTCGGGCGGTCCGCGTTGCCGCTGGACCGCGCGCGATCCGGCCTGCAACATAGTTCAAGCGTCACACCTTGCACCGGCGCGATGTTTTTTCGTCGCGCGCCGGCTCATCACCACCCGTCGGGGGAGATCTGGACATGAACGCGGTCATCCGGTGCGTCCTGCTCGGTGCTGTCGCGGTCACGCCGGCCCTCCCCCTGGTCGCGCAGTCGTCCGCCCTCCCCGCTAACGCCGCGCTCAAGGACACGCTGGTCGCGCTCGAGGGCCAGTCGTGGGAGGCGTGGAAGAAGCGCGACGGTGCCTTCTACCAGCAGTTCCTCTCCGACGACCACGTCGAGATGGGTGCCGGCGGTCGCAGCACCAAGGCGCAGGTCGTCGCCTTCGTCGCCAGCCCCACGTGCATCGTGACCAGCTACAAGACCGGACAGTTCGAAATAGTCGCCGTCGATGCCAACACTGCGCTGCTCACCTATCGCGCCGAGCAGAACACGATGTGCGCCGGCAAGGCGGTGCCCAGTCCGGCGTGGGTCAGCTCGCTCTACGTCCGCCGCAACGGCCGCTGGCTGAACGCGCTCTACCAGCAGTCGCCCATCCGATGACCGATCGTCGTGAGTTCCTGGCGCAGGTCGCGCTCAGTAGCTGCGCGCTGGTCATCGGGCTGCGCCCTTCGCGCGGCGCCGTCCGCGTGGTCACGCCGGCGGATCCGTGGGCGGCCGGCGACTGGATCGCGATCGACGGCGACCGCACGATCCTCACCATCGGCAAGCAGGAGATGGGCCAGGGCGCCCGCACCGCGCTGGCCATGATCCTCGCCGACGAGCTCGATGCCGACTGGGCGTCCATCGAGCTCGTCCAGGCGCAGCCCGGCCCCCGCTACACGGACCTCAACACCGGCGGCAGCTGGGGGGTGGGCGGGAGCTGGCGTCCGCTTCGTCAGGCGGGCGCGGCGGCGCGCGCGATGCTCGTCTCGGCCGCCGCCGCGCGCTGGGGCGTCGACGCCTCCGCCTGCCGCACCGAGCGGAGCACGGTCATTCACGACGCCACCGGGCGCCGGCTCCGCTACAGAGAGCTCACCGCCGATGCCGCGCGCCTCACGGTTCCGGCGCGGGCTCCCTTCAAGGCGATCGCCGACCTGCGCATCGTGGGAACGCGGGTGCGTCGCATGGACACGCCGCGGATCGTGACCGGCGCGGTGACGTACGGCATAGACGTCCGCGTCCCGGGGATGCTGCACGCGTCGATCGTTCGCCCGCCGGCACCAGGCGCCACGGTGAAGCGCGTCGACCCGACGGTCGCGCGGCGCGTGGCCGGCGTGCACTCGGTGACTACCATATCACGCGGCGTCGCCGTCGTCGCCGACAGTACCTGGGCCGCGCTCAAGGGTCGTGAGGCGCTGACGGTCGAGTGGAGCACGGGCGCCGGCGCCGCGTTCGACTCGGCCACGCACTGGCGCGCCCTCGAGGCGGCCGCCGACCAACCGGGGTTTGTCACCCGCTCCGACGGCGACCCGCGCGCCGCCGCCGCCGCGCGCACCCTCCAGGCCACGTATCGCTACCCGTTCCAGGTCCACGCGCAGATGGAGCCGATGAATTGCATCGCCCACGTGCACGACGGCCGCTGCGAGCTCTGGGCCCCCACCCAGGCGCCTAACCGGGTCCAGGAACAGGTCGCCACCCTGCTCGGCGTCGCCCGTGACCGGGTCTCGGTCACTCCGACACTGATCGGCGGGGGGTTCGGGCGTCGCCTGAGCGCCGACTACGCGCTGGAAGCGGCCGAGTTGTCGCGAGCGATCGGGGCGCCGGTGCAGGTGCTCTGGACCCGGAGCGACGACATGCGGCACGGCCACTTCCAGATGGCGGCGCTCCATGTGATGTCCGCCGGCCTGGACAGCGCCGGCCGGCCGGTGGTCTGGCGCCACAAGAAGGTGTCCTCGCTCCACAACCTCTCGGGCCCGCCCACCGCCGAGGAGCTGAAAAACCCGGCCGACTTTTACCGCGACTCGTCGTGGGGAGTCTACGACATCCCCTACGCCATCCCCGCGATCGAGACGTCGTACGTGCCGGTTAGCGTGCCCGTCTCCATCGGCCCGTGGCGCTCCGTCTACTCCCCGTCGTCGACCATGGCGCGCGAGTGCTTCCTCGACGAGCTGGCAGTGGCGGCTGGCAAGGACCCGATCGACTACCGTTTCACGATGCTCGGCGAGCCCGACGTGATCAGAGCCGGCTCGCTCACCATCCAGCGCTCGCGCCTGCGTCGCGTCCTCGAACTGGCGCGCGCGAAGTCGGGCTGGGACACGAAACCGGCCGCCGGCCACGCCCGCGGCGTCGCCTGCAACGTCTACGACGGCGACACCTATCTCGCGTACGTGGTCGACGTCTCGCTGCGCCCTTCGCCCGCGGGCGGCCAGCTCCCCTTCATCGTCCACCGCGTCGTCTGCGCTATCGACTGCGGCATCATTGTGAACCCGCTCGGCGTCGAGCAGCAGGTGGAGGGGGGCGTCGCCTGGGCGCTGTCGAGCATGAAGACCGAGATCACCTTCCGCGCCGGCCGCGCCGAACAGGCGAGCTGGGCGGGCTATCCCGTCCTCCGGCTGGACGAGATGCCGGCGGTGGAGACGCACATGGTGCCGAGCCACGGCGAGCAACCGTATGGCGTGGGCGAGCCGCCGGTGCCGCCGCTGGTGCCGGCGGTGCTGAACGCGCTCTTCGCGCTCACCGGCCGGCGCATCCGTCAGCTGCCGGTGCGGGTTGACGACCTCCGCGCCGGGCGCGGGTAGCCCGTCAGGGGAGTGGCTGCATCCGGGCTGTGAGCTGCACCGGGATCACGTTGCCGCACGGCCCCTGCTGCGACACCACCACCCCGCCGCGCGTCCACACGCGGTAGCCGTCGTGCTCGACGGTGACCACGAAGATGCCGAGTCGACTGCCGCCCACCAGGATGGCAGGTGGCGCGGTCCGCCGCAGCGAGTCGAGGTAGGTGCCAGCCCGTACCGCGCCACGTGCGCCATCGGCGATCGATGCACCCGATACCGAATCGGTCACCGTGACCACCACGGCAATGCTCTGTGGCGCCGAGCACAGCGCGAGCGGAGGCGCGGAGGGCGTGCCTGACGAGCAGCCCGCTGAAACACCGAGTGCCGCGATGGCGGCAGTGCGGAAGGCGCGGCCGGCCCACGGGCCCCGCGTGAGCAAGTTGCGGTGCATGTCGCGAATCTCCACCGGAGGATCGTCTACACGGAATACCCGGCGAGTACGGCGCGGGTCACATGCATGAGATCGTCCGGCGATCAGCGTCCGAGCCAGCGCTCGACGATCAGCATGCCCGGCAGCGCATTGATAAGCGCGTGCGCCAGGATCGAGACGACCAGGCTCTGTCGGCCGAGCGAGAACACCGCCCCCAGGAGCAGTCCCAGCGGCAGGCCGGTCGCCAGCGCCGCAGTGCCGGCGGCGACCAGGTCACCCTGCGTTCCCCAGCCGGCGGTGCCATACGCGTACGGCACGTGATAGGCCGCGAAGAGCAGCGCCGTCACCACGACGGCCGCCCAGTCACCGCGAGCCGGCATCAGCGCCGCCAGCCGCGTCTGGAGCACGCCCCGGAAAAAGAACTCCTCGGTGGTGGCGGCGGTGAGCGTCATCAGGACGATCGACGTCGGCAGCGCCCAGGCGGCGCGTCCTGATGTGAACAGTTCGCGAATCGCCGGCCCGTTCCTGCCAAAGAGCTGCACCGCGCTGATGGCGCCGCCCACAACGACCGCGGCGACGATCCCGCGCGCCAGAGGTTTCCGCCCAATGCCGACGCTGAGCAGCAGCTGCCGGACGTCGACGGTCGCGCGTTTACCGCGCAGCAACGCGAGGCCGAGGACGGGAAGCGCCACCAGCGACAGCCAGTGGGCGACCTCCCCTTCGGGATGCACGAACAGGTATCCGATGTACGCGATCGCGTAGCCGATCACCGCGATCGCCTCCTGCCACGGCGTCCGGTCGGCAGCCTCGCGTCCGGGCGATGCGGGCGGGATATGTCGGTCCATCAGCAGCATGCCCCGTCAGGCAGCGGCGCGCTCGGCCGCCATGGCGCGCCAGAGCACGGCCGCGAAGACGATGTTCAGCAGCAGCCCCAGCAAGCCGGTCTCCGGGCCGTAGAGCGCGGTCTCCTTGATGCCGAGCGCGCCGACATGAGTCCCGAAACCGAACAGCGCGTAGGTGATGCCGTTCCAGACGCCGTGGCTCAGGCTGGCGACGATCACCGACCCGGACATCCAGCGCAGCATACCCCAGATCGCCCCGATGACGGCGACGTTGACGATGAAAACCGGGACCTGCCCGGGCGGCAGCCTGCCGTCGGCGGTGAGCGTGACCCACGACAGGTGCCAGAGCGCGAACGCGATGCTGCTCACCGCCAGGATCCGGCTCCGATTCTGGCCGGCCTTTTCGAGCGACGCCCAGAGCCAGCCCCGGAAGAACCCTTCCTCGGTGAGGATCACGACGACGAACGTCGACAGCGAGGCGAGTACCAGCCTGAGCGACACCTTCTTCCAGTCGCTGCCGGCGATGTCGACGGCGCCGGCCGTTGCGGCGCCGAGCCAGGTCAGGCCCGGCACGGCCAGCGGGTACAGCACCGCGAGTCGATAGTGGCTCGGCCGCCCCCACGCGAACCCGACGCTGCCGCGCGGCAGGCGCTCGAGGTACCAGAAGAGGAGCAGCAGCGGGCAGAGCGGCAGGGCGCTGAACGCCGTGAGGCCGTTGGCGTCCATCGTGGTCGTGATGGCGATCGCGACCAGGACACCGCCGGCGGGCCTGGTCCAGGCAGGCATGGCCAGTGGGGCGGTCACGGCCGCCCTAACGCCGCCGCCGCTTCCTCTTCGGCTTGGGCGGCTCGGCGATCACCTGGATGTTGATCGCCAGCAGATCCTGCTCGAACCAGGCGATCAGCCGTCCGGTGAACTTCTCGGCCAGGTAGAACAGGTCGCTGGCCGTCTTCGGGTGGACGTGGGCCACCAGCACCCCGCCGGCGTTGGCGATCGCGATGTGGCCCCCCTGCGGGCGCTGCACGTGCTTGATCCGCGTCCGCGCCTTGTTCCCCCACTTCCAGGTGCTGGCGTCCTTGATCCGCGCCCGCAGCATTCGATAGGCATCGCGGCCCGGGGCGGGCACCGCTTGCAGCACGATCACGGGGTACCTCCATGTTCAGAGAGCGCCCGACCTCCGACCTCCGGCCTCCTACTTCACTACCCGCCCCTTCCCCGGCTCGCTCGTCAGGCGCAGGATCGCCTGCTGGGCCGTCCGGTGCAGCGGCTGCAGCGCCGGATCCGCGTGCTTCAGGTTCTTCTCCAGGTGGGCGTAGTACTCCACCGCCTTCGCCACATCGCCTCGCTCCTCGTACAACTCGCCCAGCCGCAGATAGGCCTGCGACAGATGTCCGTCGTCGTACCACACATCCGCCGACGGCAGGTTCACGAACCGCTCGTACAGCACCCGCACCGAGTCCTTGTCCCCTGCCTTGTCGTAGGCCAGCGCCAGCCACGGCGTCGCGCAGGTCGCGCAGGCGTTGCCGTCATCGAACTTCCGGAATGAGGCAATCGCGTCGTCGGTCTTCCCCTCGGTCAGCGCGATGACCCCGCGGGCACCCTGCGCCCACCGCTCGGCCTCCTGCCCGTGATCGGCCTCGGGCGTGCGCTGGAACTCATCCACCAGCGCCTGCGCGCGCCCCGTCTCGCCGGCGGCGCCATACGCCATCGCCAGGAAGCCGTACGGCCGGTCCAGCGGCGACAGGCTCTTGAGCGGAAAGCGCTGCAGCGCCGAGTGCAGCAGCTGGCGGCCGATCTTCGGGTCGTCGTAGATGAGCCGCTCCGCCAGCGCCCGGCGCGCCGTCCGCTCGAGGTACGTCCCCTCCAGCCCGCGCGCCTCGGTGAGGCGGAAGGCTTCCTTCCACCTCCGGTGCGCCGACTCCAGCTGCCCCCGCAGCGCATCCAGGTGCCCCCACCACTCGTAGGCGATCGCCTCCCAGTACACCGTGCCGCGCTGGTCCCCGAGCAGTCCCTGGGTCAGCACCGCCGCGCTGTCGTAGTTCTGCCGCATCGCCTCGTTGATGAGGAAGCTCAGCTTCACATCGGGGTTGGTCGGGAAGCGCCGCTGGAAGGTCCGCGCCGCCACGTCGGCGGAGTCGAACTGCTTCTGGCGGCCCAGCGCTTCCACCAGGTTCTCGTAGCTGTTCGGGGTCGTGGAATCCACGGCCGCGCCGCGTCGTGCATACTCCGCCGCCCGCGGATAGTCCCGGAGCTCGGAGTAGAGCACGCCCATGTTGGTGAGCGCGTAGGTGTCGTCCGGATACCGGTCCAGCACGTTCCGGTAGTTCGCGATCTGCTCGTCGCGATTCCCGGTCACGACCATATGGTAGGCGGCGGTGACGAGATAGCGCTCCCGTTCGGTCAGGTGGTCGCGGTTGGCATACGCCATCTTCGCCGCCCAGACACTCCGCGCCCGCTGTTCGGCCGCGTTCCGCAGGATCACCGCCAGCTTGCGGTACGCCATCGCGAACGTCGAGTCGGCGGCAATCGCCTCGTCCATCAGCTTCATCGATCGTGAGGCATCGCCTTGGTCCAGCGCCTGCAGGCCTAACGAAAACGACCGCAGGGCTTTCATGGAGCCGGTCGTCACCCGGTCCAGCGGCTGCTCGGCCCGGATGCTGCGCAGCGATTCCCCGAAGCGCGCGCGCAGCTTGCCGGAGAGCCGGTCGACACCGGCCACCAGCTCGTCGGCGCTCGCGACGCTCTCGGATTCCTCCGTCAGCACATCGCCGCCGGCGGTGACGAGCCGGGCGTTCATCGTCAGCCCCTTCCCCACGGGGATCACCTCGCCGGCGATCACCGCTTTGATCCCATCCCGCGTCGCCGCCTCCTCGGCCACCTTCGCCGGCAGGCCATCGGCCAGCCTGCGCTGCATCATCTCGAGGATCCGCCCCACCTGGTCCGGATTCACCACCGAGATCGCCGTCGACCGCGACAGCCCGACGCGCATCATCTCCGTGACCGTCACCCCCGTCGTGGAGTCGCTGGTCCGGTTCTCGAAGTCGGCGAGAATCACCCGCTCGCGAGCCCGCACCGCGCCGCGACTGACCAGCGATGCCGCCGGTCCGATCCCTAACGCCCGCATGGTGACGTATCCGGCGGTCACCACGGCCAGCGCCCCGAACGCCGCGCCCCCGCCCCGCAGCGCATTGCGCCACGTGAGCAGCCCCGTCGCCGCCACCGCGCCGCGCTTTCGTTCGGCGTTGGCTGTCAGGATGATGATCGGCAATCCGATTATCAGCAGTGCCACGGCGCCCGCGAACACCCAAGTCGGGAGCCCGATCTGCAGGACGAGCAGATAGACGATCGCCAGCACCAGCGCCGACACGCCCGCGAACGCGCCGGCGGCCAGCGCCGGATTGGTCGCCACCGCCGGACGGGCCGCCGCGGTGCCCGGCGTCGACGGCATCATCATCGTCCGGTCCACGTTGCGCAACGCGTCGGCGAACTGGGCGGTCGGATTGAACCGGTCGGCCGGCGTCTTCGACAGCGCCCGCATGATCGCCGCCGCCACCTGCGGCGGCACCGCCGGCCGCCGCGACGTGATCGACGGCGGGTCGGCGATCATGTGCTGGCGCATCACGCTCTCCGGCGTCCCCACGAACGGCGGCTCGCCGGCCAGCATCTCGAACAGGACGCACCCCAGGCTGTACAGGTCGCTCCGTCCGTCGATGTCGACGCTGGCCGCCGCCTGCTCGGGACTCATGTACCGCACCGTGCCGACGACCAGCCCGGTCTGGGTGATCTTCGCGCCGCCCGCGGCGGTGATCGCGCGCGCGATCCCGAAGTCGGCCACCCGCGCGTGCCCCCCGGCGAGCAGGATGTTCTCCGGCTTGATGTCGCGATGGACGACGTCGTGCCCGTGCGCGTACGAGAGCGCGTCCGCCACCTCGCGCGCGATCTGGAGCGCGTCGTCCAGCGGCAGCTGCTTCTCGGCGTTCAGCCGGTCGCGCAGCGTCCCGGCTTCCACGTAGGGCATGACGTAGAAGAGCAGACCGTCCGCCTGCCCGGAGTCATGGAGCGGGAGGATGTGCGGATGGTCGAGTCGCGCGGCGATCTCGATTTCGCGCAGGAACCGATCCGGGCCCAGCGCCGCGGCCAGCTCGGGCGCCAGCACTTTGACCGCGACCTGCCGGTGGTGCTTCAGGTCCTCGGCGAGGTAGACCGACGCCATCCCGCCGTGGCCGAGCTTGCGCAGGATGCGGTATCGATCGGCCAGGGCGGCGGTGAGTCGCTGCAGCTCGTCGGCCATCAGGACGGACTCCGGGGGGCGAGTGTGCGGGAAGGTACGCCACGGAGGCGCCGGCGGCGAGCCATTCCATAGCGATGCTCCCGGGGTATCTTTCCGGTCCACCATGACCGAACTGCTCGCGAAACTCCAGGAATCCATCGCCGACCGCTACACCATCGAGCGCGAGGTGGGGCGCGGCGGCATGGCGACCGTGTACCTGGCGCAGGACGTCCGGCACCACCGGCCGGTCGCGGTCAAGGTGCTCCATCCGCACCTCGCGCTCAGCCTGGGGCCCGACCGCTTTCTCCGCGAGATCCAGATCGCCGCCCGGCTGCAGCACCCCCACATCGTGCCCCTCTACGACTCGGGCCAGGCTGGCGAATTCCTGTACTACGTGATGCCGTACATCGAGGGCGAGTCGCTCCGGCAACGGCTGCAGCGCGAACACCGGCTCCCCATGGACGACGCGCTCCACTTCGCCCGCTCGGTCGCCAGCGCGCTCGACTACGCGCATCGCCACCAGATCGTGCACCGCGACATCAAGCCCGAGAACGTGATGCTCCACGACGGCGAGGCGATGGTGACCGACTTCGGCATCGCCAAGGCCGTGAGTGAAGCGTCGTCCGACAATCTCACCCAGACCGGCACCGCGATCGGGACGCCGTCGTACATGAGTCCCGAACAGGCCGCCGGCGAGGCCGACCTCGACGGCCGCAGCGACATCTACTCGCTCGGCGCCATGCTCTACGAAATGGTGGGCGGCACCACGCCCTTCACCGGCGCCACGATGCGCGCGATCATCGCCAAGCTCTTCACCGATCCGGTGCCGCCGCTCCACCAGCAGCGCGAAGACACGCCCGAGTGGCTCGACGCGGCCGTGCTCAAGGCGCTGGCCAAGCGGCCCGAGGATCGCTACCCGACGGCGGCCCAATTGTCCCAGGCACTCACTCCCCCCGCCGGCATCTCGACGCCGCCGGGCATGCCCGCCGGCGCGGGCGCGGCGCGCTCGATCGCCGTGCTCCCGTTCGTGAACATGAGCGCCGACGCCGAGAACGAGTATTTCACCGACGGCATCGCCGAGGACATCATCAACGCGCTCACGAAGATCGACGCGTTGCGGGTGGCGTCGCGCACCTCGTCGTTCGCGTTCAAGGGAAAGAGCGAGGACATCTCGGAGATCGGCCGGAAGCTCAGGGTCGGGACGATCCTGGAGGGGAGCGTGCGCAAGGCGGGCACGCGCCTGCGGGTGAGCGCCCAGCTCGTGAACGTGGCAGACGGGTCGAACCTCTGGTCGGAGCGCTGGGACCGTCAGCTCGAGGACGTCTTCGAAATCCAGGACGAGATCGCCGGCAACATCGTCAGGGCGCTGCGCGTTGTGCTGAGCCCGGAGGAGAAGAAGGCGATAGAGAAGGCGGCGCCTACCGAGAACGTGCAGGCCTATGAGTACTACCTGCGAGGCCGCCAGTTCTTCCACCAGTGGAGTCGGACCGGCATCCAGTACGCCCGGCGGATGTTCGAGCGGGCGATCGAGATCGACCCCAACTACGGCACCGCCTACGCCGGCGTCGCCGACTGCTGCTCCTTCCTCTACATGTACTGGGACGGGAGCCGCGCCAACCTCGACGGAGCCGACACGGCGAGCAGCAAGGCGCTCGAGGTGAATCCGGAGCTGGCTGAGGCGCACGCGTCGCGCGGCTTCGCGCTGTCGCTGAACCGGCAGTACGACGCGGCGCGCCAGGAGTTCGAGAAGGCGATCGGCCTCAACCCCAAGCTGTACGAGGCGCACTACTTCTACGCGCGCGCCTGCATGCAGGAGGGGAAGCTCGACGAGGCGGTGCGCCACTTCTCGGAGGCCGCGCGGGTGCGCCCCGAGGACTACCAGGCGCTGCTGCTCATGATCGCGCCGCTCCGCGGGCTTGGCCGGGCCGATGATGCCAAGGCGGCGCTGCACCAGGGGCAGCAGATCCTCTACCGGCACCTCGATCTCAACCCCGACGACAGTCGCGCGCTCTACCTCGGCGCCGGGGCGTTGATGCAGCTGGGCGAGCGCGAGAAGGCGCTGGAGTGGGCCACGCGGGCGCGCTCGGCAAACCAGTCCGACTCGATGGTGCTCTACAACGTCGCCTGCGTCTACGCGTTAGGCTCGATGGTCGACGAAGCGCTGGAGTGCCTCGACAAGGCGATCCAGAACGGCTTCGGGCACCGCGAGTGGCTGGACAACGATTCCGACCTGGACGCCCTGCGCGGCGACCCGCGCTTCGCCGCCCTCAGGCAGACGCTCTAAGTCCCGGATGCGTTGAGTCGACCTGAGGTGTGCCGAGGCACCCGCGGCCACCGCTCCATTGCTCCCCGTGCGGATCCACCGCATACTGCACCGGCCAGGGATTGGCATGCCTTCCGCGTGACCGCTGCGCGCCCTCGTTATTGGAAACGCATGTGCACTGGGCAGCAGGTTCGGCTGTTCGCGGACAGGTACTCATCGGAATCGACGCCGCGTGCCTGAACCCGACGCACGCCTCACCGCGGCCCTCGCCGACCGCTACGCACTCCAGCGCGAGCTGGGTCGTGGCGGCATGGCGACAGTCTATCTCGCCCAGGACCTGAAGCACGAGCGCCGCGTCGCCCTAAAGGTCCTCCGCCCCGAGCTCGCCGCGATGCTCGGCCCCGAGCGGTTCCTCCGCGAGGTCCGGATCTCGGCGCAGATGACGCACCCACACATCTTGCCGCTGCACGATTCCGGGAACGTCGACGGCTTCCTCTACTATGTGATGCCGTACGTGGACGGCGAGAGCCTTCGCGATCGCCTGAATCGCGAGAAGCAGCTCCCGCTCGACGACGCCCTGCAGATCACCAGAGAGGTCGCGGACGCACTCGCCTACGCGCACGGCCGCGGCGTGATCCACCGCGACATCAAGCCCGAGAACATCCTGCTCGAGTCGGGGCACGCCGTGGTGGCGGACTTTGGGATCGCCCGGGCGATCGACCAGGCCGGCGGCGACAGGCTGACCGACACCGGCGTAACGTTAGGGTCGCCGGCGTACATGAGCCCGGAGCAGGCGGGCGGAGACCGGGACCTCGACGGCCGCTCGGACCTCTACTCGCTCGGCTGCGTCCTCTACGAGATGCTGGCGGGCCAGGCGCCGTTCACCGGGCCGTCGGTGGAGAGCGTCGTCCACCAGCACCTCGCGGCGCAGCCGCCCAACATCACCAGCATTCGGCCGGCCATTCCGGCGCAGGTCGCGACGACCTTGCTGCGCGCGTTGACCAAGACTCCCGCTGATCGCTTCGCCTCGGTGGCGCTGTTCGCCGAAGCACTCGGCCCGCGGGGCTCAGCGACGATCGTGCTCCCTCCGGCCGTGACATCCGCCCGTCGAGGCTGGCTGAAGCTTGCAATCGGGGCGGGGGCACTCGTCGCGGTGACCATCGTCGGGACGCTGGTAGTGCGGCGCCCCGCAGGCCAGCTCACCGTCCCGGTGGCGCCGGCGCACCCGCGCACGGCCATCGCGGTGCTGCCGTTCGAGAACCTGAGCGCCGAAGGGCCGCATGCCTACTTTGCCGGCGGGCTGCAGGACGAGCTGCTGACCCAGCTCTCCAAGGTCGCGGCCCTTACGGTGATCAGCCGGACCTCGGTGATGGGCTACGCCGGCAGGAGCACCCCACTCCGGCAGATCGCGACCGAGTTGGGGGTGGGGAGCGTCGTGGAGGGGAGCGTGCAGATAGATGGAGGTCGGCTGCGGGTGAACGTCCAGCTGATAGACGCCGCGACGGACGCGCACCTCTGGGCAGAGCGGTATGACCGCAGGCTGGATGACGCGTTCGCAGTGCAAAGCGACGTGGCGCAGCGGATCGTGGCGGCGGTGGGAGCGGCGGTCACCAGTGCTGAGCGGCAGGAGCTGGCCGCGGCCTCGACCGCGAATGCCGAGGCGTACCGCCTGTACCTGCAGGGCGTTGAGTACACGAGCCGCCCGGGGGGCCGGCAGAACTTCGAGATCGCCCAGGGGCTGTACGAGCGCGCGCTCGCGCTCGATCCGGGATTCGCGCTGGCGCACGCGGCGCTCTCGCACGTGCATGGCACGATGTACTGGCAGAGCTACGATCCATCGCCCGCGCGGGCGGCGCGCCAACAAGCGGAAGCGGACGCGGCGCTCCGGCTTGCACCGGACCTGCCTCAGGCGCACTTCGCCATGGGCCTGGCGTACTACTGGGGTCGGCGCGACTACCGCCGGGCATTGGGCGAGTTCGCGATTGCCCGGGAGGGCCTGCCCAATAGCGCCGGGATCTGGAACATTATCGGGGCCGTTCACCGCCGGCTGGGGGACTGGAGCGAAGCGATCGCGGCGTACGAGAAGGCTGCTCAGCTCGACCCGCGGTCCGTGGCGCTGATCGACCAGTTCACGGAGACGTATGTCGTTATGCACCGCTACGCCGAGGCGGTGCGCAAGTATGACCAGGCCGTCCTTCTTGCCCCGGACTTTCACATCGCCGCTGTATCGAGGGGATGGGCCTACGTCTCCTGGCAGGGGCGGCTTGACACCCTGCGAGCGGTGCTGGGCCGTCTGCCAAGGGACGCGGACCTGGGAGGGCTCGGCACACCCGCTCATGAACATGCTCAGCTCCTGCTCTGGGAACGGCAGGCCGACAGCCTGCTTCAGGTGCTCCAGGAGCCGGGCGAACGCGTCTTTGTAGGCCAGCGTTACCTCCAGCCTGCTTCACTGTACGCGGCCTGGGCTCAAAAGCTGCGTCGCAGCCAATCGGACGCGCGCGCGGCGTTCGATTCGGCGCGGGTGCTGTTGGACTCGGTGCTCAGGGAACGTCCCGGCGACTGGCGTGTGCACGCGGCCCGCGGCATGGCCGTGGCCGGACTGGACCGTCGCGACGAGGCGATCCGTGAGGCCCGCTGGCTTCAGCAGTCGGTGGTCTATCGCGACGATGCCTTGGACGGCCCGGCAGTGGCGGAGGATCGCGCCCGAATCCTCGCGCAGGCGGGCGAAAGCGAAGCCGCCCTGGACGAGATCGAGCGGCTGCTGGCGAGGCCCTCCAGGGTCAGCGTCCACACGCTGCGGCTGGACCCACGCTGGGATCTGATCCGTGAGCACACGCGGTTCAAGGCGCTGCTCGCGAGGTACGCGAACCCCAAGCCGGCCGGGTAGGGCGGAACGACCAGCGCGGACGCGCATCCAGGCACGGGTGCCCATCCGTCTATTCAGCACGGGGCACAGATGGGCATGACCTGCTGATCTCCGGCGCACCAACTCGTCGGCCGGGCCGTCTTGACGCCCCGGGTGCAATTGTACAGATTAGTTGTACATGATTGACGAACCAGTTCTGCGAAGCAGGCGGAGGACGCATGGCCACGAAAACGAGCTACAGCCACGCCCGCCAGAACCTGGCCAAGCTCTGGGACACCGTCGAGGATTCGCGAGAGGCAGCCGTCATCCAGCGGCGCGGGCACGAAGACATGGCCCTGCTGCCGGCCGACGAGCTCAGCAGCCTGCGGGAAACGGCTTACCTGCTGCGGTCGCCGGAAAACGCTGCCCGACTCCTGGCCGCGCTGACCCGGGGCCGCCGAGGCCGCGGCAAGCGGCGGGACCTCGCCGCACTTCGGCGTGAGTTGCTCGGCGCGGGCTGAGCGTGGCCCGACGAGCTCGGCGCGCGGCCGTCCTGCAGGATGAGTGTCTGGAGGACCTGCGCTTCTGGATCGATACCAACCGCAAGATGGCACTCCGGCTGCTGAACCTGATGGAAGCCGCGCTCCGCGACCCCTATGGCGGCATCGGAAAACCGGAGCATCTCAAGCACTTCGGCGGCAACGTCTGGTCCCGACGGCTGAACGAGACGGATCGACTGGTCTACGAAGTGTTCGCCGATCGGATCGAGTTTCTGCAGGCCCGCTATCACTACGGGTGATTCCTCCCTGATGTCCAGCCTCACCGTACGCCATCTGCCTGGCTCACTCGTCAGGCGCACGATGCCCACGAGACTCGCGCCGTTCGTCGTCGCCCTGACGCTGCTTTCACCACCCGGCGAAGCCGCCGGTCAGGACCGGATCGACCGGTACGTGCGCGCCTTCATCGAGCGTCACAAGATCCCGTCGGCGGCCATCGCGATCGTCAGGAATGGACGGGTGATCAAACAGGCCGGCTATGGCCTGGCGAGCCTGGAGCTCAACGCGCCCGCGGGGCCGCACACCGTTTACGAGATCGGCTCGATCACCAAGCAGTTCACCGCCCAGGCGGTGATGATGCTGGCGGCCGAGGAGAAGGTCGGCCTCGATTCGAGCATCGCGACGTACCTGCCGGACCTGCCTGACGCCTGGCGGGCGATTACCGTGCGGCAGCTCCTCACCCACACCTCAGGACTGCCGGACTGGGAGGGCCCTGGGCTGCTCGACTTCCACCGGGAGTACACGCCGGCCGAGTTCATCCAGCTGATCGGCGCGCGCCCGCTCGACTTCGCCCCCGGCGCGCGGTGGTCGTACACCAACAGCGCCTTCCCCTTGCTGGGGATGATCATCGACTCGGTGTCGGGGGAGTCGTACGAGCAATTCGTCACCGAGCGCATTGTTCGGCCGGCGGGGATGACCGAGACGCGCTTCCGCCATCGCGCCGACGTGGTGCCGAACCGCGCGGCCGGCTACGTGGATTCAGCCGGCGTCTTCCAGAACGGCGAGCCGCTCCGGCCGAAGCTGCTCGCCCCGAACGGCGGCATCCTCAGCACCGCCGTCGATATGGCCAAATGGGACCTCGCCCTCGACCAGGGCGCGATCGTCCCGCCGGCGCGCTTCGAGGAGATGGCGACGCCGGTGACGCTCAACGACGGGCGCCACTTCAGCGCCGGCATTGCCTGGTTCGTCGACCGGTTCCGCGGGCACCGCTTCGTCTTCCATAACGGGAGCACCGCCGCCGGATTCTCCTCGGTGGTCTACCGCTATCCCGAGGACCGGCTGTTCGTGGTGGTGCTCATGAACATCGACCGCGGCGCGCTGGTGAACGAGCTCGCGACCGCCGTGGCCGACCTGGTCATCCCCGGCCTCGCCATCAATGGCCTGCCGGAGCGCCCGGATCCGGACAGCGCCATGGCCCATCGCTTGTCAGGCATGCTCAAGGACGTGGCCGAGGGGCGGGACAACGACCTCCTCGCCGCGGGCCTCCGCAATCCGCCCGGTCCGTCCCGGATGCCGGCGTCGTTCGGCTTCAGCGGTGCCGTCGACCGTTTCGCCTTCCTCGAGCGGGAAGACCACGGCCCCGACGGCATCGAGCGCTTCGGCCTCAGGGTCCGCTGGACGTACCGCTACAAGCTGGTGAGCGGGGCGCGGGTGATCTGGTACACCTTCGAGCTCAACGCCGACGGGAAGGTCGCGCGCTTCCGGCCCGAGGAGTACTGAGCCACCGCGCTGTGACCACTGCCGGGCTCACGGGGAATTGTCAGCGCACCTGGTCGTTCAGCACGTCCTCCAGACGCCTCCCCTGCCCCGCCCGCAGCGCGGCGCGAGCCTCGGCAATCCGGTGCAGGAACTCGGGGTGGTGCTCGATGCGGTAGTCGAGCCATGCGGCTTCGTCCGCGAAGCCGATGAGTACGCCAGCCGGCCGGCCATGCCGGGTGATGATCACCTCTTCGCCCTCGGCGAGGCGCAGGTAGCGGGACAGATCATCCTTCACCCTGGCCAGCGCCACCTCACGGCGCGGGCTCGCCTTCGGACTCGAGCCACCGCTCCGCTTCGGCTTTGCTGACGATGGCGAGGATTTCGACCGCTTGATCCGTGACGTCATAGAACACCCGGGTGTCGTCGACGCGGAGCCGGAATTGGGGGCGGCTCAGTCCCCGCAGACGCTTGATGCGGCTCTTGCTGATCGTCAGGCTCCCGGAATTCGTCCGCTCCGGAAGAGCATCGTCCACACCTTTCGTTTCTCCGCGGTGAGCACCCCGAGCTCGGCCATGATCTCGCCGGCAAACTCGACGTCGCCGAGCCCCGAGGCGGTGATCAGCTCCCGGTCGCGGACCGCGGGCGCGTCGACGTAGGCCGCATCGTCGGTGTAGCCCGGCACGTGCTGGCGGAGATAGGCCAGTCCGTTGCTGGTGTGGCGGCGGCCGCGGAGGAGGCCGATGCGGGCGATGACCGTGGTCGCCGCGCAAATCGCGGCGATAGGCACGCGCTGCTCATCCAGCGAGTGGAGCACCTGGATGAGCTCGGGCTCGATGGGCTGCGTCTCCCACCGATCGCCGCCCGGGAGGATGAAGACCGCGACGTCGGCGGGGTTTACGCCGGCGAGCGCCCGTGTGGGTTGAACGGTCAGGCCCCCCATCGACTCGACCGGGTCTGTCGTGAGACCGACGACCTCGACGCGGTAGTGGCCGTGCCGGCGCAGCTCGGCGACGGCATGCGCCGGTTCCCAGTCAGCATAGCCGGGTACGACGAGCAGGTAGACGGCTTTGCCGGGCACCGGTCAGCACCTGCCCCGGCGATGATCGACCGGCGCGCACTCGAACGCCGACGTCGCCCAGAGGCCCCGCTTCGCCTGCCGCGCCGCTTCGACCGCCGCCCGGATGCGGTCGACGTGCTGCACGTTAGGTGGATAGGACAGGACCACGACCATCCCGGCCCGGGCCAGCTCCTCGTTGGCCATGCGCCCGCCCTCAAGCCAGACGTAGGCGAGGTCGCGGCCGTACTGGTCCCGCGGTTCCACGTCCGACTCCAGGGTGACCGCGGTCCCGGGTGGAACCAGGCGCTTCAGGTAGTTGGTGGCGGCCCACCCGAACTCTCCCTGATCGGACTCCGGGGCGTCGACGAGGAGCAACCGTACCCGGCGACCGCCCTCGCACACGATCGTGTCGCCATCGATGACGCGCGCCACGATGCACTCGCTCGTCCGCCCAACGATGCCCGTGTCGCGCGTGCGGGGCTCGGCGCGGGTCGGCCCGACGCGCGTCGATTCGGCGCGGGTGGAGTCGGCGCCGAGCGCCCAGTGCGCGGTCCCCTGCCCCACGTGGCACACCTTGTCGCGCGCGATGCAGCTGTTGCCGCACGGCTTGCCTTTCCGGCAGTTCTGAGCGAGGCCGGTGCCGGGGAGGACCAGCGCGACCAGCAGACAGAGCCCCCGGAGTGTCACAGCCGCACTCAGCGATGCCGAGACGGTGCGAAAAACAAAGCGCCCCTGCTTTCAGGGGCGCTGGACCGCACATCGCTGCCGGATGCCACGCTATGGCTTGGCCGCCGCACAGACCGCCCGGACCCGAGCTGTGTCGGAAGGAACGAAAATGGCCACGGACTTCCCCTTCCGCTCGGTCGTTGTGCCGAACACCGCAGCGGCAACCTTGGCCCCCGCGCCAGGCTCATCAATGTTTCCCATGATGATTCCATTCGCGCCGACTTCCGCAGCCTTCTTCCGCATTGACGTCATCATGCCGGCTTCGCTCGTAAAACCCGTGCTGCCGGTCGAATTCAGCAGAGCCACTTCCTGATACTCGGCACCGACCTTGGACGGCGACGTATACATCTTGACAGCATCTGGACACGTGGGAGCCAGGTGGACGGAACTGTCCATCAACGCCGCGTTGGTTCTGGTGCAAGCGGCTGCGAGGGCCACTGCCACTGCGGGGACAAGAAGGTGACGTGTTCGCATGGGAACGGGCCTCCGGGAGAGAATGCCGTTCGAAGTCGAACATACGGGGCTCGGTCGCAGGCCGCAAGAGCCTGACAGGGTGCGACTCGTGAGGATCATTCTAACGAGGCACCACACAGAGTCACGGTTGCCCGTCACATTCGTCGCGCCTCAGGCGCTCGCTCGTAAGGCCTCAGAGGTCGTCGGGTACGAGGCGCGTGTGCTTCGCGAGCCGAGCGAGCATCCGCGGGCCGATCTCCTCGCCGTCATGAAAGGCGAAACGACGTCCGCCCATCCGACACGGCTCAACGTGCGGTGTGAGCCGGACTCCCGTTTGACTTGCCAGCCGATTCGTAGCAGCGCGGCGAGCACGCGCCTCGCCTTGGCCGCCGGCCACTGGCTCACGCCGCCATGGTGATCAGGCGGCAGGATCTCTAGAGTTTGGCCGTGGCCGCCACCGTCACCGCCCTCAGCTGCGCCCGGTACGTCGACGGCTCCCTGGGCATGCCTCCCAATGCGAGCCCGAGCACCGCGGCGCCCTTCACGACGATGTATTGAGCCCCCCTGGGGCTGTGCGCCCAGAACGCCATGTCCCCGAGTGTGGGCTCCTCGGTGATCGTGTAGCCGTCCTCTTCCAGGCGCTCGGTCACCAGCTCCTTCGTCGTTGCCTGACGAGCGGCGGCGGGATTCGCGAAGGCGACCCGGATGAGCACCAGCATGCGCGTCCCGGCCTGGTACAGACAGACCGTGCGCGTGCCGCCGGTGTCCTCGTCGGGCTCGGGACCGCTCGGCGTCATGGTCGTCACTTGCTGGCCGAGCAACTGACCCGCGGCCTCACGAGTCAGCAGGTCGCAGGGCCCGGGGGGCTGTACGCCCGAAGTGAGCAACGCCAGGGACAAGCCGAACGTGGCGAGCATGACCCCTCCGGGCCGTTGGTAAGAACGGGAACCTGCGGGATGCCGCGGTCGGATCGAGATCGCGGCTCGATCTCGACTAAATCACCCAGTCCTTGTGGTCCTTGTCGGTCGACTCGCCCTTGATGTCGCCGAATTTGAGGATGGCGCCGCCCTTCACATCGCTCGCCTTTTTCGGTTCGAGCGGCAGGTCGCGGACGACTTTCCCCTTCGCGTCTGACTTTCTGGTCGGTTTCTTCTTCATGGCGGGCCTCCGGAGAGTGTGATCCCCTGTTTCTGCCTCGAACTTGCGGCCGCCCCGTTCGGGGTGTCAATGGAGGCCGGGCGGGCGAAGGGCACGATGCGATTCGGAATCGATCTGGATGGCCAGGCATGGTTTCACCCGGGTGCTGGCCGCGATCCCGAAACAGAGTGGATTGCCAGCCTCACGGCGAACGCCGTAGTGCCCGCTTGACACGCTGTTGTTATGCTGCCGCCAGGCGTCTCTTGCGCCAGCGACCCGGGTATCGTATGTGTGTTGGAGCGGGGTGACAAGCCAGCCCTGTCGCGTGGCGTGCGTGCCGGCTTGGAGGCGACGCATGAAGAAGTCCGCTCCCAGCACCGAGCGACCTGTGTGGAAGTGGCCGGGACTGTGGGCCTGGCTCGCGCTGGACATCGTTGCGAGCACGCTGTTCTGGAAGCACTTCGACTTCGTCCGTACCACGCTCGTGGTCAATGCCGCGGTCGGCGCCGGCAGCCTCACGCTGACGTACCTCCGACAAGACCTGCTCGACGGCCTGCGGGACCTGTTCACGAAGATGCTGCGGTCGCGCGCGCTCGCTCTCACCATGTGGATCGTCGCGGCCGCACTCTTTGGCGGCGGCTTCCTGCTCACGTCGATTCATGTCACGGCGGCGACACCCCCCAATCCGCCGGTGGCGCTCTATCGGTTCGAGGCGCCCCTCGGCCATCCCGAGAGCGCGCTCGTCGTCGATTCCGCCACACTCGGCCGCCTGCGCGAGCACGGAGACTTCCTGCTGCGGCCCCGATCCGATCGCGAGGAGTGGCTGGTGACCGCGGAACTCCGCCGCACGTCACCCCTCGCGCTCCATGGCTGGGGGGCGCTGCAGGTCGTGTATCCGGACGAGTTCCGGCCGATGGTCGCCATCTCCCTGCTGCCCATGGAGTACTTCCTGGCGGGCGTGAGCAGGACCAGACCCCTGCGCATTGTGGTGCGTGAGGCAGGAGCGGCCGGGCTGACGCTGGCCGAGGACACGATCGTGGACCGGAGCCGGATGCCCGGCCTGATCCTCTCGGTCATTCGCCCGCCCCCGGCGGATTCGGACACGCGCGCGCGGTGGCATGGGCGCATCCTTCAGCTGGCGCGGACGCCCGCTGACTCGGCCAGCGTGGACTCGATCGTCGCACACTGGGCGAATTTCAGGTGGTTGCGCGCGAAGCGCGATCTCAACGTCGGCGATTCACTGGAAGTGGTCATCACCAGGGGCGACGCCACCGTGCTCCACTCGCAAGGCGTGAAGGTCGGCGCCGCGGTCACCGATGTCATCATTGGGCGCACGTAGCCTCGTCGCCGTCGGCGCGCTGGCGGCGCTCGCGGCGGGAGTGCCGGCGCCCCGTCCGCCGGCCGGGCGTCCGGTGTCCCTCGCGCCGGCCAGGCCCCAGGTCGCGCTCGCGATCGACATCGACACCGGATACTATCGGACGTATCTCGACGACCAGGCGTGCACCGCCGCCTGCGACAAGTTGCGCGCCAGTCTCTATGGCGACGTGCGCGCGCTGGTCGCCTCCAGGTACCCGTTCCTCCAGTGGGTCGAGAGCGCGCCGGATACGGTGCAGATCACCTGGGCCAACGGCGCTGATTTCTACAGCACGGAGCTCGACTTCCGGATTCGGGGCAGCGTGCCGCGCATGGCGAAGGACAAGTTCTCCGTGCCCTTCGAGCCGAGTGCCGCCCTGCGGAATCGCACCGACGAAGGCTGGGCACCCGAATCCCTGCAAACCGCCTGGCGAAAGCAGCTCGAGCTGGCGCTCGCATCGGGCGACCTGGTGGCCGAGGTGTTCGGCCGCCTTCCGGTGAACCCGCAGGTCGACTTCAGGAACGCGCGCGCGATCGTGTCGCCGGCGCCTGACGAGATCGAGCGCGCCGCCCGGCCCCCCGTGTACGTCCTGCGCGTGCACGTGCGTGACCCCGCGGAGGCGATCGAGGACGATGCCGATATCCAGTTGACGCGGTGCATCGGCAACGGCACGCGCGGCTATAGTTGTCCAGTCGACAAGCTGTACTTCGCGAACGACAGCGTGCAGGGCGCCCGCATCGACAGGCTGCTGCAGCGCGGGGCCATCGCCGTCCGGGCGGTCCGGCTGTCCAGGTTCGAGGCCAAGTCCCTTGCTCCCGCGACGGTGTCGCGCGGACCCACACAATGAGCGCGCACCGGCGCACCGTGGCGGTGGGGTCGATCCTTTCGGTGCTCGGCGCGGCCGTCCTCGCGCCGGCCGCTTTCGCGCAGCAATCGCTTGCCGGTGACGCGCGCGCCGACGTGCAGCGCGCGAACGCCCTCCTCGACTCGGCCGCGTACAAGCGGGCCGAGTCGCTGTACGTGGCGGTCTACCCGCGCATCGCCGCCGGCGACGTCGGGCTCCGCGCCACCGCCCTCTTCGGTCGCGCGTTCGCGGGCCAGCAGCGGATTGTGGGAGGCGACACCCTGGTCGACCCCACTCCGGTGGACACGGTCGTGGCGGCGTACCTGGCCGCTCGCGACCTGAACGCCGCGCTGGGGGCGTCGACGGAAAACAACATCGCACTGATGTACCAGGCGCTGGGCCGGTACGCCGAGGCGACCGGCCACTTCACCGTCGCGGCCCGGTTGTCGCAGGGAAGGAGCCGGGCCGCCTTTTTCGTGAGCGCCGCGCAGCTGCAGGAAGCGGCCGGAGTGACAGCCGGAGCCGCGCGGCTCTATTCCGAGGCGTTCCGTACGGACTCGTCGGTGACCGATGCCGCGCGCGGTCTCCTCCGCACCCTCATCGCCGCCGGCCGGCCCGAGTCGGCCATGCGCGTGGCGTCCCGCCTCTGTCGCGACAGCCTCAACGCGGCCGCGGTCATCGAAGCGTTGCCGCAGCTGCTCCAGTCCGAGACACATGCTCCAAGCGACACCGACGCCGCACTCGCGATCGTCTGCATTGCCACCGCCCTGCCGGTGGCCGGCGTCGGCCCGCCGGCGTTTGCCGCCGGAATCGGGAGGGACCTGGGCGACGTGGCCGGCCGCCGGCCCGACCTGGCCGATCCGATCCGCGCGCTGGCGGATGCCTATCGAAGGCGCGCGGGAGACGACCTCTATCGTGAGGCGGGCAGCGCCGAGTGGTGGCACTCCGGCAGCTACGACCAGCGCCGGGCGTGGAGCTCCGCGCTGCGGTGGATCGGTGACTGGCACAACAAACAGGGCGCGACCCGCGTCGCCAGGAGCTTCTACGAAGCCGCCATTGGCTATGGCGCCGGACAGCTCATCGAGCCGTGGGTGGATCGCAGCGCGCTCGTGCCGCTCGCCATGATCTATGCCAGAGACGACGACAATGGGTCCCGGGAGATGCAGCAACGCGTTCGCGAGTTCGCGGAAATCCTGTTCTCCGCGAAGGGCGTCGCGTACGAGAAGGGTGACGTCGAGCAGATCCGTGAGTATCACGCAGCGCTGGGGGCGTACTACGCGTCGAAGGGCGTGTGGACGAGCAACGACGCGAGGAACGCCGAGTTTCAGTTGACGCGGATGCGGGAAGTCACCGACAGGTTGAAGCAGTCCGGGAAGAACGTGTCCGATCCGCCGGAGCTGCTCGCCAAGCTCGCGGAACACTACCAGGTGACGAATCGTCCCGCGCTGGCCGCGAACCTGAAGCAGGAGGTGCAGGTGCGTCAGGTGCGCAGGCAGCAGTCGATCGCGCGCGATTCGATCACCATTCGCCCCAAGGTGACCAGCACCTACACTCCCGCACCCGGCGCTCTGTCGCCCAAAGCGATGGTCCCGGCCGCTCCGGCAGTGGATCCGCGCACCATGGTCCCGAGTGCTCCTGCGGCCGATCCCCGTACCATCGTCCCAAGCGCACCCGCGGTGGATCCGCGAGCAACCGTCGCGGCGCCGGTCACCAGCTCGGCGGTCAGCAGGGCCGCGGCGATGGTTGCCGTGGCAACGATCGGCGGCACGGTGGTGGACTCGCTGTCGGGCACTGGCATTCAGGGAGCCACGCTCGTCGTGGTCGGCAACGAGACCCAGTCGGTGGTCTCCGGAGAGGGCGGGCAGTTCACGCTTCCGGCAAATGGCGCGACCAGCCTGAAGGTACGGGTCAGCGCCAACGGCTATCTGGAGAAGGAAGTCGACCTGAGTCCGGGAGAAGGCGCCAGGGTGGAGCTGCGGCGCGCGCGTCCACGACGGCCTGTCAGGAAGCCCTGACAAGCAGCGGCGGTTCGAAGGCGACACGTCACAGGCGGTACGCCGGCGCGGGATCGCCGGCGATCACCGCGTTGGCAAACCGGCCCGCGGCGAGGTGATTCGGCTTGGGCTTGCCCGCATAGATGTAGTCGCCGTGGTTCGTGCCGGCCGCCTTGTCGATCGGCACGTGCAGCACATTCACCGGAATCTCGAGTCCGTCCGTCTCCCTCGGCCCATGGTAGCCGAGCGCCAGACCGCCGATGTCCTTCCAGAAGAAGAGGAACGACTGGAGGATGTCCCCGGCGGGGTACGCCCACCGCAACACCGTGTCTTTCGCTGACGAGAGCACCGCGACGCGCTGGGCCAGCTGCGTGGCGCCACGATACGCCTTGATCGCCGTGAGGCTGAAGTCGTCGATCGCCGCCGCCATGACGCAGACTTGCACCACCGGACAGCGCTCGGGCGGAAGCCGCTTGATCGTCTCCATCACGACCCGGGCGCCCAGGCTGTGCGACACGAACGAGAGCTCCGTGCCGGCGCCGACGAACGTGTCGATGAACTTCGCGAACTCGCTCGCCGTGTCGTCGGCATCGTTGCCTTCCAGGGGATAGCTGGCCGCCTTCGCCCAGCTGTCGCCGGGCCAGGTGACGACGACCAGTGCGGCACCGGCCGCCGAGACCAGCTCGTTCGCGAGGTTCAGCAGTTCGACCTGGCCGTCGTCACGCCTGACGTTGAATCCGTGTGTCAGAAAGACGATCCGGGGCTCGAACCGCAGCGACTCCTGGAGTCCCGAGTTGACGCCCTTCCGGAAGACGACGCGCCCCGGGACGACGGGGCCTCCACGGTCGTCCCGTCGAAAATCGAGGAAGTAGATCGTTTCTTTCCCTTCAGTGCCTGCGAGGCGGACTGGATCGCCGACGCGACGTCCTTCGCGATCGGCGCCAGCGGCACCGCGGCGAGCCCCACCAGCAGCGACTTGGTGAGCGACGCGCCGACCTGCGGGCCCGCGATGACCGCGATCAGGATGGCCGCCGCGGAAGCCGACACGCGATTGAAGCCGACATAACGCGACTGGGCGACGGCCAGCGCGGCGTCGATGCGCGCATCGGCGGCCAGCTCGAACCGGCCGAGCACGTTCCGCAGCCCGGTCGGCAGCTCGGTCCCTTTCTCGGCGCCGGCCACCGCCTGCTTCAGCTGCTCCCCGTCGATCGAGCCGAGGAACCTCGCCACCTGCGCGGCGTTCGCGTCGGTGAGGCCGACCCGCACGCCCTGGCGCAGGGAGCGCACCAGCTCCTTCTGGTCGCCGCGGTACTGGCCGCGCAGGAGCAGTTCATGGGCGTCGCCATAGGCGACGCGCAGGGCCTCGTTAAGCGGGCCGAGGATCTTCACGATCGATCCGAAACCGATTTCGCCCAGGGGGGTCCACTTCAGCCCCTCGACGATGCCGAAGGCGACCGTGCCAAGCGCGCCGGTGGCGAGGATGATGGCGCCAAGGCTGTCCGGGTTCACCGTGTCCTCCCGCGTAAGGAAGAAGCGAATACGCGCTCAAACATGTGTTCATCGTGGTCGAAGCGCCACCCGCGAACCCTTCCCCGCGCGCCCAGTGTCTGATCACTGACCCCGACCCTGACCCTGACCCTATCCGGGAACTCCGTGCCCCTCTCCGTCCGCTGCGCACTCATCGCCGCCTGCGCCACGACACTCAGCGCCCAGGCCCCACCTCGCCCTGCCCCCACCCGTATCGACGTCGCCCCCGGCATCTACCTCTTCCAGACCGCGCGCTACGGCGACGTCGGGCTCGACGGCAACTCGGTGGTCATCGTCGCCAACGACGGCGTCCTCGTCTTCGACGCCAACGGGACGCCCGCCTCGGCCGCCGCGGTGCTCGCGGAAATCCGGAAGCTCACCACCGCGCCGGTGAAGTACCTCGTCCTCTCGCACTGGCACTGGGACCACTGGTACGGGGCGGAGGTCTACCAGCGGGCGTTCCCCAACGTCGAAATCATCACAACCGAGCGCACCAGGGCGATGATGGCCGGGCCGGCGGTCGCGTTCAACCAGCCGGCGCTCGACAGGCAGATCCCGGACCACATCCGCGACGTCGAGGCGGCGCTGGCGAAGGCGCGGGCGACGGTCCCGCCCGACACGACCGTCGCGCAGCTGACCGCGCACGTGGCGCTCGACCGCTGGTTCCTCGACCAGAAGCGCGGCGCCCGCCTGACGCTGCCCACGCGCACCTTCACCGACTCGCTCCCGCTGACACTCGGCGGTCGCCACATAACCGTGATGCACGTCGACCGGGCGATCACCCCTGGCGACGCCTTCCTCTGGCTGCCTGACGAGCGGATTCTGATCAGCGCCGACCTGTTGATCAACCCGATGACCTACGGCCTCTTCTGTTATCCGTCGGGCTGGATCCGGACCCTCGAACGGCTCAGCGCGCTGGACCCCGCGGTGATCGTCCCCGGGCACGGCACGCCGATGCGCGACAAAGTGCGCCTCCACGCGACGATCGACCTGTTGAAGCGCGAGCGCGACCTCGCCACGCGTCTCAAGTCACAGGGCCGGAGCGTGGCCGAGGCGAAGGCCGCGATCATGAACGACTCGACCGTGCTCGCGCTGCGCGAGACGCTGACGGGCGGGACCGTGGCGTACCGCGAGCCGTTCGCGCTCTATCTGGTGGAGTGGGTGGTGCCGCGGATCTACCAGGAGATCGACAGGGCGCTCGACGATTCGATCCCGAGGGCGCCATAGGAGGAGCGTCGCAAATAGTCGAAGTATAGGTGTAACGTCGCACTTCCGCGTGCGGTAGCTCAGCTGTCTGCTGGAAACGAGGTTGAGTGACAGGCGCGCAGCTCAACCATCATGGAAGCTGACCGCCACAGACTCGCCGGAACTCCCCGTCGGCACGCATGATCTCCCTCATCTCAGCGCGGAGCGCAATCGCACGAAGCGCGGCAGCACGCGCTGCCGGTACGCTGTCACGGTCTGTAGCACAGAGAAAGCGTGCCAGATCGAAGTACCCCCAAGCGTACATTGAATCGGCGGCGATACTCTTGCGTTGCGCATCGAGCGCGTCGGGGAGCCGTCCGAGGCGAAAGAGCGCGTACGCCTGGAGATTCCTTACGTAAGCGTTCTCGGGGTCTGCGTCGAGCGCGTCTCCATACAGTTTCAGTGCGTCCTCAAGTCGCCCCGCATGGAACGCATTGATGGCAGCGCGCGTGGCGGCCACCGCACGCCGAGCTTGTGAGACTACGGCGCGAAGCGAGTCACGCTGCTGCGCTCCCGTAGCTAGCTCGACCCTTAGCCGCGAATTCCGCAGCTCAAGCTCTGCGCTCTCTCGCTCGAGTCGGCGCAACGAGATCAGCGCGTAGCCTAGGGCGCCAAGGACCAGCAGAAAGCCACCCATGCTGAGCAGGGCGGCCTTTCGTGACGCCCTGCCGAGTGCGTCAACGCGTGTGTCGATGGCGGTGTCCATCAGCCCGCCGCTGTCTGACGTTGCGCCTAGTAGCTTGAGCGCCTCGTTCCACATGAACAGGAGCCGCCCGGCTGAGTACGTGATGAGACCCGAAGAGCCAAACAGGCCAGTTAGTTCAGCCGGCCCCGCTTTACCCTTGTAGAGAAGCACTCCCGCACTGGTAAGAAGCATGATCAGCGAGAGACCGGTGACCCCAAGATGCACCATCCGCTCGAGCTGAAACAGCTTTGTGAGGCGCTCGACAGCGTCCATGCGTGCCTTGATGTCTGGCGCGGGCATAGTTCATCCACACTGGAAGGTCTGAGCGTTCGCTGCAGGTGTGCGGTCTGATTTGGAGGCCTCCCATTCGGAGCGCAAGGGGCGACGGGCCGCCGGCCGAGCGGTTCGCGATCAGCGCCGACCTGCTCATCAACCCGATGACCTACGGCCTCTTCTGCTATCCGTCGGGCTGGATCCGGACCCTCGAGCGGCTCAGCGCGCTGGACCCCGTGGTGATCGTCCCCGGGCACGGCACGCCGATGCGCGACCGGGTGCGCCTCCACGCGACGATCGACCTGTTGAAGCGCGAGCGCGACCTCGTCACGCGTCTCAAGTCACAGGGCCGGACCGTGGCCGAGGCGAAGGCCGCCATCATGAGCGACTCGACCGTGCTCGCGCTGCGCGAGACGCTGACCGGCGGGACCGTCGCGTACCGCGAGCCGTTCGCGCTCTATCTGGTGGAGTGGGTGGTGCCGCGGATCTACCAGGAGATCGACGGGACACTGGACGATTCGATTCCGCAGACGCCATAGGCGACGTGCGCCGCTGCTTCTCGCTGCTGAGCCGATCACACAGCGTCCCCCTTCAGCGTACGGCTGTCGTGGGAACGGCAGGCGGTTAGGTGGGCTCTCGGCCGCCCGGTCAACGCGGCGGCCGTTCGTCCTCACCGACTGTGCGGCATTGGCGGCAGAGCAGTGTTAGGTACCCAGCGCCACGCTGCAGTGTATAAGGGTAATTCGAGAATCATGACCGACGAAGCTCGCCCGGGGAGCTTCGAACGACTCGTCAAGCACCTCCATCTCATTCATTAGATCAACGCGGAATGTTCGCCACCCAGTTGTAGCTAGAGAACTACTGGCGCCACCAACCTGCCATCCGGTCAGAAGATCGTGGCCGTGCCGGTCCTGGCCGCAGAGATGGGGCTCGACCACACGAAGCCGACTATTGTATGTGAACTTGAGCCGATGCCGGCTGCCCATTGAATCGCAAATGACGCGGACAGACACTACGCTATTCGGCGTCCAGCTGCAGTTCGAAATTCCGCACGGGCATGTGGGAACGAAGATCTACCCGGGCCGCTGACGCGATCGAGTCGTACGTGGCGCGTAGCACGCCTTCCGGTGTCGAAGGGGGAAGAAACCGGAACGAGGAAGCAGCAAGGTATTCGCGGTCAGAATCGAAAGCGATCCACCGACGGCCCAGCCGCTCGGCGACCATTCCGGTAGTGTTGGAGCCCGCAAAGATATCCAGTACGAGGTCGCCAGCGCTCGTGAGCAGCCTGATAAAGAAATCTGGAAGCTTTGGAGGAAATCGAGCTGGGTGAGCTGGGATTCCGAGTGCTTTGCATGCGGCGAGGTATGCGCTGTTGGACTCGGAGTTGGGAAAGGAGAGGAGGTTCGAAGGGATGGCACCTCCGTTGTCGGTGCCGAACCCCGCACTGATGTCGTGACCGGACGGTCGTTTCTTTGGCGAGTAGAAGCCTTCGGGATCCGCGAGGAGCTTCCGCATGCGCGCGCTGTACTCTGTACGCACTTTCGACACGTCCGCCTTTGGCCAAGGCGTCTTGCTGAGCCACCAAACGGTATTCACAGAGTCCTTCGCTCGAATCTTGCGCTTGTTTACCCACTCTATCGGGCTCGGAAGCTTCGAAGGATTGAACCAATAGAAATCCTCGGCCAGATGGTATCCGACATCGTCACAAAGACGAATCAGCGTCCGAAAGTTGTAGAGGCTCCGAGCGGGCAGACCGCGGGTATAGGCGCCACCGAGGTCCAAGACAAAGCTGCCATCATCGCGAAGTTTGGGAAGAAGAGCACCCGCAAATTGAAGCAACCAGTCTACGTAGTCTTCTTGATCCGGATTCCCGTATTCTTTTTTTCTCTGTAAGGCGAAGGGTGGGCTCGTAATCGCGAGATTCACGCTCGAATCCTCAAGCTCCGCGAGCAGCTCGACGGAGTTACCGCAGTAGGCGGCTCCTAGCGCTGTTTCGTATGCGGCGGCCACGAGCACCAGAGGAATCCTCTCAAAGGGAGGGAACGTTAAGTCTGTAGACCTAAAGTCGTCAAGACGGCAGCTTCTGCGAATGGCATCCTGGCATCCGAAAGCTAGACGCGTAGTTGGTACAAATCTACGCGCGGCCCGTGTGACGAAGGGGATTTCGCAGGAAGCCTTGGCATCGCTCGCTGGGCTGCACCGCACCTACGTGGGATCAGTTGAGCGCGCGGAACGAAACGTCTCCATCGACAACATCGAGCGACTTGCACGAGCGCTTGAGGTCACGATAGCAGATCTCGTGAGAGGCGTGTGAATGCGGCCTCACGAGGATGCCGAGGAACTACGCAAGCTCTTCCCACACCTACGCAAGTATCAGGAGTTGGCGAGCAAGCACGGTATCAACGACATTTTTCAAGATAATGGTGGCAAACTGCTTCAGGTGGCGCTATTCACTGGCCTGACAGTCTTGCCAGGCCGCGAGGGCAACGACGCGCGGGACGAGAGAGGGAGAGAGTACGAGTTGAAGACGTTAAACGTCCTCCTCACACGAAGCTTCTCCACTCACCACCACCTCAATCCTACGATCATCGACAAGTATCGAGGCGTCGATTGGGTCTTCGCCGTGTACAGTGGCATAGAACTCGCGAAGATCTACGCAATGCCCCCGGCGGCGCTGGAGGAGTACTTCACGAAATGGGACAGGAAATGGCACGAGGATGGAAGAGATATCAACAATCCGAAGATTCCGCTGGTCTTCGTGGAGCGGAACGGCACCCGTGTGTATCCACCGGATGAAGAGTAGCCCACGCCGTGGCGCCCAACTCTCTACGCTTGGTGCGGCTCGGCCGCTGGGACGTAGCCGCTGGGGTAGTTTCAACTAGAACTCATCTCACAAGCCGGCGACTGAGGATGACAATGCAGCCGAGCTGGACGAAGGCCAGGAAGTTCTCCGCGTGCCGCTCGTAGCGCGTCACCAGGCGCCGGAAGTTCTGCAGCCACGCGAAGAGGCGTTCGATCTTCCAGCGGCGGCAATAGCGGCGCAGCTGGCGGCCGTCCTGCGTCCGGCGGCGGCGGCGGTTGGACCGGTGCGGCGCGATCAGCGTGATCCCCCGGCGCGCGAGGCGCGCATCCAAGGGATCGCTGTCGTAACCCCGGTCGGCTTGACGTTACCCCCGACAACAGGCCGGGATAGAATCGGAGGGTCCCACCAGGCCGAGAGGCCGAGAGGACCCGATGAAGGCACGGCGGAAATACACGGATGAGCAGATCGTCACCATCCTGCAGGAGCACCAGGGCGGCGTG
>JBGPGH010000008.1:0-134352 GCA_041483735.1 Gemmatimonadaceae bacterium | reverse complement strand
TCTATCCGCGCCTGCGTACGTTGTTGCCGGGGCCGGGTTTCCCGCCCAGGCGGGTGGTGATGGGGGGAGTGCCGCTGTTGGGCTGGGCGCGGACGACCCGGGGGGGGGGGTGTGGCGGAGCTAAGCTCCACCACACCGCGCGGCGGCAGGCGTGCTCGCCTTGTCGACGACCACCCGGCCGCCCTTCATGACCCACTTCACGCCGCGCACCACGACTTCGATGTCGGCGAGCGGGTCGCCGTCCACGGCGACGAGGTCGGCGTAGGCGCCGGGCGCCACCACGCCCAGCTTGCCCTCCATCCCCAGCAGCGCGGCGCCGTTGGTGGTCGCGGTCGCCAGCGCCTGCGCGGGCGTCATCCCGGCCCTCACGAACCACTCGAGCTCGCGGGTGTTCTCGCCCCAGCCGGTGAACACCGCGTCCGACCCCATCGCGATCGTCACCCCGGCCTTTACCGCCTTCCGGAGTGTTTCGGCGTTGCGGGCGATGTAAGCGTTGAGGCCGGCCACCACCGCATCGTCATAGCCGTACTCGGCGCGGTGCGCCACGTAGTAGCGGTTATGATCGACCGTGGGCACGTAAACTGTGCCGTGCTTCACCATCTCGGCGATCGTGGCGTCGTCCATGTCGGTGGCGTGCTCCACCGAGTTCGCGCCGGCGCGCACCGCATCGCGGGCGCCATCGGGGCCGTACGAGTGGATCGAAATCCGTTTGCCCGCCTGGTGGGCGACGTCGGCGGCGGCCTTCATCTCCTCGTACGTGAAGGTCTGGAAGCCGGTGACGTCCTGATCGCTGCCGGTGGAGCCGTACATCTTGATCCAGTCCGCGCCGGCCGCGATCTGCTGGCGCGCCACGCGCTGGACCTCGGCCACACCATCGGCCAGACCCGGGTCGGGCTCCACCACGCCGGGGCGCGGCGGCGAGCTGCTGATGTGGAGGCCATAGCCGGCGACGAACATCCGCGGGCCGTCCATGGCGCCGCGCTTGATGAGCTCGCGCATCGCGAGGTCGGTGTACTCCCACGACCCCAGGTCCCGGATGGTGGTGACGCCCGTCTCCAGGCCGCGGCGGGCATTTTCCTGTGCGAGGTACACGGTCACGGCGGCGCCCAGCGAGCCGAGCTGCCGCCACGGGTTGGTTCCCGGCTTGTGGTCCCACCAGAAGGTGATGTGGGTGTGGGCGTCGATCAGCCCCGGGATGCCGGTCAATGGGCGGAGGTCGATGACCTTGGCGCGCGGCGGCACGGCGCTGTCGCCGGTGCTCACCCGGGTGATCCGCTCTCCCTCGACGAGAACCACCGCGTCGCGGGTGACGCCGCCCCGGCCGTCGACCAGTTTGCCGAAGCGGATCGCGGTGACCTGGGCGGAAGCCGCCACCGGCACCATCGTAAGGCATGCCGCGAGCGCGAACCGTGAGGCGCGCATCATCGGGTCACCGCGTCAGAGTACAAAGCCGAACAGGTAGGCTGCCACCACCGTGCCGGCCAGCGCGCCGCCGTAGCAGAACGGGTTCACCAGCTCGTTCAGGTGCTTGATCTGCAGCCCGTCGTAGAGTGTGTAGCGGAAGCGGTGCGCCCAGTGCCAGAGCGACAGCGAGCAGAGCGCGAACAGGGCGAGCCGGGTGAGCGGATGGTGCAGCAAGGATGCGAGGTACCCGTACGACGGCGGCGCCAGCCAGCCAAGCGGGAACGCGAGGCCTAACAAAAGCACGAGAATCGGCAGGAGCAGCGCGGCCAGCACGCCGCCGGCGCTGAAGAGCGTCCAGAGCAGGGGCTCGACCGATCGCCTGGCCATCTACCGGCCCACCAGCAGCCAGGCGACCAGCGCGGTCGCCACCGCCCAGGCCGCGTAATTCGACGCCGCGATCAGCACGCCCGGCACCTTCTTCCCGCCGAGCTTCACGACCATCGCCCGGGGCGCGAGGTTGAACCAGGTGATGGCGTGGAAGATGAGGAAGAAGAGGCTCACCACGTTGACGACGACCACCAACGGGGCTGCGGCCCAGTCGAGGAACCCCCGCCAGGCGGCTTCGCCCCGGCTCACCGCGCGCACCAGGAGCAGCAGGTAGATCACGAACCAGGCGGCGCAGACGCTGCTCAGCTCGCGGAGAATGAACTTGAAATACGCCCGGCGCTGGAGCCACCACCAGGTGGACACGCGGGTCCGGAGCCAGCGCGGGTGATGCGTCGCATAACGCGGCGACGATGCCGGGCGGTCGCTCATGCGCCGGACCCTCCGCGGCCGCCCTTCCACGGCATCAGGAAGGACTTCACCGTCTCCATCGCCGCGGTCAGCTTGTAGCGCTGGATCGCGCCGGCCGGGTCTACGCCCTTGGGGCAGACCTCCGTGCACTCACCCACGAAGGTGCACCCCCAGATCCCCTCGTGCTCCGAGAGCATGTCGAAGCGCTCGTCGGCGCCCTGGTCGCGCGAGTCGAGGTTGTAGCGCTGCGCCAGCGCGATCGCGGCCGGCCCGATGAATCCCGGGTCCAGGCCGTAGATGGGGCACGCCGAGTAGCAGAGCATGCAGTTGATGCACATGCTGAACTGCTTGTACTCGTCCATCTGCTCTGGCGTCTGCAGGTACTCGCCCTCGGAGAGCGGCTTCTCGTGCTCGCGCATGATCCACGGCTTGACGCCGGTCAGCTTCCGCATGAAGTCGCCGATCTCGACCACCAGGTCGCGGACCACCGGGAAGTTGCGCAGCGGCTCCACCGTGATGGGGCCGTCGCCGTAGTCGGTGAGGGCGGTGGCGCAGGTCAGCTTCGGCTGGCCGTTGACGGTCATGCCGCAGCTGCCGCAGATCCCCATCCGGCAGCTCCAGCGGTAGGAGAGCGTCCCGTCCAGGTGGTCCTTGATGTAGTTGAGACCGTCCAGCACCACCCACTCTTTGTGGCACGGGACCTCGTACTCCTGCATCACCGGCGCCGACTCCTCCTCGGGACGGTACCGGGCCACCTGCAGCGTTATGCGGTCCGCCATCCGTCGCTACCTCCCGTAGACCCGCTCGCCCGGGGGCCAGCGGGTGATTGTGACCGGCAGATACTCCACCCGGGTGGAGCCGTCGGGGGCGCGGTGGATCACCGAGTGCGCCAGGTATTTCTTGTCATCGCGGGCGGGGAAGTCGGTGCGCTGGTGGGCGCCGCGCGACTCCTCGCGCTTCAAGGCCGACGTCACCATCGCCTCGGCGACGTCGAGCATGAAGGTGAACTCCAGCGACGCGATCCGCTCGGTGTTGAACGTCCGGCTCCGGTCCTCGAGGGCGATGTTCGCGCTGCGTGACCGCAGGGCGCGCAACTTGTCGACGCCCTTCGACAGCGAGTCGCCCGAGCGGTAGATCCCGGCGCATTCCTCCATCGTCTTCTGCATCTCCTCGCGCAGCGACGCCAGCCGCTCGCGGGGCGCCGAGCTTCCGGCGCGCGACACCTCGGCCTCGAGGCGGCGCTGCTCGTCCTTCACCTGTGCCGACACGGCGGCGGAGACGGGCTTGGCGCGGCCGGCGTATTCGGCGGCCGCCTGGCCGGCGCGCGCGCCGAAGACGAGCAGCTCCGGCAGCGAGTTGGAGCCCAGCCGGTTGGCGCCGTTGATGCTCACGCACGCCACTTCGCCGGCGGCGTAGAGGCCGGCCAGCGGCGTGGCGCCGTGGATGTCGGTACTTACGCCGCCCATCATGTAGTGCACCACCGGCCTCACGGGAATCATCTCGCGCACCGGGTCGATGTGCTCGTACTCCAGGCAGAGCTCGCGGACCAGCGGCAGCCTGGTGCTGATGACCTTCTCGCCCAGGTGGCGCAGGTCGAGGTGGACGATGGGGCCGTACGGCGAGTCGATCGTCCGCCCCTTGGCGACCTCCTTCACGAACGCCTGCGACAGCCGGTCGCGCGGCCCCAGTTCCATGCTTCGGAACACCGGCTTGGGCTCAGGCTTGCCCAGATCGTAGTCCTGCAGGTAGCGGTAGCCGTCCTTGTTCACCAGGTAGCCACCCTCAGCGCGCGCCGCCTCGGTGATCAGGATCCCGGTGAAGGGGAGGCCGGTGGGGTGGTACTGGATGAACTCCATGTCCTTCAGGGGCGCGCCGGCCCGCCAGGCAAGCGCCATCCCGTCGCCGTTCTTGATCGCGGCGTTGGTGGTGTACGGAAAGACGCGACCGCAGCCGCCGGTGCAGAGGATCACCGCGCCGGCGGTGATCGCCTCCACGCGGCCCGACATGAGCTCGATCGCCACCACGCCCTGGACGCGCCCGTCGTCGACCAGGAGCCTGGTCACGAACCACTCGTCGTAGCGCGTGACGCTGGTGTACTTGAGCGACGTCTGGAAGAGCGTGTGGAGCATGTGGAAGCCGGTTTTGTCGGCGGCAAACCACGTCCGCTTCTTCTTCATCCCGCCAAAGGGCCGGACCGCGATCCGGCCGTCCGCCTCACGACTCCACGGGCACCCCCAGTGCTCCAGGCGCAGCAGCTCCTGCGGGGCTTCCTTCACGAACGCCTCCACCGCGTCCTGGTCGCTCAGCCAGTCGCCGCCGGAAATGGTGTCGTAGGCGTGCTCGTCCTGGCTGTCGTCGGGGGCGGCCACGCCGGCGGCGCCGCCCTCGGCGGACACCGTGTGGCTTCGCATCGGGTAGACCTTCGACACCACGGCGATGTTCAGCCGTGGATTGGCCTCGGCGATCGCGATGGCGGCGCGCAGCCCCGCGCCGCCTCCACCCACCAGCACTACGTCATGATGAGCGGTCACGACCTCTCGCTCCCGGAAGGGAAGGGAACCGCGGTGGACCGGCGGGACCGAAGCCCGCCACCAGGTCCGTCACGCGCGGCGGCGCGCGATCTTCCCACGCGGGGGCGCGGCTGTCAAGGGGAGGCGTGTGGATTGCGCGCGCCGCGCTCCGGGCGCACCCTTTCCTCCGCACGACAGCCGTCGTCACTCCACCCGCCCTCACATGCCAGGCACACCGATTCGCTCGAGCTTCGCCGCGGTCGTCGTCCTGCCCTTCGCTCTCGCCTGCCGCACCGCCGCACCGCTGGTCCACGACGACTCGCCGGTGGCGATGGGCGCCGATACCCTCCCCGCACCCAACCCCTCCCGCCCGGGGTCCTTTGCCGTCCGGCGCCTCTATTATGGTAGTGCCCCCTCGGCCGACACCGGCCGCGGTTCGGACACCCGCCGCCCCGAATACCGGGATTCGCTCACGCTGCGCACGAAAACGGTCGACGCGTCGCCGTTCATGGCCGGCGTGGACGCCAAGGTCGCCAGGAACCGGAAGAAATACTGGCACTTCGACTTCGCCCACTTCCCGGTCAACGCCCGCGTCTGGTATCCCGACGGCGCCGGTCCCTTCCCGCTCGTCCTGATCGTCCACGGCAATCACGACATGAAGAAGTTCTCGGACCCGGGCTACGCGTACCTGGGCGAGATGCTCGCCAGCCGCGGCTTCATCGTCGCGAGTGTCGACGAGAACTTCCTCAACGGCGCCATCGGGACCGAGAACGATGCCCGCGGCTGGATGCTCCTCCAGCACCTCGTCTGGTGGCGGAAGTGGAACGCCGGGAAGGGGAACCCCTTTGAGGGGAAGGTGGACCTCGACCGCATCGCCCTCATCGGGCACTCGCGTGGCGGCGAAGCCGTGGCCGTGGCATCGGCTTTCAACAACCTCTCGCACTACCCCGACGACGCGACGGTCACCTTCGACTTCCACTTCCACATCCGCGCCGTCATCGCGATCGCCCCCATCGACGGGCAGTACCAGCCCACCGACCGCCTCACGCCGCTGGAGAACGTCGACTACTTCGTCATCCACGGCAGCCACGACGCCGACGTCTCGACGTTCGTGGGGATGCGCCCCTTCCAGCGCCTGAAGTTCACCGACGGCCAGGCGCACGTGAAGGCCGCCCTCTTCATCTGGCGCGCCAACCACGGACAGTGGAACACCGTCTGGGGCGACAACGACGTCGGCGACTACGGATGGCTGCTCGACCGGCAGATCCTCCTCACCGGTCCCGAGCAGCGGCAGATCGGCGCGCTCTACATTGCCGGCATGCTCGAATTCTCGCTCCACGAACGGCGCGAATACCTGCCGATGTTCCGCGACCATCGCACCGTCGCCGGCTGGCTCCCCAGGACGATGTACCTCTCACGCTTCGAGGAGCCGACGCTCAGGTACGTCGCCGACTTCGAGGATGACATCGACGTCACCACCGCCAGCCTCAAGGGCGCCACGCTCGCGGGCGACGGGCTGGACCTCTGGAAGGAAGGCGTGCTGATGTTCCGCTGGGCGGGCACCCGGCAGAACAACAACGCGGTGTGGCTGGGCTGGAACCGCCGGGACACGACCGCGGCCACGACGTCGGCCGCCGCCGCGAGCGCTCCCACTTCGGCCGCCGCGGCGGCTGCACCCGCGGACAGCTCTGTGAAACCGAAACAGCCGCCACGCTACACGATCACCCTCCCCGACACCCTCGCCGCCGCCTGGCGCCTCACGCCCGAGTCGCAGCTCGTCTTCTCGCTCGCCGACCTGGGCTCCGTCCCGCCTCACAAGAAGACGCCCGCCGACAGCACCGCGGCCGCCCGCGCCGACTCGGCGGCCAAGGCCGCGCCCAAGGCGGCGAAACCGGAGAAGAAGCCGGCGGCCAAGCCGCCCAGGGACACGCTCCCTGTGGACCTGACGGTGGAGCTCGAGACCGCGACCGGCGTCCGCGCCGACGTTCCCCTGTCGAAGTTCGGCCCTGTCCGGCGCCCGATCACCGTCCGCGTCCTCCGCTGGTGGTGGCTGGACCGCCGCCTCTACGGCAAGCCGAACGAAACGATGCTCCAGACCTTCTCGCTCCCCCTCTCGGCGTTCGTCGCTGCCGAGCCGAAGTTCGACCCCCGCGCCATCCGGGCCATTCGCTTCCGCTTCGACCGCGCCACCGGCGGCACGGTGATCCTCGACAACGTCGGATTCGACACGGCGCCCGCGGGCCGCTAGTTTTCGCCCGCCATGACGATGCGAGAGAAACTCGAGACCTTGGAGCGCCGGCGCGCCGAGGCCGAGCTGGGCGGCGGCGCCGCCCGGCTCAAGGCGCAGCACGACAAGGGAAAGCTGTCGGCGCGCGAGCGCCTCGACGTCCTGCTCGACGAGGGGAGCTTCGTCGAGCTCGACCGGTTCGTCACCCACCGCTCCACCGATTTCGGGCTGGAGGAGCAGAAGTACTACGGCGACGGCGTGGTGACCGGCTCGGGGCGCATCGACGGCCGGCTGGTCTACGTCTTCTCGCAGGACTTCACCATCTTCGGCGGCTCGCTGAGCGAGGCGTTCGCCGAGAAGATCTGCAAGGTGATGGACCTGGCGATGCGGAACGGCGCGCCGGTGGTGGGGCTCAACGACTCGGGCGGGGCGCGGATCCAGGAGGGCGTCGTTTCGCTGGGCGGCTACGCGGACATCTTTCTGCGCAACACGCTCGCGTCAGGCGTCATCCCGCAGATCTCGGCCATCCTCGGCCCCTGCGCCGGCGGCGCGGTCTATTCCCCGGCGATCACCGACTTCACCTACATGGTGCGCGGGTCGTCGTACATGTTCGTCACCGGCCCCAACGTGGTGAAAACGGTGACGCACGAAGACGTGACCATGGAGACGCTCGGCGGCGCCGATACGCACGCGTCGACCAGCGGCGTGGCCCATTTCGCCCACGACTCGGAGATCGCGTCACTCCAGGCGATCCGCGACCTGTTCAGGTTCATCCCGTCCAACAACCTCGACGCGCCGCCGCGGGGGAAGGGGAGCGACCCGCGCGACCGGCGCGACGAAGCGCTGCTCGACGTCGTCCCGGACCATCCCAACAAGCCGTACGACATGCACGACGTCATTCGACGGGTGATGGACGACGGCGAGTTGTACGAGGTGCAGAAGGACCACGCCCAGAACATCATCTGCGGCTTCGCGCACCTGGGCGGGCACAGCGTGGGGATCGTGGCCAACCAGCCGGCGGTGCTGGCCGGCGTGCTCGACATCAGCGCGTCGATCAAGGCCGCGCGCTTCATCCGCTTCTGCGACGCGTTCAACATCCCGGTGGTGACGCTGGTGGACGTCCCCGGCTTCCTCCCCGGCGTGGCGCAGGAGCACGGCGGGATCATCAAGCACGGCGCCAAGCTCCTCTACGCCTACTGTGAGGCGACGGTCCCCAAGCTCACCGTGATCACCCGCAAGGCGTACGGCGGCGCCTACGACGTCATGTCGTCGAAGCACATCCGCGGCGACGTGAACATCGCCTGGCCCACCGCCGAGATCGCGGTGATGGGCCCCAAGGGCGCGGTGGAGATCCTGTTCAAGAAGGAGATCGCCGAGAGCAAGAACCCCGCGGCAGCGACCGACGCGAAGGTCGCCGAGTACACCGAGAAGTTCGCCAACCCGTACATCGCCGCTTCACGCGGCTACGTCGACGACATCGTCGACCCGCGCGACACCCGGCCCCGGCTGATCGACGCCCTGGACACGCTGGCCGGCAAGCGGGACAAGAACCCGGCCAAGAAGCACGGCAATATTCCACTGTGACCGGAATGCGCCGTAGAGTCCGCATTCCGCATTCCGTATTCCGCGTGCTGTCAGGAAGACTGTGTTCTCGAAAGTCCTGATCGCCAACCGCGGCGAGATCGCGCTGCGCATCGTCCGCGCCTGCCAGGAGCTGGGCGTGAAGTCGGTGGCCGTGTACAGCGACGCCGACGCCAGCGCGCCGCACGTGCGCGGGGCCGACCAGGCCGTCCACATCGGTCCCGCCCGGGCGAGCGAGAGCTACCTCCGCGGCGACGCGATCATCGAGGCGGCCCGCCGCACCGGCGCGGAGGCGATCCACCCCGGATACGGATTCCTCTCCGAGCGGGAGTGGTTCGCGCGGGCGGTGCGCGACGCCGGCCTGGCGTTCATCGGCCCACCGGCCGAGGCGATCGCGGCGATGGGAAGCAAGACGTCGGCCCGCACGCTGGCGATCGCCGCGGGCGTGCCGGTGGTGCCCGGCACCGCCGAGCCCCTGCGCGACGCTCGTGAGGCGGCCGAGATCGCGGCGCGCTTCGGCTACCCGGTGATGCTCAAGGCGGCCGCCGGCGGGGGCGGGAAGGGAATGCGGATCGTCAGGTCCGAGCCCGAGCTGGCCGGCGCGCTGGACGCGGCCCGTCGTGAGGCGCAGAACGCCTTCGGCGACGATGCGGTCTACGTCGAGAAGTTCATCGTGCAACCGCGCCACGTGGAGATCCAGGTGCTGGGTGACCGGCACGGAACCATGCTCTCGCTGGGCGAGCGCGAGTGCTCGGTGCAGCGGCGGCACCAGAAGATGATCGAGGAATCGCCGAGCGTGGCGGTGACGCCGGCGCTCAGGCAGGAGATGGGCGACACCGCGGTTCGCGCCGCCCGGGCGGCCGGCTACCAGAACGCCGGCACCTGCGAGTTCCTCCTCGATCGCGAAGGGAAGTTCTGGTTCCTGGAGATGAACACCAGGCTGCAGGTGGAGCACCCGGTCACCGAGCTGGTGATGGGGATCGACATCGTCCAGTGGCAGATCCGGATCGCGGCCGGCGAGCCGCTGCCGTTCACGCAGGACCAGTTCCGTCCCCGCGGCTGGGCGATCGAGTGCCGTATCACGAGCGAGGATCCCGCCAACGGCTTTCTGCCGTCGACGGGGCGGATCGACTACCTGCACGTCCCCAGCGGGCCGGGCGTCCGCTGGGATGGTGGGATCGAGGTCGGCTCGGAGATCGGGCTCTTCTACGATCCGTTGCTCGCCAAGCTGATCGTCCACGGGCGCACCCGCGAGGAGGCGGTGGCGCGGATGCGGCGGGCGCTGCTGGAACTGGTGATCGACGGGGTGGAGACGTCGCGCGACTTCCACCTGCGCGTCATGGACGACGACGACTTCCAGCGCGGCGCGATCGAGATCCAGTGGCTGGAGCGGCGGCTGCCGTCGCTCACCGCGCTCCAGCCGCCGGAGCATTCGGTGCGGGCGGCGGCGATCGCGGCAGCGCTGTTCGCGGAGCGGGACAGGGGGGGTGGGGGGGGAAAGCGAGTGACTGGAACAGGGTCAGGGTCAGGGCCAGTCGTCAGTGAGGCAGCAGAGCACTCGGGGAACGGTCGGAGCTCGACGTGGGCGGAGACGGCGCGGCGTGAGGCGCTGCGGGGCGAACTCCCGTGAGCGCGGCTGGCGACTCGGCCGGGACTCCGGGCACCGCGACGGTCGAGATCGAGCGGATCGCCGTGGGCGGCGACGGCGTCGGCCGGTGGGATGGCGTGGCGGTGTTCGTCCCGCGCTCCGCGCCCGGCGACCGGCTGCGCGTCCGCCTCACGAAGGCGGGCAAGGGCGGGCGCTTCCTGCGTGGCTCCATCGACGCCGTCGAGCGCCCGTCCCCGCAGCGGGTGGAGCCGCCGTGCGTGCACTACACGCGCGATGGCTGCGGCGGTTGCCGGCTGCAGCACCTCGACTACCAGTGGCAGCTCACGGCCAAGAGCGGCATCGTGCGCGACGCGCTCCAGCGCATTGGCAAGCGCACGGTCGAGCCGCCCGCGGTGAGCGCCAGTCCATCGCCATGGCGCTACCGGCGCAAGCTGACGATGGCGATGCAGCGAACGCCTGACGCGAACCCCAGGGCCGGCGCGGGGGCGAGTGGGGCGGGGCATGCCGAGTCACGCGTCGGCGGTGGCTGGATTGCCGGACTGCACCCGCATGACGATCCGGTTGCCGTATTCCCCGTCGGCGATTGCCTGATCACCGACGAGCGGGTCCTGACCGTGTGGCGCGAGGTGCTGGCCGCCGGCGCGTTCCTGCCGGCCGGGGACGACCTGCGGGGCGCGGTGCGACTCGACGGAGAGCCGGCCGACGGGGGCGCGGCGTTCGTGCTCGAGGGAGCGGAGCGCGGCAGCGAGTGGAGCACCAGCGAACGCTTCTTTGCAGCCGTTCCGTCGCTGGCCGAGCTCTGGTGGCGGCGCCGGCGCGGCGGCTCGGCGACCCTGCTGCACTCGCGAGGCGCGTCCCCAATGGCCGGCACGGGGGCGTCGTTCGTCCAGGTGAACTCGGCGGTGGCGCGGGCGATGCACGGCTACGTCATCAACCAGGTGCTCGCGTTCGCGCCGGCGACGGTCGTCGATGCCTACGCCGGAGACGGCGACACCGCGGCCGAGCTCGGTCGTCGAGGCGCGCGGGTCACGGCCATCGAGCTCGATGCGGCGGCCAGCGCCCGCAGTGCATCACGACTCTCCCCGGGGTCACGGGCGGTGGCGGCGCGGGTGGAGGATGCCCTCCCCGGCGCGCTCCCCGCCGATGTGGTGGTGCTCAACCCGCCGCGGGCCGGCGTCGACGCGCGCGTCACCGCGACCCTCACCCGGATCACGCCCGCGCCGCGCGCGATCGTCTACGTGAGCTGCGACCCGGCGACGCTGGCGCGCGACCTCGCGCGGCTGCCGTCGTACCGGATCGCCGCGCTGGCGGCGTTCGACATGTTCCCGCAGACGGCGCACGTCGAGACGGTCTGCACGCTGGTGCCTGACGACTCCACCGCCGTCAGCGCGCCGTGAAGTACGTCGTCCAGATCGGTGAGCGCCGCATCGACGTGGTCCTCGACGGCGAGGGCGTGCACCTCGACGGCACGACCGTCCGCGCCCACCTCGCCGACGTCGAAGGCACCCCGGTGCGGCTGGTCACGATCGGCGATGAGGTGCACCGCGTCATCGTCAGGCGCCACCCGGGACGCGGCCGCTACACGCTCTGGCTGGACGGCTTCCGCCACGACGTCGAGGCGCTCGACGAGCGCACCCGCACCATCCGCGACCGCTCGGCCGCCGTCGCGGCACCGGCCGGCCCCGCGCCGCTCCGCGCACCCATGCCCGGCCTGATCGTGAGAGTGCAGGTGCGGCCCGGCGATCAGGTGTCGGCCGGCCAGCCGCTGGTGGTGATGGAGGCGATGAAGATGGAGAACGAGCTCCGGGCCGCGGCGGCCGGGGTGGTGACCGCGGTCCCCGCGGCCCCCGGCATGGTGGTGGAGAAGGGGGCGTTGCTCGTGGAGCTTGCCTAGCGAGCGCTCGAGTTACCGCGGCGACCCCGGGCGTTCCGGTGACTGCCCCGCGCGCGGGACGTTCGCTGCCAGTCCCCCGTCCTACATCCCGGTTCCCGGGAGTCCCACCGGGATTCTTCCCCTTCTCCCGATCCTCAGGACCGACGCGGGCCCCTACTCTTCGCGGCATCGGGAGGGCGCAACATCCGCGGCCGTCGGTTCACCGTGAGGCGCACCGGCGGCGGGAGGGCGCCGCACGAACCACACTCACGCCGGGGAGAGAGCAATGCGCGGGACGAGATGGATGGGTCTGCCCATGGTGGCGGTGATGATGGCCTGCGACACCGACCGGGCCACCGCCCCCGATCCGGTGCCTCCGCCGGGGCCGCTGGCGACGGTCTACCGCGCCACCGGCCAAGTCGGCGCCACCGTGAATCAATTCCGGGCGATCCTGGGCCCAGGCAACATCGGGACCGCCAGCGACCCCAACGGGCGCCGCGAGGTCAATTGGGATGGGGCGGCCGCCAAGCCGTTCGACAACCGGAACGACTTCCCCGCGAGCTTCTTCAACACCACCGTGAAGGCGGGGGCCGTGTTCACCACGCCGGGCACCGGGTTCCGGAACGATTCCACTCTGTTCAGTGAGATCAACCCGGCCTACGCGGACCAGTTCCTCTTCTTCAGCGCCAAGAACGTCTTCGCGCCGATCGGGAGCAACCAGTTCGACCAGGACTTCCAGGTTCCCGGCCAGCCAACGCCGGCGCTGGTCAGGGGCTTTGGTGTCGTGTTCAGCGACGTGGACGTGGCCGGCAGGACCACGATTCAGCTCTTTGCGCAGGACGGTTCCAGCCTGGGCACCTTCTACGCGCCGGTTCGCTCCGACGAAGGCGGGTTCTCCTTCGTGGGGGTCACTTTCCCTGACGCGATCATCGCCCGGGTCCGGATCACCCTCGGCACCGGCGCGCTGGGTGCCAGTGTCAACGACATCTCGGCGGGCGGCACCACGGACCTCGTGGTGGTCGACAACCTGATCTACAGCGAGCCCAGAAAGGTGCCGCAGGGCTGAGCCCGCGGCCCCAGTGACGGGCTCTCCCAATCGGGAGAGCCCGCCCCCGGTACCATCAGAAGCGAGAGGCCGTGAGCGTGACGTCGGCCGCCGACCAGGCCTTCGAGAACCGCTCCTCCACCGCTGCCGCCTCGGCTCTTTTCCCTTCTGCCCTCAACGCGCCGGCAAGACCGAACAGCGACCACCCGTTCTCGGGAAACCGCTTGAGGTCTTCCCGATAGACAGATTCCGCATCGGCGCTCCGGCCGGCCTTCAACAGCGCCGCGCCGAGTGACTCGCGGATCGGGTAGTACCATTTGGGTGGCTCGAAGTAGAGGCCGGCGTCCTCGACGGCGAGCGCCGCGCGAAAGTGCGCGATCCCGTCATCGAGCTTGCCGCTCCGCGTCGCGATCTCCCCCATGAGGGCGTGCACCGCAATGGAGACCGACGTCTTGGCGGGCGCATCCGCCGGGGTGGCCGCGTCGATCGCCTTCACCGTGTCCAGCGCTACTCCCGCCTCGGCCAACTGTCCCTTCGCGGCGTAGGCGACTCCACGCGCGTAGTACGCCATGGCGAGCGGCATGCGGAGGTTGGAGGGCGGGAGCGGGTCGGCGAGCACCTCGTCCCAACGCCCGAAGGTCGTGAGCGTGAGCACATGGTAGGGAACCATGTCCTGCAGCATCGGCACCGCTTTCGCCACGTCCAGGTTCACTTTCGACGTCAACACCCTGGCGGCCTCGATGGCCTGCGCGCTCTGCCCGGACATGGTCGAGGCGAAGGCGAGGAAGTGGATGTTGTGCGGATAGTACGCCAGCGAGTACACGCTCACCGGCTTCTGACCGTCGATGAACGTCTCGTCGGTGTGGATCGCGTGCACGTTGCTCGCGGCGGCTTCCTTGTACCGGCCGACGCGGATGTAGATGTGGGCGGGCATGTGCACCAGGTGTCCGGCACCCGGCATCAGACGGGCCAGGCGCTCCGCGCACGGCACCGCGGCCTGCGGATTCACCGCTTCAACCGCATGGATGTAGAAGTGACACGCACCCGGATGATCGGGGTCACGCTTGATGACCCGCTCGAGCTGCCGCACGATCTCGTCGGTGCCGTGATACGGCTTTCCCTCCGGCGTCCAGTAGTTCCAGGGCCGCAGGTCCATCAACGACTCGGCGTAGAGCGCCGCGGCGTCATCATCTTTCGGATAGTTGCGGGCCACCTCGGCCATGCCGCGGGCGTACGCGGAGTCGAGGCTGGCACGCTCGGCGGGCGGCACGGCAGCGTACCGGGCGGCAACCGCCTTGATGTAAGCCCGTTCCTGAAGGGTCGCGTTGCGGCTGAGGGACAGGGCCTTCTGCGCCGCCTCGTACGCCTTCACCCCGCTCGCCGAATCCATCCCGGCGTTCACGTGCGGGCCGTACGCGTACGCGATCCCCCACCAGCAGATCGCGCACGTCGGATCCAACTCCGTCGCGCGGGTGAAGGACCTGATCGCCTCGGCGTGGTTGAAGCCGTACACCAGCCGGAGGCCCTGGTCGAAGTACTGCTGCGCGAGCGGGACGGCCGTGGCGATCGCCTTGTGGTGATCGCCGAGGTCGTTGTAGAGGGGCGGGGGGCCCTGCTGGGCGGACACGCTTGTGGCGACGAGCAGCAGAGCGGGTGCGATACGACGGATCACGTTCACTCCTTGTTGTTGGTCCAAACCGGCTGCTTCAGGTAACGTCTCCTCGGGAACATCGGCGGCACCGCCCCTAACTGCGGACCGCCACCACTTCCAGGAACTCGGCCTCGACATGCGTCGACCCGTTGGGCGCGCGATTGTTGCCTGCCCAGAGCTGCTCGAGGTCGCGGTGTAACGCGCGCTGTCCGTCCTCGTCGAGCGCGGCGAACGCGCGCGCGGTCGGTCCGTAGTAGACGCGGAAGAAGTCGACGACGTTCGCCGGCGGGAACGGATATCGCATCGGATACAGACGCTTCGTGGTCTCCAGCCTGGAGACACCGTCCCGCAACCGCTCGCGGACCGTCGCATCGTCACCCCATTTCACCGGCGATGGCATGAGCGCCGGCGGCGTGACGTGCTGGCCCATGATCCTGAACATCTGGCCGATGTGGCCGTCGGGGGTCCAGTTCGCCATGACGATGAGGCCGCCGCGCCGGCACACGCGCCGCAATTCGGCCGCGACCCGGTCGGGCCGCGGCGCGAACATCGCGCCAATGAGGCTCACCACCACGTCGAACGTGGCATCCGCGTAGGGCAGCGACTCGGCATCGCCTTCGTCGAAGCGAACATCGAGGCCCTCGGCCTCGGCGCGGGCTCGTGCCCGCTCGATCGAGTTGGAGGCGATGTCGATGCCCGTCACGCGCACGCCGGCGCGCGCGGCTGGAATCGCGATCTGGCCTGCCCCGCAGGCGACATCCAGCATCCGGGTGCCGGGCAGCAGATCGAGACGCGCGAGGAACTCCAGAGCGCCCGGCTCCAGATACCTGGCGAAGTGGCCGTAGTCGCCGGCCATCCACGTCGCCTTGAGGCGAGTCTTCAGCAATTCCATTTCGGGGGCCATCGTGGCCATGGGCGGTCCTCTCCCTGGATGTCGGTGGTCGTTGCGCGGACGAAGCAGGATGACAGCGCGAGGCGGATCAGTCAGTCGGCCTCCCGGCATCTGTCCTGCCGGACTTTCCGGACCCCGGCCGTCAGTCGGCGTCCTACAGCGCCACGACGGTTAGGCGCGGCGCCAGACACGCCCGCTACTTGTCCCGATGGGCCGTCGCCGGAGAGAACGCCGGAAGGCAGACGGCGACGTACTCCGCTCCCTCGGGCTCGGGCGTGCTGTAGCGCACCCACTCGGTAGGCCTGGCCACGATCGCCTGTCCGGCGCGCACGTCGAACACCCCGCCCGCGTGCTCAACCCGCAACAGTCCCCGCAGCACGAGCGTCAGTTCCTGAAAATCCGGACTCTGTCCGGACTCCTGCCAACCGCCGGGTGAAATCATCCGGGCAACACTCACGTCGGCGCGACCGGAATTCAGGCGGCCAATGTATTCCTCGATCCGAATCGGCTTGCTGCCGACGGCTTGCAGGACCGTAGCGCGTTCGATCAGCTGTGGCATCCCGACCTCATTCTGGTGTTCAGCGGCATCCGCCTGGCGTCCCGCGGTGGAGCGCGGGCGCCGGCTGAGCGATGAGGACGTCGTGACTCGACGTGAGGCCTCAGCGCGCCGGAAGAGTCGCCTTCGACGGGCGCGGCATGAATCAGCCTCCGGCCGACGGAGGTGAAGGGAGTTGGGAGGTCGCGGTGTAAGACGCGGGACTACTTCAGGGCGCCGCGGTGGCCTCGGGCGGGATCGTTCCGGCGCCGGCGTCTCCACGGCGATCCAGCACGTCGCGCACCCGGCGGCTGAGCTCGTCGAGCGCGAACGGCTTCTGGATGAACGCGTCGCCCGCGCCCCGCGAGTGCTCGTGGAGCACCGCATCGTCGGTGAAGCCCGACATGCAGAGGACGCGGATCCGCGGCCGCAGCGCCGCCAGCCGGTCGATCAGCTCCCGCCCCGACACCTCGGGCATCACCATGTCGGTGAGCAGGAGGTCGATTCGCGCCCCGCCTCCATTGGCGGTCGCGTAGTCGAGGGCCTCACGACCGTTGGCGGTGGCGATCACCTGGTAACCCAGCTTCTGCAGGTGGCGGCGGATCGCCAGGCGGATCGCGTCCTCGTCGTCGGCGAGCAGGATCGTCTCGCCGCCGCGGGCCGCCGGCGCCGTCAGCTCCGGCCCGGCCGCCGTGGCATCCGACTCAACCAGGCGCGGAAGATAGATGGTAAAGGTCGAGCCGCGCCCCGTCGTACTGTTCACGGTCACGTGTCCACCCGCCTGGGTCACGATCCCGAACACCGTCGAGAGGCCGAGCCCGGTGCCCGCGCCGGCCGGCTTGGTGGTGAAGAAAGGCTCGAACAGCCGCTTCTGGGTCGCCGCGTCCATGCCGATGCCGGTGTCCCGGACGGCGATCATCACGTACGGCCCCGGCCGCGCCGCCGGCTCTGTTCCGTCGCCCGACGGGATCGCCGCCGAGCTCGCGTCGAAGCTGGTGTCGGTCGACTCGATCGTCAGGGTACCGCCGTGAGGCATCGCGTCGCGCGCGTTGATCACCAGGTTCATGACCACCTGCTCGAGCTGCCCGGGGTCGATCTTCACCATCCCGCGCGGCGCGCGCGGCAGGACCTCGAGCGAGATCTCGCTCAGCATCAGGCGCCGCAGCATCGGCTGCACGCCGGTGATCACCGCGTCGACCGCCACCGGGTGGGCCTGCACCACCTGCTTGCGGCTGAACGTCAGCAGCTGGCGGGTGAGCGCCGCCCCCCGCGCCGACGACCGCTCGATCTCGGCCAGCTCGTCCCCCTGCGCGGGCGAGAGCGCCGGGCCGTCGCGCAGCAGCTCGGCGTTGGCGCGGATCGCCATCAGCAGGTTGTTGAAGTCGTGCGCGATCCCGCCCGCGAGTCGCCCGATCGCCTCCATCTTCTGCGCCTGGCGCAGCTGCTCCTCCAGCGCCTGGCGGTCGCTCACGTCGCGGCTGTTGAAGACGACGCCGGCAATGTTCGGATCGGCCACGTAGTTCGACGCCACGCTCTCCACCAGCCGCCACGAGCCGTCGCGGTGCCGGAGGCGCCACGAAAAGGGGGGCCGCTGGCCGGGCTCGCGCGCCGCCCGGGACAGGTAGTCCGCCAGCCGCAGCGCATCCTCGGGATTCGCCACGTCCAGCAGCGACGTCCCGACCATGGCGTCGGGGTGGTGGCCGAACACGACTTCGCCGGACGGGCTCAGGTAGCGCACCGTGCCATCGGGGCTGACCACGGTGATCACGTCGGTGGAATGTTGGACCAGCGAGCGGAAACGCGCCTCCTGCGCGATGCGGTCCGCCATCAGGTGCGCGTTCTCCACCAGCGAGACGATCTGGCGGGCGATCACCAGCGCGGTGAGGACAAAGGCGCCCGCCGCCAGTGTCGGCACGGCGTCGCTCTTCCCGCCGCCGATCGCCGTCAGGAGCATGGCGAACACGAGCGCCACGGCGGCGTATGGCACCAGGGTGACAGGGCGGAGCCGTGCCAGCGCCGGTAGCGGGGCGGGCATCGCGCCGGCCGCCGACGCGCGTACCCACTGGACCCGCGCGCTCAGCGCCAGCATCACGTCGCCCAGTCCCCAGAAGAGGTCGACCGCCGAGCCGCTCTGGTAGGCGTGCGTGACCGACAGCTGGGCGTAGGCGACGTCCGCGAACAACTCGAACAGCAGCGCGGCGACCAGGATCGCCAGCGCCTCACGACTGCCGGCCTGCGCGCCGCGCAGCAGCAGCACCGAGAGGACGAGCAGGATGGCGAGGTCGCCGAGCGGATAGGCGAGCGCGAGGCTGTTGGTCAGCCAGTCGCCGCCGCCGGCCAGCGCCGGCCGGATCGCGTACAGCCAGATGAGGATGGAGCCGGCGACCTGCACGGTGGCGATGTCGAGGCCGAGCTTGGTGCGTTCGGCGGCCGCCCGGGGCGCGGTGGGAAAGCTGAGCAGGCCGGCCAGCAGGAGGACGAGATAGGCGAGGCTCGGGATCTCGGTCAGGCGATTGAGATCCGCCCGGCCCACGGCGTCGAGCGTGAGGTTGAGCGCGTTCGACAGCAGGACGCAGGCGTAGGCGGCGGAGATGATGCGCCACGCGCGCCGGGTGCGCGGGTCGAGCGACGGGTGTCGTGAGGCGCGCCAGGGAAAGGCGACCGCGGCGAGCTCGAACGGGAAGAAGGCGATGTCCGAGAACACTGGATACGCCTGCGCACCAGCCGGGACCACGGCGGTCCAGAGCGCGTAGGCGGCGAGCCAGGCGGCGACCGCCACGAAAGCCGCGCCGCCCGGGCCGGCGATCAGTGCGCGCCAGGGTGTGTCGAGGGGCGGGGGCGGGGGAGGGGGAGGGGCCATCTCCACCATGCGCGGCATCGGACGTGCCGCTCAACACGAAATGCGGGAGAGCGCGCCGACTTGGAGGAGGCAATATACCCCGGTGGCGTCGGTGCTCAACGACGATTCTCGGCTCGCGAGCGAGGTCTACGGGGATCGAGGTCGCGGCGTTGACTTCCGCTAACTCGTTACGTATCTTGGGCGTCTGTCAATTTTTACAACCCGGCTGGCCCCCGGCGCATCCGCGCCTCACGGGGCCGCCTTCTCGACCCGAATTCCCGCATGAGAACGTACTCCGCCACCGAAAAAGAGCTCGACCACCACTGGTTTGTCGTCGATGCCGAAGGGATGGTTCTCGGCCGGCTCGCCACCGAGGTCGCCCGCATTATCCGCGGCAAGCACAAGCCGATGTTCACGCCCCACATGGACACCGGCGACAACGTCATCGTCATCAATGCCGCCAAGGTCCAGGTCACCGGACGCAAGAGCGAGCAGAAGCGCTACTTCCGGCACACCGGCTACATGGGACACGAGCGCTACACGCCGTTCGCGACCATGCTCGCCAAGCACCCGGAGCGGGTCATCGAGAAGGCCGTCTACGGGATGCTCCCCAAGACCGCGCTCGGACGGCAGGTGCTGCGCCGGAAGCTCCGCGTCTTCGCCGACGCCCGGCACCCGCACGCGGCCCAGCAGCCCACCCCGTTGACCTTCACCAAGAGCGAGACGAAGTAATGGCGGACAATCAGACCACGCACACGGTTGGCCGGCGCAAGGAAGCGGTTTGCCGCGTCTACCTGAAGCCCGGCTCCGGCAAGTGGGACGTCAACGGGCGTACGCTCGGCGACTACTTCCCCCGCGCCACCCTGGTCTCCGCCATTCAGCAGCCGTTCACCGCCACCGACAACCTGGGCCGGTTCGATGTCCGCGCCACGGTCGAGGGCGGGGGCGTCGCCGGCCAGGCCGGCGCACTGCGGCTGGCGGTGGCCCGCGCGCTGGTCAAGCTCGACGAGGCGCACCGGCGCAAGCTGCGCGACCTCGGCCTGCTCACCCGTGACGCGAGACACGTCGAGCGCAAAAAGCCGGGTCGCCCGAAGGCCCGGAAGCGGTTCCAGTTCAGCAAGCGGTAGCAACAGCAGCGGTCGGCGGTCAGCAGTCACTGACAACTGGCCCTGACCCTGACCCCCCACGCTCCCCGAGCCACCGCGGGTGCCGGCTTGTCCGGTCGCAGGTGGCGCTGACGGAAGCGGACGAACAACCCGGAACGAGAGAACAGAAACATGTCGTACCAACCCACACTGGAAAACCTGCTGGCCGCGGGCGTGCACTTCGGCCACCAGACACGCCGGTGGAATCCGAAGATGCGCCGGTTCATTTTCGCCGAGCGCAACGGCATCCACATCATCGACCTGCAGAAGACGCTGCGACAGCTCGAGCTGGCGCAGAAGCAGGCCCGCGACGTCATCCTCAAGGGCGATAACGTCCTCTTCGTCTGCACCAAGCGGCAGCTCGCCCAGATCGTGAAGGATGCGGCCGAGCGCTGCGGTGCGATGTACGTCACCGAGCGCTGGCTGGGCGGCCTGCTCACCAACTTCCAGACGGTGAAAAAGCAGATCCGCCGCCTGCGGGAGCTGGAAGCCGGCAGCGAGGCGGGCGGCGAGTTCGAGAACTACACCAAGAAAGAGCAGCTCATGATGTCCCGGCAGCGGGACAAGCTCTCGAAGAACCTCTCGGGCATCAAGAACATGTCCCGCCTGCCGGGGCTGCTCTTCATCATCGATTCGAAGAAGGAACGGATCGCGGTGACCGAGGCGAACAAGCTGAACCTCCCGATCGTCGCGATCGTCGACACCAACGCCGACCCGGACCTGATCACGGTGCCGATCGCCGGCAACGACGACGCGATCAAATCGGTGGAGCTGGTGACCAAGGCGATCGCGGATGCGATCCTCGAGGCGCGCCGCGAGGCGCCGGTTCGCCAGGAGTCCGAGGAGGGCGAGACGAGCACCTACAGCTCGGATCGCGGCATGGAGCCGGCCGCCGAAGAAGAGCGCAAGCGCCGGCGTCGCCCGCGCCGGCGCCGCGCCAAGCCGGAGGCGATCGCCGCCCGGCTCAAGACCGGCGCCGAGGGCGAGGTGGTCGAGGGCGCCGAGGGCGCCGAGGACGAGCCAGGAGCCGCCGAGTAGCGGGCAAGCGGGGTGGAGGTGTCGGCCGCCGCCCCTTCCGGATGTTAGTTTTGATACGCCGCCGGCCGACTTGCCGGCGGCGTTCTCACGATTCAGGGAATAACGAGCCATGACGACAACCGCATTTACCGCGAAGGACGTCCAGGAGCTCCGCCAGCTGACTGGTGCGGGCATGATGGACAGCAAGAAGGCGCTGGAAGAGACCGGCGGCGACAAGGCGAAGGCCGTGGAGTATCTCCGCACCAAGGGGATCGCCAAGGCCGAGAAGCGCGCCGGCAAGACGACCAACCAGGGTCAGATCGCGAGCTACATCCACCACAACGGCAAGGTGGGCGTGCTCGTCGAGATGAATTGCGAGACCGACTTCGTCGCCAACACCCCCGACTTCAGGAACCTCGTGAAGTCGGTGGCCGAGCACATCGCCGCCGCCAGCCCGGTGGCGGTCGATGTCGACGGCATCCCCGCCGACACGGTCGCCCGCGAGCGCCGGATCGCCGAGGAGCAGGTCAAGGCCAGCGGCAAGCCGGATCACATCGTCGGCAAGATCGTCGAGGGGAAGATCGAGGCGTTCTACAAGGACGTCGTCCTCCTCCACCAGCCCTGGGTGCGCGAGCCGAAGAAGTCGATCGGCGACCTGGTGAAGGAGATGTCCTCCAAGGTCGGCGAGAACATCCAGGTCCGGCGGTTCGTGCGGTACCAGCTGGGCGAGGAATAGCCGTGTCGGGCGCCCACCGCGCCGTCGCCGCGCCCGGCGCGCTCGCCTATCCGCGCGTGCTCCTCAAGCTGTCGGGTGAGGCGCTCGCCGGCGAGCGGGGCGTGGGCTTCGACTTCGATGCGATCAACAAGTTCGCGGCGGAGATCAAGGACGTCGTCCAGCTCGGCGCGCAGGTGGGCCTGGTGATCGGCGGCGGGAACATCGTTCGCGGCTCCATCCTCTCGAAAATGGGGATGGACCGCGTCGGCGCCGACTACATGGGCATGCTCGGCACGGTGATCAACGCCCTGGCGTTGCAGGACGTGCTCGAGAAGCTCGACGTGGACACGCGGGTGATGACGGCGATAAGGATGGAGGAGTTGGCCGAGCCCTACATCCGGCGCCGGGCGCTCCGCCACTTCGAGAAGGGGCGGATGGTGATCTTTGCCGCCGGCACCGGGAACCCGTATTTTTCCACCGACACGGCGGCGGTGCTGCGCGGCATCCAGATGAAGGCCGACGTGATCATCAAGGCGACGTCGGTGGACGGCGTCTACTCCGCCGACCCGAAGAAGGACCCGAACGCCACGTTCTACGAGAAGATCAGCTACCGCGACGTCATGCTGGAGGAGCTCGGGGTCATGGACCAGACGGCGATCACGCTCTGCAAGGAGAATTCGCTCCCGTTGATCGTCCTCAACATTCACCGGCCGGGCGCGGTCGCGAGCGCGATCCGCGGCGAGCGCGTCGGCACCCTCGTGAAATGATCACGATCCCGCAGATCCTCAAGGAGTGCCGCGCCGGGATGGAAAAGGGGTACGAAGCCACCCGGCGCGAACTGTCCTCGATCCGCACCAGCAAGGCGACCACCTCGCTGCTCGACACGGTGCGGGTGGACGCCTACGGCCAGCAGATGCCGCTGAACCAGGTGGCTTCGGTGGCCGCGCCGGAAGTCCGGCTGCTGACGGTCACCCCGTGGGACAAGGGCCTGGCCCAGGCGATCGAGAAGGCGATCCGCGACTCGGACCTGGGGCTCAACCCGGCGTCGCAGGGGGGCGTGATCCGCGTCCCGATCCCCGCGCTCAACGAGGAGCGGCGGAGGGAGCTGGTGAAAATCGTCCACAAGCTGGCCGAGGAAGGGAAGATCGCCATCCGGCACGCGCGGACCGACTCGCGCGAGCGGGTCAAGAAGGTCGACGGCGTGTCCGAGGACGACAAGAAGCACGCCGAGAAGGACCTCCAGAAGCTGCACGACGACTTCATCCACAAGATCGACGAGACGATCAAGGGGAAGGAAGCCGAGATCATGGAAGTCTGACCGGGCGCGCCGACCCGTCCATGACCGCCGAAGAGCTGCTCGCCACCATCCGCGTGAACGGGGCCATCCCCCGGCACGTCGCCATCATCATGGATGGCAACGGCCGCTGGGCGCGCGAGCGCCGCATGCCGCGCCCGTTCGGCCACCGCTCGGGGATGCAGTCGGTGCGCGAGGTGGTCGAGGCGTCGATCGAGCTGGGGATCGAGTACCTCTCGCTGTTCGCTTTCTCGCAGGAGAACTGGCAGCGCCCCTCCGTGGAAGTCTCGGCGCTGATGTCGCTGCTGGAAGAGTACATCGCTCGTGAGGCAGACGAGCTGGAAGAGCGCGGCGTGAGAGTGAAGGTCCTGGGCGAGCTGGAGCGCCTGACGCCGCCGGCGGCCGCGGCCGTGGAGCGGGTGGTGACCCAGACCGCCCACAACGACCGCCTGGTCCTCAACCTGTTCATCTCGTACGGCAGCCGCGCCGAGCTGGTGCGCGCCGCCCGGCTGCTCGCCCGCGACGTCGCCGAGGGGCGCGTGGCCCCCGACGCCATCGAGGAGGAGGACATCCGGTCGCGGCTCTACACCGCCGACTGTCCCGACCCCGACCTCCTGATCCGCACCTCCGGCGAGCAGCGGATTTCGAACTTCCTGCTCTGGCAGCTCGCCTACGCCGAGCTGTTCATCTCGCCCGTCCTCTGGCCCGACTTCCGCCGCCGCGAGCTGTACGAGGCGGTCCTCGACTTCCAGAACCGCGAGCGGCGCTTCGGCCGGGTCACGGCCTGACGCCGGTGTCGGAGCTCGCCCGGCGCGTCGCGGTCGCGATCGTCGCCATCCCAGCCGCGATCGGACTCATCTACGCCGGCGACGCCGCGCTCGCCGCGCTGCTCGGCATCCTCGCGGCGCTGGCGGCCTGGGAGTTCTTCCGCCTCGCCGGCCTCGCGGGAACCCGCCCGCTGGGCCTGATCGGCATCCCGCTCGCCGGCCTGGTGCCGATCGCGGTGCACGGGGCGTACCTGGGCGTCTTCCAGATCACCGCGTCGGGCGTGGCCGTGGGTGTGCTGGCGGTGATGGCCGCCGCCATCTGGACGCACGGCGTCTCCGGACACCCCATGGGCGCGGTCGGCGTGACGGTGCTCGGCGTCGCGTATACCGGCGGCATGCTCAGCTTCGCGTACGCGATCCGCTATCTGGCGTACGTCCCCGATCGCGGCGCCGGCACCGCGCTGCTGCTGCTGCCGCTCCTCCTCACCTGGGCGTCGGACACCGGCGCGTACGCGGTGGGGCGCCTGGTGGGCAAACGGAAGCTCATCCCGTCGGTGAGCCCGGGAAAGACGTGGGAGGGCGCGATCGGCGGCGTGCTCCTTCCGGTGGCGATCGTCGGGCCGTACCTCAAGTGGGTGCTCAGGCCCCTGGCGCACATCGGCATGACCCCCGCGGCCGCGATCGCGTTCGCGGTCGCGGTCAGCATCACCGCGCAGGTCGGTGACCTGTTCGAGTCGCTCCTCAAGCGTGAGGCGGGCGCCAAGGACTCGTCACACCTCATTCCCGGGCACGGCGGCGTGCTCGACCGGCTGGACAGCCTCTTCTTCGTGCTCCCCGTGTCGGCGCTGCTGCTGGGCCCATTGCTCCGGTACGCCCCATGACCACCCGCGCGAGAAAGGGCGTCGCGGTCCTCGGCTCCACCGGCTCGATCGGGACCACCGCGCTGCGCGTGCTCGCCCGCCAGCCCGAGCGCTTCCGCGTGGCCGCCCTCACCGGATTCTCGAATGCGGCGCTGCTGCGCGAGCAGGCCGAGCAGTTCGCGCCGGGATTCGTGGGGCTGGTGGGCAACGGAGGGCCGCCTCACGCCGAATGGGCGGAGGGCGCATCGTGCCTGGTGGAAGCCGCCACCCGCGCCGACGTCGACATCGTGCTGAACGCGGTGGTGGGCGCGGCCGGACTGGATGCGACGCTGGCGGCGCTGGGGGCGGGGAAGCGGGTCGCGCTGGCCAACAAGGAGACGCTGGTGGTGGCCGGTGACCTGGCCGCCGAAGCGTGCCGGCGCGGCGGCGGCGACATCGTCCCGGTGGACAGCGAGCACTCGGCCATCCTGCAGTGCATCGGCGCGCGGCCGCGGAGCGAGGTCCGGCGGGTGGTGCTCACCGCGTCGGGCGGCCCGTTCCGCGGCTGGAGCCGCGAGCGGCTGGAGCGGGCCACCGTGGCCGACGCACTCCAACATCCCACCTGGCGGATGGGGCGGAAGATCACCGTCGACAGCGCGACCTTGGCCAACAAGGCGCTGGAAGTGATCGAGGCGCATTTCCTGTTCGGGTTGCCGTACGATGCGATCGAGGTGGTGGTCCATCCGCAGAGCGTGGTGCACTCGCTGGTCGAGTTCATCGACGGCAGCGTGCTCGCCCAGATGGGGGTGCCGAGCATGGAGCTGCCGGTGCTGTACGCCCTCACCCACCCGGAGCGCATCGCCGACACCGGGGTACCACCGCTGGATCCGGTCGAGCTCTCGCCGCTGACGTTCGAGCGGGTGCGGCTGGAGGATTTTCCGGCGTTGGCGCTGGGGATGCAGGCTGGGCGGAGCGGGGGCGCGGCGCCGGCGGTGTTCAACGCCGCCAATGAACAGGCGGTGGCACTCTTCCTCGAGGGGCGGATCGGCTTCGGCGACATCGCCCGGTCGATCGGCTCGGCGCTGGAGAAGCTGGGCGGGTTGCCGGCGGACAATCGTCAGGCGCTGCTGGCGGCGGATGCCGCGGCGCGGCGCCACGTGAGTGAAATGGTCGCATGTTCGACACCCTGAAGTACATCCTCGCCATCGCCTTCGTCTTCGGCTCGGTGATCGCCATTCACGAGCTGGGGCACTTCATCGCGGCCAAGCTGATGGGCGTGTACGCGCCGCGCTTCTCGATCGGCTTCGGGCCCACCCTCTGGCGGCGTCGGAAGGGCGAGACCGAGTACATTCTCGCCGCCCTGCCGGTGGGCGGGTACGTGCGGATGGCCTCGAAGGACGACGAGTCGATCGCCTTTCTCGAGGGGGGCAGCGAGGCGGCGGCCGCCGATGCCAACGCGGCGAAGAAGCCCGCCGACTGGGACGAGAACGCGATGGTCCCGTTCGGACCCAAACCGGTGCCCGCCAACCGCTACTTCGAGTCCAAGCCGCTGGTGGGGCGGGTCTTCATCCTGCTGGCCGGCGTGGCGATGAACTTCGTCCTCGCCGTCGTGGTGTTCACCGGGATGCAGATCGGCTACGGCCGCCCGGTGATCCCGTCGTCGATCGACTCGCTGGCGGCCGGGAAGCCGGCCGAGCGCGCCGGACTGAAGGTGGGGGACAGCGTGACGGCGGTCGACGGGAAGCCCGTGTCCACCTGGCAGGACCTCGTCGAGCGGATCCGCTCGTCGCCAGGCGTTCCGGTCACGCTCGAGATCGCGCGCAAGGGTGAGGCGATGCGACGCTCGATCACGCTGAGTCCCGAGGCGCAGATCGACACCAACCCGATGACCGGCGAGCAGAAGTCGATCGGGATCATCGGCGTCTACATTCCGCGCGACCGCGGCGTCCGCGACCGCATTCCGGTGGGCGAGGCGATTACGGGAGCATGGCGGACCACGGCCGTGATTTCGGGCGCGACGATCGATGTCCTGGTGGGGCTCTTCCGGCGCAAGGTCGCGCTCTCCCAGCTGGGAGGCCCGATCGCGATCGCCAAGAGCTCGGTGGCCGCGGCCAAGAGCGGCTTCGAACAGCTGCTCGGCCTGCTCGCGATCATCAGCATCAACGTCGCCGTGTTCAACCTGCTTCCCATCCCCATCCTGGACGGCGGTCAGATCCTGATGATCGTCGCCGAGCGGGTGAAGGGGAAACCGTTCAGCCTGCGGACCCGCGAGTACATCTTGCGGGCCGGGCTGGTGGCGATCATGCTGATCCTGGCACTGGTGATGTTCAATGACCTCGGCATGCGGAGGTTGTTCGGATGACCCGTACGTGGATGTCCGCGGCGTTGGTGGCCGGTCTCCTCGTCGCCTCGCGCGGTGCGACGGCCCAGGAGAGCGCATTTCGCTTCGAGATACAGGCGGTGAACGACAGCACCTTCACCTTCAACGTCGGCGCCCACCAGTGGATCGGCAAAGGGATGAAGGGGATCGCGGTCGATCCCCGGCGGCGCGACGTGCTGGTCGCCCGCTTCTCGGTGCTCAAGGTCGAGAACGGCGTCGCCACGTCGCTGATTACCGGTGAGACCACCAAGGTGACCGCCCAGCACGTGGCGCTCATCGAGCGGACCGCGGCGGCCTGGTACAAGCGCGGATCGTTCTGGGCGGGAGCGGTGGCCGGCCTGGCGGTCGGCGTGATGGTCGGCAAGCAGTAGGGCCGGCGCGAGCGGGCGGGGCCTCACAGCCTTCGCGTCTTCCGCGGACCGACCACTCCAGCAGGGACGACGTTCAGCCGCTGCAGATCTGCCGGATCCGGATCGTCGGGTTAGGCGAGTCGGCGCTGATCCGGAGCTCGTCGTTCCGGTAGTCGGCGCAGAAACGCGCCTCCACCTTGAGCCGGTACGTGCCCGACGGGAGCATCAGCGGCCGCTTGAGCGGCAGCGTGCCCTGGAGCGTCCGGTCGCCGGCGAACGACGTGAGCGTGTAGCTCGAGCCGCTGGGCTGGGCGTCGATCATGAGGAGACCGCACCCCCTGGGGTTGAGCCGGACTTCCTTGCTCCCGTACTCGTTGAGCGTCGTCGAGCGGCTGTCGGTGGCCGTGGGGCACCCCGACATCGACTTCACCACCGCCGACACCTGGTAGCGGCCCTCCGGCAGGGTGTCGGTGGTCCAGGTCCCGCTCCCCACCCTGGCGTCGTTGATGGAGACGATCGCGTTCGACGGCGAGCGGACGATCAGCCGGCGTGGCTCGAGTGTCTTCGCGGCCGAGGGCCTGGGGGCGAGGGCCGCCGGCGTGGAGCGCTTCGGCGACGATGCGGCCGGCCTGGCCTCCGCTACCGGCGTGGGGCTCATCGCCTCGCCCGAGCGGCCCGAGTAGAGCACGGTGCCGCTGATCAGCGCGATGACCACCGCTCCGGCCATGACCCCCGCCCGGCGCATGCGGCGGATTCGCCGCCGGAAGCTCGGCGCCGCCGCGGTCCGGGCGGTGTTCTCCTCGATGAGCGGGTTCGACCGCATCGTAATGCTCTCACCGCGGTCCTGGATGACCTGCGCCAGGTCGTGGGCGAGCGACTCACCGGAGTCGTAGCGGTCGTCGGCCTTCTTCTCCAGGCAGCGCAGGATGATGCCCTCGAGATCCCGGGACAGCCCCGGATTGATCGACCTCGGCTTGGGCGGCTTGTCCTCGACATGCTGGCGGGCGATCTCGTACCAGTCGTCGCCGCTGAAGGGGAGCTTCCCGGTGGCCGCCCGGAAGAGCGTCACCCCCAGCGAGTACAGGTCGGCGCGCCCGTCCAGCGCCTGGCCGCGCGCCTGCTCCGGGGAGAAGTACTGGGGGGTCCCGACCACCATGTTGGAGCCGGTCTGTCCCTGGTGATCGGTGACCGCGCGGGCGATGCCGAAGTCGGCGACGATCGCGTTCCCGTGCTCGTCGAACAGGATGTTGTCGACCTTGATGTCGCGATGGATCACCCCTTCGCGGTGGGCGAAGCCCAGGGCGCTGGCCACGTCCACCCCCATCCGGAGCACCGCGGACTCCGGGAGGCACGCCATGACCTCCAGCCGGTCCGAGAGCCCCTGGGGGAGGTAATCCATGGCGAAGAAGACGGCGTCCCGCTCTTTGCCGACGGCGAAGATCTTGACGATGTTCGGGTGCCGCAGCCGGGCGGCCGTGGAGGCCTCACGCCGGAAGCGCTCCTCGAAAGTCACGTCCCCGGCATACTGGGGCTTGAGGATCTTGAGCGCGACCGGGATTTCCAGCTCCGGGTCGTACGCCTTGTAGACCCAGGCGAAGCCCCCGGCGCCGATCAGGGCGTCGATCCGGTATTTGCCGAGGGATTGGCCGAGGTAGCGTTCAGGCAAGGACGGGAGCCTTTACAGAGAGAGGCAAGTCCAGTAAATTCACCCGCTTGAACTCATTGGGCTCATTGGACGCGAATGGTCGCGCAGGGAACAGTACACCATGGTATTGGAAAAGGCATCGGCGGCTGGCAAGTACCAGCGCCACGGCACGGACACCGGCTCCACGCGCGTGCAGATCGCGCTGCTGACTGATCGAATCAACAGTCTCACGGAGCACTTTCGCACCCACGCCAAGGACCATCACGGCAGAATGGGTCTGCTGAAGATGGTCGGCAAGCGGCGACGCCTGCTCGACTATCTGAAGCGCACTGACGTCGACGGATATCGTCAGATCATTCAGGATCTTGGGCTCCGGCATTAGCCAATCACCGACGTGCATTCGCGCGGGCGCATCTCTGGCGCCCGCGCGTTTTGTGTTCGTCCGAATCGAATCCAACACATGATGCAACGCATTGAGCGCACCTTCGCCGGCCGGAAGCTGATCGTCGAGACCGGGCGAATGGCCAAGCAGGCCGCCGGCTCCGCCTTGGTCCAGTTCGGCGACACCATGGTCCTCGCCGCCGTGACGGTGGCGAACCGGGAGAGCTCGCTCCCATTCTTCCCTTTGACTGTCGAGTACCGCGAGAAGTCATACAGCGCGGGCAAAATCCCCGGTGGCTTCATCAAGCGGGAAGGCCGGCCGCATGACCACGAAATCATCGCCGCGCGGATCATCGATCGGTCAATTCGACCGCTGTTCCCGGAGGGCTTCCAGAACGAGGTCCAAGTCTTCATTTACGTGATCTCGGCGGACCAGGAGAACGACGCCGACGTCCTGGCGCTGACGGCCGCCTCGTACGCGCTCAGCGCCTCGAAGATCCCATTCGCCGGCCCGATAGCCGGGGCGCGAATCGGCCGGGTGCAGGGGAAGTGGGTGCTGAACCCCACCTTCCAGCAGCTTGAATACAGCGACATGGACGTCATCGTCGCCGGCTCGGACGACTCGATCGTGATGGTCGAGGGCGGCGCGCTGGAGGTGTCGGAGAATGACGTGGTGGAAGGGCTCCAGATCGCCCACAAGGGGATCCGTGAGCTGATCGCGCTCCAGAACGAGATGCTCGCCAAGACCCGGGCCGAGAAGATGGTCTGGAAGAAGGCCGAGCCCTCAGCGGCGCTCGTCGCCCGCGTGAAGGAGCTCGCCGAAGGGCGCATCGAGGAGGCGATCAACCGCAAGGAAAAGCACACCCGCATCGAGGCGGTGGAGCAGGTCAAGAAGTCGGTGACCGAGCAGCTGGTGGCCGAGTTCCCCGACAACGCCAAGGAGATCGGCACGCTGGTGGAGGACGTGGAATACGCGAGCCTCCGCGCGCAGGTGCTCGATTCCGGCAAGCGGGTGGATGGGCGCAAGCCGACCGAGGTCCGCCCGATCTCGATCGACACCAGCGTGCTCCCCCGCGCGCACGGCTCGGCGCTGTTCACGCGCGGCCAGACCCAGGCGCTGGTGTCGGTGACGCTCGGGACGGCCAACGACGTGCAGCGGCTGGACTCGATCGACGACCCCGGCGAGACGACCAAGTCGTTCATGCTGCACTACAACTTCCCGCCCTTCTCGACCGGTGAGGTGAAGCCGGTGCGCGGCACCTCGCGCCGAGAGATCGGGCACGGGAACCTGGCCGAGCGCGCGCTGCAGAGCGTGCTGCCGCCGTTCGAGGAGTTCCCGTACACGCTGCGCGTGGTGTCCGACGTGCTCGAGTCCAACGGCTCGTCGTCGATGGCGTCGGTGTGCGGCGGGTCGCTCTCCCTCTTCGACGCCGGCGTGCCGATGCGGGCCGCGGTGGCCGGGGTGGCGCTGGGCCTGAACAAGGACTCGCACCAGTACGCGGTCCGCACCGCCATCCTCGGCACCGAGGACCACCTGGGCGACATGGACTTCAAGGTCGCCGGCACCACCGAAGGGATTACGTCGATCCAGATGGACATCAAGATCCACGGGCTCGACGTCGAGATCATGCGTGAGGCGCTGGCGCAGGCGCGTGAGGGCCGGCTCCACATCCTGAGCGAGATGGGCAAGGCGCTGGAAGCGCCGCGCGCCGATCTGTCGCCGTTCGCGCCGCGGATCGTGACGCTGACGATCAACCCCGAAAAGATCGGCGACCTGATCGGTCCCAAGGGGAAGACGATCCGCGGAATCCAGGACGAGACCGGCGCCGAGCTGACGGTGGACGACAGCGGGCTGGTGACGATCGCCGCGGTGGGCGGCGAGGCGATGGAGCGGGCGCGCCAGATGGTCATGGCGATCACCGCCGAGCCGGTGGTGGGCGAGACCTACGAGGGCACGGTCAAGAGCACGACCGCGTTTGGGGCATTCATCGAGATCATGCCCGGCACCGAGGCGCTGCTCCACATTTCCGAGCTGCGGCATGGCCGTACCGAGCGCACCGAGGACGTGGTGAAGAAGGGCGACCGGGTGAAGGTCAAGCTGATCGACCGCGACGAGCGCGGCCGCCTTCGGCTGTCGATGAAGGCGCTGCAGCCCAAGCCCGAGGGCGAGCCGGCCGGCGGTGACAACGACGGCGGACGTGGCGGGTCGCACGGCCACGGCGGTTCGTCGACTCGTGAGGCGGCGCCGGCCGAGACGGAGCCGGGCGAGGAGCGCGCGTTCGCGGCCGAAGGCGCCGGCGAAGGCGGCGATCGTCCCGAGCGGCCGCGTCGCGGCGGTGGCGGCAGCCGGGGCGGCCGGGGTGGACGCGGCGGAGGCCGCGGACACTAACGCCGGTGGGCGCGACGGTGGCCGGCCCCGACACCGCCCTTCGCCGTACCCAGCTTCCGAACGGACTGACCGTGCTCTCGGAGTTCCTCCCGGGAGTGCGGTCGGTGGCGTTAGGGGCCTGGGTCCGCGCCGCATCCATCCATGAAGCGCGCGACCGGATGGGCGTCTCGCACCTCCTCGAGCACATGGTGTTCAAGGGGACCACCCAACGCAGTGCCCGGCACATCGCCCTGGCGCTGGAGGCGCTGGGCGGCTCGCTCGATGCCTACACGTCGCGCGAGCACACCTCGTTCCAGGCGCGGGTGCTCGACGAGCACCTCGAGAACGCCGCCGACATCCTCGCCGACCTCCTCTTCCACCCGCTGCTCCGCGACGAGGACCTGGAGCTGGAGCGGAAGGTGGTGCTCGAGGAGATCAGCATGGTCGACGACACGCCGGACGACCTGATCTTCGAGATCCAGAACGAGACGCTCTGGGGATCGCACCCCTACGGATACTCCATCCTGGGCACCCGCGACACGGTGGCCGCGCTCGGCACGCCGGACCTGCGCGCGCTGCACGACCGCGCCTATCACCCGCCGCAGCTGGTGGTGGCGGCCGCCGGACACGTGGACCACGACCGACTGCTCGACGCGCTGGACCGGACCGGCTGGCTCGCCGTGCCGCGGGGGCAGGACGCGCCGCTCACCAGTCCGCCGCCGGTTGCGGCGGCTCCGATCGTCAGGCATGAGGAGCGCGACCTCGCCCAGACGCACATCGTGCTGTCATCGCCCACCGTCGCCTATCCGGACCGCAGGCGCCACGCGGTGGCGCTGGTGAGCATGATGCTGGGGGGCGGGATGAGCTCGCGCCTCTTCCAGCGCGTCCGGGAGGAAATGGGGCTCGCGTACAGCATCTACACCTTCCAGTCATTCCACGCCGATACCGGCATCCACGGCGTGTACGTCGCCACCGCTCCGGAGACCGCCGCGCGGGCCCTCGACGCCATTCGCGAGGAGCTCGCCCAGGTGGCCACCGCCGGCATTCGCGGCGAGGAGCTGGCGGCCGCCCGCACCCAGCTCAAGGGGCAGATCACCCTCTCGCTCGAAGGGGTGAGCGCGCGCATGTACCGCGCCGCGACCGTGGAGTTGTACGATGAGCCGTTCCAGACGCTCGATGAGCTGCTTGCCACGATCGACCGGATCGGCGACGATGAAGTGGCCGACGTGTGCCGCGAGTACTTCGCGCCCGAACGGCAGACGGTGGTCAGCCTGGGGCCGGCTATGGCTGGCGCGTAGGGGACGGTGTGACGCCAAACGAGAAACGAGAAACAAGAAAACGGCAACAGCGGTTGAAGGACCAGTGAGTCAGGACACAGTCGCCGCAACTAAGGCATCCATACGAGAGATCTGAACTGAGACACGGCTCCGCAGGGCGGGTTGCTGTTTTCTCGTTTCTCGTTTCTCGTTTTCAGAACCACACTCTCTTCCAGACGAAGACCAATGAACATCGGCGTGCCGAAGGAAATCAAGACGAACGAGAACCGCGTGGCGCTCGTGCCGGCGGGAGCGGAAGCGCTGGTCGCGGCCGGCCACCGCGTGCTCATCGAAAAGGGAGCCGGCGAAGGGAGCGGGTTCTCCGATGACGCCTACACCTCGGTCGGCGCGCGCGTCGCGGCGGACATCGACACGCTCTGGCGCGAGTCGGAGATGATCATGAAGGTCAAGGAGCCGATCGCGGTCGAGTGGCCGCGGATGCGCGTCGGCCAGACGATCTTCACCTACTTCCACTTCGCCGCCGACGAGGCCCTGACCAAGGCGCACCTCGCCAGCAAGGCCGTCTGTATCGCCTATGAGACGGTGGAGCTGCCCAACCGCGAGCTCCCGCTCCTGACGCCCATGTCCGAGGTCGCGGGCCGGATGGCCGTGCAGGAGGGCGCCAAGTACCTCGAGAAGCTCTACGGTGGGCGCGGCGTCCTGCTCGGCGGCGTTCCTGGCGTTGCCCCCGCCAAGGTCGTGATCCTGGGCGGCGGCGTGGTGGGTGTGAACGCCGCCAAGATCGCCGCCGGCATGGGGGCCAAGGTCACCATCCTCGACATCTCGCTCGAGCGGCTGCGCTACCTGTCCGATGTCATGCCGGCCAACGTGAACATGATCTTCTCCAACCGCCACAACATCCTCGAGCAGATCCGCTCGGCCGACCTGGTGGTGGGTGGCGTCCTGATCCCGGGTGCCAAGGCGCCAAAGCTCATCCGCCGCGAGGACCTCAAGCTCATGCAGCCCGGCTCGGTGATCGTCGACGTCGCCATCGACCAGGGCGGCTGCGTGGAGACGATCAAGGCCACCACACACGAGAACCCGACCTACGTGATCGACGGCGTGATCCACTACGGCGTGGCCAACATGCCGGGCGGGGTGCCGCGGACGTCGACGCTCGCGCTCACCAACGCCACCTTCCCCTACGCCCTGCAGCTAGCCAACAAGGGGTGGAAGCAGGCGCTGCGGTCGAATCCGGCGCTCCTCAAGGGGCTCAACGTCGTCGACGGCAAGGTGACCTATCCCGGCGTGGCCGAGGCGTTCGGGCTGAAGCACGAGGACCCGGCCAAGTTCGTCGCGTGATCGGCGAGGTCCGGGTCCGGCGGCTGGCTTCGAACCCGGATCTGCCGCTTCCGTCCCGGCAGACCTCCGGCTCCGCGGGCTACGATGTAGCCTCCGCGGAGCCGGACTTCATCCTGGCGCCCGGCGAGCGGCGGTCGGTGGCCACCGGGCTCGCCTTCGAGCTCCCGCCCGGGATGGAGATGCAGGTGCGGCCCCGGTCAGGCCTGGCGCTGAAGCACGGCATCACGCTGCCCAACGCGCCGGGCACGATCGACCCTGACTATCGGGGGGAGCTCCGGATCATCCTCTGGAACCTCGGCGCCGAGCCGGTGCCCATCCGGCGGGGCGAGCGCGTGGCGCAGCTGGTCTTCTCGATTTTCGAAACCCCTCGATTGATCGAGGCGGATCTCCTGGCCGAGAGTGAGCGGGGGACAGGAGGGTTCGGGAGTACGGGACGCTAGGTACGCGTTGACGCATCGGTTCCATCCGGCTGGCTTCTACGGCGGGGGTAACGGATGCAGCGGACTGAACGGATGCGGGAGTGCACATCCGCGCGTTCGTGACCCTCGGACAGTAAGGCGAGCCTAGGAACGACTGGTGAGGCTGCGGAGGGCGACGAAGAGGCCCAGCACCACTATCAGGACGGCGAAGGCCTGTTTGAGGCGGGGTTGCGGAACGCGGCCCACCAGGGCGCTCCCGACCACTATCCCCACGATCGAGACGGTGATGAACGAGCCCAGCAGGGGCCAGTCGATCGGCTGCTGGCCCAGGTAGCCGGCGAATCCGCTGAGCGCGTTGGCGGTCAGCACCAGGAGTGAGGTCCCGATCGCCTGGCGCATGGGGAGTCCGGCCAGCAAAACCAGGGCGGGCACGATCAGGAAGCCACCGCCGGCGCCGATGATCGACGTCAGGAGGCCGACGCCCAAGCCGATCGCGGCGAGCGAGACCGGGTGCGCCGTGTCAGCGGCCTGGCCGGCGGGGGGATCGCCTCCGGGAGAGGTCGCCGGTGAGTTGCTCCCCCCTGGCGGCCGTGTCCGACCGCCCGCGACCGCACGCGCGTCCCGGCTTCCGCTCCGGAACATGAACCAGGCCGCGGTGAGTGCGAAGACGGCGAACAGGGCGAGCTGGACCGCCGAGGGGATGGCCTTCGACACCCGGGCGCCAGTGAATGCCCCGACCACCGCCGCGCCGCCGAAGAGCAGGGCGACCCGGCCGTTCACGTTGCGCTGGCGCCAGTGCGACAGGAATCCGGCGAAGCTGGTCACGCCGACTACCGCCAGGCTCATCGCGATCGCCGGCTTGGGGGGGACGCCCAGGACGTAGATGAAGATCGGGACGGCCAGGATGGATCCGCCGCCGCCGAGCAGGCCGAGGGCGAGCCCAACGAGCAGGGCCAGCGAGAGTCCCGCGAGGTGCGCGAATGATGCGTGCGGCATGGAGTGAGATAACGCGGCCGGACGCCGGGCGCGAGCCGCGCCGCGGCCTGACGGCGGCCGGCGGTGCGCCTGTGCGGCGATTCTAGGTTGTGAAACGCCAATGCCTTGCCCGCTCCTGTGTTATCCAATAGCTTACCTCGCGGTCCCATCCGCGGACACAGGTCCGCGACGAATCCGCCGCGCATTCTTCCCCGCCGCCTTGCGAGTGCCGACTCACCGAATGCGCTTGCCACCCTTCAAACTGGGATCGCTGTTCAAGAGGGGCTCGTTTTTTCCAGCGAACGCGATCGCGGTCGACCTGGGCACGGCCAACACGCTGGTGTATGTGAAGGGCGAAGGGATCGTGCTTAACGAGCCCTCGGTGGTGGCGATCGACCGGGAGACCCGGAAGATCAAGGGCGTGGGTCTCGAGGCCAAGCGGATGCTGGGGCGCACGCCCGAGGGCGTGATCGCGGTGCGGCCGATGAAGGATGGCGTGATCGCCGACTTCGACGTCACCGAGAAGATGCTCCGCTACTTCCTGACGCTGATCATCGAGAACCACGTGTTCAAGGTGAAGCCGCGGGTGATCGTCTGTGTCCCGTCAGGCATTACCGAGGTCGAGAAGCGCGCGGTGCGCGACTCGGCGCTGGGCGCCGGCGCCAAGGAAGTGTTCATGGTGGCCGAGCCGATGGCGGCCGCGATCGGCGTCGGGCTGCCGGTGGAGACGCCCACCGGCAACATGGTCATCGACATCGGCGGCGGGACTACCGAGATCGCGGTGATCGCACTCTCCGGGATCGTCAGCGACACCTCGATCCGCACCGGCGGCGATGAGCTCGACACGTCGATCGTCCAGTTCATGCGCAAGAACTACAACCTGCTGATCGGCGAACCGACGGCTGAGCAGGTGAAGATCCAGATCGGCTCGGCGGCCCCGGTGGGCGAGGAGCGCGAGATGGAGGTGCGCGGGCGCGACCTGGTGTCGGGCATCCCGAAGACGGTCCGCGTCCATTCGAGCGAGATTCGTGAGGCGATCCAGGAGCCGATCCAGCAGATCGTCGACGCGGTACGGCGCGCCCTCGAGATCACCCCCCCCGAGCTGGCCGCCGACATCGTCGACCGCGGGATCGTGATGACGGGCGGCGGCGCCCTGATCCGCGGCCTGGACCTGCTCCTCAGCCAGGAAACCGGCCTGCCGATCCACGTCGACGAGGATCCGCTGACCTGCGTGGTGCGCGGGTGCGGCCGGATCCTGGACGACGAAGAGAAATACTGGTCGGTCCTGCAGCAATAGGGAGAGCGCGTGGCCATCGTGTCGCGTCCCGGCTCTCGCAGCGACAGCGTGGTTATCGCGGCGGCGCTGGTCATCGCGATCATCCTCATCGCGCTCCCGGCGCGCTTTCGCGATCCGCTGGCGACCGTGGTCCGCACCACCGTCGACGCGCCGCTCCTCCGGCTGCAGCACCGCGCCGAGCTCGCCCGCAGCGCGCTGCTGTCGCACGACTCATCGGCCGCCATTGCCGACTCGGCCGCGATCCGCGCGATGCTCGTGCCGGCGCTGGAGAGCGAGAACGAACGGCTGCGACGGCTGCTGGGGTTGTCGCAGCGGCTGGGGTGGGGGTTCGTGCCGGCCGAGGCGCTGCAGGGACGCGGCCTGGGTGAGGACTACACGCTGGCCCTCACCGCCGGGTCGAGCGAAGGCGTGCGCCGGTTCAGCCCGGTGGTGGCGCCGGCCGGTCTCGTCGGCACGGTGGAGACGGTCGACCGCAACATGAGCCTGGTGATCCTCTGGACGCACCCCGACTTCCGCGCCAGCGCCGAGGCGGTGGATGGGAGCGCGTTCGGGATCATCCGGTCGCACGTCGGCAGCGGCGCGGAGCGCTACCTGCTGGAGCTGAGCGGCGTCCCGTTCCGGAGCTCGCTCAAGCCCGGCACGCTGATCGTCAGCTCGGGGTTGGGCGGGACGTATCCGCGGGGGATCCCGATCGGCACGGTGCTGAGCGAGCTCAAGACGCCGGAGGCGTGGGCGCGAACGTACCTCGTGCGGCCGGTGGTGCTGCCGTCGAGCGTGCAGTCGGTCATGATCCTGTTGCCTCAGCGGGTGGCGAGCGGCGTGCAGCGGGTGTGGGTGGCGCCGCCGTCGGCCGACAGCGCGGTGCGGGTGGCTGGCGCGATGGGGGACTCGGCGGCGCGGCGGCTGGGGCTGGCCGAGGTGGAGGCGCGGCGCGCGGTGCTGGACTCGGTCCGCGCGGCGGGAGATAGTGTGCCCAGGCGGCGGATCCGGCGCGACACCACCGCCAGGCGCCTGGCGCTCGATTCGGCGCGTCGGGATTCGGCGCGTCGGGATTCGGTGCGCCGCGATTCGGCGCGCCGCGATTCGACGCGGCCCGACAGTACGCGACCCGATTCGGTGTCGCGACGCCGGTGACCCGCTTCCGGGGGCTCCGGACGGCGATCGCGTTCGCGATCCTGGTGGTGCTGCACTACACGGTGCGGCCGTTCCTGGGGTGGTGGGCGTCACCCGACTTTCTGGTGGCGGCGGTGCTGCTGGCTTCGGTGCGGATGCGGCCGGGCGCGGCGGCGATGCTGGGGTGCGCGCTGGGGCTGGTGACCGACGCGCTGACGCCGGCGTCGTTCGGGATCGGGGCGCTGGCGATGACCGGCGTGGCGAGCGCGGCGTCGTGGCTCAAGGCAGCGTTCTTCGCCGACAACATCGCCCTGAACGGGTTTTTCTTCTTCCTGGGCAAGTGGGCGTTCGACCTGGTGGTGGTGCTGTCCGATGGGAGCGTGTCGGGGCTGGACCGGATCGCGCTGGTGCTGGTGCGCTCGCCGCTGTCGGCGGCGGTGACCGCCATCGCGGGGATGATGATGCTGGTGATCCTCCGGCCGCTGCTTGACGAGGCCACCTCGTGAGCTTCCATCCCAACGACGTGGCGCGCCGCGCGCGCACCGCCTCGATGCTGCTGATCGGGGTGTTCCTCTTCCTGCTGGTGGCGTTCTTCAAGACGCAGGTGGTCCAGAACGCCCAGTATTCGCTGCAGAGCGAGGAAAACCGTCTGCGCGAGGTGCCGCTGCCGGCGCCGCGCGGGATCATCTACGACCGGGCGGGCGAGATCCTGGCGGAGAACCTGCCGGGCTATTCGGTGCTGGTGCTGAGTCCCAGCGCGGATTCGCTGCGGGCGGCGCTGCGCGGCCTGTCGGGGACGATCACGCTCGCGCCCGACCAGATCGAGGCCGCGGTCCGCCGCTTTCGCCGGGCGCCTAACCGTCCAACGGTGGTGCTGGCCGACGCGCCGTTCGACGTCGTCTCGGTGCTGGAGGAGCACCGCCTGGACCACCCGGGACTGATCATCCAGGCCGAGCCCAAGCGGTTCTACCCGGACGGGGCGGCGGTGGCGGCGTTCATGGGGTACACCGGCGAAATCACCGAGGCCGAGCTGAGCTCGCGAGCGTACAAGGGGTACAAGTCGGGGCAGCAGGTGGGGAAGGGCGGTCTGGAGCGCGAGTACGAGGGACAGTTGCACGGGCGCGAGGGAACCCGCTTCGTCGAAGTCGACGCCCGCGGCCGGGTGGTGCGCGAGGCCGGCGCGCGGCAGGACCTGCTGCCCGAATCCGCGCCGCCGCTCTACACGAACATCGACCTGGCGCTGCAGCGCTACGTGGTCGAGCTGTTCGGCGACTCGCTGATCGGCGGCGCGATCGCCCTCGAGCCGCGCACCGGCGCGGTGCTGGCCCTGCACTCCGCGCCCAGCTACGACCCCAACCGGTTCATCGGCGGCATCCCGGCCGACTACTGGCGTCAGCTGACCACCGATCCGCGCCGCCCGCTCTACAACAAGGTCACGCAGGGGATCTATCCGCCGGGCTCCACCTGGAAGCTGGCCACCGCGGTGGCGGCGCTGCAGAGCGGCCTGGCGACGCTCGACGACCACATGCCGACGCCGTGCAAGGGCGGCTACCAGTACGGCAACCGGTTCTTCAAGTGCTGGGACCGTCGTGGGCACGGCGACATCTCGCTGGCGCGCGCCATCGAGGTCTCGTGCGACGTCTACTTCTACCAGCTCGGGCTCCGCGTGGGACTGGAGCGGCTGGTGGGCGCCGGCCTCCAATTCGGCTTCCGCGACAAGACCGGGATCGACCTGCCGGAGGAGCGGGCGCCGTCGTTCCCGTACGCGCCGGTGAAGGACTACTACGACCGGAAGTACGGTCCGCGGAACTGGAACGCCTCGTTCGTCCTCAGCCTGGCGATCGGCCAGGGGGAGAACGCGCAGACGGTCGTCAGCATGGCGCGCTTCTACACCGCGCTCGCGACCGACGGCGCCATGGCCCGGCCGGCGATCGCGCAGGGGAAGATGGAGCGGACCGAGGCGTTCCGGTTGAGCGCCGAGCAGATGTCGGGGCTGCGGAAGGCGCTCGCGAACGTGGTGTCGGAGCGGGGCACGGCGTCGGCGTCGCAGATCCAGGGGCTGGTGCTGGCGGGAAAGACGGGAACGGCCCAGAACACGCAGGATCCGACGCGCGACCACTCGTGGTTCGTGGGATTCGCGCCGGCCGACGACCCGAAGATCGTGGTCGCGGTCCTGCTCGAGTTCGGCGGGCACGGGTCGCGCGCGGCGCGGATCGCGTCGAAGATCATCGAGCGGTACCTCCGGGCGCGTCCGATTCAGCTGATCAACACGGACGGCTGATGCAACGGCGGATGCTCGCGGACTATCCGCTGGTGCTGCTGGCGCTGACGCTCTCGGTGTTCGGCGTCCTGATGGTCTACTCGGCGGGCCAGACCGACGTACCCACGCCGGTGGTGAACGTTTACCGCTCGCAGATCGTGTGGCTGGGGCTGGGCCTGCTGGCGGCGCTGGTGGCGGCCAACGCGTCGGTGCGGCTGCTGGAGTGGCTTTCGTGGCCCGCCTATCTCTTCTCGATCGCGCTGCTCCTCTTTACCCTCGTGTTCGGCTCGGGGGCGGGGACGGCTGCCGGCGCCAGGAGCTGGATCACGGTGGCCGGTCACCGGCTGGGACAGCCGTCGGAGCTGGCGAAGATCACCGTGGTGCTGATGCTCGCCAGGGTGCTGGCGACGCGTCGTGAGGCGCCACGGTCGCTCTTCGAGCTCTGGAAGCCGGCGCTGGTGGTGGCCGTGCCGTGGGTGCTGATCATGGCCCAGCCGGACCTGGGGACGGGGATCGTGTTCATCGGCATCCTGTTCGCGATGCTCTTCTGGGCCGGCGTTTCGTGGCCGCTGCTGGTGCTGGTGGCGAGCCCGGCGGTGAGCCTGATCCTCGCGTTCAGCACCCAGATCTGGGGGGCGTGGTTCATCGCCCTGGTGATGCTGGTGATCTGGTACCGGCCGTATCTCGTGGAAGGCATCGTCGTCATCATTTCCAACGTGGTGATGGGCGTGGTGGCGCCGGTGCTGTGGACCCGGCTGGCCCCCTACCAGCAGCAGCGCCTGCTCGTCTTCCTGGATCCGTCGAGCGATCCACGCGCGTCGGGCTATCACGTGATCCAGTCGCGGGTGGCGATCGGCTCGGGTGGATGGCTGGGGAAGGGATTCACGCTCGGCACGCAGAAGCGGCTGGCGTTCCTCCCCGAGCGGCACACGGATTTCATCTTCGCGGTGGTCGGCGAGGAGCTCGGCTTCATCGGTGTCTCGCTGGCGCTGACGCTCTTTCTGGTGCTCTTCCTCCGCGCGGTGCGGATCGCCCAGCGCGCCAACGAGCCGTTCAGCAGCCTGGTGGCGTTCGGGCTGGCGGCGAGCTGGTTCGTGCACGTGGGGGAGAACGTGGGGATGACGCTGAGCCTCGTGCCGGTGACCGGGATTCCGCTGCCGTTCATCAGCTACGGAGGGTCGTTCATGCTGGCGTGTTGGTTGGTGGTGGGGATTCTGGTGAGAATCTCGAGTGTGGGGAGGGGGCGGGCGGATATGATCTCCATCTAGGGACAGGGTCAGGGTCAGGGTCAGGGAACCGGGAGGACGAAGAGGGTCGGATTCATCATCCTGCGTCAGGCTCTTGTTGAGGGAACCGGGGGAGTGGTGCCGGCGTCAGGCGTTCGGGGCGAGTTCCAGCCGCGTCCACAGCTGACCCCTCCTTCGGCGGCTCCGCGGCACGGAGGCGGCGCATGAGCCCGCCGAGCAACCTGCCGACCTCGGCGCGGGTAGACATGGCGACGTCAATCTCGAGCGCCGGGGCAAGGCCGAGGCGCGTGATGAGAATCAGCAGCGTCTCGGCTTCCATCAGTGAGCCGTTTGCGATCGCGAGGAATCGGAGATAGTCCCGGCGCGACGACCGGCCGTTACCCTCGGCGATGTTGGACGGGATGGACACGGATGCGCGGCGCAGCTGACTCGCCAGCTCCCGGGCGTCACGCGCGGGCAGCCTCCTGGCGATGCGATGGCAGTCGACCGCGAAGTCGACTGCGCGCTGCCAGCAAATGAGGGTGGTGTAGGGCCGACTGGCCGAACGCTCAGTGGTCATGCTGTGATCACAGGGGGAGGACGGATGTTCGGCGGACGATAGCGGCGGCTCTACTCGACACGCGCATCTTTCCGCCGCATCGCGGCGCAATGCATTCCCCAACCACTTACCGCAGTGCGGTTCCCGTTGAGCTCTTCCTCACGGACAACTGGCCCTGACCCCGACCCTGATTCTGATTTGCGTCCTCCGCTTGCTCCATCCCCTCGCCCCCCCGATATTCCCCCCCCATGGCTTGGTTCCGGAAGGAAAAGAAGCCTCGCCGCCCCAGTCGCGAGCGCCTCGAAATCCCCGCCGACGCCTGGGAGAAGTGTGAGGCGTGCGGGCACACGGATCTGCGGGAGAAATTCGCCCGCAATCTCAACGTGTGCCCGGAGTGCGACTTCCACCGGCGGATCCGGGCCAGCGAGTACGTCGCGATCCTGCTCGACGAAGGTTCGGTCGAGGAGAAGGAATCCGACCTGCGATCGGTGGACTCGCTCGGGTTCCCGGAGTATCCCCAGCGACTCAAGAAGGCGCTGGCCAATGCCGGGGAGACGGACGCGATCCTCACGGTGTCGGGCACGATCGGTGAGATGCCGGTCAACCTCGGCGTCATGGACTTCGCCTTCATGGGCGGCTCCATGGGAAGCGTGGTGGGCGAGAAGATCGCCCGACTCGGACAGCGCTCGCTGGAGCGGAAATACCCGCTCGTGATCGCATCGGCCTCGGGCGGCGCGCGCATGCAGGAAGGGGTGCTGAGCCTGATGCAGATGGCCAAGACGGCGGCCGTGCTCGCCCAACTTGCGGAGCGCCGCATCCCGTACGTGTCGATCCTCACCAATCCCACCACCGGCGGCGTCAGTGCCAGCTACGCCATGCTCGGCGACGCGATCCTGGCCGAGCCGGGCGCGGTGATCGGATTCGCCGGCCCGCGGGTGATCAAGCAGACCATCGGGCAGGACCTGCCCGAGGGGTTCCAGACAGCGGAGTTCCTCCTCGACCACGGCATGGTGGACAGCGTCGTGCATCGCCGCGACCTGAAGAAGACCGTGGGACAGCTGCTGCGGCACATGAGCGGGAAACCGGCCGCCAGCGGGTGGGCGTCGACCTGAGCGACTACCGCGACGCGCTCGAGTTCCTGTTCGCGCGCACCACCGGGAAATGGAAGTTCGGACTGGAGCGGACCGAGGCCGTCCTTGGCGTCCTCGGCGATCCGCACCGCGGCCTGCCGACGCTGCACGTCGCCGGCACCAACGGGAAGGGAAGCGTGGTCGCCACGCTCGACGCGCTCCTCGGCGCCCGCGGGCTCCGGGTGGGGCGCTACACGTCGCCGCACCTGGTGGACTTTCGCGAGCGGATCCTGATCGCCGGGAAGCCGGTGGCCGAAGAGGCGATCGTCTCGTTCATCCGCCGGTGGACGCCGGCGGTGGAGGAGATCGGCGCCACGTTCTTCGAGGCGACCACCGCCATGGCCCTCGACATCTTCGCGCGCGAGGAGGTCGACATCGCGGTCATCGAAACCGGGCTGGGCGGGCGGCTCGACGCCACCAACGTCATCCGCCCGCTGGCCGCCGGAGTGACGTCGATCGGCATCGACCACGTCGAGTACCTGGGCGACACCCTCGAGGCGATCGCGTTCGAGAAAGCCGGGATCTTCAAGCCGGGGGTGCCGGCGCTGATCGGGGAGCCGACGGTGGGGATCCGCGCCCTGCTCAGCCGGCTGGGGCGCGAGCGGGGGGCGTCGGTGGTGCGGGCCGTGGCCGACGAAACCACGATCAGCGACGTGGAGGTGAGCGCGTCGGGAACGTCCTTCACCATCGACGGGCCCATGGGCCCGGGCCGCCTCACGACCCCCCTGGCGGGCCGCCACCAGGCGGTCAACGCGACCCTCGCCCTGACGATGATCGACGCGGTTGGCGGCCTGATGGCCGCGCCCCTCACGGAGGCGGCGGCCGCCCTGCGGAGCGTGTCGCTCCCGGGGCGATTCCACCGGTCGGGGAAGTTCATCCTGGACGTCGCGCACAACCCGGCCGGCGTGGCGGTCCTCGTCGAGACAGTGCGGACGGTGGCCCCCGAACCGCCCGTCTTCTGCCTCCTCAGCGTCCTGTCCGACAAGGACTGGAAGGGGATCATGGACGCGCTCCAGCCGGCGGTCTCGCGGTTCGTGCTCACCACCGCCCCCACCTCGCCGGCCAGCCGGGCCTGGCACCCCGAGGAGGCGAAGGCCTACGCCGACGACCGCGGCTGGCCCGCCGATCTGGTCCCCGATTTCGACCGGGCGCTCTTCCACGCCGAGTCCGAGGCGGGGACGCTGCTGATCACCGGGTCGTTCCACACGGTGGGTGATGCGATGTCACGCTTGCAGGTGTCTCCACTCGGCGGGTAACTTTCCCTGATGTCGACCGGTGCCCTGCCAGGTTTTCGCGATTTCTACCCGGCGGAGTGCGCCGAACGGTCGTTCATCATGGCGGCGTGGCGGGCCGTCGCCCGGCGGTACGCATTCGTGGAGTACGATGGGCCGCCGCTGGAGCCGCTGGAGCTGTACACCCGGAAGAGCGGCGAGGAGATCGTCGGGCAGCTGTACCACTTCGTCGACAAGGGGGGGCGCGACGTCGCGTTGCGTCCCGAGATGACGCCGACGTTCGCGCGGATGGTGGCGGCGCGCGCGAACGCGATGCGGAAGCCGGTGCGGTGGTTCACGCTGCCGCAGCTGTTCCGGTACGAGCGGCAGCAGAAGGGCCGGCTGCGCGAGCACTTCCAGCTCAACATCGACATCGTCGGCGAGGCGGACGTGACGGCCGACGCCGAGCTGCTGGCGGTGGCGATCGACATCATGCGGCAGCTGGGCCTGACGAGCGCCGATGTGCAGGCGCGGGTGTCGGACCGGCGGCTGCTGCAGGCGCTGCTGATGGAGCGCGGGCTGGCGCCGGAGCAGCTGCCGGCCGCCTTCGGGGTGATCGACAAGCTGGAGCGGCAGCCGCGCGACGTGTCGCTGGCCAAGCTCCGGGCGCTGTCGCTGTCGGAGGCGACGGCTGCCGAGGTGATCGACCTGGTGGGGAAGGACCTGGATACGGTGGCCGCGTCGCTGAAGTCGCCCGATGCGCGGGCGCTGATCGACCAGATGCGGACGTACATCGGGTACCTCACCGCGCTGCTGGGCGAGGATGCCTCACGATGGGTGCGGTTCGACCTGTCGATCGTGCGGGGGCTGGCGTACTACACCGGGATCGTGTTCGAGCTGTTCGATGCGAAGGGGGAGCACCGCGCCATCTGCGGCGGCGGGCGGTACGACACCCTCCTCCAGTCGCTGGGCGGCGTGGACCTCCCGGCGCTCGGCTTCGGGATGGGGGACGTGGTGCTCGGCGACCTGGTGCGGGAGCGGGGGCGGATGCCGGTCATGGCGCCGGCGATCGACTGCTGGGTGGGCGCCACCGAAGACCGGCTGCTGCGCGAGGTGATGGTGCTGGTTGGCGAGCTGCGGGCACGGGGCTGGAGCGTGGAGTACGCGCTGCGGCCGCAGAGCCTTGCGAAGCAGTTCAAGGCGGCGGGGGCGGCCGGGGCGCACCGGATCGCGATCCTGAGCGCCGAGAGCCTGGCGGCGGGTACGGTGAGCGTGCGGTCTCACGACGATCCGAAGGACACGCCGCCGAAAACGGTGACGCGGGAGGAGTTGCTGGGGATGGTGCGGGAGTGAGGGGGGCCGGCTGGGGCGTTGCGTGGGCAATCGAGAAACGAGAAACGAGAAACGAGCAAACCACTTGAGCGACGAGAACGAGAGAACCACTTGAGCGACGAGAAGAAGCTGACCACCCGCGCTGAAGACTTCAGCGCCTGGTACAACGAGCTGGTCCTGCGCGCCGAGCTGGCCTCGTACGCGCCGGTGAAGGGGTGCATGGTCATCCGTCCCAACGGCTACGGCATCTGGGAGCGGATGCAGCGCGGCCTGGACGACATGTTCAAGGCCACCGGCCACCAGAACGCCTACTTCCCGCTGCTCATCCCCGAGAGCTACTTGCGTCGTGAGGCGGAGCACGTCGAGGGGTTCGCCCCCGAGACGGCGGTGGTGACGATCGGCGGCGGCAAGAAGCTCGAGGAGCCGCTGGTCATCCGGCCCACCTCGGAGACGATCATCTACTCGATGTTCGCCCAGTGGGTGCAGAGCTATCGCGACCTCCCCATCCTGATGAACCAGTGGGCGAACGTGGTGCGGTGGGAGATGCGGACCCGCCTCTTCCTGCGCACCCTGGAGTTCCTCTGGCAGGAGGGGCACACCGCCCACGCCACCCATGACGAGGCCGAGGCCGAGACGCGCCAGATGCTCGGCGTCTACCGCACCTTCGCCGAGGAGTGGATGGCGATGCCGGTGGTCACCGGCCTCAAGACCGACAGCGAGCGGTTCGCCGGTGCGCTGCGGACCTACGCCATCGAAGCGATGATGCAGGACAACAAGGCCCTCCAGTCCGGCACGTCGCACAACCTGGGGCAGAACTTCGCCAAGGTCTTCGACCTCAAGTTCCAGAGCGAAGGCGGCGGACTCGAGTACGCCTGGAACACGAGCTGGGGCGTGTCGACGCGGCTGGTCGGCGGGCTGGTCATGACGCACGGCGACGATGTCGGACTCCGGACGCCTCCCCGCCTCGCTCCGATCGAGATAGTCATCGTCCCCATCTACAAGACCGACGAGGAGCGGGCCCGGGTGATGACCGCGGCCGAGCGCATCAAGGCCGACCTGGGCGGTGCCGAGCGGCACGAGTCGCAGCGGCGGCGCATCCACATCGACGCCCGCGAAAACCTCAAGCCCGGGGCGAAGTACTACGAGTGGGAGCTGCGCGGCATTCCCCTGCGCCTGGAGCTGGGCCCCCGCGACCTCGACAAGGAGCAGGCGGTGGTCGTGAGGCGGGACACCCGCGTCAAGGCGCCGGTGGCCCTCGGCGCCCTGGCCGCCGAGTCGGGGGCGCTGCTCGAGCGCGTCCAGGCGGACATGCTGGCGGCGGCGCGCGACCGGCGTGAGGCGAACAGCCGGCGCGGTCCCATCGAATACAAGGCGTTCCGCGAGCTCATGGAAGGACAGGGTGCCTTCGTCTACGCCGGCTGGTGCGGCGACGCCACTTGTGAGGCACAGGTCAAGGAGGACACCAAGGCGACCATCCGCGTGCTCCCCGATCCCGAGTTCCGGACTCCGGAGGCACCGAAGAAGTGCATGGCGTGCGGACGGGACGCCAAGGCCGAGGCGCTGTGGGCGCGGGCGTATTGAACGCGAAGCAGGCCGGTTCCGCCGGCCGGGGTGAGCCGGCCGGATTCGACGGCTTTCCCCGGCGCGATGGACATCTCTGGAGCGAGGGCGTGCCGCTCTCGGCGATCGCCGCCACGGCCGGGACGCCGGCGTACGTCTACAGCGCCGGCGCGATGCGCGCCCAGTACCAGCGCCTGACGACGGCGCTGAGCGCCGGCGGCGTGCCCTATCGCATCCACTACAGCGCCAAGGCGAACTCGAGCGGGGCGGTACTCCGCCTGCTGCGCGAGCTGGGCGCGGGCGTCGACATCGTCTCCGGCGGGGAGCTCTTCCGTGCCCTGCGGGCCGGAATGACCGGTGCCGACGTCGTGTTCAGCGGCGTCGGCAAGACCGAGCGCGAGATGGCCGAGGCGCTCGAGGCCGGCGTCCTGCTCGTGAACGTCGAGTCGGAGGGGGAGCTGCGTACGCTCGACCAGGTCGCCGGCCGGCTGAACCGGGGCGCGGCGCCGGTGGCGCTGCGCATCAATCCCGAAGTCACGGTCGAGACACCGCACCCGTACACCCGCACCGGCGAGCGCGGGATGAAGTTCGGCATCCCCTACGACGAAGCGCTGGCGATCGCGCGGCTGGCGCTGTCGCTGCGCAACGTGAGGCTGGTGGGCCTGGACATGCACGTCGGCTCGCAGGTCTCGCAGCTGGATCCGTACACGCTCGGCATTGCCAAGCTGCTCGAGGTGGCGGACGCGGCCAGGCGGGCCGGCGCCAACGAGCTCCGCTACCTGGACATTGGCGGCGGGCTGGCGGTGACGTACGACGACGAGGACGCCGCCGACGTGGAAGCGTTCGCCCGGGCGGTGTCGGCGCTGGTCGCGCCGTCGGGGATGACGCTGCTGGTGGAGCCGGGCCGCTTCCTGGTGGGGAACGCCGGGATCCTGCTGGCGCGGGTGCTCTTCCGGAAGCGGAGCGGCGGCAAGGAGTACGTGATCACCGACGCCGGGATGAACGACCTGCTTCGTCCGTCGCACTACCAGGCGTTCCACAAGATCGAGGCGGTGGCTCCCGCCTCCGGCCGGTCGGTCGTGGACGTGGTCGGACCGGTGTGCGAGAGCGGTGACTTCTTCGCGCTGGATCGCGAGATGGAGCACGTCCAGCCTGGCGACCTGATCGCGGTGCGGTCGGCGGGGGCGTACGGCTTCGTGATGGCGTCGACCTACAATTCCCGGCCGCGGGCCGCCGAGGTGCTGGTGGATGGCGGCCGGTTCGCGGTGGTCACCGAGCGCGAGCACTACCAGGACCTGGTGCGGCAGGAGCCCGATTCCCCCGTCTGGAGGAGCGTCTGATGCGCGTCGGCCTGATGGCGGACTCCCACGACCGCGTACCGGCCATCGCCGAGCTGCTCCGGCGGATGGCGGAAGCCGGCGTCGGCATGGTCCTGCACGCCGGCGACTACTGCTCGCCGTTCGCGCTGGCGCCGTTCCACGACCGCAACATGGCGCTGGCCGGCGTCTTCGGGCATAACGACGGCGACCACGAAGGACTCCGCGCCTACGCGCAGAAGGGGATGGGGACCGAGCTGTACGAGTCGCCGCACAGTTTCGAGCTGGGCGGCCACCGGATGATGCTCGTCTACGACATCGGCGACGCCGCCAAGCGCTCGATCGCCCGGCACGAGTTCGTGATTCACGGCAGCACCCACCAGCAGGAGATGAAGACCCGCGGCGAGTGCATCATCATCAATCCCGGCGAGGCCTGCGGCTGGCTCCATGGCGCACCGACCGCGGCGATCCTCGACCTCGACACCAAGCAGCTCGAGTTCATCAAGCTGACCGAACCGGAGTGGAGATTCTGACCGGAGTTGTTGACCGCTGACCGCTGACCGCTGCCCCTTGTCCTCCCGCATCCTGATTCTCGACTACGGCTCACAGTTCACCCAGCTGATCGCGCGGCGGGTGCGCGAATCGCGCGTCTACTCGGAGATCCACCCGGCGTCGCGCTCGGTGGAGTGGATTCGCGACTGGAAGCCCACCGGTATCATCCTCAGCGGCGGCCCGAGCTCCGTGTACGACGCGGACGCGCCGCGGCTCGATCCGGCGGTGCTGGCGATCGCGCCGGTGATGGGGATCTGCTACGGGATGAACGCCATCGCCCAGGCGCTGGGAGCGCCGGTGAGCAAGGCCGCGCGGCGCGAGTACGGGCGGGCGGAGCTGCGCGTGGAGGAGACGGACGGGCTGTTCGCCGGCTTCGCGGTGGGGGAGAAGCTGACGGTGTGGATGAGCCACGGCGACCACGTCGAGGCCCTCCCGTCAGGCTACCGGACCACGGGGAGCAGCGGGAATACGAAGATCGCCGCCTTCCGCCACGCGAGCCAGCCGGTCTTCGCGGTCCAGTTCCACCCCGAGGTGCACCACACGCCGCGCGGCGGCGAGATCATCTCGAACTTCCTCTTCGGCATCTGCAAGGCCGAGCCGGCGTGGACCCCGGGCGCGTTCATCGACGACGAGATGAACAAGATCGCGTCGAAGGCGGGGCGCTCCCGGGTGATCTGCGGCCTCTCCGGCGGCGTCGACTCGGCGGTGGCGGCGGCACTCGTCCACCGCGCGATCGGCGACCAGCTCACCTGCATCTTCGTCGACACCGGGCTGCTGCGGCTCCACGAGCGCGACCAGGTGGAGCGCACCTTCCGCGCCCACCTCGGCATCAACCTGATCACCGTCGACGCCGAAGCGCGGTTCCTCAAGGCGCTGGCGGGCGTCGATGACCCCGAGACGAAGCGGACGATCATCGGCCACACCTTCATCGACGTCTTCGAGGATGCCGCCAAAGGCGTGGGCGACGACGTCGGGTTCCTGGTGCAGGGGACGCTCTACCCGGACGTGATCGAGAGCGTGTCGCCGCGCGGCGGACCCTCGGCCACGATCAAGACGCACCATAACGTGGGCGGACTCAAGCCGGGGATGCGCTTCGCGCTCATCGAGCCGCTGCGCGAGCTGTTCAAGGACGAAGTGCGCAACGTGGGACGGGAGCTCGGCCTGCCGGAGGAGATGGTTGGCCGGCATCCCTTTCCCGGCCCGGGACTCGCCATCCGCATCCTGAGCGACGTCACGCGCCAGAAGCTTGACGTGCTGCGCGCCGCCGACGCGATCTACCTGGAGGAGATCCACGAAGCCGGCCTCTACAACGAGATCTGGCAGGCGTTCGCGGTGCTCCTGCCGGTCCGCAGCGTGGGGGTGATGGGCGACTACCGCACCTACGAGAACGTCGTCGCGCTCCGCGCCGTCACCAGCACCGATGGCATGACCGCCGACTGGTTCCCCTTTCCGCCCGAAGTACTCGGGCGCATCTCGAGCCGGATCATCAACGAGGTGAAGGGCGTGAACCGCGTGGTCTACGACGTCAGTTCGAAGCCGCCGGCCACGATCGAGTGGGAGTGAGGCGGTCAGAATCCGCCGAAACGCGTTATGCGCCCGCCGGCGCCCACGGCCCACCCCGCCCGGCGTGAGCTGAACGCGACTCCCCAATAGTTGCTGGTGTCGAGCGGGGTCCACGGGCCGCTGGCGGAGCGCGCCCAGGCCGCGCCGTGCAGACCGACTGCGACCACGCCCTGCGTCCCGGGAGGCACCGCGCCCCCGTACACGCCGCCCTGATACGACGGGTGCGCGAGCCGCTGCCAGCTCCGGCCGCCGTCCGCGGTTGCCGCCACGCCGCCTCCGGAGTCGCCGGTAATGCCGGAGAAGACGAAGCCGTGGCGCGCGTCGCTGAACGACAGACCGGTGAGCGCCCCGAATGGCGTGGAGTCGGCGCGCCACGTCCGGCCATAGTCGGTGGTCTGGAACACCCGGCCGGCGCTGGTGGTGGACACCGCCAGCCACGCCAGTCCGCCGGCGCGCGTCACCACGCAGGTGCCGCTGGTGGCGAAGCTGCCGTCACCGGTGCGCGCCGCCGGGAGCGAGGCCGCGGGCACACGCGCCCAATGCTCGCCATCGCGCGTCTCGAACAGGACCATCTCCGCTCCCACCGCATCGCCCAGCGCCAGGCCGTGCCGCGCGTCCCAGAAGTCGATGCAGTCGAGAAAGATCTTCGGGTCGTCGTTGGTGAACTGCAGCGTCCACGTGGCACCGGCGTCGGTGGTGCGGTAGATGCGCGACTGGGGTCCGTTGCCGATGCTCAGGTAGTACGCGGTGCGCGCATCGATCGCCCGCAGGTCGCGGAACTGGAGCGAGTCGCCGTCCGGCACGCGGCCCGTGGTCCAGGTGGCGCCGCCGTCCACCGTTCGTAACCAGGTGCCGCGCGCGCCGCTCACCCACGCCACCAAGTCGTTCACCGGGCTCACCGCGAACAACTGCGCGGTGGTGCCGCTCCGCTGCTCGAAACGCATCGGTGTGGACGCGATGTCGAGCCTTCCGGAGTGTCCGAAGCAGGACGCGCCGGCGGCCAACGCGGCAAGCATTGCGGCGGTGGCCGCGGCCAGGGTACGTCGACCCGAATGTCGATTCACGGCGCCAAGCTTAGCGCCCGCCCCGGCGGCCGACAACCGTGCCGCTTCGCTCAGTTGCGGAGGCCGTACAGGCGCAGCGCGTTCTCCCGCATCACCATCCGCGCGAGCTCTTCGGCGCGGGGCCGGGTGATCTCGCCATCGCGCATCATGTCGGTGAGCGCCATGCCCAGCGCGCGCCGCGCCGACGTCGAGGCCAGCCACGCTCCCTGGTCCCACCCCTGCGCGGGGCCGCCGTCAAAGGCGTCGGTCCCGAACAGGACCTTCTCCGGCCACTGGCTCAGCCAGCGGCGGAGCGCGCCGGCGAGCTGCCGTGGCTCGATGAACAGCGTCATCATCGAGATGTCGGCGTACACGTTCGGGCGCGAGAGGAGCGAGGCCGTTTCGTCCACTCTCGGCCACCCGCCGTGGATCAGGACGAACGTCGTGCCGCGCAACGCCGGGTCGTTCACCACCGGTTCGAGAAGGTGCGGCGCCGCGCCGTCCGCCGAATAGAATCCGCCAAACTCGTCGGTGGCGTGGATATGGACCGCGAGTCCCAGTGTCCCGGCCCGGCGCGCGATCTCCCGAAAGAGCCAGTTCTCGAGCGTCCGGTAGTCGGAGGCGGACGGAACGCCGCCGCGCGCGTACCGCGCGTAGGTCGCGGCGGCGGCGGCCGAATCGGGGGCCGGCGTGCCGAAATCGAGGGGACGGAGATAGGCCGCCTCGAACTTGATGGCCACGGCGCCGGCCTTGCGCTGGCGGCTCAACGTCCCGCCGATCACCGACTCGGCATATCCCGCGAGCGTGGGCGGGATGGCAGGCAGCCCCAGCTCGCGCAGCGCGCGCTTCAGGAGCGCCGCCTCACGAGGATAGAGCGGACGGGTGTCGGGGGTGCGGGCGGCTTCGGCGCGGGTGTCGAGGGGGAAGAGCAGGGCATCGTCGAACGCCACCCACCGGAAGCGCGGCGCGTCGAGGCCGGGGCCCATCGCCACCCGGTTGGCGAACATGACGTCGATCCCGGCCTGGTCGAGCACCCAGGACGGGAACTGGTCGCCGTGTTCCTTGAGGGCGGCCGCCCGGGCGGCGGTCAGCGCCGCGACGTACGCGGCGCCGGTGTCTCCGCTCACGCTGGCCAGGCCGTAGAGGGCACGGGCTGCCTCCGCCCACTCCGGATTCTCGGCGCGCAGGCGCCAGGGCACCGGAAACGGCGGAATCCCGTCGAGCGGCAGGGCGTCGAATTCGGAGTCCGCCGCGGCGCCCGGCGCCGCCGGCCGCATGGGGTGCGCGTGGTTGTCGATGGCCCGGATCGCGGCGATCGTCCGCGCCAGATCCGGATCGACGGCCGCCGAGCCTGACGAGTCGCGGCAGGCGCCCGCGAGCAGCGCGAGGGAGAGGAGCCCGACGGTGAACCCCGGGCGCCCGCCCATGGCCTATACCCCTTTCTCCTCGAGCAGCTGCATGAACTCGGAGGGCTGCTTCAGCGTCAACAGCCGGCCGGGGACGTCGGGCTCCTTGCTGAACTGCGCGATCTTGCCGAGCACCGGGAGGTACTGGTTGGACACTTCCAGAGGCGGAGCGACGATCAGAAAGAAGAAGTGAACCGGCTTCTCGTCGATCGCCTTGAAGTCGAGCCCGTCCGCCTTCCGCCCGAAGGCGACCCGCAGCTTGTTCACGACCAGTGAGCGGCAGTGCGGGATGGCGATCCCCCGGCCAATGCCGGTGGAGCCCAGGTTCTCGCGCCGCTTCAGCATCTTGAAGAGCATCGCGTCGGATTTCTCGTCGAGCTTGAGCAGTCCGATCAGCTCCTTGAGCACCTCGTCCTTGCTGGTCCCTTCCAGCTCCAGTTTGACCGCGTCGGGCGAAAAGAACTCGCGCAATTCCATCGAGATTCCTCGTGAGGTGCGCCGGCGCGGGAGGGCCGGCCAGCCTGGGGCCGGGAGCCTGCGCCCCGGCAATCGAGCCCGAAGTTATGCGACCGGCCAAGTCGTGTCAAATCTTGGCGTTGCACGGGTTTTCGGCCCCCACTACCTTTCACCGAATGCGGTTCCCCTTCCCGGTGGCGGCGCGCGTGCCGCTCTACCTCGCCCCCATGGCCGGCGTGTCGGAGTCTCCCTTCCGGCGCCTCTGCCGCCGCTTTGGCGCCGACGTGGTGGTCACCGAGTTCCTGTCCGCCGAGGGGATCCGCCGCGAGAACGAAGCGACGATCTCCAAGCTCCGTTTCGGTGCCGATGAGCGCCCGATCGGCGTCCAGATCTTCGGTGCCGACCCCGCGGCGATGGGCGAGGCGGCCGCGTTCGTGACCGATGTCTTCCATCCCGAGTTCGTCGACATCAATTTCGGCTGCCCGGTGAAGAAGGTGGTCAAGCGCAACGGCGGCTCGGGGTGCCTCAAGGACCCGGAGCTCGTGACGGGCGTGATCGCGGCGGTGGTGGCCGGCACCCACCTGCCGGTGACGGTGAAGATCCGCAGCGGCTGGGACGAGCGGACCCGCGACCCGGTGGCGATCGCGCGGCGCTGCCAGGATGCCGGCGCCGCGGCGCTCACGCTCCACCCGCGGACGCGCGCCCAGATGTACACCGGCGAGGCCGACTGGGACGAGATCGCGCGGGTGGTCGAGGCGCTCGACATCCCGGTGGTCGGCAACGGCGACATCCGCACCGCGCACGACGTCCACCGCATGTGGATGCACACGAAGTGCGCGGCGGTGATGGTGGCGCGGGGCTCGTTCGGCCAGCCGTGGATCTTCACCCAGGCGCGCGCGGTCCTCGACGGCCGGCCCATGCCCGATGCGCCGCCGGTGGAGGAGCGCTTCGCGATCGCGCTCGATCACGCCCGGATGGCGGCCGACTACGAACCCGATCCGCGCGGGGCCGCGATCGAGTTCCGGAAGCACCTCGGCTGGTACGTGAAGGGGCTGCCGGGGTCGGCGGAGCTGCGGCGCCGGCTGCACGCGGTGGAGTCGCTGGCCGAGGTCGAGACGATCTTCGGCGACTACCTGCGCCACGCGGCGCGTTACGCCGGCGACGTCCCGGCGGACGCGGACCAGTCCATCGAGCTCGAGCCCGCCCGGGCGTGATCCGCGAGCGGGTGCTCGCCCTGTTGCGCCGCGTGGCCGACGGCTCGGTCAGTGCCGACGCCGCCGTCGATTCCCTCGCGCTCAGCCCCGTCGAGTCGCTCCCCTACGCCACGATCGACCACCATCGCGCGCTGCGGCAGGGCTACCCGGAAGTGATCTTCGCCCCCGGCAAGACGGTGGAGCAGGTGGTGGGGATCGCCGAACGGATGGCTGCCCGCGGCGAGGGCTTCCTGGTTACCCGCGCCGAGCGCGACGTTCGTCAGGCATTGGTGTCGCGCTTTCCGGGCGCGCGCGCGAACGAGCTTGGCCGCACGGTCCACCTGGCGCCCAACGAACCGGTGCCGGCGGGGGAGGGGACGGTCCTGATCGTCACCGCCGGGACGAGCGACCTCCCGGTGGCCGAGGAAGCCGCCGAGACGGCGACGGCGATGGGGAATACGGTGGCGCGGCTCACCGACGTCGGCGTCGCCGGGATCCACCGGGTGCTGGCGCAGGGCGACGCGCTGATGGGCGCGCGGGTCGTGATCGTCGTGGCCGGGATGGACGGGGCGCTGGCCTCGGTGATCGGCGGACTGGTTCGCGTCCCGGTGATCGCCGTCCCCACCAGCGTCGGCTACGGTGCGAGCTTTGGCGGACTATCCGCGTTGCTGGCGATGCTCAATTCGTGCGCGGCGGGCGTGACGGTAGTGAACATCGACAACGGGTTCGGCGCCGCGGTGGCGGCCAGCCGGGTGACGCAGAAGCCCGCGCGCGCGTGAGTACGCGGCGCCGGCCCGCCGGCCCGCTCTTTCGCGCGAATCGGAAAGCCGGTATTCTCCCGCCGCCGGAGGGCGCAACGACGTCACCGGCATCCTTCCCGCCCTCCCACCTCCCACCTCAGCTCCCGGGACGGCCATGAGACGGCTCAGTACTCGCTGGACCTGCGGATGTGTCACGCTGCTCGCCGGGTGGCCGATGTTGTCCGCGGCGCGCGCCCAGGCGACGACGCCCCCACCGCCACCTCCCACGCCGGTCACGGCCGCGCCCGCCGTGCAGACCGCCGCGCCAAACACCCTCACCGCCGAGGAGAAGGCGGCGGGTTGGAAGCTCCTCTTCAACGGGAAGTCGACCGCCGGCTGGCGTGGCTACAGGAAGAAGACGGCACCGGCCGGATGGCAGGCGGTGGACGGCGCGCTAACCAGAGTGGCGGCGGGCGGTGACCTGATCACCAGGGAGCGCTTCAAGAACTTCGACCTCACCCTCGAGTGGAACATCCCCGAGGGGGGCAACAGCGGGATCATCTGGCACGTGAGCGAGGAGGCGCAGGCCTCGTACGAGACCGGGCCCGAGATGCAGGTCCTCGACGACGCGAAGCATCCCGACGGCCAGTCGCGGCTCACCGCGGCCGGCTCGGCGTTCGGCCTGTATGAAGCGCCGGCGGGACTGGTGAAGCCGGCGGGCCAGTGGAACGCCGTGCGGATTCTGGCGAACGGTGCCCACGTCGAGTACTGGATGAACGGGACGAAGGAGTTCGAGTTCGAGCTCTGGAGCGACGACTGGAACGCCCGGGTGGCGAAATCGAAGTTCAAGCAGTGGGGTCTGTTCGGCCTGATCAAGAAGGGGCACATCGCGCTCCAGGACCACGATGGCCGGGTGGCGTTCCGGAACATCAAGATCAAGGTGCTTCCGTGAGCGCCACTCGCGTGAAGCTCTCCGCGATGATGTTCCTCCAGTACTTCATCTGGGGGTCGTGGTTCGTGACGATGGGGACGTACCTGGGCCGGACGATGGGCTTCACCGACCAGCAGGTGGGGTTGGCGTACGGCGCCACCGCGATCGCCGCTCTCGTGTCACCCTTCTTCATCGGGATGGTCGCCGACCGGTTCTTCGCGTCGGAAAAGCTGCTGGCGACGCTCCACCTGCTGGGTGCGGCGGTGATGTGGGCCGCGTCGACGCGCACGACCTTCGGCACCTTCTACCCGGTGCTGATCGGCTACGCGCTGTGCTACATGCCGACGCTGTCGCTCACCAACTCGATCGCCTTCCACCACGTCACCGACTCCACGAAGGAGTTCCCGCTCATCCGCGTCCTGGGGACCATCGGCTGGATCGCGGCCGGGATCCTGGTGGGCAAGGTGCTGCACGCCGACGCCCTGGTGCTGCCGATGCGGATCGCCGCGATCGCGTCGGCGGTGATGGGGCTGTTCGCCTTCACGCTCCCGCACACGCCGCCCAAGGCGGCCGGCGCGCCCTTCAACGTGCGCGACGCGCTGGGGCTGGACGCGCTGCAGCTGCTGCGCCGGCGCGACTTCCTGGTGTTCGTGCTGGGATCGTTCCTCCTCTGCATCCCGCTCCAGTTCTACTATGCGTTCGCGAATCCCTTCCTGAACGAGATCGGGGCGCCGGAGCCGGCGTTCATCCAGACGTTCGGACAGATGTCGGAGATCGGGTTCATGCTCCTGCTCCCGTTCTTTCTCCGGCGGTTCGGCATCAAGGCGATCATGCTGGTGGGGATGGCGGCCTGGGCGCTGCGCTACGATGCGTTCGGGAGCGGCAACGCCGGGAGCGGGATGTGGCTCATCTACCTGGGCATCCTCCTGCACGGCGTCTGCTACGACTTCTTCTTCGTGAGCGGCCAGATCTACACCGATCAGGCCGCCGGCGAGAAGATCCGGGCGGCGGCGCAGGGGCTGATCAACTTCGTCACCAACGGGGTGGGGTACTTCATCGGCGCCTGGCTGTCGGGGACGGTGGCCAGCCGCTACTCGACGGTGAACGAAGCATGCACGGCCGCCGCCGAGGCGGCCAAGCCGTGCCTGCGCGTGACGCACGACTGGCACAGGATCTGGATGGTGCCGGCGGTGTTCGCGTTCGCCGTGCTGGTGGCGTTCGCGCTGGCGTTCCGTCCGAAGCAGCCGGTGGCCGCTCCGGCGTAAGGCAGCTGAGTCCACGCACGGGGTGCGGCCACCCGCGGCCGCGCCCGATCGCTTGAACGAGGAGTCTCACATGGGCGGCAGGAATCGCATCTCGCGGCGTGAGTTCGTCGAGGATGTCGGCAAGGCCGGCCTCGCCTTCACGATCGTCCCGCGCCACGTGCTGGGACGAGGCTACAAGGCGCCCAGCGACACGCTGAACTTCGCCTGCATCGGCGTGGGCGGCATGGGGCGCAACGACGTGAAGGGGATGAGCGTCGAGAACATCTACGCCCTCTGCGACGTCGACCTCCACAGCGCCGACGAGTCGTTCACGACCTTCCCGAAGGCCAGGCGCTACCGGGACTTCCGCGAGATGCTCTCCAGGGAGGAGAAGAACATCGACGCGGTGACGGTCTCCACGCCCGACCACTGTCACGCGCCAGCGGCGATGATGGCCCTCAAGATGGGCAAGCATGTCTACTGCCAGAAGCCGCTGGCGCGCACGCTCGGCGAAGTGCGGGCGTTGGAAGCCGAGGCCGCCCGGCGGCCGAAGCAGGTGACGATCATGGGGAACCAGGGCCACGCCAACGAGGGGACGCGCCAGATTCGCGAGTGGATCGAGGCGGGGGTGCTGGGCACCGTGCGCGAAGTGCACTTCTTCACCAACCGGCCCATCTGGCCCCAGGCGCTCGACCGCCCGCTCGCCGCCTACAACATCCCGCCGTGGATGGAGTGGAACCTCTGGTTAGGGCCGGCGCCGGACCGCCCGTACGCGCCCAACTATGCGCCGTTCAACTGGCGCGGCTGGTGGGACTTCGGCACCGGGGCCATGGGCGACATGGCCTGCCACATCATGGATGCCTCGGTCTGGACGCTCGGCCTCAAGTACCCCACGCGGATCACACCCGAGTCGACGCAACTGTACGGCGAGACGGCACCCAAGGCGTCGCGGATCACCTACGAGTTCGCCGCCACCGACACCCGTCCCGCCGTCACCCTCGTCTGGCGCGATGGGAACTTCAATCCGCCGCGCCCGGTTGACTGGCCCGCGGAACGGGCGTGGCCGTACGACGACAGCGGCCAGGTGTGGGTCGGCGACAAGGGCACCATGATCGCCGGGACCTACGGCGAGAGCCCGCGCCTGTCCGACGACAAGCGACACGCCGAGCTCATGGCCAGCCCGCCGCCGGTGAAGTATCCGCGGATCCAGCGCATCGCAGGCGGCGTGGCGGGCGAAGTGCACTCGGAGTTCATCACCGCCATCAAGAGCGGGACCCAACCGGGCTCGAACATCCCCGGTCACTCCGGTCCGCTCACCGAGATTATCCTGCTCGGCAACCTCGCGGTCCGGATGGGGCGGACGCTGGAGATCGACGGCACCACCGGCCGGGTGACCAATGCGACGGTGCCGGCGGACTGGTTGCTTCCGACGTATCGAAATGGGTGGAGTCTGTAGAGCTGCGAACGAGAAACGAGAAACGAGAAAACGGCAGCCCGTCACGGCTGCCGTTTTCTTCGTTGCGGGCTTCAGTTTTCTCGTTTCTCGTGTCTCGTTTGAAGCTCAGCCCCGCCAAACCCCCCGGGCCACCTGCGGCCTGAACGCGTCCAGCCCCCGCGGCGGGAACGACACCGTCTTCCCCTGCTCGGCGCTCTGATACGCCGCCATCAGCACCTGCACCACCTCCAGCCCATCGTCGAAGGTGAGCTGCGGTTTGGTCTTGCCCAGGAAGGCCCGCACGAAGTGCCGGTTCTCGGCCTCGTAGCCGTACGCGACGGCCTCGTCGGCCACCACGGGCATCAGCCCGATCTCGGCGTTCTGCTTCTCGACCAGGTCCTGGCCCGCCTTGCCGCGAACCTCCCGGCTGAAGAAAAGCTTGAGCCCGCTGTCGAGCGAGTTCCACGCCATCGAGTACTCCGGCCCCAGCAGCTCCGCCGACAGGCGCAGCCCCGCGCCCACGAAGCTCCACGACGTGGTGGCTTCGCCGAGCACCGTGAGGCCGTCGCTGGTCTCGAACTCGATGGTGGTGCTGGCAAAGTCCTCGGAGGGGCGCTTCCCGTAGTCGACCTCGCGGCCCATGGTCTTCTTCAGGCGCGCGATGTACGCGGGCCGCGTCCACTTGAGCGAAGCGATGTGGGCGGTGACGCGCACCGGCTTCACGGACGCCAGTGACTTGCCCGGTTCGGTGAGCAGGTGCCTGACGACGAGCGCCGAGTGGCACATCATGTCGTTGAGGACGCCGCCCCCCTGGAGGTCGCCGCGCCAGAACCAGGGCATGTGCGGGCCGCTGTGCTCCTCGGCGGCTCGGGCCAGGTACGGGCGCCCGGTGAGCTTCGCCCCGCGCGCCCAGATCAGCGACCGGCCGGCCACCACCTGCGGCGCGAAGAGCTGGTTCTCCAGGTAGCCGTGCCGGAGCCCGGCTTTCACGGTCATGTCCCGCACCGCGCGCGCCTCGGCGACGTTGCGGGCCAGCGGCTTCTCGCAGGCGATCCCAGCCAGCTCGCCGCGCCCCCGCGTCACCGTGTCGGCCACCTCCTGGACGTTCTCGATCCGGGCGTGATTGGGCCCGCACAGCCAGATCGCGTCGATCGCCGGATCGGCGACCATCGCCGCGATCGTCTTGTACGGCTTCGCCTGGCCGACGTCGAGACGGCGGGCGAGCGCGGCAGCCGAGGCGGCGTTCTTCGCGTTGGGACTCCAGACACCGCGGACGTCCGCGTCGCGCACGCCCGTGAACGCCTGGATGTGGAAGCGGGCATTGAACCCGCTGCCGATGATGCCGATTCCCAGGCGACGGCCGTCACTCATAGCTGACGCCGAGCCTGCCGAGGACCTCGCTGGGACACCCCTTCCACTCGGCGACGAAGGTGTTGCCGGTGTAGCGGAGGTCGTCGACACCCATCCGGCTGGAGAAGAAGCCCGACGCCGTCAGGTCGCGCATCCGATTGAAGAAGGCGACGCCGTGCCCCATGTCGGGGCGCGCCTTCTTCGGCCAGGCGATGTCATCGAGAATGCCGGTCCGCTGAGCCGCGGTCGCGGCGACGAAGTCCGCCGACCAGCGGCGCTTCGACTCCAGGTCCAGCCAGGCAAGCCCGCCCCGGACGGGCGTCTGCTGGTCCGGGTACTCGGTGAGGACGTAGTCGATGAACTCGGGGACGCCGGCCTCGCTCGCGCTCCCCGACCGCTCGTCGCGCGGGATGATCAGGTCGGCGAGCAGCGTCACCGTCTGGTACTCGTGCGGCGTCAGGAACTTCGGTTCGTAGGCCGGCCCGCCCGCGACCCCCAGCGCATGCGCCTCACGAGCCAGGCGCTGCAGCCGGTCGAGGGAGTCGGGCGTGGCCCCGATGGCTGCCGCGAGGGGGAGGGAGGCCAGGAGCTGGACGGCTTGTCTGCGATTGAGATCTGGCATGGGAGCGGAGGTGAGAGCGTACCAAGTACTGAGTACTGAGTATCGCTCAGTGTGGCTGGTTGGTATTGCGAGCCGAGGCGAGCTGAATGGTCATGTACGCTGCACGATACTCAGTACTCCGTACTCAGTACGCAGTAGTCTTCCGCTGCACGATACTCAGTACTCAGTACTCAATACGCTTCACAAACTTCCTCTCTTCATCTCTGACGCCAGGTATTCGCTGCTCCTCATGCTGAGGGCGAGGATGGTCCAGGTCGGGTTCTTGTCCGCTTGAGAGACAAACGGCCCGCCATCGGTGATGAACAGGTTCTTCACCTCGTGGGCCTGGCAGTGGCTGTTCACGACGCTGGTCTTCGGATCGTTCCCCATCCGGGTGGTGCCCAGCTCGTGGATGATGCTGCCGCCATTCGCGATCCCCCAGTTCTCCGACGCGCCGGGCTTCTTCCACTGGAGCGTGCCGCCCATCTCGGTGATCAGCGCCTCGAAGGTGTTCTGCATGTGCTTGACCTGGTTGATCTCGTGGTCCGACCACTTCCAGTGGAAGCGCAGCACCGGGATCCCCCACTTGTCCACCACGTTCGGGTCGATCTCGCAGTAGCAGTCGTCGTTGGGGATCTGTTCGCCGCGGCCGCTGAATCCGACGGTCGATCCCCAGTACTTCCGATAGTCGTTCTTGAGGGTGGCGCCGTAGCCACCGCCCGGCGGGTAGCCCTGGATCCCGCCCATGAACCCGTAGCTCGGCATGCCGTGCCCACCCCACACCTCGATGTGGTAGCCGCGGGGAAAGCCGAGCTTCTTGTTGTCGAGCCACCACGGCATGTACAGGTGCATGCCGCCCACGCCGTCTTCGTTATGCGGTGGCAGATCGACCAGCGATGGGATGAAGCCTCCCATGTCGCTGCCGGTGGTGTCGGTGAGGTACTTGCCTACCACGCCGCTGCCGTTGGCCAGCCCGTTGGGGAAGAGCGACGACGTCGAGTTGAGCAGCAGGCGGGCGGTCTCGCAGGCGCTCGCCGCCAGCACCACCACCCGCGCCTCGGCGCGGAGGTCGTTCCCGGTCGCCTTGTCCACGTACGACACGCCGGTGGCCCGTCCCATCCTGTCGACCGTCACCTCGCGCACCATCGCGTTCGGGATGATCGTCAGGCGGCCGGTGGCCAGCGCCGGCTGGAGGAGCACGCCGGGCGACGAGAAGTTGGCGTTTACCCGGCAGCCGCGGCTGCACTGGCCGCAGTAGTGGCAGGCGGCGCGCCCGTTGAGCGGGCGGGTGATGATCGACAGCCGCGACGGAATGCAGGTGACCTTCAGGCGGTCGGCGGCCTTCTTCACCAGCAGCTCGTAGCAGCGCGGCCTTGGCGGCGGCTGGAAGATCCCGTCCGGCTCGTTGGGCAGTCCTTCCTTGCTCCCGAACAGCCCGATCAGCTGGTCGACCTTGTCGTAGTACGGCTTCACGTCGTCGTACGTGATCGGCCAGTCGTCCCCCAGGCCGTCGAGCGACCTGCGGCGGAAGTCGAACGGGCCGAACCGGAGCGAGATCCGTCCCCAGTGATTCGTCCGGCCGCCGAGCATCCGCGAGCGGAACCAGTCGAAGCGCTGGCCCGGCGCCGACGTGTAGGGCTCGCCGTCGATCTTGAAACCGCCCAGCGCGGCGTCGAATTCTCCGAACTGCCGCTCCTTTGTCGACGCGCCGCGATGCGGCGTCTCGTACGCCCAGGTGAACATCGCCGAGTCCTCGGTGCAGAACCACAGCGGTCCCGCCTCGAGCATCAGCACCTTCGCGCCCGCCTGGGTGAGCACGTACGCGGCCATCCCGCCGCCGGCGCCGGATCCTACGATGCAGACGTCGTAAGGGGGAGCTGCCCGGCGCGCCTGGGTCTGCATGCGACTGCCTCCTCGCTGGGTCGATGTCCTGGGCGCGCACGCGAGGCGCGCGCGCGCAAAGATGCACGTCCCGCGGGCGCCGCGCTATCGTGCCGCTTCGGGCAGGTCGCGGATCCAGATGTTGCGGTAGCGGACGGGTTCTCCGTGGTCCTGCAGCACGAGGGGCAGCCGGTCCGGATGCGCCTGATACGGCGGCCGGCGCTGGTGTGAGGTGGGGCCGGTCAGCACCACGTTGTCCTGCACCAGCACGCCGTTGTGCAACACGGTTATGCGCGCCGGAGCCAGGAGCGCACCCTTGGCGTCGAAGTGTGGGCGTCGGAAGAAAATGTCGTACGACTGCCACTGTCCCGGAGGCCGGCTGGCGTTCGCGAGCGGCGGGTACTCGCCATAGATCGCGGAAGCCTGGCCGTCGGGATAGGTGTCGTTGTGCCAGGAATTCAGAACCTGCACCTCGTACAGCGACATGAGGTAGACGCCGCTGTTCCCGGGCTCCTGCCCGTCACCGTGCACCGCGGTGGGCGCGCTCCACTCGATGTGCAGCTGGCAGTCGCCGAAGCCCTGCGCGGTCTGGATCGACCCCGTGCCGGCGACGACCTCCATGGCGCCGTCCACCAGGCGCCACCTGGCCGCGGTGGAGTCGCCGCTGCGCCAGTTCGAGAGGTCGCGGCCGTCGAAGAGGACGGTCGCGTCCGACGGGGCCGGGAGGGGAAGATTACCCGGACCCGGATCGACCACCGGCGGACGCGGGCGGTCCATGGAGTGGATGGGCCAGGCGATGGTCGGAACTGACACGGGCGTCTGGGCGAGTGCGGCGGCCGGGAGCGCGGTACAGAGCGCCGCGAGGCCGGCCAGCTGCGGGATTCCGTGGCGTGGAAACCGGCGCTCGGCGCGACGGACCGGCTGTTTGGGCGAGGACAGGACGAGTCGTGGCATAACGAGTGAGGTGGGCATCGGGAGCTGGTCCTGAAAGGGCGGCCGACGTCGACGTGACGGAAGGGGCGCGCGAGTGACGGTGCCATCCGGAGATCGCCGACCCGGGCTCCGGCTCCGTCCGTTGACTGCCGATCGGCGCTCCCCTAACTTACACCACGAGGGGGCGATCGGCTTCGACGGGGTTGGTGAAGCCGTGGCTGCGTGTCCAGGTCCCGGGTCCTGGTAAATCCTTCGGGAAAATCACAACTGCCAACTCCAACTTGGCCATGGCTGCGTAACTTCGGTTGCGTGCCTGCCCGTTAGGAAGCCCGCCCGAGGCGGCTTAACGGGTATCGCAATATCGGGATAGTCCTTCGATGCGTCTTCCGTCGCGGGGCGAGATTCCAGAAGACTTGTTCAGTCGTGGGCCGCCCGCGAGCCAGCGCCTGGAGACCCCAATCCGTGGGCTACGCACGTAGATGCCGTGGTCGATCGAATCTCGGACCGGGGTTCAATTCCCCGCGCCTCCACTGACAACGCGACGGGCCGCACCGAACTCGGTGCGGCCCGCCGTCGTTCCTCAGCTGCTTGGTGGACTCGCGGCAGAGGCTACGTCGTCGCTTGTCACCGGTTCCCATCCTGCACGTCTGCGTCGAGGGGTAGCAACCAGAGCGTGGAACGCGGAAAGTCTATCACCGGCATCCACCGATAGAGGAAGTCGAGTCCGAGACAGCCGTCCACGTGTGTCCCAAGCTCACCCACGTAGCTCGGGGTCACGCTCTCGACGACGCGCATCTCCTGCCCCAGGCTCAGGCCGCCGGGGAGACGCAGCCTCACGCCCACCTTCCGCGACCGCTCCGCGGCCCGTCGGGCACGTCGGCGCGCCCATCGGCCGCGCCACGCCCGCTCCGTGTATTGGCGCGAGATGACCGATTGCGGGAGCGCCGTGTGGACGATGAAGCGTGGTCGGTCGTCCGGCGCGCCCTCGTCCGCCAGATCCAGCGTGACCGGAATGCGGTCGAGAGCCGTGTCCAGAAGGGCGATTCGAATGGCCCCCGCCTGCGGAGCCTTGCCAAGATCCAGTTGATCCGAGAGTCCAACAGCCACGTCGACGGGATCGATGCCCAGGACTGCCTGGTTGACAAACAGGACCCCGAGGCTGCCCACCGTGGAATACACACGGTCGCGATCCGCCTCCGTGCCAAAGACCACGACCTTGTCATGAGCTCGAGACCGGCCAAGCGCCGCAGCGCCGGCCACGGGCGCCGTACCCCAGTGGTCGCCGCGACGCTCGTACGGCCACGATTGTGACACCGCATACCCGAGATCGATCGAGAGATCCAGACGCTGATGGGTATTGAGCAGAAGGCGCACCGCCGCCCCGGCGACGATGGCAGGCACGACGATCCTCCCGTCGGAGTTCATTTCGCCGTAGTGTATCTCGGATGCCTGAAAGCCAAAGTGTTCCAGGAGCACGTCTCTTACTTTTCGAGGAGAGTCAGAGCGGGTGACCGCGGGCATTGCAGGGCACCAACCCGGAATCCGGGCTCGCCGAAGATCGCTCGGCGAATCCGTCATCGCCATGATCTGGCGAGTCCTGCTCCGCTGGACGCCAGGCATCAACGCGCAAGGCGTCGAGCTCCGGGCTGGCACAGTGCCTCCCGGAATGGAAGCGCTCTTCTTCGCGAAGGTTCGTCGGGCCTTGCAACTGATCGAACGTTACGAGCCTCGGCGCCTGGGACGAGTACGCCGAGATATCGCGATCATCGCGGGCATGGCGGGAGGGCCGCACCACTATGAGCGGATCGTGCGGATGATCGCTCTGAGTTGGCCCGGCGTGCTGAGGGGGACTCCGTCACAAACGGCCATGGCGATCGTGCACGAGGCAACCCATGCGCGCGTGGACGACCGTGGCATTCCCTACGAGGAGGATCTGCGAGGCCGCATCGAGGGCATCTGTGTTCGGCAGGAAGCTGCCTTTGCGCGACTCCTGCCGGCAGGAGACGGGTTGGCGGATGCCGTCGTGAAAATGCTTGAGCAGCCTTGGTGGACTCCCGACAGACTGGTACGCGGGAGAGAGACCGCCCTTCGCGCCGATGGTATCCCTGAATGGTTGGTGCGCATAGCCGTCCGATTGATGCGTCGACGCCTGCGCAGCCCCTGATTCGCTCGGGCGCCTCTCGTGGCGCGCGGGATGTGCGGCTAACTTTGCCGCTAAGCTCAGGTCTGCGGATCCTGCCGGTGCACCCTCTCTCTGACTCGCTCCATGCCCGCACCCCTCGTCGGCGTCGTCTTGGGTTCCTCCTCGGACTGGGAGGTCATGCAGCACTGCGTCCGGCAGCTCGAGGGGTTCAGCATCGCCCACGAAGTGAAGGTCCTCTCGGCGCACCGGACGCCCGATGCGGCGATGCAGTACGCGGCCCAGGCGCGCGAGCGTGGCCTCAAGTGCCTGATCGCCGCGGCCGGCGGCGCGGCGCACCTCGCCGGCGTGCTCGCCGCCAAGACGACTCTCCCGGTGCTTGCCGTCCCCATGCCTTCGCGCCACCTGCAGGGGCTCGACTCACTCCTCTCGATGGTGCAGATGCCCCGGGGAGTGCCCGTCGCCACCTTCGCGATCGGAGAGGGCGGGGCCGCCAACGCCGCGCTTTTCGCCGCCGCGCTGCTCGCGCTCAGCGACGAGGCAATGGCCACCCGGCTGGCGGACTTCCGGAAGGCGCAGGAGAAGGCCGTCCTGGACGCGCGAATTCCGGGGCTGCAGTAGCCCTACTGAGTACGGAGTACTGAGTACTGAGTATCGTTCAGTTGTGACGAGAGCTCAGCGTGCAGAGGAGGGAATGAGTACTGAGTACTCAGTATCGCATGGCGACGATGAGGCCTCAGCGCACAGTGAGCGATACTCAGTACTCCGTACTCAGTACTTGGCCGTTGTATCGCCCCGCCCCTTCTTCGAAAGAAACTCTGGCGCCAACGCCACCCCGATGATCGTGACCGGCGCCGCCTGCAGAGCCTGCAACAGCACCGCGGTCGCGATCGCCGCGTGCTGGCTCACCCCGAAGGGCACCGCCGCCACCGTGTAGGTGAGCTGGAAGACTCCCACGTTGCCCGGCGTGGTGCGGATGAGAAAGGCGAGGTTGGCGGCCAGGAGCGTGGCCACATTCCCCGCGGGTGGCAGCGGCGCATGGGCGGCCTGCGCCGCCAGCGCGTACGTCGCCAGTTGCGTCGACCACACCAGCACCGTCACCACCAGCGCCGCCCCGAATCGCCGCAGGCTGGACAGCTCGGTGACGCTGTTCCCGGCGCGCGACAGGTAGCGCTGCATTCGGTGAAAGAGCGACCGCACCGGCGCGCCGGTCTCGGGCGCGTCGTCCTCGTTCGCCTCTCGACGGGCGAGGACGAAGAGCATTGCCATCAGCACCACCAGCAGCCCCTCGGCCGGGATGCGCCAGCGTGCCAGCTGCTCGGGCAGCGGGATGACCAGACCGGCCACGACCAGGAAGACGACGAACCCCACGGCGTCGAACAGGCGCTCCAGGGCCAGTGAGGCCAGGACCGCCGAGCTCGGTACGTTGCTCGCCCGGGACACGAACATCACCCGGGCGGCCTCGCCGCCGCTGGCCACCAGCAGGTTGTTCAGGCCGGCGCCAGCCACGGTGGCGCGCAGCGCCAGCCCCAGCGACCGGGCGCCCGCCGGCCGGAGAAAGATCCACCAGCGCACACCCTTGAGGCCGAGCGACACGAAGTTGACCACCGTGGCGGCGAGCACCAGCGGCATGGAGGCGTGACTCAGCACATGCCAGATGTCGTGCCAGTTGACGCGAAAGGCGACGATGATGAGGAGCACCAGCACCGCGCCGGTGAGCGCCCACCGCGCGATCCGCGCCAGCCCGGTCTTCATGCGGCGGGAAGGGGTGCGAAGGAATACCCTCGCTCGCGGAGCCCGCGGATGATCGCCGGGAGCGCCTCGGCGGTCTGGGTCCGGTCGCCGTCCGGGTCGTAGCCGTCCGCGTCGTGGAGCAGCACGATGCTCCCGGGCCGCACGCCATCGATCACCCGCTGGGCGATCACCGCCGCGCCGGGCCGGTCGCTGTCCCAGACCCCGAGCGACCATCCCACGGTGCGCTGTCCGAGCGACCGGGCGATCGGCGTCACCCACGGGTTGCGGAAGCCGTGCGGCGCCCGGAAGAGCGCCGGCCGCACACCCGACGCGCCTTCGATCACCGCCGTCCCCAGTTCCAGGTCCCGCCGCACGTAGCCGGGCGTCCGGACGTGCAGCTTGCGGTGGAAGTATCCGTGGTTGCCCAGCTGGTGTCCGCCCTCGGCGGCCTGCCTCACGAGCGCGGGCCAGCGCTCGGCGTGGCGGCCCAGCACGAAGAACGTCGCCGGCACCGCCTCTCGCTCGAGGGCGTCCAGGATCCGCGGGGTCGCTGACGGGCTCGGGCCGTCATCGAAGGTGAGCGCCACCACGCGTTCCGTGGTGGGGAGGCGGCCCAGCGCCTTCCCGAACACGGGACTGTTTCGATGATAGGTGCCGTGGACGGCGGCGCCGATCGCCGCGAGGGCGAGCGCCGCCGGAACGGCCGGCGTCACGCGTTCAGCGCCGCCGCCGGAAGTGCCGCCTCGATGCCCAGGACCCGTGCGTACACGTCGAACACCATCGACGTCACCGCCGGCCACCCGTAGGACATGGCGCGCATGCGTCCCGTCTGGCCGAGTCGCTCGCTGAGGGCGGGATCGTCGAGGAGCCGGATCAGCGCCGAGGCCAGCTCGTCGCGGTCGCCGCACGGCACCATCAGCGCCTCCCGTCCGTCCTCCACGACGTCGCGGAAGCCGAGGATGTCCGAGCAGACGATCGGCGTCTCGCACGCCATCGCCTCGAGCAGGGTGATCCCGAACGAGGCCTTGGTGGTGGGGCAGGCGTAGATCTGGCTGTGCGCGTAGTACTGCGGCCGCTCGCGCAGCACCGATCCCACGAAGATGATGTCCGGGTCCCGGGCGGCGACGCGCTCGTAGTGTCCGCGGAGCGGTCCATCGCCCACCACCACCAGCCGGGCGCGGCGACCCGCCGCGCGCACTTTCCGGAACGACTCGATCAGCGTGGTGAGCCCGTTGCGCGGGTCGAACCGGCCGAGGAAGAGGATCGTCGGCACCGCCGGGTCGATCGCCGCCGGCACCGGCACGTCGGGCGAGAACATGTCGGTGTCGATCCCGTTCGGGATGATCGTCCAGTCGGCGGAGAAATAGCGCTCGAGGGCGACCGTGGTGGAGCGCGATACCGCGATCGCGGCGGCCAGGCGGTCCAGGCGCTGCTGGCAGTGCCGCCGGAAGATCTCGTATCCCACCGATCGGTCGAAATACGTGTGGAAGGTGCCGACCACCGGGCAGTCCGCCTCCTCGATCGCCATCAGCGGCAGCACCGGGGTCAGCGGGGAGTGGACGTGAACGATGTCGTATCGCCCGCGGCGCAGCACCCGCCGCAGCTGCCGGCGCAGTCCCAGTCCGAGCGTGACCCGGGAGTGGGACCCGTTGGCGTAGACCGGCACGCTTCGGCCCACCCGGATGACGTGCGGGCTGGGCAGCGCCCCGCGGATGTGCGAGGTGATGATGTCGACGTGATGACCGCGCCGGCGGGCTTCCTGGGCGAAGAAGTGAACGTGCTCGCAGATCCCGCCCAGGTGCGGATAGTAGTACTCCGTGACCAGGGCCAAGCGGAGCGGCCGGAGGCCGGTCGGTTCGGCGATCGGCGGGAGGACGGCCGGTGCCGGCGGAAGGAGGGGGGACGCGGCGCGGCGCCCCCGCGGCAGGGACCTAGTGAGCAGTGGCATCAAGCGCGGCGTGAGCGGCGGCAAGTCGTGCTACAGGAACGCGATATGGTGAGCATGATACGTAGTCGAGGCCAATGTTGTGACAGAACCGAACCGATCTTGGTTCGCCTCCGTGTTCGCCGCAGATACCCACTTTCAGCTCCGGGCGCACCCTCCTCCCCTCCCTTACCGCCATTTGAATGAGCTTCCCCACCCCCCGCTCGTCAAGCACCTGGAAGGGATCTTCGCCAAAAAGGCCGAGCTCGACGTACTTCGGCAGGAAACGACCGGCGTCGTCCCGGCTGAGCCCAAGGGTCGTCTGGGTGAGGTCATTTGTACCGAACGAGAAGAACTCGGCGCCCCCTTCCCCCGCGATCTCGTCGGCCGTGAGCGCGGCGCGCGGCAACTCGATCATGGTGCCGATCAGCCACGGAATGCGTTCACCCATGGCGCCCAGCACCTGCTGGGCGGCATCGGTGATCACCGCCTTCTGGTGATCGAACTCCCGGCGGTCGGCGACCAGCGGGATCATGATCTCGGGGTGCACTTCGATGCCGCGCCGCGTGGCCCGGACGGCGGCTTCGAAGATCGCCCGGCCCTGCATCTCGGTGATTTCCGGATAGGTGATCCCCAGCCGGCAGCCGCGGTGCCCGAGCATCGGGTTGGTCTCGCGGAGCGATTCCACGATCCGGTTCAGCTCGGCGCGGGTGAGCTTCAGCGTCCGCGCCAGCAGCTTACTCTCCTCGCCCCCGTGGGGGAGGAACTCGTGCAGCGGCGGATCGAGCAGCCGGATGGTGACCGGCAGGCCGTGCATCGCCTCGAAGATCCCCTCGAAGTCCGTGCGCTGCATGGGGAGGAGCTTGGCGAGCGCGCGGCGGCGCCCGCCCTCGTCGCGGGCGACGATCATCTCGCGCATCGCGTTGATCCGCTCACCCTCGAAGAACATGTGCTCGGTGCGGCAGAGGCCGATCCCCTGGGCGCCGAACGAGCGGGCGATGCGGGCGTCCTTCGGCGTGTCGGCGTTGGCGCGCACCTTGAGGGTGCGGGCCTCATCGGCCCACTGCATGAGCTCGGCGTACGCCTGGTACACCGGCGCCCCGGCCTTCGGCAGCGCACCGGTCACCACCCGCACCACCTCGCTGGGGATGGTGGGGAGGTCGCCCGCGTACACCTTGCCGCTGGCGCCGTCGAGCGTGAGCCAGTCGCCTTCCTCCACCACGCGCCCGTTCACGCTGAACTGCCGGCGCTGGATGTCGACGGTGATGTCCTTGCAGCCCACCACGGCGCACTTCCCCATGCCGCGGGCGACCACGGCGGCGTGGCTGGTCATGCCGCCGCGCGCGGTGAGCACCGCCCTCGCGGCCACGATGCCGTGGAAGTCCTCGGGGGTCGTCTCGTCGCGGACCAGGATCACGTGCTCGCCCCGCGCCGCGCGCTCCTCGGCGACATCGGGATCGAAGACGGCCACGCCACTGGCCGCGCCGGGTGAGGCGGGAAGGCCCTGGCAGATCGGAATAGCGCTGATCGCGGTATCGATGATCGGGTGCAGCAGCTGGTCGAGCTGGCCGGGCGGCACCCGCAATACCGCCTCACGACGGCCGATCAGCCCCTCGGTCACCATCTCCCGGGCGATGCGTACCGCGCTGGCCGCCGTCCGCTTGCCGGTTCGCGTCTGCAGCAGGAAGAGGGTGCCGCGCTCGACGGTGAACTCCAGGTCCTGCATGTCGCGGTAGTGCCGCTCCAGCCGCTCCTGCGTGGCGAGCAGCTCTTGATAGGCGCCGGGCAGGCGCCGCGCCATCTCGTCGATGTGGAGGGGCGTGCGGATGCCCGCCACCACGTCCTCGCCCTGGGCGTTGACCAGGAACTCCCCGTAGAAGCGCTTTTCGCCGGTCGACGGATCGCGGGTGAACGCGACCCCGGTGCCGGAATCGTCGCCCAGGTTCCCGAACACCATCGACACGACATTGACCGCGGTGCCGAGGGTCTCGGGAATGCCGTTCACGCGCCGGTAGTCGACCGCCTTCTTCAGCGTCCACGACTTCCACACCGCCTCGATCGCGCCCCACAGCTGCACGACGGGATCCATCGGGAAGTCGGCGCCGGTCGCGTTCTTCACCAGCGACCGGTATTCCGACACCAGCGTCTCGAGCACGTCGGCGGAGAGGTCGGCATCCGATTCGACGCCGGCGATGACGCGCTTGGCTTTGAGGAGGTGCTCGAAGTCGTGGATCGGGACGCCGAGCACGACGTCACCATACATCTGGATGAAGCGGCGGTACGAATCGAAGGCGAATCGGCGGTTACCGCTGGCGGCGGCCAGCCCCTCGACGGTCATGTCGTTCAATCCCAGGTTGAGGATCGTCTCCATCATCCCGGGCATCGACACCGGCGCGCCGGAGCGCACCGAGACGAGGAGCGGCGCGGCGGGATCGCCGAAGCGCTTGGCGGTGCACGTCTCCAGGCGCCGGACGCTGTCGGCGACCTCGTCCTTCAACGCGTCCGTCACGGGGCGGCGCCCGTCGCGCAGATAGCCGACGCACAGCTCGCAGGCGAGCGTGAAGCCGGCCGGCACCGGGACGCCGAGATTGGTCATCTCGGCCAGGTTGGCGCCCTTGCCGCCCAGCACCGCCTTCATGTCCCGGGTGCCCTCGGCCTTGCCGTCGCCGAAGAAATAGATCGTTCGCGTCACTGGTGTCTGGCGCAGGAGGTCAATCGCCACAGCCGAAGCGGAGCTTGTCGGGATCGGTGGGGGGCGGCGTGGGATAGTCGCCCGAGAAGCACGCATGACAGAAGCCGTCCGGTCCACCGGGGACCGACTCGAGCAGTCCGTCGAGCGTCAGGTAGCCCAACGAGTCGACACCAAGATGACGCCCGATGTCGCTGACCGTCATGTTCGCGGCAATCAGCTCCTCCCGGTTGGGGGTGTCGATGCCGTAGTAGCACGGCCCGGTGATCGGCGGCGACGACACCCGGAGGTGCACCTCGCGGGCGCCCGCCGAGCGCACCATGCGCACCAACCCGCGGGTGGTGGTGCCTCGGACGATCGAGTCGTCGACCATCACCACGCTCCGCCCGTCGAGCACCTCGCGGACGGCGTTGTACTTGACCTTCACCTTCGCGTCGCGGCCGGCCTGCGTGGGCTGGATGAAGGTGCGGCCCACGTAGTGGTTCCGGATCAGCGCCAGCTCCAGCGGCAGGCCGGACCGCTCGGCATAGCCCAGCGCCGCGGCGTTGGACGAGTCGGGCACCGCGAAGACGAGCTCGGCGCCGGGAGCGGGGCACTCGGTCGCCAGCCGCCGCCCCAGCTCCCGCCGGGCCCGGTCCACCGATCCGCCAAAGACGCGGCTGTCGGGGCGGGCAAAGTAGACGTGCTCGAACACGCACCGCCGGAGGGGCTTGGCCGGCAGCGCCTGGCGGGCGCGGACGCCGGCGGCGTCGACGGCGATGATCTCCCCCGGGCCCACCTCGCGGATCGCGCGCGCGCCGACGATGTCGAGGGCGCAGGTCTCGGACGCGAACACGGTGGCGTCGCCGGCCTGGCCCATCACCAGCGGACGCCAGCCGCGCGGATCGCGGGCCGCCAGCAGCGTGTCGCCGATCAGAACCACCAGGCTGTACGCCCCCTCGACTCCCCGCAGGGCGTCGGCCAGCTGGTCCTCGGGGGTGGTGGCGGCCGACCGCGCCAGGCGGTGGACGATGACCTCCGAGTCCATCGTGGACGCGAAGATCGAGCCCTGTTCCTCCAGCTCGCGGCGCAGCTCGGTGGCGTTGACGAGGTTGCCGTTATGCGCCAGGGAAATGTGCCCGCCCCGGAAGCGCGCCAGCACCGGCTGCGCGTTCTCCAGCGTCGACGACCCGGCCGTGCTGTAGCGGGTGTGGCCAATGGCGGTGGAGCCCAGCAGGTTGCGGAGGTCCTCGTTCTTCAGGCCGTCGGAGACCAGCCCCATCGCCTTCACGGCGTGGGCGGAGCCGTTCGGGGCCACCGCGACGATGCCGGCCGACTCCTGGCCGCGATGCTGCAGCGAGTAGAGCCCCAGGTGCACGAAGGCGGCCGCATCCGGCTGGCCATGGACCCCGAAGATGCCGCACATCGGTCAGCCCCCTCCCATCGCCAAACCGGCCGGCTCGACGGTCGCCGCCGCCGGCCGCGCCATGAGCGCCGGAATCGCGCCATGCCAGGCTTCCGCCATGCGCTCGACGGTCGCCGCCGAGCTGACGCCCCGCGACGTGAAGCGCAGGCCGGCCGGTGCTTCGCGCACCACGCCGATCTCCCGGGCGTGCACGCGATGGCGGCCGGCGCAGGCCAGCACCCGCGCCGGATCGCTCGTCGAGACGACGATCCGCCCCTGCGCCTCGCCGAACAGCACGGCCCGCCGTGGCAGTGTGTCCCACGCCGACAGGTCGACCTCCGCGCCGAACATCCGCTCGCGGTCCATGATCGCGCACTCGGCGATCGCCACCGCCAGGCCGCCGTCGCTGCAGTCGTGCGCCGATGACACGACGCCGGCCCGGATCGCCTCGAGCAGCGACTCGATCACCGCCCGCTCGCGCTCCGGATCACAGCGGGGCGGGGCGCCGGCCGCGACGTCATGGATGCGGGCCAGGTACTCGCTGGCGCCGATCTCGTCGGTCGGTTCGCCGAGGAGGACGATCCGGTCGCCGGCGGCCCGGAAGGTGGAGCGGGTGATGTGGTCGTGCGAGTCGATCACGCCGACCATCCCCACCACCGGGGTGGGATGGACCGCGCCGGATGGGCTCTCGTTGTAGAAGGAGACGTTGCCGCCGGTCACCGGCGTGCCCAGGGCCCGGCAGGCCTCGCCCATGCCCGCCACCGCCTCACGAAACTGGAAGAAGATGTCGGGCTTGCGCGGGTTGCCGAAGTTCAGGCAGTTGGTGATCGCCATCGGTCGGGCGCCGGTGCAGGCGACGTTGCGCGCGGCCTCGGCCACCGCGATCCGCCCGCCGGTGCGGGGTTCGAGCCAGACGTAGCGTCCGTTGCAGTCGGTCTTGAGCGCCAGCGCCTTCTCGGTCCCGCGGAGCCTGACGACGGCGGCGTCGCCGCCCGGTCCAATCACGGTGTTCGTCCGCACCGTCGCGTCGTACTGGTGATAGGCCCACGCCTTGCTGGCGATCGTCGGCGACGACAGCAGGCGCTCCAGCGTCCACATCGGGTCGCGTTCCTCGGGCCGCTCGGCGATGGCGCCGACATCGCGAGCCCGCAGGGCGCGGATGGCGTCGCTCTCCCGCGCCTCGGGGGTGTACACCGGGCAGTCCGTGACCAGGCGTGAGCCGGGGAATTCAGCCACCACCCGGTCGCCCTCGGTCACGCGGTAGACGGGCTCGGCGATCACCTCGCCGATGACCTCGGCGTTGAGGTCCCACTTGCCGAGGATCTCGCGCACCTGGCGCTCGTGGCCGCGGCGGGCCACCACCAGCATCCGCTCCTGCGATTCAGAGAGGAGGATCTCGTACGGCGTCATTCCCTCCTCGCGAAGCGGCACCCTGGTGACGTCGATCGACACGCCGACGTCGCCGCGGGCGGCCATCTCGGCCGAGGAACTCGTGAGGCCGGCGGCGCCCATGTCCTGGATCGCGACGATGTGCCCGCTCCGGATCAGCTCGAGCGACGCCTCGAGGAGCAGCTTCTCGGTGAAGGGATCGCCCACCTGCACGCGCGGCCGCTTGGCGTCGTTCTCGTGGGACAGGTCTTCCGACGCGAACGAGGCGCCGTGAATGCCGTCGCGGCCGGTGCGCGCCCCGACGGCGATGATCGGATTGCCCACCCCCTCCGCCTTCGCGCGAATCAGCTCGTGCTCCTTCATGACGCCGACGCACATCGCGTTGACGAGTGGATTCCCCTCGTAAGCCGGGTCGAACACCACCTCGCCGGCCACCGTCGGAATCCCCACGCAGTTGCCGTAGTCGCCGATCCCCTTCACCACGCCGGCGAACAGGTAGCGGACCCGCGCGTTGTCGAGCGATCCGAAGCGCAGCGAGTTCAGCATCGCGATCGGCCGCGCGCCCATGGTGAAGACGTCGCGGAGGATCCCGCCCACGCCGGTGGCCGCGCCCTGGTACGGCTCCACCGCCGATGGGTGGTTGTGCGACTCGATCTTGAACGCGACCGCGATTCCGTCGCCCACCGAGATCACGCCGGCGTTCTCGCCGGGCCCCTGCAGCACCTGCGGGCCCTGCGTGGGGAGCGTGCGGAGCACGGGCCGCGAGTGCTTGTACGAGCAGTGCTCGTTCCAGAGCGCGCTGACGATCCCCAGCTCGGTGAACGTCGGGTCGCGGCCGAGCATCGCCGTCAGGCGCTCGAACTCGGCCGGCGTCAGGCCGTGTTCGGCCACCAGGGCCGGGGAGATGGCCGGATCGCCCGGCCGGGGGCGCGGCGGCGCGGAGACGGCCACTACTTGAGCCCGAACATCGACCCGACGAACCGGCTGAACTCGTTCCGCTTCACGTGATTCAACATGTCGATCTCACCGGCATCCATCCACGCGCCGCGGCACTCCGGGCAGATGTCGATCTTGATGTGGTGATACTGCCGCTCCTGCAAGTCGGCGCCGCATTTCGGGCACTTCATGTAGTGCGAGGCGCGCTCGGACGACTTGCGCTCGTGGTCGAGCCTGGCGCGCCGTTCCTTGATGAGCTCGGCGTCCTGCTTGGCGAAGTACTCGTCTTCGTTTTTGTGCGGAGTGGACGTCGTCATGGGTCGTGGCGTGGGTGAGTGGATCAGGCGTGCACGTGGGCCAGCACCGACTCGAACAGGGCCAGGCCGTCGCCGGACCCGACCAGGGCCTCGGCGGCCCGCTCGGGGTGTGGCATGAGGCCCAGCACGTTGCCGCGTTCGCTGATCACGCCGGCGATCGCGTGCATTGAGCCGTTGGGATTCGCGTCCGGGTTCGCGTCGCCGTGGGCATCGACGTACCGGAGCACGACCTGGCCGTTCTGCTCCAGGCGGTCGAGGGTCGCCTCGTCGGCGGTAAAGCGGCCGTCGCCATGGGCGATCGGCAGGCGGAGAATCTGCCCGCGCTCGTACCGGTTGGTGAACATCGTGTCGGTCGACTCGACGCGGACCCGGATCGTGTCGCCGACGAATCGCAGCGACGCATTGCGGAGCAGTGCGCCGGGCAGCAGGCCGGCCTCGCACGCGACCTGGAACCCGTTGCAGATCGCGATCACCGGGCCGCCCCGCTGGGCGTGCGCCGCGACCTCGCGCATGATCGGGCTGAAGCGCGCGATCGCGCCGGCGCGCAGGTAGTCGCCGTAGCTGAATCCGCCGGGGAGGATCACGACGTCGGCGCCGGCCAGGTCGTGGTCCTTGTGCCAGACGTAGACGGCGGTCTCGCCCAGCTGGTCGGCGATGGCGTGCCAGGCATCGTAGTCGCCGTTGGAACCGGGGAAGCTGACGATGGCGAACTTCATGCGCCCTCCACGCTGGCGATCTCGAAGTCCTCGGTCACGGGATTGGCCAGCAGCTTGCCGCACATCGCCCGCACGCTGGACTCGGCCGCGGCGCGGTCGGCGGCGTCGGTCTCGAGCACCACGTGGCGCCCCACCCGGACGTCGGCGATCTGCGGGAAGCCGAGTGCGTGCAGGGCGTCGGCCACCGCCTTCCCCTGGGGATCGAGCAGGCCCCGCCGCGGCACGATGTGGACGGCGACGCGAAACCGGGTCATTCAGAACTCTCCTCGTGAGGCGGGTGCGGGTTGGGGCCGGGGCGGTCACCGCCGCGGCGGCGCTTGCGGCGACGGCGCCGCCCGCCGATCGCGGAGTCCGGGAGCGCCAGGACGCCCCCCGAGCGCTCCGCCTGCGCCGCGGCCGGTGCCGGCTGTCCGTCTTCATCGGACTCTTCCTCGTCCTCCTCCTCGCCACCCAGTCCGGTGCCGGCGGCGGGAAGGCGGTCCATCAGCCCGAAGATGAAGGCCCGCGCGACTCCATAGACGATGTAGGCGAGCAGGGCGGGGAAGAAGAACTCCTTGGGCAGCCAGATCAGGCCGACGATCGTGCCGATCACCACCAGCAGCCCCAGCACGCCGCGCACCGACTTGAATCCGATCGTCGGGACCGCCGGGTAGGGCACGTTGCTGATCATCAGCAGGCTCAGGCCGAGCATGACGAACCGCAGCATCTGGTGCCACGGCAGGTCGCCGATCATGGTCTCGCTGTACAGGTTGGTCTGGCTGAACCAGTAGTACGTGGCGAGGGTCATCCCCGCGGCCGGGCTGGGCAGCCCGTGGAATTCGGTCTTGGCGTGACCCGCCTGCTCGACGTTGAAGCGCGCCAGCCGCATCACCGCGCAGGCGACGTACAGGAAGACCCAGATCCAGTCGTTGCCGTCGCGGTTGAGCACCGCGAAGTACATGATCATCGCCGGCGCCAGGCCGAACGACACCGCGTCCACCAGCGAGTCGAGTTCCTCACCGAAGCGCGAGCCGGTCCGGGTGGCGCGGGCGATCCGGCCGTCGAGCGCGTCGGCGACGCCGCCGATGACGATGTAGAGGCCGGCCCGGTTGAACTCGCCGCGCGACGCCGAGACGATCGCGAAGATGCCGAAGAAGAGGTTGGCGAGCGTGAACCCGTTGGGCAGCATCGGGTAGGCCCGCCGCATGTCCGGCCGGCGCAGTCGCGGTCTCATGCCGGCGGCAGCTCCGCCAGCACCGTGGTGCCGGCCAGGGTGTGGTCCCCCACCGCCACCCGCGCCCGCGAGCCGGGCGGCAGAAAGACGTCCACCCGCGACCCGAACCGGATGATGCCCATTCGCGCGCCCTGCACCGCCCGGTCGCCCTCCCGGCTGTAGGTGACGATCCGGCGGGCAATGAGGCCGGCGATCTGCCTCACGAGCACACGGCGGCCACCGGCCTCGATCCCCACCGAGCGCTGCTCGTTGTCGAGGCTGGACTTGTCGGTGGCGGCGTTCAGGAACCTGCCGGGATTGTACTGGACATGGCGCACCGTCCCGCTCACCGGGTACCGGTTCACGTGGACGTTGAACACGTTCATGAAAATCGAGATCCGGGTCGCGCGGCCGCGCAGGAACGACGGCTCGTCGACCTCGGTGATCATCACGATCCGGCCATCGGCCGGCGCGATCACCAGGTTGTCGCCGCGCTCGCCGGTGCGCTCCGGGTCGCGGAAGAAGTACGCTACCCAGAGCGCCAGCAGGGTGAGCGCGAACGCCACCAGCCAGAGCGGCCACGACCGCCGCTGGAGCGCCGCCAGATATCCCGCGCCCGCCAGCGCGACGGCGATCGCGATGAACGGGTAGCCTTCGCGCGCGAAGTTCACGCGGGCTCCGGCACGTCCAGCTCCTCACCCGTCACGCGCCGGTAGGCGTCCAGGTAGCGGGCGCTGGTGGCCTGGACCACCTCGTCAGGCAGCCGCGGCGGCGGCGCGTCGCCGTTCCACCGGCCGGCCCGCCGCTCCCCGTCCAGGTAGTCGCGCAACGGCTGCTTGTCGAAGCTCGGCTGCCCGTGGCCCGGCTCGTACCGGTCCGCGGGCCAGAAGCGCGAGCTGTCCGGCGTGAGCACCTCGTCGATCAGGACGATCTCGCCGTCACGGTGCCCGAACTCGAGCTTGGTGTCGGCGATGATGATCCCGCGCGCGGCAGCCACGTCGCGCCCGCGCTCGTAGATCCGCCGCGTCAGGCGTTCCAGCCGGTCCGTGACGCTCCGCCCCACCAGATCCGACATGCGCGCGATCGTGATGTTCTCGTCGTGCCCCTCCTCGGCCTTGGTGGCCGGGCTGAACACCGGCGGCTCCAGCCGGTCGCTCTCGCGCAGCCCAGCCGGCAGCGGCTCCCCGGCCAGCGTCCCGGAGGCGCGATACTCCTTCCACGCCGAACCGCTCAGGTAGCCGCGGATCACGCATTCGATCGGGTAGACCGTGGTGCGGCGGCAGAGCATCGCCCGGCCCACCAGCAGCCGCCGGTGCTCGGCCAGCGCCGGCACCGCCTCGACGATCTCGTCGGCGTCCGCCGACAGCATGTGGTGCGCCACGTCGCCGGCGAACTGCCGCAGCCACCAGCCGGTGAGCTGGGTGAGCACCGCGCCCTTCCCGGGAATCGGCTCGCGCATCACCACATCGAACGCGCTCACCCGGTCGGTCGCCACCAGCAGCAGGCGATCGGCATCCACCTCGTAGACGTCGCGGACCTTGCCGCGCCGGTGGAGGAAGAGCGGGAGGGCGCTGCCCGTCATCACGGTCATACGCGGACTTCCTCACGGGTGAGGGCGGTGGGAGAGTGCGCGGGCGACGCCGCGGCCAGCAGCGGTTCAATGATATCGGCGAGGAACTCGTCCACCTGCTGCGGCGCCCGGCCGCAGAAGCGGTCGGGGCGCGCCACCGCGCGCAGGTCCTCGAGCGGCACGCCGAACGCCGGATCGGCCGCCAGCCGCTCGAGCAGGTCGTTCCGGGCCGCGCCGTCCTTCACCGCCCGGGCGGCTTCGATGGCGTGGCGGCGGATGACCTCGTGCACCGCCTGACGATCGCCGCCCGCCCGCACCGCGCGCACCAGCAGCGCCTCGGTGGCCATGAACGGCAGCTCGTCGGCCACCCGCCGGCGGATCCGCTCGGGGTGCACCTCCAGCCCCGACGCGATGTTGGCGGCGAGGATCAGGATGGCATCGGTCGCCAGGAACGCTTCGGGGATCACCAGGCGCCGGTTGGCGCTGTCGTCCAGCGTCCGCTCGAAGAACTGGACGCTGTGGGTCTGGTTGGCGTTGGGCTCCAGCGACAGCACGAACCGCGCGAGCGAGTTGATGCGCTCGGCCCGCATCGGGTTGCGCTTGTAGGCCATGGCCGACGATCCGATCTGCTCGGCCTCGAACGGCTCTTCGATTTCGCCGAACGACTGCAGCATCCGGAGGTCCGAGGCGAATTTCGCGGCGCTGGCCGCGATGCCTGACGTTACGCCGAGCAACTGCGCGTCGAGCTTCCGCGTGTAGGTCTGGCCGGTCACCAGCAGCGCGGCGGCGAATTCCATCCGGGCCGTCACCAGCTGCTCCAGGCGGCGGACCTTGGCGTGGTCGCCCTGGAAGAGCTCGAGGAACGATGCCTGGGTCCCGGTGGTGCCCTTCACCCCGCGCAACGGCAGCCCCGCGACGCGGTAGTCCAGGTCGGCGAGATCGAGCACCAGGTCCTGCATCCAGATCGTCGCCCGCTTGCCCACGGTGGTGAGCTGCGCCGGCTGCAGGTGGGTGTAACCGAGCGTCGGCTCGGCGCGCCACGTTCGCGCGAACCCGGCCAGGTCGCGCAGCAGGCCCACGAGCCCGGCGCGCAGCAACCCCAGCCCGCGCCGCATCAGGATCAGGTCCGCGTTGTCGGTGACATAGGCGCTGGTGGCGCCGAGGTGAATCCAGGGCTTCGCCGCCGGCGCCACGTCGCCGAACGTGTGCACGTGCGCCATCACGTCGTGCCGGAATCGCCGCTCGTACTCGGCGGCCGCCGCGAAGTCGATGTCGTCGAGGTGAGCGCGCATCTGCGCCAGCGCCTCGTCGGGGATCTCGACCCCCAGCTCGCGCTGCGACTCGGCCAGCGCCAGCCAGAGCCGGCGCCACAGCCCGCACCGCGTCTGCGCCGACCAGAGCTCCAGCATCGCGCGCGACGCATAGCGCTCCGCCAGCGGCGACGAGTACCGGTCGGCGGCGGTCATTGCACCATGAAGTCGGTGGCGAAAATCTGCCCGTGCCGCTCGAAGTACATCCGCACCGCGCCGCGCTTGCCGTAGTACTCGATCGCCCGCGCCGCCTGGTCGGCATCCTCGATCGGCGTCCGGTTCACCTGGACGATGACGTCGCCCGACTGGATCCCCAGGTCTTCGCCGACGCGCTCGCTGACCCGGAAGATCACCGCTCCGCGGGCGCTGCGGACCCCGCGCTCCACCCGGATCTGCGTCGTCAGCGTCACCAGGTCCATTTCCTTCAGGACCGAGACTTTGGCGGCGGTCACCTCGGGCAGGTCGGCCACGGTGACCCGGGCGGTGAACTCCTGGCTGCCGCGACGCACCACGATCGGCACCGACTCGCCCACCCTGAGGTCGAGCAGCTCGGCGCGCCACTCATAGGAGTTGTGGAGCACACGATTCCGGGACTTGAGCAGCACGTCGCCGGCCTCGATCCCCGCGCGCGCCGCCGGCGAGGCGGGCACCACGGTCTTCACCACCACGCCGGAGCGGACCTCGGTGCGGGGATTGTCGGAGTCGGGCAGGCGCGGCTGGAGGCCGATCCACGGCTGGCGCACGGCCCCGTGCTCGATCAGGTCCTGGGCCACCCGCTTCACACGATTGATCGGAATCGCGAAACCGAGTCCCACCGATCCGCCGCTGGGCGAGTAGATCGAGCTGTTCACGCCGATCACTTCGCCCATGGCGTTGATCAGCGGGCCGCCCGAGTTGCCGGGGTTGATCGACGCGTCGGTCTGGATCATGTCGAGGTAGACGCCGCTCCCCTCGCTGCGCGCCACCAGGTTCCGGCCCGTTCCGCTGATCACGCCGGCCGTGACGCTGGGCTCCGAGTTCCCGAGCAGGAAGCCGTACGGGTTGCCGATCGCCACCGCCCATTCACCGACCAGCAGGCTGTCGGAGTTCCCGAGCGGGGCGAGGGGAAGCCCCTTGGCCTCGATCTTCAGCACCGCCAGGTCGTTGGTCTCGTCGACGCCGAGAATCTTCGCCGCGTAGGTGGCGCCGTCGCGGAGGGCGACCGACACCCTGGTGGCGCCGCTCACCACGTGCGCGTTGGTGACGATCACGCCGTCGCTCCGGGTGACGAACCCGGAGCCGAGTCCGGCCGCCGATCGTTCCGCGCTCCGCCCGCCGAAGAACTGCTCGAAGGGATCGGAGGCGACCTTTTCGACGACTTCGGTCTGGACGGTGACGACCGAGGGAGCCACGCGCGCCACCGCTTCGGTGATCGCGGTCCGGCGCTGCGCGGCGATGGCCAACGGGGCGGGGTCGACCTGGCGCGCCTCCAGCGTTCGCGCCGTCGAGGGCGCGCCGCCGGACCCGCCGCATCCGGCGGCGACCACCGCGCCGATCAAGAGAGACAGGCGGCTCATGTCAGGGCGTGGAGCTCGGTGTCATGGACCGCTCAAATATAACTCAGGGGGATACTCCACGCGTTCCAGAAACAGCGCCTGCGGCGCCGCCGGCGACGAGACGTCGCGGTTGTCGGGGGCGTCGAGCAGCCGGGCGATGGTGCCCGGCTCGCGCTTGCCGGCGGCGACGTCGAGCATCGTCCCCACCAGGAAGCGCACCATGTGGTGGAGAAAGCGGTTGGCCTCGATCTCGAACACCGCGCCCGAGCCGTCGCCCCCGCCACCCGGCCCTCCGGACGTCCGACGGCGCCAGGCAGCGAGGCGGACAATGCAGCGATGGTGATCGTCTTGCGGCGCGGTCTTCTGGACCGCGAACGCCCGGAACGAGTGCTCGCCGGGCAGGACCGCCGCTTCGGAGGCGAGCAGCGCCGGGTCGATGGCGCGCCGTTCGGCCAGCTCCCACCGGCGGCGAAAGGGGGAGCGCGCCCCCTCATCGGTGCCGACCACATAACTGTACCGGCGCGCCGTGGCGCTGTAGCGGGCGTGGAACTCCGGCCGCATCTCGTGCGCCGACGCCACCCAGACGTCGTCGGGGAGGAGGCCGTTCAGCGCCCGGCGCAGCTCCAGCGGACCCCACTTTTCCGGAACGCGGACTCCCGCCGCCTGTCCCCGGGCATGCACCCCGGCATCGGTGCGGCCGGCGCCCAGGGCCGCGACCGGGGCGCCACACAGCTTTCCGAGGACCTCCTCGAGCACGCCCTGGACGGTTCGCTCGTCAGGCTGCCGTTGCCAACCAGCGAAGCGGGCGCCGTCGTACGCCAGCACGAGCTGCACGGTGCGCGCGGGCATCGCCGGTGAAGGTAATTCCGCGCCGAGATGTGTCAAGCAAACCCGTTGCGGCGAAAGCAATTGACTTTGCCCGACGCCGACTTCAATCTTTCGCGGCCGGGCGAGGCGCCTCGCTCTCCACGCCGTCCCTCCGCGCGACGTCCACTCACACACATGCCGCCTCGAACGCTCGCCTCGCTCGCCCACGCCCTGAGTGTGGCGCCGGAACTCGACGCCGCGCTGGTCGCCCTGGGTGAGGGGCTGGCCGAGGTCGACCGCTCCGCGCATCTCGCGTTGCTGCGATTCGACGGCCGGCGCGAGATGCTCACGGAGCGCCTCACGCCGGAGGGCGGGCGGGTCGTAACGCAGCGCGTCGACACCACCTACGATCACCTGCCGGCGCCGATCCGGTCGGCGGTGTCGGCGGCCGGCGAGTTCGTCGACCTCGGAGACCAGTCGGCCGAATACGCGCGCCTGCTGGGCCTGCCCAACCTGCCCGACGGCGGCCAGCTTGCCTTACGAGGGCTGCGCTTCGAGGGACACCTCGCCGCGGTCATCGCCCTCTATGAACCGCGCAAGATCTTCGGCACCCGCGCGGTGGAGCGGTTCGCGCCGTTCGTCGCCCTCTTCGACCTCGGCTTTGCCCGCTTCCAGGAGAAGGAAGCGCGCGAGGAAGCGTTCCGCACGCTGGAGGACGTCACCCAGCGCGTGCACGGCGAGTACATCAGGAAGCTCGCCGACCTCGAGGGCCAGCTCACCCACGCGCGCGGCACCACCCCCGGATCCGTCGATTCGGCGCGGGCGATCGCCCTCGAGCAGGAAGTGGCCAGGGCCGCCGAGGACGCCCGCCGGGCCGGCCACCGGGCGCAGATGGTGGAGCAGCAGGTCGCGGCCGCCGTCGGACAGCTGGAGCAGGCGCATGTGGAGCTGCACCGCCGCAGCGAGCTCCTCCGCCAGAAAACGCGCACCCTCTACCTGCTGGAGCGGGTACTGGCCCTCGACAACACCGCCGACGACCCGCGCACGCTGGTCGACGGCCTGCTCAACCTGGTCGGCGACGACATGCAGGCCCAGCGGTGCTCGCTGATCCTGCGGGCGCCGGAGCCCGGGATGCTCTTTCTCGCCGCCGCCCGCGGCATCGCGCCGCACATCATGGACGGCTCGCGGATCGCCATCGGGCACGGCGTGGCCGGCAAGGTGGCCGCCTCACGGGAACCCCTGCTGGTCTCCGATGTGAGCGAGGCACAGTCGCACCCGCTGCTCCGGGACCAGTACTTCACCACCGGGTCGTTCATCTCCTTCCCGCTGATCTACCACGACGATCTGGTGGGGGTGCTCAATCTCACCAACCGCGCCCAGCGCGGCGTGTTCGGCGACGAAGACATCGAACGGGTGCGCCTGCTGGCGCTGGTGATCGCCCTGATTGCCCAGCGCGCCAAGCTCCCCGAGCGGCTGATCGAGGCCATCCGTGTCCGCTGACGCCCTGGCCGAAGCCATCCGGCGCCTGGCCTTCGGCAATCCACTCAGCGTCGATGAGTCGGCCGCCGCGTTCGACGCCATCATGAAGGGCGAGGCGACGCCGGCCCAGGTGGGCGCCCTGCTGATGGCGCTGCGGGTGAAGGGAGAAACGCCCCAGGAGGTGGCGGGCGCCGCCCGGGCCCTGCGCGCCAACATGACGCCACTCCCATCCGCGCACCCCGAGGAACTGGTCGACACCTGCGGCACCGGCGGCGGCGCGGTGACCACCTTCAACATCTCCACCGCCGCGGCGCTCCTCGCCGCCGGTGCCGGCGTGCGGATCGCCAAGCACGGCAACCGCTCGTTCACCTCGAAGTGCGGCAGCGCCGACGTCCTCGAGGCCCTCGGCATCCCGATCGACGCGACCCTCGACGTGATGGCGCGCGCGTTGGATCAGGCGGGGATCGTCTTCATGTTCGCCCCGCTCATGCATCCCGCCATGAAGCACGTCGGACCGGTGCGTCGTGAGCTCGCGGTGCCCACGGTCATGAACATCGTCGGCCCGCTCGCCAACCCGGCGTCGGCCGGCCGCCAGGTGGTGGGAGTGGGGGACCGGAATCGCATGCAGCTCATCGCCGGTGCGCTCCTGGCGTTGGGCAGTCACCACGCCCTGGTGGTGCATGGCGAACCCGGCCTCGACGAGATCTCCCCGCTGGGCCGCACCAGCGTGCTGGAGGTGCGCCGCGGAACGATCACCGGCTGGACGATCGACCCGGCCGAGTTCGGCGTGCATGGCGTGGCCGTCGACGACCTGGCCGGCGGCTCACCGGCCGACAATGCGCTGATCGTGGAGGAAGTGCTCCATGGCCGGAGCACGCCGGGGGCCCGTGCGGCGGTGGTGATGAACGCGGCGGCGGCGCTCTACGTCTCGGGCCGTGCCCTCAGCTATGCCGAGGGGATCGCCACCGCTCGTCAGGCAATGGAGCGGGGCTGGGGCGTGACCGCGCTGGAAGCGCTCCGACGCGTGTACCGCGAGGGGAAGGCGTCCGCCAAGCCGGCGTGACGGCGTCCTCAGTACCGCCGCACCACTCCCACCACCACGCCCTGGATCTGAATGTCGTTCTCGTGGACGTAGATCGGGCTCATCGACTCGTTGGCTGGCTGCAGCCGGATCCGGCCGTCGCGCTCGCGGTACATCTTCTTCACCGTCGCCGAGGAGCCGTGGAGCATCGCGATCACCGTCTCACCGTTGTCGGCCGACCGGCGCTCGTTCACGATCACGAAATCGCCGTCGCGGATCTGCTCGTCGATCATCGAGTTGCCGCGCACCCGCAGCGCGTAATGGTTCCCGCTCTTCCGCAGCAGCCCATCGGGAACCGTGAGCGACTCGTTGGCGGTGACCGCCTCGATCGGCGCGCCCGCCGCCACCAGGCCCAGCAGCGGCAGCTCCACCGCCTTCTGGAACACGGTTGACGGGAGGATCTCGATCGCCCGGCTCTCGTTGTAGGCGCGCTTGATGTAGCCCTTGCGCTCGAGGTTGGTCAGGTGCTCATGCACCGTGGCCAGCGAGTTATAGTTGAACTGCCCGGCGATCTCCTCGAAGCTCGGGGCATAGCCGTTCGCCTCCGAGTACTGATTGAGGAAGTTGAGGATCTCGCGCTGCCGCTTGGTGAGGGCCATTGCCTGACCTCGCCTTATAGATGATGTAGGTGTCTCCTGCAGACTCCCGAACAGCTGCCGAAGTTACATTAGCCGAACACAACCCGAAGTGCAAGCACCAGTTTCCTGGATCGCTCCCGTGGGCACGCTGGGAGAGCTCGTTGCCGACGCCCGGCGCCGGGCCGCGGCCCTCTCCGCCGACTGGCCGCGGCTCGCCGCGGAAGCGTCGCGGGGCGGCCGCGCATCCGCCGGGTTCGCGGATGCGTTGCGGGGGCCCCGGGTCGCCGTGATTGCCGAGGTCAAGCGACGCTCGCCCTCGGCGGGCGCCATCAATCCCGGTCTCTCGGCGCCGGCGCAGGCGTCGGCCTACGCTGCCGGCGGTGCGGCGGCGATCTCGGTCCTCACCGAGGCCGGCCGGTTCGGCGGATCGCTCGAGGACCTGGAGGAGGTGGCCCGGACCGTCGCCCTCCCGGTGCTGCGCAAGGACTTCCTGGTGAAGCCGGTCCAGCTCCTCGAGGCCAGGGCGGCCGGGGCGGCCGCGGCGCTGCTGATCGTCCGCGCCCTCTCGCCGGCCGACCTCACCGAGATGGCGGCCGTCGCCCGCGACATCGCTCTCGAAGCGCTCTTCGAGGTCCGCGACGAGGCCGAGCTGGAGCGTGCCCTCACGCTCGACGCCCGGGTCATCGGCGTGAACAACCGGAACCTCGAGACGCTGATCATCGATCCCGACACCGCCTCACGAGTCGTGCCGCTGATTCCGCCTGACCGGATCGCGGTGGCCGAGAGCGGGGTGCGCGGCCGGGGCGGCGTGGAAGCGGCGGCGGCCTGCGGCGCCGACGCCGTGCTGGTCGGGTCCAGCCTGTCGGCGGCCGACGACCCGGCCCGGGCGGTGCGGGAGCTGACCGGGGTGGTGCGGCAGGCGCGGGGGCCGGCGCGTGCCCGCTGACATCAAGTTCTGCGGACTCACGCGCGCCGAGGATGCCCGCGAGGCCGCGCGGTTGGGGGCGGCCTGGGTCGGGGTGATATTCGCCGACAGCCCGCGCACGGTGGATGCGGCCACGGCCCGGCGCATCCTCGACGTCGTGCCGGCGGCGGTCCGCCGGGTGGGGGTCTTCGGACCCGCGTCGCCGGCCGCCGTGGCCAATACCGCCCGGGAGGCCGGGGTGGAGGTCGTGCAGCTGCACGGCGAGCCCGACGCGGCGTACCTGTCCGAGCTGCGCAGCCGGTTCCAGGGACGGATCTGGGTCGTCATTCGGACGGAGGGGGACCTGCCCGGCGTCGCGGGGGGCGTGTTCACCGCGGCGGACGCGGTGGTGATCGACGCGCGGGTGGCCGGCCGCTTGGGCGGCACCGGCGTGGCGGTCGACTGGGCGCGTCTCGCGCCGCAGCTGGGTCGGCTGCGCGGAGGGACGCCGGTGGTGCTGGCGGGAGGACTGACCCCGGAGAACGTCGCCGACGCCATCCGGATCGTGGCGCCGGACGTCGTGGACGTGTCGTCGGGGGTCGAAGTCTCGCCGGGCATCAAGGATCACGAGCGGATGCGAGCCTTCGCGCGGGCGGTTCGCGCGGCGGGCCGCGGAGGACAGGCATGACGACAGTGGAGCGGCACGACCGGTTCGGTGTGTACGGCGGCCGGTACGTGCCGGAGACGCTGATCCCGGCGCTCGACGAGCTGGAAGAGGCCTTTGACCGGGCGATGCTCGACGCGTCGTTCCGGGCGGAACTCGACGACCTGCTCCGGACCTACGTGGGGCGCCCGTCGGCGATGTCGACCGCGCCGCGGCTGAGCGGGATGGTGGGTGCCCCGGTGTACCTGAAGCGCGAGGACCTGAACCACACCGGCGCGCACAAGATCAACAACACGGTGGGGCAGGCGCTGCTGGCGCGCCGGATGGGCAAGCGCCGGGTCATCGCCGAGACGGGCGCCGGCCAGCACGGCGTGGCCACGGCGACGATCTGCGCGCGCTTCGGGCTGGAGTGCGTGGTGTACATGGGCGAGGAAGACATGCGGCGCCAGGAGCTGAACGTCTTCCGCATGCGGCTGCTCGGCGCGACGGTCCGGCCGGTGTCGTCGGGCACGCGCACGCTGAAGGACGCCACCAGCGAGGCGATCCGCGACTGGGTGGCGACGGTCACGACCAGCCATTACATCATCGGGTCGGTGGTGGGACCGGCGCCGTATCCCCGCATGGTGCGCGACTTCCAGGCGGTGATCGGGCGCGAGGCGCGCGAGCAGATACTCGCGGCGGCGGGCCGCCTGCCGCGCACGGTGGTCGCGTGCGTCGGCGGCGGATCCAACGCGATCGGGATCTTCCAGGGGTTCGTCGAGGATGCGGAGGTGGAGCTGGTGGGCGTGGAAGCGGCGGGCAGGGGACTGGAGACGGGCCACCATTCGGCGTCGCTGACGCGCGGCACGCCGGGCGTGCTGCACGGATCCCTGAGCTACCTGCTGCAGGATGCGGCCGGGCAGGTCCATCCCGCGCATTCGATTTCCGCGGGGCTCGACTATCCCGGCGTCGGTCCCGAGCACGCGTGGCTCAAGGACAGCGGGCGCGCCAGCTACGTCGCGGTCACCGATGCCGATGCCTTGCGGGGGCTGCAGCTCCTCAGCAGGCTCGAAGGGATCATTCCGGCGCTCGAGACGGCGCACGCGGTGGCGTGGATCGCGGGGGCGCGGGGGCGGTGGTCGGCGGCCGAGCCGGTGCTGCTCTGCGTCAGCGGGCGCGGGGACAAGGACGTGACGCAAATCAGCCAAATGGGTATCTTGCCAGCGTGAGCTCCACGACCGCCGCCGTTCCCACCGAGCATCCGGAGCCGCCGTTCCCGAGCGCCGTCGTGGAAGAGATGCTCAAGCTCTTCCTCAAGGCGGTGCGCGCGCACCAGCTGTATCTGCACAACAACCCGACTTACGTCCGCGCCCTCGAGGCCGCCCGGGGCGCGTTCGCGCCGGTGTGGGAGCACACCGATGAAATCTCCCTGGTGGTGACCGAGACGGAGCTTCGCTGGGAGAGCGTGCCGGTCCTCACCGAGGGGGAGAAGGCCTCGGACAGCCTGCCGTGGATCCTGTTCAAGGACGGCGTCCGGGAGCTCCGCCTGCAGAAGGGCTTCGAGCACAGCGAGATGGTCGCGCTGCTCGACATGATCCAGCGGGTCCGCAAGGGATCGCCTGACGAGGACGACCTGCTCACGATGTTCTGGGAGCAGGAGTTCCTCTACATGCGCTATCGCTACGTGGACGTGGGCGGGGAGGGCGGGTCGCCGCTGGAGGTGGTGAGCAGCGAAGACCGGCCGCGGGTGATCGAGCAGGGGGCGCGCGAGGAGCTGGTCGAGACCGCCAACAACGCGATCGTCAACATCGCCGACTTCGACTCCACGCTGTACTTCCTGGACGAGAAGGAAGTCGCGTACATGCACAGCGAGGTGCAGAAGGAGTACGAGCGGGACCTGCGCTCGAACGTGATCGCGGCGATGCTCGACATCTACGAGAACCAGGCCGACCTGTCGGTGCGCTCGGAGATCACCGAGCAGCTCAATCACATGGTCGTCCATCTCCTCGCCTCGGCGCAGTTCAGGCCGGTGGCCTACCTGCTCCGCGAAGTCGCCCAGATCATGCAGCGGGCGAAGGACCTGTCGCTGGCGCAGCGCAATGCCATGGGCGCCATCCCCGACCAGATCAGCGAGCCGGCGTCGCTGGCGCAGCTCATCCAGTCGCTGGACGAGGCCGCCGACCTGCCCGCGCAGGAAGACCTCACCGCGCTGTTCGAGGAGCTCCGGCCCAGCTCGCTGGTCACCGTCTTCAGCTGGCTGGTCAAGGTCCAGAACGTGCGCCTGCGGACGCTGCTCGAGACCGCTGCCTCACGACTGGCCTCGGCCAACACCACCGAACTGGTCAAGTTGATCGCCGCCCACGACGCGTCGGTGGCGATCGAGGCGATGCGCCGCGCCGGCTCGCTCCGGACGGCGGCCGCGGTGCCGCCGCTGGCCAAGGTCATGACCGATGGCGACGCCGCCATGCGCCTGGCCGGCGCCCAGGCGCTGGCCGAGATCGGTTCGCCCGGCGCGCTCCAGGTGCTGGAGCGGGCCATCGATGACGTCGATCGCGACGTGCGCGTCGCCACCGCCCGGGCGATCGCCGCCCGCACCTACCGGCCGGCGCTGCCGCGGGTCGAGGCGGCGGTGAAGGGCAAGGACGTCCGCGACGCCGACCTCACCGAGAAGATGGCGATCTTCGAGGCGTACGGCGCGCTCTGCGGTGAGGCGGGAGTCCCGCTGCTCGACGGCATCCTGAACGCGAAGGGCTTCCTGGCCCGCCGCGATGATCCGGAAGTGCGCGCCTGCGCGGCGATGGCGCTCGGGCGCATCGGGTCGGAGGCCGCGATCGCCGCGCTGCGGCGCGCCGCCGGCGAGAAGGAGGCGATCGTCCGCAACGCGATCAACCGCGCCCTGCGCGGAGGGCCGGCGTGAACCGGCCGTCGGGGTCGCGCCCTTCCACGGCCGTGCCGGCCGCGGGCCGGCCCACGCAGGCCCAGGCCCCGGTCCGCACGTCGGTGGCCATGCAGACGCCGGCCGGCGGCTCCACGACCATGATGGAGCGTGGCGCCGAGGCGCTCGTCAGGCGCATGGGACGCACCTTCATCTATTCGCTGTATGGGGCGCTGCGCGCGATCAAGCTCTATCCGGTGGAAAACGAGGCGGTCAAGAAGGCGCTGGCCGACCTGATGACGATCTCCACCGAGATCCTGGAGCGCGAGAAGGAGATGGAGCTGCGGATGTCCGGGGAGTTCATGTTCATCAACAGCACCCGGCTCCGGCTCGACCTCGACAACTACGCGAGCTTCAGCCACATCCACTCCATCTGCCGCACGTCGGGCGTCGGCGCCATCCACGTGAACGACACGGTGACGCCGCGCGACTGGACCGTACTCCTCTCGCTCCTCCAGTCGCCGGCCAAGGAGGATCCCACCGACGCCCTGATGCAGCTGCGGGACAAGCTGTCGAGCGTGAACGTCGCCGCGTTCCAGCTCGGGCCGCCGGTGGAAGGCGAGGACGAGCGGGAGTTCCACGAGCAGGCCAAGGAGGCCGCCAAGCGCGTCTACGCGCAGTCGGTGGCGGTCACCAAGGACGTCATGAACTCGGTGCGACTGGGCAAGGCGCCGAACATCAAGAAGATCAAGCGGATCGTGCAGGGAATCGTCGACCAGATCCTCAACGAGGAAATCTCGCTCATCGGCCTCACCACGATCCGCGACTACGACGAGTACACGTTCACCCACAGCGTCAACGTCTGCATCTTCTCGGTGGCGCTCGGCCGCCGGCTGGGGCTGACCAAGATCCAGCTCTACGACCTGGGGATGGCGGCGCTCTTCCACGACGTCGGGAAATCGCGCGTGCCGGTGGAGGTGCTCAACAAGGTCGAGGGCCTCAGCGAGGCCGAGTGGCGGCGCATCGCCGAGCATCCCTGGCTGGGCGTGCTCACCCTCTTCCAGCTCCGCGGCCAGCAGGACCTCCCGTACCGGTCGATGATCGTGTGCTATGAGCACCATATGCGGCACGACCTCACCGGCTATCCACGGCCGATCCGGCCGCGGGCGATGAGCATCTACAGCAAGATCGTCGCGGTGGCCGACGGCTTCGATGCCGCCACCTCGCGGCGCACCTACCAGACCGAACCGATGTCGCCGGCCGACGTGATCGCCGAAATGCGCGACAATCCGCGCCGCGGCATGGACCCGGTGGTGGTGAAGGCCTTCAGCAGCCTCATCGGCGTGTACCCGGTGGGCACGCTGGTCGTGCTCGATACGTTCGAGCTCGGGTTGGTGCACGCATCGAACCCGAATCCCGAGATGATGTCGCGCCCCGTGGTCCGGATCGTCAGCGACGAGCGCGGCAACGTGCTGTTCCCCGGCGAGCTCGTGGACGTGGCGCAGCTGACGGCCGGCGGCGCGTTCGCCCGCACCATCATCAAGACCGCCGATCCGGATCGTTATGGCATTCGCGTCAGCGACTACTTCGTCTGACGTGCTCGCCCAGCGGTTCGACGACCTGCGCCGTCGCCACCGGCGTGCGCTCGTCTGTTACGTCACCGCCGGCCATCCCTCCGGTGCCGACTCGCTCGAGCTGCTCCGCGGCCTCGAGGCCGCCGGTGCCGACGTGATCGAAGTCGGCGTCCCGTTCTCCGACCCCATGGCCGACGGCCCGATCATCCAGGCCAGCTCCCAGGTGGCGCTGGCCGGGGGCATGACCTTCGACGGCGCGCTCGACCTGATCGCGCGGGCCCGGCTCGGCATCCCGATGGTGCTCTTCACCTACCTGAACCCGCTCCTCGCCGCCGGCGCCGATGCCCTCCACCGCGCGGCCGAGGCCGGCGCGCACGGCATCCTCGTCACCGACCTGCCGGTCGGCGCCGATCCCGAACGGGAGGAGTGGCTCGGCTCCGGGCCCCTGGCGTTCGTCAGGCTGGTGGCGCCGACCACGCCCGCGGCGCGCATGCGCGAGATCGCCCGCCACGGCGGGGGATTCGTGTACCTGATCTCGCGGCTCGGGGTCACCGGCATCCGCGATGACCTCCCCACCGAGCTCCCGGCCACGGTCGCGCGGTTGCGCGAGGCCACCTCGCTCCCGATCTGTGTCGGCTTCGGCATCTCGCGCCCCGAGCAGGCCGGTGCCGTCGCCCGGCTCGCCGATGGCGTGGTGGTCGGCAGCGCGATCGTCCGCGCGGCCGGCGAAGGGGTGGACCGTGCCGTCGCCCTGGTCCGCGAGCTCCGCACCGCCATCGACTCGGCCTGACCATGCGCTCTTTCCTGCGGGCCTACTCTCGCGTCATCGGCGCCATTGGCGCGGTCACGCTCATCGCCGCGGCCCTCGTCGACATGCGGTGGGTGACCACCCTCGACGCGGTGGGCGGCGTGCTGGTGCTGACCGCCATCATGCGCACGGCCCAGATCCCGCTCACCAAGTACTCGGCGCTGAACCTGCTGGGGATGGTGGCGGTGGGCGGCGCGTTCATCGCCGGACCCACGGCCACCCTGATCGGACTCTACGTCGGCGTGATCGTGGGCGACTGGCTGGTGCTGCGAAAGACGCTCGAGATCGCCTGGATCAACGCCGGCCGGGAGGCGCTGGCGCTGGCCGCGTCGTACGGCTTCTTCGCCTTCCTCGCCGTGCAGATGGGCGCCACCCACTCGGGCGGCATCTCCACCGAGGCCCTGCCGGCGGCGGCCCTGTTCGTGTTCGGGCACTTCCTGCTCAGCCGGGCGTTGCTGTACTTCACGCTCCTCTTCCGGGACAAGCTCCTCCCCGAGGAGAAGTCGCTCATCCTCCGCTACGAAGTGATCGCGTTCGGCGCCGGCACCAGCGCGATCGCCATCTCGCTCCTGACGATCGCCAACTTCGGGTGGGTGGGGTGGATCACCGTGGCGGTGGTCATGGTGTTCGCCGGCCTCCTCCTCAAGCGGATTCTCGAGGAATCGATCGCCGCCGAGGAGCTCAACAAGATCCACGCGATCGAGCAGGTCGTGTCGTCGGACGTGGGCATGGAGGAGGGGTTCAGCCGCATCGAGCGGCTGGCGCACCGGTTGGTGGACTGGGCCGACCTCAAGATCTGGCGCCTGCAGCAGGGCGGGCTCCGGATGGTGTACCGCACACAGCACGGGTTGCTGCCCGTTCCGCTCGAGCCCGGCCCCGACGGCGCCCGGCTGCGCCGACTCGCGCTGGAGGGCGCCGAGCCGGTGGTGGTGACCGATGCATTCCGCGACCCGCGAGTGGAGAAACCACGCGATGACGCCCGCAGCATCGTCGTCATCCCGCTCCGGTTCGGCGACCGGAACGTCGGCCTGATGGAGCTGGAGCACCACAAGCGCGGCACCTACTCGGCCAAGGAGGTGCAGCTCATCCGCCGGTTCGCCAGCCAGCTCGCGACCACGCTGCACATCCACGACCTGCGCCAGCCGCTAATGGAGGCGGTGCAGCGGGTGGGAAGCCAGCTCGACAAGCTCAACGAGTCGGCGCGGACGCTCCGCAGCGGCGGCGAGGGCGTGGCGCGCAACATCAGCGACATCACCCGCGGGATCGCCGAGGAGAGCGAGCAGGTGGGGCGCAGCCTGGAAGCGACCAACGAGCTGCACGAGGCCACCGTCCGGGTGGTGCGCGACGGCGGCGACGCGGCCGCCGCCAGCCAGCGCGCCACCGAAATCGCCTCGGAGCACCGCGAGACGATCGCGACGGCCATCGAGCGGCTGGTGAGCGTGAAGGGATTCGTCTCGGAGAGCACCACGCAGATCGATGAACTGGGCCGGTCGACCAAGCGGATCACCGAGTTCATCGCCGTGATCCGCGAGCTGGCCGAGCAGACCAACCTGCTGGCGCTCAACGCGGCGATCGAGGCGGCGCGGGCCGGCGAGCAGGGGAAGGGGTTCGCGGTGGTCGCCGACGAGGTGCGCAAGCTCGCGGTCCAGAGCGCCGCGGCATCGGACCAGGCCGGCGACATCGTCCTCGGGATCGAGGAGCAGATGCGCCGGGTGGCGCTGCAGATGGAACGCGGCGACACGATGGTCAGCGGCGTCGAGGTCCTGTCGGAGTCGGCGCTCAAGGCGCTGGACCTGATCGTCGACTCCACCGCCGCGAGTTTCGGACACGCCCAGCGCATCGCCCACATCTCGCGCGACCAGGAGGCGGAGTTCAACCGGCTGCGCGACCGGGTGGCACGGATCAGCGAGATCTCCCGCCGCAACCGGTCGGGCGCCGAGAACGTGACCTCCTCGGCCCGCGACCAGGCCGCCGCCCTGCGCGAGCTCGAGAGCGCCACCCAGGAGCTGCGGAGCGTGGCGGTGTACCTGAGTGATCTGACCAGGAGGATCACCAGTGTGTCCTAGGCCCAGGGAACGGACGTGGACTCGGGGAGCGGGGAACAGTGGGGATCAGGTGCCCACCGGTCCCCGCTCCCCGCGTCCGCTCCCGTCGTCTGCCTCATGAGCAGCCAGAGCGAATCGCGTCGCGTGACCGTCCGCGACTTTCTCTCCGCCAAGCGCGAGTCGCGGCGGCTGGTCGTGGTGTCGGCGTACGACGCCCTGTTCGCGCGCCTGTCCGACGACGCCGGCGTCGACGCGATCCTGGTCGGCGACTCGTTGGGCAACGTCATCGCCGGCTACGATTCCACCATTCCGGTCACGCTCGACCAGATGATCTACCACGCCGGCGCCGTGCAGCGGGGCGCCGCGCGGGCGATGGTGATCGTCGACATGCCGTTCCTCACCTACCACATCACCGAGGCCGAGTCGCTGCGCAACTGCGGGCGCGCCATCCAGGAGACGGGCGCCCAGGCGGTCAAACTCGAGGGCGGCTCGCCGGAGATCGCCGCCACAGTGGCCGCCGTGCAGCGCGTGGGCATCCCGGTGATGGGGCACATCGGGTTCACGCCGCAGTCGGTGCACGCGCTCGGCGGATTCCGGGTGCAGGGGCGGGACGAGGATGCCGCCGGCCGGCTGGTGGACGAAGCCCGGCGGCTGGAAGACGCGGGTGCGTTCTCGATCGTGCTCGAGCTCATGCCGGCGGCCGTGGCGGCGCGCGTCACCGAGTCCGTGAAGATTCCCACGATAGGCATCGGCGCGGGCGCGCAGTGCGACGGCCAGGTGCTCGTGCTCCACGACCTGCTGGGACTGAACGACAAATTCGCGCCCAAGTTCCTCAAGCGGTACGCATCCATGGCCGACGACGTGCGGGCGGCCGTCAAGCGGTTCGCCACCGACGTGCGCACGGGCACCTATCCGGATGCCGATCACAGCTTCTGAGATGCGCACGGTGGCGACCATCGCCGACGTGCGCGCGCAGGTGGCGCGCGCGCGGGCCGGCGGGCAGCGCATCGCGTTCGTGCCCACGATGGGATTCCTGCACGAGGGGCACCTGGCCCTGGTGGACGAGGCGCACCGGCTGGGCGGATTCGTGGTGATGAGCATCTTCGTGAACCCGCTGCAGTTCGGGCCCACCGAAGACCTGGCCCGATACCCGCGCGATCCCGCCGGCGACTCGGCCAAGGCGGAGCGCCGGGGCATCCACCTCCTGTTCACGCCGTCGGCGGACGAGATGTACCCGCCGGGGCGGGCGGTGACGGTGGTGCCGCGGCGCCTCGACGAGCGGTGGGAAGGAGCCATCCGGCCGGGCCACTTCGCCGGCGTCCTGACGGTGGTGGCGAAGCTGTTCGGCATCGTGCAACCCGACGTCGCGGTGTTCGGCCAGAAGGACATTCAGCAGGCCACGCTGGTGCGCGCGATGGTGCGCGACCTGGACATGAACCTGGCGATCGTCGTTGCCCCGACGGTGCGTGAATCCGACGGCCTCGCCCTCTCGAGCCGCAACAGCTACCTGTTGCCTGACGAGCGACGCCGGGCCCTGGTGCTGTCGCGGGCCCTGCGGGCGGTGGAGCGGGCCTGGCGCGGCGGGATGACCGTGGGCGCGGAGCTCACGAGGGTCGGTGACAAGGAACTGGCCACCGAACCCGCCGTGCGCCCCGACTACTTCGCGCTGGTCGACCCCGATGGGCTCGAGCCGGTGGGGCGCGCCACGACCGGCACGATCGCCCTGGTCGCGGCACGGGTCGGGGCGACGCGCCTGATCGACAATCTGATCCTCGGGGCATGAGCTGGCAGGGGGTCATCGCGGCACTGGACGCGCCGGCGACATTCCGATCGCGGGTGAGCGTCTACCTGCATCCCCTGGCCGGCCGCCCGATTCTCTGGCACGTGGCCCGGTCGCTGCTCGACGTCGTGCCGCCGCCTGACGAGGTCCGCATCCTCCACCACGCCGACCTGCCGGGCTCGATCGGGCTGGACGCGAAGGAAGTCATCTTCGAGGCGGTGGCCGAGGGCGACGAGGCGCGGGCGCTGCGCGCGGCGGTCACCCCCCCGGGGCTGAAGGTGCTGATCGACGGAGCGGCGCCGCTACTCGCGCCCGCGACCATCGCCCGCCTGTTGCGGGCCGGCGAGGCGGGAATCACCGCCCTCCACGACGCCCACGAGCACGCGCCGGTGATCGCGATCGCCGGCGAGGGTCCGGCGCTGGCGTCGGCCGGCGATCCCCGCCACCCGGCTGGCGCACCGCGGATGCCGCCCACCAGCGCCCGCGAAACGCTCCGGATCGTCGACCGGCACACGCTCTCGGACGCGGTGGTGGCGGTGCGCGACCGGCTCGTGCTCGGCCACGAGGCCCGGGGCGTCAACTTCCTCCTCCCTCAGACCAGCTGGCTGGACGTCGACGTCCGGATCGGACCGGACACCGTGATCTATCCGTGCACGGTGCTGGAGGGCGCCACCGAAATCGGCGCCGAGTGCGTGATCGGCCCGTACTCCCGCATCGTCGAATCCCGGATCGGGCGCGGGGCCGAGCTCAAGGGGTGGAACTACGTCTCCCGCACCACCGTCCGGAATCACGCGGTCCTGGAGCCGTATGATCGCCGCGGCGATGATTGACCTGCCGAACTGGGCGCGGGTGTCGGCCCGCCGGCGCGAACACATCGAGCGGGTGGTGGCGTTACTCGCCGAGTGGGCGTCCGCCATGCGGGTGCCTGACGAGGAAGCCGCGGCCTGGCGCGATGCCGGCCGCTGGCACGACGCGTTCCGCGACGCCACCGAGGCCGAGCTCCGCGAGACCTCCGGCCGCCGCGACGGTCCAGCCGGCCTGCTCCACGGGCCGGCCGCGGTCGTCCGGCTCCGCGACGACGGAGAGCGACGCGAGCCGGTGCTGTCGGCCATCGCCTGGCACACGGTGGGTCACCCCGGATGGGACCGCACCGGCCGGGCGCTGTTCATGGCCGATTTCCTCGAGCCCGGCCGGCCCTTCCTCCAGGCCGAGCGGGCGGAGCTGGCCCGGCGCGTCCCCACCGCGTTCCACGATGTGTTCCGGGAGGTCGTGCGCTCGCGCATCGAGTGGACCCTGCGGGAGGGGAAGCAGATCTTCCCGGAGACCGTGGAGCTCTGGAACTCGGTCCGGTGACCGACCGGCTGCGTCGTGCCGCGCTGGCGGCCGCGCTCCTCGGCCTCGTGCTGCTGGCGGTGTGGTTCGTGCGCGACCGCGTGGCCGGCCGGTCCATGGTGCCGGGCCTGTCGCCGGGCGCCCGCGCTCCGGAGGGCGTGCGCGTCAAGGTGGAAGTGCTCAACGCGACACGGGTGCGCGGACTCGCCCGGCGCGCCACCATCCTCCTGCGGGACCGCGGCTTCGACGTCGTCGACGTCGGTACGTCGGCGAACCTGAGCGACAGTACGCTCGTCCTGGATCGCTCGGGACACCCCGACTGGGCCCGCCGGGTGGCCGACGCGCTGGGGGGCGCGCGCGTCGAGTCGCGCCCCGACAGCTCACGCTACCTGGATGCCACCGTGATCCTCGGCGCCACGTGGCGGCCGCCGGCCCAGCCGTTCAACCCGTAGCTGGCCGCAGGCGGCGGCGATGTCGACGCCGCGGCTCTTCCGGATCGCCACCTCGACGCCCGCCTCACGCAGCTCGCGCGCGAATCCGGCGATCGCCGCGGGGACGGTGGGGTGAAATCCCATCCCGCCTCCCGGGTGCAGCGGGATGAGGTTCACGAACGCGCGGCACTCGCGGGCCAGCCTGGCGAGCTGCAGGGCGTGCTCGATCTGGTCGTTCACCCCGCCCAGCATCACGTATTCGAACGTCACCCGCCGGTCGAACGCCTTCGCCGCCTCGATCACGTCGGCCAGCGGGTACCTGGTGTTGATCGGCATCAGCCGGTGGCGCAGGTCATCGGTGGGTGCGTGGACCGAAATCGCGAGCCGGAACTGCTCTGGCCGCTTTCCCAGCGCGACGATCCCCGGCAGGACGCCCACGGTCGAGATGGTGATGTGGCGCGCCCCGATGCCCAGGCCGTGCGGGTCGTTGAGAATCGTGAGGGCGGTGTCGACCGCCTTCCAGTTCATCATCGGCTCGCCCATCCCCATGAACACGATGTTCGTCGCCCGCAGCGGTGGGTCGAGCATCAGCAGCTCACGGACCTGGCCGGCGATTTCCGACGCATCGAGATTCCGCGCGAACCCCATCGCGCCGGTGGCGCAGAACGAGCACTGGAGGGCACACCCGGCCTGCGACGAGATGCACAGCGTGAGGCGCCCGCCCTCCGGGATCGCCACCGTCTCGATCGCCTCACCGTCACGAAGCCGGAAGAGGAACTTCTCCGTGCCGTCGACGCTGGCCTGACGGGCGGCGAGCTCGAGGCGCGGCAGCTCGAAGTGGGCGGCGAGCCGCGACCGGTAGGCGGCCGGCAGTTCGGTCATCGCCTCGAAAGATGGCGCGGGGGTCTGCCACAGCCGGCGCGCCACCTGCGCGCCCCGGTAGGCCGGCTGGCCGTTGGCGAGCGCGAATTCCGTCAGCGCGGCGGCGGCGGTGGCCGGCGTCAGGCTCAGCAGGTCGAGCCGGCCGGTCATCGCACCGCCGTGATCAGCGCGAACTGGTAGGTCGGAGCGAGCCCAGCGCCGGTGTCTTCGCGGGCAATGCCCACGGTGTAGCGCGCGTAGTGCAGGTCCAGCCCCAGCCGGATCCGGCTGCTCGTCTCGCCGAACGCGAAACTTCGGGCGAGCCCGGCCCGCCCTTCCCAGTTCCCGGACCTCGCGGAGGTGAACACGTAGTGCTCCCGCGCGTGCGCCTCGGTGGACGAGAACGCATACCCGGCGCGGGCCTCCAGTCGTGGCCCGGTTCCGGCGATCCGGCCGTCGCCGGCCAGCTCGAGCGAGGTGCGCTCGCGTGAGGCGGCCCCGGGCCGCCAGAGAAAGCTCGACAGTCCCACCCGCAGGTCCCGCGACGACAGCCCGTCGGCCACGACGCCGCCGTCGATCCCCAGCGCGCCGCGGCGCACGGCATCGATCTGCCCGGTGCGATATCGGAGCGCGACCCCGGTCACGAAGTGCGCCTGGCTGCGCCGCGCGGCCGTGAGCGACAGGACCATGGTGCTGTAGGGAATCTCACCGCCCACCGTCTGCGGATCGGTGCTGGTCCGAACGAGGTCGGCCACCGAAGCCCGGACGGCCGAGAAGGCACCGCTGGTTCCGGCCGGGAGCGCCACCGCGAGCGTCAACGTCTGGGCCGACACTCCCTGGTCCTGCGGCGCATTGAGGGTGGCGACGCTGACTCTGGCGCGATCGCCCACGGGCAGCAGCACCGATGCGGGATTCCAGAGCCCGTCCCCCACGTGCGACGCGAGGGCGGGCGCCTCGGCCATGGTTCCGATCGGGAACTCCAGGAGGTCTCTTCCTGGCACGCGCTGGGCAGCGGCCGGGCCTGCGAAGATGCTCGAAATGCAGAGGGGAAAAAGCAAGGGCCGCATGAAGTTGAGAATACCCGTCGTCGGAGTCTCGGTCAAGCGCGCCGCTTTCCGCGGGCGGTTTCGCCTGTTAGATTGACGCGTCCCACACGCCTCTCCGGAGTCTCCAAACCTGTGCTGCTGACTGAGCTGCTATCCGTGGACCGAATCAAGGTCCCGCTGGGCAGCCGAACCAAAGACGAACTGTTGCAGGAACTGGTGCAGCTGGTGGCGCCCGGCCAGCCCGCCGCGGCGGTCGACGCCATTCTCGCCTCGGTGTGGGAGCGAGAGCGTGAATTGAGCACCGGGATCGGCGAGGGGATCGCGATCCCGCACGGCCGCACCCCCATCATCGACCAGCTCATCATGGCAGCCGGCGTCTCCGCGCACCCGGTGGAGTACGACGCGCTCGACGGCCGGCCGGTCGAGCTGTTCTTCCTGCTGGTTGGCCCGGAGTCGGCATCTGGGGCCCACATCAAGGCTCTGGCGCGCATCTCCCGCCTCCTGCGCCGGGAGCCCCTCCGCCAGCTGCTGCGCGGCGCGGGCTCGAGCGACGCCTTTCTGCGCATCGTGCGCGAGGCGGAGGCGGCGTGAACGCCAGGATTCCAGCCCGGTGACCACCCTCATCGACCCGGCAACACTCGCCACCTCCCAGCGGACCCACCTGTGCGGTGACCTGCGGCCCTCCCACGTCGGCACCACCGTGCGGCTGGGCGGCTGGGTCCACCGGAACCGCAATCTGGGCGGCCTGATCTTCATCGACCTGCGTGACCGGGCCGGCATCGTCCAGGTCTCGATCGATCCCCGGGTGGCGCCGGCCGCGGTGGTCAGCCTGGCGGCGACGTTAGGATCGGAGAGCGTGATCCTGGTCGAGGGGAGCGTCACCAGCCGGCCGGCGGAAACGCGCAATCGCGAGATGCCCACCGGCGACATCGAGGTGCGTCCAACGGCGCTCACCCTGGTGGGGCCGGCCGCGACGCCGGCCATCCCGGTGGCGCGTGGCAAGGGGGAGAATCTGGCCGCCGAGGAGCTGCGGCTGCGCCACCGCTATCTCGACCTGCGCCGCCCCGAGCTCCAGGAGAACCTGGTGCTGCGGCATCGCCTGATGCAGGCCACCCGGCGCTACCTGAGCGAGCGCGGCTTCCTCGAAATCGAGACGCCGATCCTCACCAAGCCCACGCCCGAGGGCGCCCGCGACTACCTCGTCCCCAGCCGCGTCCACCCGGGCGAGTTCTACGCGCTGCCGCAGTCGCCGCAGCTGTACAAGCAGCTGCTGATGGTGTCGGGGATGGACCGGTACTTCCAGATCGCGCGCTGCTTCCGCGACGAGGATCTGCGGGCCGACCGGCAGCCCGAGTTCACCCAGATCGACATCGAGGCCTCGTTCGTGGACGTGGCGGATATCGTCACGCTCACCGAGGGGATGCTCGCCGCCCACTTCCGGGAGATCGGGGTCGACATCCCGCCGACGTTCGAGCGGATGACCTACGCCGACGCGATGGAACGCTACGGCTGCGACCGCCCCGACAGGCGGTACGGGCTGGAGATTTTCGATGCCGGCGACCTCTTCCGGGGCTCCGACTTCGGGATCACGAAGGCTGCGCTGGCCGCCGGCGGCCGCGTCCGCGGGATCAAGCTTCCCGGCGGCGCCGCCCTGTCGCGAAAGCAGGTCGATGAGCTCGAGACGCTGGCCAAGGGGGCGAAGGCAGCCGGCCTGCTGCGCCTCAAGCTGCACGGCGGCTCGCTCGAAGGACCGGCGGCGAAGTTCCTGCCGCCTGACACGGCCGCCCGGCTCCATCTCGTCGAGGGCGACCTGGTGCTGATGGTCGCCGCGTCGGACGAGGTGTCCAATCCGGCGCTGGACCGGGTGCGCCAGGAGGCCGCGCGCCGCCTGAACCTGGTCCCGGAGCAGGCCCGGTCGTTCCTCTGGGTGACGGAGTTTCCGCTCCTCGCCCGCGATCCAGACTCGGGCGCGCTCACCTCCGTCCACCACCCGTTCACCGCGCCGATGGCCGAGGATCTCGCCCTGCTGGGCAGCGCCCCCGAGCGGGTGCGGGCGCGCGCCTACGATGTGGTGCTCAACGGGACGGAGCTGGGCGGCGGGAGCATCCGGATCAGCGACCCGGCGCTCCAGTCGCGGATCTTCGGCCTCCTGGGGATCGACGAAGCCACCGCCCAGGCGCGGTTCGGCTTCCTGCTCGAGGGACTCCGGGGGGGCGCGCCGCCGCACGGCGGCATCGCGATGGGGTTCGACCGGATCGCGATGATGCTGGCCGGGGCCCCTTCGCTCCGCGACGTCATCGCCTTCCCGAAGACGACGGCCGCCCGGGCGCTGTTCGAGGGCGCGCCGGCGCCGGTGCCGCCTGACGACTTGCGGGACCTCCACCTGAGCATCGATGCCCACGCGGAAGCCGGCTCGGCGGAGTTCGGCACGCCGTGAGCGACGAACCGGGCGCCGCCGTCCTGCAGAAGCTCTCCACCGAGGGAGCCGACCTGCTCACGCTGGCCGGCGTGAACGACGCGAACCTGATCGAGCTGTCCCGCCTGATGAACGTCCGGGTCGCGCTGCGCGGCGACGCCCTCTCGGTGCAGGGCGTGCCGGACGCGGTGGAGCGCGCGCTCCCGGTGGCGCGGCGCATGATCGATGCCGCCAAGCAGCGCGTGCCGCTCGACGCCGACGACGTCCTGCGGATGAGCGCCGAGGACGGCGACGGCGGCGCCGGCCGGCCGCCGGTGAGCGATGCCCAGCGCTTCGTGCTGCCGGGCATCCGCCGCGCGATCCAGGCCAAGACGCCGGGGCAGGAGGAGTACATCGCCAAGATCGCCGAACACGATGTCGTGGTCGGCATCGGGCCCGCCGGCACGGGCAAGACGTACCTTGCGGTGGCGGCGGCCGTGGACGCCCTGGTGCGGAAACGCGTCCGCCGGATCGTCCTGGCCCGGCCGGCGGTGGAAGCCGGCGAGAACCTCGGCTTCCTGCCCGGCGACATGCAGGCGAAGGTCGATCCCTACCTGCGCCCGCTCTACGACGCGCTCGACGAGATGATGCCCGCCGAGCGGGTCCAGAAAGTGCTCGAGACGCGGGTGATCGAGATCGCACCGCTCGCCTTCATGCGCGGGCGCACGCTGGGCGATGCGTTCGTGATCCTCGACGAGGCGCAGAACGCCACCGGGATGCAGATGAAGATGTTCCTGACCCGGCTGGGCGTGAATTCGAAGATCGTGATCACCGGCGACCGCACCCAGATCGACCTCCCCAAGCGCGAGGAATCGGGGCTGCTCCAGATCGAGCGCATCCTGCCCGGCATCGACGGGATCGCGTTCCACTACTTCACCGATGCCGACGTCATCCGGCACCGGCTGGTGCGCGAGATCATCAAGGCGTACGCCGGCGACGCCAGCGCGTGAGCCGACCGTGACGCCCTGGCAACCGCTGGATCCGAGCGCCGGTCCGGACCGACGGCGGCGGCGGCGCGCTCAGGCGCTCGCCCGGCACGGCACCCGCATGGCGATCGCGGTGGGGATGGGCATCGCCACCTATTTCTGCTTTCCCACGTCGCCGGCCGCCGATGTCCCGCTGCTCGAGGTGGGCTCGGTCTCGCCGCGCGACGTCATCGCACCGTTCGGGTTCCGGGTGGCCAAGCGGGTGCCGCAGCTGGAGCGGGAGCGCACCGCCGCCGAACGCGCCGTGCCCCCGGTGTTCGCGAGCGTGCCGGCTGCCGTGGACTCGGCGCGCGCGCAGTTGACCGCGTTCTTCGCGCGGATGGACCGGACCCGGGCCGACTCGCTGGAGATCCAGCGGGTGGCCGGAGAGCTGGGGGTGCCGCTGACGGCGGGCCAGTCGGGCTACCTGCGCGTTCCGCGCCGGCGCACCGGGCTCCGCGAGGCGCTCGAGCGGGCGCTCGACGTGCAGCTCGCGGCCGGCGTGGCGGCATCCCACGCCACCGACGGCCTGCGCGGTCTGGTGACGGTGCGGTCGCAGGGCGACGAGCACGACCTGCCGGTGGACAGCGTGCCGGTGCTGAGCGAGTTCATCACCCGGGCGCGGCGCGCCAACCCGCAGCCCGGCGCGCCCACCGCGGACGCGGTGTTCACGCGACTCCTGGTCGCGTTCTTCCACCCCACGCTGGTGCTCGACCCGGCGGAAACGGCCCGGCGTCGTGAGGCGGCGCGCGGCGCGATCGCCACCTGGAGCGACGAGGTCAAGAGCGGCGAGAAGATCCTGGGCGCGCACGAGGTGGTGGGGCGGGAAGACCTCGCCCGGCTGCGCGCGCTGCGCGACGAACTGCAGGGCCGCGGCGGCGTGACGCGCCGCATGGGCCGGGTGATCGGCGCGGTGACCTTCAACACGCTCCTGGTCGTGCTCTTCGGCGTGACGCTGCTCCTCTTCCGGCCGGCGCTCTACGGCTCGCTGCGGGCGCTGATCACGATCGCGGTGTCGTTCCTGGTGGTCATCGGTGCGGCGGCGTTCATCGCCCGCGCCGATCCGGTGCGCCCGGAGCTGATCCCGATGGCGTTGGCCGCCACCGTGCTCGCCGTCCTCTTCGACCCCCGCATCAGCCTGGTGGGGGCGATGAACCTTGCCGTCCTGATCGGCGGGCAGACTGCATTCCGCGGCACCAACGCCCTCTTCCTCTGTCTCGCCGGCGGGGTGGCGGCCGCGTTCACGGTTCGCGTGGTCCGGCGCCGCAACCAGGCGTACTACTCCATCCTGACGGTGGCGGCGGCCTACCTCGTGGCCGCGGCGGCGATCGGACTGATGCTCGACTGGTCGGCGCGCGACATCCTCTCGACGGCGATGTGGGGCGCGCTGTCGGCGGTCCTGTCGGTGTCGCTGGCGATGGTGCTCCTGCCCACCGCCGAGGAGCTCGCCGGCGTCGACACCTACCTCAAGCTGCTGGAATGGTCGGACCTGAACCGGCCGCTCATGCAGCAGTTGAGTCGTGAGGCACCGGGCACGTACCACCACACGATCGTCACCGCCAACCTGGTCGAGGCCGCCTGCACCGCGATCGGCGCCAACGGCCTGCTCGGCCGGGTGGGCGCGTACTATCACGACATCGGCAAGCTGAAGAAGCCCCAGTACTTCGTCGAGAACCAGGTGCGGGGCCGCAACCCGCACGACAAGCTGAAGCCGGGCACCAGCGCCTCGATCATCCGCGGCCACATCAAGGACGGCCTCGAGCTGGCCGAGGCGAATCGCCTCCCGCAGGCGGTCCGCGCGTTCATCGCCGAGCATCATGGGACCGGGCACATCGCGTACTTCCTGGAAAAGGCGCGGGAACGCGACCCGGCGCCGGCCGGCCTGGGCGACTTCCAGTATCCGGGACCGGTGCCGCAGACGGTGGAGACGGCGGTCTGCATGCTCGCCGACGGCGTCGAGGCCGCCACCCGCGTCCTCTCCGACCCCACGCCGCAGCGGATCCGCGACGTCATCGACCTCATCGTGCGGCAGCGGATCGAGCAGGGACAGCTCCGCGACGCGCCGATCACGCTCCGCCAGCTCGAGCTCGTCAAGGACCAGTTCGCGCGCGTCCTGATCGGCGCCTATCACAACCGGATCGACTATCCGTCGTCGAGCGGCGGGATCACCTCCGAATTCGCCCGGGCATGACCCTGCGCGTGGCGGTGTCGGCCGACGGTGCCGGCGTGCGCGTGCCGGTCTCGCGCGCCCGAGTGGCCGAGCTGGCGCGGGCCGTCCTGCGCGCCGAGGGCGCCGGTCCGGCCCTCCTGTCGCTGACCTTCATCGCGCCGAGGGCGATCGCCGCGCTCAACCGCCGCCACCTGGGGCGCAGCGGCCCCACCGATGTCATTGCCTTCGGCTTCGCGCGCGCGTCGGCGGGCGACCCGATCGTGGGTGACATCTACATCGCGCCGGCGGTCGCCCGCCTGCAGGCCCGGCGGTTGGGCGTCCCGGTGCGGGAAGAAGTCGCGCGCCTGGTCATCCATGGCACCCTGCACGTGCTGGGCTACGAGCACCCCGAGGGCGCCGACCGCACCGCCTCACGCATGTGGAAGCGCCAGGAGCAGCTGCTCGCGCGCGCGTGGCGGCGGCGGGAAGGGAAGGTGAGGCGGACGAACGGGCGCACGGACCGCGTCGCATGAGCGAGCCCCGCGCGGTCCTGGCCTTTCTGGCGGCGGCGTTCGTCGCGGCCGTGTGCGCGGTGGCCGACGGCGCCCTGCTGGCGATCGCGCCTGACGAGGCGGCGCGGGATCCCCGGCTCCGGGCCCTGCACCAGAATCGGGAACGGCTGCATCGCACTCTGGCGTTCGTGCGGATCGCCTCGCACCTTGCCGCCGGCGCCGCGGCCGCCATCGCCCTCGACCTCGCCGACCGGACGGTCCGGAGCGCGGTGCTACAGGGCGCGGCGGTGACGCTGGTGATGGTCGCGATCTGCGAAAGCGGGGCGCGGGCGTTCGGCGACGCGGTCGGCGCGCCCGCGATCCTCCGCCTCGCGACGCTGGTGCGCGCCCTCAGCGTGGCCGTAGCCCCGGTGGTCGTCCCTGTCGGCCGCCTGGAAGCGTTGCTCGGTCGCCTGATGCCGCCACCGGCGCCCGATGCCGGCAGCCGCGAGGCGATCGCCGAGCAGTTCCGCGAGGTGGTGGCCGCCGAGGCCGACGTGTCGCGGCGGGAGGAGCGACTGATCGAGGGCGTCTTCTCCCTGGGCCGGACGAGCGTCGCCGACGTGATGGTGCCGCGCGTCGACATGGTCGGCATCGACCGCGACACCCCGTGGTCGGAACTGCTCGACCGGATCCGCGCCTCCGAACACGCGCGCATCCCGGTGTTCGATCAGTCGCTCGACAACATCCTCGGCGTCCTCAACACCAAGGACCTGTTGCCGGCGGTGCTGGCCGAGTCAGAGCCGGATACCGGCTGGGCGGCGCTGGTGCGGCCGGCCGCGTTCATCCCGACGAGCAAGCTGATCGGCGACCAGCTGCGGGAATTCCAGCGGAGCGGCAACCACCTCGCGATCGTCGTCGACGAGTACGGCGGTACGGCCGGCCTGGTGACCATCGAGGATGTCCTCGAAGAGATCGTCGGCGAGATCCGCGACGAGCACGACGCCGAGGAGCCGCGCGAACTCGAGCGCGAGGGCGAGCGGTGGTGGGCGTCAGGGCGGGTGACGCTCGACGATCTCTCCGACGCGGTGGGCCACGATTTCCGCCGCGAAGATATCTCGACGGTGGGCGGCCTCATCCTGGAGGAGCTCGGCCGCGTGCCCGAGCCGGGCGAGGCGTTGACGCTCGATGGATTCCGCGTGGTCGTGGAGCGCGTGAGGCGGCACCGCGTCGAGCGCGTCTACTTCGAGCGCCCGCGCCCCGTGCCGACGGCCCGGCACAGGACGCCGGCATGACGGTCCCCATGGTGCTCGTTCTCCTGCTCATCGTGGTCGCCTGGCTCACCGCCGCGGCCACCGCGGTGCGGTCCACCAGCCGGATCTGGCTCCGCCACTGGGTGGAGCAACGCCTGAGCGGCGCCGCCACCGCCGAGCTCTATCTCGAACGGCCGCAGCGCCTGCTCATCGCCGCCGGCACCGGCATCGCGATCGCGGTCTTCGCCGGCGGACTGCTGATCGGCGCGGGCTCGGCCGCCGCCGCCGAGGGCCGGCTGGCGATGACCGCCCGGGTCGCCGGCACGGCACTGGTGGTGCTGGTGCTGGGCCAGGTGGTGCCGCGCGTGGTGGCGAGACGATGGGCGGCGCGGCTGGTGCCGGCGCTCCTGCCGGCGCTTCGACTGATCGAGCTGGTCGTCTCGCCGCTGGCGGCGGGGGCACGGGCCGCCGCCCGCTGGTTCGTCGCCGGACCGGCAGGCGCGGGTCGTCAGGCACCACGCAGCCACCTCGACGACCTGCTCCGTGAGGGTGAGCTGGAAGGCGTCGGCGACCGGCGCGAGATCGCCATCATCTCCGGCGTCGTCCAGTTCGTCGGCAAGACGGTGCAGCTGGTGATGACGCCGCGGAGCGCGGTGTTCGCGGTGGCGATCGACACGCCGCCCGCCGAGACGGCCCGCCTGATCGCGCAGTCCGGCTACAGCCGGGTGCCGGTGTATCGCGGCAGCCTTGATGACATCGTCGGCATGATCCACGTCTTCGACGTCCTCAACGGTCGCCCCGCCGCCCGGATCACGCCGCGCCCGGTGGCGCGCGCGTCCGCCTCACGGCACTGCAACGAGCTCCTGTTCGAGATGCTGCAGGGCGGGCTGCACATGGCGGTGGTCCGCGACACTGCCGGCCAGACGCTCGGCATCGTCACGCTCGAGGACCTGCTGGAGGAGCTGGTGGGCGACATCCGCGACGAATTCGACGAGCCGCAGCCGGCCCCGGTCGCGCCGGCCCGGGCCCCGGCGGCCTGATGAGCGGGACAATTGACGCTCTCCTGGCCGATTTCGACGCCGGCAAGGGCGCCGCGCTCGCGCGCGCGGTGAGCATCGTCGAGAACCGGCGCGCAGGCTACGACGACCTGCTCGGCAGGCTGCACCGCCGGCTGGGCCGGGCACGCCGGATCGGGCTCACCGGTCCGCCAGGCGCGGGCAAGAGCACACTCACCGGCGCCCTGACGGCGCTCTGGCGACAGAACGGGCTGCGAGTCGGCATTATCGCCGTCGACCCGACGTCCCCGTTCACGGGCGGCGCGCTGCTCGGCGACCGGGTGCGGATGGAGGGCGTCGCGCTCGATCCCGGCGTCTACATCCGCTCGCTCGCCACCCGGGGCTCGCTGGGCGGGCTCTCGGCCGCCACCCGGGAAGCGGCCGATGTGCTGGACGCGTTCGGCTTCGACCGCGTCCTCATCGAAACGGTGGGCGTGGGCCAGAGCGAGCTCGACATCGCGCGGTCGGCGGACTCGACGGTCGTGGTGCTGGTCCCGGAATCGGGCGACTCGATCCAGACGCTCAAGGCGGGGCTGATGGAGATCGCCGACCTGTTCGTGGTGAACAAGGCCGACCGCCCGGGAGCCGACCGGCTGCGCCAGGAGCTGGAGCTGATGCTCGGGCTGCGGCTGGGGAGCACGCTGAAGAACGTGCCCGCGCATCACGGCGTGGACCTCTCGCGCCTGACGTCGAAGGAACGGAGCGACGCGAGGCGGGCGATGAATCCGGCGCTCGCGGCCCGTGAGGCCGCACGGGGCGGCGGGGACGGCGGCGGTCACCAGGAGGGTGAGGCCGACTCGTGGACCCCGCCGGTGCTGCGGGCAGTGGCGGTGCAGGGGGAGGGAGTGGCCGAGCTCGCGGCGGCGCTCGACCGGCACCACCGCTATCTTGAAACGAGTGGCGTGCTCCAGGAGCGGAGGCGGCGGCGCTGGCGGGAGCGCGTCATGGACGTCGTCGAGCAGCGCATGCGCCGCCGGCTCTGGACGGATCCGGAGACGACGCGGTGGCTCGATGAACAACTGCCGAATCTCGAGCGCGGCGCGGCGACGCCCTACGGCATCGCCGGGGACCTGCTGGCGCGGAGCGCGGCACTCTTGACCCGGACGGACTCATGACGTCGATGCGGGAACTCACGAACGCGGAGCGGCAGCAGCAGGACGAGTTGGCCCGGCTGCGCACCGAGGTAGCCGAGTGGCGGCGGCTGTACGAGGCCGGCGCCGCCCGCGACATCGCCTTCACCAACTCGGCACGCGAGGTCGAGCCGCTCTACACCGCGCTCGACACCCGGCACATCGATCCGTCGGCGATCGGCACGCCCGGCGTCTATCCGTTCACCCGCGGGGTGCACGCCACCGGATATCGCGGCAAGCTCTGGACGATGCGGCAGTTCGCCGGCTTCGGCAGCGCCCGTGAGACCAACGAGCGCTACAAGTTCCTGCTCGAGCACGGGACCACCGGGCTCTCGGTCGCGTTCGACTTCCCGACGCTGATGGGGTACGACTCCGACCACGCGCGGTCGGAGGGCGAGGTGGGGAAGTGCGGCGTCGCGATCTCGTCGCTCGCCGACATGGAGACGCTGTTCGACGGCATTCCGCTCGACCAGGTGTCGACGTCGATGACGATCAACGGCCCGGCGATCATCCTCTGGGCGTTCTACATCGCGGCCGCCGAGAAGCAGGGCGTGGACGCGAAACAGCTGCGGGGCACGATCCAGAACGACATCCTGAAGGAGTACATGGCCCAGCACGCCTGGGTCTTCCCGATCGAGCCGGCGCTGCGCCTGATCGTCGATTGCTTCGACTGGGGCGCCCGGCACGCGCCACAGTGGAATACCATTTCGATTTCGGGCTACCACATCCGCGAGGCGGGGGCCACCGCCGCGCAGGAGCTTGCCTTCACCCTCGCCGACGGGTTCACCTACGTCGAGCGGGGGATCGCCCGCGGCCTGGACGTGGATGCGTTCGCGCCCCGGCTGTCGCACTTCTGGGACATCCATAACGACTTCTTCGAGGAGATCGCCAAATTGCGGGCGGCGCGCCGCATCTGGGCGCGCCACCTGAAGGAGCGCTACCACGCGAAGGATCCGCGGTCGTGGATGATGCGCTTCCACTCGCAGACCGCCGGCGTGACCCTGACCGCGCAGCAGCCGATGAACAACATCGTCCGGGTCGCCTATCAGGCGATGGCCGCGGTGCTGGGCGGGACGCAGTCGCTGCACACCAACTCGATGGACGAGACGCTGGCGCTGCCCACCGAGCACTCGGTGGAGGTCGCGCTTCGCACCCAGCAGCTGCTGGCCTTCGAGACCGGCGTGCCCAACGTGATCGACCCGCTGGGCGGGTCCTACTACGTCGAGGCGCTCACCGATCAGCTCGAGCGCGAAGCCGAGCAGCTGTTCGTGGAAATCGAGAAGGTCGGCGGCGTGGTGCGCGGCCTGGAGACCGGGTGGTTCCAGCGCAAGATCGCCGAGTCGGCGGCCCGGCAGCAGTGGGAGATCGAGCAGCACCGCCGCGTCAGCGTCGGCGTGAACGAGTTCGTCACCGACGAGCCGGAGCTGACCATTCCGCTGCTCCGGATCGACGAGCAGGCGGCCCGCGAGCAGACCGAGCGCCTGGTGACACTGCGGACCACCCGCGACATCGCCCTCTGCCAGCGGCGGCTGGGCGAGCTCAAGGCGGCGGCCCGCGGCACCGACAACGTCTTCCCGCACATCCTCAACGCGGCGCGCGCGTACTGCACGCTCTACGAGATCCGGGCGGCGATGGAGGAGGTGTTCGGGGCCTACCGGGAGCCGGTGTTCTTCTGAGCCGGCCGCCCGGGCCCACGCGACGCCGGCCGGAGTGGTGGTCGTCGTACTTCGACGCGCACTACCTCCTCGAATACGAACCGATCTTCTCGCCGGAGCGCGACCGGCGGGACGTCGCGCGCCTGATCGGGCTGCTCGGACTCCCCGACGGCGCCCGGATGCTCGACGTCCCGTGCGGCCAGGGCCGTCACGCGCACCTGCTGGCCGAGGCCGGATTCGACGTCGACGCCCTCGACTACTCCCCGGTCCTGCTCCGGGTGGCGCGGGCGCGCGGCACCGGGCCCCGGCTGCGCTACACGCGCGGCGACATGCGCACCCTCCCGGCCCGCTGGTCGGGGCGGTTCGACGCCGTGCTCAACCTGTTCACCTCGTTCGGCTTCTTCGCGTCGCCTCACGATGATCGCCGGGTGATCGGCGAATTCGCCCGCGTCCTGAAGCCCGGCGGGGCGCTCGTCTGGCACGGGGGGAGCCGCGACGGCGTGGTCGCCCGCTTCCTGTCGCGCGACTGGTGGCGCACCGCCAACGGCACCCTGGTCGCCCACGAGCGGCGCTTCGATCCGCTCTCGGGACTGCTGACGGTGCGGTCGACCTGGAGCGGACCCGACGGCTCGGGCGAGCGGGAGCACGCGATCCGCCTGTATACCGCCACCCGGCTGGCCGAATTGTGCGCCGATGCGGGACTGCTGGTCGAGGAATCGTACGACGGCTGGCGCGATCGCCCGCTCACCCGTTCGTCGAGCGAGATGCTGCTGGTGGCGCGCAGGCGCGGCGGGTTGCCGCGCGTCCGGGACGGTGGCTAGCTTTCCCGCGCGAGCCGTCCCTCCACCCACCCCCATGTCCCTTCATTCGTCCCGACCGATCCGCGTCCTGGTGGCCAAGCCCGGCCTGGATGGTCACGATCGCGGCGCGAAAGTCGTCGCCGCCGCGCTCCGCGACGCCGGGATGGAAGTGATCTACACCGGCCTCCATCAGACGCCCGAGATGATCGCCTCGGCCGCCGTCCAGGAGGACGTCGACGTGGTGGGCCTGTCGATCCTGAGCGGCGCGCACATGACCCTCTTCCCGCGGGTGCTCGAGCTGCTCCGCCAGGCGGGGCGCGACGACGTGCTGATCACCGGCGGCGGGATCATTCCGAAGGAGGACATGGACGCGCTGCAGGCGAAGGGAGTCGGCCGGCTGTTCGGTCCGGGGACGTCGACCGCGGACCTGATCGGCTACATCCGGGAGTGGTTCGCCAGCCGCGAGCAGCAGGAAGCGTGATGCGCCGCGCGACCCGCGCGGGCGAATCCGGGTCCGGGCCGGCGCGCGCGGCCGGTGCCTCACGACTGCGGGAGATGAGCGCCCAGGTCCGCGAGCTGGAGGCCCGGCTGCGGCTGGGCGGCGGCACCGACAAGATCGACAAGCAGCACAAGCAGGGAAAGCTCACCGCCCGCGAGCGCATCGAGGGGCTGCGCGATCCGGGGAGCCGCTTCCTGGAGGTGGGGCTGCTCGTCGCCTGGGACCAGTACGACGGCCAGGCGCCCGGCGCCGGCGTGGTGACCGGCATCGCGATGGTCTACGGGCGCGAGGTCGTGGTGGTGGCCAACGACGCGACCGTGAAGGCCGGCTCGTGGTGGCCGGAGACGATCCGGAAGATGCTCCGCGCGCAGGAGATCGCGATGCGCTGCCACATCCCGATCGTCTACCTCGTCGACTCGGCCGGCGTCAACCTCCCGTACCAGGGCGGCGTTTTCCCGGGGCAGTACGGCGCCAGCCGGCTCTTCTACTACAACTCGCTCATGCGGCGCTACCTGCGCGTGCCGCAACTGGCGGCGGTGATGGGCCCCTGCATCGCCGGCGGCGCCTACCTCCCGGCGCTCTCCGACGTGATCCTGATGGTCAAGGGGACGTCGTTCATGGGGTTAGGCGGCCCGAACCTCGTCAAGGGAGCCACCGGCCAGACGGTCGATGGCGAGCTGCTCGGCGGCGCCGTGACGCATACCGAGATCAGCGCCGTCGCGCACTACGCGGTCGACGACGACGCCGCCTGCCTGGCGAAGCTCCGTGACCTCATCGGCCGCCTCCCCGCGCCCGCCCATCGCCCCGCCGACCGCCCCGACTCCCGCGGCGGCGCCCAGGGCGCGGCCGCGCTCGACGACCTGCTCCCCGCCGACCATCGCATGTCGTACGACATGCACACCGTGCTCCGGGCGCTCGTCGACGACGGCCGCCTCGACGAGTTCCAGGAGCAGCTCGGACGCGAGATGATCTGCGGCGACGCCAGCATCGAGGGCATCCCGGTCGGCGTCATCGCCAACCAGCGCGGCCTGGTGAAGACCCGAGCCGGCGAGAAGCCGCGCTTCGGCGGCATCATCTACGCTGAAAGCGCCGAGAAGGTGGCCTACTACATCGACCGCTGCGACCGGCAGGGGCTGCCCCTCCTGTTCATTCAGGACGTCTCGGGGTTCATGGTGGGGCCGGAAGCGGAACACGAGGGGATCATTCGCGCCGGCGCGCGCTTCGTCGAGGCGATGGCGACCGCGGCGGTGCCGAAGGTCGTCCTGACCCTGAACCACGCGTCGGGCGCCGGCTACTACGCCATGGCGGGGCAGGGGTTCGACCCCGACTTCATCTTCTCCTGGCCCACCGGGCGCATGGGCGTGATGGAAGGCGAGTCGGCGATCCAGGCGGTGCACGGTCCGGCGCTGGAGGCGGCGAAGAAGAGCGCCACGCCGCCATCCGATGACGTGCGCCAGGCCGTCGAGGAGATGCGCGAGGACTACGAGCACCAGCTCGACGCGCGTTATGCCGGCGCCCGCGGCTACATCGACGCGATCATCTACCCGGAAGAGACGCGGGCCGTGCTCGGCATGGCGCTGCGCTCCGCGCTCCAGAACCCCGGTCCGCACCTGGGGCCGTTCGTCCTGCCGCCGCACCTGGGCGAGACGGCCGCGCGCCTGACGGGAGAGAGCGGATCGTGACCCGGATCGTGACGGTGGCCGCCGGCCAGGGGTTCTGGGGCGACTGGCTGGAAGCGCCGCGTCGCCAGGTGGAGGGCGGTCCGGTCGACTACCTGATGCTCGACTACCTGGCCGAAGTGACGATGTCGATCCTCCAGAAGCAGAAGGAGCGCGACCCGGCCATGGGGTACGCGCGCGACTTCGTCGGGGCGATCGAGAGCGTGCTGCCGGCGATCACCGGGCGCGGCGTGCGGGTGATCGCCAACGCCGGCGGCGTGAATCCGCCGGCCTGCGCGGCGGCGATCCGCGAACTGGCCGCCCGGCGCGGCGCGTCCGGCGCCCTCCGCATCGGCGTGGTCACCGGCGACGACCTGCTCCCCCGGCTGGACGAGTTGATCGCCGGCGGCCACGCGCTGGCGAACATGGAGACCGGCGATCCACTCTCGACCGTGCGCGACCGGGTGCTGTCGGCGAATGCCTATCTGGGCTCGACGCCGATCGTCGAGGCGCTTCGCCAGGACGCCAACGTGGTGATCACCGGGCGGTCGACCGACACGGCGCTCACCATGGCGCCGCTCCGGCACGAGTTCGGCTGGGCGCCTGACGACTGGAACCGTCTCGCCGCCGGGATCGTGGCCGGCCACATCATCGAGTGCGGCGCGCAGTGTTCCGGGGGCAACTGCCTCTACGACTGGCGCGATATCCCCGACCTCGCAAACGTCGGCTATCCGATCGTCGAGGGCGCCGGGGACGGGAGCTTCACCGTCACCAAGCACCCGGGCACCGGCGGCCGCGTCTCGGTGCGGACGATCACCGAACAGCTGGTATACGAGATGGGCGATCCGCATTCGTACATCACCCCCGATGTCATCGCCGATTTCACCTCGATCCGGCTGGAAGCGGCCGGAGAGAACCGCGTCCGGGTTCACGGCATCGTGGGCCGACCGCCGACCGATTCGCTCAAGGTGTCGATCGCCTATCGAGCGGGTTTCAAGGCGGTGGGCACCCTGGTCTACGCCTGGCCCGACGCGCTCGAGAAGGCCCAGCTCGCCGACCGCGTGCTGCGCGAACGCCTCGACCGCCTGGGGCTTCGTTTCGACCACGTCCTCACCGAGTACCTCGGCGCCTCGGCCACCCACGGGCCGCTGTCGGGCGACGCCGGCCGGAACGCCCCCGAGGTCCAGCTCCGCGTCGGCGTCCGCTCCGGCGACCGCGCCACGGTGGAGCGCTTCACCCGCGAAATCGCGCCGCTGGTGCTCAACGGCCCGCCCAGCGTCACCGGCTTCGCCGGCGGCCGGCCCAAGACCGAGGAGATGGTCGCCTACTGGCCGGCGCTGGTCGACAAGCGGGTGGTGTCGACGCGCGTGGAGGTGATCTCGTGAGGCGCGGGTTGTCGGTCGGAGACCTCCGATGAAGGTCCGCCTCCTCGACCTCGCCCACGCCCGGTCGGGCGACAAGGGCGACACGGCCAACGTCGGCGTGATCGCCCTCCGGCCCGAGTGGTATCCGCTGCTCGAACGGCAGCTCACCCGCGAGCGGGTGGCGGACCACTTCCGCGGCATGATCACCGGCAAGGTGGAGCGCTTCGAGCTCCCGAACCTGGGGGCGCTCAACTTCCTCCTCCACGGTGCCCTCGATGGCGGCGGCACGCTGTCGCTCAAGACCGACGCGCAGGGAAAAGTGTACTCGACCGCGCTCCTGCGCCTGGTACTCGACGTGCCTGACGCCGAAGCCGCGACGCTGACGCTGCCGGCGGCGCCGTGACGGACGCGGCCCGCGCCCGACGGAGCGCCACGTGAACCGCGTGACCGTCGTGATCACCGACGGCGTGGGCCGGATCACGCTCGCCAGGCCGGAAAAGCGCAACGCGCTCGACCGCGTGATGGCCACCGAGCTGCACCAGGCGCTGCACCAGTGCGGGAACGACGCCACCGTCCGGGCGATCCTGCTCACGGCGCAGGGGGAGGACTTCTGTGCCGGCGCCGACATCGAGGCGCTGGAGCAGCTCATCGACGCCGGTGGGGATGCCCATCGGGAAGACGCCGAGGCCCTGGGCCTGGTCTTCCGGGCGATGCGCGACATCCGCAAGCCGGTGGTGGCCGCGGTTCGGGGACGGGCGCTGGCCGGCGGCGCCGGCCTCGCCACCGCCTGCGACATCGTCCTCGCCGACGAGCAGGCGCAGTTCGGCTATCCCGAGGTCCGGATCGGATTCGTGCCGGCAATGGTCATGGCCATGCTGCGCCGGAGTGTGGGCGAGAAGCATGCCGCTGACCTGGTTCTCACCGGGCGGCTGATCAGCGCGCGTGAGGCATACCTGATCGGCCTGGTGAGCCGGGTGCTGCCCAGCGCCACCTTCGACGCGGAAGTCGAGAAGGTCGTGCAGGCGCTGGGCAAGTCGCCGGCCACCGCGCTCGAGCAGACCAAGCACCTCTTCTACCTGATGGATGCCCTGGATTTCAGCGGCGCCATCTCGGCCGGGGTGAAGACGAACGTCGAGGTCCGTGCCACCGAGGACTTCCGGGCCGGAGTGCGGCGCTTCCTCGACCGGCAGCGCCGGACGCCGTGACCCCGCTCACGCGGGCCAAGCTGGGGCTGGCGGTGGCCGGACTGCTCTGCTTCGCCTTCGGCATGCGCACCAACGACGCGCGGCTCCGCTGGGTGGGCGTCGGACTGGTGGCGGTCGCCTGGCTCCTTCGATTCGTCAGGCGGCCGTCCGGCTCGTGACGTTCGAGGACGTGATGGGAGCGCTGGAATCGCTGGCCGATCCCCGGCGTGCCCAGGCGGGCGCGCGATGGGGAGTGCCCGTGCACGACCGGTTCGGCGTCCCGGTGCCCGAGATCCGGCGGCTCGCGAGGCGGGTGGGCACGGACCACGAGATGGCCCTCGAACTCTGGCGGACCGGCATGGCCGAGGCGCGGATCCTCGCCTGCCTGGTCGCCGACCCGGCTCGCGTCACCGCCGACCAGCTGGCGCGGTGGGCGCGGCAGCTGAAGTCCTGGGATGTCTGCGACGCCTTCGCGAGCTTCCTGGTCCGGCCGTCACCGATGGCTGCGACCGCCGCCCGCGACTGGCCGGCACGCGAAGAGGAATTCGTCAAGCGGGCGGGCTACGTGGTGATCGCCTCGCTGGCGGTGCACGACAAGGCCGCCTCCGACGCGGTGTTTCGCCGCCTGCTGCAGGTCGTGGTCCGCCACGCCCGGGATGAGCGGAATTTCGTCAGGAAGGCGGTGAGCTGGGCGATCCGGCAGATCGGCAAGCGCAATTTCGCCCTCAACCGTGAGGCGATCGCGGCGGCGCGGAAGCTGGCCGGCTCTCCGTCGGCCGGCGCCCGTTGGGCAGCGAGCGACGCCCTGCGCGAGCTGCGAAGCGAGGCCGTGTCACGTCGTCTGCGGGCCCGGGGGCGCTCCGCTCAACGACAGGGCTGAGTCGCTATATTGCGGGACGTATGCCGCCCCGCCCGTCGACATCCACAGTCCCGGAACTGCTCGCGCCCGCCGGCTCGCTCGATGCGGTGCGGGCGGCGGTCGCCAACGGCGCCAACGCGGTGTACCTCGGCTGCGAGCGCTTCAACGCCAGGGACGAAGGCGCCCAGCTCTCCCTCGACGAGCTGGACCAGGCCTGTCGGATCGCGCACCAGCGGGGCGCGCGCATCTACCTGACGCTGAACACGCTGGTGAAGCCGGAGGAGCTGTCCGACGCGCTGGCGCTGCTGGGCGACTGCATCGATCGCGGCGTGGATGCGGCGATCATGCAGGACATCGGGCTGATCCGGCTGGTGCGGGAGGTCTACCCGGCGTTCGAGGTGCACGGGTCGACGCAGCTGACGGTCCACGACGGCAGCGGCGCCGCGCTGATGCGCGACCTCGGCGTCACCCGGGTGGTGCTGGCGCGCGAGAACACCCTCGATGACATCCGGTCCATTCGGGAAGCCGCGCCCGGCCTGGTCCTGGAATCGTTCGTGCACGGGGCGCTGTGCATCTCCTATTCGGGCCAGTGCTTCATGTCGGGGATGATCTCCGAGCGCTCGGCCAACCGGGGCTCGTGCGCGCAGTCGTGCCGCAAGGACTACGTGCTCGCCGACGTCGACTCCGGCGAGACCCTCGATACGGGATACCTGATCTCGGCCCGCGACCTGGCCGCGCACGACCACCTGCCGGAGATCGCCGCGTCAGGCATCGAGTGCCTCAAGATCGAGGGGCGCAAGAAGAAGCCCGAGTACGTCGCGACCGTGACGAAGGGATATCGCGAATTCCTCGACCGGCTGGGCACGGGCGAGTGGGCGCCGCCCTCGCCTGACGAGTTGCAGCCGCTGGTGCAGATCTACAGCCGGGGCTTCACCGGCGGCATGTACGGCGGCCGGGCCGGTCGCGACTACGTCACCAGGACGCATCCCGACAATCACGGCGTGGAGATGGGCGTGGTGGCGGCCGGCGGCGACGACGCGGGGCCGCGTGAGCTGGTGCTGGAGCTCAGCGCGCTCCTGTCGGACGGGGACGGGCTGGGGTTCGAGCCGCCGGCGGGCATGCCCGGCGAGAGCACCGGATTCACCGTCTCCGCCGTGCGGCAGCTCGGGCGGCGTGACGGCGTGGTTCGTCAGGCGGTAGCCGCGCGCCTGCCCGTGCCGCCGGGGTGGCGCGTGTGGCGCACCTCGCAGGCCGGCCTGCTGGAACGGGCGCGGGCGAGCTTTGCGTCGGTGGCGCGCGAGTCGCCGGCCCGCCGGACGCGCCTGGATGTCCGGCTCTTCGGGGCGGCGGGCGCGCCGCTCAAGGTCCTGGCCTCGGCCGGCGCCGAGGTGGTCGAGATGCGCAGCGAGATCGCGCTGGTACCGGCCCAGAAGAGGGCGCTGAGCCGGGAGCTGCTGCGCGAGCAACTCGGCAGGCTGGGGGAGACGCCATTCACGCTCGGCGCGCTCGACGACGGAGGACTGGCGGCGGGATTGTTCGTGCCGGTGAGCGAGCTGAACCGGCTCCGCCAGCGCGTGGTCGAGACCCTGATGGATCGACGGGACTGGGAGGCGAGCGCGCGGGTGGAGGCGCGGGCGGCGCGGATCGAGTTGGCGGTGAAGGGCAGGGCCGGTGAGGGTTGGGGGCCCCCCCCCAATTACGAAGTTACGTCGCCCACCGGCACTTCCCGTCATCACTCCATCGCATCCCTCATCCCTTCCACGCCCACCGCCTCCCCCTTCACCCTCTCCACCATCGTCTACGACCTCGACGACGCCCGCGCCGCGGCCCGCGCCGGCGCCACCGAAATCGTCGTCGACCCCTTCCTCCGCCACCCCGCACCGCCCATCGCCCGGCTCCGCGACCTCGCCGCCGAGCTCTCCGCGTCGCGCGTGACCCTCCGCCTGCGCACCCCGACCATCGTCCGCCCCGACGACCGGCCGGCGCTCCGCAAATGGCTCGACCTCGGTCTCCCGATCCTCACCGGGCACCTCGGCCTCCTGGCCGAACTCAGCCGCAACGGCCGCGACGTCGCCGCCGACTACGCCGTCAACTGCTTCAACCAGCACACCGCCGCCACGTACTTCGGACTCGGCGCGCAACGCATCACCCTGTCCGTGGAGCTGACCGCGGGCGAGATGGCGGCCGTCGTCGCACCGTGGCGCGGCGCCGGCTTCGGCGTCGTCCTCTACGGCCGCCCCGAGGGGATGACGCTCGAGCACTGCATCCTGTCGGCGGCCTTCGACCGCGAACCCACCACCTGCCGCGACCTGTGCGTCCAGAAACACCCTAACGTTCAGGTCACCGACCCCGCCGGCTACGCGTTTCCCGTCGCCACCGACTCCGACTGCCGCAACCGCCTCCTCCACTCCCGGCCGGTGGAGGGGAGCGAGTACCTGCCGCAGCTCTGGGGCGCCGGCATCCGCGCCTTCCACGTGCTCGTGAACGTCCCGCGCACCCCGGTCGCGGAGCTCGTCGCCGGATACCGGCGGTCGCTCGACACGATCGCCGCCGGTGGCCGTGCCGACCCGGGCGAAGTCCGGCGGCTGGTTGGCTCCGACTTCACCCGCGGACACTTCGCCCGGCCGGTCTGAGGCGCCTCGCGCCCCCGCGCCGTCAGGCGCGGGGGGCGTCGAGCGTCGCGCGCACCCGCCGCGCCAGGTCGCCCGGTGAGAAGGGCTTCTGCAGCAGATCGATGCGGCCGGCGTCGCCGTCGCGATGGACGATGGCCGCCTCCGTATACCCCGACATGAACAGCACCCGCGCCGTGGGTCGCTCGCTCCGGATGTGTTTCGCGAGCTCGCGGCCGTCCATCACCGGCATCACCAGGTCGGTCAGGACGAGATCGATGTGTCCCTCGTGCGCGTCGGCGACGCGCACCCCCTCGGCGCCGTCGGACGCTTCCATCACCCGGTAGCCCTGGCCACGCAGCACGCGGGCGGCGACGGTCCGGACCATCGTCTCGTCCTCCACCACCAGGATCGTCTCGGTGCCGCGCGGCGTCGGGGGCGGCGGGGGCGCCGGTGCCTCGGGCCGTGCCTCACCGGCGCGGGGGAGGTAGATGCGGAACGTCGTCCCGTGGCCCAGCTCGCTGTACGCCCAGATGTAGCCGCCCGCCTGCCTGACGATTCCGTAGCAGGTGGCCAGGCCCAACCCGGTGCCCAGGCCGGCCGCCTTGGTGGTGAAGAACGGCTCGAAGACGTGCCGCATCGTGTCCTCGTCCATGCCGGTGCCGGTGTCGCTCACCGCCAGCAGGACGTAGTCGCCGCGGGTCATCTCCGGGCGGCTCTGCACGTACGCCTCGTCCAGCGCGACGTTGCTCGTCTCGACGGTGAGCTTCCCCCCCTGGGCCATGGCGTCCCGCGCGTTCACACTGAGGTTCAGCAGCACCTGCTCGAACTGTCCCGGGTCGGTGCGCACCGGCCACAGGTCGCGGCCCAGGATCGTCCGCAGCTCGATGTGCTCTCCGATCAGCCGCCGGAGCATGTTGTTCATGCCGGCCACGTGATCGTTCAGGTCGATGACCTTCGGCTCGATCACCTGCCGCCGGGCGAACGCCAGCAGCTGGCGAGTGAGGGTGGCGGCGCGATTCCCCGCCAACTCGATCTCGCGCAGCTCCTCCTGGATTGGCGCCGCCGGGGCCAGCGACGATCGGGCCATCGACGCGTGGCCCAGGATCGCCGTCAGCAGGTTGTTGAAGTCGTGCGCCACGCCGCCCGCCAGCCGCCCCACGCTCTCCATCTTCTGCGACTGCAGCAGCTGCTCCTCGAGATGCTGTCGCTCCGTGATGTCGCGCGCGTTGACGATCACGCGCAGGCCATCGGGTTCGTCGCGCACCGCCCGTTCCAGCACCTCGCACAGCCGCCAGCCGGAGTTCTTGTGTCGGATCCGCAGCGTCACCTGCCGGGTGTCGCCCGGTTGGCCGACGGTCCGGCGCATCGCATCCCGCGCCTTCTCCAGATCCGCGGGATGGACCAGGACGAACGGCTTCCCCACCAGGTCCTCCGGCGTCCATCCCAGCGCCGGCTCGATGGACGGGCTGGCGTACCGCACCGTGGCGTCGGCGTCGATCACCATGATGATGTCCGACGCGTTCTGGAGCAGCGAGCGGAACTGCTCCTCACTGCGCCGCAGCGCCTCCACCGCCTGACGCGCCGCGCTCACGTCGCGCGTCACCACGATCACGCCGGTGATCCCGGCATCGGTGAGGATCGGACTCAGCGCCAGTTCCAGGTGCACCGCGCGCGGCCCGATCTGGACGTCGAACGCGAGGCGAACGCGCTCCCCGCGCAACGCCCGCTCGAACGCCGGCAGCCATTGCTCCTCGCGGCCGGGAGGGAGCAGCACGCCGACCGGATCGCCGTGGCGCACGTCCCGGCCGAATGTCTCATGAATGCGGCGCGCGAATGCCTGGTTGAAGGCCGTCACCCGTTGCCCGGGATCGATCGTGATGACCGCGTCCGACGCGCTCTCGATCGCCGCCACGAAGCCCGCCTCCGACACCCGCATCGCCCGCTCGGCGCGCAGCGTCTCGTCCGCACCCTGGAGCGCGATCGCCCGGTCCTCCTCGAGCAGCCACATCACCATCCCCAGTCCCATCGCCGCCTGCAGCACCACGTCGCCAAGGCCCAGGTAGGCGAAGTAGTCCGGTTGCGCCCGTCCCAGCAGCGGCAGCAGGGCGAAGACGAAATAGTGGAGCTGCTCCGCGCCGTACGCGAGAAACGCCAGGCCCAGCATCCGGCGCCCCTGGGCCGCCGCCGAAGCGCGCAGACGCAGGACGAGCACCCCCGCGCCGATGAACGCCACGCCGGCACCCGCCTGTCGAATGCCCACGCGCAGGAAGTAGCGCACCCACCGCCGCTCCGGATCTCCATCCACCAGCAGGACCAGGGCGGTCGCGGCCACTGCGCTGCCCAGCAGGTACCAGCGCTGCGCGCGCGCCGACAGCGGCTCGCGCCGCACCAGCTCCATCGCCCCCAGCAGCAGCCAGATCGCCTGCCAGTATCCGGCGATGATCGACACGAGCGACAGCCCGGTGCGCGCCACGCGGCTGCTGGCGAACAACCAGTAGCCCATCATCGCCGTCGCGCCGCCGGCCAGCGCCACGCACAGGGCGAACCAGCTCCGCGCCCACTGCCGCAGGTAGTCCCGCTGGTACTGCCGGTGCAGCCGCATCAGCAGCACCCCCAGCACCACGGCCAGCAGCGCCTGGGCGATCGAGGTCGAGTAGACGAGCAGGGTAGTGGGCTGCATCGCGCCGGAGTTGAGCGTCGGTCGCGGGCGGGGAACCGCTGAATCTGCAACCCGGCGCGGGTCGTGTCACTTGGGCCGCAACGATTGGATCCGCGACGCGACGGGACGATGACGGAGGCCGGCGGCCGGCCGAGCACTCTTGCGGCATGCTCGACCGCGCCCGTGCGGCCCTCCGGGCCCACTTCGGATACCCCGACTTCCGTGCCGGACAGGAGCGCGCGATCGCCGCCGTGCTCGGCGGTCGCGACGCGCTGGTCGTGCTGCCCACCGGGGGAGGGAAGTCGCTCTGCTATCAGGTGCCGGCGCTCGTTCTCCCCGGCCTCACGGTCGTCGTCTCACCGCTCATCTCGCTGATGCAGGACCAGGTCGATGCGTTGGCGGCCCGCGGCGTGCCCGCCGCCTTCCTCAACAGCACCCTCGGCAGCGCCGAGCTCGCCGAGCGGGTGGCGCGAGCCCGCCGGGGCGAGCTCCGGCTGCTGTACGTCGCGCCGGAGCGGTTCGACGCCGGCGACCTGGCCGCCCGGCTGCGGGCGGGAGGTGTCGCCCTGCTCGCGATCGACGAGGCGCACTGCATCAGCGAATGGGGACACGACTTCCGGCCGAGCTACCGCCGGATGCGTACCGTCCGCCGCCAGCTCGGCGATCCGCCCACGATCGCGCTGACGGCCACCGCGACCCCTGCGGTCCGCCGCGACATCGCCCGTGAGCTCGGACTGCGCGCCTTCGTCACCGTCGTCACCGGATTCGATCGCGAGAATCTCCATTATCACGTCCGGCTGACTCCGAAGCAGGAGCAGAAGGACCTCGAGCTCCTCGCGGCCCTGGACGCGAATCCGGGCCAGGCGGTGGTGTACGCGCCCACCCGCCGCGCGGTGGAACGCCTCACGACGCTCCTCCACAGAGCGCGGATCCCCGCCGATGGGTACCATGCCGGTCTCGCTGATGCCCGCCGCCAGGACGTCCAGCAGCGGTTCATGGCGGAAGCGGTCCGCGTGATCGTGGCCACCAACGCGTTCGGGATGGGGATCGACAAGCCCAACGTCCGCCTCGTCGTGCATCACGCGATGCCCGGCACCCTCGAGGCGTACTACCAGGAAGCCGGCCGCGCCGGCCGCGACGGCCGCCTCAGCCAGTGTGTCCTGCTCCATTCGCACGCCGACCGCTACACCCACGAGTTCTTCATCCGGTCCGCCGCCCCGGAGCGCGCCGTCATCGAGGCCGTCTACGAGACGCTGCGCCGGCTCGCCGGTCGCGATGGGATCGTCCGCGCCACTCCGCCGCAGATCGCGGCGCTCGTGCGGCGCGGAGCGAGCGCCCGCGCGGTGGAGTCGGCGCTGAGGCAGCTCGCCCGGGGCGGTGCCGTGCACCCGATGTCGCTCTCCCAGTCGCGTGTGGACGTCCGCCTCCTGGCATCACCGGCGCGGATCATCGGCGAGCTGGCCGGCGATGAGATGGAGCGCGCGTTCCTGCGCGCGCTCTGGCGCGCCGCGGGACCGGCAATCCAGCTGGGCGCGCAGGTGGAGCTCGCCGGCCTCCCGCCCGGGTTCGGCGGCGCGGGAGGCGGGGTGGCGCTCCTCGAGGCACTGGCCGAACGGCAGTTTCTCACCTGGGAACGAACCGGCGGTGGCTGGCGCGTACCGCGGCCATCGCGGCCCCTGGACGCGGGAGCGATCGACTGGCGCGCCCTCGACATCCGCCGCGCCGGCGAGTTCGCGCGCCTGGAGGCGATGCAGACGTACGCGCGCACCTACGGTTGCCGCCGTGCGTACGTGCTTCGATATTTCGGTGACCCGGCGGTCCGCGCCTCGTGCCAGGGGTGCGACAACTGCCTCAGCCCACGCCGCGCGCGCACGTTCCGATTCCCGCGGCTCCGCTTCGCCTGACCCTGCGCCCATGGACGACAGCCTCTACTTCTCCGAGCAGCACCTCGCGGTACGCGACATGGTGCGCCAATTCGCCAGGGACGAGGTTGCGCCGGTGGCCGCGGCCTTCGATGCCTCACAGGACTTCCCCTGGCAAAATGTCCGGAAGATGGGCGAACTGGGGCTGCTCGGCATGCCCTGGTCGGAAGAACTCGGCGGCGCGGGGATGGACCTGCTCTCGTACATCACCACCATCCACGAGATGGCGAAGGTCGACGCCTCGCACGCGATCACGATTTCGGCGCACACCACCCTCGGGACCTCGCCGATCGTGAACTTCGGCACCGACGCGCAGAAGAAGCGCTTCGTGCCGCTCCTCGCGAAGGGCAAGGTGCTCGGCGGCTTTGGCCTCACCGAGGAGAGCGCGGGCAGCGACGCGGGGAGCACCCGCTCCACCGCGGTCCGGCGCAACGGCTGCTACGTCCTCAACGGCTCCAAGCGCTTCATCACCCATGGCGGCGTCGGCGAGATCTTCGTGGTCACCGCGGTGACCGATCCGTCCAGGGGCACCAAGGGGATCAGCTCGTTCATCCTCACCAAGGAAACGACCGATCTCGAGAAGGTGAAGGAAGTCGGCATCGGGCACGATCCGTCTCTGCCGGCCATGCCCGGCTTCACGGCGGGCAAGAAGGAGGACAAGCTCGGCTGGCGCGCCTCCGACACCCGGGAGCTGATCTTCCAGGATGTCGAGGTGCCCGCCGAGAACCGGCTGGGCGACGAGGGCAGGGGCTTCGTGAACTTCATGAAGACCCTCGACGCCGGGCGGGTGGGCATCGGCGCGCTGTCGCTCGGCATCGCCGAGGGCGCCTTCGACGCGGCCCTGAAGTACGCCAGCCAGCGGAAGCAGTTCGGGCACGCCATCGCCCACTTCCAGGGTGTCCAGTTCCAGCTCTCCGACCTGGCCACCGGGATCGAGGCAGGGAAGCACCTCGTCTATCACGCCGCCTGGCTGGCTCAGCACAAGAAGCCGTACGGCAAGCAGGCCGCCATGGCGAAGCTCTTCTGTTCGGAGCTCGCCATGCGCGCCACCATCCAGGCGATCCAGATACACGGCGGCTACGGCTACACGAAGGACTACCCGGTGGAGCGCATGATGCGCGACGCCAAGATCTGTGAAATCGGCGAGGGGACCTCCGAGATCCAGCGCCTGGTCATCGCGCGGCACCTGCTCCACGATCTGGCGCGATGAGCTGGTCGCTCACCGCGAAGAAGCTCCGCCTCCCATTGGGCTTCTTGCTGGGCATCCTGTACCTCGCCTTTGCCCGCGCGACGCCGCTGACGCTCATCACCGGCGGCGCGGTGGCCTTCGCCGGCGTGCTTGTCCGCGCGTGGGCGTCCGGACACATCCAGAAGAACGACCGCCTCGCGACCGGCGGGCCCTACGCCCACACCAGGAACCCGCTCTACTTCGGCAGCTTCCTCATCGGCGCCGGGTTCGCGATCGCCGTGCACTGGGCACTCCTGCTCCTGGTCATCGCCTTCTGGGTGCTGGTGTACGTCCCAACCATGGAGCGCGAGCGCGAGAACATCCGCAGCCGCTTCCCCGAGAGCTTCGCCGAGTACGAGGCGAACGTCCCCGCGTTCCTGCCACGCGTGGTCCCCTGGCGGGGGACCGGTCCGGGCGCGGAGCCGGCCGGCTTCAGTCTCGATCTCTACCTCAAGCACGGGGAGTGGAAGGCCGCCCTGGTCTTCGTCCTGGCGATAGGGTGGCTGTGGTTCCGCATGACATGAGTGCCGTAACCCGTTGTCGCTGTTGCGTTCGGCCGCGGTCGGCATTAACAATAGGGTCGTCTGTCTTCACTCGATTTTTTGCTACGCGCGCCGGACCGGGCGACTCGCGGTCCGGCGCGCGACTGTGGGAGGGCGCCGTGGCAAGAACCATCCGTGCCATGTCCGCCCACCCCTGCTCCACACACGTGCTTCGCCCATGCTGACGAAGGATCGCACGCATTCCCGTTTTTCGCCGGAGCGCCCGTCGTTCCGGTCCGGACGCAGAGGCGCGCCGGACCGGCTGGACGCACGCCGGGCGGGTCAATCGTGGCCGATCACACGTGCCCCGTGGAGTCCCCCCAGGTGCGCTTCGCTCGGCGCGGACGACCTCCGCGCCCTGGCGCGGGCCCACACACATCCTGGAACCGACCGCCGACCGCCGGGTGTTGAGTCGCCCACCGGCCGGGCCACGGCGGCACACGATGCAGCGAGAGATTCTCATCAATGCGACACCGCGCGAGACGCGGGTCGCGATCATGGAGGACGACCAGTTCGTTGAGTTGCTCGTCGACCGGCCGGAAGCCCGGCGCATGGTCGGCGACATCTATCTCGGAAAGGTCGAGGCCGTGCTGCCCGGCATTCAGGCGGCGTTCGTCGACATCGGGACCGACAAGAGCGCGTTCCTCCACGCCTCCGACCTGGTGTACGACGAAGACGGTGACGAAGACGACGACGGCGAAGAGGGAGACGACGAGGCGGAGTCCCGCGCCTCGTCGCGGGGGAGCAAGGCGCCCCCGATCCAGGACGTGCTCAAGCGCGGCCAGGACATCATCGTCCAGATTTCCAAGGAGCCGATCTCGACCAAGGGGCCGCGCGTCACCGCGCAGGTCTCGCTGGCGGGCCGCTTCCTGGTCTTCATGCCGTTCGCCTCGAAGGTCGGCGTCAGCCGGAAGATCGGCGAGCGCGCCGAACGTCAGCGGCTGAGGGAGCTGGTCTCGGCGGTGGTTCCGAAGGACTCGGGGGGCGTGATCGTCCGCACCGTGGGCGAGGATGCCACCCAGGAGACCTTCGGCCGGGAGTTCAACACCCTCCTCAACAACTGGAAGAAGATCAAGCGCAAGACGCACTTCCTCCGGGCGCCGGCGCTGGTGCATCGCGAGACCTCGCTGGCGCGCGGGATCATCCGCGACCTGTTCAGCACCAAGGTCGACCGCCTCACGGTGGACTCCAAACAGGTCTACAACGAGATCACCGAGTACCTCAAGGGGATCGCGCCCGAGCTGATGGACCGCGTGGTCCACTACACGGAGCAGGTTCCGCTCTTCGACACCGCGAAGATCGACACCGAGATCCGCGACCTGTTCAAGCGCCGCTGCGACCTGCCGTCCGGGGGCTACCTGATCATCGAGCCGACCGAGGCGCTGGTGTCGATCGACGTCAACTCGGGCCGGTACACGGGCAAGAAGGATCCCGAGAAGACGATTCTCCGCACCAATGTCGAGGCCGCCCGTGAGGTCGCCCGGCAGCTCAGGCTGCGCGACGTCGGCGGGATCATCGTCTGCGATTTCATCGACATGGAGTCGCGCCAGAACCGCGACAAGGTGCTCCAGGAGCTGCGCGGGCACCTGGGCCGCGACCGGGCCCGGACCAAGGCCTTCTCGGTCAGCGAGCTGGGGCTCGTCGAGATGACCCGGCAGCGCGTCCGCCAGAGCCACCTCCAGAGCATGACCGAAGCCTGTCCCACCTGCCACGGCACCGGCCGCGTTTTCACCCCCGAGACGATCGTACGTCGCATGGAGCGGTCGGTGAAGCGCATGGCGGTGGAGGGGAAGCGCGACAACCTGATCGTCAAGCTGCACCCCGACGTCGCCCTCTTCGTCCTCGAGAACGAGCACGACCTGATCAAGAAGCTCGAGAAGGCGGCCGGCATCTCGCTCGAAATGCGCGACGACCCGCTCCTGCGCCCCGACGAGTTCAAGCTGGTGGTGAAGGGAGCGGGCCGGGATGTGACCCAGCAGTACGCCGTGGCATAGGGAGTTGACTCTCAACTCCCTGTCGGATAGCTTTTTAGGCTCGCTACACTACCGTTTCACACAGCCTATGTCTTACGCAATCATTCGCTCCGGCGGCAAGCAGTTTCGCGTCGAACCGGGGAAGAGCGTTCGCCTGCCAAGCCTCCCCGGTGAGGCCGGCACCAAGGTGACATTCAACGACGTCCTGCTTGGCTCCGACGGCAAGGACGTGCAGACCGGCGTGCCGACACTCAAGGGCGCCAAGGTCACCGGCGAGATCATCAAGCAGGGACTTGGCGACAAGATCGTCGTCTTCAAGTTCAAGCGCCGGAAGAACTACGCCCGCAAGCAGGGGCATCGGCAGAAATTCACTGAAGTGCGCATTCGCGACATTACCCTCCGCTGACGGGCAGAGGCTTCCATGGCACACAAGAAGGGCGTCGGCTCGTCACGCAACGGCCGCGACAGCAACCCGAAATTCCGCGGCGTGAAGCGCTTCGGCGGCGAGATCGTCCAGGCCGGCAACATCATCATCCGCCAGTGCGGCACCAAGTGGCACCCGGGCCGGAACGTCGGCCTGGGCACCGACTTCACCATCTACTCGCTGATCGACGGCGTGGTGAAGTTCGAGCACAAGAGCAAGGCGCGCTACAAGGTGAGCGTCTACCCCGTGGAGGTCGCCGAGTCGTCCTCGGCCGCCTGAGCGCCGCAGTGCCGGGCCCCCGCCAAACGGGGGCTCTTTTTTTGGCCGCCACCGGCCGAGACTCTCCAGCACCGCCGCGTCGCCTCGCGTTCACTCAGCCTCAGAGCCAATTCATGTCGAAATCGCCAGCTGTGCAGTCGAAAGGGTGGGGAATCGCCACACTGGTCGTGATCCTCGCGATCGCCGTCAACAGTTGGGTGGCCTGGTTCCACTACACGAAGTCGAGCCGCCTGCCCACCGACCTGTCGTACAAGGCCGCCGGCGACGTCGCGCGCTGAGCGCGCGAGGAAACTTCGCTCCCTCTCGGGCGTACAGAGAGCTGTTCCCCGGCGCGGCCCGGCCGCCAGTGGCGACCGGGCCGCGTGTGTTTTCGCACCCGCACTCGCGATGGAACCATGGCTCTCTGGGACAAGCTCAAACAGGAACTGGATCACGCCGGCAAGGTCGCCCAGAGCGCGCTCGATGAAGGGCGCGTGCGCCTGGAGGCCTTCCGGTCCCGCCAGCAGGCGGACAAGGACGCCCAGGCGCTCGGCTACGCCGTGTACCGGGCGAAGCACGCGGGGCAGGAGCTCGAGGCCGACACCTGGCAGCGACTCGCCACGCAGCTCGAGAAGCACGAGTCCGAGGCGTTGAAGCACGAGGCCACGCTCGCGACCCTCGTCGAGAAGCGGAAGACGGCGGGCCAGGGCAAGCCGCCGACGCCACCGGTCGCCCCGGACCAACCTCAGGCATCACCGCCGCCCCCGCCGCCCCCGCCGCCACCTCCGCCAGCGGCGGCCTGAATCGCGGCGCTCCTGCCTCACGATGCCGACGCGGCGCCGGACCTCTGGTCCGGCGCCGCGTCGTCTTTCAGCCACGTCCCACTTCACCGGCGGCCCTTGAAGCGCCGGCCGCAGCGACCCGGAGTCAGCGCGCCGGCGGAAGCTTTCGGTAGCGCTGCACCAGCAGGTCCTGTCGCGTGGTGTCGGTGTACTCCTTGCCGCGCACCAGCACGTGCTCCACGCGCGTGCCGAACTCGAACGGGTCGCCGCTCCAGACCACGACGTTGCCTTCGCGCCCGGCCTGCAGCGAGCCGATCCGGTCGGACACACCAAACACCTCGGCCGGCGTCAGGGTAATCGCGCGCAGCGCATCATCCCAGGACATCCCGTACGCCACCGCGTTGCCCGCCTCGTACTTGATGTTCCGCACGTTGAACATCTCTTCGTCGCCGCCGCCGGCATTTCCGATCAGCACCACCGACACGCCCGCCTTGCGGAGGAGCCCCGCGTTCTCCTGGCGCGCACCTAACGTATAGAAGCTCCCCGGGATGTTGTTCATGGCGCCGGTCAGCACCGGTACCTTCGCGGCGGCCAGCTCGTCGGCCACTTCCCACGCCTCGCCGCCACCGGCGATCGCGATCCGGAGCTTGTAGTCGGCGGCCAGCTTGAGCGCGTCCTGGATGTGCGATGCCTTGTCGGCGTTCACCACCAGGAGCTGCCGGCCTTCCACCACCGGGATCAGCGCCTCGAGGTCGCTGCGCCGCGCCAGGAAGGGACGGGTCTGTGCCCTCTCGTAGTCGTTCTTTCGCTGCGCGTACGCCCTGGTGTCATCGAACAGGTCACGGAGCAGGCCCAGCATTTCACCGCGCGCACTGGTCCCGCCTCCGGCGTAGTCGATCTGCGCGAAGACGCCCGCCGATTGACGCACGATCATCTCCGGTGTCGACCCCGACACCATGTCCCAGACCACACCCTGCCCGGCGATCATCCCGCCCTGCGGCCACGTCCCGACTGTGGTCACGCCTTCCTTGCGGGCCGGCGCGATGTAGACTGACGCCGGGTTCAGGCTGTTCGCGGCCTGATAGGACGCCGCGATCCCATCCTTGCCGCTCGCCGATACATCGCCCGGCGGCCCGCTGAACCCGATCTCGAACAGCCCCAGCTGCGTGCCGGCGTTGAACAGCCCCGGCGTCACCCACTTGCCGGTGGCGTCGATCCGCTGCGCCTCCGATGGCACCTTCACGTCGGCCGCGGCCCCCACCGCCACGATCTTCCCGTCCTTGATCAGCACCGTCCCGTTGGGACTCGGCGCGCCACTCACCGGGAAGACCTTTCCCCCGGTGATCGCGACGGTTTGTGCGCCCGCGCTCAACGCCGCGGTGAAGCCGATGAACACGAAGCCCGCGAGCACCAGGCCGGCGCCGCCTCTGCGGCTCGCACGGCTGAATGGGGTGCGCGCTGTTTTCCCGTTTCTCACTTCTCGTTTGGTATTCACTTTCCACCCTCCGCCGGGACGAACCCGAGCTCGAAGTCCGTCCGCCAACGCTGACTCGGGTCGCTCCGGTCGAACATCATCGCGCCGTCGATCCAGACCTTCTCCGGCTTCGAGTAGACGCTGAACGGGCTGCCCGACCAGAGCACGACATCGGCGTTCTTGCCGACCTCGATGCTCCCGATCTTCTCGTCGAGGCCGAGCGCCCAGGCGGGGTTGATGGTCAGCCACTTGATCGCCTGGTCGGGCGTGATGGTGATGCCCAGCGCGTTGCCGGCCGCCATGCCCTTGGCCGCTTCCTGGTTGAGCCGCTGAGAGCCCGACGGATCATCCGAGTGGACGATCGTCTTCGCGCCGGCCTGGTCCACCAGCGCCATGTTCGCCTGCACCGCATCGGCGGCTTCCATCTTGAACGCGCCCCAGTCGGCCCAGATCGAGGCGCCGATGTTCTCCTTCGCGAGCAGGTCGGCGATCTTGTACGCTTCCACGCCGTGGTGGAACGACCGGATCTTGTAGCCGAACTCGTGGGCGATGTCGATCATCTGCGCCATTTCGTCGGCGCGGTAGCAGTGGTTGTGCACCAGGATGTTGCCCCGCAGCACCTCGGCGAGCGTCTCCTGGCCCAGGTCGCGCCCCGGCGGGTCGCCCTTCTTGCTGCTGGTGTCCGCCAGCCACTTGTCCCAGCTCCGGCGGTACCCCTCCGCGCGGATCCATGCCTCACGATAGCCGGCGACGTTGCCCATCCGCGTCGACGGGCCGCGACCCGAGTAGACGCGCTTGGGATTCTCGCCGCAGGCCATCTTCAGCCCGTACTTCGCGCCCGGGAACTTCATCCCCTGCACGGTTCGCGCGGGCACGACCTTGAGCACCACGCTGCGTCCGCCGATCAGGTTCGCCGATCCGGGAAGCACCTGGAGCGTGGTGACGCCGCCGGCCAGGTTGCGCGGAAACTGCGGATCCTGCGGCCACACTGAGTGCTCGGCCCACACATACGGCGTGCTCGGGTTGGTGGCTTCGTTGCCGTCGCTGTTGGCCTGCGTGCCCGGCGCCGGGTAGACCCCCAGGTGGGAGTGCGTGTCGATCAGCCCCGGCGTGAGGTATTTCCCGCCGCCGTCGATCACCACCGCTCCGGCGGGTACGTCCACCGTCGCGCCGACCGCGGCGATCTTGCCGTCGCGCAGCAGGACCGCGCCGCCGCGAATCATCGGACCGGCGGCGGTGAGGATGTTCACGTTCCGGATCACGGTGGTCCGCGACGGGAACGCTGTGTATGTGCTGGGGAAGGGATCGGCGTTGGGCGCCGAGAGGGCGCCACGGCCAGGCGGGAACTTCGGCGCGCTGTCGGACTTGCTGCTCGCCTGCGGCGCCGGCGCGGTCGACTTGCCGGGCGCGGTGGTGCAGGCGACGAGTCCGACGGCGATCGCCAGAACGGCGGTTCGCATGAGTGGAACGGACCTCCTGTGGGGTGGGTCGCGCAGATACGACCCCACAAACTAGGCCCGGGTTTACAGCGGCACTAGGGAAGCTCTGCAAAAGTGCCTCTTGCAGGAAAGGATGAGAAGTGTGGAATTGCCCTCCCGAGCAGACCACACGCGAGGGCGACATGAGCGTTCAGCGCACGTTTGCCGGGCTGGCGTGGACGGAGAAGAAGAAGGTG